>NZ_DALZOY010000010.1:43293-126414 GCF_032018205.1 Oscillibacter sp. | reverse complement strand
CAGCGTAGGTCGAACATCCTTGAGAAAAAAGTGTAAAGTAATATTGACAATATCAATTTCAGCAACGAGACAATTATCATCTGGCTTTCCAAAATCCTTAATAAACACCGCAATTGTTGGCTCGTTAATGATTGAGCGAGGCAATAGTGGTTCACCTGGTCTTTGAAAAATAGCATGATAAATAAATTCTTCTAAAATGGGGGTTTCTGTTTTATTTAGTAAACGGATTTGATAGTTTTTCATGCACACCTCGGTCGCAATATGTTCTAAAATTAACTAAATTATATCAGCGTATCAAAACATCTTCAATAAAAAGAAAGGAGCTTCACCATGAACGAAAAAGACAATTATCTTAGGAACGCAGAGCTTTCCACCGAGCAGAATTACAACATGATTGATGGGCTTCCCAATAATGCCCCTTTGCCTGTTCCACAGGCCCGCCCGGAGGAAAAACCAAAAGACCGGGTAAAGGAGCCGCCGGCAAAGCGGCGAAGCCGGGAACGGGAGGAACGGTGACACCATACAAGCGCAAGCGGGATATTCACTTGCATGTCATGGTTACAGCAGATGAATTTGATACCATTAAACAGCGTATGGCAGAAGCCGGGATAGTCAACACAGGCGCATATATCCGCAAAATGGCGCTCAACGGGTATGTGCTGAATGTTGACCTTTCCCCTGTGCGGGAGCTTGTTTCCCTGCAACGCAGATGTTCAAACAATATCAATCAGATAGCCATTCATGCCAATACCTACGGTGTGTATCCGTCCGAAATTGCCGCCCTGCAAAAAGGATATACCGAACTTTGGGGCCGGGTATCCGATATTCTGGAACAGCTTGCAGCGGTTACAGCGCTATGAGGGCAAGGGGAGTTTTCCGCTCCCCTTGCCCTCATCATCTAATACAAGCTATTAGTCGGTTAAAAATTACGAAGTGCATCTTCTAATTCTGATCTTCTATTTTTATAATAGTCAAAAGAGTATAAAGCGACTTTTTCAACAATATTATTTTTTTCTAATTTTGCAATATCTAAAGAAACATCTTCCCCTTCTGCTTGCAATGTTTCTTCAATCAGTTTGTAATGATTATAAATTACAGCCATTGTTAAAGACGCAAATCTCCCCAGAAAGATTATATGCTCTCTTTTTAACGCCATTGCTATATTTCTTGAGTTACCCTTAATATAATCTTTCAAAGCAGACAAATCTTTTTCTGTAAGCGGTTGAAGATACATGCTGCTAAAAGCATCATAACCATCTATTTTAGCTTTAAGATGTTCTATTGCGTCCTTTTCTGAAGAACCACGGGTATGCTCACTTCCTCGAGCGCCGTTATTTATACTTGCGACATAACAAAGTTCTGCGGGTGCGCCTTTATCATACTGAACAAGAATAGAATATCCTTTATATTCTGTTAACATGCCATACCTCTTTCTGCTTTTTAATCGATCAAAATACCGTATCGTATTTAAGCGATTGGCTAATTTTTACCAACAATTTTTGGCATTTTTCTTTGTCGGGAAACGATGTATTGCCACAGTCGCATATTAACGAATTAAGTTCTTCCAGTTGTGAATGGAGTGATTTAGGAACGTAAATAAATACTTTGGCATAAATTTTTTCATACGCGTCAGATACACCTGTAATTAATATTTCGCGAGAAGTTACCGAGATGTATTCTTCAATAACAGCAAGTCCGCGTTGTTGAATAATCTCCATTTTTTTGATTTTAGATAAATGCCGATTGTTTATAATTGAAGTCACAATCGGAGAAATAATGGCAACTACTAAAGCTATCCAAGCAGCAGTTGCACTCCAATCAATATTCATATGTATCACCTACTTAATTTTAAGATTATATTTTATATTATACATCTCAATACTTCTTTTGACAATAAAAATGACTTCGGGCCAACTTGGCCCGAAGTCACAGGACAAGATCGGTGCGGCCTCGACAACATTGTTGTCCTCTTTCCTGCATGGTAAAATATAGGTAGGATAAACAATCTAACTTATGTTTTTAAGAAAGGGGCTTTGTATTATGAAAATAATCGGCAAAATTATTGCTATACCATTTATGATTGTGCTGACCCTGTTTGGCACAATGACACGCTTTCTCTTTTGCTTTGCTTCATCAATTCTTACCGTTATATCGGGCATTTTAGGTCTACTGGCTATTGCCATGTTTGTTACAGGCTGTATGTTGAACAACTGCATATGGGTAATGGTATTTGCTTTCCTGCTTTCCCCCTTTGGAATACAGTCTATTGCAGAATGGTTGATTGATGGAGTGAACGGCATAAGCAACCGGCTGCGATTCTACATTATGGACTAATTGAATTTGAATAAGCGCCGGGCAACTTCGGGCCAAGTTGGCCCGAAGTTGTTTTTTACTGGAAAGGAGGGCCGCACATGGCAACAACCTATTTCAAACCCCATCACATCAGTAAGGGCGAAACGATAGCACAGTCTATGAAAGACCGTTTTGACTACGGACAGAACCCGGAAAAAACACAGGGCGGCGATTTGGTTCTTGCTTATGAGTGTGACCCGAAAACCGCAGATGCGGAGTTTCTTTTGAGCAAGGCCAAATACAAAGCCGTTACAGGCCGGGAGCAGAAAAAAGACGAGGACATTTTGTGCTATCAGGTGCGCCAATCCTTTGTTCCCGGCGAAGTGGATTCCGAAACGGCGCTAAAAATCGGCTATGATTTCGCCATGCGCTGGACAAAGGGCAAACACGCCTTTTTTGTAGTTTCCCATGTTGACCGCCCCCACCCTCATGTTCATATCTATTACAATTCAACTACTCTCGATTGCACAAGGAAGTTTCGGGATTTTCTTGGCTCGGCCCGTGCGGTTCGGCGGCTCTCTGACCGAATCTGCCTTGAAAACGGCCTTTCCTATATTGTTAATCCCAAGCTGAAAAGCAAGGGAAAATACAGGCATTATGGGCAATGGCTCGGCGGCAACAAAACGCCTACCTTTCAAGAGCGCCTAAAGGTGCAGATTGATATTTGCCTTGCCGACAAGCCGCCCGATATGGACAGCTTTTTACAGGCAATGGGGTTGGCTGGCTTTGAGGTCAAGCACAGGCGGGGCGGCGGGATCAGCTTCCGCATGGAGGGGCAGGAACGCTTTACACAGCTTCGGGCTTCTACGCTCGGCAAGGGCTACGGCTTAGAGGATATACGGGCGGCGATTGAGGGCCGGGCCGCTCCTATGGAACGGCGCAAGGTAAATCTGATTGTAGATATTCAATCCCGTATGAGAGCCGGGAAAGGCCCCGCTTACGAACAGTGGGCCAAGATATATAACCTAAAGCAGATGGCGGCGGCATTACAGTATTTGCAGGAAAACGGCTTGATGGATTATGCCGATTTGGAGCAAAAGGCAGCACAGGCGGCAGACCGTTTCCATATGCTTTCAGACAGCATAAAATTCACCGAAACCGCCATGCGTACCAATACGGAATTGAAAGCGGCGGTTGTGGATTATGCCAAGACCCGGCCAGTATTCGAGGGGTACAAGGCGGCGAAGTACAGCAGGAAATACCTTGCGGAGCATGAAGCAGATATTGCCGCCTACCGGGCGGCAAGGGCTACTATGGATAGGCTTCTGAACGGTTCCAAGCTCCCCAAAATGGATACGCTCAAAACGGAGTTTCAGCGGTTGTCGGCAGACAAGAAAAAGGCTTACCAGGAGTACCGGCAAGCCAAAAAGAATATGCAGGAAATTATAACGGTGAAAAGCAATATAGACCATCTGCTCGGCCTGACAGACGGACAGAAAAACAAGGAAATGGAGCGATAGCTACATGACGCAACATGAGGTGCAACGCACCGACTTCGGGCCAACTTGGCCCGAAGTCGCAGGGTTTGGGGAAGGCACTCCCCAACAAGCAGTTTTGAAGATTTCTCGTAAGGGAAAATCTTCAAAACGTGCAACTGTGGCCACAGTTGCCCTGCTTGCCGTTTAGCGGAAGTGTTTAAATTCTGCCATATCTGCTATATATAGATTGAAGATAAACAAACAAAAACATAAAATGAATGAAATTCACTCATTGACATTTTAATTATATAGTGTTACACTGTTCATTGAAAGAGGGAAATCAGATGATAAGAAATAAAGAAAAATCAAAAATTGCTTTTAATCAACAAGCGGCCACTTATGACGAAGATATAAAGGGACAACACGCAAGAAATCTTTATCCAGTATTATTGAAGAAACTATCTGGTCTTGATTTCAATACCACTCTGGATTTAGGTTGTGGAACAGGAACTGTTATGCAAGCTATTCTTCAATCGTTTCCAGATAAAAGGGTTTATGGAATTGACATTTCTGAAAACATGTTGCAAAAGGCAAAGGAAAAATTACAAGACAACGCTTACCTTACATTAGGGGATTCAGAACACCTGCCATACGCAAATGAAACGTTTGATGTTGTCTATTGCAATGATTCCTTTCACCATTATCCGGCTCCTGAAAAGGTTATAGCAGAAGTTTATCGAGTTTTGAAGCCAACAGGTAGCTTTATTATAAGTGATTGTTGGCAGCCATTCTTCGGTCGGATAATTATGAATGCGTTTATGCGTTTTAGCAGTGAGGGCGATGTGAAGATGTATTCTAAGCACGAGATATGCCGTTTGCTGGGTTTGTATTTTCAAAATGTTATCTGGCAAAAAGCAAACCATACTTCATTCATAGTTTCTTCAATAAAATAATGAAAGCAGGAGGTACAAAATAGAATGGCTCGCATTTCAAAAGAACCAGAGGTACGAAAACAAGAAATATTAGATGCCGCTATGGTTCTGTTTTACGAAAAAGGATATGAAAAAACATCCATGACAGATATAGCGAATAAGATAGGGGTAGCCCAAGGCTTATGTTATCGCTATTTTCCGTCAAAGGAGATTCTGTTTGACTCTTGCATACAAGAGTATGCAAACAAGCTGGCAGACAAGATGAAAACCATTCTTTGTAATGACAGCCTGACCTTAGCACAAAAGTTGGAACAGACACCATCATACATTGACTTTGAAAAAGATGACAGCATTCACTATAAACTATTTCACAACGAAAATAGTAAAAAAATACATGACCAGTTGTCTATAAGGGTTTGCGAAATTATGGTTCCTTTCGTTGCCGAATTGTTCAAAAAGGCAAATGAAGCTGGGGAAACACATCTAACTGATCCTGAGACAGCCGCTTCCTTTGCTGTATACGGGCAGTTAGGAATTTTGCTCAATGAACAAATGCCTGGCTCTGAAAAAATCACAAGAATTAAAGAATTTCTAAAACTTATACTGCAAATATAACCTTGACCCTGCTTTTACAAGCAGGGTTAAAAACAAAACAATAAATGAATGGTTTTCATTCATAAAAGGAGAATACTATGACCTCAAATATAGATTTTATTAATGCTGACACGAGAAAAGCTTTTATTAAAATGGCCTTACCCATGATGGCGGCTATGTTTTTGAATCTGGCCTATAATATCATGGACAGCATTTGGGTAGGCAATCTATTAGGCGAAACGGCTATGGCGGCTTTAACTTCTTCCACCCCTGTCATATTACTTTTGACTGCAATCGGAATGGGAGCAACCAACGGACTTTCTATTATCTTGTCTCAAAAAATAGGCGCTGGCGATAAAAAACAAGTAGACAGTTTAGTTACTACATCATTTGTTGCGGCAGTTTTGTTTTCCGTTATTTTAACAATTTTCTTGGAGTTAGGATTACCCACAATTTTAAATTGCTTAAATACACGTTCTGAACTTTTTGATATGGCCTATGATTATTTAGCAGTTTATTTACTCGGTTATATTTCGACATTTCTCTATTTATATTTTGCCGCACTTTTGCGCAGCTACGGAAATACTTCCCTGCAAGCAATTTCAATTTTACTTTGTACTGTTTTGGACTGTATTTTGAATCCTATATTTATCAAGTGGATTGGGTTCAATGGAGCGGCGGTTACAACCATCATTTCAGAGAGCATTTCAGTTATCATTTTGGTTGTTTATTTAGTCAAGAAAAAACTGTTTTCACTGCATTTCTCACTGATTGATTTTCCTCTTATCAAGCCTATGATAAAAAATGCTCTGCCCTCTATTGTACAGCAAAGCATTCCCGCTATCAGCACCAGCTTTTTAACAGCGGTTATCAGTGCATTTAGTGTTACAGCGATTGCGGGTTATGGAATTACCGGTAAATTGGAAACTATTCTTCTTTATCCGGCTATGGCATTTAATATGGTAATGACAACAATTATAGGGCAATGTGTTGGTGGAAAGAGGACTGACCGTGCAAACGACTATTTGAAATGTTCCATTTTAAACGGTGGTGCTATCGTATTGGTATTATCCATTTTGGTAGCTGCCTTTGCAAAACCGTTATCACGATTATTTGTAAATACCTCCGGTGTAGCAGAATTAGTTTCAATGTATTTTCTGATTGTTGGAGCAGGCTATGTATTTAATACGATAACAAATTGTTTGCTTGGAACCATTAACGGTATGGGAAAACCTATGGTCGGTATGTTGCTGATGATGTTTTATTATCTTGTGGTTCGTATGCCTTTGGCGTGGATATTCTCAAAGACATTTTTAGGTCTTAATGGCGTTTGGCTTGCAGTCCTAATCAGCCATATTGTTGCCTGTATTTCTGCCGCACTGTACTACATAATTTATAAAAAGAAAAACAAATATCAGGACATTGCCAGTTGATAGAAGAACAATCACTCTAACAATCGCTTATATGTTAGAATTATGCTGCTGCTCTGATGAATTATTTTTAAGATATATACTTGGATTATCAAGCGGTGGCTTTTGCTATAAATCATAGTTCAAAGCCGTCGCTTCTCTTCAAAAAAAGAGGTTGTGGAGGGTGTAATAAGTGCGCCCTTTTTTCTCTCAAAATATGATGGCGGCGGCTTGGGAATAGGAGTTTTTATGTATCCAAAGCCGCTGTTTTATTTTGGGGAGGAACCGTTGCTTCATTGTAACGGTTTGGCTTAGCTGACGCTCCACTTTTTCAAAAATTCAAAAAAGCAATTTCAAAATATACATACGGCTACTGCGGCCATTTTTTCTTCGACACCGTTCGAGTAATTTCTCGGACTGGTGTTTTTTTGTACTTCGGGCCAACTTGGCCCGAAGTCCGGGCAGGGCCGCCAAAGCATAGCGGCCCCGGCTGTCGTTCCCCGCCTTTTCTCCATTCATCAGCCCGTAAACCCTGCGGAGCAATCCGCAAGCATGATGAATGGAGGAAAAATAATGGACAAGCCATTAGTAACGATAAAATATAAAACCGCCAATGGGAGTGAAATTTGTGTTGAGGTTTCAACTCCGGTTAAAGAACTGCTGGAACAGTCCACCCGGCAAATTCAATCCCAAAGGCGGCAAGACAGGCGACACCTTGATTATGTGGATTTTATAGACGGTTTGACCGACACGGCTATGATGAACCCACAAGAAGATATTGCCGATCTCGTGATTAGAATGGAAAGCTATCAACGGCTTCATGCCGCTATCAATCAGCTTTCCGATATTCAGCGTAGGCGATTGACGTTAAATTTCATTGACAACCTGACCCACCGCCAGATTGCGGAAATTGAGGGCGTAGATCAAGCCGCCATAGGCCGCTCGATTAAACGTGCTCTAAATCAGCTTTGCAAGCTCCTTGCTGAATAGCGAATACTTACCGGGGGCGGCCTTGCTTTTGCAGGGCCGTTTTCCTTGCAAAATCAGTGTAACAAAAAAACCATAAGTACGCAAGTGCGTATACGTTAAGGCGTATGGATTGATATGCTTGTCACATACCTTTGGAAAGGTGGTGAGGGCATAAAAATTAAAGACGCTATTGCAGAACGCTTTCGGCAGTTATGCGAAGAACGCAACATATCATTTACCGAGTTGGCCCGGTTGGCAGGAGTAACGCCCTCCACCGTATACAGTATGTTAGAGCCGAAACGCAGGGATGTAAGTGCCGTTACGGTAAAGAAGCTGTGTGACGGATTGGATATGTGTATTATAGACTTTTACGATTGTGATTTATTTCGTAATCTGTCACCGGAAATTGAATAAGCCGAAGCAACAGGAAACGCCTTGCAGTATCAAACTGCCAGGCGTTTTTCTATGCAAATCTATATATGTTTGGGTCGGCAAAACGCCTTTTCCAGTCCTAATAAGTAGAGGGATATACTTCTCCCTTTCTGCTCTTTGACAATAAAATATCGTTGGCCCGGATACGTTCAATCAAGAGGGAGCCAAGCCATAGAGTACGCCAAGACCGCCCATGTGAAAGGGGGAAAGACCTAACGGGGCGTGAGCGATTAATACTGACTGTGGCAGAGTGGATATGGCAAGCCACCCGGCGATAATCTTTTGATTGGTATATTGATACTTGCGGTTTGAACGCTTCACAGCATTGACCGCCACGCCATCAGCATGGGGTGAGGTGAGATTCCTATGAGGGCGGTTGCCGCCGCCCGTCCGGGCCAGCGTTTTTATATAAAGGGAGTGCCGTACCGTTCCTTTCTGTCTTATGACAGGCCAACCCATAACGGTATGGCATACTCCCGATTGATGAATGGAGTTTTACTATGGAAAAGGAATTACAGTTATTGCTGTTTCAGCAATGGAGCAACGGCGCTTGTCGTGGCTATGTCATTCGGGCTATGGAAAACTGTGATTTCAGCCCGGACGATATAAAGCGTGTGGTATCGGAGCTTCACTATGTTTTCGATATATGCGGCATAGAAGAAGCCGAACAGCACTATCAGAACAGCCCTTATTGACTTCGGGCCAAGTTGGCCCGAAGTATGTGGAAAGATTAAAAGCCATCACTTTGACCGTAAAAGTGGTGGCCTTTTGTGTTTTCTCATAGGACAATCCGAGCAATTCATATACATGGAAAGGAGGGGGCGATTGTGATTGAAGAAACGTATTCCAATATCAGAATTGGCAAGCGTGGACATAGAAGCTGTAAACAAAGAGGATTTAGTTGATGTTAGCGGCTTCATCTTTGATACGACTGTGCCGCAGGAACAACGTGCGGCGAAAGTCATAGCAGCAGTAAAAAATCCCTATTGTTTTCGTGTGGGGGATATAGGCGTTAAATTGGAGTTTGCCGAGGATGCCCCTGCCCTGCAAGATGTGTTTGCCGACTTTCTGAAACGCAAGAAAAGCGGCCTGTAAAGCCAGTTTACAGGCCGTGACAACATTGTGTTGCTTTATGCCAAAATGGTATAATATAGGTGTAAGGTGATGGAAAGGAGGCCGCTATGGCGCGGAAAAGCCGAGCTAATATTTCACAAACATCTATGGTGAGAAAATCCAGAAAAATATGGTATGTTGGACTTTACATTAGACTGTCCAAAGAGGATGAACACCCACTAAAACATGACGATTCCGAAAGTGTTAAAAACCAAGAAAAAATCCTAAGAGCGCATTTTGGCGCTATGGACGATGGCGATACATATGAGATTGTCAAGGTATTTATTGACGATGGCATATCTGGCACAACAGACGAAGAACGAGAAGATTTTCAAGATATGCTGACCTATATTGAAACCGGAAAGATAAATTGCGTTGCCGTGAAAGACTTGGCACGTTCTTTCCGTAACTATGGCGATCAGGGCTATTATTTAGATGATTACTTCCCCCGCCATGATATACGCTTCATATCGTTGTATCATCGAAACGCTGGACAGTTATAAAGACCCCCGCAATATGCGGAGCATTGCCGTACCAATACAAGGCGTAATGAATGAAAATCATTGTGCCGAAACTTCCGATAAAGTCCGGGCGGTATTTGACATGAAGCGGAGCAACGGGGAGCATATCGGCTCATTTGCCCCCTTTGGGTATTTGAAGCACCCAGAGGATAAAAACGCTTTAGTCATTGACGAAGCCGCCGCCGTTGTTGTCCGGGATATTTACACCATGTTTTTAGACGGTATGAGCAAAAATGCGATTGTACGAAATTTGAATGAACATGGCGTCTTATGCCCGGCGGCATATAAGCGGGAGGTTCTAAAGCAGAAATATACTAATCCGAGCCTTGACCCGGCTAAAAAACCCCTATGGACAGCAACCTCGATTACTACCATATTGAAAAACCGTATGTATTGCGGTGATATGGTACAGGGCCGCTACCGCAAGAAAAGCTATAAAATCCATGTACAGGAAAGAACGCCAGAAGAAGAATGGTATATTGTAGAGAACACCCATGAGCCAATCATAGAACGGGCAATCTTTGAAAAGGTTCAGACATTGCTACTGAAAGATACCCGAACCGGCCCACAGCAGAAAAAGCTATATTTATTTAGTGGTTTCCTACGCTGTGCGGATTGCGGCAAAGCAATGGCCCGAAGTCAAGTTAAAGGTACAGTATACTACTTCTGCCGTACCTACAAAGACCAGTCAAAAACGGCTTGCACTAAGCACTCTATCAAGCACAACCGATTAGAAGCGGCTGTACTCTATGCGGTTCAGCAACAGGTTTACTTAGCTGTTCATTACTCCAATACGATTGCTTATATCAACAAGGCTCCTTTACTCAAAAGCCAATCTGTCAAATTGCAGAACGCTTTAGAGCAAAAAGAAAAAGAGCTTGCGAAAATTACACGATATAAACAAGCGGTTTGGCAGGACTGGAAAGACGGAGAAATCTCACATATGGACTACCGCCATATGCGGGAGGATTATGACAATCAGATGCAGGAGCTTACACAGGTTATCGAAACGCTTAGAGCGGAAAAGGAAGAGCTTGAAAATGGCATTGATGCCGAAAGTCCTTTTTTAGCAGTTTTCAAGCAATTTCAGAACATTGAGAAGCTGACAAGGGATGTTCTAACCGAGCTTGTGGAGCAAATCAAAGTACATGAGAACGGCAACATCAGCGTAAAGTTTAAGTTTGCAGATGAACTACGCCGGGTCATTGAATATATAGAAATCAACACCCAATCCGAAGCGGTTTAAAAACCGCTAATAAAAAGGCAGTTTGTTTTCCTAATAATAGTGCCTCGGTAGGTCCTGTCGGGCCTGTCGAGCCCTGTGCCGTGCAGTAATAATACCCACAGCAGCATGAGCAGCCGCCATACGGCGAATTACAGCGCGAACATCTCTAATTGTCATAAATTGACATAGCATAGCTCCTTTATCAATATCAAAACTTCTCTTGAATACTTGTTAAAGATTTGTGGCCCCTCTTTACTATATTCTAAATATAAACAGAGGTGATTTTATCGAAATACAGAAGATAGCTGCTTCCCGCCAAGAGAGTTCCGGGTAGCGGAGGTCTTTATCTGCGGCACCCCGTTATTGCCGAAAATAGAACCAGTCTCCACATCCACAGTGGAACGAAACGGAATGGGCGCTGTACGGTATCTGTATGGGCAGAACTTACAAAAATCATGCAAATATATCCGGCTCTGGCTACGATTACGGAAGCGATCATGCCGTTATATGCCCCTCCTAGAGAAACGCTTTATAAAGGCTTCCGTCACTCACGTCGATTGCGCGCTGCACCCCGACTTCAGCTACGCGTGTATGAACGTTCGTGTAAACCGTGTTACTGATATTTAATATACCAATCAGTCCGACATAAACCTAACCCCCACGCCAGCAATTTCTTTTCTATTTTGCCGCCTGCTGGTAGCTATTTGTCCTAACACGGCAAGCATAGGCATTTCCTTCCCGTTATAAGCGGTCCGCCAGATCAAAATAGCCTTTCATAAGAGTGACAATTCCCTTTTCATCGTCTGCCAATAATATTTTCTTGCTCATATCCATCCCAGCTATTTCTTCGGACGACTTGCATTGACAGAATGACCGCAGCATGATATAGTGATAAAAAGAAAGTGTGGTGTGTTGATGTCGGTCGTCCTGTAAGGATTTAAGTTACGCGCATGAGATGGGCAGCTATCTGCTCTTATTTGTGTTGTCAAAAACTGCCTTACAGATTGAACGGACATCATTTGTGATAATGGTGTAGTTTGTAGCGCAGTGATATACTGCGCTTTTTTTGTTTTCTTTCTATAAGGCATCATTAGAAAGGAAAAACAGTATGTTTTCATTTACAAACCGATTTATGTCCGACAATAAAAACGCAGAGTTTTTAAAGGAAACTATGATGGGGCCAAACGCCCTGCGGGTTGCGGAGGAATTGGCGTCGCACCTGAGCATCAACGAGCATACGCGAATTCTTGACCTTGGCTGCGGATGCGGCCTTTCGACGCTCCTGCTTGCGGAAAAATATGGCGCGGCTGTGTTCGCCGCCGACCTTTGGATTTCACCCACTGAAAACTATGAGCGTTTTCAATCCATTGGCATTGACCACAAAGCCGTTCCCATTTCCGCAGACGCAACCAAGGGCCTTCCCTTTGCCAACGGATATTTTGACCTGCTGTTCACTGTGGACGCCTATCACTATTTCGGCGACACGGAGGAAATGCTTCCGTCGCTCCTTCCTCTTGTGAAGAAAGGCGGCTATGTGGCCATCGCCATTCCCGGCCTGAAATACGGATTTGAGGAAACTGTTCCTGAAGAAATGAAGCCGTTCTGGAATGACGAGGTAGCACGGACGATCCGCTCTCTTGCCTGGTGGAAAGCTTTGTGGAGTAAAGAAGCGGGAATTGAAATTATGGATATCCGTGAAATGAGCTGCTGCAAGCAGGCATGGGATGAATGGCTGACTGCCTACCATCCCGTTGTTGCCGGCGACATCAAAATGATGGAGGCCGAGGGCGGAAAGTATTTTAATCTGATCCAGTTCATCGCCAAAGTCATTTAAATATGCGCGGAGCCTGCCCCTGTGTATATGGGGCAGGCTCCGCGCGGTTTTTGTATACATCTGTTCCTTTTCTTCCTCTGGCCCGCTTACAAAGGTTTAAATCGACTCCGGAAGAAAGCCCCGGGCCTCGGCGATCAGCTCGATTTCCCGCTTGGCCTGAGTGAGACAATCCAGTACCAGCGCTTTTTTCTCCTCCGAGCAGCGAAACATCGGAACGGCCACGCTGAGCGCGGCAAAGGTCTGCCCGTCCCTGCGCAGCGGAACGGCCCAGCAGTATAGCTGCTCCGCCGATTCCTCCCGCTCCCAGGCAATGCCTGTTTTTCGGATTTGCGCAAGCTGCCCAAGCAGCGTGTCGAAATCCACCACGGTATGCTCCGTCAGGCGGGGAAATCCGTCGGCATACAGCTCCCGAACCTCTTCATCCTTCAGGTCGCTCAGTAGGGCCTTTCCAATGGCCGTTCCGTTGGCGGGCAGCCGGTTTCCCACATGGGAGATCATGCGGATGGGCTGCGGAGAGTCCACCTTGCGGATGTAAAGCACCTTATCCCGGTCCAAAACGCCCATCTGGCAAGTTTCCTCGCAGCTTTCCACAACGGCCTCCATCACCTGCAGGATAAAATCCACGGCGCCTTGATTGTCCGCAAAGCTGCCGCCCAGCGCATAGGCGCTGATACCAATGTAATATCGGTTTGACGGGCGGTCCAGCCGGATGTATTTCCGGCTGAGCAGTGTGTGAAGAATGGGAAAAAGGCTGCTCTTCGGCGCATCCAGCGCCACGGACAGCTCCGTCAAGGTGCTTCCGCCGTCCTTTGAAAGCGCCAGATATTCCAGAATATCCAGCACCCGGGCGGTAGAGCGGTGCTCCTGCGGCATAGATTGTGCCTCCATTTCAGTAATATTTTTACTTTCAACACTTTAGCACAGTGGGCGGCAGGTTACAAGCGGAAGTTGCAAACGTCGCTTTTAGAATGCACACGATAAGCAAGAGGCCCCCAAAAAACCAACATATTTCCCAAAAAATTTTGAAATCAGAAATTCTTCTATTGACATAAAGCCAAATCTGTGTTAAAGCTGAATAGTGAAAGTCCTATTTAAAAACTCAGTTCCTATATAGGAACAAAACAGGACAGCAACAGAGCTACCATTCAATTTAAAAAGCGCCCGGAGCGGGCGAAAAAAGAGGAAAAGAAGGGAAAAAACCATGAGTAAAAAGCTTGCGGTGATGGACGGCAACACAGCCGCGGCGCATGTGGCGTATGCGTTTACGGAGGTTGCGGCCATCTACCCCATCACTCCGTCTTCCCCCATGGCGGAAAAGGTGGACGAATGGTCCGCCAAGGGCCGGAAAAACCTGTTTGGATCCACGGTGGACGTGATTCAGATGCAGTCCGAGGCCGGCGCGGCAGGTACCTGCCACGGCTCCTTGCAGGCCGGCGCACTGACCACCAGCTTCACCTCCGCACAGGGACTGATGCTGATGATCCCCGCCATGTACGCCATGGGCGGTCAGTTCCTGCCCAACGTGCTGCACATCGCCTCCCGGGTGGTCACCTCCAACCATCATTCCATTTTTGGCGACCACACCGACTTTATGACCTGCCGTACCACTGGGTACGCCATGCTGATGTCCTCCACTCCGCAGGAGTGCATGGATTTGGCGGCGGTGGCCCATTTGTCGGCCATCCGCTCCAAATATGCGTTTATGCACTGCTTTGACGGATTCCGCACCTCTCACGAGATGCAGCGCATTGAGACGCTGGATTATGAAGACCTGCGCGGGCTTCTGGATAACGACGCTCTGCGTGCCTTCCGCCGGAACTCTCTCAACCCCGAGCACCCCACCAACCGGGGCAACAACGTCAACCCCGACGTATACTTCCAGTGTAAGGAAGGCGCCAATGAAAAAGCCGCTGACGTGCCGGGTACCGTGCAGCACTACATGGACGAAATCAACAAGCTGACGGGCCGGGACTATAAGCTGTTTAACTACTACGGTGCACCCGACGCGGAAGAAGTTGCCGTCATCATGTGCTCTGCTTCCGAGACGGTGAAGGAGACGGTGGATTTCCTCAACGCCAACGGGCGGAAGGTTGGCCTGCTTCAGGTCCGGCTGTATCGGCCTTTCTCCGTGAAGCACTTTGCCGAGGCCATTCCCGCCACCTGCAAGAAAATCGCGGTGCTGGACCGGTCCAAGGAAACCGGCTCCGTGGGCGAGCCGCTGTATCTCGACGTGGTCACCGCCCTGAATCAGGCGGGCCGGACCGACATCCGCATTGTCGGCGGTCGGTATGGCCTCTCCTCCAAGGACACCACTCCGGGCCAGTTTGTCGCCGTGTTTGATAACCTGCGTCAGGCCCAGCCCAAAAATAACTTTACCATCGGCATCAACGACGACGTGACCAATACTTCTCTGGACTATCAGGAGCTGGAGCTGTCCCCCGCTGGTCAGACCTCCTGTAAAATCTGGGGTCTTGGCGGCGACGGCACGGTGGGCGCGAATAAGAACGCCATCACCACCATCGGTCTGGTGGCAAATAAGTATGCTCAGGCTTATTTCTCTTACGATTCCATGAAAACCGGTGGACTGACCCAGTCTCACCTGCGCTTTGGCGATGAGCCGATTCGCTCCACTTATCTGGTTTCCTCTGCGGACTTTGTGGCTGTCCACGCACCCACCTATGTCAGCAAGTACGACACCGCCGCAGACCTGAAGGAAGGCGGAATCTATCTGCTTAACTGTCCGTGGTCTGTTTCCGAGCTGGAGGCGCACCTCCCCGCCTTGCTGAAACGGGAGCTTGCCAGCAGGCACGCCCGGTTCTACATTATCGACGCGGCCAAGATTGCCGAGGAAATCGGCCTGCGCGGCAGAACCAACAACATCCTTCAGGCTGTCTTCTTCGCCCTGACCAAGGTAATTCCTCTGGACGTGGCTGTGGAAGACATGAAGAAAAACAACTACAACTCTTATTTCAAAAAGGCCGGACAGAAAATCGTAGATCTGAACGACCGGGCCGTGGATGCAGGCGTGAGCGCCGCCGTGAAGGTGGAAATTCCCGCATCCTGGGCCACGGCGCAGGATGCGCCCGCCGCAGAGCTGGAAACCACGCCCTTTGTCCGTGACATCGTTCTGCCCATGGACCGCCAGCAGGGCGACAAGCTGCCCATCTCCGTCTTCAAGAAGTACGGGGTGCTGGATGGCACATGGGAAAACGGCACCTCCGTCTATTCCAAGCGGGGCGTAGCCACCGCAGTCCCCAAGTGGAACGGCGAGAGCTGCATCCAGTGCAACCGCTGCTCCATGGTCTGTCCCCACGCGGCGCTGCGTCCCGTGCTGCTGACGGAGGAGGAGAAGGCCGGCGTTCCCGCTTCCTTCGCCACCGTACCCGCCAAGGGCCTTGGTAAGGACGCTCCCCAGTATTCTTTCCGCGTGCAGGTTTCGCCCTATGACTGCCTTGGCTGCGGCGTGTGCCTGACGGCCTGCCCCGCCAACCAGAATGAGAAAATGGCCGACGCGCTGGTGATGACGCCTTTTGAGGAGATGAAGCCGGAGCAGGTCAACTTCAACGAAGTCGCCATGAACGAGGCGTACCTCAAGAAGGAAATGGTCAGCGACAAGAGCGTGAAGACTGCTCAGTTTGCCAAGCCCTATTTCCAGTTCTCCGCCGCTTGTGCAGGCTGCGCGGAAACCACCTACTTGAAGCTTGTAAGCCAGCTTGTGGGCGACCACATGTACATCGGCAACGCTGCGGGCTGCTCCTCCGCGTACAGCGGCGGCGCCCCCATCCTGCCCTACTGCCGCGACCAGCGGGGCTTTGGCCCCGCGTGGGAACACTCCCTGTTTGAGGACAACGCCGAGTTTGCCTACGGCTTCTTCCACGCGCAGGACGCCATCCGCAAGGAGCTGTTCCTGCGGTTGGAGAGCCTGAAGGCCGCCGGAGCCGCCGCTTCCGAAATCGAAGCCTATCTCGCCGGCTGGGAGGACAAGAGCCAGTCCCGCGCCGTGTCCGACGCGCTGATTGCCGCGCTGGAGCGCAGCGAGAAGACAGAAGAGGTTCAGTTTGTTCTGGACAGCCGGGAATATCTTGCAAAGAAGTCTGTTTGGGCCGTGGGCGGCGACGGCTGGGCCTATGATATCGGCTTTGGCGGCATCGACCACGTGCTGGCCCAGAATCGGGACGTGAATCTGCTGGTGCTGGACACCGAGGTTTACTCCAACACCGGCGGACAGTCCTCCAAGTCCACCCCCACCTCCGCCGTGGCGAAATTCTCCGCAGGCGGCAAGAAGATTGCCAAGAAGGATTTGGGCGCAATCTTCATGAACTACGGCTACGTATACGTGGCGCAGGTTGCCATGGGCTATGATCAGGCCCAAACCCTCAAGGCCATCCGAGAGGCCGAGGCCTATCCCGGCCCGTCCATCATCATCGCTTACTGCCCCTGTCTGGAGCACGGCATCAAGGCAGGCATGAGCTGCACTCAGAGCGAGATGAAAAAGGCTGTGGAGTCCGGCTATTGGCACCTGTATCGCTATGATCCCCGCCTGACCGAGCAGGGAAAGAATCCCTTCCAGTTGGATTCTCCCGAGCCGGACACCGGAAAGATCATGGGCTATCTCATGGGCGAAAACCGCTATGCGGCGCTGGCCAACAACTTCCCCGACCGGGCCGACGCACTTTATGAAAAGGCCGTGCAGGACGCGAAAAACCGCTACTCCAAATACCGCAAAATGGCGGAGAACGGCTAACAAACACGTCACTTCCCCCCAGCCGCCTCTCGGCGGCATGGGAGAAGCTCCCTCGTTTGAAAAGAAGGCAGACACGCCGCGCAAAAGCGCGGCGTGTCTGCCTTTATGCCCATTGTGCAGTCAGAAATTTGACGCGGGGCGGCGCTGATGGGCGGCGGCTTCGGCGGCAAGGAGGATAGGTCCGTGCAGCAGTACGCGGCCCTGATGGCGTGGGTCACCAAAAAGCCCGTCAAAGTGAAGCACACCCGGCAGGAATCTTTGAATTACCATGTCAAGCGCCACCCCATGGAGATGGAGTTCCCCACCGCCTGCGATGAAAGCGGCATTCTCACCGGCACGAAGGGCATTATTATCGCGGACACCGGGGCCTACGCCTCTCTGGGCGGGCCGGTGCTGCACCGGGCCTGCACCCACGCGGCGGGGCCGTACAACTATTAGAATATTGACATTTTTGGTATGTCCGTCTACACCAACAACGTCGTCTCCGGCGCGTTCCGGGGCTTTGGCGTGACCCAGAGCTGCTTTGCAATGGAAATGCATATCAACCTTCTGGCGGAGATGGCGGGGCTGGCCCCGTGGGAATTCCGCCGCCGCAACGCCATCAAACCCGGCGATGTGCTTCCCAACGGGCAGACCGCCGACCCCAATACCAATATGGCCGCGTGCTTAGACGCAGTAAAGGACATGTTTTACGCAAATCCCTACACGGGCATTGCCTGCGGCTTTAAAAATTCCGGGACCGGCATGGGAAAAAGGGACATTGGGCGGGTTCTACCGTCCGTGGAACAGTGGAAAATCCACATCCGCACCTCCGCCTCCTGCATGGGACAAGGCATCGGACAGATGGCCCTGACGGAAATCTGCCATGTAACGAATCAAGCCCCCGCTTTGTTTGTCTTTGAGGCGGCGGACACCGTGCGCACGCCGGATTTCGGAACGTCCACAGCTTCCCGCCAGACGGTGATGACCGGCGAAGCCGCCCGACGCGCCGGTGAAAGTCTCAAATGCGCGCTGGACAGCGGGAAAACGCTGGCCGAGCTGGTGGGCCGGGAATTTCTTGGAGAATACTCCGCCCTCACTGATCCATTAGGTGCGGTGAAAGAAAATCCTGTCAGCCACGCCTCCTATTCCTATGGCGCGCAGGTGATTGTGCTGAACGAAGAAGGAAAAATCACCAAAGCTGTCTCCGCCTTCGACGTGGGAACCCCTGTCAACATCGAATCTGTGGAAGGTCAGATTAAAGGCGGCATGATTACGGGCATCGGCTGCGGCGTGACCGAAAAGTTTGAGTGCGAGGACGGCTATCCGAAGAGCAAATTCGAAACCATCGGTTTTATGCGGGCAACGGAAGCCCCGGAGCTGGAAGTCATTCTCCGCCGTCCCGCCGAGGAGGATCAACTCCCCTACTCTCTGGGCGCCAAGGGCTGCGGAGAGCTGTGCATGATTCCCACGGCTCCTGCCTGCGCCCATGCCTACTACCGGCTGGATGAAAAATTCCGTCAAAGCCTCCCGCTGAAGGGCACGCCTTATCGGAAAGAATAAACGATTACAGCGCAATCAAAAGCGGGAACCGGTAAAATCGGCTCCCGCTTCCCTGTTTTTGGTCAAGTCTCTCTAAAAGCCGTTCTCCCCGCGTCAGGTAATCAGCAGCTTCGCGTAAAAGGCCGTTTGGTTCTGCGCAGCAACAATTTTTGCCTGACGCAAGAGCGCCTCCACTGTCTCCCGGTGTTCCACGGCATTTTGGCAGGCAGCCCCGGACGGAAATCGTTGGGAGCGTTCTGATTTTCCCCGCAAACGCAGGAAGCAGCTCCTCTGGAAATCCCGGCCGCTTTCCGTCGTCAAAGCGCTGGGGAATGATCCGCAGCCCCACAGGCTCCAACATCCCCTCCCACTGATGAAGCCGGGCAATCCGGTCAATTTTCTGAAGCTCATCCCAGCTATTTGCAATAAAACGGCACATTCAAATATAGCTTTTAAGCTCATGATCTACTAAATAAACTTCTTTCATCTGCTGTCCCGCATTGGCTTTGGTCTTGTGTCGCCAATCCAATATCGCCACAGCTTAACAGTACGCAAATTTAAGCCGTTTTTTTAATAATAAGAAAATCTGTACCAGTACAAATTACAACATAGAGCAACCAGACAGCCCCATAGGTTGCAAACGAATTTCCAAGCAGAGGATACGGCGCAATGAAGCCCGCATATCCGCCGAAAAAGCCGTCCAGCAGATTAAAGCAGATTGAAATGGGAATCAGCCCCAAAATCCATATGTTAATTAGGCAAAAGTGCTTTTTCGCCTTTGCTCTTGTGCCTTCATCCCCAATATTCTGTCCAATTGCAAAGCACACGCACCCAACCGCTATAATAATCAGACCAACCGCAACAGAGGAAGATTGTTTCTCCTCATACCAAATCATCATCGCGGCGATCAGTCCTATAAAGTTCAATGCCGTGCCAACAATTGAAAATACTCCGGCATCCGGCCTTTTTCTTATTTCCTCCGACTTTGGATCAATCCCTTTTAAAAGATAGTCCGTGGTCACGTTAAAGTAATCGCTCATGACAATAATTTTATCTATCTCAGGCATGCTTTGCCCGCCCTCCCATTTAGATACGGCCTGTCGGGAGACTCCTGTCTGCTCTGCAAGTTCTTCCTGTGATACTCCCTTTGTTTTTCTTAAGCTTTGTATTCTGTCTGCTATATTCATAATATCCCCCTTTCCCAGGTAATGCTATAGTACCCTACGCCATGGTTGCACTGCCATCACCCAAACCTGAATATATGTCAACCGGCGGTTGCTATGTCGCTAAATCAAATTTATTATATACGTGATTCTTATAAATTAAACTGATTTTAACATAAGAGGCAAAGATTTAATAGCCGTATGTTAGGTTAATTCCTAACGCATAGATATTTAAGTGGTCAGGGTTCAATAATAAACTCGAACTCCGAAGGTTGTTTGTGAAGATATATCTCACGATTTGACATATGCCCAGAATAGAACCGCCCTGCTGATCGTAAATCAGCAGGGCGGTTCTATTCTGCCTACTATTTCAATGGGGTTCTAAGATATCCAACAATCGCTAAGGCAAGCAGATGAACCGGATAGAAATTGAAGATACCCAATCTGCAATTGGCGCCATGGCATCCGACAGTGGAAATATGCATATGAAGTGGTCAAAAAGCATGGAGATAAGTGCAAGAATTTTTAATTGTTTACTGCTCATCTAAAAAATTTTGTTCCCGCTTCGACCGCCGTATCCTGCTCCACCAAAGGAGTATTTTCCTGTGTTCCGTCAAAGCTGTAAGAGACGCCCGTGTTAAAACGCCGGTTGCGCTCAATTTCCTTACTACGGCGCTCAAAGGCTTCGTCACCTTGTTTTAAAACCGTCACAGAGGTGATTTGCCCCAGCCGATCCCTGTTAACGGCAATATCCACGCTGCCGTCCGGTCTGGTCTGCACTGAACCAAGCATTTCATCCTCATAGGTTCGCACAGCTTCGCCTTTATAAAGATAAAATCCGTCCTGACCCTTGGTAATGCCCTGCTTTGCATACTCCTGCAAAACCTCTTCTTCCATTAGGCAAAGGTCCACTGCAAGCAGGAATGCACCTTTCTCAACCTTAAATTCCCTTGCAAGCGCCGCTTTGACCTGATCGGCAATGGTTTCCGGATTATTTGTAGTATCCGCATCCAGCACGTCAAAAATTGCATTGTCTGCGCGCAGCCCTGCATCTTCACCCAACGCAATGTCTCTTGCAAGCCCTGCCTTAACGCCCCATCGAGAGGAAGTGCTGCTGCAATAGCTGCTCAAATAAGCAGAAAATGGAGCTTGTCCTCCTGTGGCAAATACGACGGTGCTGCTCATTACAAAAACAACTGACAGTACCAGAATAAAGGCAGTCGTCTTTTGATAGTTTAAAATGCTTTTTATGCGGCGCTCTACCTCTGTTTTGGAAAAGGCGCTGTAAAGCAGCGTAGAGCGGTTTCCGGTTATTGCCATAGAAAGGAGACTGGCAGCATAGTCTTTTCGTTCGTTATCATCAATTCGGCGAAGCACGGCAGCGTCACAGGCAGCTTCCAGATCTGAGGATAGGCACTTTGACATGAACCATACCAGAGGGTTGTACCAGTTCAGGCACAAAGCAAGCAGCATCACCGCCTTAATCCAGTTATCCCTGCGCTTAATATGCATGATTTCGTGGGTAAGGATATGGCCCAGAAGCTGGGTTTTCTGAAAATTGATACCCGAAGGAAGATAAATGCGTGGATTCAGAATTCCGCATACAAGAGGTGAAGCGATTTCATCATTTGTAAATACAAGAATATGCCCCATACCCATATCTCGAAGAATCATATTTATTGCTTGATTATGCTCCACCAGCAAGCTATTTTTTAATTTCTGGGAATACCGAAGCTTTTTTATAAACAATACGCCTGCTGTAATGGCGGTGCCCAAACCAAACACAAAGATGAGTGCAAACTGCCAGTCTGGCGTCCAATGGTCGGAAGTTTCTGCAAAGCTGTATGTCACAGCATCCGAAGCGCCTGTACCCGGTGTAACGGTGTCTTCCGCAAGATCGCTTATATAAACGGCTGCGCTGTTTACATGCTGAAGCGGCCATTCCGGCACAGGCGCACTGATGGGACTGGATAGAGAAAACGGAACCAACAGCCTAATCAGCACCAACCCCCACAGCAACGGAAAAACCGGCTTGGGCAGGTGATTCTTCAAAAAACTTCTGAGCAGCAAAACGACGACAATCATGATGCTGCCGTAAAAGGCCATGAGATACAGCGGCATATCCATTCTGAAATGCAGCATAATTACTTCGCCTCCTCAATCAGTTTTGCAAGCCGTTTTGCCTCTTCCTCTGAAATACCTTGATTTTTAAGAAAAGCTGAAAAGAACAATTCGCTGGAGCCACCAAACATTTTATCAATGAGCTGCTCTGTTTCGCTTTGCTGAACCTCGTCTCTTGTAACCAACGGCTTACACAAAAAGCCGGGCTCTTCACGGTCGATGGCACCCTTTTCAATACATTTCTTAATCACTGTGTAGGTAGTATTTTTGTTCCAGCCAACACGATCTGTCAATACATCTACAATATCGCGCGCAGGCACAGTGCCTCGTTCCCATAGAACTTCCATTATTTTAAGTTCTGAGTCAAATAATTTAATACTCATACTATTTACGTCTCCTCCAGACTACTTCAATAGTCTCTAATTGAATTTAGACTATCACGATAGTCTCTAGTTGTCAAGGGAAATTCTTATATCTCCACAAAAAGCCGGAGATGTTGCTGTAATTGTGAAAAGATAAGATATTGCTATAATATTTAAACTAGAATGCTGTATAGGGGCGTTCCAAAACTTCCTCCAGACCGCTTGCCATCAAGAGCGGCAACGACATTCAGCAAGGATTCGGACATTATATTCAGGAAGGACAGCGGGAGCGTGCCGAACGGAAACAGCGTCAGGCACAAGGATATGAAAGAAGCGAAATGGCATAAAGCAGGGCGGCGGTTCAATCGAACCGCCGCCTTTAACCATAGATAAAAACCAAATATCTCCTCCGGTATGGCATAATAGACCAATATCGGGGGATGTTCTATGCATTAAAAAATGCTCATTAGGAATCAATGGCCCGCAGCAACACACTTACCCGCTTGGCAGCTTAATATCTAACTTCTTTTCTTAAACTTAGGTGTGTTAAACCTGAATGTTCCCCATAAGAAAAAAACTCTGCAAAAGTTTTACAGCAGTATCATCCATTGGACGATGCCATAGGACCTGGCTATCCTCAATGAACAGCAAGTAAGTGCAGCATTTGTAAATGAGTTCAGGATCATGTGTAATCAAAAACAGGCTTTTTCCCATCTCTTTCAGGTGGTTTAAATTTTCGGAAACCTCCACCATGTGTCGATAGTCAAGGCCGCTGGTAGGTTCATCAAATATCATAACCTCTTTATTTGATGCAATTGCGCTGCCAATCGCAATTCGCTGCTTTTCTCCGCCAGATAAAGACATTGGATGCAGTTTCACTTTATCCAGCAAATCCAAGCTGGATAAAATTTCATTGGCACGCGTCGTCTCCTTTTCCACGTCATCACCGGCCATGCTAAGCAGCATTTCATCGAGTATATCTTCTGTGAATAACTGGTGATTTACATCCTGCATAACCAGATAGGAGAGGTGCCTACGCTGCTTTGCCCCGTAAGAGGTGTTGTTTATTTCCAACTTCCCTTTTGCCTTTTTATCCAGTCCGCACAGACAGCGTGCAAAGGTGGATTTCCCAGCCCCGTTGTTTCCAATAATGCCGATAATCTCACCCTTGGGCAGTGTCAGGTCGGGTATATCTACCTTAACCGGCCCGTTTTTTTCATAGGAAAACCAGAAATTATGAATGCGTAGGGTGGAACTATTGGGATTTGGCGTGGATTCTGGCAAGAGATGAAACGGGTCTAAGGCTCTAAGCCCCATATTCTGTAATTCCGCTGGTTGTAGTCTCTGAAACTCTTGCTTCGTAAACTCGTGGCAGATAGCCCCGTGTTTCATAAAAATGATACGATCCGCATACGGCATAAGGTAATATAGGCGATGCTCTGCCACAATAATTGTTTTCCCCTCTGATCTCCAATGCCGAATCACGCCAGCCAAATCCCGAATCGTGACAATATCCAAATTAGAAGACGGCTCATCCAACACAAAAATATCGGGCTGGGTGGCATCCGCAGAGGCGCAGGCAATTTTTTGCTTTTCCCCGCCAGACAGAGCAAACAAACTCCGATTCAGCAACTTCTCCAGTTTGAGATTTTGGGTGGTTTTTTCTAAGCGTTTCCGCATTTCCAAAACAGGTAAGCCCATATTTTCACAGCCAAACACAATCTCGCTGGTGGTTTCCACATTATAAAATTGTGTTCTGGGATTTTGAAATACCGAGCCAACCCGCTGCGCGATTTGATATAGAGGATATTCATTTACCTCCCTGCCGTCCAGCAACACCTCCCCAGTCATTTTGCCTTCATAATAATGGGGAATCAGTCCATTGATCAGCCGGGTTAAGGTTGTTTTCCCGCAGCCGGATTCCCCGCATAGCAGGATCGTCTCGCCATCCCGAATGGTAAGGTTAATATTTTTTAGACTATTTTCAGCTTCTCCACTTTCGTATGTAAAGGAAACATTTTTTAGTTCTATCATTCTGTTCGCTCTCCTTTACTGCGGTATAAAAAATGTGAGAACCAGCATAATCGCTGAGATTAACACTGTAATCACATCATAATGTGTGAAAGCAATTTTGGTGATATTTGTACGCTTTATCGGATTATCTAAGCCGCGGGTTAAGGCTGCTGCTGAAAGATCCTCCCCGATCTTGACAACAGAGATCATCAGAGGGATAAAACGGTACTCCACAAGCGCTGCTGGATCTCTCCAAAACTTTTTAGTTCCGAACTGTACCTCCCGCATTCTCATAGCATCCTTAATAGAGGATGATTCCTCTTGCATGGTTGGGATAAAACGAAACAGAACGGATAGCGGAATGGTAATCTGCCGTCCAATGTGCATCCTCCCCAGAGCCGCAACACATTCGCTTGCTGTCGTGGATTTTATGAAATACGCCCCCATCATAAAGGCGGGAAACAGCCGCAGAACCAGCCCAACCAAAAGCACAATAAGCATATTGATAACCATCGGGAACTGTATGCTATTTTGAACCGCCTGAACCACCAGTCCTGCCGTGAACAGAACAAAAAAGATAATGCCAGTTTTATATTGACGGTTTGTAAGTAACAGCGCAAAGGGAATCAGCGCCACTGCAATCATAAAAGCAGTATGGGAATACAAAAATTCAGAGGTAGCAACGACGGCCATCAGAAGCAGCTTTATCCGGGGGTCAAGGCAAAATCCTTTTTTTACGTTTGCAACTGCCTGGAGTTGTTCCATTATATAATTCCTGCTCTTTCAAAATGCTTTTTCAGCATCTTGCGTCCAAGCAACGCGCCCAAAATACCGCCCACAAACAACAGCGCAAAGCCTGCATACAGCATCCAAGGTGGCATGAGTGACTGTAACATATTTGCATACTGGTCACCCATAGAGCTGTGGATGTTCTCCCAATATGACTCACCGGCAAACCAAAGATTTGCCGGGCAACCCATAATTCCCAGACAGAAGCACGCATAGCTCAATGTAGTAACCTTAAAGCTTTGATAGCCGCCGAATTTTAAAACAATATCGCCCAAAACGCCTCCTAAAATCCAACCAATCAGGCCAATCCAACCGTAACCAATCAGATAAAAGAAAATTCCACTTATGACACCAGTAATCGTCAGCATTCCAAATTTTTTAATTTTAGTATAGTACAGCATCATTGGAATCCCGCAAACAACCGGCCAAATAATAAATAGAAACGGATACACTACCGGGAGCGCTGTCAGCAGTCCAATGACAAAGAATATAACAAGCGTCATTGCTGTGTAAATTCCAACATTGATCAGGTCTTTGCCCGTGAGTTTGTTTATTTGCTTTTCCATTTTAATCTAATTCCTTCCATTTATAAATACGTAGTGTTTCTCCATGTAATATAGGATATTTATGGCTTGCTGTGAGTTTTGCAGGAGTTAGCATTAGCTAACCAAACAAGAAAAATTTGGGACATTATATCCCCAAAACTCTTTGCCAGCCAGAACTAAAAAACGCAGCAAGCGTGTGTGCATACTTTAACGCGGAGTCTTTCGGATAGTCATGAAAAACAATTTCCGCAATCGAAGCGAAGTAAGAGTGCACCAGCATATGCCACTCATCGTCCTCCAAATCCTTAACGGGAACGCCCCTCAATTTTAATTCATTGATCAGTGCCAATGTCTCGCGTACCTCTCGGCGAACGACATCGTCTAGAAAAGATGCATACTTTGTACCGTCTGAACACATAAGCAATAATTTAAAAGCATCAAAATTCTCGTAGACATATTCAATGATCTGCTGAATTGTTTCCTCAGAAAGGCTCCACAAATCTTTCAACTCATCCGTCTTAGCCAGTTCAAAATGTTTTAACACTGAGTCGGAATATATTTCTGAGACTTTCTGGAGAATGGGATCCACCAATGAGCCGAACAGGGCTTCCTTATCCTCAAAGTGATTGTAAAAGGCTCCGTTTGTCACGCTGGCGTCCTTGCAAATTTCCCTGATACTTGCGCGCTCAAAACCAAATTTCAAAAAATGCTTTTCTGCGCAAAGCAGTAAATTCTCATGCGTCTGTTGAAAGTCCCTTGACATTTTTACACCTCCTTTCCGAAATAAAATTACGCCGTAATATTACATCGTAATACAAATTTTAACACGGACTTTGCTGAAATGCAATATGAAACTTGCATTTTTGAAAGCGCTGGAGAATATCCGGTTCAACTCGACATGAGATTACTCGCTCCATTTGTTGCCACGGTACCGGTTATAGACCTTTGCGCGCCCCTGATGCAGTTCTATGTTCCTGCATTAAGGGGCTTCTTATCGACTGTCCGTTTTTTTCCGGTTCCGCTCAAACGCTCCATAGGAGACGCCCGGAACGAGTAAAGGAAAAGCCCTGCTGAAAAGCATCAGCAGGGCAATAGAAAACGTTTAGTGCATGAAGCTCCGTATTGACATAGGCTTAGAACAAGCCGGTCAACAAGAGCGTTTGTACGAAGTATCCAGGTGGAGAAGTATGCCAGAAGCACATGAAATCTTATATCATGTCATAGCTTCCATCCAATTGCCTCTTTTCGGCCAAGGACGAAGTCAGCATAGATGCCTTCCTGACTAATTAGCTGGTCGTGAGTGCCCCGCTGCACAAGCTCGCCATCATTCACCACCAAAATTTGATCCGCATTGCGAACCGTTTTTAAGCGGTGGGCAATCATAATAATTGTCTTGTTTCTGGTCAGCGCTTCAATGGCCTGTTGGAGGCGGTCCTCGTTTTCGGGATCTACATTTGCCGTCGCCTCATCCAGAATAACAATGGGGGAATCCTTGAGCATGGCGCGGGCAATGGAAAGGCGCTGTTTTTCGCCGCCTGAAAGAGAGGCCCCTCCCTCGCCGATGACGGTGTCATAGCCCGCGGGCAGCCCCAGAATGAAATCTTCGCAGCATGCCTTTTTTGCTGCCGCAGCCACCTCTTCGTGCGTGGCGTCAGGTCTTCCGAACTTAATGTTATTTTCAATGGTATCGGCAAACAAATAGACATTCTGAAAAACCATGCTGATTTGCTCCATCAAAGATTCCAGCGTATATTCCTTTACATCATGCCCTCCAACTTGGACACTGCCGCTGTCCACGTCCCAAAAACGGGCAATCAGATTGCACAGTGTGGTTTTGCCGGAGCCGCTGGGCCCGATAATTGCCGTGGTGGTTTTGTCCGGAATTGTTAAAGTAATATTGTTGAGAATTTTTTTGTTTTCATAAGAAAACGACACATTTTCAAATACAATATCATGTTCTTTGAGGATCAAGTCCTGTCCGTGCTCATCCAACTGGGGAATTTCATCCATTCTTTGCGCATGATCAATGGAGCTGCTTACAACCCGCAGGAGGGACAGTCCGCTTCCGGCGGACTGAATCTGCGCAAACACTAAGAAGGACATAATAACAGTCATCAGCGCATTGGCGACGCTCATGGTTCCGCCAAGCCAAAAAGCAATCGCCGCTGCCGTCATAATAACACTGAATATCTGAAGTATCATGCCCTGCGCCATTGTGTACGGTGTGAAAAGCTTCTCCAGCGCAAGATTGCTTTTTTTATTAAACTCCAGTGCATCCTGAACCTTTTTATCGCCTTTTCCAGTGAGATTAAAGGACTTAATGACACTCATTCCCTGTATGTATTCCAAAACAGCACCAACCATAACAGTTTCAGACTTTTGACGGTTGGGCGCGATGCTTCTGGATTTTTGATCCATCAGGGAGGTAACAAACAGATAAAGCGCCGTGCCTACCACAACAATACCGCCAATGCGCCAATCCCAAAACAGAATCATAACCGTAAATACAGCCGCATTGATGAGTCCGCCTAAGATATCAACTAGGACCATGGGCGCAACGGTTTCCACGTTGTCCAATATGGTGGTGGAAACGCCGGTGATTTCGCCCAGACTGTTTTCATTGAAATATCCCATAGGGACGCTTTTCAGTCGATTTGCAATATCAATGCGCTTGTTTGCCGCCATAAAATAACCGGCGTGGGTTTGCTGCAACTGCGAAAAGTACTTGGTCACAGCAACGCCCAAAATACTTGCCAGAATCAATCCAAGCGCAATCCAAGCGGGCGTGCTGTCCCCTTGCCCTGTAAGGAGCGCCTGCACCACCACATAAATAGCACCAATTTCAAGCATGCGGAAAATGGCATTTATCAGACCAACGAGAAGTGATTTATTGATATTTTTTCGTTCCGTCCCAGCAAACCACCATATTTTTTTAAGGGTTTCAATCATGCTGCATCACCGTCCTTCGTACCTAAATGCGCCTGCCACATGGAATGATAAAGCGAGCAATCAGCAAGCAGGTTCTCATGAACTCCCACAGCTTCAATCTGCCCGTTTTGCACCACGACAATCTGATCCGCATCCGTAATGGTTGATAATCTGTGGGCAATAATAATCACCGTTTTCCCTTTGATGAGTTTTGCGACTGCTTTTTGAATCACAGCCTCGTTTTCAGGGTCTATGTAGGCTGTGGCCTCATCAAGAATCACAATGGGCGCATCTTTCAGCATTGCACGGGCAATGGCAATACGTTGTCGTTCGCCGCCGGAAAGGTGTGCTCCGCCACCGCCTACCTTCGTTTCATAGCCATGCTCAAGCTCCCGAATGAAGCCGTCACAGCCGGCCGCTTTTGCCACAGCTTCTACCTCTTGATCGGAAGCGGCGCTTTTTCCCATGCGGATATTTTCCAGAATCGTATCATCAAACAGATAGTTATCCTGCGATACAAATGCCGTTTGCTCATAAAGCTGCTCCAGAGGGATTTCCTTTACATCTACACCGCCCAGACTAATCGCGCCGCCGGTTACATCCCAAAAGCCCGCAATCAATTTAGCAATGGTTGATTTGCCGCCGCCGGAAGGCCCAACCAATGCTGTCATACTGCCTGCCGGAATGTTGAGAGTGACTCCATGCAAAATTTCCTTGTCAGCATGATATCCAAAGGAAACATTTTGCAGTGAAATATCATAGGTGGCAAGCTTTGCCGGCGCCGCAGCGTGCCGCTGCTCCTCCCCCTCCAAGAACTCGTCAATGGAGGCTACGGTTGTGCCGATTTTGGCAAGGTTATCAATAAAGCTCATGGCTTTTAAAAGAGGCGTCACCAGCCCCAAGCATAAAATGATGCAGGTGAGAAAGGTTTCAACCGTTAAGCTGCCTGTGCGGTATAAAAGCCATCCGACAGGAAGCACCGTAACCAAGGTAGTGGGCGCAATGGAATATGCCAAAGACATGTTGAACTGACACCGCCTCATCCAGTTGTAGTAGTAGGAAGCATTTGCTTTCACTCTGTCTGAAAACTTGGCATAGGAGTGCTTGCCTTGATTAAATGCCTTAATTACCTCAATGCCGCTGATATACTCGACAATTGTTTCGTTCATTTCCTGCGTGGTTTTAACAGCACCTTCCCAGTCTTTGCTATAACCTTTCATAATCGCCATCATGAAGACCATCCCCACCGGCAAGGACACCAAGGAGAGCAGCGCCATGCGCCAATCTAAAACAAAAAGATAGATCAGGACACAAATGGGGCCGATAATATTTGATGTCATTTCCGGCAGCAGGTGTGCCAGGGTGGTTTCCATGCTTTCCACCTGATCCACAATTATTTGCTTGAGCCTGCCGCTTTTGGTATCCATCACGGTGCCAAGCGGGAGCTTCGGCAGCTTTTTTAAGACTCTTTGGCGAATCTCCTTTAAAATAGAAAACGCCGCCTGATGGGACAGTGCCAAAGCAAAATTATATAATAGGGTCCGTGCCAGATAACCCGCCAAGCCCACGCCACACCACATCAGATAATACGTCAGATTCTGATTTGCACTTACCATACCAATAATTATTTGTGCTGCCGCTATGTAAGGAATGACTCCACCCAGCACACCGATCAGCGCACTGATAATCGCGCCCGACAAGCGTTTATGCTCCGACTCACCCAACTCCCAAATTCGTAGTAAGGGACTTTTTTGCTTCATGTTGACTCCTCCTAAATTATTAGCCATAGCTAACTCATAATTTTATTTTTAGTTGGTTTTGTGCTTTCATGTATTAGGGGGTGAAAAAATCGTGCCAAACCCTGCCATATGATAGTCTCTTAGCATATGAATGTATTTTTTTGCTTCCTCATACTGCATATTGTGGCGCACAACTTCAAAAACGCCCTCAAAATAGGCTGTTGTAATAATATGCAGAAACTCTTCGGTGACGATGCCACGTTTTACATTTTCACAGCCAATCACCTCCATATACCGATAGGTGGATTCAACCTCAATGCGGACCATCTCATCAATAAAGTGATGATACTTCGTGCCATAGGAAGAATCGAGCAAGAGCCGGAACTCGTCAAAGCGTGCATACATATAATCCAACAGTTGTCCCATACTCTTAGATGAATATTCAGGCATAGTATCTATTTTCGTTTGCCTGTCAAGCGCATGAAATAACTCCTGAGTACGGCAAAAAGTCTTCAACATTTCCTGTACAACAGGTTCGACCAGCGCACTAAAAAGACCTTCCTTATCGCCAAAACGCGTATAGATAGAGCCGGTTGTTGTTCTCGCCGCAACAGCAATCGTCCTCATGGATGCATCCTTGTATCCACTTTTCAGGAATTCTTCTTTGGCACATACAAGAACACGCTCATAGACACCCTCAATTTGCTTAGCCACGAAACTGCCCCTTTCATAACGCCGTTACAAAACACTGTTATGAATTTATCACAGTAGAATAGATTTGTCAACTCCTTATCACACTTCGTTTTATCACCGCTACTAATTTTCAATAGAATCCATCAAAATTGTTCGGGATTAAGAACTTACCAGCAGGGAAAAAAATCAATTGCGATTGCTTATTTTTGCGGTGTCACAAGTAGCATGACAGCAAAAAATAAAGCAATAATCCGAACCCAGCCCCAATGGGGACAAGGTCCGGAATATTATTCCTTGCGAGCCACGTCGATTCTGAATTTAAAAGGAGGATTTGAACCCCCACGATTTGAAAATATGCTTTAGTAGGGGCTCTGGCAAGTGTACCTAATCATATAAATTGAAACGATAAACTTACCGCGCTCACTATCTTCTGTTTTCATTTTTAGCGTGTCAATATTGCTCATTATTTCAAGCAAATTAGTCCTTCAGTTTTCACTTCTTCGCTTTGATATTTTTCATAATGCTTTTTATCCTATAAATTCATGAAAACCAATTCATTGCCGGCCTGAGTAATTAAAAAATTGCGAATAGTATCGTTTTTGAATATTAGTCAAGTGAATTCCAAATGATTAGATCAGATGAAATTAAAAGCTACTCTTTGGTCAGCGAATCCCATACGTCTTTGGAAACCTTTTTAACCTCAAACATAAATACATCATAATAGGCGCTTTCAGTCGAACCACTCTTATCGGTGCTATGATATTCTAAAAAACAGAGTTGGGCTTCATGATGGCCTCCTAAGCTTTTACGGCAGTTTCAGTAAGAATTTTGACATTACTCGGCCTTTAGATATTCACGTATTGCGGCAATTGTAAGGTCCTTTTCCGCAATATTGTTTGTGATATCATCGATCAAGTCCGTTGCAAGGTCAAATTTTTGATGAAATCGTTGATTGTCCGCTAAGAATATTCTGGCTCTGGGACGCGGGGTCATACCTTGAGGCCCAGCTCCTGTGACATAATTAATTATGACAATTACATCTTTGAAATTATCATTGTTCACGTCATAAAAATCCACAGCAGCCACGCTATCAAACAGCCCCACATAATTCTCAGTACTATTATTTTCGCAGTAGTAAGGGAAAGAATAAATAACCTGATCCTCTACTGTTAAGAAAAATGAAACATCTTCAAAATCGACACTGTTATCTGGCTCATAGGAAACAAGCCTTACGCTTCCCCAATCATCCAGTTCTACATCAAATGATTGATCTTGAATAATTCGCTTGTCATCTAAAAATGCATTTAAATCATCTTTACCAGAGTCGGCAGCAGAAGAATCATCCGGACTTTCTGTTATGCCTTCATCGTCAGTTGACGAGGAATCTTTTCCCTGGTTCCCATTCACCTCGTTCACCTTTGCAGAGCATGCACATAGCCCTAAAACCGATAACAATACCACTACCATCACAAATACTTTTTTTATCACGTCTATTCCCTCTCACATTCGCTTTTATACCAAAATTTCCATAGGCTTGTTGTGTAGAAAATCGCACTGTACCTTTAGAATGTGATAGCCAATATAATGGCAGAAACTATCACAATTAAGAGTATAACCCATGAACCTTGCCAAAACCTTGCCGCAACCTTGCTTTTATCTTGCTTAGCAAAAAAACCTGTGCGGTTCTTATCAGCAGGCTTTCGGTTTTCTTCGTTTATTTTCCCACCACCTGAATATTTGTCAAGAGCAAAGATTCGGATTGAGTGCCCAAAAAATCAACGTTTTTTACAGAGCATTCCCTTTATTTTAAGATGGTTCTTTAAGTTACAATTCGGACAACACCTTTCTCTCCATCCACTACAACTTCCTGCCCATCATTCAACAGTTCAGTTGCGTTGCCACAGCCTAAAACAGCGGGAATGTTATACTCCCTTGCGACGATAGCGCTATGGGATAACGGTCCGCCTGTATCAGAGATAACCGCGGACGCTAGAATAAACAATGGCGTCCATGAAGGGTCGGTATATCGGCAAACTAAAATGTCACCTTGCTGCATTTTATCAAATTCCTGCAAGGTAAGAATCTTCTTAACTTTGCCTTGACAGATACCTCTATTGCCTGATACGCCTGTTAACGCATTCTCGTTATTAACCTCCCCCCCAATCGAAAGGCCGCTCCACAATTTTTCGTTTTGAGGACGGTTCGCTTTTCTAACCGCAACTCGCTCCCTATAATTTTGAGTCCCGGCAGGCAGTGCATATATCTCTTCCAGTGTAAGAAAAAGAATATCCTTTGGCTGCTCAAATATTTCAGGAAACCGAAGCTCCAGTTCAAAAACTGATCTGCGCGCCAATCCATAACACATTTCGATCAGGTAAAGGCTTTCTTCCCTGTTGATATGATACCCTCGTATTTCTTCAATCTTTTTACGCACCTTGGCTGCTTTTTTTGCAGAAAATCGCAAAGCGATTTTCTCAAGGATTGCCTGATATTTGTGATTTCCTAAATCCTTGTTATCCGACTGTAACAAAGCTTTTATCAAAGAAAAGAGCGGAATTATATCCTCAAACCATGATACGGAGCCAAATGCACAGTAGCTGCTGCTTGATTTCCATCCAAACTCATTGAGAAAATTTTGCAACCTGACGGAAAATTCAAGATAGTCGCCCCGAATGGTTTCTATGGCACTTCTATCCATAATTTTATAATTCGTAACAGCGCTGTTTAACTCTTTATGATCCTGAATATAAGCGGCCAGCTTTCTTAATGCGACGTTCAGTTCCCATGTTTTATAAGGCAAATCGCTTAGCAAATCGAATTCATCAATCTTTTTATCTACCCGTTGTAAAGTCGGATAAAGCAGCTTGGAAACAGCGACAGACGGGAAGATATTATAGCGAAAACGTACATAAGCAATTTCTTCCGATAAGTTCATCAAAGCCCTTACTTGCTGAAGCAGCGCAGGGACGGATAGCCGGGAAACATCCGTCGCAGATATTTCCTCCAGCTCTTTTTTTATCTTGGAAAATGCACCGTTTGTATTTGAAGAATTTACCGCATAATTTGTAAACTGCCCAAGCAGAAATGGAACCTTTGCAATCCGCGGAGAAATACGCATGGTGCCTGCCGAAAAGGATAGTATTCCGTTTTCGTCCATGCTAAGCTCACCCCCGATGGAAATACCCAATTCCTGAAAAACTTTGGATTTTGCCCGATCTATGATTTCACACGGTTCTATATCCAGCGGGTAAAGGGGCGTGGGGCAATGTTCAATCCAGTTATTGAGCAATGCTCTCTGCGATGCGGAAAGCTCCGGCTGTCTTTCATTTGCTTTTTCGCTTAAAGTGGTAATGGGGCGGGACTGCAATAAATATAGCTTGCCGCCTGAAATAGCCCATTCGATATCCTGGGGACTTCCATAATGCTGTTCCACCTTTTGACCCATTGCGAAAACTTCAAGTACCTGTTTGTCATTCAGGCAAAAGTGATTTTTTTGCTCCAAGGGTGTTTTTCTTTCCTCGATTCCTGTGGTACCATAACAGATCAGAATATCTTTATCCCCCAGTTTTTTATCGGCAATACGCTTGGCCTTTTTGCTGTAGATATAGATATCCGGTGTTACTTTCCCAGAAACAATCGCCTCGCCAAGCCCCCATGAGGCATTGAGCATCATTTGATCGGGATTCTGACTGACAGGATCGGCGGTAAAAAGAACGCCCGACACTTCGCTTTCCACCATCTTCTGAATCACAACTGCCAAAGATACTTTGACCGCATCAAAGTTTGCCTGTTTGCGATAAGCAACGGCGCGGGCAGAATACAGAGACGCGAAGCACTTTTTTATAGCGATCATAAGCGGCTCTATACCAACAACGTTAAGATAGGTTTCCTGCTGCCCGGCGAAGCTTGCTTCCGGCAAATCCTCAGCGGTAGCTGAGGAGCGGACAGCCACTCTTACATTTTCTCCAAGCACAGCATAACATCCAGCAATTTCCTGTTCCAACTCAGCCCAAAACTGTCCGGACGCAATTTCAGAGCGAAGCGTTTCACAACAAGCCGATGCCTGCTGGTCAAAGCCATTACGCTTCATGTATTCGTCAAACGCTTCTCCTGTAATGCAAAATCCATCGGGAACAGGCAACCCGGCGTTAAACATTTCCCCTAAATTTGCGCCTTTTCCTCCGACAGCGGAAATATCCTCTTTTCTTATTTCCTGAAAATTTCTGATGTATTTCATGACTAAACCCTCCTCCAGACCGAAGCTCACGCTTTCGGTTCGTTTAAAATATGCTTAAATCGAAAAGATACAGACGCTGCAATCACTCCCGATACGGCAAGAATCATAACACCGCCAATATAATATTGCTGGGGATGGCTGAGTGAAAACTGAAACAGTATGGTTCCGAAACTGCCACCAAAATTACGAATCAAATGGGCGGTGCTGTTTACTCCGGAAGCGTTATCCTTGGTTCGCGTGGCGGTATATCCCAATAATACGGACATCAATATCCCTGAGCCAAATCCCAGAAGCCCCACAGCCAGTATAAAGAAGAATGGCATGAAAATGTTCCCTGCCAAACCTGCCCACCATCCAATTAGTATGGCCAGCCGTTCAGAGATTTTAATGAGCGCTCCCAACACGCTTCCTATCCCCATGAGGACAACAAATACTGCCAACAGATTTCCCGCCGTATCTGCACTGAACCCCATAGAAAACTGCATCAAGCTTGGCAGATAAGCAAGACAAACATTATAAAATACTCCCAACAGAAATACCTGAAGGCACAGGTTTCTCAGCAAAGGGTCCGTTACAAATTCTTTTGGAAGCAGTATATTCCCGTTTTTAGTGTCCTTCCATACCACAAAGAAAAGTAATACGGCGCTAAAACTCAATAATAGATATTGCTGATGATAGGCTTGTTCAATCCCTAATGTTGTGAGAAGAATCGCAAGAATCATAAGTAAATGCCGGCGGAAGTGAAAAGGCTCTGAATGCATAACCGGAACGCTATCAGTGAGATTTTGGAACACCAACCAGAAGCTTAGCAGTTCAAGAGGAAGTAAGATATAAAAGATTGCCTGCCATGAAGCAATCTGGGGCAGATATCCGCCAGCCAGGCTGCCTAACCCATTGAACACGATTTGCACAACGGCAAAGGCGGCAAAAACAGACGAATACCGTTCCTTCTCAAACTGTTCACCTATTATCCCGTAGGTTGCCGGAACTACTACACCTGCGCCTATTCCCATAACGATTCTCACGATTACCAGTTGTAGCATAGAACTGCTGAATGGGGCTATTACAGTGCCTACACCAAATAGCAAAGAACCGATAATAAAGTTTTTCTTGTTGCCAAATCTCTGACACAGCCCACTGGACAATATAATGACGGCTGAAGAAGCAAGCATATAGCTGCCATGTATCCATGAATAAAAAGAAACGGATTTGAAGCTCCTGCTGATTGCGGGCAAAGCGCTGCTGAAATAGGTTTGCATAATGGTGGAAGCACCCATGCAAAGCAACAACCCGATGAGAATGGCAGTCCTTTTAGGCTTATTCAAACTGAACCACCTCCTTCAAGAACAGTATATCGCCACTCTGTGAAAAAATCAAACATTTTTCACAGAGTGGTCAAAAAATATCAAAGTTGCGCAAGAAGCGATTTTTCAATGATTGGATACCACGAATCAAAACCAACACCTATCTTTTCTTTATGAGTGCACAGTATGGCCAACGTTGCAACAGCGGCGGCCAGTTCTTCATCAGATGCTGCGATGACAATTCCTTTGTTTTCCCATATTTTCCTGATTTGCTTTATGAAATGCAGGTTATCCTCTGCGGTAATGGGATCATCATTCCAGACCAATGTTTCTAATAAACTGCTATATTCGTTAGTGTAAAATTTGTTTGTGGCTGTCTTATCTAAAAGAACATGGGCAATATCAGCAAAAAAATCTTTCGGTGCTTGGTTCTCTCCCGCTATTATTGTTAAGATTTTTTTTCGTATTCTGTTTTTTTCATCGCGCAGGATCTCTTCATAAAGCGCTTCTTTATCTTCGTAAAAGGTATAAAAACCACCTAATGATATGCCCACTTGCTTAGTTAACCGCTGTATTCTAAACTCTTTGAAACCTTGCTGCATAAACATTTTGGAAGCTGCTTCCTTGATTTTCATCTTCAGTTCTGCTCGTTCTTCCACAGTGTATGGACGTCCCAATAAATTCACCCCTTCCGAAACATTTCTGTGTATATCATAATACCTTTCCATTCAAGACTCGTCAATATAGCATCTCAGAAAATTATAAAAAGGACTTGTTATCGGAAAATGCATGAAAGAAACCGGTAATGAATTTACCATGGACATAGTTAATGAAGAGCTTATTGATTCCATTCGTTTATACGTATATAATAAAATTAACATACGTTACGGAGGAATGCAAATGCTTGATTATATATCCGTAGAGCAGGCGTCTGACAACTGGGGAATTTCTAACAGAAGAATCCAGAAGCTATGTGCGGAAAACAGAATTGATGGCGTTATCCGCTTTGGTCGCTCATGGGCAATTCCACGAGATGCGGAAAAGCCAGAGGACGCAAGAAAAAAGAGGATGGATAAGGCAGATGAAAATGAAAAATAGAGTTTTAATCGTAGACGACGACAAAGAGCTTTGCGCTCTTATGAAAAAGTGTATTGAGCAAGAGAACTTATCTGCTGTTATTGCGCATGGTGGTATAGAGGGGCTGCGTCTGGCTGACGAAAATAAAAATGCCAATTCTCTTTCTCTTGTAATCTTGGACGTAATGATGCCGGATATGGACGGTTTTCAAGTTCTAAAAAAAATCAGGGAAACAAGTAATGTCCCGGTACTCATGCTCACCGCCAGAAGTGATGAGGAAGATAAAGTTTCCGGGCTTCGGCTTGGTGCAGATGACTATTTAACAAAACCATTCAGCATTAACGAGTTGATGGCTCGTGTCAACTCCCTGATCCGACGCTACACTACTTTAAACCCTACGGCAGAAACAGATTCGGAGTATATTGAGCTAAGCGGCATGATGATTGATAAAACAAACCGTATTGTCAGCATGAATGATCATGTCGTAGAACTGACCGGAAAGGAATTTGACCTGCTTTTCTTTCTGGCAGCAAATAAAGGGCGTGTATTTACCAAAAAGCAGATTTACACGCAAGTATGGGAAGAAGAATATGCTTTTGACGACAATAACATTATGTCTTTCATCAGCAAATTGCGAAAAAAGATTGAACCAGACCCAGACTGTCCCTTTTATATTTTAACAATTCGGGGTGTAGGCTATCGCTTCAATCAAGAGGCGTGAGATAAATATGAATACTTATCTGTTTTTGGGCTTGGTTCTTGCCCTGTTTATGATGGCGTACCTTATTTCAGTTTTGCGGCGAGTCCGAACACAGCTTGCACTGATAAAAGACGTTTTAGAAGATATCAAAAATGGAAACTTGAATCGACGTGTTTTAGCAGGCGAGAGCGATATGGCACGACAAATCTGTTATGATATTAACGAAATTGCAGTTACAAGCCAATCACGGCTGATTCAGCAAAAACAATCGGAGCAGGCATACAAACGGCTCATGACAAGCCTTTCCCATGACGTAAAAACGCCGCTTTCCTCATTGGTTGGTTATTTGGAGGCCATTGAAAGTAACATAGTTGCAGGCGAAGAAAAGGACGAATATATTCATGTTGCATCCAATAAAACTCATCAATTAAAGCATTTTGTAGAAAATCTGTTTGAATGGGTTAAACTGGATTCTGGGGAACAAATTTTCCACTTTGAACTTTTTGATTTGAATGAGTTATCCCGTAATATTATAGCTGATTGGATTCCCATTTTAGAAAACAGTCATTTTGCATACGCATTCGATATACCGGAAACAGAGTATTCTATGCGCATAGATGTAAACGCATATACCCGTATTCTCAATAATCTATTACAGAATATAATTACCCACAGTGAGGGTAATCATATGACTCTGCATATTTTTGAAAATGAACAGCAAGCCAAAATTGTAATTACAGACAATGGAAAAGGGATTTCACCCGATGACCTTCCGCATATTTTTGAAAGAATGTATCAGTGCGATCACTCACGATCTGCCAAAGGAAACGGGCTTGGCCTTTCTATTACCAGAGAGCTTGTCAGTGCTCATAAAGGAACGATTACAGCGGCCAGCATTTCCGGCTCCGGAACGACATTCACAATTCTATTGCCGAAGGCCCTGTGACAGCACAGGGCTTTCTTGCTGCCAAAACAAGATAAAAACAAGGTTACGGCAAGGTTTTGGCAAGGTTTATGCCTTATACTTTTCATTGTGATGATTTCTGCCATTCTGTTGGCTATCACATTGCGAAAGAACAGTGATTGAAAGCGAGGAAATTGTATATGAGTGATTTCGTAATTGAAACGAAACAACTGACAAAGGTTTACGGAGATCAGAAAGCTGTCAATTCCGTCAACCTCCATGTAAAGAAAGGCCGAATTTACGGACTTTTAGGACGGAATGGAGCCGGGAAAACCACAATCATGAAAATGATTTTAGGGCTTGCTTCCATCACTTCCGGCGAGGTGGATGTATTTGGAAAGAATATCAAAGGCCGGGAAAAACGGGTATATCCCCGTATTGGTGCCATTATCGAAACGCCCGGGTTTTACCCAAACCTGACCGGGACGGAAAACTTGGAGATTTTCGCAAAGCTGCGAGGCACAGCCGCACCGCACGCAGTTGAAATCGCATTGAACGTAGTAGGCTTACCTTATAAAGACAAAAAGCTGTTCAGTAAGTATTCCCTCGGAATGAAGCAGCGCCTTGGTATTGCCAATGCTATTTTGCATGATCCAGAACTGCTGATTTTGGACGAGCCGACAAACGGCCTTGACCCCATCGGCATCGCAGAAGTCAGAGATTTTATTAAAAATTTGAGCATTGAGCACGGAAAGACGATTCTCATTTCCAGTCATATTCTTTCTGAAATCTCATTATTGGCCGATGATATTGGAATTATTGACCATGGTGTTTTGCTGGAAGAAAGCAGTATGGAGGATCTAAAACAAAAAAACGGAAGATATATTCTGCTGCAAGTTTCCGACGTCTCTAAGGCCGCCCTGATTATGGAACGCCAATTCGGTTTGACAGACTATTCTGTTCAAGACGACCATATTCTGCGGCTTTATGACACCGGTCTGGATATGGGTGAAATCAATAAAGCCCTTGTAATACAGGATATAACTGTTATCAGCTTTCAGCTTTGTAATGATACCTTAGAGGACTATTTCAAGAAAATCACAGGAGGAGAAGGCATTGCTTAAATTGATTCAAACAGAATTTCTGAAACTCCGCCGCAGGAAGCTCATTTGGGTTATGATGCTGGCTTCCCTCGTTATGCCGTTTTTTGCATTCTTATATTTTCATTATTTTAGGAAGGCAGGCGTTGAACCAGTACAGTTTTATAAATGGTCTGCATTCGGGTACACAGTTTTGATGATCCTGCCCTTCGTCTTGGGAATGCTTTGCACCATACTGATGCACGACGAAAATCAGAACGATATGCTCAAGCAACTTTGGATTGTGCCGATCAGCAAGATGGGATATTTTTTCAGTAAATTCTTTATCGTTTTGCTTTACTCTGTTTGTTTCATGCTGATTACAGCCATTGCTTCCGCACTGTTCAGTGTACTTCCCGGATATGTCAAATTTGAATGGGAAAGCGTACTGTTTCTGTTGAAAAAGTGTTTGGAGATTGGTGTTCTTACAGCCTTTGCCATGCTGCCGATTTTGGCAGTTGCAGCGTCGCAAAAGGGATATATTCTCCCGGTTTCTATCACCTTGATCTATAGCTTTCTCGGAATTTTCATCATATCAATCAATATGTACCTGCACCCTTTATCCAGTTTGTCAGTCATCATCGCAAGGAATGGAGATATTCCCGGTCTTGCATTTACACAAGCGATCAATGTCCCAATGGCGCTTTTTTGCATTTGCGTCTGGGATATTGCCGCAGTGCTTCTTGCTAATATCACATTGGGGAGAAGAAAGTGAGGAAAAGAATGGGGGCATACCTTTGGGCAGAACGTCAAAAGCTTCGCCGTTCAAATATTGTTTGGCTCGCCGTTTTTGCAACTGTTATGGTAGCGGTCATTGTTTTTTTAGGAGGGCAGGAAGTTTATGACGGCTCCCGGAATATAGACAATGCAGGCTGGTATATGACAACGACACAGCCATGGGCAACCTTTTTGGTTCTTCCGGCGGTTATAGCCCTCTTAGGCAGCTATATGATTTGCCGTGAAGATCAGGATGACACACTAAAATCTCTGCGGCTCATTCCCGTAAATGAGATAAAATTAACCGCCGCAAAGATGATGATTACTTTCTTGTTCAGCGTACTGATTTACTTGCTGCTCTTTGTTATCACATTTTCAGTTGAGGCCGTTTTACATTTCTCTGATTTGTCGACAGAAATGGTTCTAGGCTTTCTGAAAGCTTATTTTCTGGACGGTTTCGCTGTGTTTCTTGCGATCTCACCCATTGTCGCTTTGGTATCCCACATGAAAAAGAGCTATTGGTTAGGGCTGGTGATTACTGAAATGTTCTCTTTCGCCGGATTATTTATGAGTATGTCTAATACGGTGAAAGCCATTTATCCCATTACGGCTGTATTTACCATTTCCGGCTACTATGATGCATCAACAAGCCAAGTAATACTTAGCTCCATTAGTCTACTGCTTTGCGGCTGCATTTCTGTCCTTATACTGAAAAGCCTGAAGCATAGTAAAGAAAGTTGAAGTAGGTCATCTCAAAATGAAGAAAACAAAGAAATTGATCATACTGATCATATTTGTACTGCTCTTTGGTATGCTCCACTATTATACCGAATGGAGATTCAGCAATGCCCCGCCGAAAGGGGTAGTAGAACAGCTAGAGGAATGGGTTGGTAAGTTTGGGTAATCATTGAAGCTCCAGACGCAAAGGAGTATATCCAATAAACAATGGCAGAAAGGTAACTGTTCATGAAAAAAAGATTATATCGGATTCGAGACGGAAAAATAATTGCCGGTGTTTGCGGCGGTATTGCCAAATACATTGATGTAAAGCCTAAAGTGATAAGAATACTCTGGCTGGTATTTTTGCACTATACGGAAGCGGGCTTGTGGCCTATATTCTGTTTGCAATTTTTGTACCGAAAGAGCCATAAAACTTTATGGATTGAGCTATGCTCTTTTTTGTAGACGGTATGTCTATCATACTATTAACCAGCGTTACAGCTCTATTAACGCATCAATGCGCATATTACAAACTACATTTAAAAAGATGTGCTATGTTGCTGAAATAGTAGTTAATTAAGATCATCTCAGTGCGTGCGGTCAACTCCGTATCCCTGGGCTGTGCCGCATCCAGCTCTTTTTGCAGACTGTTCATCTCTTGCCGCAAATCCAAGGTATTTTTGCGGTTGATGTACTCTGCAAAGAGGGCTTCTTTTTGTCTGGTGAAGTGGGTGACCTTGAACAGATCGCCAAAGATGATGCGATAAGGTAGAATAAGTTGCGCAAATTGAAAAAGAGATAAAAAGAGACACAGTTTGCAGTCTTTGATAGAATGAAGTTGCGACACACCATTCTGAAAGGAGACAGCAAGCCATGTCCGAGAAAATTGTACAGTTAAATGAGGAAGTAATCAAGGGGCAAATCAAGGAGTTGGTCCGAGGCAGTGTGGATGAAACGCTAGGAGCTACAGTTAAAACCGGACACCCGGCTTTGCCCTTCATAGGTGGTCTTTCTCTTGTTGATTGCGTAGAGCATGGTTCCCAGCGGAGCCCCTTGGTCTGCTTCTGATTTTTGATTGGGGTAAAGGTGTCCATCACAGCACCTCCGTCAGCTTGCAAAGCTCGCTGTGGATGTCCGCGAGGGTTTCCTCAAACTCGCCCAGCTGAACGGCCTGTACCTTCCCATGTTGCATAGAATCATCAGCTGGATGAGGTTTCTGCCGAAGTCTTTCAGCTCGTGTACCATTTCCGGCAGACTGTCGATGACGATGCTTTTTCGGTTCAGCGCCGTATCGATCATGAACTCCGAGACTGTCCGGCCCGTCCGTTTTGCCCGGCCGAGAATCGCCGCCTTTTTCTGCGGCGTCATTCGGATGTTGAATCGTTCACTTTTCATGGCTTATGCGCTCCTTTCGTTCTACGGGGTGTGGGGCAGCGCCCTGCTTTTTATGCGGTCGGCGTACAGCCGAACGCTATGCTTCCCCCCCAACGGGAGGGTTTTGATACTATGCATCAAACTCACCTCCTGCGTGATAATGAATCGTAATTTGAAATCTTCAATTCACTGTGCTATCATTATTGTACAGACAAAATCCAAAGCACACAAGGAAGCGCAAATAATTGATTTTGCGGAAATTCGATTATTTTCAGAAAGAGGAAAAGCATGGCGTAGTATCCGCATGTTCGGGTCCTTTACGACAGCGACGGGCTGGTTCATTTCATGCCGTTTACCGACGCAACCCATAACGGGCAGTACGCAGAAAAGCATATCGGGCAGGGGTTAGTTGATTTTGTCGAGCTGGATTTGAGCAAGTACCGGCTGTGGCTGGCGGTGGCAAAGAGCATTCCGCTTACGATGGAGCATTATCAGGACGTCCGGGATGCTGTTTACGATGTGGCGGAAACGCTGAAGCATAAGCATAGCTATGCGTTCTTCTTCCTTGTAGGGCTACTCAACAACATTGTGAATACACCTATTTACTACAAGGCCGACATCGATTCCGAGAGGCTCAAGCAGCTTGCCGATTGTCTGGAGGAACTGGAGCGCGTCATCGAACTGCAGGAGATTTTTCGGGAAGCGGTTGATATGTGCCTGGACAAAGAAAACCGCCCGGACAGAATCATGTCCGAGTGGCTGTGCGAGTTTATGGCGGGGCATCCCGAGTTCGGGGATGCCCCGGTGAAAATGCAGTGTGCGCTGCTGCCAAAAAAGAAAAGCAAGGTGGATATCGATACGCTGCGGGATATTCATGACTGGAAGCTAACCGAACAGGATGATCTGCTGGAAATCATGCATCAGAACGGCGAGGGCGTGAGCCTGATGTCCTATTACCCGATTGAGTATCTGGATGAAATGCTGTTCTTTGAATTTACCAAGATGCTTTAAAAACGGACAGTATATGAAACAGTGCAAGCTCTGCGGGCGGTATTTCGTGCTGACGGATAAGCGCAAGCGGGATTTCTGCGACAGGCCGTACAAGGGAAAACGGACTTGCAAGCAGGTGGGGGCCAAACGAATTGAATCTGATACCTTTTTATTGCAATATCTCACCGGGTACAACAAGGTTTACTCCCGGCGGTACCGGGCGGCAGGGAAATATGCTGGGGATCACAGCGGCAAGGATTTGTCGGAAGAACAGTTTAAGGCTTGGTCTTCTGCCGCCAGTCAGGCCCGGCGGGATTATGTGGATGGCAAAATCTCCGGCGTGGAGATGCTGGCGAGGGCACGGGTGGATTAAATGCAGAGAAAACAGGTGCGTAAGGATTCGTTACACATCTGCCGCCTTAGCTTGCTAATTTGGATGGGAACGGAAATGATACAATACAGGACGGTGAGAACTTGGCTAAAATATTGATTGTTGAAGACGAAAAGAGCATAAGCGATGAGCTTGCCATTCTATTACAAAACACAGGATACGATACGGCAGTCATTGAAGATTTCGCGGATACAGCGGCACAGATTCAAAGGACCACGCCCGATCTTATTTTGCTGGATATTGGGCTGCCAGGACAAGATGGCTACCGTATTTGCATGGAACTTCGTAAAGTCTCTCAGGTTCCGGTTATCTTTGTCACTAGCAGGAATACCTCCATGGACGAGCTCAGAGCGCTGAGCCTCGGCGGCGACGATTTTATCTCCAAACCATATGACTTGCCGGTCCTGCTGGCCCGTATTCAGGCACTTCTTCGCAGGAGCGGCCAGACCGAAAAAGATGCCTATACAGCAAACGGGCTGACGCTTTCCTTGTCCAAGGGGGAGATTGAACACGACGGGCAGCGTGCGGATATCACGAAAAACGAGGAAAAAATCCTGTCCTGCCTGATGAAAGTACCCGGCAAAATAGTTTCCCGTCCCGACTTAATCGAATATCTGTGGAATAACCAGGTCTATATCGACGACAATACCCTCAGCGTCAATGTCACGCGCCTGCGCGGCAAGTTGAACAATATCGGCCTGCCGGACTATATCAAAACAAAGCGCGGATTGGGGTATAAGATATGAAAATTGGGGAGTTCCTGCAAGATCGGGTTATCTCCCTGCTGCTGCATCTATTTTGCATGTTGGTGCTCTCCACCTTCCTGCTCTTGACGGGGACCAGCTCGGGAGTTGTTGTCACTATCCTAATTGTATGGGTAATCGGCTTTTGCATATGGACTGCGGCTGATTATTTAAGGCAAAGAAATCAGTTCCACGAGCTGGAGGCAATTATGGACGGTCTGGAGCAAAAATATCTCTTTATGGAATGTGCTCCTAAGCCAAATGATTTTTTTTGGCGCAAAATCTTCGGCCTTTTCAGGCGTGCAGGAAAGTCTATGATCGAAACCGTGTCCGACGCAGAGGAAAAGCAGCGGAATTACCGGGAATATATTGAAAACTGGGTGCATGAAATTAAGGTCCCCATTACGGCGATTGAACTCATCTGCGAAAACAACAAATCTGAAACTAGTCGAAAAATCTGCTCACAGCTGGCTCTTATTGAAGGGCATGTAGAGCGCGCGCTTTACTATGCCAGACTGGATTGCGTAGAAAAGGATTTTATTATACGGGAGACCTCTCTTTTGGAATCCGTTAAAAGGGCGCTGTCGAAGTATCGCTTCTTACTGACGCAGAACAATGTGAGGATTGAAACAGAAAACCTGGGCAAATGCGTTTATACCGACGGCAAATGGGTGGAATTTATGCTGGGGCAGCTTTTATCAAACGCTGTTAAATACAGAAGTGCTTCACCTGTCATAAGTATCTGCGTGGAAGAAACTGATGGGAGAACAAGACTGACGGTCAAAGACAACGGTATCGGCATTCCCGCATCGGAGCTGCGGCGCATTTTTGACAAAGGCTTTACAGGAAGCAACGGCCGCACTCTGGGTGGATCTACAGGCATGGGGCTGTATCTTTGCCGAAAGCTTACCGAAGCACTGGGTGTATATCTGGAGGCTAATTCAAGAGAAAACGAATACACGGCGATTTCCATCTGTTTTCCGCGGCCGTTATCTTACGAAAATGAAAGATAGCGGAAAGAAATATCGCTACATCAAAAACTTCTTCTGTATTATCATAATGGAGGAAGGAGCGAATAGATTATGCTGAAAGTTTCACAGATCGAAAAATATTATGGCAGTAAAAATAACGTAACAAAAGCATTGGACCGGGTCAGCTTTGATGTGGAGGACGGCGAATTCATTGCCATCATGGGTGCGTCAGGCTCGGGAAAGACCACGCTACTCAATTGCATCTCCACAATTGACTCAGTAAGCGCGGGTAATGTATATCTGGACAGTGAGAACATCTCCGAAATACCGGAAGAAAAATTGGCGAAATTCCGCCGGGAAAAGCTTGGTTTTATCTTTCAGGACTTTAATTTGCTGGATACTTTGACAATTGAAGAGAATATCGCCATCACTCTGACGATAAACGAATATCCCCCTGAGCAAGTGAAGGAAAAAGTGAGAAGCGTTGCAAGGCAGCTTGGAATCGATGATATTCTTTCCAAATTTCCTTATCAGGTATCGGGAGGTCAAAAGCAGCGCTGCGCCTGCGCCCGTGCTATGGTGTTCGGTCAGAGCCTGATTTTGGCCGACGAACCCACGGGGGCGCTGGACTCGAAGTCCTCTAAAAACCTGCTGGAGCTGATGGGAAAAATTAACAGGGGAAACGGCGCCACTATTCTGATGGTGACCCATGATGCGTTCAGTGCCAGCTATGCCCACCGCATTCTCTTTTTGAAAGACGGGCGGCTTTTTAACGAATTGTATCAGGGCGACAAGCCGCGCAGGGAATTTTACCACGAGATTCTTGATGTGCTCTCCGTTCTGGGAGGTGACACAGACGATGCTCTCTAAACTTTCTCTGCGCAATGCAGCCCGACAGATGAAAGACTATCTTATTTACTTTATCACCATTGTCATTGCTGCCTCGCTGATCTTTGCCTTTAATGCTCTTGTTTTCTCACAGGAAATCAAAAGCCTTTCCAAACTTCTGGATACCCTACCGCTGATGATCGGCATCGCCAGCTTTGTGGTTGTGTGCATCATCGGCTGGCTTGTCTATTATACCATGCGCTTTATGATGAAACGCCGCAGCCGGGAATTCGGCACTTACCTCTTACTTGGCATTGAGCGAAAAAGAATTGTCAACCTGTTTTTCATGGAAAACCTAATCATCGGGGCAGTGGCTCTGCTAATTGGTTTGCTAACCGGGAATCTCCTGTATCAGGGGCTTCGAGCGATGCTGCTGCGTTTATATGAGATACAGTACCACCTCAGCTATGTGTTTTCCCTGTCCGCAACGCTGCTCACCTTTGTTTGTTTCGCGGTGATCTTCATAGTGGCACTTTTTCTAAATCAGAGAAAAATCAAGAAATCTAAAATTAGCGACCTGATTTATATGGATCAATATAATGAGAAAGCGCTTGCTCCCGACAGCAAAAAACGCAGGAAGCTTTTTATTGTTTCAATGATTAGCGGAGTTGCCGGAACCGGCTTGCTGCTCACCTACGATGCAACACTTAGCCTGATTGGGGCCTTCGTCATCATCTTTTTCCTGTTTACCTTTTATATCAGCTTTTCTTCTGGGATACCCGCCTATTTTGAAAAGCATGAGAAGAAGAAGTACGGCGGTAATACTCTTTACGCCTTTCGCTCTCTTACGTCCAAGGTCGGCAGCATGGGAATTACGCTGTCGGTCATATCCATCTTGCTGACCGCCACGCTGATTGCAGTGGGGACTGGCTTGTCCTTTAACCATCTTTTTATGCGAAATGCAGAGCTTGAAACCGCCCACAGCATCTATATAGGCTCGGAACAAGCAACGGGTTTTTCCGATTACAGGAAATATATTGATGGGAATCTTGATGTAAAAAGTGAATGGCAATACAATGTTTACAAGTTGGATAGCGACTTTTTAACCCAGTATGTCGATCCTTATCGGGATGACTTCCGTGCCTATGATTACGATACCGTAATGGCGTTTTCAGACTACACCAAGATTAGGGACATGCTTGGATATCAAAAAGTTACGCTGCCTGAGGGAGAATATATCATCCAGTGTCTGGATTATCTTACAAAGCCTTTAGAACAGTATAACGGCACTGTCCAAATCGGCGACAGAACGCTGGTCAGGGGCGCGGTATATCACGAAACTTTTACCCAGCAGAGCTGGAATGGAAACGGCAGCGGTTTTATCCTTGTGGTGCCCGATGAAATCGCAAAAACGCTGCCGGTATCTCACAGTGCCTATGCGGCTATGACTGGCATTCCCGTTACCGTGACGGACTATGCGGCACTGGACGCCATACGCATGGGCCGGCGCGAAAGCGGTAGTTCTGTCGGTTATGATATGATTTTTTCTAAGGAAATTGTGAAGGAGCAGAACGCATCGTTATACGCGCTCATCGTCTTTCCGCTGTTTTATGTGGCGCTGGTGCTGATGATCGTCTCTGCAACCGTTCTGGCGATCCAGATCCTCAGCGAAACGAAAAGCTATCAGAACCAATATGCCACTCTACATATGCTTGGAGCTGATAAGAAGTATTTGAGTAGCGCGCTTCTCAGGCAGTTTGCAGTATATTACGTACTGCCCGTATTTCCCGCTGTGGTAATTAGCAGTATCTTCATATTTTTTCTGTGCATGGCTTTCGACCCCGGCGTATTTCAGGGTATCGCGCAGATTTTCTTGGTTGTCGGCGCAACACTGGCAATATTCTTTGCAGTGTTTGCCATCTACATCGTAGCCTCGTATGAACACTTAAAAAGAAACGTTTTGCCGGGTGCATAAAGGTTCGGGGGGTGCGGTCAAGAAATTGGACTGGTCATGATCCCAACAGGAGGAAAGCATGTATACCGAGGAGCAGTACTACAAGGCACTTGCCCTATATGACGAGTGCGGCTCCGTCACCAAAGCAATCATACAACTGGGGTATCCGGCAAGGCGGCAAACCCCTTACAATTGGATCACGAGACGTGAGCATTTGCCAAAAAAACGCTCAATCTTTCATGGGGTCAATACCCCAGAGCATCCTGGAACTCAAATTAAATGCCCTTCACCGTTGCTTTGAGCTGGGCGAAAATGTACAATCAGTATCAGATGAGATTGGCTATAGCACAGCCAGTATCTATCAATGGAGAAGAAAGTACATTGAGAAAGGGCGTGCAGCACTGATGAGGCCATCAAAGGAAAGAGAGCGGGGGTCGCTTAAAGAAGGAACACCGGCTGCAAATGAGGAAATTTCAAGGCTCAAAGAGCAGATCCGGGATATGCAGCTGGAGGTTGATATTCTGAAGGAGACTCTTGACGTACTAAAAAAAGACCCAGGCGTCGACCGGAACTCTCTGAAAAACAGGGAAAAGGCAGCAATTATCGACGCCTTAAAGAATAAATATCCGCTGCCGACATTACTCAAAGCGCTGCACTATGCTCGCAGCAGCTATTTTCATCGAAAAAAGGCTAAGAAACAAAACGATTCATATGCTACGAAAAGGGAGCAAATCAAAGCAATTTTTGAGGAAAACTGTTCATGCTATGGGTATCGTCGAATTCATTTGGAACTGAGGAAACATGGCGTTCGACTATCGGAAAAAATCGTTCTTCGTCTTATGAATCAAGCGCATTTGCACCCAAGGATTCACAAAAAGCGAGTGTATAGCTCCTATCAGGGTGAAATAATGCCGGCAGTTCCCAATATCCTTGCGCGTAATTTTCATGCAAATCGCCCCAATGAGAAGTGGCTTACGGATATTACGGAGTTTGCCATTCCTGCGGGGAAGGTATATCTTTCACCTATGATTGACTGCTTTGATGGAATGCCTGTCTCATGGCGTGTTGGATGATCTCCCAATGCGGAACTGGTGAATGGAATGCTGGATGATGCGATTGAAAGACTGAAAGCTAGGGAAACTCCTACGATTCATACAGATCGTGGCTACCATTATCGCTGGCCAGGTTGGATTCACCGCACGGACCGGGCACAGTTGCAGCGATCCATGTCGAAGAAGGGATGTTCTCCCGACAATTCTGCCTGCGAAGGATTCTTTGGCCGCATGAAAAATGAAATGTTCTATGGAATTTCATGGGTAGATGTATCTGTTGAACAGTTTATTCAGATCATTGATGCGTATATGATTTGGTATAGGAACAAGCGAATCAAACAATCTCTCCGCGGAGCTAGTCCAATGGAATATCGACAAAATTTAGAACTCTGTGCTTAGTACAGGATTTTGTCCGCACCCCCCCCCCTTATCATCGTTATTTAACTTATTTTATCTTTGCAAAACAAAAAAGTCATATATGAACTCAAATCCTCATACATGACTTTAATTTGGTCGGAGTGAAATAATGAGACTTGAAAAATTCCAATAATTTCGATAATAAAGATTGGAAAGCTGAAAGAAAAAGTTGAATCTTTTGCACATCTCGTTATTTTTCATTTCTCCTACAAAGATAATTTATTTAATAGTGTATACGCTAATCCCGCAGATAAATTGAAACATGACTGCTTTGTATTTTGCTCATAATCTCACTGATAAATTGGAATCTTTCGTGATGAGTGTATGCTCACTCTGTTCTCTTTTTAAAGTGTACGTAAGACAAAATGCAAAGCGGAATGAAATAAGCGCACCAGAACTCTAAAACAATCACGCCCGTCCAGTATCCATCACTTGAAAAAATGCCGAGCATGGGCACAATCAGGCACGGAATAAAGAAAGCGCCGTGGAGAATCAGCAGCCACTTGAGCCACTTGTCTGCTTTGGTATTCGCTCTAATCGTCAACCCGATAAAAAAGGTTGACAGCGCCATTAGACCATATCCAAGCAGGTCGTAATTGAAATACAGACCCGATTTCGAATAATCAATGAGTTGTATGGCCTGTTCGTTCAGACTGTCGAGCCGAACTGAAGTGGTCTGTGCGAAATACACCAGCAAGATCATCACACAATACACCGCAGCAAAGATTAGCGCCACGTTCGCAGCAGCCTTTCTGTCTGGCTCACTTTCATGAGCAAACGTGCTTATCATCAAGACAAAGCCAAGCGCCAAAAATATGCAGACAAAAAAGCTGCCAAAATTAAATGCGATCAGCATAAAGACAGCAAACAAAGCTACGGATATTGAACTGATCAACGAACCTGCCATACCGATTTTTTGGTTCATTTCCGAATTCTCCTTACCAAATGTCAAAAATTCCATACTTCAAATTCCGATTTATCATTCATTGGTTAAATTATAGCAGATCAAGATGCGAAAGGAAATACATGCAAACAAAAACAGGCCGGTTCAGGGTGTCCTTAATAAGACAGTATTTGAACGAAGTATGGCGTAGCGTAAAAGTTACGCCATTTCTTCATTTACCGGGGTATTCAGTTCCGGCAGAATCCCCACCAAATCATAGCTGATGTGAATATTCTGCCTGCGTTTTCCGGGTAGTGTCAAGAGTTATGCGCAAATTGGTTTGCAGTCTCATGTGGAATGAGATTAACCAGCCAATGAGTCGTCGTCCATAGTCGCCTCCAGATGCTTCATATTCATGTACTTCTTGTTTCCCCACTGGGTACCGGCAACATGCCGCAGCCGCGCACAGACCAGCATAAGGGCGGAGTTCCCATCAGGGAAAGCCCCCACCACGCGGGTGCGGCGGCGGATCTCACGGTTGAGGCGCTCAATAGCGTTGTTGGTGCGGATACGCGTCCAATGCTCAAAGGGAAACGCCATGTAGCTGAGCGTCTCCTCCACGCTGTCCGCCACCTTTTTGGTGGCCTCCTTCAGTTTCAAGTCCTTCAGCGCGGCAACTACGTCTCTGGCCTTTGCCAGCGCCGCAGCCTTGCTCTCCTGGGCGTGGATGGCTTTGAGCATTTTGGCAACCAGCTTCCCCTTGGAACGGGGAACAACGGAGAAAACATTGCGGTAAAAGTGGACTGTGCAGCGCTGGTATTTTGCATCGGGAAAGACTTCATACACAGCCTCCAGCATTCCTTCCTGTCGGCTCGGTATATCCGGCAAATATTGTAGTGTTCCCGTTCAAGACTGCGCAGTGTCAGTGCCATTCCTCCCGGCAAAGGAAGCCGTCTCTTTCCGCGTCATACCGAAACTCCTCGCGCTTGAGCTCCACCTTGTAGGTCGCCCCGCCCGTTTCTCCGGGCGTGTGCAGCCGAACGCCCATATCCTCCATTGCCCGGTAAATCATGCTGATGCCGTAGGCACTGTCTGCACCGGCTATTTGAATATCCAGCCCCAGATGTTCCTTCATATATTCAATACGTTCAAGGTAGGGCTCCGAATTGTTTACGTTTCCCGGCGTCACCGCCACATCCACCACGATTCCGTGGGCGGCGTCCACGCTTTGATGATCCAGGTAATGCATCCCCTCCGGTTTCCCCAGCCGCCGCAGTATCCCGGCATCCGGATCGGTGGTGCTGACCGTCTTTTCCACTTTTGGGCTTTCCTTTTTCTCTCCTCCGGCACGCTGCGGCTTGATGGCGCCGGACGACTCCAGCCCCGCACGTTCCTCCGCCTCATACCGGTCCAGCCGTCCCGTGTAGTCTGTTGTCTCGCGCTGGGACAGCACTTTTGTATTTGCCTTAAAGGAAGCGTTCGCTTTCACGTGTGTGGAGTCGGTCAGAATGACCTTTCCGTCCACCAGTCCCTTTTCCAGGCACAGATGCAAAATATGTTCAAAGAGGTGACGGAATGTTGTATTATGTGTGATGCTATCTGTCAATAGTGTTTTTATTGGCTCACCAAAATAGAGACTTATCCGAACATATACGGGTTATCTTTGTCAACGGCCTTCTCGGTTGTGTGATAAGCCGCCAGTTACGGATAAGCCAAAACCACTCGCCCTTTGTAGGGCGAGTGGTTTTCTATATCCTTTTTTATGAATTGACCTTTTCTGCAAAAACGGGAGTGTTAATAATATTATACGTTAGCAGAACCAATTACCATATCATATGGGCCACCGTGGCGAACAAAATACAAGAGACGATGCCAACGGATGTTGGAATTGCAGCGGCCAGCGCCGTCCATTTCCAGCTTCCCGTTTCTTTCTTTATGGTCAGCAGAGCGGTGGAACAGGGCCAGTGTAAGAGAGAAAATAGCATTGTACTAATTGCTGTAATCCAGGTCCAGCCGTTTGATACAAACAATTCTTTCATTTGGGCGAGGCTGTCAAGCTCCAGAATACTGCCCTGTGCCATATAAGCCATTATAATAATGGGAATGACAATTTCATTAGCGGGGAAGCCCAGAATAAAAGCAATTAGAATCACACCGTCCAGTCCCATCAATCGCGCAAAGGGATCTAAAAAAGAGGCACAGTGATTCAGTATACTGGCGTCGCCGATTGAGATGTTTGCCATAAGCCAGATAACCAGTCCCGCAGGGGCTGCGACGCAAATGGCTCGGCCCAGCACAAACAGCGTCCGATCAAAGATGGAGCGGACAATTACCTTCCCAATCTGCGGCTTACGGTATGGCGGAAGCTCCAGAGTAAAGGAGGACGGAACCCCCTTGAGCAGCGTTTTGGAAAGAAGCTTGGTAACTGCAAAGGTAACTCCAACCCCGAGTACAATCACCGCCGTCAGCAGTACGGCGGAAAGCAAGGAAGAAAACACTCCTCCGGAGGTTCCCACAAAAAACATGGTGAGAATAGCGATTAGCGTGGGGAAGCGACCGTTGCAGGGGACAAAGTTGTTTGTCAGAATGGCCAGCAGCCGCTCTCGGGGGGAGTCAATGATCCGGCACCCGATAATCCCCGCAGCGTTGCATCCAAAGCCCATGCACATGCAAAGTGCTTGCTTGCCGCAGGCACAGCAGCGTTTAAAGGGCTTATCAAGGTTGTAGGCTACGCGGGGGAGATAGCCTGCATCTTCCAGCAAGGTAAACAGTGGAAAGAAAATGGCCATTGGCGGAAGCATAACGGATACAACCCAAGCCAAAACCCGGTAAACACCAAGGATAAGAATTCCATGAAGCCAATCGGGTGCATGGATGTATTGGAAAAAGTTCGTGAGCCGATCCTGCACCCAGAACAGGCCGTTTGAGAGGAGCTGCGAAGGATAATTCGCACCCGTAATAGTTAACCAGAAAACCAATGCCAACAGGACTAGCATCACTGGATATCCGGTGAGCTTGCTGGTAAGAATTTTATCCAATCTACGGTCTGAGGCGGCATAATTAGTCTTTTCATATATAATAGCGTCTCGGCATACATCCTCTGCGTTTTTTACCAAAGCGGAAACAATTAGATCCTTCAAACGATCCGTGTCAATTCCTTGCTCGTTTAGCTGCTTTTTAGCCAGAATAATCGCATCTTTTAATTCGTCATCCTGTAAAAACTCTTCTCCGAGATAAGCGTTGATTTCCCGGATAAGAGATTCATCCTGATCCAGAAGCTTTAAACTAAGCCACCTGCTGTTCAGTTTTTCACCGGATTTTTGCATCAGAATCAGTTGAATCTTGGAAATTGCGGCTTCTATGGCTTCCGGATAACGTACAGACAGAGGCGCTGTTTGACTAGCCCCATCTGTGACGCGGTCAACCGCTCCCATTAGGTCGGACAGGCTTTTCTTTTTTCTTGCGACAGCTCCGACGACCGGCACACCCAATCTTTTTGCGATCAGGGGCAGATCAATTTGAATATTTTTCCGCTTTGCTTCATCCATTAGATTGACACAGACAACGACGTTGGATGAAATTTCAAGAGTTTGTAAAACAAGATTGAGGTTGCGCTCCAGGCATGTGGCGTCGCAGACCACGACCACCGCGTCCGGCTCTCCAAAACAGATAAAGTTACGTGCAACCTCCTCCTCGGCGGAATGAGCCATTAAAGAATAAGTACCGGGAATATCCACCATGACGTAGGATTTCTTTTTTGTTTTGCAATAACCCTGTGCATTCGTGACGGTCTTTCCGGGCCAATTGCCGGTGTGCTGGTTCATGCCAGTCAGTCCGTTGAAGACAGTGCTCTTCCCCACATTTGGATTTCCGGCAAGAGCAACGACCTTGTCTTTGGGGGCTTGCTTTTGGATAACTAATCCGGAATCAACAGCTTTAATTCCAATGGAACTGTTTGTAAGGCCCATTCCTATTCCTCCAAATTATAATGCGTGGATTAAGATATTTTGGCAATCCTCGGAACGAATTGCAATCACGGCTCCTCGGATCAAAAAAGCTGCGGGGTCACCGCCCGGACTTCTGCCCAGACATTCCACATCTGTATTTTCAATCAACCCAATATCCAATAGGCGGCGACGCATGCTTCCTGTGGATTGCAGTGCGCTGACGGTAGCATGCTGGCCGGGCTTTATATCATTCAAACAAATTTGATTATTCATAACCGATACACCCTTCGAATAATTTAGGATAAGGAAACTTTCTATCAATATGTTATGCACGGTACCGTAAATGGTTACCGGTATTTGCGTAGCCATGAAGAGGTGCAAAAAATGAATTATTCAGACGAATTTTATACCATGAAGGGGTATGAGCTCAATGCTGACGGCGAACTAACCAGCGCCATGGAGGATTATCTGGAAATGATTTCACGCCTGACACGGCAAAATGAATCCGTCCGGGTAAGCGAGCTGTCTAAAATGCTGCATGTAAAAGCATCCTCAGTCACAAAAATGGTGCAGCAACTGGGGCAGTCTGGATTTATTCAGGCGGAAAAGTACGGAGATATTTATTTGACGGACAAAGGACGGAAAACTGGAAATTATTTACTTTATCGCCATGAAGTAATTTCCTGCTTTCTGTGCGCATTAAATCATTCAGACAATGAATTGGAGCAGGTGGAGAAAATAGAGCATTTTCTCGACCGTACTACCGTGAAAAATCTGGAGCTTTTGACTGCGTACCTTACTGAAAATTGTTCAGGAGATATTAAATAAGTGTGGGGCCAGCGCTTTTTAAGCGCTGGCCCCACACCCGTTTTAAAATTATTTAAGATTGCTGCTGATATACTCTGCGGCAACGCTGAGCACATAGTTCTGGCAGGCTGCACCGGTTTTCCAATCGAAGTTCTCTCCGTAAATACCGGTGTTGGACAAAATGCGCACACCCAGATACGGAACATGATAGGTCTTACAAATCTGCGCGGCGGCATCGGTTTCCATTTCTTCGCAGGAGGTTCCGACCGTCTTGTTCAGATAGAGCATTCGATCAATCTGGTTGTTCCATTCGTTGGAGGTACCGATGGTCCCTTCCACCACGGAGCCGTCGGTGTAGCTGTCTTTGACGGTGCTGGCGGCTTTCAGCAGGGCGGGGTCGGCATCATGATAGACAGACTGTGTAAAGGCAGCTTCCTCTCTGTCATAGGCATAGACGCCGTTCATTTCAAAGGCGGTGTAGTCAACACCCGCGCCCTTGGCGGAGGCAATGGTTTTCCATGCAGAGTAGTTCACAGTCCGCTTTCCCAGAACAATGTCATAGGTGTGCAGGGCCGGGTCGTGTCCGCCGGAGGTGCCCTGATCGATCACCGCAGAGGGATTGAAAAATTCCATGGCCAGCGCGGTGGAGGCGCCCGTATTGGCAAGGCCCTGTTCCGTACGGCAGACCACCACCGGATAGCCATTGTAGGTGCCGGCTACATAGTCCCACTGGCCCAGCTTATAGGCGGTGGGATTATTCAGGGCGCTGATCATCGTGGTCGTCTCAATGCCCATGGCGCCTTCCAGCAGGATAGGCCGCTGTGTTTTATCATAGCTCTGGGTATTCAAAGAGGTCTTTTGGTTGTTGGCGGTCACAGAACTGGGCGCGCTGCTGAGATAGGAGGTGATATACTGTTTTGCCACATTGAGAACGTAGCTTTGGCAGGCCGCGCCGGTTTTCCAGTCAAAGTTTTCGCCATAGATTCCGGTATTGGACAGGATGCGGATGCCTAAAAACGGAATGTCATAGGTCTTGCAGATCTGGGCAACGGCATTGGTTTCCATTTCCTCGCAGGAGGAGCCGAAGGTTTCGTAAAGGTACAGCATACGGTCAACCTGATTGTTCCAAGCGTCGCAGGAATCAATGATACCATTTACAACACTGCCCTGGGTATACGTGCCCTTGACGGTATTGGCGGCCGCCAGCAATGTGGCGTCGGCATCATAGTAGACCTGCTGCGTAAATTCCCCGGCAGTCTTGCCATAGGCATAGACGCCCTGCATTTCAATGTCTTTGTAGTCTACGCCGGTTCCCTTGGCAGATGCGCCCGATTTCCATGCACTGCCGTCAAAGGACTGCTTGCCGATTACGATGTCATAGGTGTGCAGAGCCGGGTCATGTCCGCCGGAGGTGCCCTGATTGATGACGGCAACAGGATTGAAAAACTCCATCGCCAGCGCCGTGGAGGCGGCTGCGTTGGCCTGCCCCTGCTCGGTTCGGCAGACCACCACGGGGTAGCTGTGGTATGTACCGGCCACATAGTCATACTGACCCAGTGTGTATTCCACCGGATTGGTCAGTGCCTCGATCATTGTGGTGGTTTCAATACCCATGGCGCCTTCCAGCAGTAGCGGGCGCTTGGCACTCGTATAGGCAGCTTCCGCTTTGCTGAAATAGTTGTAGAGAATCTGAGCCAGTTGTCCGCGGGTCACCGCACCGGCGGGATTCAGCTTGTCTCCGCTACCATTGATGATCCCGGAACCCACGGCCATTTTCATATAGGGCAGAGCATAGGAGGCCACTTGCTCCACATCCTTATAGGCGGACAAATCTCCGCCTTGCAAGGTTTCGCCGGTCAGCTCTGCATAAGCGCACATCACCTTGACAAGCTGCTGACGGTTAAGCTTCGTATTTGCAGAGAAGCCCGCCGACGTACCTTCTGTCAGACCAGTGCCTTTAGACCACGCGGCAGCAGAGGTGTACCATGCGTCTGGTGCGACATCCTGAAAAGGCGTTATGCCGGAGACGGAGGGCGTTTCCTGAATATTGTAAAGCGTTTGAAACAATTGGGCACGGGTCACTGTGTTTTCGGCACGAAAGGTTCCGTCTGCGTATCCGTTCATATATCCCCGTTCCCAGACAAACTGAACGGCCTTTGAAAACGCGGAATTTTCGGCCACATCGCCGGGGCCGGTTTTGCTTGCGGTCTTTGCGGAAACAGCTATGGTCATGATTGTCAGCATTGACATTGCCAGAACAAAAGACAGCATCTTTTTCGCTATTTTCATCTTTCAATAACCTCTCTTCTCCTCACGGCACTACTACAAGGTAGTACCTTTATCGGATTGTTATTTTACAGGACTTTCAAGTAAAATGCAAATAAATTCTGTATTTTCAGCAATTTAAAAAAAGAAGCGCCGTTTCCGGCGCTGGTTTCCGTGCTTTTTGCATCGAAAGCTTTACTTTTTTGGGGTTACATTATTTTTTATCAAATATGCTGTCTCTGTTTTTCAAATAGGTTGTCCGGCTACCTTTCTCGTCTCCATGCCCCGCGAACCAATGCATTGTTGGTGTTGATGCCCAGCCCCGCGCCCACCATGGAGCAGGTGGCGTAGCTGTCAGTGGAGGAAAAGCACTGGTGGGGTGTCAGCCCCAGTCGGGCAAACATTCGCGTGGCGTCTATGTCTTCTCCCGGATAAGTGGCGATGTAGGATGCGGAGGCAAATTCCTCCACGGGAAACACGTCCATTCCGGCCCAGATGCTGTCCGGCGGAACCCAGGCAACCATCGGGTCATTGAGAAGGGGAAGCCACTGAAAATTTCCTTCCCGGCGGCTGATGATGCAAAAGTCTGCCCGGTGATCTGCCAGAGCTGCGGCGAGACGGGTGCTGGTCCCTCAAGAATCTGGATTTCAATGCCGGGATGGCGCCGCCCAAAAGCTGCCACCAGGTCCGCAAGCCAGTGGTAACAGACGGGATAGGCGGTGCCCACTGTGAAGAATCGATTTCAAGGCTACGAATCTCGGCAGTCATCTGGGCGTACCGCTGTGCAGTTCGGTCCAATTCCTGCAAAAGAGGAAATAGGCGGAGGTAGTCCGCAGTGGGGGCCACGCCGTTTCGGCTGCGCTTCAACAGGGAAAATCCGGCTTCCTTTTCCAGTGAATCCACCATGCGGCTCATGCCGGAGGGCGCGTATCTCAGATGTTCCGCTGCGGCGGACAGACTGCCTTCTCTGATGGTGCACAAGATGGCGCCGCACTTTTCCGTATCCATGGGAGTCTCCTTACTTGCGGTTTTGTCAAATAAAATGTGATATATCTTCGCTTTACGCAAGCATACTCCCGCGCTATGATTCTGTCAAGAAAAGTGGAGAGGCGGTCTCAGAATGACGAAGAGCAAGGCGGAGGTGCTGTTGGCAGGCGTAATTCTGGCGCGCAGCACGTCGTATCTGTTTACCAAGATAGGACTAAAAACACTGGATACATTTAATCTAATGGGCGTCCGTTTTTCAGTGGGCTTTCTTCTGCTTTTCCTTTTGTTTCATAAGCGGCTGTTCCATTTAAAGAAAAAAACAATTCTTGGAGGGATGGCGCTTGGATTCTCGTTTTTTATGGTGATGACAGCGGAGTTGACCGGCCTGAAGACCACGCCCACGGCCACAGTTTCGTTTTTGGAGAATACCGCCGTGGTGTTTGTACCTTTGTTCGAGGCGGCTTTGCGCCGCCGTCTGCCGGGACGGTGGACTGTGCTTGGTGCGGCAACGGCTCTGGCGGGCGTGGCGTTTCTGACTTTACGGGAGTCGCACTCCATCGGTGCCGGAGAGTAGTTCTGCATTGCTGCCGCAATGCTTTACGCCGGCTCGATCATCCTGATGGATCGCCTCTCCCGTCAGGATGATCCGCTGACGCTGGGGATTCTGGAGGTGGGCTTTGTAAGTCTGTTTGCGCTGACGGCTTCGCTTATAACTGAGATGCCCCGGCTGCCTGCCGGGGGTGTGGAATGGGGCGTGATTCTGGTGCTGGCGGTGGTTTGCACCGGATTCGGGTTTACGCTTCAACCGGTGGCTCAGCGGTATACCGGCGTGGAGCGGGCGGGCCTGTTTTGCGCGCTGAATCCTGCATCCGCTGCTGTGCTGGGCGCAGTGTTCCTCCACGAGCGGCTGGGGTGGCGGGGGCTTTTGGAATGCGGGCTGGTTCTGGCATCGGTGGCGCTGTCCCGTCTGGGCGTGTCAAAGCAAGAGCTTGAGGAAATGCCAGCCGCCTAAAGGGTGAAGAGAACACGCGGAAGCGCCGACAGCGCTTCCGCGTGTTTTTTGTGGGGCAATCACAGGCGTGTTTTGTCTAATAGGTAGCGGCGCTTCTACGATTCTCGCCCCTGAAACGCCTCCCGCAGTTTAGCCAGCGCCTTTGTCTCCAAGCGTGATACGTAACTCCGGGAGATGCCGAAGGAGGAAGCCACCTCCCGCTGGGTCAGAGGGACGGTTCCGCCCAGACCGTACCGCAGGCGGATGATCTCCGCCTCCCGTCGGGTCAGCGTTTCCGCCACAAGGCGACGCAAGCGCAGCGCGTCATCCCGGTCCTGAATGTCGTCCAACATCGTGTCGTTTACGCCTACCACATCCATGAGCTGCAAGGCGTTGCCCTCTTTGTCCGTGTCGATGGAGTCCGCAAGAGACACATCACCTTGAAGCTTTTTCTGGCTGCGGAAATACATCAGAATCTCGTTTTCTATGCACCGCGCCGCATAGGTGGCAAGCCGCGCGCCCTTGGACGCGTCAAAGGTGGAAACGCCCTTGATCAGGCCGATGGTGCCGATGGAAAGCAGGTCTTCCTGATTGCTCTGGGCACAGTAGTATTTCTTCACCACATGGGCCACCAGCCGCAGGTTCCTCTCGATCAGCGCGTCCCGCGCCTTCATGTCCCCCTCGGCCATCTGCCGAAGATATTCCCGCTCCTCATCCGATGTCAGAGGTTTTGGAAAAGAGCCCCCCCCGTTAAGCCGCAGGGTAAAAAGCAGCGTATTGGCGAACAGCAGCAGTGCCGCAGTCAGCATAAGCCCTCCTTCTTGACGGCGCAGATTGCGCCGCGTCTGCCGCTTTTATGAAGCGAGCGGTCCGCCGATTCAAAGGCGCACCCACCGGCGCCCTCTTCGCTATCCTATGCGGCGGCGGCAGGTCCCTATGAACGCGAATTGCCGCCGGGCGAAAGCAAAAGGCCCGTCCAGAGGTGCACTTTTCTCCTGCGGTTTGGCTGGAGAGCGAAGGTCTGTCTCCCAGTAAAGCGGGCGGCGATAGAACGGACTCGCAGTGGGCAGCGTCGAGACTGGCGGGGAAGCGGAGACTGCTTAGCTGCCCGCGCTTTCGATGGAACTGGAAAAAGCGGGGCCGGACAAATGTCCGGCCCCGCAGGGGGTGATTTGCTTTTTAAGGGTTAGCCGGGGAAGCTGCCTTCGGTCATCTGGGTAATGTAGTTTCTGTAAGAGTCTTGGATGTCGGTGGAGACCAACGCATCGTTGAAGGTGCCGATAGCCAGGCAGTTGTTGTCAAAAGAGCCATAGATGGTCTTGTTGCCGAAGCTGCCGGCCTCCACGTCCTGCATGGCCAGTTTCAGCATACCGGCGTTGTCGGTGACAACGGAGCCGATCAGGCAGGGATTCTGGCTCTGCGCCACCAGATCGGCGGGCTGGCCAATGTCGAAGATGGCAATCTCGCCGCTGCCGTTGGCTGCGTCGATGGCCTGACGGGCGCCGGAGTCCACCGCGGAAGCGTCGCCAAAGAAGACGTCGGCCTTCTGAGAGATCATACCGTTGGCAAGCTCCATGCCCTTGGCCACGTCGTTGAAGGAGCCGGCATAGGCGGAGAGCACGGTGATGTCGGGATTAATGGCCTTGGCGGCCTTCTCAAACCCGGCCAGCTTCGCCTTGGTGGTGTCGATTTCCATGCCGCCGATAAAGCCCAAAACGTTGGTCTTGCTCATCAGGCCCGCCAGCGCACCGGCCATGTAGCCGATCTGGTCGGCGTCGGGCAGGATGCTGGTGATATTGTCGGTGGGCAGAGTGGTGGCGCCGTTGAGCACGGCAAACGCAATGTCGGGATAGTCCTTGGCGACCTGGACGGTGGCGTCGGAATACTGGTTGCCGGGCAGGAAAATCATGTCATAGCCCATGTCGCAAAAGCCCGTCATGGAGTTGGCATAGTCGGACTGAGCCACGCTGTCGGCATAGTTGGTTTCCCAGCCGAGATCGGCGGCGGCAGCTTCCATGGCGTTGTAGCAGGCGGCGCCCCATCCGCCGTCGGAGATGCTGGAGTCGCAGACCATGGCCACCTTATAGACCTTGTCGCTGCCACCGGAAGCGGCGGCGCTGCCCGCGGAGCCGCTTGCGGACGCAGGGGGGGTGGAACCGCCGCCACAGGCCGCAAGAGATACGGTCATGGCAAGCGCAAGAGCCAGTGCAAAGAACTTCTTCATTTTCATTTTCCTCCGTAATTCAGATTTTTGGTTGGTTACTTTATCAAAAGGCGGGAGCCTGATGAATGGAACTCAGCGCTCCTCGCGCATATACGGCTTTCCGTTGGATGCGGGCCCGGATTTCTTAATGCCCAGCACCGCCAGCGCCGCCAGCGTGAAGAGATAGGGGATCATCTGGAACAGCTGATAGGGTGTGGAGGTGTTGAAAATTTGCAGACGGAGCTGGAGCGCGTCGCAGAAACCGAAGAGCAGGCAGGCCATCAGCACGCCGCCCGCGCTCCACCGGCCGAAAATGACCGCAGACAGGGCGATGAAGCCGCGCCCGGCCACCACGCCGTCGGAATAGGTGTTGACATAGCAGGTGGTGAGATACGCGCCGCCAATGCCCGCCAGCGCACCGCAGATAATGCAGGCCACGTATTTCTGGCGGATGACGTTGATGCCCAGCGTTTCCGCCGCCTTGGGATACTCGCCCACGGACTTGTAGTTCAGGCCGGCCTTCGTGCGGTTGAAGAAGATGGCGGTGAAAATGACCATCAGATAGGCAAAGTAGACCATGGGAGTCTGGTCAAAGAGGAGCTTGCCAAAAAAGGGGATGTCCTTCAAGCCGGGGATTGCCACGGTGGGCATCAGGGTTGCCTGCGCCAGCGTGGAGCTGACGCCGAAGTAAACCCGGTAGATAAAAGACGCCACCGCAGGGGCGAAGATGTTGATGGCCATGCCGTAGACAATCTGCGGGGCACACAGAGAGATGGTGCAATAAGCGTAAATCATGTTGATCAGCACGCCGCCGCAGGCTCCCGCCACAATCCCAAGGAAGGGGCTGCCCGAGAGGAAGGAAACCATAAAGCCCGTCAGCGCGCCAAAGGACATGATGCCGTCCAGACCGATGTTGACGAGGCCCGCCCGCTCGGAGTAAAGCTCCGCGAGGGCCACCATCAGAATGGGGGTTGCCATGCGGACGGTGGAGAGAATCAGTTCACCGATATCCATATTACTTCACCTCTCCCTTCTTTTCCAGGCGGTTTGAAAGCCACTGGCGGATGTGCGGCAGCTTGACCAGCGCGGTGCCGGCCACGGCAAAGACAATCACCAGAGCCTGAATAATGCCGATAACGGAGGTGGGAACGCCGGTTCCGGCCTGCATGGTGTTGGCGCCGGTGCGAAGCACCGCGAAGAAATAGGCCACCACCACCGTAGCTACCGGGTTGAGCTGGGCAATCAGCGCCATGGCCACGCCGTCAAATCCGTATCCCACGGCATAGCCGCTGATCAGGCGATATTGGGTTCCCAGCAGTTCCACGCTGCCGCCAAGGCCCGCCAGAGCGCCGGAGACGATAAAGCTGTACAAAATGTACTTCTTGACGCTGAAGCCGTTAAATTCGGCCGCGGTCATGTTCAGGCCCACCGCCCGGAGTTGAAAGCCTTTGGAGGTGCTGAACAGGAAGTACTGCACCACTGCGGCCACCGCAAGCGCGATGACAACGCCCCAGGTGACCCGCAGGTCGGGAAAAATGCGCTGAAGCTGCGTGGCGTCCGGAACGGCGGCGGTCTGGGGGACGTTGCCCTCCCGCAGAACGCTGGTGTACAAAAGCCCCATGAACAAAGTTGCCACATAGTTGAGCATGATGGAGACAATCATCTCGTTCAGGCCCCGGGTGATTTTCAAAATGCCGGGAATTGCGCCCCACAGGCCGCCTGCCACCGCGCCGAAGAGCAGGCAGAGCAGCGTGGCCCCGGGCCCCTCGATACCCCAGGTGGTGGCCACCCAGCAGGTGGCGATGGAGCCCATGATAAACTGCCCCTCGCCGCCAAGGTTAAACACGCCGCAGCGATAGGCAAAGCAGGCGCAAAGGCCTGTGAAGATCAGGGGCGTTGCCTTTACCAGCGTGGAGGCAATGTTGTTGGCTTTGCCGAAGGCGCCTTGAAAAAGGTATCCTACGGCGCTGATGGGATTGCTCCCCAGAGAGGCGATAATAATGGCGCCAATGAGGAAAGCCAGCAGCACGGAGGCCAGCGGCACCAGAATGCTCACCAGATTCTTTCTGATTTTCATAACAATCCCGCCCCCTTATTTACCGGCCATGGCCAGGCCAATTTCCTCGATAGGAGGATTCTTGCCGGAGTAAACGCCCATAATCTGTCCCTCAAACATGACGATGATGCGGTCGGAAACCTCCAGCACCTCGTCAAAGTCCGCAGAGATCAGCAGCACGCCGCAGCCGTGGGCTCGTGCGTCGATCATGGAGTCATGCACATAGCGGGTGGCGCCGATGTCAAGGCCCCGGGTGGGGTGCACGGCCACCAGCAGATCGGGATCGCCTTCCAGCTCCCTGGCTAGAATGACCTTCTGCTGGTTTCCGCCGGAGAGATTGCGACACTCCTGATCCACGGACTCGCACCGGATGTCGTATTTCTCCTGCATGCCCAGCGCGTAGTCATGAATGGCCTTCTTTTTCAGGTGTAATCCGTGTCCATCGGAAAAGCGGTCCTCCTCCGTGCTTTTCAGCACCAGATTGTCCTGCACGGACATGTTGCCGATCAGGCCCATTTTATTGCGGTCCTCGGGAATGTGGGACACATTTTCCAGAATAAAGCCGTTCGGGGTAAAGCGGGCCACGGTGGAGCCCTTCAGGTCCACAACGCCCTCCTCCGGCGTGAGCACGCCGGTGACAATCTGGGCAAGCTGGCTCTGGCCGTTGCCGTCCACGCCTGCGATGCCCACGATTTCGCCCCGGCCCACGGTCAGGGACACGTCGTTCAGTCCGTTATGCTTGGAGGATTTATGAAAGCTCACATGGGTCAGCTCCATTACGGGCTCGCCCGGTTTTTCAATTTTTTCATAGCGGGAGGGAGCAAGGTCCCGGCCGATCATCAGGTTTGCGAGCTGGCAGCTATCCGTTCCTCGGCAGTCCAGCGTGCATACCGTCTGTCCCGCCCGCAACACCGTGACCCGGTCGGAAATCTTCATCACCTCGCGCATTTTGTGGCTGATAAAAATAACGCTCTTGTTCTCGCTTTTCAGCTTTTCGATGATGGCAAACAGGCCCTCGGTTTCAATGTCGGTGAGGGCTGCGGTGGGCTCGTCCAGCACCAGAAGCTCTGCGCCCCGGTACAACGCCTTGAGGATTTCCACCCGCTGCTGCGCGCCCACGGCGATTTCGGTGACGGGCTTGTCCAGTTCCACGTCCAGCCCATAGCGCTCCGCCAGCTCCAGAATTTCCTTGCGCCGGGCATCCTTGTCGATGAACAGGCCCGTTGTCCGCCGGTCGCCCAAAATGATGTTCTCAAGAACCGTCATTGCCTCCACCAGCATGAAGTGTTGGTGGACCATGCCGATGCCCTTTTTTACCGCCTCGGCGGGAGAGGCAATTTTCACCGACTCCCCATTCAAATAGATTTTTCCGGCGGTGGGCTGATAGAGGCCAAACAGCACGTTCATCAGCGTACTCTTCCCAGCGCCGTTTTCGCCCAGAAGCGTGTGGACTTCGCCGCGTCGAACATCCAAATTGATGTCCCGGTTGGCATAGACGCTGCCGAACTGCTTGGTGATGTGTTCCATGCGCAGAAGCTCTTCCATTGGCATCTCCCCCAATCATAAAAAGGGGGACGAAAGCGCAGATAAATTCTACTGGCTTTTCGTCCCCGTTGACACACCTGAATTATTTTTATACTACCTTAAAAATAGTAAAGTGTCAAGGCGAAATTCCGTCCTATCGAAGGGAATTATTGGGCTTGTCGCGGTCTTAACGGCTTGCCGGTCACTCCGCTTAATCACGGCCGGTGGGCGGCTTGGGCGGCGGTGGGGCTGAACTGTTTTCCACGGCGGCTTCTTCGCGCCTGAAAAAGCCGGACCAGATGGCGCCCGTGGGGCAGGCCGCCTTGCACGCGCCGCATCGAATGCACTCCGCCGAGTTGATGTTCCCGGTTACGTCCACGCCCATTTTGCAGGCCTTTTCACACCGCCCGCAATGAATACAGGCGCTCTCATTCACGCCCATCTGATAGACGCTGAAACGATTCAGCAGCCCGTAAATGGCCCCCAGAGGGCAAACATATTTGCAAAACGGGCGGTATATCAGAACTGAACCCGCGATGACCAGCACCAAAAGCACCAGCTTCCATGAGAATAGAAACCCGGCGGCGGCCCGCAGCGCCTCGTTGGTCGCCAGCAGGGGAAGGCCGCCCTCCAGCGTTCCGGCGGGGCAGACGTATTTGCAGAAAAACGGGTCGCCAATGCCAAAGGAGTCCTTAAGCAGCGCGGGAAGCAGCAGTACGGCAACAAGAGACACGTATTTGCCCCAGCGCAGCCCGTGGTCCAGCCGCCGGGGGGGGCTGGGCTTGGGAGAGGGGATTTTGTGCAGCAGGTCCTGCACAAAACCAAAGGGGCACAGAAAGCCGCAGATTAGCCGACCAAACAGCACCCCGAACAGCAAAACCGTTCCCGTCACGTAATAGGACACGCTCCGCGTCCGCCCGCCAATCACCGCCTGTAAGGAGCCAATGGGGCAGGCTCCGGCGGCGCCGGGGCAGGAATAGCAATTCAGCCCCGGCACGCACAGGCGCTTGGAAGGCCCCTGATGAATGCGCCCGACGACAAAATTGCCCAGATACGGGTTGTGGGCAAGGGCCGCCAGCGCCTGAATCAAATGTCGAATCCCCTGTTTCATCAGCCAATCCCGATGCACTCAAGGCAGATGTTCACGGCCTTTTGCAAAACCTCCGCCGGCTCGCCAACAGAAACGCCCGCGGCAATCAGGCCCACGGAAACGACAAAAATTGCCGCAGTGACGAGGCGCTTTCCTGCCAACCGACGGTGAGGCCGCGGGGCGTCCTTTGCCGTCATTCTGCCGTCTCCAACAGGGAGTCAATAATTTTAGACCACTCCTCGCCGCTGCGGGCGCCCACATAAGACTGGCCGACAAGCTCGCCCTTGTCGTTGACAAAAATCGTCTCCGGCACGGAGCTGACGCCAGACAGCTTGGCGGCAATCAAATCCGCCGAGGGAAGCAGATGGAGATAGTTTGCCCCAGTCTGCTCCACCAGATCCCGGGCAGTCTGCACCATATCCGGGGAAAAGGCTCCGCTGGTCTGGGGAACGTCCACCACAATACCCACCACCCGAACGCCACGGTCCGCATAGTCGGCGGACAACTGGCCCAAATCGGGCATTTCCCGCAGGCAGGGGCCACAGAAGGTGGCCCAGATGTTAATTAAGGTTAGCTTATAATCCGCAAAAATGCGCTGGTCCACCGGAACGCCGTTTAAATCCCACGCGGCGAAGGAGGACAGGGTTCCTGCCGTTTCGACAATCTGATAATCTCCGTTCTCCGTCTCATAGGGCCAGTCGATGATGCCGCCGAAATCACTGAGATTCGTATAGCCCATGTCTGAAAGCTTCGTCGCGGCCTGCGCGCTGCGGTTTCCGCTGCGGCAGTAAATCAAAATCTCCGCGTCCAGCACGGGGAGCTGGGCCGGTGGCTCTGCGCCGATCTCCTCGTTGGGAAGCAGGATGGCCCCGGGAATGTGGCCCTCCGCGTATTCTCCGGCAGTGCGCACGTCCACAACCACGGGCGTCCCGGTGGTCATGCGCTCATGGGCCTCCTCGGCGGTAATTTTAACCGGCTCCGGAAAAACGTCCTCGGAACCGCTTCCTGAAGCCGACGGCTCGCTTGGTGAGCAGGCGCTCAAAAGAAATAGAAGAGATAGGCTCAGTATCGCTGTTATTTTTTTCACAGTCGTTCCTCCTTTACGGCGACAGCGGCAATGCTTTATGCAGTCCGATGCGGGGTTGTGAGAGATGTAGTACCCTTCATATGTATCATATTAGGGGCAAAATTGCAAGAATATTTTCGGAATGATTACTATTTATTGGACTTATGGCTATCCTGTATTTGACTTATATGCCTTTTTTGAAGGGAAAAACCAGCCCTTGCGCGGCCAGAGTGATAAGGCCCGCAGCGGCGGCATAGGATGGTATTGTCGTCAGGAAAGCGTCTTTGCGTCCGCGTGCCGCCGGAGAAGCTGGGGCGGCAGGCGGACGCAAGGAGGCGCGCCGTCAGCAATCAAATCACATGCCGCAGGGAGGAGCGCTTAAAGTATGAATGGTGAAAACAACACCGCGCCGGTGCAAAATATTCAAGGTGGACTGGGACAATTACAGATCAACGCGTTTTTGGAGAACCAGCGCGTGCCGGCAGAAGACGTGTCCGTCCGGGTTGTCGACCCGGACTCCGGAAATGTTTTGGAAGAGGTCCGCACCAATGCACAGGGGAAAGCGCCGGAACTGACCTTTCCAACGCCACCGCTGGAATTTTCTATGGAGGCCGGACGGCCTCGGCCTTTCAATCAGTACAACGTGCTCGTCTCGCTTCCGGGCTATGGGCAGACGGTCATCGAAAACGTGCAGATGTTTCCCGAGGTCACGGCAGTGCAGAACGTGGCCCTGCGGCCGACGTTTTCGGGACTTCTGATTCCCTATCCCACGCTTTGGGGGGATTTTCCGCCCAAAATTCCAGAGGATGCGGTAAAAGAGCTGCCCTTTGCTCAAAATCTGGTGGTTCTGCCCGAGCCGGTGGTGCCGGAACTGATTGTGGTGCATCAGGGTCGTCCGGAAAATACCGACGCCGCCAACGTCACCGTGCCTTTTACGGATTACATCAAAAATGTGGCCAGCAGCGAAATCTACTCCACATGGCCCCGGGAGACAATTATGGCAAATGTTCTGGCCATCATCTCCTTCACCCTCAATCGGGTTTATACGGAGTGGTATCGAAACAAGGGATTTGACTTTACAGTCACCAATTCCACAGCTTACGATCAGGCGTTCACCTATGGGCGCACCATCTTCCGGGAGATTTCCGAGGTGGTGGACGAAATATTTACTACCTATATTACAAAGCCGGACATTGTTCAGCCCCTGTTCACCCAGTATTGCGACGGGGCGCGGCGGAACTGCCCGGGCTGGCTGAGCCAGTGGGGGTCTAAAGATTTGGGAGATCAGGGCTATCCCGCCCTGCAAATTCTGAAAAGCTTTTACGGCTATGATATCTTTTTAGAGCAGGCGGAAAAGGTGGCGGGCATTCCCATTTCCTTTCCCGGCTATGTGCTGGAGGAGGGCTCTACCGGCGCGCCGGTGCAGACGATCCAGCACCAGCTCAACGCCATTTCCAACAACTATCCCCTGATCCCCAAGGTGGCGGAGGACGGCGTGTACGGAGAGAGCACGGCAAATGCCGTCCGAGTATTTCAGGAGACGTTTGACCTGCCGGTGACGGGGCGAGTCAATTTCCCCACATGGTATCGCATCTCCGGCATTTATACCGCCGTGGCCAATCTGGCGTAGCTTCCGCAAAAGGGCCGAACCGCCCAGAAGTCGATGCAAGTTTGCGGGCGGGCCGGCCCGCCGCGAAATACCGCCAAAATAAAACAAACCGGGTCCCTGCGCCTATGGCGCAGGGACCCGGTTGCATAAATGCCGATCGAACGCCATCACAAAGGCGCGAAGGACGCGGACGGTTTTTTAAAAATCCTCCTGAAGCACGTAGACGCTGATGACCTCTTTGGACTCGGAGGTCGTATCGTAAACCACGGAGAGGAAAATGTCTCCATACGCAAAATGAGCATCTCCGTCCTTGTCGCTGAGAGGCTGGCCGAAAACCTCTGTAAAGTCGGACAGGCTGTCACCCAGATGCAGCCCGTTCAGATCAATGCTGTCGGTCATCACAAGAACCTGCGCTACCTTCGTGTAGGTGTCGGTGTCAAACCAGACGCGAATGCCTGCCTTTTCAAAGTCCAGACCGCCCTCGTCTACAGATTCGGGCGTTTCATCTCCCAAGGCGGAGAGCAGCTCTTCCTGCGTCATGCCCAGAAGCCCCGTCAGGTCGGAAAGCTCCAAGGCTCCGGTGTCTTCCGCCTGAGAAGACCCGGCGGAAGAGGTTCCCGACTGAGCGGACCCGGAAGAGGAAGCTTGCCCCGCGCTGCCGGAGGAACCGGCGGGCGGCTGCGCCGCGCAGGCGCTCAGCGCCACGAGAGACACCGCTGCCAATAGTGCCAGCATCCGCTTTTTAAAAAGAGTAAGCGGTTTCATTTTTCCTGTCATACAAAATACCTCCAAAAGTAATCCCTGCCGTTTTTGGCTGGGCTTGTAATAGCTTGACGTAAGCGCCTTCCAATAAGTTTCGATTTTTTAAAAAAATTTTTCTCGCCGCTGGAAAAAACGGGTCATTTGCCGCTTGACAAAGTCACCGGGCCCGGTATATGTTGAATTCAGATTTTATTCCTCCCGTTTTCGCGGGTGGCTGAGCGCTGCGGCCCATGGGCTTCGGAATATGGAGCGACGGCTTTGAAATTGTCGCAATTGCGGTTGGTTTTTAAAGGAAAAGTATGTTATAATGTTGGCAAAGCAGGCACTGTAATTGTTTTTGGCCGCGTTTCTGCCCGCCTGAGGGTGCTTGAAAAGAACGGTGAACCCGTTGATCACGCCGTATGGCGGTATGGAAACGCTGCGTTTTAGAAAGGTAAGGTGTTGACTATGCACTGTATTCGGAAGATAACGGAGGATTTGCTCTGGCTTGGCGTCAGCGACCGTCAGGCTCCTCGCTTTGAGGCGGCCCATCCCACGCCCCGGGGCATGTCCTACAACTCCTATCTGCTGCTGGATGAAAAAACCGTCCTGTTTGACACGGTGGACCGGGCGGTGCAGACCCAGTTTTTTGAAAATCTGGAGTATGCGCTGGGGGAGCGAACACTGGATTATGTGTTTGTCCACCATATGGAGCCGGATCACGCCGCCACGCTGGGCGATCTGATGCTTCGGCATCCTGAGGCCACGATTGTGTGCAACGGGAAGTCCGTCAACATGATTCACCAATTCCACTGCACGGACCCCAAGCGGGTGATTCTTGTAAACGAGGGGGATTCCCTTCCCACCGGGCGGCACAGCTTCACCTTTTACAACGCCCCCATGGTCCACTGGCCGGAGGTGATCGCCAGCTATGACTCCACCGACCGCATCCTGTTCACCGCCGATGCTTTCGGCAGTTTCGGCGCGCTGAACGGAATTCTTTTTGCCGACGAGGTGGACTTTGACCGGGACTGGCTGGACGAGTTCCGGCGGTACTATACCAACATTGTGGGGAAATACGGCCCGCAGGTGCTTTCACTGCTGAAGAAGGTTTCGGGGCTGGAGCTGGGGATGATCTGCCCGCTCCACGGTCCGGTGTGGCGGAAAAATCTGGACTATCCGCTGAGCAAATATGCCAAGTGGGCCGCCTACGAGCCGGAGGTGCAGGGCGTGCTCATCGCCTTTGCATCGGTTTACGGGGGGACGGAGGCCGCGGCCAACATCCTTGCCTGCCGTCTGGCGGAGCGGGGCATCGCCGTGGATATGTACGACGTGTCCGTGACCCACTATTCCTATGTATTGTCCGAGCTGTTTAAATACAGCCACATCGTGTTTGCCTCTACCACCTATAACAACGGTATTTTCGTCTCTATGGAAAATCTGCTTCATGACGTGGCCCACCACAACCTGCAAAACCGGAAGGTGGCCCTGATTGAAAACGGCTCCTGGGCTCCCGCCAGCGGAAAGCTGATGACCCAGATTCTGGGCGGGATGAAAAATATGGAGATTGTGACTGCTCCCGTCACGCTGAAATCCGCTCTGGCCATTGGGCAGGACGCGGAGTTGGAGGCTTTGGCCGACACACTGGCTGCCGATCTGCGGGGAGATGCGCCGGTTGCCCCCGGCGATAAAGAAGAGGACAAGCCCAAGGGCTTTGTATGTAAGGTGTGCGGTTTCATCTATCAGGGCGACGCCCTGCCGGACGGCTTTGAATGTCCGATCTGTCATCGCACCGCCGAAGTCTTTGAGCCTCTGCCCTGAAAACAGGAATAAATATATCGGAAAGGAGATTTTTTATGAAGTATGTGTGCGATATGTGCGGCTATGTCTATGACGAGGCCGAGGAAGGCCCCATGCCTGACGATTATGTCTGCCCTCTGTGCGGCGCGGACAAGAGCCATTTCCATCCCGAGGACTGATTGATAAAAACCGGGCGGGGCCGTCTTCTTTTAAAAGAGACGGTCCCGCCCGGTTTGTACAGCAAAGAGGGCAGGGACATAATCAGGCCGTCAGATCTGCGGGGGATAGAGGCGTCTGCTCAACAGTGCCCAGAGGTCCAACGGGACGATACTGGCAATCCCGCGGGATGCAAAGCCGCGCGCTTTTTCAAACCCGGGACGACGAATACTGCCTTTGCTTATTTTTTATCGAAATTATTATTTCCATATTTTTGAGAATCATAGTTGACACGCGAGCTATGGTTGCAGTAGAATACGGGTGCTGAGATTAAAATAATGAAGCGCAAAAAGGCGAAATGGTTTTTTTTATGAGCGTCGGTTAGTTAAAACTAACCGAAAAGAATTTGCAAAGTGATTTCGCCCGATTTCCAGGCTGTGGCGTACAGCAAGCGGCACATGTTGTCCGATGGTTAGTAATAACTAACTTAATAACAGGGAAAGGAGAAACATATCTCTGGCAGTACACTATTTTAAGAGGAGGAAGAAATGAAAATCAAACGGAAAAAAATAATGTCTGCGGTTTTGTCGGCAGTGATGGCTCTGTCCTTGCTGCCGTCGGCGGCACTGGCGGCGGAACTGAATGATGCTGATTCGGCAAAACAGGTCGTTTCGGCGCAAATCAGCGGCGAAATGCAGCGCAGCAGCGACGCACAGCTCGAAAGCTATTTGACCACTGCATCGCAGGGTACATCAGACTTTGCCGGCGGCACCGGTACGGTGGACGACCCCTATCAGATTCAAACTGCCGGACAGCTTTCCATGGTGGCGGAGAATCTGGGAGCATCCTATGTATTGGCAGAGAATATTACCCTGACTGGTGCATGGACGCCCATCGGTACGTTTCAGGCGTCGGCGGAGAATGCCGAGGAGCCCGATGGAGCCTATGCATTCCACGGAACCTTTGACGGCAACGGGAAGACAATTACCGGACTGAATGTCGGGGGAGAAAACGCCATGTGCGTGGGCCTCTTCGGTGTCACGGCCAATGCCACGGTAAAGAACTTGACCCTTGTAAACGCGCAGGTTGAAGGCTTTACAATGACCGCCGCGGCCATCGGCTATGCCTATAACACCACCGTGGACAACGTGGACTTGACCGGAACCACTACAATTCACGGAAAAACTTATGTGGGGACATCCGCCACGGGCAACGCTGCCAATATGGTGGCGGGCATTGTTGGCGCGGGCATGGATTCCACCATCCTGAACTGCGACGTTTCCGGGACCACCCTGACCATGGACGGAATTTCCGGCGCAACAGGTTCCGGTGAGAATGTCCATGACGCGGGCCTTGTGGCGGGCGGCATGGAAGGCTGCACGCTTGAAAACTGCACAGCCACCGGCGGCAGCGTGGAGGTCACCGATGCCGGAGCATTTGCCTTCGGCATCGGCGGTCTGGCGGGCTGCGCCATTGAAGCGGAATACGTGAAAAACTGCTCCGCGACCAATGTGACTGTCAGTATTGCTAACGGCGCGTCCGACCTGATCGGCGGCCTTATGGGCTATTCCGGGACAAGCGGCCTTGCGGCCCCTACGCAGATTGCAGACTGCGCCGTCGCAGGCTCGGCAATTTACGCCATCGGAGCAACCAGCCGTAGCCGTGTGGGCGGACTTCTGGGCGGCGGATTCTATTTCCCCGATTATGCCTCGTATTACCCGGTTCCCGCCCGAATCAATGTGACCAATAGCACCGCGGACGCAGGTTCCTATAAGCTGGTGGGCTATGCCACCGAGCTTGACAGCATCAATGGCGCACCCGGAAGTGTGCGTATTTTTGCGGAAGGAGACGGCTCCACCAATACGCCCTATCAGATTTCAAATGCCGCCGGGCTGTATGCGGTGAACTACGGTCTAGACAAAAACTATAAGCTGATAGACAATATTGACCTTGGGGCGACGTTCTACCATAGGTGGCAGCCCATCGGTGTGCTGCTCTATGGTGAGGACGTAAATATGACTACCGGAGCGATGGATCTGACCAAGGCGTTTTCCGGGACCCTTGACGGCGGCGGCAAGACCATTTCCAACGTCACGGTGGATGCCAGCGCCGACGAGACGATGATGGCTCCCGGCGGCATCTTCTCCTGCGTCACCGGTACGGTGAAGGACCTGAAAGTGAAAGATGTCACCGTCACCGCCAACGAAAACACGGCCATGACTGCCGGCGGCGTCATCGGCTACGCCATGACCGACGCGGAACTGATCGATGTCAATCTGACAGCGGATGACGGACATAGAAATACCGTCACCGGACGAAACTGCGTGGGCGGCATCACCGGCGGCAGCGAAAGTGCCACGCTGTCCGGCTGTAACGTCTCCAAGACCGATATTGTGGTGCTGGGCAGCAACGATTTCTCTAAGACTCCGGGCCGCATCATTCAGGTTGACGTGGCGGAATGCGGCGGTCCTGTGGTGGGCGGCGGCTTCGGCGGCTCCATCACAAGCAGCTCCGCCACCGACTGCACGGTGAGCGCTGCCGGCAACGAGCCTGTGGGCCTTGGCGGTTTGGCCGGCTGCCTGCAATGCATGACGGCCATCACCGATAACACGGTTGCCAACGTTACCATCACCACGCAGCAAGGCGGGCACGCCATTGGCGGACTGTGCGGCTATGCGGGTACCGGAAACGACGGGGAGGGCATTGGAACTGTTCCTGCCGCGCCTACCTCTGTCACGGGCAACACAGTTGACATTACCATTAATGCTCCCGGAGCCACCCATGTGGGTGGCCTGATTGGAACCGGCCTGTACTTCTATGGGATGGAAGACCGATACACCGCCAGCGGCAATACCGTCTCCGGTTCCATCACTGCCGGAACTGGCGCGGATTCTGTGTACGGTGCGACCACTCCCGGCGCAATTGCTGGACGGGCAGTGGGCAGCAGCATTGATGAGAGCAATACGTTCAGCGGTCTGACAATCAACAACGTGGCCGCCGTAAACGCCGTGGGTACCACCAACGGCATGTACGAGAGCGGGGATCAGTACGGCGAGGACGACACCGCAGGCTTTATCCAAGGCATCAGCAATACCTATCAGCAGCTTTTTGAGGGTGCGACCTTCCTGCCGAAATGCGATAACTACTGGCATGACTTCTCCGCTGCCGTTGTGGGCGCGGACAAGGCAGACGAAATGGTTGCCATGATGAAGGCTTCCATCGGTGCGGCAGAGGGCCAGCAGGGCGGAGATGCCTTCTTCTGCGGCTTTATGGGCGATGTAGCGACCCTCACCTTCAACGGCTTGCAGATTTCTGGCTATGACGCGCAGGGCGTTCAGCTATTCTCTCATCCCTATCGCTACGTGGGTACCGGAGCCCTGTATATGGAGGGGCAGGTGGTTATGTCCAGCTTCACCATCTTGCAAAGTCTGGATGCGAACTCCGGCGAGTACACCTACTTCCTGATGGCGTCCGATACGCCGGATGAAACCTACCACATTGAATTCCGCTATGGCAGCGATTTGACAGCGATTCAGCAATTTGCAAGCGGCAAGTATGCCAACTGGCTGGCTGCGGGCATTCCCACCAGTGCGATGGAGGAAACCACAGGGACAAAGGGCCAGATTGACAATGCCCTGCGTCAGGTGATCGCGTTGTTCTGCACCGAAAACCTGTCTGAAGGAGTGACGGCCCAGACTGCCGCACAGCGGTCTGATCTGGTGGGCATCTGGGATGCGAACGCGACCACACTGGCGCTGCTGCAAGCCGCAACGGGACTTTCAAACGTCAGGATGTATTGCGAGCTAAAGGCTGACGGCACCGGAGCGACTTATTTGGATATGGGCACCGGCAGTTATACGAAGACTGCGGATTATACCTTCTATGCCTACGATAACGACGGCAGCGCCAACACATTCTCCGGCGTGTACATTGCTGCAACCGAAGGCGGCACCACATCAACAAGCCCCTACACCATTGTCACCGATGGGGCGGGTAAGACGCTGTCCTTTTACGCGGAGGACGGCACGGCCGCCTATGTGAAGCGCGGAAGCGTCCCCAACAACAACTCTGGCAGCGGCTCCGGTGACGGCGGCTCTTCCGCTTCCGGAAACACGAATATCAGCGCCAGCGGCGGCAGTGTGACTGCCGCGCAGATGACCGCCGCCGTGAAAAGCGCGGCCAAGGGCGCTGCCATTTCCGTCAGCGCGTCCGGCACGTCTCAGGTTACGCTGCCCGTGTCGGGGCTGACCGCCGCGCAGGCCAACAGCAACAGCCTGAACATTACCACGAAAAACGGCGTGATTGCCGTGTCTGCCGAAGCTCTGGCGGGCGTGATCAGCGGAGCTTCCTCCAGCGCCGTCGTCAGTGTCGGCATCACGGCTGCTTCGGCCTCTGCCGCGGGGCTTTCTGATGGAACACCTGCATTTGACGTATCTCTTTCTGTCGGCGGTCAAGCCGTCCACAGTTTCGACGGGTCTTTGACAATCACGCTGACGGTTGCCAATCTGAGCAAGATTTCAAACCCCTATGTGCTGCACATTCTGGCCGACGGCACAAAGCAGTATCTGAAGCCCACAGTCAGCGGAAACAGCCTCACGGTCAGCGGCGTGCGGAATCTTTCCGTGTTTGCCGTGATTCCCGGCAGTGAAGTGCCTGCGGAGATTGCATTCACCGATGTGGCAAGCAGCGCATATTATGCGGACGCCGTGCGCTGGGCAGTTGCGAAGGGCGTGACTTCCGGGACAAACGCTACTACCTTCAGTCCCAACGCCGCGTGCACCCGCGCGCAGGCTGTGACCTTCCTGTGGAGAGCGGCGGGCTCTCCGGAGCCTGCCTCTACGGTAAATCCCTTTGCGGATGTGGACAGCGGAGCCTATTACTTCAAGGCGGTTCTGTGGGCGCTGGAAAAGGGAATCACCGGCGGCACCAGCGCCACGGCATTTAATCCCAATGGCGCTGTTACTCGGGCGCAGATTGTCACCTTCCAGTATCGCGCCGCGGGTTCCCCGGCTGTGACAACCGCCAATTCGTTTGGCGATGTGCCCTCCGGCGCGTACTATGCCAACGCAATTCTGTGGGCAGTGGAAAAAGCGGTTACCAACGGAACCACTGCCGCCACGTTCAGCCCAAATACCAATTGCACCAGAGGTCAGATTGTGACCTTCCTGTACCGGCAGTTTGGCGTATAACGCAAACCGCTGAAATTAGAACCGGGGAGAATCGGCGCACTGCGCCGATTCTCCCCGGTCTTTTTAGCGCTGCCAAATGCCCGAAACCGGCAATCCGGGGGAGTAATTATTTGCTGCCGTGGAGCAGAAATGTTTTCTTTGCTCCAGAAACGCATCGAGAGAGTTTTAAAGGCCCGCGATTTCAAGCGACGGGGAAAGACCCTGCGCAGATGCGCCGCCTGTCTCAATTGCCTTGTGGAATGTGCATAAAATATGAAAAGAAGTGGTTATTTTTTCGGGCGACCTGCGATTTAAGAGTCTGGATTTCAGTTTTAAAAAGTGCTGGAGTATATGACGGTTTCAAAAATTTCCTGACTAATCAAGGGGTTTTTAAGAAATGTAAGCAGATACAACTTTTGGCACGCAGGTGGCATCTGGTTAAAAAGACTGCAAAATAAAAAATGGCTTCAAAAACTTTGTATATTTTTTCAAAAACCATTGTTGACTGTTGAAAAGCTTTGCAGGATAATACTATTTAAATAGCTAAATCACTGCTTTGCCTGACAAAACCCTCGCTTGAGAGAATGAGCGGACAACGCATTCGGGCGACCCCATACTTGAGAGGGACTTTTGTGGTTGTTTTGCAAAAGCCCCTTAAATTTATAGAATTTTATCAAAAGAGCAAGGAGTATGATGGACATGAGCGCAATTCAAACCGGGACGGAAGCCTGCATTGACGAAATCGTCGCCATCCGAAGAGACATCCACCGACACCCGGAGATTGGCCGGTCGGAGGTGCGAACCTCCGCGCTGATTCGGGAAAAGCTGGCGGAGTATGGAGTGGACAGGATTGAACAGCCTGTTCCAACGGCTGTGGTTGCCCTGATTCAAGGGACTGCCGGACCTGGCAAGTGCGTTGCCTTGCGCGCCGATATTGACGCGCTGCCGGTGAGCGAGGACTCCGGGCTGCCTTTTGCCAGCGAGACGCCGGGAATGATGCACGCCTGCGGACACGATATGCACGCGTCCATGCTGCTGGGTGTGGCAAAGGTGCTGTGCGAGATGAGAGATCGGTTTCGGGGAACGGTGAAGCTGATTTTCCAACACAGTGAGGATACCCTCCCCGGAGGGGCCAAAGAGCTGGTGGAAAAGGGCGTTTTGGAGAACCCCCATGTGGATGCCATCTATGCCATTCACATGCTGCCGGATCAGGAGCGCGTGGGCAAAATCGGAATGCGGGCGGGGGCTGTCACCACGTCTGTGGACCTGTACGATGTGACGGTGACCGGTCGGGGCGGACATGGTTCCGAGCCGCAGAAAACGGACGATCCCATTCTGGCTGCTTGTCAGATGATTGTGGATATGCAGCAGATTGTTGCCCGCAGAATTGATCCGCTGGAGACGGGGATTCTCTCCATCGGCAGCATTCACAGCGGCGACGCGCCCAATGTGATCCCCGGCGAGGTGAAGTTTGGCGGGGTGTCCCGGGCTTTTTCCGAAGAGGTGCGGGAAACGATTCGCCGCCAGATGTTTGCCATCGGCAAGGGGATGGAGTCCATTTCCGGCTGCAAGGTGGATATCTACCATTATTACGGTTATCCCGCAGCATACAACGATGCGGATCTGGTGGACTGCGCCAGACGGGCGGTGGCGGACGAGTTGGGAGACGACGCCATCGTGGAGCTGGAGCGGCCTATGGGTTTCAGTGAGGATTTTGCCTATTTCTATCAGATGACGGGTACGCCGTCCGCCTATTTTATGCTTTTTGGCGGGCAGGGCGGGGAGGAACTGTATCCCCTTCACAGCCCCAAGCTGGTCCTGCGGGAGGAGGCCATGCCATATGGCATCCGGGCCATGGCGGGCATCGCCGTTGAATACCTCAACCGCTGAGGGCGGCATTCCCCATCGGAAAGAGGGGCCGCCTCTGACATGTATCGCCAAAGGACTTCCCAGCGGCGAGCCGCCGGGTTTTGAATAGAAATAAGCACGACAGGAGTAAGGAGAAAATATGTACAATTTTGCACTTGCATTTGCTATCTGCGCAGCCGCGTTCATCATCGGTGAAGTGGTTTCCACCCTGACCAAGGCATGGATTCCCTCGGTATTTGTCACGGCAGTGGTGATGCTGGTTGGGTACTGGACTGTGCTCCCCACCACTCTGGTCAGCGACAGTATGCTGATCCCCTTCGGCAGCACCATCGGCATTTACCTGCTGATTACCCACATGGGAACGGTAATCAGCCTCAAGCAGCTGAAAGAACAGTGGAAGACCATTGTGGTATGCCTGGTGGGCCTTGCCGGTATGTGTGGGCTTTCTCTGCTGGTGGCTCCGTTGATCATGGATCGCGAGCTGGTCATTGCCGGTCTGCCTCCGCTGACCGGCGGCATTGTGGCCGCCACGCTGATGCGTGACGCTGCTATGGCTGCTGGACTTGAGAAAGCCGCCGTGTTTGCCATCACCATGTACTGCATTCAGGGCTTTGCGGGGTATCCCATCACCGCCGTCTGCCTTCAGGCGGAGGGCAAGCGCCTGCTGAAAGAGTACCGCGGCGGCGAGACGTTCATGACTGATTCCGACAAAGCCGCCGTAAAGGCAGCGGAGGCCGCCACCTCTGCGTCTGCCGCAAAAAAGAAGCTGATTCCCCCCATCCCTCAGAAATTTGATTCCGCCGTTGTGGTTCTGATCAAGCTGGCCATCGTGGGCTGGCTGGCCACGCAGCTTGGCAGCATCGTCTTTCCCCACATCGGCAAAATCAGCGGCGCGATCTGGGCGCTGGTCTTGGGTATCCTTTTCACCACCATCGGCTTTCTGGACGCCAACTCGCTGAATAAAGCCAACTCTTACGGGATTATCATGTTTGCGTTGATGATGTACGTGTTTGACGGACTGAAGGACTGCACACCCGACATGTTGCTGGACATCATTTTCCCCATGGTCGCTCTGATCGTGGTGGGCGTGATCGGTATGGCGATTATGTCCTTTATTGTGGCTAAGATTTTGCGGATGTCCTTCCCCATGGCCTTTGCCAACGGCTTGACGGCGCTGTACGGCTTCCCCTGCGACGCGATCATCACCGAGTCCACCTGCACGGCGCTTGCGCAGACTCCGGAGGAGAAGGAGTATCTGATGAGCAAGATGTTCCCGTCTATGATTGTGGGCGGCTTTGTCACAGTTACCATTACATCAGTCTTTATTGCAGGTGCATTTGCAACTATGTTTTAATAAAAAAGGAGTGCTGAAAGTTGAACCTCAAAGAAGCTGCCGCAAAATACGGCGATTACCTCATTGAGATGCGGCGCTGTTTCCACGCGCATCCCGAAGTCAGCGGAAAAGAGTATGAAACCAGCAAGCGGATTAAGGCGGAACTGGACAAATTCGGGATTGCCTGGCGTCCCTGCGGCCTGGAGACTGGGATTCTGGCCACCATTCAAGGTGGGAAGCCCGGAAAGACCATCCTGCTTCGGGGCGACATGGATGCGCTGACCGTGCAGGAGGAAACCGAGCTGCCCTATGCCAGCGAGACTTCCGGCGTGATGCACGCCTGTGGTCATGATTGCCACATCTCAACGCTGCTGACAGCGGCCCGCGTGCTCAACGATGTGAAAGCGGACCTGTGCGGCACTGTTCGTCTGGCGTTTCAGCCGGCGGAGGAAACGGCGCAGGGCGCAAAATCCATGATTGAGAACGGTGCGCTGGACGGTGTGGATGGCTGCTTCGGCATTCATGTGTGGTCCAACGTGCCCGCCGGACAGGTGGCGCTGGCTCCGGGACCCCGGATGGCCGCTGCCGATCAGTTCAGCATTGATATCAAGGGCAAGGGCGGCCACGCCTCCGCGCCCCATCAGTGCGTGGACGCCGCCGTGGTGGCCAGCTCGATTGTGACCAATTTGCAGAGCATCGTCAGCCGGGAAGTGGATCCCGGCGACCCCGCTGTTTTGACCGTGGGACGCATAGAAGCGGGAACCCGCTGGAATGTGGTTGCGGAGTATGGAAGACTGGAGGGCACCACCCGCTATTTCTCCCGGGACCTGTATCAGCGCTTCCCTGAGATGATGGAGCGGGTCGTGACCCAGACCGCGCAGACCTTCCGCGCTGAGGCGAAGCTGAATTACGACCGCATTGTTCCTCCCACCATCAACGACGACCAAATGACAGAGGTGGCCATCGGTGCGGCCCGCAAAGCAATTTCTGCCGACGCAGTGATTGCCATTGACCGCATCACCGGGGGTGAGGACTTCGCCTATTTCATGGAGAAGGTCCCCGGCGCCATCGCGCTGATGGGTGTTGGCAATGAGTCCTGCGGCGCTGTGTGGCCCCAGCACTCCGGAAAATACCGGGTGGATGAAAGTGCGCTGATCAACAGCGTGCTGCTCTACGCGCAGGTCGCTGCCGATTTTAACGCGGGCTGACCCTGCGGTTTTATGAAACACAAAGGCCCTGATGCTTTGGCATCAGGGCCTTTGTGTTTCCGGTGTTTTTTAAATGGGGCTTTTCCCCTGCTGCTCTATCCTGAATCAGCGGCGCCCGCGGTTTGAATGGAATATCTGTAACGGAGCCGGGGGTTTTCAAACATCGCAGGGTATGATAGGATACTGTGTAAAAAAAGACAAGCTGCCGGGACGCAAGGGGGAAAACGGGCCATGAACAAGACTCTACTCTATCTCATCTATTTTGCGGCGTATTCCGCGATTTTGCTGGTAATCGGCAAAAGCAGTCTACGGGACAGCGACAGCGTTGGAAAGTTTTTTATGTGCGACCGGCGGCTGCCCTTGTGGCGGTGCGTCTGCACCTTTGTGGGAACGTGGGTTTCGGCGGCCAGCATTCTCAGTCTGACCGGTTCAGTGTATGAAAGCGGGCTGTCCGCGCTGATGTTCTCGGTGGTGCCGTGGTTT
>NZ_DALZOY010000010.1:0-43283 GCF_032018205.1 Oscillibacter sp. | reverse complement strand
ATACACGTCAGCGGAAAGCTGTATGCCACGGGCGTCACCACAGTGCCGGAGCTGTTTCGCGTCCGATACGGGTCCAAGGGACTTCAAGCGGCGTTCGGCGCGCTGCTTGCGGCGGTGTACGTGCTGTATCTGGTGATTCAGATCAAGGGCTTCGGCATTGTGGCTTCCACGTTGTTCGGCATCCCGTACAGCCTGTCCATTCTGCTGGTGTACCTGTTCATTTTGTACACGTCCTTCGGCGGCTACCAGTCGGTGACCCGCAGCGACGCGTTCAACCTGATTCTCATGATTGTGGGCTTAGGCGTTCTGCTGGTAATCATCGTGGCCCGGGTGGGAAGTCTGGGCGAAATCTATTCCGGCGCGGGGGGCGTGACGGGATACGCCCATGGGGGAATGGAGTATGCCACCGAGGCCGGGGACCTTCTTCGGCCCTTCGGGCAGGGAGACTTTGCGCCGCTTATGAGCATCAGCATGTTTTTCGGCTGGGGGCTGGGTCTGGCGGTAAATCCCCAGTATGCCGTGCGAATCTTAGCCTCGCGGGATGCCCGCTCCGCTCGGCGGATGATCTGGATTTCGCTGGCGCTGCTGGCGGGAATTTACTTCACGTTAAGCAGTATCGGCCTTGGTATGCGGGTGCTGATCCCCGCGGTGAATGAGACCTTGTCCACCGATGAGATTTTTACCTATATTCTTAACAACGACCTGTACAGCGAGTGGAGCGGATTTTTGCTGTTTGCCATTATCGGCGCGTGCGTTTCCACCGCCAACTCTCAGCTTTTGCTGATCGCGTCCAGTTGCTCCTGCGATATTGTAGGGGCGCTGTGGCCAAGACCGCTGAAGGAGAGCACGCTGGTGAATCTGAGCCGGGGGGCGGTGATGGCGGGGGGAACGCTGTCGCTGCTGCTGGCCTTGTCGCCGCCGGCCTCTCTTTTGACATATGGCGGGGACGTGTGGGGCGTGTTCAGCGTGACGCTGCTGGCCCCGGTGTTTGGGACCCTCCTGTGGGAGAGAACCACCCGGACAGGCGTATGCGCCGCGTTGGGGGCCGGACTTTTGGCGCTGGCAGTATTTTATCCGCTTTACTATGAGGGCCTGCTTCCCGTGCATCCCGCTCTGCCGGGAACGCTGATCTCCGCCGGGGCACTGTGGCTGGGGTCCGTACTGAGTCGGAAAAAGGAGGGGGAGGGATGAGGAGAAGACAGTCGCTGACCATTGAGAATAAGATTCTTATGGCGGTGGTGGGCATCTGTGTTCTTTCCGTGCTGTGTTTTGGCTTTTTGATGCTCCGGGAGGGGTATACGAGTAAGATGACGCAGGAGCGGGAAAAGGGCGAGGAACTGCTGGCCTATATTAGCTGGGATATCCGCCAGTTTGGAGACAATGTGGGGCAGGACGCGATTCTCGCGGGCTGCGCCGCTCTTGAAAACGACGGGCTTGTCATTTTGAACGACAGGGGCACCCGTCTTCTGGGAACGGAACAGGGGGCCGCTCTGGTGGCGGAGGGAAGCATCTTGGCAGAGCATCGGGACAATGGGTTTGGCTGGAGACTTTGTTATACGCTGGATGAGGCGGCGTTTCAAAGCGGTCTTGTGGAGGAGCAGAAATACGCCATTCTCGCCACCATTGCCCTGTTAATCATCACGATTCAGGTGGGCGTCTTTGTGTCTTACGGGATTTCGGAGCCGGTCCGGCGGCTGGCAGCGGCCTGCGCCGCCATCGGAGAGCGGCCCCAAGAGGCGTCGCCGGAGCTGATTCCCACGGATGTGGGCAGCGCAGAAACGCGGCAGTTGGCGGATGCGTTCCGCAGAATGCTGGAAGAATTGCGGCGATATAACGCAGCGCTGGCGGAGCAGAAAGCGTTGAACGAAAATATTGTGCAAAATCTGCCGCTGGGCGTGGTGGCCTATGGCGCGGACGGGCAGGTGCTGTGCGTCAACGACAGGGCCAGCGCCATGTTGGCGGATGAGACGTTTTTTGCCGCTGGACAGACGCTTCGTCTGGTGCTGGAGCGCCGACTTACACAGGCCAGCGTTCCCCTTGAGGCAATTCGGCTGGAGAATGGCGGGGGGGATGTGCGGGTCTATCAGATAGGAGTCTGGCGGCTTGGGCGGGGAAGTCTTGAAACGAAGCCCGGGACGCTTTGCACGATTGACGACGTGACCTATGACAAGATTATGGAAGAAAAGGTGGGCGAGAGCGAGAAGCTGGCCTATATCGGAAAGCTGGCCGCCATGCTGGCCCATGAGATTCGCAATCCTTTGGCGGGCATTCGCGCCTCGATTCAGGTGGTGGGCCGGGGACTGGAGCGGGAGCGGGACCGGACGCTGTGCGCCAGCGTCATCAAAGAGGTGGACCGCATCAATGAACTGATTGGGGACCTTTTGAATCTGTCCCGCAAGCGGGAAAGTCACAAGGCCGTGGTGGAGCTGAGGCCGCTGCTGGGCGAGGTGGCCATGCTATACTCCAAGCTGGCCGGGAATCACGGCGTTACCATGGAAACCACGGCGGAGCCGGGCCTTGCGATTTATGCCGACGAGGCAGAGCTGAAGCAGGTTTTGATAAATCTTGTGAGCAACGGGCTGAAAGCCGTGGGACAGGGGGGGCGCATTGCACTGCGGGCGCAGGGCGGTCCCGCCGAGATCCTTTTGTCGGTGACGGACAACGGCGCGGGAATGGACCGCGAAAAACTGCGCTCCGTGGAAAAGGGAATCGCCTCGGGAGGGACCGGACGATACGGCCTTGCCATTGTCAGCCGATTGCTGGAGCAAAATGGCGGCGAAATGAAAATACTCAGCAGTCCCGGCGGAGGGACGTGCATTGAAATGCGGTTTCGCCGGACGGATACAGGGGAAAAGGAGACGCTATGAAAGAACGGGTACTGGTCATCGACGATGAAAGTCTCATCCGCATTTCTCTGGAGGCGGGTCTGTCGGATATGGGCTATGAAGTTGCCACGGCGGGGACGATTGCCCAAGGCCTTGCAGCGGCGGAGCGGATGCGTCCCAATGTGATATTGCTGGATAACTGCCTGGAAGGGGATGTGGGGACGGATTATATCGAGGCGCTCCGCCATCTTGATGAGGAAGTGCGCATCATCATGATTACCGCTTACGGAACGGTTGCTCAGGCGGTGGAAGCTATCCGCCGGGGGGCCTATGATTTTGTGCAAAAGCCCTTTGATCTGGATGAGCTGCACCTGATCATTCGCCGTGGTCTGGACGAGCTGAAAAAAGACCGCAGCTTGAAGGCTGTGAAGGGCAAGCAGCGGGAGCTGATTGGAAACAGCCCCGCCACGGAGAAAATCCGGTCCCAGATACGCCTGCTGGCGAAGAACGACAACGTGGATTTGCTGATCCGGGGTGAAACCGGCACCGGCAAGGAGGTAGTGGTGAATATGATTCACTATGCCTCCGCCCGGCAGGCAGGCCCTATGGTAAAAATCAATTGTAGCGCCATCCCAGAAAATCTTTTGGAGGCGGAGCTGTTTGGCTATGAAAAGGGCGCGTTCACCGGGGCGGTGAAGACCAAAAAGGGCCTGTTTGAGCTGGCGCACGGCGGCACGGTGTTTCTCGACGAAATTGGCGAGATGCCCCTTGCCATGCAGGCAAAGCTTCTGACATTTCTGGAGGACCGCTGCTTTAAGCGGGTGGGTGGCCTGACGGATATCCCCGTGGATGTGCGGGTGGTGGCTGCCACCAACCGCCGGCTGGAGGAAGAGATTGCCAAAGGGACCTTTCGGGAGGATTTGTTCTACCGGCTCAATGTCATGCAGATATTTATCCCGCCCCTGCGGGAACGGGTGGAGGACATTCCCGTTATCGCGGATTATTACCTGCGGCACTTCAATCAGAAATTTTCCAAGGAGATTGAAACCATTGACCCGGCCTATCTTGGCGAAATGCGCCGCTATTATTGGAAGGGCAATGTGCGGGAATTAAGAAACGTTTTGGAACGGGAGGTTTTGTTTTGCGAGGGGAAGACCCTTCGGGGTGCGCCGTTGGCTGCTTTCGGCGGAGGGGGCGCCCCCGCTGGGGTAAAGGACCTTTCCTTGGGGCCCATTGATCTGGAGGCCGAAACTGCGGCATTTCAACGGGCTTATATCCGCCGGGCGCTTGCGCTGAGCGGGGAGAACAGCACCGCGGCGGCGGAGCTGCTGGGCATCAGCAGGTTTACGCTGAAGCGGCGGATGGAAGATGAAACCGTGCGGAATTGAACGATTGGCCCGTGCAGAATCGCACGTCCGCCTAGGAAAGTGGTTTGTTTTCCTAAGCGGACGTGTTTTTCTATGAAAAAGTCAGAGACTATGAAAGTGAAAATCACAAAAAGCAACTCGAAAAAATGTGAAATACAAACAATTATTTGGAGGATGAAACGGGAATGATGTGCGTTTGTAATAAAAACTTGAAAGCTTGGTATGAAACTTGCTGCTAAGTATGGCAGGTACATCTGGAATTGTGCCCATGGGGCAAAAAAGGAAGGAGCTTACAATTATGAATCTGGTGGATCTAAACAGCGATTTGGGAGAGAGCTTTGGTGCATACACCATCGGTTTGGACAGTGAGGTCATCCGGCACGTATCGTCCGTCAACGTGGCCTGCGGCTATCATGCGGGGGACCCGCTGGTAATGGCGCAGACCGTGGCCATGGCGAAGGAGGCGGGTGTGGCCATCGGCGCGCATCCGGGGTTTCCCGATCTGATGGGCTTTGGCCGGCGGAACATGGTGTGTTCGCCCAAGGAGGCCAAGGCCTATGTCCAATATCAAATGGGCGCTTTGCTGGCGTTCACCGCCGCGGCGGGAGTGAAGCTTCAGCATGTGAAGCCCCACGGTGCGCTTTATAACATGGCGGGCAAGGACATGGAACTGGCGTCCGCCATCGCGGAGGGCATCGCAGAGGTGGACAGGGATGTGATTCTGCTGGGCCTTGCCGGAAGCAAGATGATTGAGGCGGGCCGGGCCGCAGGACTGCGGGTGGCCAGCGAGGTGTTTGCGGACCGCGCCTATCAGGCGGACGGTTCTCTGGTTCCCCGCAAGCAACCCGGCGCGGTAATTCACGATAAGGACGAGGCCATTCGCCGCACGGTGCGTATGGTGATGGAGGGAAAGGTCACCGCCATTACAGGCGAGGAGGTTTCTATCTCCGCCGATTCCATCTGTGTACACGGCGACAACCCCTCGGCTGTGGAATTTGTGAAAAATATCCGTGCCGCCATGGAAGCACAGGGCGTGAAAATCGCGCCCATTGCCGCCATTGTTTAAGTGCGTGCTACAAATAAAATTGAAGTGAGGAAATCCCGATGAGTGCGAACGAGACGACAAAGAATAGATCTGTTTTGCTGGGCGCCGCGTTTTTGATGGCAACTTCGGCCATCGGCCCCGGCTTTTTGACTCAGACCTCCAAATTTACCGCACAATACGGTCCCGCGCTGATTCTCATTATTCTCCTGGCAATCCTGATGGATATTACCGCGCAAATGAACATCTGGTCCATCGTCAGTGTGTCCAAGATGCGGGCGCAGGACGTGGCAAACAAGGTGCTGCCCGGCCTGGGCGTCGTACTTGCTGCATTGGTGGCAATCGGGGGGCTTGCATTCAACGTGGGCAACGTTGGCGGCGTAGCGCTGGGCTTCAATGCTATGTTCGGCTTGAATGAAAAGGTGGGCGCGGTCATCGCAGGCTGCCTTGGCATCATTATCTTTATCAACAAAAACGCCAAAACCATCATGGATAAGGTTGCCACGCTTCTGGCTGCCATCATTCTGGTCACGGTGCTGGTGGTGGCGGTGATCTCTCAGCCGCCTCTGGGCGTGGTGGCGTCCAGCCTGACCAAAGTCAATGAAATCCCCTCCATGTTTGTGGCACTGACCACCTTGCTGGGCGGCTCCTGCGGCGGCTACATTGCCTTTTCCGGCGCGCACCGGCTGCTGGACGCGGGCATTTCCGGCCCCGAAAATGTGAGCCATGTGCGCAAGAGCGTGCTTCAGGGCTGCGGAACCTCCGGAACCGTGCGTATCTTGCTGTTTCTGGCTGTGCTGGGAACCTGCATGATCGGGTCCCAGTGGAATGCCGCCAATGCCGACACCATTATCAACGCCAGCAACCCCGCCGCCGAGGCATTCCGCCTGTCCGCAGGCAATTTGGGTTATCGGCTGTTCGGCCTGTGCCTGTTCTCCGCCGGCGTTTCCTCCGTGGTGGGGGCGGCATTTACCTCCGTCTCTTTCCTCAAGACGCTGCACCCCTTCATCAACAAGTATGAGCGCCAGTTCGTGGTGGGCTTCATCACCTTTTCCACGCTGATGATGGTGCTGGTTGGCAACGCCGCACAATTGCTGATTGTTGCGGGGGCTTTCAATGGCCTGATTCTGCCGGTCAGTCTGGGTGTGATGCTGCTGGCGTGCCGGAACAAGAAAATTGTGGGCGAGGAATACAAGCATCCTACATGGATGATCGTGTTGGGTGTCATTGTGGTCTGTGTCTCTCTCTACGCCGGAGTGAAAGCCGTTCCCGGCATTTTGAAGCTCTTTGCCTGATAAAAGGCGTATCATTGGCGCTGGGCGCGGCGGTGCCGCGCCCAGTGGAAAGGAACAAGTATGGACGAAGTGAGATTTTTAAATGCCGGAGATACGGCTGTGACCGTGGAATTCGGCAATGAGATCAGCGTGGCGATTAACAGCCGCATCCGGGCATTTAACATTGCCCTGCTGGAAAGCGGCATTTCGGGCATCGTGGAGACGGTTCCCACCTATCGCTCCCTAATGGTGCACTATGATCCGGGCGTCATTCGCTATGCCGCGCTGGAACAGAAATTAAAGGGGCTGCTGGGCGGGTTGGACAAGGTGCGGATTCCCCCCAGCGAGGTGCTGGAAATTCCCGTGCTGTACGGCGGAGAGGAAGGGCCGGACCTTCCGTTTGTGGCGGAGCAGGGAGGCAGGTCTGTGGACGAGGTGATCGCCATTCACAGCGCGCCGGAGTATCTCATCTACATGCTGGGCTTTACGCCGGGTTTCACGTATCTTGGCGGCATGGATGAGTCCATCGCCACGCCCCGGCTGAAAACGCCCCGGGTCAAAATTCCCGCAGGCAGCGTGGGGATCGCCGGGGCGCAGACCGGGGTGTATCCCATCGACTCTCCGGGGGGCTGGCAGTTAATCGGGCAGACCCCTGTTCGGATGTACGCGCCGGAGCGGGAAAAGCCCATTTTGCCGGAGGCGGGACAGTATATGAAGTTTTACCCCATTGATCGGGCGGAATATGATAGAATTGCAGGGCAGGAGGCCGCCGGGACTTATGTCTGCAAGCGACACTCCAGAGAGGAGGGGGCGGAATGAGTATCACGGTTCTGCATCCCGGTATGCTGACAACGGTTCAGGATCAGGGACGGACGGGGTATCAGCAGTTTGGCGTGCCGGTTTCCGGCGCGGTGGACCCCCGCTCCGCCGCTGTGGCCAATATTTTGGCGGGCAATGAAGAGGGCGAAGCCGTTCTGGAGTGTACCATTATGGGCCCGCAGCTCCGCTTCGACCAGCCTGCGGTCATCGCAATTAGCGGCGCGGACTTAGGCCCCACGCTGGACGGCGTCCCCATGGACAATTACCGCGCCGTCCGGGTAGGGGCGGGGCAGGTGTTGCGCTTTACCGGCCCCAAATCCGGCTGCCGTGCGTTTATCGCCGTGGCGGGCGGACTGGATGTTCCGCAGGTGATGGGAAGCCGTTCTACCTATATGAAAGCAAAGATCGGCGGCTTCTATGGCCGAAAGCTGGAAAAAGAAGACGTGCTTGGCCTCCGTGCGCCGGGAACGGAGCCGAAGGCACTGGCGACCCGCGCCATCGCGCCGGAGTTTCGCGCCCGGGCGGAATATACCCTCCGGGTGGTTCCGGGACCTCAGGACGATGCGTTTACCCATGCGGGAATGGAGACGTTTTTCTCGGGCCTTTATACCGTCACGGCTGAGTTTGACCGAATGGGCTGCCGACTGGAAGGCCCGGAGATTGCCCATGAAACCTCCGGCGACATTATTTCCGACGGCATTGCGTTCGGAGCGATTCAGGTGCCATCTTCCGGGCAGCCCATCGTGATGCTTTCCGACCGGCAGACCACCGGAGGCTACACCAAGATTGCCAATGTAATTTCCGCAGATTTCCGCATTTTGGGCCAGCTAAAGAGCGGAGACAAGGTCCGTTTTGAAAAGATATCTCTGTCCGCCGCGCAGGAGGCTTTGCTTGCCCAGCGAGCGTCGCTGCGGCTGCTGCGGCATGTGCTGGACAATTGACGAAAACAGGCGCTGCCATAAAAAAGGAGGAAGACCAATGTCATTTGATATTACGCCCTATATCGACCTTTCTCCCGCTGTGGTGCGGGGAAAAATACGCGCCGGGGAAATCGACTTTCCAACCGCCGGGATGTGCCGGGGCTATGCGCAGGCCAACCTTGTAATCCTGCCGCCGGATTATGCGGCGGATTTCAGAGAGTATGCCCGGCGCAACCCGTTCCCCTGCCCGATATTGGAAGTGATCGAGGGCACGCCCGCGACCCATGCCATGGGAGAGGGCGGGGACATTACCACCGACATTCCCCGTTACCGCATCTATCGCGCCGGTGTTTTCACGGAAGAACTCACCGATGTGTCCGCCTATTGGGAGGACGGCTATGTGGGATTTTTGATCGGCTGCTCCTTTTCCTTTGAAGAGGCGCTGCTTTCTGCGGGAATTGAAGTCCGGCATATTACGCAGGGCCGCAACGTGCCCATGTACAAAACAAACATTGCAACGGTGCAGGCGGGACCGTTTTATGGCCCCATGGTCTGCTCCATGCGCCCCATGACCCCGGAGCACGCCGAAATTGCCAGAGCCATTACGGAAAAGATGCCCAATGTCCATGGTGCGCCTGTCCATATGGGCGACCCGGCGCAGATTGGAATTCAGGACATCATGAAGCCGGATTACGGAGATGCCGTGGAGATCAAACCCGGCGAAATCCCTGTATTCTGGCCCTGCGGCGTCACGCCGCAGGCGGCGGTGGAACATGCGAAGCCGCCCATCGTTATCACCCATGCGCCGGGACATATGTTTATCACCGACGTAAAAAACGCAGAGCTGAACGATTATCTGGAAACGCGCAAGTAAAAATGATGAGACGCCGCCGCCCGCTTTCGCGGGCGGCGGCGTTATGCGTTCAGCATTTGCGGCAGGCGAATTTTTTACGGGGTGAAATGACTTGCGCGCTTGAATGATTTCACAATTTCCGGACGCTTGCCCGAATCCATATTAAAACTTGCCCCTCCAGATGAGTTGTGTTATACTGAAAAACGTATGTCTTTAGAACGATTTTGGGGGAATTTGCTTTGTTTTTGCGGTTCATATCGGATTTAAAAAATGAGTTTCGGGGATATGGCTCCCCGGGCCTGATGCAGGACGCAATGGCCGGACTGACGGCCTGCGCGGTGGCGCTGCCGCTGGCCTTGGCATTTGGCGTCAGCTCTGGCGCCACGGCGGCGGCCGGTCTTGTGACGGCGATTATTGCCGGTGTGGTGATTGCCTTGCTGGGGGGCGCGTCCTATCAGATATCCGGGCCCACCGGCGCTATGAGCGCCGTGCTGATTGGCATTGTGGGAACCTACGGATTGCAGGGCGTATTTTTGGCCAGCTTTGCCGCGGGAGCACTGCTGCTGATTGCGGGAATTTTCCGAATGGGCCGCCTGATTTCATTTATTCCAATGCCCGTGGTGATGGGGTTTACCTCCGGGATTGCGGTCATTATTGCCATGGGGCAGATTGATAATTTTTTTGGAACTGTTTCTCAGGGAAGCTCTAATTTGGAAAAACTGGCCTCTTATGGAAGACTCGGGTTTTATCCCAATTGGCAGGCGGTGGGTGTGAGTGTTCTGGTGGTGGCGGTGATGCTGCTCTGGCCTAAGAAATGGGGTGCAAAGGTGCCCGGGTCTCTGGCGGGAATTGTTCTGGCGGCTGTGGCGTCGATTGCGTTTGGCATGGACGGCTTGACGACCGTGGGCGATATTCCGCGCTCATTGCTGCTGAGCGACCGCCTGACCCTTGACGGCGACAGCTTTGGGATGCTGGCGAGCTTAGGCTCGCCGATTGTCACCATTGCGGCGCTGGGCATGATTGAAAGCCTGCTGTGCGGTGCGTCCGCCGCCCGAATGAAAAACGAGACGTTCAATGCCGATCAGGAATTGATTGCACAGGGCGTTGGAAACATGCTGCTGCCCTTGTTTGGCGGCGTACCCGCCACGGCGGCCATCGCCCGCACCAGCGTGGCGGTGAAGTCTGGGCAGCAAACCAGACTTACCAGCGTGTTTCACTCCGTATTTCTGCTGGCGTCCATGCTGCTGCTGGGCGGCGTTATGGCAAAGCTGCCGCTGGCGGCGCTGGCAGGGGTGCTGATGGTCACGGCATGGCGCATGAACGACTGGGACGGAATCCGGTACATCTTTTCGCACCGCTTTAAGTCCGGCATCAGCCAGTTTTTCGTGACGATGCTGGCCACTGTGGTCTTTGATCTGACCATGGCAATTTTGCTGGGTGTGCTGTACTCCGTTATTTTGTATATGTCCCGTGTCAGCCATATCTCCGTCAGCTTTTCTGCGATTGACGCAAATCGGCTGCGGGATGTGCCGGATGAAAAAGCCGCTGTTTGGGAGACTTCCGGCGTGGCCTATGTGACCGGTTCTTTGTTTTTTGGCGCGGTGGATGAATTTAATCGCTGCATCAGAGAAATGCCCCCATATGATCATGTTATTTTGTCTCTGCGGGGAATGCCCAGTGTGGATGTGTCGGGCGTTCAGACGATGTTGGAGCTTTGCCAGAGCATGAAGGAAGAGGGAAAGACAGTCGCCTTTTGCGGTGTGACGACTTCCGTCCGCGCTTATTTTGATCGGGCGGGAATTACCGCATTGCTGGGAGAGTCTGCTTATTATTGGAGCGCCGACCTTGCAATCCTTGATCTTTTGAAGAAGGAGTTGAAGGAGCAGGAGCAGGCGGCATCCGTCGGGTGAGGAAAAAGCAGATTACACCCCAAACGTTATCCAACATACTATGCTGGATAACGTTTGGAGTGCTTTTTTGTGTAAAATTAAGACAGGCCGTTCCGCAAGAGCTTTAGCCCTTACGGAGCGGCCTATTCTTTGGCAGACTCCAATACTCGCCGCCTGAAGCAGCCTCAGAGGAGAAGAATTACTTCCAGTAGTCCAACTGGCTGACATCCATCCCGATGTCGGCGGCGTGGAAGACGGGATTATTGCCCGCTTTCTTCTGGGCCACATAGTCGCGGCAGGCATTGACCGCCACCTTGCTGAGAACAATGCACGCCGGAAGGTTGATCAGGCACATAATGGCCATCATAATATCAGCAATGGCCCACGCTGCGGACATGGACAGGGCCGCGCCGATGACAATTATCGCCGCGCACACCAGACGGAAGCCCAGCATAAAGCGCTTGCTGGGCACTTTGCGGTGAATAAAGGTTAAGGCGTTATCCACATAGAAGAGGTTGCCCAGCAGCGTGGTAAACGCAAAGAGGACCATTGCCGTCGTGACAAAGATAGGGCCGAAATTACCCATGATGGTTTTGACGGACTCCTGCACGTAGGGCGCGCCGGCAAGCTCGGCGGTGGGCTCCACACCGGAGCACAGGCACATCAGCGCCGTGGCGCTGCAAATCAGAATGGTGTCAATAAACACGGACAAAACCTGTACGAGCCCCTGTTTGACAGGGTGGGAAACGTCGGCAGCCGCTGCGGCGTTGGGGGCAGAACCAACGCCCGCTTCGTTGGAGTAAAGTCCGCGCTTGATGCCATACATCATGCAGGAACCTGCAATACCCGAGAAAATCGCCTTGAAATCAAACGCGTCGCGGAAGATTTCCTTGAATACGGCGGGAATCAGGCTTGCGTTGGAAACCAAAACGATCAAAGAAACGGCGATGTACATCAGGCCCATGAAGGGGACGATGGCGCTGGTGGCTTTCACCACGCGGCGGCCGCCGCCCAGAATGCACCAGCCCACGAGGATCGCCAGAATCATGCCGATCACCCACGGAGAGGTTTTGGCATCGTAAAAGCCGTATACAGAGAAGGTGGATTGCAGGTTGTAAGAAGCCAGCATGTTGAAGCCGCCCGCATAGGTGAGAATCAGACACACGGAAAATAAAACGGCAAGACCGCGGTTATGGAGGGCCGTTTCAATGTAATAGGCCGGGCCGCCATAGCTGTCGCCGTTTTCGTCCCTGCGTTTGTAGACCTGTGCCAGAGTGCTTTCCACAAACGCGGAAGCGCCGCCGATGATGGCGATCAGCCACATCCAAAACACCGCGCCATAGCCGCCCAGACACACCGCGGTGGAAACACCCACAATGTTGCCGGTACCCACGCGGGAGGCAGTGGAGACCATCAGCGCCTGAAATGAAGAAATTTTTCCCTCGGAAGAGGGCTTTTCCATCACCACGCGGATCGATTCGGGGAAGAGCCGGAGCTGAACAAAGCCGGTGCGCACGGAGAAAAACAGACCGGCTGCCAGCAGGACAACAATTAGTACCGGGTAGTACAAAAAGCTGTCCAGTCCATCCAAAATTTTCAATATCATGGTGTACCTCTCTCTTTCGTCCTTAAATTTGCAGAAATCCTTGGCGCCTTACCGCAATTCGCGTTTGGCAAGGCAAAGCTGTTGATAGAACACCCCCTTTGTCTGTGTCGCCGTTTTACGCGGCAAGCTGTGTGCGAAGCCGTCAGCCGCGATTTTACATTATACCGTATAACCGGAGCCGGAGAAATAGTGAAGTCCCAAATAATGCGAAAGATATTCCAGCACACGGTATGCGCCCACGCTGTTTCCCTTGGGGTCCAGCGCCGGATTGAAGGCCGCCAGCCCCATTTTCCGCTCCACGGTTCCCATAATGCCGCCGCCCACGCCGCTCTTGGCCGGGATGCCCACCTTCATGGCAAACTCTCCGGAGGCGTCATACATTCCGCAGGTCACCATCAGGGTTTTCACAATGCGCACAATCCAGTCCTCCAAAAGCGTCTCGCCGGTGCGGGGGTCCACGCCGTTATTGGCCAGAATCAGCGCATAGTTTGCCAAATCCTCCACGTTCACGCTGAGCGAACACATCCAAAAATACAGGTCCACCACGTCTTCGGCGTCATGTTCCAGAATATTGTCGCCCTGCATGAGGTATGCCATGGAACGGTTGCGCATCCCCGCCTTTTTTTCAGACTGAAACACCGCTTCGTCCAGATGAATGGTATCCCTGCGGCAAAGTCTTCGGGTGAGCGCCAGAAAATCCCCGGAGGGGTCCTTGCTGTCCATGCAGCAGTCAGCGGTGGCAATGGCGCCTGCGTTAATCATGGGATTGAGAGGATGGGTGTTTTTCGTTTCCAGCCGCACCAGCGAATTAAATGCGTCGCCGGTCGGCTCCACCCCCACCTTGCTGAACACTCTGTCATAACCCGCCGTCTGCAAAGCCATGATAAGAGTGAGGGTTTTGGAAATGCTTTGGATGGTAAATTCCTGATGCCAGTCGCCTGCGGAATAAATCTCCCCGTCGGTGGTGATGACGCAGGCCCCCAGTTTGTCGGGATATCCTTTGGCAAGCTCGGGGATATAGGTCGCCACCTTTCCTGTGTGAAGGAAGGTGCGGGCATAATCCATCGCATCAACCAGCGTTTTTTCAATCAGTTCATTGCGAGCCATCGGAAATCATTCTCCCTTTTTCTATCGGTTTGCCTTTAAATACGGAGATGGAATTGGGCAAAACGCCTTATATTTAACAATATCCTAACATATTTTTTGGCAAATGTATAATAGCAATCTCCGATAGGGTTATGCAGCAGCCGTTATAGCAAATTCGACTGATTTGCCAAAAATTCTTTGTCGATTTCGCATACTAAATCACTGCATCATTTGTCTGAAAAATGCGCTATAATAGAAAATATATGCAAAAAGGGGAAGGCGAGGCCCAGCCTGTCCGGGCGGACGCACGCCCCGGCGTGTGTGCCGGGATAAAGGAGAGAGCAGCATGGATATCAAGCATCTGGAGTTTTTCTGTGCGGTGGCCCGCTATGGGTCAATCAACCGCGCGGCGCAGGAGCTATACATTTCCCAGCCACATCTCAGCCACATCATTCGGGACATGGAGACGGACGCGGGAGTGCCCCTGTTTCAGCGGACCAAACAGGGCGTTACGCTCACGGCGGAGGGACAAGCCTTTTTGGAGCACTCTAAGGTCATTCTTAAGGAGATGGAGAGCCTTAAGCAGGTCTCCTGCCGGACCGAGCCGGAGGGGGACTGCATGAGGCTCTCCATGACCAAATTTACTCATACGATGGAAAGTTTTAACGAGGTGTGCACCCGCCGACAGCGTCTTCCTAAATTTACTTATTTTCTAAACGAGGGGACTACGCTGGATGTGGTGTCAGATGTGGAGGAATGCGTTTGCGATGTAGGGTGCATTCACTTTGCAAGCCATGAGGCAGAGCGCTTTCACAAGCTTCTTTCCGAAAAAGGGCTGGAGCTGACGCCGCTGGTCACTATGGCGCCGCACATCGTCGTGTCCAAAAACCACGAGCTTCTGCGCAGGAACATTCCTGTCACGCTGAAGAACTTGAGGGACTATGGGTTTGTCCGCTATATAGGACAGTATGAAGATTTTATTTATAATATTTCCACGGAGGACCATCAGACCGATCTGAACAATTCTTCCCGCATCATCTATGTGTATGGACGGGCGGCGCTGATGCACCTGATTTCCGAGAGTGATTTTTATACAATTGGGATTCAGGGCTTTTCCACGCAGGATTCTCTGTATCAGTGCGTCTCCATCCCCATTCAAAACTGCAAGGAGAGGTTGGAGTTCGGCCTGATCACCCGTAAAGGGGCCGTGTTGTCTGACTCTGAGCAGGAGTTTATCCGGAACGTGACCACCCGTTACCACGCGCTTCAAGAGACGCCCTGACTTTGGCCGCTGCCCGGCTGGGTTTCTATGCGGTCCCTTGCCGGGAGGAGAGCGGCGGATCATCTGCGCCTTCGGAAGGGAAGTCCGAGAGGTGAAGTCTGGCCATAGTGGTTTTCGTAATATTCGCTGCTTTAAAAAGTGGTTAAACAGATACCCGGCACACAGATGCAAAAATGCAAATAAAAAACGGGACCTGTCGCAAGCCTTAGGCTTGCGACAGGTCCCGTTTTCTTGCGTATTTAACAATGTTGGGGGAGGGAGCTGATTCCGCGGGTCTTACTGCATGGACTCCATGATGGCGTCCGCCAGTGTTTCCAGCTCAAATGCCTTGTCCTCGTGCAGAGAGGAGGCCATGCTCACCCGCTCGTTCAGCACGGTCATATTCTTCATTTCCTCGTCGAGGAACTTCTGCATCAGATCGCCAGATTTGATGGCCCAAGACCCATTTTCCATAATGGCCACAGTGCGGCTTTGCACGTTCAGCGCCTTCATATCCATGAGGAAGTTGTGCATCGCCGGATAAATCCCAAGGTTATACGTAACCGAGGCCAACACCAGATGGCTGTACTTAAAGGTTTCCGAAATAAGCTGGGAGACGTCTGTGGAGGAGACATCATAGATGGCGACCTTCGTCATGCCCTTGTCGCACAGCCGCGCGGCCAGCGCCTGCGCGGCGGACTCCGTATTGCCGTACATGGAGGCGTATACAATCATCACGCCCTTCTCCTCCGGCTCATAGCGGCTCCACGTATCGTACTTCTGGATAAAATACATCAGGTCCTTGCGCCACACCGGTCCGTGGAGTGGGCAGATGTATTTGATCTGGTTCAGGATGCCTCCGGCCTTTTTCAGGATGAGCTGAATATGAGGGCCGTATTTTCCAACAATGTTGGTCAGATACCGGCGGGCAAACAGCTTCCCGTCCAGAGCGCCAAAGGTTCCGAACGCGTCGGCGGAAAAGAGCACGCCGTCGGTGGTGTCAAAGGTCACCATGACCTCCGGCCAGTGAACCATGGGGGCAAACACAAATGTAACCAGATGTTTCCCGAAGCTGAAGGTATCGCCTTCCTTCACCTCAACGATCGTGTGCTCATCCACCGGGAACTTGAACTGGCGCATCATCATGAAGGCCTTTTCGTTGCTGATAATCACCACGTTGGGCCACCGGAGCAAAATTTCTTCAATAGAGCCTGCGTGGTCTGGTTCCAGATGATTGATAACAAGATAGTCTAGCGGGCGGCCCGCCAAAACGTGCTCCATGTTTTCAAGAAGCTGGCGGCAGCCGGACCAATCCACTGTATCAAACAGGGCGGTCTTTTCGTCCATCAAAAGATAGGAGTTATAGGAAACACCTCTGGGAATGGGATATGCATTTTCAAACAGAGAAAGGCGATGGTCGTTGGCTCCTACCCAGTATACGTCCTCGGTTACATTTCTTACACTATACATATTTTTTCCTCCCTTCGGTTTTAAGCCTGAATGAATTGGTCCTTGGACTCGGCACACTCAGGGCAGGCCCAGTCTTCCGGCAAATCCTTGAACTGCGTACCCGGCGCGATTTCGCTCTCCATGTCGCCAAACTCAGGCACATATTCATAACCGCAGCCGCTGCAAACATAGCGGGGGCCGATGGGCTCCGGCTTGGGCATGCGGGGGCGCTTCATCTTCACCATGGGAGGGGCGGGCTGCTTGTCACCGGTGTCCAGCGCAGCGGTGAGCAGGGGCAGAATTTCATTCACGTCGCCCACGATGCCGTAGTCGCAGTTCTTAAAAATCGGGGCGTTGCCGTTTTTGTTGACCGCCACGATGATTCCCGCATCCTTAATGCCTTTTAGATGCTGGCTGGCCCCGGAAATACCGCAGGCGATATAGAGGTTGCCGGTGAATTTCTGGCCGGACATACCAACGTAGCGGTTGAGCGGCAGATACTTCAGCGTTTCAGCCACCGGGCGGGAGGAGCCGATTGCGGCGCCCGCGGCCTTGGCCAGATTCTCCACCAGAAGCATGTTTTCCTTGTCTCCGATGCCCTTGCCTGCGGAAACCACGCGCTCTGCCTGCACAATGGGCGTATCCAGAGGAATCCCCACCGCAAAGTCAAAGCCGTCCTTTTTCAGCGCATCCACCAATGCGGAAACCTGCTCCGTGGCGGCCCCATCCCGGAAAATCTGCTTTTTCCGGATTCCGGTGATGGGCGCGGGCTTTTTAGACCGACTGGAGGAAGCGCTTTCCTCCTTGGGCGGCTTTCCCAGAATGTGCGAGGCAATGACCACCCGCTGAATCTCGTTGGTGCCCTCATAGATGGTGGTGATTTTCGCGTCGCGGTACATCCGCTCGACTTCCATGCCCTTGAGATAGCCGCTGCCGCCGAAAATCTGGAGCGCGTCGTTGGTGACCTCCAATGCAATGTCGGAGGCATACTGCTTGGCCATGGCGGATTCCATGCCGAAGGGCTCGTGGTTCTCCTTCAACTCTGCCGCCGAATAGACTAGGAACCGCGCCGTGCGCAGTTTGGTGGCCATGTCCGCGATTTTGAAGGAAATGGCCTGCTGGAAGCCGATGGGCTTGCCAAACTGGACACGCTCCTTGCCATAGCTCACCGCCTGCTCGAACGCGCCCTGCGCAATGCCCAACGCCTGCGCCGCGATGCCGATGCGTCCGCCGTCCAGCGTGGCCATGGCGATTTTAAAGCCCTCGCCCTCCTTGCCCAGCAGATTTTCCTTCGGAACCTTTACATCGTTGAAAATCAACTCCGCGGTGGAGGAGGAGCGAATGCCCATTTTGTCGTAGTGGTCGCCAAATTCAAAGCCCTTCCAGCCCTTTTCCACAATAAAAGCGGAAATGCCTTTTACGCCGATGTCGGGAGTGGTCACTGCGAACACCACATATGTATCGGCCTTGGGCGCGTTGGTAATGAAAATTTTTCCGCCGTTCAGCAGATAATGGTCGCCCTTATCCACTGCGGTGGTTTCTGTTCCGCCCGCGTCGGAGCCTGCGTTTTGCTCGGTCAGACCGAATGCGCCGATTTTTTCGCCCTTACACAGCGGGACGAGATATTTTTTCTTCTGTTCCTCGGTGCCAAACCCGAAGATGGGCCAGGTACCCAAGGAGGTGTGCGCCGACAGAATGACGCCGGAGCCGCCGTCAACTCGGGACAGCTCCTCCACCGCGACGGCGTAGCTGATCATGTCCAGGCCTGCTCCGCCGTACTCCTTCGGGAAGGGAATGCCCATCAGCCCCATTTTTCCCAGAGTTGCCACCGCTTCATCGGGAAACTGGTTTTCCTTGTCCATGAGGAAGGCGAGGGGCTTAATCTCCTCTTCCGCAAACGCTCGGACCTTGGCACGAAGCTTTTCCTGCTGCTGCGTGGTCGTGAATAACATACTGCTTCCCCCTTTTTAATTGACCACCATATTCGACAAAATATGTCCACTTTGAAAGCGCAAAAAGTAATTACCCGTCGAATAAGATTTCCTGAAGGCTGTGAGTCTCCAGTTCCTGATCCAGCTTTTTCTGGATGGAGGTTAAATTGATATGCGCGCGGCAGACGGTGTTTCCGTGCGCCTTGCACCAAAGGCACTGATAGTCTGGATTCATACATGGACTGATGAAGGAATCCTCTTCCATGACCTGCATCAGTCGGAAAAGCGACACCTGTTCCAGCTTGGCCGCCAAAATATAGCCGCCATCCGCTCCGCGTAAAATTCGGACAATCCCGCCTTTTTCAAGCTTTTTTAAAATTTTGTAGGCAAACTGCTGGGGAATCTGTTCTCCCCGGGCAAGCTGCGCCGCAGTGGCCCGCTCCTCGTCCGCAAGTACCCGCAAAATCCGCAGAGCGTAATCCGTTTCCTTTGTAAGAAGCAATGTTTCATCTCCTTTGTGTCTTCCACTCTACTATTCTGGATATAAATTGTCAAGTATATTCTGGGAGAAATTTAAACTTTTTTGTACATATTAATTAACAAAAGAATTTGGTGCTTTCTTATAGTTGGAGTAAATTGCAAAAGGGGCATATGAACATGCAGATTTGCCGCAATCGGGGGCGAACTGTCTTCTAAAAGACAGCGAATTTCCGCATCGGGCCGCCCCGCGCGTTTGGCGTACATAACCGCCCGGCTTTTTGCATAGGATGGAGCAACGCAAGGCGGGGAGTGTTGCTTTTTGAAGGGAAACATGGAGGAGCGGGCCGAGCAACTGGCCCAGTACATTATAGAAAACCGGGCGACGGTCCGCGCCGCCGCCGGAAAATTTGGAATTTCCAAATCTACCGTACATAAGGATATCACAGAGCGGCTGCCCAGAATGAATCCGGCGCTGGCGGCGCAGGCGCGGCGGGTGCTGGACGTGAACAAGCAGGAGCGCCATATCCGGGGCGGAATTGCCACCAAGGAAAAATATCTCCACGGGCATCGGTGACGGGAGGCAAAAGCCGCCCGGAAACCGGCACAGTTTAGAACTGGAGGGAGCTTTGATGGAAAACAAATTCAATCGGGACCGGAGCGCGGCTGCTTCCCCCATCCCGGAAGCGGGCGCCTGCGAACCGGAGGTCCGCCGGTGGGTTCATCCTATCCCGCAGCCCGGCGGCCCGGCGCTCCCGGAGTCCACGCTGCATTATATCTGCTGCGCCCTCAGCTATCAGAACGAACTGCTCAGCGAAATCAAGACGCTGCTGGAGCAGTTCTGCGGGGAAGAGTCTAATCATTCGCCGACTGGCGAGCAGGCTCCGGAGTAAACGGAGAAAAACGGAAACCGTCGTCTTTTCGCACAAGGTGCAGGCGCAGCAAAACAGGCCAGCCGGCAGGCTGGCCCGTTTTGCTTTTGGAAGATTGGATGAAAAGAAGTTTTGTCTCTTGCAAGTATTATAATAACGGCAATATGTTAACCGAAAAAGCGAGGATTGTTACAAAAGTATGAAATCTTCTATCGCCAATTAAAACAAATAAGACGTTTGAATTTCCGCGATAAAAGGCGTATGATAGCAAGAGAATTTTGTGAAAAGAGGAGAGACCAATGCAATTTTTAAAGAAAAATGGGCTGGGGCTGTTGCTGTGTCTGGCGATTGCCGCGCCGTCCTGGCTGCTGGGCAAGCGGTTTCCTGTGGTGGGCGGGGCGGTGATTGCCATTCTGGCGGGAATGGTGATCGCGCTTTTCCTGCGAAGCAGGGGCCGTTTGGAGAGCGGAATAAAATTTGCCTCCAAAAAGATTCTTCAGTGGGCAGTGATTTTACTTGGCTTTGGGATGAATCTGCGGGTGGTGATCGAGACGGGGAAGCAGTCCCTGCCCATCATCCTATGCACCATCGCAACCTCTCTTGCGATTGCCGCCGCACTCCACAGGGTGCTTCGCATCCCCGGAAACATCTCCACGCTAGTGGGGGTAGGCTCCTCCATCTGCGGCGGCAGCGCCATCGCCGCCACCGCCCCTGTGATCGACGCGGACGATAAAGAGGTGGCGCAGGCCATCTCGGTGATTTTCTTTTTCAATGTGTTGGCGGCGGTGCTGTTTCCTCTCCTTGGAAGCGTGTTGGGCTTTGACACTGGTTCCGGCGAGGCGTTCGGCGTGTTTGCAGGCACGGCTATCAATGATACCTCCTCTGTCACCGCCGCCGCTTCCACATGGGACAGCATGTGGAATCTCGGGTCCGCCACGCTGGACAAGGCCGTGACTGTAAAGCTGACCAGAACCCTTGCCATCATTCCCATCACGCTGGTGCTGGCCCTGATGCGCGCCCGCCGGGAAAAGGCTGCCGGAGGCACGGGGAAGGCCCTGCGGCTCCGGGATATTTTCCCCTTCTTTATTCTCTACTTTGTGGCGGCCTCCGTTGTCACCACCGTGGCGCTGCGGATGGGGGTTCCGGCGGCGGTTTTTGGCCCGGTGAAGGAACTGAGCAAGTTTTTTATTGTGGTGGCAATGGCGGCCATTGGGCTGAACAGCAATCTCGTTGAGTTGATTAAAACCGGAGGGAAGCCTTTGGCTCTGGGGGCCTGCTGCTGGGTGGGTATTACCGTGGTCAGCCTTGTGCTGCAAAGGACCTTGGGTATCTGGTGATACAGGACGGAGAGGCCCGCAAATTCCGGATTCTCGGGTATATTTCCATTTGCATCATCACATTCAGCGTAGCGGAACAAATTGTTCTAAACTATACCCTGTGAGGTGAATGGATATGCCGGATTATCCGGATTATAAAGAGATGTACCTGAAGTTGTTCCGTGCTTCGGAGGAGGCGGTCAACCCGCTCATCGCTGCTCAGCGGGAATGCGAGGAACTATACGTGAACACTCCTGAACCGGAGCTTAAGGTCATAACCATGCCAGTCGACGACGCAAAAGATGAAAAATAAACGCCACATAGCAAGAGAACGGGGAATTATCACCCGGCCTCGTCTGCATCCGGCCGTTCTCGCCGGCGTATTTCTTTGATTACAGCCATGCAGATTTTCCAGATGCCTTACCCAACATGATAATTAGCTGCGGGCACGTTATCTCCAATGAGTTGAACCATTCGGTAATTTCGAATGGTTCAACTTCTATTGCCTGTATCAGCAGCCTAGCCGAAACATTGATTGAGCAGATCTTCCAGCTTAGCCCGAAACGCGTCGTCCTGCTCATGTCTGCGTTTGGAGGGACCCTTGAGCCGCCCGCCGGCGTTGCGGATCTTTTTGGCCACGTGGCGCTGTAAGAGTAGGGCGTCGATATTGTTCGGCGTGTACTCCATGCCGTCCTGATTGAGCACCACGGCGTTCCGCGCAAGGCACATGGCGGCAAGACCGTAGTCCTGCGTAATCACAATATCGCCGGGCTGAACCAGATTGACCAATGCGAAATCCACGCTGTCCGCCCCCTTAGAAAAGGTCAGCGTCTTTGCACCATTTCGTTCAAAGACATGGGAAGTGTCGCACAGCAGCAAGCATTCTATGTTGTGCGCTTTTGCCAGCGCAATGGTGCTGTCCACCACCGGGCAGCCGTCCGCGTCCACCAAAATCCTCATCGGTTCATACACTCCTGTAAGTTTTCGAGAAAGCGACAGGCCTGCTCACCGTCCATCTGCACATGATGGAATTGGAAGGACAGCTTCAACTCGGTTTTCAGCCAGCGGCGGCGGTATTTGCTCCAGATGAGGAAGGGGTTGTTAAAGATGCCGCTGTAGAAATTCGCCACACCGTCCAGATCGTAATTGACCAGCGCAGAGGTGCCGACGATCATGCGATCGGGCAGCTCGTAATTCTCGCAGTTTTCCCGGCAGCGCTCCGTCAGCTCCGAATAGGTACGGGCAAATTCGTCCAGCTCGCCGCAAAACGGAATGTCGCAGGTGCACAGTTCACCGCGCTTGTTTTTAACAATCACATTGACGCCCAGACTGTCGTACTGCATCAGCTTCTTGCCCACGGGCAGCAGATAGAATTCCGGAACACTCTGCGCGGCGCGGGCGATGCACCAGCACATGAGCATGTTAAAAGGATATCCCTTTTTCGCGAGCCTTGCGAGGTGCGTCACATCCATCGTTTTGAAGATGGTGACCATGGGCATGGGCGCGTCGATATAATATTCGTAGCTCATAGCGCGGTTGGTGTTTTTGGGGTCAACTTCTCTCATTTTGCGTTCTCCGTCCGCTGCTTCAATAATGTTTTTAGTATAACCCCTTGCGTGAGGGTTGGCAACAAGAGCGCAGGGCAGGGGGTTCAGGATGCTGTAATCGCTTCAGAAAAGCATGACGATCTCTTGTTTTCGTGCTATGATAGTTTCACAAGGGGGTGGCCGTATGCAGTTCGGTTTTCTGAATCTTACAGGCTTTTTTATCGTTGCGCTGATGATGATTCCTAACTTAATTTACGCACGGCGCAATCCTCATATAGAAAATAAATGCATCTGCAAGCCGATGCCCATGCTGGAGCAGGTCGGGCGGTATGGCTCCATGTCGATGATGGTCTTTCCGCTTTTCGTGTGGGAGTTCGGCTTCAAGTCCCCGGAGGAGCTTGTGATCTGGCTGTTTCTGCTTCCTGCGCTGCTGCTGGCTTATTTCATTTTCTGGGCGGTCTATTTTCGCAGGCCGTCGCTGTCCGCCGCGTTGTGGCTGGCGATCTTGCCCAGTGCCATCTTCATTCTGCGGGGCGTGATTTTTCGGCATTGGCTGCTGACGGCATTCGGCGTTATATTTGCAGTTGGGCATATCTATATCACTTGGTATAACAACAGGTCGGGGGGGACGGATGATGAGTAAATATGAGCCGCTTTGGAAGGCCATCGGCGGGCGCACGGAGGACTGCTTCACGCTGACCTATGCCGAGATAGAACAGATTCTGGGCTTTCCCATTGACCACGCCTTTCTGACCTTTAAGAAGGAGCTGCCCGCCTACGGTTACGAGGTGGGTAAAATCTCCATGAAGGCGCAGACGGTGGCGTTCAAACGCTGCGTTTGACAAGCGGCTGTGTTTCTGCTATCATCGGCTACACCCATCCACGAAAGGAGAATCACGATGGAAAAATTCATTCCCTTTGAGAAGCTCTCCAAGAAGGAGCAGCAAAAGAGGAACGCCGCACGGCGCGGCAGCTGGTACGGCCTGAATCCCGTAACCCGCACACCGGAAAGCTCAAAAGCGTATAACAGACGAAAGGCACAGAAATGGAGTGATGACTCCGGTTCTGTGCCTTTTGTTATCTCGGTGCGCCTTTCATCCGCCGCCGTATTCTTTGATTACAGCCCCGCAGATTTTGAACGCTAATTAAACCTTGGCAAATTCTTCGAATGTCCAGAGTGGCCCCTCGTCCGAGTGGGGAGAAAACGCGGAATAGAGAATATTGTGCGCCCAAACACTTGGATGTTTTTTCACGACAATAATTGGAAAGTGTGATAGAATGATAAAAAAGGGCGTTGATGTCAGTGATGAACTATATTGCGAATATACTGACCGCGTCCGGCTTGATTTTATGTGTGGCGGCGCTTTTCTCCTCCGTGGAGGAGTTTGCGATCACCGTCAGCTCTCCCACGTTGAATCGGAATTGCAAAGGGTTCTATCAAAAGGCAGACTTTTTGGCAACACAAAAGGAGCGATGAATAATGGTATGTGAAATCATGATAGATGAGGACTTTTTAAAGCAGGTCTCGGAGCCTGCAACACAGGCGGACATTCCGGTGGCGGACGACCTGCTGGAGACGCTGACCGCCCACAAGGACGGCTGCGTGGGCATGGCGGCGAATATGATCGGCATTTCCAAGCGCATCATCGCCATTGATAATGACGGTGAATGCATGGTGATGTTCAATCCGGAAATCATCAAAAAAACCCAACCTTATGATGCCGAGGAGGGCTGTCTGTCGCTAATCGGCACACGCAAGGCGCTGCGTTGGAAGTCCATCAAGGTACGCTGGCAGAACCGGGATTTTCAGGTTCGTATCAAGACCTTCACCGGCTGGACAGCTCAGATTATTCAGCATGAAATCGACCACTGCGAGGGGGTTATCATATGAAACCATGGTTCACCATCGACCAGATTGATGAAAAGACGCACATCATCAGCGAATACCGCCACTGGGAGGAGACTCATTGCTATCTGCTGGAGGGAGGCGACCGGGCGCTGCTCATTGACACAGGACTTGGCATCTGCGACATTTCAGCGGAGGTAAAAAAGCTGACGGACAGGCCGGTGACGGCGGTCGCCACACACATCCACTGGGATCATATCGGTGGCCACAAATATTACTCCGACTTCTACGCCCATGAAGCGGAGTTGAACTGGCTTTCCGGCGAGTTTCCCCTGAGCATGGAGACAATTCACGGCATGGTGGTTGACCGCTGTGACCTGCCGAATGGCTATGATGTGGCTACTTACCAGTTCTTTCAGGGAACGCCGACGCGGGTTCTGCAAGACGGCGATACCATCGACCTCGGCGGAAGGGAAATCACCGTGCTCCACACACCGGGGCACTCCCCCGGGCATATGTGCTTCTGGGAAGACGCGACAGGGTATTTGTTCACCGGCGACCTGGTCTATAAGGACACGCTCTTTGCCTACTATCCCTCCACCGACCCGCAAGCGTATCTTAAAAGCCTTGAAAAAGTCGCGGCGCTGCCGGTGAAACAGGTGTTTCCCGCCCACCACACGCTGGATATCCAGCCCGAGATTTTGATTCGTATGCGGGACGCATTCCGCGAGTTTGACGCTGAGGGCAAGCTGCATCACGGCAGCGGCACGTTTGACTACGGTGACTGGGCAGTCTGGCTGTAAGTGCAGGAGGTTTACCATGGCAATGTGGAATCCGTGGCGGGGCTGCCACAAATACAGCGAGGGCTGTCGGTTTTGTTACATCCACAAGGGGGACGCAAGGCGGGGCGTGGACACGAATGTGGTGACGAAAGCGGATAGCTTCTGTGCGCCCGTAGAGCGGTATAAGAGGGGCGAAAAGAGGGGCGAATACAAGATAAAGTCCGGTGAAACGGTCTATCTCTGCTTTTCCTCCGACTTCCTGCTGCCCGACGCAGACCAGTGGCGCAGCGACTGCTGGCGCATGATGCGTGAGCGGCCCGATCTGAACTTTCTATTTCTGACGAAACGCATTGAGCGGTTTGTGGACTGCATCCCACCCGACTGGGGCGACGGCTACGAGAATGTGACCGTTGGCTGTACTGTGGAAAATCAGGCGGAGGCAGACAAGCGGCTGCCCCTCTTTGATACGCTTCCCATTGTTCATAAAAACATCATTCTTCAGCCCATGCTGGAGAAGATGAACATTGAGCGGCATCTGGGCGATGTGGAACTTGTGGTGGTGGGCGGCGAGTCCGACCGAAATGCAAGACCACTGGACTATGCTTGGGTCTTAGATGTGCGGGAGCAGTGCCTGCGGCAGGGTGTGAAGTTTGAATTTCGCCAGTGCGGCAGCAATTTCGTGAAGGACGGAAATCTTTATCAGCTTCCTGTCCGTCAGCTGATGTCACAGGCCAGAAAAGCAAACATCAATATATGATTAAGAACCACCTGTGATGGAATTTTCCAAGCTTTGGCTGTGATTGCCGCAGGCGTTCCCAAGCCGGTGTTTTACCAATACATCCGGCAAAATAATTTAGAGCAGGCTGCACATGGAATCTATGTTTCCAGAGACGAATGGGTCGATGAAATGTATCTGCTGCACCTGCGCTGCGCACAGGCAGTGTTCTCCCATGAAAGTGCACTGTTCTTCCATGACCTCACTGACCGCGAGCCGTCGCCTTATTCCGTTTCGGTTCAAAGGGGGATATGGCCCGACCCGATTAAAAGCGGACGGAATTACCGTTTATCCGGTGAAAAAGGAGCTGTACTCCATCGGCATTACCCATGCAAAGACCCCCTTCGGACATACTGTGCCGACATTCGACATGGAACGCGCGGCCTGCGATTTGATTCGGTGTCGGAACGATATGGAAGCACAGACCTTTCAAGATGCATTGAAACGATATACAAAACGAACCGACAAAAACCTGAGTAATAATCGAGGGGCGACAGGATATGCTCTTCGTTCAGCTTTGCGGCAATTTTTCGGTATCCCCAGCCCTTGCGCCGATTGGCAAATATCTTCCGCACCACCCCGGCGGCAACCTCATCAATGACAAAATTGTGCTTATTATCAGGATGCGCCTTGTACCCATAGGGCACATAACAGCCAAGGTAATTCCCCATTTTGGCGTTCGCCTGCTTGACTGCCGTGATTTTCTTGCTGGGGTCCCTGCTTTGGAACTCGTTGAACAGATTCCGGAACGGCATAATGTCGTTGTCATTGCGAATGATGTCCACACCGTCATTCAGGGAAATAAAGCGGCAGCCAATCATGGGAAATTAATACGTAAACTGCCTCACCTGAATGTTTGCTCAATTTCCGCGAAGGCGGACTCTTTTGGATACCATAGTTTGAAGCAGTAATCCGACACCAACAAGCAGCACAGCCAATTTCCCAATTGCCACGGATGGCGGCATGGAGAATGCGGGGTCAAGCACGCCGAGGGTAAGAGGATATTCCGTAAACAGCGATGCTCCGTAGAAATCGCCCGGCAGGAATCCGACTCCAAAGGCCAGGGCCATGAGCACAAACAGCGTCCACGAGTGCAAGCTGCCTGCCATCGCGCCGACCCCCAGCAGCAGAGCAGCCGGCGGCACCAATGTAATAACGGCCACCAGAAGCAGTGACGCCACAGGGACAGAATCGCCAAAGAGTGTCCACAGGAAGCTGATACCAAGCATGGTCAGCACCACGACCAACGAGAGCCACGCAGTCAGCGCCGCCAAATATTTTGTCAGATGATAGCGTTCCCGCCTCACGGATGCGGCGTCTGTCAGGCTCTGCACCCCACGCGCCTGCGCATTGCACAGATTCCAAAGGAAAAACAGAAGCACCACGCCAAGCAGTGGCAGCAGTCCGGTCAGATATGCACCGAAGCTCCATGGGGAGAAAGGCGCGGTATTCGCTATGCCCAAAATAGTGACGTTGTTCAAAAGCTGCCAGCCGTACCACAGAATAACCGCCCCAAAACCGAGATAAAATTTACTGCCCAGCATCCGGCGCAGTTCATAGAGAAATATCTTACTCACGTCCAACATCCCCCTTCTCCAGACCGCAAGCGGTCAGAAAGTCATTCAGGCTGATATACGGCGGCAGCTCCGTTCCGCCTTCGGTGAAGAGCTGGGCCCAGACCCCGTCCAGCTTCTCCTCTCCGATCAACTGCGCCGCGCGGTAAATCATCAGCGCGTTGCCGTCATACCAGTTCGCGCCGTCAGCGTTGGCCCGGATGCTGGACTGCAACCGCTCCGGCAGAAGCTTCACATACTCCGGATACCGCTGGTAGAAGGATGCATTGAGATTGTCCATCGTGTTTTCCCACTTCTCAACATAATTTTTCCGCGCGTATTCCTGCCCCTTAATCTGGCACATCAGGCGGTAAGTTGTGTAGACGGTGATGCCTTCGTCGTTCCAGGCGCTGTCCTCCATGTCCATCAGCGCTGCACTCAGCCCCCACCACTGGTGGATAATCTCATGTGCCAATATCTCCGCGCTTCCCGGACCCTTGTCCGGGTCGTTGAGATTTTCGTCGCTGAAATAGCTTTCGCCCATGCCGCTGATATTACCGTTGGCAAAGCCGCCGAAGTTGAAGGCCGTGGTCTGGATGACATGGAAGCCCTCGTCGCCGGTAAATTTGGACCCATAATGAGCTGTACAATACTGCACCGCCTGCTCCATCAGCTCCAGCGCGCCATTTTCCAGCCGGGACTGATACTTTTTGCTGTAATAAAACGGAATGGCCGTTCCGTCGCCTGCGCCCAGATCCTTGCAAACATAGTCCCCTGCGTAGAGGAACAGCCGATCGGTGCCCGTGTCCTCCATGCGCCACGTCACCGTCCCGTTATCATTCTCGGAAATCCGGGTCAACGTCCCGCTTCCCACCGGCGTAAGGCTGCTTTTCAAATCAATCGACAGAGAAACCTTCGCATCGTCGGAGATCATCACGCAACCTGATACCACAGGCGCAAGCGACCGGCTGGTCATCGTGACGCTTTCGCCGCTGATGACATCCGCACTAAGGGCGTATTCCTGCTGATTCCACATCTGCGCCATGCCGCCGTACTCCACCCGCAGGTCGATTTCTGCGTCTGCGGGAAGTGTGCAGCGCACCTCGTGGGCGGCGATGCTGTCATTTTTTAAATCCTCCCATGCAATCGGCTCACCGTTGGCCGTAATAGAGCGGATGGCATGACCGGATTTCAGGCTTAAGTACAGCTCCTGCGCTGCGCCGGATGCGTTTTGAATGCGATACTCCGCCACCCCTGACATCGTTCCCAGCAGATAGCTTTCAATTTTCACATTCAACTGCGTGCTTTGCAGCGTCAGGAACGCGTTGCTGCGGTCCGGCTCCGTGTCCATCAACTTCTGCCAGTTGGCGGGGGTGTGATCAACAAAGGGTTGATTCCGCCACAGCAGACCACCGCCGCAGAGCAGCATCACGGCCAGCAGTGGCAGTGCCCACTTGCGAGCATGTCGGAGAAACGAGCCAAGCAGACCTTTTCCGTATTGCCTCACGCAAAGCAGGGACAAAAACCATGCGCCGCCCAGCAGGCACAGCCAGACCATCCGGCTGTAGATGGCCGTGCGCCAAACGATGGCGCTGCCAAAGGCATCAGATAGCGTAGGTACCAGCGGTACGTTCCAGTGCAGCAGAAAGAAACCGCTGCAAATGGAGCTGCGCGTGAACACCCATGCGGCCAAAATGGCGACAAGGCTCACATCCAGCCGACGGGTCAGATGCCAGAGCGCGGCGGCGGCAAGGACGCCCATCACAGGTCCGGAAAGCATAAACAGCAGCACCGCCAGCACATAGTCGGACAGAGAAAACACGATGTCCAGCTTCCATGCGGTATAGGGCAGATATAAAAGGCCGATGGTCACTGATGCACCCAGCGCCGCCGTCAGCACCGCAATCAGGCGTGCGGCACATATGGTCATGGGACTAACGATGGCGTCCGTCAATGCATTCAGGCCATTCTTGCAAGCCTGCTGCAAGGTGGTCAGCATCAAAATCGCAAAGCACAGCGTCCCGGCGATACCGCAGGTGAGCAGAGGATTGGCAAGGTATAGCGCCGCCATGGAATCCCCAATGGTTGGATGAAAAAACTGATATCCCGCCAAAGGGGCCAGAGCGGTCAGCGCACACGCCAGCCAGGTCAGGCGGCTGCGCGCCACCCGTCCCAGCTCCACGCGAGTCAGAGCGGAAAATTTCATTGCGCCCCGCCCTCCCTAGTGATGAGGAACAGGTATGCGTCTTCCAGCGTCGGCTCCACCGCCTGCGCCCCACCGGGCAATGTCTCCGACACACCGCGGCAAAGCACCCCTTGGGCTGTGTTGACCCGAGATGTAATATGCAGGCTGGGATTTTCACTGTCGCCCCGCTGTTCCAGAAACATGCCAACATGGCCCTCCGCTTGCCGGATGAGGGCTTCCGGTGTGCCGGTAAAGAGAATCCGCCCCTGATCGATAACAATGAGCTGATTGCAGACTGACTGTACGTCTTCGATGATATGAGTGGAGAGGAGTACCAGCTTATCCTGCGCCGTTTCCGAAAAGAAATTGCGGAAGCGAATGCGCTCCTCCGGGTCCAGGCCCACCGTCGGTTCGTCAAAAATTAAAAATTCAGGGGTTCCCAAAAGGGCTTGGGCAATGCCCACCCTCTGGCGTTGGCCGCCGGAGAGAGTGCGGATTTTGGCCTTGCACTTTTCCGCTAAATCCGTTGCTGTAATGGCTCGGTCGATGGCGGATTTGCTGTTTTGAATGCCCTTCAGGGCCGCCATGTAGTCGAGAAACTGCCAGACGCTCAGCTCGTCATAGAGGCCAAAGTGCTGCGGCAGATAGCCAAGGCTGGATTTCAGATGCTTTTCACAGGCTGTCAGCGGCGTGCCATCCACGGAAATACTTCCGGTGGTAGGCAAAAGCGCCGCCACCAGCAGCTTCATCAATGTGGATTTTCCCGCGCCGTTGGGGCCCAGCAAACCAATGAGACTGGGCGTCTCTATTTGCAGATTTATGTCCCGCAGGGCTTGCTTGCCCGTGGGGTAGGTCATACTCAGGTGGTCAATCGTGATGTTCATGATTCGACTCCTTTCTGTGCGTTGATGGCGCGGAGCGCCGTGACAAGTGGGTTTTCTCCGTCGGAGGATACGATATCCGGCGTGGTGCCAGTCTCTTCATTGCTGCTGCCGTCTGCGTTCAGACCGAACAGGGCGGTGAATTGGACGAGGATGCCGCTGTTTGGGAGCTGAAGGAAAATCGGGTCGATACCGATGCCGTCGCCGCTGGTCTGCGTACCCACCAAGGTGGCAAACCCAGTGTCTTTGCAGAAGATGGAAAACGACTCTGAGGCGGAATAGACAGCGTTACCCACCAACACCCAAAAACGGCCATGGAACGGACTGCGCCGGGCAGCGGGGACAATCGTGTGATCGATGGTGACATAGTGGGTTGCCAGCGCCCGGTCCGCAGCATCCAGCTTTGGCAGGTCCGGCAGCTGGGCGATGGTATTTAGCTCACTTGCGGAAAAGACGTTTTCCAGATAAGGCGTATTATTTTCGCTCATCCGCACCAGCGCCACATGACTGGCGCTCAGGGTTTTATCGATATTGGGCGCGACAATCAATTGTTCCCAATAGTCCTCACTGCCGCCGCTGTTTGTCGTCAGGTCGAGAATTAGGTCGTCGCAATTGGCGCACTGAGCATAGGAATCTGCAATGGCTGCACCGTCTGTTTCCATATTCCCGGAGAAGCTGCTGATTTTCAGATAACCAATATTGCCCGGCAGGATCATGGACGTTACGTTGGCGATGGGAGCTTCCATTGGTTCGTCCTCATCCTCGTCCCCACCAAGCAAGCTGAGCAGGTTGTCCAGCTTTTGATACCCGCTTGCAGTTTTTTCACTTTTCAGCACCTCTGCCCAGCGGCCCCGGTCAGCATCCTGATACGCCGCCAGATTCTCTACATAGGATGCATAAGCGTCCGGCTCCGCGATCCACAGATGACCGTTGGTACCCAGCCGCCACAGCGCGCTGTAAATAGCGGAGTAGAAATCCACGTCACTATCACTGTCCGACACTAACTCCTTATATTCCTGATAGATGGCGTCCACGTCCACACCCTCACGCTCCAAAATTCCCCAGCAGGGATAGCTGTCCCGGAGTGTGGCCCAGAGAGCTTCATAGTCCTCCATACGCTGCTGTGCTGTCAGGCCCAGCGCGTGAACGGCCGGTTCAGGGACATCGCTGTCCGAGGGCGTTTCCGCCGGTTCCGGCGGGTTTGCGCCGCAGGCGCAGAGACTGGCCGCCAGAATTGCCGCAGCCACCCAGATGGTCCATTTTTGCATAAAAAACTCCTCTCAAACGAACTGTGTTTCATACTACACAGCTCGTTTGGAGAGGAGTTGAATTTTAGATGGAGTTTGTGTGAAGTGATTTACGGCTGCGGCGGAAAGAGCACAGTTGCCCTGACGCCGTCATCGGTGTTGCAAATCTCGTACGCCGCGCCATGTCGGTCCAGAATCATGCTCACAAGATATAGGCCAAGGCCACTGCCGCCGGTCTCCCGGCTGCGGGATGCTTCTACACGGTAAAAGGCTTCAAACAGATGCGGCATCGCTTCCTCCGGGATATGCGCGTTATTGTTCTCCACGCCGAGCTGTATCCCCGCTTCGTTCAATTCCAGGCAAACAGAGATGCAGGAGCCGGACGGTGAATAGTTCATGGCGTTGGTAAGTAGATTTAGGATGGCGCGTCCTATCAGCGTTTCGTCCCCCATGACTGTCAGGCATGGCGCGATTTCTGCGCGGATGGTCTGCTGGCGCTGAATGGACAAATCCTCCGCAAGCTCGATCTGTGCCTTGAGAAGGCCGGAGAGCAGTATCACTTCCCGCTTGACCGCGCCGCCTGAGCGTTCCATCCGGGAGATGGTCAGCATCTCCTGCACCAGCGTTTCCATCCGTCCGGTGACGGCGAGGGAGCGAGCCAGATATTTGTCTCGATCCTGATAGACGTCCACCCCAGCCAGCATCCCGGAAAGCTGCCCACGCAGTACCGTGATGGGCGTTTTCAGCTCATGGGAGGCGGCGGCGAAGAAGGCAGTGCGCTGGCGCTCCAGCTCTCGTTCGTAGTCAATGTCCTCTTGTAGCGCTGCGTTGGCGGTTTTCAGGTCCGTCAATGCCGTGGACAGACTGCGGGACAGTTCATTCAGGTTTTGTCCTAAAATGCCGATCTCGTCTCCTCGGTTTTCTCCGCACTGCCATGAAAAATCCAGATCCGCCATCTTCTGAGAAATCCCGCTGATCCGGACGATGGGTCTTGTAATATAACGGGAGTAAAAAAGGGCACCCAGCAGGGAAATGGCGAGGATGACCACCGCAAGCCACGGCAGCACCCGCCCCATGGCCTCCACGGTCTGGTTAACCGCCGCGATGCTCACCGTCACCATCAGCTCATACGTCTCGCTGCTGTCGGCAAACGCAAACGGAACATTCCAGTCGGAATTGGAAATGGCCACTGCCGTGACGATGCCAACGAGCCCGCCCAAAGGGGAATCCTCACTCCATGCCGTGGCCGTTTGCGTATCGGATGCTATGAATTCATCCGATACCGTCGTGGTGATGACGTCACTCCTTGCCGTGGCCGTGTCCTCGGTCACAAAGTATGTCGGCACATCTACGATCTTGCCGCTTGCGTCAGTAATTCTCACATCGGCCCCTGTGTCCATGCGAAAGCTGTCCAGCAGCGGGCCGCTTTCCTCCAGAGTGGTGCTCTGCAGCCTGTTGGCCAGTTGATACGTCTGTTCCTGCAGTGCGTCTGTTGCAATGGACTGATAGGTGATGGGCGTGGCCCAGGCGATAAATAGATAGGTGATAGCGCAGGCTGCGAACAAAATCAGCGCGGTGATGAGAAAAATTCGCAGAGTCAGGCTGGAACGCACCCCTTCAAAGCACTTTTTCAATTCGGTATCCCACCCCTCGCACAGTTTCGATATAATCCCGCTCCAGTTTTTTTCGCAGGTTTTTGATGTGACTGTCCACAATGCGCTCGTCGCCCAGAAAATCATAATTCCATAACCGACCCAGCAGCATGGCGCGCGTCAGGACCCGCCCCTGATTTTGCAGCAGTTCCCGCAGCAGCTCAAATTCGCGGGTGGTCAGGTCCAATGGGCGGCCGTCAACGCTGGTGCGGTAGTCATCCAAATCAAGGATGATGTCCTTGTAGACGAGCTGATGGGTTTCCGTCTCTCCATCTGTCCGCCGAAGCACCGCGGCAATTTTCCGCAGCAGAATCTGAGTGGAAAAGGGCTTGGTCACGTAGTCGTCAATTTGCAGATCAAAGCCCCGAAGCTGGTTTTCCTCCGCGTCCAGCGCGGTCAACATGATAATGGGTACCGTCGATTCCTGCCGCACCAGTTCACACACGCCGTATCCGTCGATCTTTGGCAGCATCAAGTCCAGCAACAGCAGGTCCCATTTTTCTTTGTGAAAAAGCTCCAGCGCTGCCACGCCGTCCCCAGCGGTGCCTGTTTCATAACCAGCGTCCCGCAGATAGGCGCAGAGCAGCTCCTGAATGTCCGGCTCATCTTCTATAATTAAAATTCGCTTCATCGTATCACTCCTACTGGCAGTATAACACGACTTTTTGAATTTTGTATGGATTTGTATAAAAACGCCGTGGAAACCGAAACAGCCGATAGATGCTCTATGGAGGATCAAAATCATCTTGACCGCATGGGGCACTTCTTCCACTGTGACTACCGTTTTGAATAGGTTTGGAAGAATCCCGACAGCGGTCTTGAGAAAGCTATCCCGCTATCAAGCCGTGCTCTCTCCGAATTTCATCATGTATCTGAAAATAGCGCCTGTCGTGCAGCGATACAACGTATTCCGCAATCGCTGGTGTGGGGTCTGCTGGGATCGCAAAGACCAGAAAGAATGGTTTATGGCGGGCAACAGCGAGATGCAAAGATCGGCGGATTTTTTGTTGGACTGTATGTATCATGCATAGTGAATTATTAAAATTCATTGCGGAAAGAATGACCATTCTACTGACTGACAAGTTGTAGTAAAAGCGTTGAAAATTTTTTCTACCGGATACTCCAGAACAGCCTGTATGATAAAAATCGGATGGTCGTCATCGATATGCAAGTTTAAAAGCGCAGCTTCTTTGATTGATGCAATATCAGCGTCTTTTTGATTGCCGTTTGCTAGAGCTGAATATGTGATATAAATATTTTGATAGCGGCAATCTCGATTGATCAGTTGATAAATCATCTCAAAAAACAAATCCGGCAGTGCGTCAAAAACAAACAGATATTGTTTGCAGCGGGCGTCATGAACCATCAGCAGCTTACCGCCCTCCGAAATTGCCATTTCCCTGATCTCAGGAATTTTATCAGTCCACAAATTTGCGCCTCCGCGTGACATATCTTTAATCAAAATCACAGAAGGACTTCCCCTGAGCAACCGCTTAATTGTACTGCGAGCAACCCGATGAAATTTCTCTTCGTTTTCTATCTGCTCGGGTATGTTTTCCCTGTAGAAAAAAGAGGGAATTCCATAATAGCTGACGAATCCGGGCATAGCTTCATCGTCCCGAAAATCGCCCTGTGACAGGCGGAATTCATCCGGCTTGGGAGAAGTCCCTTCTTTTTTACTATGCCATAAGAACATATTCATTCTCCAATCTCCGTAATATCGATCATCCACTTGCCTAGGGAAGATCCGGCGTAAGAACCAGCCACGCCAAGGATTAATCCTCATCATGCAAATCATCATCAATCGTATTGGCAAGCTCAAGTGCGTCCAAGGCTGCACCCGCTACTAGAAATATGCGTCCGGCTGTTTATACAACCTTGGCGGAATGTTGAAAATCCTTTAAAATATCGTAGACTTCGTCGGGACGCAACGCACTCGCCGCTGTGGCTACAGGAGCCGCCAGCCGTTTTACATACATCATACAGTCCTCGAACTTGCTTTGCAAGGGCGTTTCGCCGGCCGGAGTCAATGAAACGAGGCTGGTTTTTATGCCCATGCAAATCGTCGTAGATTTCTTCGGTCAAGTCGCCTGCCCGTCTACCGGTTTCCCGCAATGCTTCATAGTAATTGGTCTCTGCTGACTGTCTGTAAACCATTGATATTGCTGGACTTCTCCGAATCATATAAGTTCACCCCGGTTAATAAAAATCCGTCGACTTTGAATCGACGGATTTTTGGTTTGCCTGTATTATGGGGGGCAGGAAGCAAGTCCTATAAGGACACGCAAAAGCAAATTGAGCGAGAGGAACAATCCGGATTTGTTATAATATCTGTGAAAACACTTAAATCTGCTGGGATGGTACGGATTAAATCCACAGAGTTATGAAATATATAATATTGGCATAGCGGGCAGTTGCTGGGAAATCTCCTTTCTCAAAAAGGACTCAACTTCTGCACGTACATCGTTCCGATAGCAGTATTTTCCACGACCGCGTCCGGTCATAGTCTCCTGGTTAAAAAGCCGTATGGCATTGGGGAAGGCATCTGTGTTAATGGCATTTTGCACGAAGCTGTACGTCATCAGTATGATTTCTATAAACCCATTTTGTCTGACCTTTTCGCTTAACTCGTCTGCAAGCTGCTCAATCAATTCCCCATAGAGCTTCTTCCAATCTGAAAGCAGAATCACTGGCGCAATTAGCAGTCCCACCCGATATCCGGCTTCTGCTACATCGTTAAGCGCGCGGATTCTCGCGCGCAGCGTTGATGTACCCAGCTCTATGCGCTGAATGATCTCTTCGGGATTCATGCTCATACGAAATATAGTCTTGCCTCTGTGATCAAGCGCAAGCAACGGCTCTACCATGTCAAATTTTGATGGGAAAGTCAGACTTCCGCGGCCTTCACGCGCAAAACGCTCAATTGTAATGTGTAAATTATCCGTGATGGCATTTTCCACTAATAGGTCGCTGTTGCTTCCAATTTCAAAAGTCTGAGGCACAACGGCCTGGGCATCTTTTTTAAGCAGTCTATCTAACATTTGCTCGCGGTTTACAAACAGGCGGAGGTACGCACATTTATTATAGTTGCAAACCAGATAGCAATATAGGCACATGGCGGGGCATCCAGAAGAGGTATATGGTACCAGCCAGTCGGATACCTTGTGGTTCGGCACATATCGGTGTGTCTTTCTCACTCCAACGATAAGATGCCGCTTTAGCTTCGGAAAATCCCGGTTATCCGCCGCTGTCAGTTCTGGTATACGGTTATGATTTTCAATTTCCATCCAAGGTAAGTTTGCATATTTGGACCGGAGCATTTGCCCCAGCTCATAATCAAGTGCATTTGGCTCGTAATACACTGTATCGAAGCGTATATCCATTTTAGCTCCTCCATATTATTGTATAGTGTGCCACAAATATCGGATGCTATCAAGAACCGATAAAACAGACGTGCGCACTGTTCTTTGCTTTCGGGAGAAACAAAAATGGCATTTGAAAACAAATGCGTAAATACTGCTTGCGACTATCTTCAAACAATTGATAATACTTGCCTTTATGCCTTATATTACACTCTGGCCAAAAGGCCACTGAAATCATTGATTTCAGTGGCCTTTTTTTGAAAAAGTTGGGATTTTGCATCTACGCCTGCCACTGATTTCGAGAGCTTTTGAGACCGACGTTTTCTTTGTTTATTGCTGTGCAGAATTTGAGGATGGCAGAGTTTGCATGAGGGCATAAAAATACTCGGGCTTGCCGGTGCTGAAATAGGCATACCAGGCTTCCAGCGTGTCCGCTTCGAAAACACCCAAACGTTTAATAATCTGCTTTGCCCATGCAAGTCCTCCGGTGGAACCTGCGGTAATCAGATTACCATCCGTCACGGACTGCTCATCCACATAGAAACTTGTCCCTTTGTAGCCGGGAGCAAACATTTCCAGGAATCCCGGCCCGTTGCTGGTATGGGGGCGGTTGTCCAGCAGCCCCGCACCTGCAAGCGCAGCGGTTGCCCCACAGATCGCGCAGACCGTAGTACCCACCGCAAGAAGTTCGCTTGCTTTTTTGATAATCGCGCCATGCTTCGGGTCATTCCATGTATTGGCCCCCGGCAACAACAGCACGCTGGTATCGCTCACAGCAATCTCATCAATCAGGCAATCAGGCACCACCGTCAGCCCGCCCATCGTATGGATCGGCGCTTTGGAAGCACCCACCGTTTTCAGCGATACCCGCGGTGCGCCCTTTTTGAAAAATCGACCAGAATTTAGTTCTGAAGTGACGTATCCCAGTTCCCAGTCGGCCAAGGTGTCCAGAACGTAAACATAAACTGTAAACATAAATTTCCTCCGTTTTCATTGCGTTTCTTACAGACTTATTGTACCATGGGATTGTTGACAACGGCATGGCAACAATCTGCAATGAAAAAGGGAGTTTTGGAGGGATGCCGTCAGATGAAAGTAGATAGACTTGTTAGCATTATTATGATACTCCTTGAAAAAGAGCGGATCGGCGCACAAGAGCTGGCAGATATGTTTGAAGTTTCGCCCCGCACAATCTACCGTGACATCGACGCCATCAACATGGCGGGGATTCCTGTTCGCGGAGCGGCGGGAGTGGGCGGCGGTTTTGAAATCATGCAGAAATACAAGCTTGATAAAAATGTTTTTTCCACCGCCGACCTTTCCGCTATATTGATGGGGCTTTCCAGTCTTTCCAACATGATACGGGGGAATGAACTGGTAAACGCCCTTGCGAAAGTCAAAAGTTTTATCCCCGCCGACAGAGCAAAAGATATTGAAGTAAAAGCAAATCAAATATGTATAGATTTAAGTCCATGGATGGGCAACAGGAACTTACAACCATATTTAGAAATAATCAAAACCGCTTTGCAGAAAAGCAGGCTGCTGACCTTTGAATATATAGCCCACCATGGAAATAAGACTGCGCGAACAGCCGAGCCGTATCAGCTTGTGTTGAAAAGCAACCACTGGTACTTACAGGGGTATTGCTATAAAAGAAATGCTTTCCGCTTATTCAAGCTGTCCCGCATGTCTAACCTGCAAATTCAGGAGGAGGTTTTCGCGCCGCGGGATTATGAAAAGCCGCAGTTGGAGTTTGACGGCATTTTGAAAACCATGCAGACAAAAATCAAAATTCGCGTCCACAAGTCTATCATGGACAGGGTGCTGGATTACTGTGCTTATGAAGACTTCTCTCCCGACGGAGAGGAGCATTTCATTGTAGACTTTCCCTTCATTGAAAATGAATATTGCTATGATATTCTTCTGAGTTTTGGGGATCAATGCGAATGCTTGGAACCGCACATTCGCAAGGAGATGAAGCGCAAAGCACGGGATATCGCCGCCCTATACGCTTAAACAATTCCTCCCTGACACAACTCCGCAAGGAAAGTCATGAGGCTGCCGGCGAACTGCGATAGAATAACAGCATACGGAAGGAGGCCGAAGAATGGATTGGATCACGGGAATCCAGCGGGCGCTGGACTATACCGAGGCGCACCTTACAGGCGAGGTAGACTATGAAGAGGTGGCGAAAGCGGCGTGCTCCTCGCCCTTTCACTTCCAGCGGATGTTCACCATGCTCTGCGGCTTTACGCTGGGCGACTACATCCGGATGCGCCGACTGGCCCTTGCCGCCGAGGACCTGATGCGCACGGGCAACAAGGTCATCGACATCGCGTATCGGTATGGATATGACACGCCCGAGAGCTTTTCCCGCGCATTTACCCGCTTTCACGGCGTCACGCCCACCCAGGCGCGGCACGGTGGTAGCGTCAAATCCTTCTCCCGGCTCTCCGTAAAACTGATTTTATCGGGAGGAACGACCATGGATTACAGAATCGAAAAGAAAGACGCATTCAAAATCATCTGCAAAAAGATTCAAGTAAGCAAGCCTCAGGGCGATACCGCCACAGAGGACATCTCCGCGTTTTGGGGGAAGTGCAGCACGGACGGCACAATGGAGCAGATTTGCAAGTGCGGCAAGTTTGACAGTCTGCACGGTGTTCTAGGCATTTGCTTTTCCGACGAACTGGCGGACTCCAGCTTTCCCTACGGCATTGGCGCGGAGTACAACGGCACGCCCCTGAACGGCGAGGGACTGGACGTCATCGACATTCCGGCTTACACCTACGCGGTGTTCATCTGCCGCGGCAAGATGCCCGACGCATTCAAGGACACCTATAAGAAGATTTGCACGGAGTTCTTCCCCCAGAGTAACTACGACTATGGCCACGGTGTAGAACTAGAGGTTTATCCCTCGGCGGATGTGCAGGATCCAAACTACACCTGCGAGATCTGGATTGCGGTCAAGGAGAAAAAGTAAGGGAGACGATGTTCTCTCGCAACACAAAGGCGGTATCCTGCAATTGACAGGATACCGCCTCGTTGTTTGTTCAATTTTTGGTGTCTGTCCGCCCCAGCAGATAATCCACGCTCACTTTATAAAAATCAGCGAGCTTAATAAGTGAAATACTGGGAACATCCAAAATCCCGCTCTCATAGCGAGAATACGTTGCCTGGCTGACACTCAACAACTCGGCGATATCCTTCTGCCCCAAGTCGTTGTCTTCCCGCAAATCCCGCAGTTTTTGATACAATGTCCTCACCTCAATGATATTGTAGATTATGCGGTTATTGCATATTGCGTTTTATGCAGTTTTCGTATGAACTATACCTTGAGGAGGGCTGAGCATGCCGGATTATAAAGAGATGTATCTAAAGCTGTTCCGTGCCACGGAGGAAGCGGTCAATTTGCTCATTGACGCCCAGCAGGTATGCGAGGAGATCTACATTACTGCGCCAGAACCAGAGTTAAAGATTGTTGCAATGCCGCAGCAGAACGGCGAAACGAAAAAAGACGGCTCAGACTGATTTTACAGTCCGAGCCGTCAGGCTGTTTTTCAAGGGAAAATCGTGATATCATGAGAAAAAGAATATCCGGAGGATTTTAAATATGGTTCGAGAGATTTGCAGGGACGAGGTCTTCCTCGCACAAAAGGCGGAAACGGCAACTGAGGCGGATATGCAGGTGGCGGAAGACCTGTTGGAAACGCTGATCGCCCACAAACACGATTGTGTAGGCATGGCGGCGAACATGGTTGGCGTGAACAAGCCATCATCGCCTTCGCGGGCGACGGGGCGTACATAGTAATGTTCAACCCTGAGGTTGTGAAAAGGTCCGGTCCGTATGACGCGGAGGAGGGGCGCCTGTCCCTTATCGGCGCCCGAAAAGCGAAGCGTTGGAAGTCCATTAAAGTGCGGTATCAGAACCCCGCCTTTCAGGAGCGCTTTAAGACCTTCACCGGCTGGACGGCGCAGATCATCCGGCACGAGATCGACCACTGCGAGGGAATCATTATCTGATCGTCAGTGAGCGAGAGATAAATCGGGATATGAGGGGGAATTTACGAATATGAAAAGGCAGATTGCGTTTTTGCGTGGCATCAATGTAAGTGGTAAAAACAAGATTCCAATGGCAGAATTAAAGGATGACTTTGAAGAACTCGGCTTTCAAGAAGTTAAAACCTATCTAAATAGCGGCAATGTAATTTTTTCAAGTGATGGAGATGACGTAAGGAGTCTTACAAACCAGATTGAAACAATGATAAAAAATCAATTTGGACTGGATATTCCGGTTTTTGTGATATTAAAAGAGGAACTTGAAGACATCTTGCGCAATGCACCTGATTGGTGGGGTGATGAAAATAAGGAAATCTATGATAACCTAATTTTTATGATGCCTCCGGCTACATTTGCTGAAGTGTTCAACCAGATTGGAGAACCCAAGGAAGAATTAGAAAAGATAAGGGACTACAAAGAAGTGGTATTTTGGTCTTTCAGTCGAAAAGATTATCAAAAAACAAATTGGTGGTCAAAGACGGCAAGTACAAGTATCAGCAAGAAACTGACAATCAGAACGGCAAACACCGTCAAAAAAATAGTTGGAATGTAATTGCGCTTGAAAGAGCCGCCTCCAGCGCCAGATCAATGTTACCAGCTTGCGGATCGCCGCCCTTTTCCCAGCAGTCAACTCGTGAGCGTTGAAGTTATTGACCGCAGGGCCTTTACCGAGGTGCTGTATCCAAAAATATCTATGATATGATTGACTGCTTTGTGCGGGTGTTTATGAAATGGAAAATCAGCTTGCAGGAGTTTATGGACTGGCTGAAGGAGTCTTGATTTTCGACAGATAAGCGTCATAGAGAGGAGAAAGTTGGATGCTGATTTTCTTATCCATGCTGGAATCCGATGCGGAACGGCAACTATTTTTAGAGCTTTACAATCAGTACGGAAGCGCAATGCTGCGGGTTGCCCAGCGCTATTTTCCAAAAAGCCAGCAGGACGCGGAGGACGCCGTCCAAAATGCATGGTTGAAGGCGGTGCAAAACTTTTCAAAAATTCTGGAGGTTTCCTGTAAGAAAAGGGGTGCTTACCTCGTCATCATAGTGAGGAACGAAGCGATTACAATTCTGCGAAAGCGCAAAGAAGAACTGCCCCTCGAGGATGCTTTTTCCGACGAAACAGCCGCCTTTGGAGACGGTGATGGAAAGTTGATTATTGAGATAATCCAAACAATGCCGGAAACCTTCCGCGCGGTATTGGAGATGCGCTTTGTAGAAGAGCGCAGTACAAAGGAAATCGCCAAGGCGCTCAATTTGAAGGAAACAACCGTCAACACGCGGATTCATCGAGGACGGGCAATCTTAATCAAAAAATTGCGAGAGGAGTATGCACGATGACAAACGATACAGAGCGTTCCGCATTGCGGGGGCTTTTTTTAGACGCTGCTGCCGTTGAATTTGCGGCGGAACTATCTGATACGAAGCCAGTCGCCGTATCCCCTCGCTTTCAGCGGCAGATGAACGCCATGCTGACAAATCCACAGCGTTGGGCAAAGCGCCGTGTTCGCCCTCTTTGGAAAAAGTGCGTGCAGACGGCGGCGGCAATCCTCTTGGTGTGCTCTTTGTCGTTGGGAACGCTGATGGCGGTCAGCCTCGACGTGCGCGCCGCCGTGATCCATTGGGTAACGGAGTGGTACGAGACGCACATCCTCTATCGCTATTCCGGGGAGCAAATTTCCGGGGAACTGCCCAAGTATGAAATCACCGCGCTGCCGGAGGGCTATGCGGAAACCGAGCGGATTGAAATGCCGTCGGCGCTCTATGTGACCTATGAAAATGTAGAAGGCAGGCGTTTGTATTTTGACTATACATATATACAGCAGGGGTCCGCGCTTGACATTTTAACAGAAGACGTGAAAACGCAGGATATCACGGTCAACGGTCTTGAAGGACAAATTTTCTTATCGCTTGATCCAAAGAACGATAACACGCTTACTTGGATCGATCCCAGCGCGAATCTTCAGTTTACGGTGCAAACACTTGCCGATGAATCCGCTCTTTTACACATAGCAGAGAGTGTTTCTTTGGTAGAATCGACAAAATAAAATAATTTTCACAAAATTTTTGAAAATTATGTAATAAATACACCTCCTCAAAGCGTTAACAGGATAAAGGCAAAATGAAAGCCTTACCCAACGCGGAGAGGAGGTGTATTTGATGAAGAGACGTATGTTTTCTTTGGCGGCACTGATGTTGCTGGTGTTATCGATTTCTGTTCAGGCCGCGCAGCTACGGGCTGCTGGCAATCCCAGTTTGTCTTTCAGTGGGACAACCGCAAACTGTTATGTGAATTATAGAAGCGCAAGCACTAGCGACAAGGTTTCCGCCACGCTGACCCTCTATCAGGGGATGATATTGTCAATATTACTTTACACTTTTTTCTCAAGGATGTTCGACCTACGCTG
>NZ_DALZOY010000009.1:66454-128915 GCF_032018205.1 Oscillibacter sp. | reverse complement strand
GCGCCGCCCTCCCGGACAGCTTTGTTAGACTACCATACCCCATCCCGTTTGTCAATACGGTTTTCACATGTTTTTTACTTTTTTTATACCAGCCATTATCTTGCCTCATACCGTGCCTTTTTAAACGCAATTCTCAAAATGTCTCTGGGTTTTTTTAATTGTATATGGTATGATGTGGTTGTTTGAATTTTACGAAACAGAGGTGATCTACCTGCGCATTCATCGTATGAGCGCCACCTTCGGAAAACTGAGCCAGCGGACTCTTCATCTTTCCGACGGGCTGAACATTATACAGGCTCCCAATGAAACCGGCAAATCCACCTGGTGCGCGTTTCTGCTCTCTATATTATATGGTATCAACAGCCGGGAGCGGGACCGTGCAGGCTTTATTGCCGACAAAAACCGTTACGCTCCCTGGAGCGGCGCAGCCATGTCGGGCCGGCTGGACTGCCGCGTTGGCGACAACGAGCTGACCCTACTCCGGGAGACGAAACGCCAGACCGCTCCTCTCGGGGACTTCAAGGCGGTCCGCGCGGGAACCATGGACGAATATCCCGGCCTAACCGGGCAAAACTGTGGGGAGACCCTTCTGGGCGTCAGCCGGGAGGTATACGAGCGCAGCGCCTTTATCCGTCAGGCCGGGCTGCCTGTGACACAGGACGCGGGACTTGAAAAGCGCATCGCCGCTCTGATCACCACCGGTGAGGAGGACACCTCTTATTCCGAGGCCGCCGCCGCCCTGAATAAGCAGCTAAACCGCCGCCGCCACAATAAAACCGGACGGCTTCCTGCACTGGAGCTGGAGCTTTCGGATACCGCCCGTCAGTTGGAGGCTCTGGCGGGAGCAGAAAACCAACTGGTTGACCATCGTCGAGAGCTTTTCCGTCTGACAGAACAAGAAGCAGAGCTTTCCCGGCTTTTAAAGCTTCACGACCTCTGGGACGCATCTAAGGAGCGCCGCCTTTTATCTGAGGCCGAGGATGCCGCCAAAGCCGCGGGGCAAACCGCCGCCAATCTTCGCCGCCGGGCGGAGGAGGCCCGTCTTCCGGAAAACGAAACCATTGGCCGTCTTCGGGGGGCCATTGTCAATCTGGAAACGGTGCGCAAAAGCGTGAATGCCGCCATGGCGGAAAAGGACGCGGCCATGAAGGCGGGCGTGAAAGCCGAAACCGCTGTCAGCGAAAGCCCCTTTGCGGGAAAACCCGCGGAGGAGGCACAAAGAGCCGCCGCAAGTATACCCGAGCCGCGGAAAGACACGTGGCTGTTCCCGGTAGTCCTGTTGGTCGGCGGACTGGCGCTGGGCGTTTTGCTCCATGTGCTTCTAACCGCCCCCCTTCCGATGTGGCAAATTGCCGCTCCCGCCTGCGGGCTGGGGGTGATCTGCGGGCTGATCGTGGGCTTCGCCCTGAAAAGGGCCGATGAGAAACGTCGTTCCGCCTACCTCTCTGCCTACGGCGCATCCTCTGCCGAAGACCTCGCCGCCTTGGCCGGCGACTACGCCGCTGCCTGCCGCCGCCGGGACGAGGCCCAAAACGCGGTGGTGAAGGCCACCGCCACCTATGACGCGCTGTACGCCTCTCTTACCTCCAACGAACAGGGCATCTTGCTGGAGGTCCGCCGCTTTGCTCCCTCTGCCTTTGACATTCCCGCCGCCGACGCAGCGCTGCGGGAATGCGCCGTCCGGCGCAGAGAGCTGTCCGCCGCAGAAAGTACGGCAGAAGCCGCGCGGCTGCGGTACGAAACCATGCGCCGCCAGACGCCCGACAGGGACCCTTCTGCGGAAGAGCCCTCTGCGCCCCCCTCGCAAAGCAGGGAATCGTTGAATGTCGAGCTTCTCTCCGTGAAAGCCGCGCTCTCCGCCGCCCAGTCCGCCGCCGACCGCCTCACCGGCCAAATCGCCGCCCTTGGCGGACGAGAAGCGCTGGAGGCGCAGACGGAACAGCTTCGCTTGCAGATTGATGTGCTGGAGGGCGAATATCAGTCCATTGCGCTGGCGATGGAGACGCTGGACAATGCCAATGCTGCGCTGCAAAACCGCTTCTCTCCCCTGCTGGGCCGCCGGACGGCGGAGCTTTTCTCCTCGCTTACCGATGGGGCCTATTCCGGCGTGGTGCTGGACCGGTCATTCCGCCTCTCCGCCGAGCCGACAGGAGACACGGTGTGGCGGGACGCGGGACTCCTCTCCACCGGGGCCGGGGACCAACTATATCTTGCAGCGCGGCTGGCCATCTGCGAGCTGGTTCTGCCGGATATGGACCCGCCGCCTTTGGTGTTGGACGACGCGCTGGCAAATTTCGACGACTCCCGCTGCACATCCGCCCTGCGGCTTTTAAAGGAGGAGGGGAAAAAGCGTCAGCTTCTTCTTTTCACCTGCCACAGCCGGGAAGCCGCCTTTTTTTCGGACGATCCGGAGGTTTCCGTTCAAAGGTTGACGAACGACCCGTCCGAGGTATAAGATAACGGTTGCATTGATAGAGGCGGGCCCCATTTTCCCGCCGACACCTTTAATATGGCAAAAGGAGTTTTGACATGAGTGAATGCACCCACGAGTGTTCCGCATGCGGCGAGAGCTGCGCGGAGCGTCAGGGACCCCAGTCCCTGCTGAAGGAGGCCAATCCCGAAAGCCGCATCGGGAAGGTTTTTGGCGTTGTCTCTGGTAAGGGCGGCGTCGGAAAATCCATGGTGACCAGCCAGTTGGCGGTGACTATGCGTCGGCGGGGCTTCAAGGTCGGCGTGCTGGACGCCGATATCACCGGCCCCTCGATTCCCAAAGCCTTCGGTATCCATGAAAAGGCTCGGAGCGACGGGCACTCTCTCCTCCCCGCCGTGACCAAAACCGGCATTGAGATCATGTCGGTGAACCTTCTGCTGGATAACGAGACGGACCCCGTTATCTGGCGCGGCCCCGTGATTTCCGGGGTGGTTCAGCAATTCTGGACGGACGTAATCTGGGACGTGGATTATCTGTTCGTGGATATGCCCCCGGGAACCGGCGACGTGTCCCTCTCCGTGTTCCAGTCTATTCCGCTGGACGGCATCCTTGTGGTGGCTTCTCCGCAGGAGCTGGTGAGCATGGTGGTGGAAAAAGCGGTAAAGATGGCCGAGATGATGGAGGTTCCCATTCTGGGCGTGGTGGAGAACATGAGCTACGTGTCCTGCCCGGACTGCGGAAAGAAACTTTATCTCTTTGGTGAGGGAAAAACCGCCGACGCCGCCGCGCGGCACAATCTGAAGCTTCTTTCTCAGATGCCCATCGACCCGGCTCTCGCGGCCCTGACCGACGCGGGCAGCATTGAGGATTTTCAGGGCGACTGGCTCAGCCCCGCCGCCGACGCCGCCGAGGGTAAATAATTGCATACAGGGCAGGGACATCTTCTGATGTCCCTGCCTTTTTCGCGGTCCCTTTTTAAGCGCCGCGCAGAAAACCGAATCGGACCTCCCCATAAACAGCGATTTGCCGCGTAAAGACAAAATCCACAAGCATTGTCTCTGCAACATCCATATTTTGTTCTGTAAAAACAGTTGCAAATTTGCTGTCTATCTATAATAATAGAGTGATAATAGAATCGGTCGAAAAACCGCCCGTCTCCTTATGGGGGACAAACTGAAAGAGGGGGATATCAACACATGCAGGAATTGAAGGACCGCATCGTCAGGGAGGGTAAAGTTCTCCCCGGCAATATCATCAAGGTGGACGGCTTTTTGAACCACCGGGTCGATCCCACCATTATGGTTCACATCGCCGAGGAATTCGGCCGTCACTTTGACATGGATCAGGTCAGCGTGATTCTCACCGCCGAGGCCAGCGGAATCGCGCTGGCCGCCATCTGTGCCGAGCGCTTCAACAAGCCCATGATTTTCGCAAAAAAGGCGAAGAGCGACAATATTGAGGGCGGACTTTACCAGAGCGATATTTTTTCCTATACCTACAAGAAAAAAGTGACCCTGCTGGTGAATAAAGAATGGCTTAGCTCCGAGGACAAGGTTCTGATTGTGGACGATTTCATGGCCAACGGAGAGGCCATGCGGGGCCTGTGTGACATTGTCACCAGCGCCGGGGCCACGCTGGTGGGCATCGGCTGCGCCGTGGAAAAGGGCTTTCAGGGCGGCGGCGACCGGCTTCGCGCCGCCGGGATGAACCTGAAGTCCCTTGCCATCATTGAATCCGCCGAGCCGGGCAACATCGTATTCCGGGAGGACGACTGATATGCAGAAGGTCATTGTTTTGGACTTTGGAGGGCAGTATAACCAGCTCATCGCCCGCCGTGTCCGGGAGTGCAATGTATACTGCGAGGTAAAGTCCTATACCACCCCCCTTTCCCAGCTTGCATCTGAAAAGCCCATCGGCATGATCTTTACCGGCGGGCCCAGCAGCGTGTACGACCCCGCTTCCCCGCAGGTGGACCCGGCCATTTTTGAACTGGGTATTCCTATTTTGGGCATTTGCTACGGCTGCCAGCTCATGGCCCATCATCTGGGCGGACGCGTCACCGCCGGCACCGAAGACACCGCCCGGGAATACGGCAAGACCGACACGTTTTTTGAGACAGACTGTAAGCTCTTCAAGGGCCTTGACAAAGAGGGCGTCACCTGGATGAGCCATGGGGACTATATGGAAAAGGTCCCCGATGGATTTTCCCTTGTGGCTCATTCCGCCGCTTGCCCCACCGTTGCCATCTGCGACGAAAGCCGGGGCTTTTACGGCGTCCAGTTCCACCCCGAGGTGAACCACACACAGCACGGCACCGATATGATCCGCAACTTCCTCTATGAGGTCTGCGGCGCGGCGGGCGACTGGACCATGGGCGACTACCGGGATACCGCCGTTGCCCAGATCCGGGAGAAGGTTGGCGACGGCAAGGTGCTGCTGGCTCTCTCCGGTGGAGTGGACTCCTCTGTGGCTGCGGCGCTGATTGCCGAAGCCGTGGGCAAGCAGCTCACCTGCGTGTTTGTGGACCACGGCCTCATGCGCCTGAACGAGGGCGACGAGGTGGAGGCCGCGTTTAAAAAGTGGGATATCAACTTCATCCGCGCCGACGCCGAGGAACTGTTTTTAGGAAAACTGGCGGGAGAAACCGAGCCGGAGCGCAAGCGGAAGATCATCGGCGAGGAGTTCATCCGCGTTTTCGAGGCCGAGGCCAAGAAAATCGGCAAGGTGGACTATCTGGCGCAGGGCACCATTTATCCCGATGTGATCGAGTCCGGCCTTGGCGCTTCCGCCACCATCAAGAGCCACCACAATGTGGGCGGCCTGCCCGACTACGTGGACTTTAAGGAGATTATTGAGCCGTTGCGGATGCTGTTCAAGGACGAGGTCCGCGGCCTCGGCCGCGAACTGGGCCTGCCCGAATATCTTGTGATGCGCCAGCCTTTCCCCGGTCCCGGGCTTGCCATCCGGGTGATTGGCGAAATCACGAAGGAAAAGCTGGACACTCTGCGCCTTGCGGATTTCATTTTCCGGGACGAGGTGGCAAAGGCCAAGCTGGAAGATTCCATGAACCAGTATTTTGCGGTGCTCACCAATATGCGCTCTGTGGGCGTGATGGGCGACGGACGGACCTATGACTACACGCTGGCTCTGCGCAGCGTGACCACCACGGACTTCATGACCGCCGACTGGACCCGCATCCCCTACGATGTATTGGATCGCGTCTCCACCCGCATTGTCAACGAGGTCCCCCACATCAACCGCATTGTCTACGACATCACCTCCAAGCCCCCCGCCACCATCGAGTGGGAGTAAATAAAACAACGCCGGGAACCCGTATGACTACTGGGTTTCCGGCGTTTTATTTTGTGTTTTAAGAGGCGCTCTTCTCTATATTTACACGAACTCAGCAGGAAGCGCCAGCCTCATATTTCAATTTATCCGCCATCTGTTCGCTTTGGAAGCAGGACTGACACTGATTTGCGCGCCTAATAGGGCGGTGGTGTGAAAATCATGTCCGCAGGCATGCATACGCCCCGCGTTTTCAGAGCTGTACGCAAGCTCGCTGGCCTCTGTAATCGGAAGCGCGTCAATATCCGCGTGGATAGTAATAACGGGTCCTGAAGCGTTTCCAACATTCTTGCCAACGCCCCCGTCGGAAGGCCCACCCTGTCCAGAAGCTGTCTGCCCCGGAGGACCGCGTCCTGTTTGTTCATTTTCTTCACGCACAACAGGCTCTGCGTCACGTTTTCCAAGGCGGTTTTGTTGCGGAACAGATTATAGTGCTGGAACACCATGGCCGATTTGCCGCGCAAACCGGAAATCTGCTTTTTGGTGGCGGTTTTTGCGTCTATTGCAGCGCCGTTGAATTCGATTTGTCCCTCGTCGGGCGCATTCAGCCAGTTGATTGCCCACAGAAGCGTGGTTTTCCCAGCGCCGGACGGACCGATCATCGTGACAATCTCGCCCTGCCGGATATTCAAATCAATTTCCCGTAAAATTACGTTTTCGCCAAATTGCTTTTAAGATTTCTAATGTGAACACTTCGCGGCTCTCCTCTCGTATCTGCGCACTCTCTTTTCTCAGCAGCCAAACAGATACTCCAGCACGATGCAGCAGACCCAGTAAATCAGAGCGACCACAATCAGCAGGGAGATCAAGGAGTTTCCAAGCGGCGGCAGGGCAACCGTAAACGCCTGAGGGAGAACCACCCGGAACAGCGCCTGCCGCGTCGTCATATTGACGCTGTAACAGGCTTCAAGCTGTCCTGCGCCAACGGAGAGCATCGCGCTGCGAATGGTTTCCGACATGAACGCGTCGCTGTTCAGGGACAGAGCCACCACGGCGAAGACAGCGGCCTGAATCCCGTTGACCGAAAAATTGCTTCCAAGCTGTTCGTTCAGGCTACGCAAAAAAACCAGAATCCCGTAATAGTCCACCAAAAGCTGCACCATGTCCGGCGTGCCGCGGGCAAAGGATAAGCAGGGGCGAGAGGATACGGATATTAAAATACCGGACAAACGCCACGCCAAATCCCAGTATAAGCGCAATGATTCCCGAGCAGGCCGCAATCTTCAACGTAACAGGCAGATATGAAATGATTTCAGGTACGGTTGAAACCATGAATTGAAGGTCAAACACTTTTCCCATAGAGATAATCCTTTCTGATTGCGGTGAAAGGCATCTGCTTCCATACGCACAAATGCCGCGCTGAGACTGTGTCCGCCCGCTTCATTATGCAGAAATCGTTAAAATTCCAATGTAATCCGTGCGCAGTCAGGCAAGCCCACCCGCCCCAAAACTCAGTTAATACGGGCCTGCACCGCTTCCCGCGTGGAATAATCCTCGCCAAGATAGGTGTTGCTCAACTCCGCAAGTGTTCCGTTGTCCAGCAACCTTCCGGGTCCTGGACAAGGTTTTTAAAAATTTCGGCATTACCTATGAAATCATCGACACCACGGACCTGTCGGCTCTGCCCGAGAAGCTGACGCCCGACGTATGGGAAGCCGGTGATTGTGGATAACACCTTTATGACGCCCTATCTGCAAAGGCCGCTTTCCCTTGGCGCGGATATCGCGATTCACAGCGGCACGAAGTATCTCGGCGGGCACAGCGGCGTAATTTCCGGCTTCGTGGTTGTGAAAGACCCGGCACTGGCCGACCGGCTTTACTTTTTGCAAAACTCCACCGGCGGGGTCTTGGGTCCGTTCGACTCCTTCCTCATGCTGCGCGGCATCAAAACGCTGGGCGTGCGCATGGACCGGCACACCGCCAACGCGCAGGTCATCGCCCGCTGGCTGGAGGTCCAAGCAGGTTTATTACCCGGGGCTGGAGCGCGACCCCGGCTATACCATCCAGCAAAAGCAGGCATCCGGAGCAGGCGGCATGATCTCCTTTGAGCTGCATGCAGACTATGACGTCCGTGTGTTTTTCCGCGGTCTGCATCTGGTCACGCTGGCGGAAAGTCTGGGTGGTGTTGAATCTCTCGTTTGCCACCCCGCCACCATGACCCATGCCGCCATTCCGGAGGAGATTCGGAAAAAGGTGGGCATCACGGACGGTCTGATCCGGCTGTCGGTTGGAATTGAAAGCGTGCAGGATATCCAAGGGGATTTGGAGCAGGCGATTCAGGCAGCGGGAAAGGCGCAAGCATGAACTATGCAGACAGCATCCAGGCTTTCATCGGCGAAACGCCGATGCTCTGGCTGAATCATCTGGATGCTCCGGAGGGAGCGGGCCTCTTTGCCAAGCTGGAGCTTTTCAATCCGGCGGGAAGTGTGAAGGACCGCGTCGGGCAATACACGGTGGCGGAAAAGAGCGGTCGCCTGCTCCCCGGCGGCACGTTTGTTGAAGCAACCGCGGATAACACAGGTATCGGCATTGCCGTGGCGGCGCTGAATAAGGGCTATCGGGTTATTTTTATGGTGCCGGGCAAGTTTTCCATGGAAAAGCAGGCTGTTATGAAGGCATTGGGCGCAGAAATCGTTTTCACGCCCAGAGAGGGCGGCATGCAGCAGGCGGCGCAGGCAGCGCAGGCACCTTCGGAGGGGTCATGCGCTATTTAAAGGAACAAAATCCAAACATTCAGGGCGTTCTGGCGAACCCCATCGGCTCTACCATTGGCGGCGGAGAACACCGCGACTATGGCATCGAAGGCATTGGAAACAACTTCATTCCGAAAACCATGGACAGTTCTCTGGTGGACCGGGTGATTAAAGTCGGAGATACCGAGGCGTTTGACACTGCCCGTTTATTGGCAAAAAAGAGGGCGTTGTGGCGGGCAGCTCCTCCGGCGCCTCGCTGGCGGCGGCGCTGAAGCTTGCGTCGGACGTAACGCGGGGAAACATTGTGGTGATTTTACCGGACCGGGGGGATCGGTATTTCAGCAAGAACCTGTTCTGAAAAATGGGGCTCCCTGATGGTTTGCTGATGCAGCATGCGCTGCTTCAATAAGCCGTCAGGGGGCCGTCTATGTGCTTGGGTGGCACGTCAAATGAATTTCTGTTCACTTCCCCACCCCGGAGAGGTCTTTCACCACTTCTCCGGCGAGGATCAGCCCTGCCACAGGCGGAACAAACGCGTTGCTGCCCGGCACCTGCCGGCGCTGGGTGCATTTGCGCGCCGTTCCCGGCGGGCAGATGCAGTGGGTCCGGCAGCTGATGGTCATGTCGTCAATGGGCGTCATCGCCGGTTCCCGGGAGTAGACCACCTTTAATTTCCTGATTCCCCTTTTTTTCAGCTCCCGCCGCATCACGCGGGCCAGCGGGCAGACAGAGGTTTTGTAAATATCCGTCACTTCAAACGCCGTGGGGTCCATTTTATTTCCGGCCCCCATGCTGCTGATGATGGGAACGCCGGCGCTCTGTGCCTGCTCAACCAGCTCCAGCTTTCCAGTCACGGTGTCAATCGCATCCACCACGTAATCATATTGTGTAAAGTCAAACTGCGCCGCCGTCTGCGGGGCGTAAAAAGTCTTGTAGGTGTGCACAACCGCGTCCGGATTAATTTCCAGAATGCGCTCCTGCGCCACATCCACCTTATACTGCCCAACGGTTTTGCGGGTGGCAAATATCTGCCGGTTGACATTGGTAAGGCAGACCCGGTCGTCGTCGATGAGATCCAGTGTGCCCACGCCGCTGCGCGCCAAAGCCTCCGCCGTATAGCCGCCCACGCCCCCGATGCCAAACACCGCCACCCGCGCCGCAGACAGCTTTTCCATCCCGTCCGCGCCCAGCAAAAGCTGCGTTCTTGAAAATTGATTTAACATATTTCCTTATATCCTAACTTCCTGCGTTTTCAATTTATCGTCCCCAAGCTGCGCCAACGGGGAGTTCATATATCCTGAATCAGCACCTTCATCTGCCCGCCGCAGACCATGCCCTCTTCCTCCGCGCGATTGCTCATGTCCACCGTAACGCACTGGCGGCGGCCTGTCCCAATCAAGCGGTACGCATCCATTAACACGGCATTTTCGCTGCATCCGCCGCCAATCGTCCCCACCGCCCGAAAGCTTTGGTCCACCGCCATCATGGCTCCGGATTTCACCGGCGTGGACCCTTCTGTTTCGTAGACAAGCAGCAAGGCCTTTGGCGTTTGCGCATTTGCCAGAAGCTCCAGCAGCGGAAGGTTGATGTCCTCTGTGACAAGCAGTTCGGCTTTTGAGCGGCGGGGCGTGTCCTTCCGTCTGGATTGAATGACCTCGGCTGTAATCGAAATTGCGATTTCCTCCACTGTAAGCGCATTGATGTTAACGCCAATGGGCGTATGAATCTGATCCAGCACAGCGCAGGGAAAGCCCTCCTCTTCCAAAAGGCGAAGCAGCTCTATGCCCCGCCGTTTCGAGCCGATCATCCCCAGATAGTGTGGAAATTCGCCGTGCAGGATAATCCTCAAGCAGTCCGCATCGTGGCGGTGCCCTCTGGTGATGGTTGCAATATAGTCCCGCTTTGTAATTGCAATCTTTTTGATTGCATCCGGAAATGCGTCGCAAATCACCTCTGCCGCTTCCGGAAACCGCGTTTGATTGGCAAAGGACGGCCGGTCATCCACAACCGTCACCGCAAAACCAATATCGGCGCAATAGCGGCACAGAGGCTGGGCAATGTGCCCGCCGCCCAGCAAAATCAGCCGCTCCTTCGCGCTAAATGTACGCAGGTATGTGTCGCCCTCAATCTCAAACGGCATAGACGCCGCTTCTCCCACCCGAATCGCATTCAAAAGCTTCTCAAATTCCAAACGCATCTCAGTGCTTCCTTCCCAGCTCCCCCGGCTGCAAAGACGGAGAAGCACCGTATTCCGAACTGTCCGCCAAATTTTCACTGAAAGGTTTCCCCCGCCCTCGAATATCAAGAGCAGAAAGACATCCAAGTTTTATCTCCTGCGCGGCCGAGCAGCGCAGGGCATAAGGGGCAGCATAAGCAAGTCCGTTCCACCAACATAGTTTGTTTATTGGTTTTTACAGCGTAGCATATTTTTCGTCAGGATGCAAGGAAAGCACCTGCTATTTTCATATTGTATTTCCAGTCAAATCATGCTATACTGAGTGAACTTAATACCACAGTAGTGAAGCACATCGAAGAGGAGGACAATTTTATGGATGAGATTAAAAAGAGCGCAGACCCGAAAAGCACTCAGAACGGTCATGAACCTATTCAGGATCTGGAATTTGTCGCCTGTTCTCCCGAGTTTTCCAACGGGTGCACGGATGTAGAGCCGGATGAGCCCGAGCAACCGTGAATTCTGCCGGACAGCCTGCAAGCTTGAAAGCTTGCAGGCTTTTTTTATTTGATCCAGCGATACCCGCCGCATGGACTGCCACGCCGATTTTTAAAGAGGACGCCAGCGCGTTTCCTGAAAAACGGGCCCCGGAGTACTTAGGCTAATAACCTGTCTGTTAAAACACCATGTCCCTTATGCTAATACAATATCCATCCCCCAGAATACTCCTTTTTTATTTTCCGCTCCTGTCAATTGCTCCATGCGCCTTTTCATATTCTTCGACACAATTTCGGATAAGAATCAGAATCTGACTGTTTGCGGACCGCCCCTCATAATCCGCCACAACGTGCAGCTTATTTAGCAATTCATCATCAATCCGAATGGAAAGGCTTTTTGTAGCCATATATTCACCTCGAAATAAATTTAATATGTATTTATTTTAGACTCATTTTATGGTGCAATGCGGAAATAGATATAAAACATATTCAATTCACATCTATAAAAGGAGCTTTTTATGGCAGACTATAAAAAACTATATCTCAAAATGTTTCGGGCCTCGGATGAGGCGATCAACCTTTTGATTGCGGCGCAGCAAACCTGCGAAGAGCTTTACATCAGCCAGCCCGAGGTGGAATTAAAGGTTCTTCCGTTGCCGTCAGAAACAAGAACCACAGAAATGAGACATGATTTTAAATCCATGCCTGCCAGTCTGACAAAAGAAAATGAGCCGTCGTAGGACGGCTCATTTTTTCGTGAAACGCCCGCCGGGCTTCAATCCAATGAAACGGCAGGACACCCCACAGCCCGTGCTTTGACGCAAGGGCGCATTGCTCAGGTCCTATTTCCTGCCGCAGATCAGGCCCATTTCGCCCGCCACCAGCGGCGTGCGCAAAAACTTGGGCACAAAGTCGTTCTGCCGCGTGTCTATAAAGCGTATTTCCCTTACCTCCTTGGAGAGCGCTTCAACCAGCCCATCCATATCCGGATAGCTTCTCGGAGAATTAAAAACATCTTCAAAGGAAAAAGGTGCGCCGGGCTTTAAAACACGCAGGGCCTCCTGAATCAGCTTCAGCTTATCCGGCTGAGACGCCACCTCGTGAAATACAAAATTGCTCACCGCCGCGTCAAAGTATCCGTCGGGAAAATCCAGCTTTGCCGCATCTCCCTTTTGGAAAGCGGTGCGCCCGGCAACGCCTTCCAGCCGCGCATTGGTTTCACACTGGCTTTGGGCATAATCCCACATTGCGCCCCAATAATCCATCCCGACGCAATGGGCTCCCGGGTATTTCTTTGCGGCCTTAATGGTCAGCGCGCCGCTGCCGCAGCCGATATCCAGCAGCACCCCGTTTCCGTCCCAGTCCAGATATCGCAACACATTGTCTAATATTTTTCCCTGAACACCGCCGCCCTCATATGAGAGCAGCTCTCGGGCATGGGCCATATAAAAGAAAAATATCCCCATAAGCACTGACACCGCCGCCAGCAGAACCCGCAAAATCAGGATGGGGACGCCGCCGGACAGCAAAAAGCTCAGCGCAAACAGCAGCGCCGAAGCCGCGGTAATTGTCCCCAGAATCACCGGCAGCTTTACCGGAATCCAATTTGCGTAGTCAATGTTTGTTTGCTTTTTCATACGGTATCCTCCCCTTGTTCGCCCGTTGCGGGCGGTTTTATCCCATTAACGCGCGCAGAGCAACCCACAGTCCGAAATCTTCGGGCAGATTGCCGCTTTCATCCGAACCCCAAGAGCATTCGGTTAGAAATAGCTAACCCGATTTTACCATGATATTGCTTACAATTCAATCATTTACTCAAAAGATTTTTCGAGATACAAAACATGAATGAATCCAAGCCGCATACACCGCACAATTACCTCCCGTTTGGAAAAATAATGTGGTATACTAAAGAAGCCGGACGCCGGCGCCCTTATAATCCCAAAATTCATTTGGATAAGTCCCGCAAAACGGCGGCTTTTAAGCCGAGCACCGTGTCTTGGCTCCACCCAAACCCAGAAATATATCTCTCCGAATCCGGCAGAGACGGAGAGGACGCGCCTCCCAAAATAACGTAAGATTTCAGCACAGGAGATGATGGTATGGATTGGCTTTCCCAACTCAACGACGCACTGCGGTATATCGAGGAAAATCTGGACGGAGAAATCGACCCGGAACATACATCGAAGCTTGCCTGCTGCTCGGTGTTCCACTTTCAGCGGATGTTTTCGTATATGGCCGGGGTTTCCTTGTCAGAATACATCCGCAGGCGGCGCATGACAAAAGCGGCGTTCGATTTGCAGAACACCGAGGATAAGGTGATTGACGTCGCGCTGAAATACGGGTACGACTCCCCCACCGCCTTCAACCGCGCGTTTCAGAGTGTCCACGGGGTTTCTCCCTCCGCCGCCCGGCAGGAGGGCGCGAGGCTTAAAGCCTACCAGCCCATCAGCTTCAAAATTACCATACGAGGTGAAGCTGAAATGAATTACCGAATTGAGCATCACAACGCATTCCGCATTGTTGGCCCGAAAATGAGCTGCCCCTGGTCCCCCGAAAAGCAGGAGGGATTTTCCCTCATCCCTAAGTTTTGGGCCGAACAGTATCCAAAGGGAACCATTCCCGCATTATGCCAGCTCATGAATAAGCAGCCCATGGGCATCCTTGGCGTCTGTACGGGGGACTGGCAGACCGCGGGAAGCTTTGATTACTACATTGCGGTTTCCAGCGACCGGCCGGTGCCGGAGGGGATGGTGGAATATGAAATTCCCGACTGCACCTGGGCGATTTTTGAATGCAAGGGCGCCATGCCCCACGCAATTCAGGCCATGCAGCAGCGTATTTTGACGGAGTGGCTTCCCGGCAGCGGCTATCAATACGCCGACGCGCCTGACATCGAGCAGTATACCGACGGCGACCAAAGCAGCGAGGACTATGTTTGCTATATTTGGCTACCCGTGAAAAAGTAAACAACTTATTCTCTCAGAACAAACAGGGGCCGCAGCGATTTTCTTTCGCTGCGGCCCCTTCTCTGCCTATCTTTAAAATCCGTGCTCGTTTAAAAACTTTTCAAATTTTGCCGATCCGAAAATCTCGTTGGTCACATATTCGCCGTTATAAAAAAAGCCGTAGGTGGTGAACGGTGTGGGGGCCGACTGTGCCTGCGCCGTGGTTTCAATCTTGTGGACGCTGATTCTTGCGCCCCTTTCCTCCGCAAGCTTCACGATGACCGGCACATATTTGTCCGTGTGGGGGCACTGGTTGGTATAATACAAAACCATACCCTGCTCCTCAATTACGCCCTGTCTTGCGCAGTCTTTAAACCTTGGGACCGGCGCAGTCTCTGTAAACGGCAGATAGTAAAGCACAAAATACGGCTGGGCAGTGTCGGCTGCCAGAAAGTCCTTTTGCTTGAGATAAGCCGCATCAGAGAGAAAGGGGCGCTTTTTTTCAGACGCAACAACAGTTAATCCGCAGCAGCCCCTAGCCTTGGCGTCCTCCACGCATGTTTCCAGCAGGCGACTGGCATGGCCCTTCCCTTTGTACTGCCCCGACACCCAAAAGCAGTTGATATGCAGATATCCCGGCGCATCCATGGGACACCACGCTTTTTCGGCAGGGATATACTCGATAAACACCTTGCCACGCGCATTCAGCTTTTGAAATACAAGTCCGTCCCCGAAGCGCTCTTTCAGCCACGCCTTTTTGGAGGAAACACACGTTTCCCCCTTTTTGTCCGTGATGGCGCAGCAGATGTGCTCACGGTCAATATTCTCCGCTATTACGGCAATAATCTCTTCCATGCTTATGCCTACCTTTTCTTAAGCTTTCTGCGAATTTGGATCAGGCGCTTCACATCCTCCAAAATGCCCGCGTCGGTAACGTTCATCATCAGCCATCTTCCGCCTGCACTGAACGCGGTGTTGAAAAAAAGCGACTGGGTATATTTCTCGCACAGCGGCATGGTAAGCTCTGCTTCGGTTTGCTCTCTGGCGCCGATCACCACCAGCGCGATAAAAAATCCGTCCATGGGATAGAGCGTGCACAGAGAACGCCCGGCCTTTTGATACTTCACGTTCCAGCCCTGCTGGGCAGAGCAACTGCTATAATAAAAACTTGGCTGCACCTCGTAATTTTCACGCATAAAGCGATTCATCTCAATCCATAAGGGGCTGTTGATATAGTCTGCGATTTCAGCGGCAGTCGGCTGCTTATCCGGACCAAAACGTTTTGCCCAATCCATCGTCATTCCTCCAGAATCAATTATATATCAGATAATATGACAACAGCACGTCATGTTTTGCTTCGCTTTTTCTTTAGCTTCTCCACAATATGCACGGGGCAAAGCACCTTCACATCCCGCCAGACAAACGCAAAAAGCTGTACTCCGGACTAATCTTGTTTGGGTTTTCTTAAAGGCTCACTTCACCCGAAGGGTGCGAAGCTCAGCCTTCTGCGCTTCTGTAATACGGTAGCTCTCAACGGCCTTTTGAATTGCCTTGTTATGAACCCATTTGTCAAGCCGATTGTGCCGGATATAAGGAATTACCGCATCCCACTGCTTGGCCAGCGCCGTGGCAAAGTACCAGGCAATCATCATATTGACGTAGTATTCCTCCGAGTGAATCTTCGCCACCAGAGTAAGGTGCTCCGGTGCAAAATTCTCGTCCAGAAAGTGCGTCATCAGCATCCCGATGCCAAAGCGGATGGTGTAAGTGCGGTCGGACGCCATCCACCGTTGAATCTCGTTCAAAAGCTCCGGGCGGTGCTTTCGAAACACCTTGGGGCTGATCAGGTCGCAGGTGGCCCAATTATCAACGTAGGGCAAAAATGCGTCTATCGCTGCCACTGCGGTGTTGTAGTCCTTAATTTGCTCTATCACAAAGCCATGGAGGTTATTTTCATCGTAGTATTGATGGGGGAGCCGCTTCAAAAACTCCGCAGTTTCCGGCTCTTTAGAAAGCTCATTTGCCAGCTTCCGCAACTCGGGTGTGCGCACGCCAATTACCCGCTCCGGTGCTACCGTGGGGATCAGCTTGCATTGAAAGTCTTTGTATTTCAAATCTTGCAGGGCAAACAGCCGAGCCTGAACGCTTGTCTTTACATCATGCATAACCGCACACTCCATGACTATATTAAAACTTCCTCACAGTGATCATTTTGGTGCTGATTCCTCTGCACCAAAAAACCGATATAGGTTTTAGGCAGGTCTGAAACCGCTTGTTTCGGTATTGTCCCATAATGGTGTTTCAGCGCTTGGGTTTTCAAATGTTACGTTATCCTCTTTGCCGCCTGCGCACAAAAACCTGTACGGGACTTCCAAATTCTTCTGTCAATGCCCCCACCTCAAAGCCCAGATGCTGATAGAAGGCTCTGGCGGCGGCGCCGTTGGGATCACCGGCCCGGTACGTGGTCACTGTGAGATCCTTTTCCGGATTAGCGAGGGGCAGTATATAGCCGACCAGTTCCCGGGCAATGTGCCGCCGCTGACAGCGATCATCCAACTGTCAATATCCGCAGAAGTAGCCTTCGCAATTTTTGCAGTGCGTCCCTCTTTTTTTCACTCTGTCTGTTTCCTTTCCCACGCCTGCAAAAATGCCAGTTGTTCGGGCGTGTGAAGCCAATGTTCGCCATGTTCTATCACCGTCAGATCACAGCCAAACCGACTGACAAACGCATCTATTGTCCTCCGGTCGGTCAGGTTGTCCTGCCCGGCATAGAGAATTGCCGTCGAAGCCGCCCACTTTTTAATGGAGTGCCCTTTCACATACTGGAGATAGTCCCAGGAAAGTGTTTCACCAAAATCAGTGGCAATTTCGCCCTCCCGCTCCAGTCGCGTTTCATCCACAGCCGCCCAGCGCATCATGTTTTGAATCAGTCTTTCCATATCCAGCACGGGCGAGACTAATAGCGCCTGCTCCAGCGGCGTATCCGAAAAGGCCAGCATGGAAAACCATGCCCCAATGCTGTTGGCACGGAGGGAAACATACGCCCAGCGCTGCCTTAGAACCACCATGACCTCTCGCAGCTCCGGCACCACATGCCATGGGTCAAAGCCGCAAACCGCTTTTCGTTCCCCGTGTTCGGGAAGGTCAATGGCCAGTACCTGTGCACCTCCCAAGCAGGCACTTTCTGCGAATGCCTCCGCTTCTTCTTTGTATCCATGCTTGCCATGGACAAACAGCCACACCCGGTCAGAATCTTCGCCATACAGGACAGCGGGAATATCATGAACCTGAAATTTTATCACAGGCATAGGAACACCTCTTTTTTGCAATACAGTTTGTATTTGTTTATATCATAGCACAGGTTATCATGGAGCACAATTGCACCAATAATATGACCACCTGCCAAAATCGGCAGAACCTCTGCCGGATCTTCTTATATCCGGCTTCCTGATTTACGACTTACTTGTGCCAGCTTATTCGCAGCGGAGAAAGTCTCATAACGCGCATTTGTCTTTGGCCGGGCGCAGCTATCTCTCCACCAACGCCGATATTTACGCGCAGTTAGACCTTGCAAGCACGCTGAACACGGGAGAGGTCGTGCCAAGCCTGCTGAAGCAGGCAATAAATCAGAAAAAAGCCTGTGAAAAGGCACGACAATTTCCCTTAACCTGTATTTGAGTTTCAATTTTTTGAGAATGCCAAACAGAAAAGCAGCCATGGAAGCGGATACTTCCATGGCTGACACTGGCGGAGACGGTGGGATTCGAACCCACGGACCGGCTCATCACCGATCAAACGATTTCGAATCGTTCTCGTTATAACCACTTCGATACGTCTCCATATTTTATTCGGCCTTTGCGCCGAGAATGGCCCCAAAAATTTTCAAAATCGCACACCTTAGTCTCCGCTTTATTCGAGTGCACATTATGACACACTTTTTAAAAAGTTGCAAGCCCCTTTCCCCACGGTAAAAAGCTTTTTTCCTAAAAATGCAAAAAAACTCAAAAACGTCGTCTTCCTTCTTGACAGTGAGTGTATTTCATGCTATCATACCTAAGCTGACGTTTCCATGGAGGGCTCGCGCAGGTGTAGCACAATGGTCAGGGCACCAGCCTTCCAAGCTGGGGATGCGAGTTCGATTCTCGTCACCTGCTCCAAAACATGCGCCAGTAGCTCAGGTGGATAGAGCAACTGCCTTCTAAGCAGTAGGCCAGGGGTTCGAATCCCTTCTGGCGTACCAGTTCCCTATGGTTTCATCATCAGTAAGACCGCGCGGATTTATCAATATGTGGTGGGTGTAGTTCAATTGGTAGAGCACCGGATTGTGGTTCCGGCTGTCGCGGGTTCGAGTCCCGTCACCCACCCCAGAATGAGCGAAGGGGATCGGGCTTGCCCCGATTCTCTTCGTTTTCGCTTCCATCTTGGGGCGTAGCCAAGTGGTAAGGCAAGGGACTTTGACTCCCTCATCCGCTGGTTCGAGTCCAGCCGTCCCAGCCATTTTTTTCGCATGATCCGGTAGCTCAGTCGGCAGAGCAACTGCCTTTTAAGCAGTGGGTCCGGGGTTCGAATCCCCGCCGGGTCACCAAATAGAGACTTATCCGAACACACACGGTTTATTTTTATTAACGGTCTTTTCGGCTGTGTGATAAATCGTAAGTAACGGGTAAGCCAAAGCCACTCGCCTCAATTGAGGCGAGTGGCTTTTTTATATTATCTTACCAATTAAAACGCCGGAATCCCGAGGCCGCATTTTTCTTTTACTACCGCTATGCTATACATAATAAGTTGCTTGGTTAATTCGTGAATATCGTTAACCTTATTTTGTATAAATTGCCAACGCCCAGATTGAAAATAAGATGGTAATATATAGTAAGAATATAAAAGAAAGCCGGGAATTTATTTGAATGATGTCTATTATGCACGAAGTGAGAACGAGTTGCACGAAAAAGAGACGGTACAGCATCATTTAAAGCGTACCGCAGAACTATGCGCAGATTTTCTCTCCGTCCTTGCTTATGAGGACTTCGGGCAGGCACTCGGTACATTTCATGATATTGGGAAATACAGCGAGCTATTTCAGGAAGTACTGTTACATCAGAGATCGCACGTCAATCATGCGTACCCCGGCGCGGCTGCGGTCTTCAAATGCTGCGGCAAGCGAACCGCGCTTGCTGAAATTTTAGCCACCGTAATTGCGTCTCACCATGGACATCTGGACTATGACTGGGCGGACAGGACTTTGCTTAAACGCGTCCTATATGGCACGGGAAGCCGTCTGGACCGGGAAGGATATGAGTTTTCCATCTTTGGCCTGTTGGAATTTCAAAACACTATGGAACGGTTTCAGCAGGAAAACACCATACCGGTGCCCCACTCCACGTTGCCGGATTTTCAGAGGCAAGAGGATTCCAGCCTTGCAAAGATGCTCTTTACCCGTTTTTTGTTTTCCGCCCTGGTGGACGCAGATTATTCCAGCTCCGCAGAACACTTTGAGCCGGATTACCTGACGGCGCACACCGGTCCGGCATTGAATCCGGTTATTTCAACAGAACGACTGTTGGCCGTGCAGACGCAGAAAAAGGAGTCGTCCAGTGCTGCGTCTTCCCTGAACGAAATGCGGGACGAACTTTTTGAAAATTGCCGACAGGCGGCCAAACTGCCGCCCGGGCTTTTTACTCTGACAGCACCCACAGGTCTTGGAAAGACGCTCAGCCTGTTTGCATTTGCCGCAGAGCATTGTCAAGCACACAGAAAGCGGCGGATCATTCTGATCCTGCCATACCTTGCAATCATTGACCAGAATCTGAAGGATTATCGACAGATCGAGCCTGATTTGCTGGAGTGCCACAGCAACGCGGAGCTGAAAGAGGGTGCCCGGCTTCTGGCGCAGCGCTGGGAGTCTCCCTGCATCGTAACCACCAACGTCGGGTTTTTTGAGCCGCTTTTTTCTGCCCAGCCCACCGTGTGCCGGCATCTGCACGCCATTGCAAACAGTGTAATCGTTTTGGACGAGGCGCAGTCCCTTCCGCCCCACCTGCTGGACGCCACCCTTCGAACGGTGAAGCTGCTGTGCGAACAGTATGGGTGTACCGTTGTATTTTCAACTGCGACCCAGCCGTCCTTTCAGTACCGACCGGGTCTTCAATGGAATCCCCGGGAGATCGTGCCGCATCCGGAGATGCTGTTCCGCGCGGCAAGGCGCGTGGAATTTGAGTGGCGTATTCAAACACCCACGCCGCTTCGTGATCTTGCGGAGGAGCTGTCGCAAAAGCGGCAGAGCTGCGTAATCGTTAACCTTCGCGCCCACGCAAGGCTGCTCTATCAAAAGCTGGCGCAGTTATGCGGAAATGAGGACACATTTTACTTGACGACGGATCTTTGCCCCGCTCACCGACTGGCGTTGTTGAATGAAGTGAAAACACGTCTGGTCGAAGGATAACCCTGCCGTCTGGTTGCAACCCAGTGTATCGAGGCGGGCGTGGATTTGGATTTTCCAACAGTCTATCGGGCACTTGCGCCGCTGGAGTCTATTATTCAGGCAGCAGGCCGCTGCAACCGCAACGGGGACAAGCCCGACGGGCGCGTGGTGGTGTTTTTGCCGGATGAAAAAAGGCTGTATCCGCCCGGGGGATATTATGAGCACGGGGCGAAATGCGTGCAGGTGCTGCTCTCCCGCCACCCCATTGACTGCAACGATTTGGAGCACATTCGGGAGTACTACGAATTGCTTTACAGCTACGGCGACGGCGACCTTCAGAAACTGCAAGACGCTTTGCAAAACGAACAGTTTGACAAGGTAGAAGCGTCCTATAAGCTCATAGATAAAAAGGGCGTACAGGTGATTGTCCCTTATGAGGGACAGGCGGAACTGTACGACAGAATCAAGGCCGAGTATGATGCCGCCGGACTGACCGGAAGACTCATTCACCTTGCGCGGTTGGTGACGGTATCCTGCCTTGATGAGCGGTCCGTGCGCCTGAACTGCGAGCCTCTGCTGTTCCGCTCGCCCGAAATGAGCGACCGGGGCGAGACCGGATATTATCTGCTGGGGAGCGGCAGATTTTATAAAAAGGACTTGGGCCTGTATTTTGGCGACGCAGAAGACAATCTTTACATTTTATAGAAAAGGAGGGAGTAAATTTGGACAATCAGCAGGTGACCATAACGATTTGGGGCCGCTTTGCTTTGTTTTCGAGACCGGAAAGCAAAGTTGAAAGAATGACCTATCCGGTACCAACGCCCAGCGGCATTCGCGGCGTTTTAGCTTCCATCTATTCCAAACCCGCGGAGTTTTACTGGCAGGTGAATCAAATTGAGGTCCTGAACCCCATCCAATACACAACTTTTAAGCGCAATGAGGTAAAAAGTAAGCTTTCCCGCATCTCGGCGGAGAATCCCACCAGCGCCTGCATTGAAATTGAAGAGAACCGCACCCAGCGGCAGGCTGTGGTGCTGAAGGATGTGCGCTACCGCGTCACTGCAGAAATCGTACCGCGCCCGGATTTTGAAAAGCCGATTTCGCATCTGTACAATCAGTTTGAGCGGCGGGTGAAACGCGGTCAGATGTTTATGCAGCCCTGTATGGGGACAAGAGAGTTTCCGGCCTATTTTGAGTGGGGTTCCACAGGTGAGCTTCCCATTGCGCTGGATATGGATCTTGGTCTGATGGTATACGATGTTTTTGATCTGAACGAGTGGAAAGTCGGGAAACAGGCAAACCCGTCCGTATCCTTATACCACGCTCAAATGAAAAACGGCGTTATTCAGGTTCCTGAGTTTGATTCTCCGTTGGTTTTGAAACCGGAAAAGAGGTGAAAGCAACGTGCTGACAGAATTATACCAGTATGCCCTGAAAAAGAATCTGGCGGCCAGACCCGGCTTTAAGCGCAAACGGGTCAAAGCATACCTGTGTCTGTCGTCCGAAGGAGAATTTCTCGGCATCGAGCTGCGGGAAAAAGGCGCGCCGGATGTATATGCGCCGGATGTGGGCGCAGCCGCCAACGGCACGCGATACTGCAACCCTCTGGTAGAGAAAGCGCAAATTCCCCTTCGGATCATCAAGGATCCGGAGAAAGACAAAAACATCCCGACAAAAAGTGATTTCTATCTCTCCATGCTGGATGACGGCGCGGTTGACGAGCCGTATTTCACCGTCATCGCCCGGGCGCTGCGGGACGGCGAAACTGTCGCGGCCATGGAGCGGGCGATGGAGGAGCAAAAGCTGAAAGGCTCCGACCCCGTCAGTTTTATGGTGGACGGACTTCCAATTGAGCAAAGCGAGAAGTATCTTTCCTGGTGGGAGACATTTCGCGCCCAGTTTTCTCCCGCCCAGACCGGAGACCGTCCCCGCTGTCTGATCACCGGGCAGGCTGCGCCGTCCATGGATACGGTCCCCAAGGTTTCCGGCCTGCTGGCGGTGGGTGGGCATACATCGGGAGATGCATTCCTCTGCTTCGATAAGGACGCGTTTCAGTCCTACGGACTGAAAAAAAGCGCCAACGCGCCCGTGTCCGAGGAGGCCATGACGGCAGTCAATGCGGCACTGTCCGACTTGCTTCGTAAAGCAGAAGTTCTGGGTGGAGCAAAACTGGTCCACTGGTACTCCGGACCCATCACCGAGGAGGAGGAGTTGCTTCCGCTCCTGTTTGACGCAGGCTGGGACAATGGCAACTTTGAGTCGGAAGAATCCGCCGGAAGCGGTGAGAAGGCGGCTCTGCGGTCCGCACAAAAGCTGATTGAAAGCATTTGGACCGGCAAGACCTCCGAGCAGCTCAACGCCCGCTATTACATTTTGCCTTTGTCGGGGGCCGGCGGACGCATGATGGTGCGCGGCTGGTACGAGGGCAGCTATGAAGAACTGTATCAGAGTATCCGGCTTTGGTTTGACGATCTGACCTTGGTGCGCTGGAACGGCAAGGGACTTGCGGACGCTCCCAAACTGAAAACGCTTTGCACCCGTATGCTGAAACCGGGCGGTGATCCGAAAAAGGTATGGGACCGGATGGATAAAGAGCTGCCCAATCTTTTGGGAAAAGTCCTCAATGCCATTATTAAGGCGGGACCGCTGCCGGACGAGGCGGCTGTGCGGGTATTGCATTATATCCGTTCCGCAATTCTGGCGGCGGAACAGGACGGGGGAAACAGCGCAGGGCATTTTGAGCGTGAAACACTGGCGTTCCAGCTTTTAAAAGTATGGCTGATCAGAAAACAACGGGAAAGAGGAGATGAGAAACTGATGGAAGCGGCAAAGACAGATCGAATGGAAAGTGCGGCATACTGCTGCGGTCAACTGATGGCAACTTATGTGGCCATTCAACAGGCCGCCATGCCGGAGGTCGGCGTCGGACTGGCGCAGCGGTATTATACCGCCGCCAGCAGCGGCCCCGCGTTTGTAATCGGGAAACTGGCTCAACTGGCTCAGCATCATTTAAGCAAATTGGACAAGGGCCTTTCCATTTATTATGAACGATGCCTTTCCGAAATCTACGTCCGTATAGGCGATTCAAAAATTCCCACGATGCTGTCCATAGAGCAGCAGGCGGAATTTGCTCTTGGCTACTATCAGCAGCGCGCGGCGCTCTACTCTACGTCGGCTTCAAAAGAATAAGGGAGGTAAAAAACAATGGCAATCGAAAATCGGTATGAGTTTCTCTTCTATATCCAGTGCCGCGATGGCAATCCCAATGGAGACCCCGACCTTGGCAACAGTCCGCGCATGGACCCGCAGGACAGCCACGGCTACATTACGGACGTGGCCATAAAGCGCCGTATTCGCAATTATGTTCAGGCAGCTCATGCGGGCGATCCCGGTATGGAGATGCTGATTCGCAGCGCCAGCAACATCAATACCGGCATTGCCCGGGCAAAGGAACTCTCCGGCGTGGAAATCTCCGCCAAGGGCAAGAACGAGGTGTATGCCGGCCGCCGGAAAGCCTGCGAGCTTTTTTACGACGTACGCACCTTTGGCGCAGTCATGTCCACCGGCCCCAACGCCGGGCAGGTGCGCGGCCCGGTACAGCTTACGTTTGCCCGGTCGCTGGACCCCATCGCGGCACAGGACATCTCTATTACCAGAATGGCGAAGGCGGCTGATGTGCCAAACGCAAAAATACTGGAAGACTATACAGCTTGGGAGACCCAGCAATCCGAAGATTCTCTGCGCACCATGGGCCGCAAGCAGTTTATCTCTTACGGCCTTTATGAGGCCCGCGGCTTTATCAGCGCAAATCTGGCGGCAGAAACCGGTTTTGACGATCAGGACCTGCACATCCTGTTTGAGTCCATCCTGAATATGTACGAGCATGATCGTTCTGCCAGCAAGGGAGAGATGTCGGTCATCACACCGCTGGTGATCTTCCGCCATACCGGCACGGACAGCGACTTGGAGCAGAGAAAGCGTCAGGCAAAGCTTGGCTGCGCCCCCTCCCACCGCCTATTTGATCTGGCCACTATTGAAAAGAAATCAGATGTGGAATATGCCCGTTCCTGGAAGGACTATAACGCCTCCATCCAGTTGGACGCAAGGCCGGCCGGTGTGGACGTGGGATTTCTCTGCTCTCCTTACGGTGAGATCATCTGGAATCAGGTGCCGGAAGATGCCGAGTTCTTCTGTTGATCTAGACCCGCTGCCACTCTCCTGGCTAACGCAGTACGGTTACTGCCCGCGCCGCTGTGCGCTTTTGGCGCTGGAGCGGGTCTGGTCGGAAAACGAGTTTACCGCCGCAGGCCGGGCGCAGCATCAAAGAGTTCACACGGCGCGGGTGGAGCGGCGGGGAGAGAATATCAGCCTGTTTGAGCTCCCCGTTTTCTCAAGGGCCTTGGGAGTCAGCGGTCTTTGTGATTGCGTGGAGGCCGCACAGTCTCCCGATGGCATCCATCTTCCGTATGGAGACGGACGGTATCGGCTATATCCGGTGGAGTATAAGCATGGCATTGTCCGGGATGAGGTGGAGTATCACATACAACTGTGTGCGCAGGCCATGTGCCTTGAAGAGCAGTTTGGCGGTACAATATCCACCGGTGCGATCTTCTTCATTGACGCGCACCGGCGGGATGAAGTCGCCCTGACCTCAGAACTCCGAAAGGCAACGGCGGATACCGCAAACGCGGTGGCGCTTCTTGTAGCACGGCAGTTGCTGCCTCAAGCCAAATACAGCGCAAAGGTGTTTTTGAATGATTGATAATGAGATGCCCCCTCACGGGGGCATGACTTGAAACCGGTCAGGGATGCCGGGATTTTGAGGAATACGGAGATGCCCCCTCACGGGGGCATGACTTGAAACGCTATGTTCTTCCCCCCTGTTCGCCGGATGGTACGCGATGCCCCCTCACGGGGGCATGACTTGAAACAGTTTGGATAGTAGCAATAGCTTTTCTCATATCTAGATGCCCCCTCACGGGGGCATGACTTGAAACACCAAGAAGCAGGCAAAAGAAATTATAGAGGGGTTGGATGCCCCCTCACGGGGGCATGACTTGAAACATAGACCCGTCTTCCCCATCCCCGGAAGGGGTCGGATGCCCCCTCACGGGGGCATGACTTGAAACATAAGGCGCTGGACCACCATCTTGTGATTGACCCGGATGCCCCCTCACGGGGGCATGACTTGAAACATTAAAGCTTGGCCCGGATGGTCCGAAATGTCGCTGATGCCCCCTCACGGGGGCATGACTTGAAACTTATACTCGCCAACACCCGCTGAAGCATCCAGATGATGCCCCCTCACGGGGGCATGACTTGAAACTCCATCAATGCTTGGGCTGCTATGAGGTCGTCCACGATGCCCCCTCACGGGGGCATGACTTGAAACCCCTATATGCCACAACCTTTGGCAACAATATGCCGATGCCCCCTCACGGGGGCATGACTTGAAACTCAGATAGTTCAACGCCGGGGATTTCAATGCCAAGATGCCCCCTCACGGGGGCATGACTTGAAACTAATTTTGTGAGGGACGGGCTGCGCGACCTTATTGGATGCCCCCTCACGGGGGCATGACTTGAAACATGTAGCTGGCGGCAGATGTAGGAATCGAACCCACGGATGCCCCCTCACGGGGGCATGACTTGAAACAAGAACGCCGACCCATCCGGGATAAAAAACGGTGATGCCCCCTCACGGGGGCATGACTTGAAACCCCGTTCTGGGCGATGTGGCCGGGGGCCTCCCCAGATGCCCCCTCACGGGGGCATGACTTGAAACCACCGTGTTGTCTCCGTGCCCCAGCGGGTAGACCTGATGCCCCCTCACGGGGGCATGACTTGAAACGTCGGTGTTCGTGTTCGCCACGTCAGCCGCCGCGCCGATGCCCCCTCACGGGGGCATGACTTGAAACCAGCTCCCGCCCGGGACCGTAAATCGCACGGTGTAGATGCCCCCTCACGGGGGCATGACTTGAAACGGCTCTCTGAGAGCCTTAACCGGTCTGCCTGCCCATAGATGCCCCCTCACGGGGGCATGACTTGAAACAGAATTAAATGACGCGTACCCTGACCATGGCAGTAGATGCCCCCTCACGGGGGCATGACTTGAAACCGTCTGGCAGTTACGAGGAATACCGTGAACGGCGATGCCCCCTCACGGGGGCATGACTTGAAACAAAGGGGATACCCTGTGGGGGATTGCCCGGAAGCAGGATGCCCCCTCACGGGGGCATGACTTGAAACAAGCGTTTCCGCTTAACCCCTCAATATTACCACCAGGATGCCCCCTCACGGGGGCATGACTTGAAACATGCAAGTGGAGCCGCCGCCGTCACCGATAACCGATGCCCCCTCACGGGGGCATGACTTGAAACTCCTTATCGTAGTAGGAATTTTGTGTGGTGAGGTGATGCCCCCTCACGGGGGCATGACTTGAAACATTTTCAATCGCCATTTTTACTCACCTCCTTTTACGATGCCCCCTCACGGGGGCATGACTTGAAACTTTACAAGGCTGTCCGGTGTCGCATAATCGCCATGATGCCCCCTCACGGGGGCATGACTTGAAACTTTTTTTAAGGGGGAACTATGGCAGAAACAGAAGATGCCCCCTCACGGGGGCATGACTTGAAACTTTGTTGACATAGGCAAACCGCATGGACGATAGTGGATGCCCCCTCACGGGGGCATGACTTGAAACAACCAGTTTTACAGCGAGAACATGGCTGAAGACATCGATGCCCCCTCACAGGGGGTGTGATGCGCTATGACGAACTTGGCGCGGCGATGTTTTTATTCCGTTAAAATTTCATTGCCCATTCCGCGCATCAAGCAGCGGGCCGAGGTTCACAGGCTTACAGGCACGCAGGTCCTCTTAATAATGGAAGTCTCCCGGAAACCACAGTGGTTTCCGGGGTTTTTTAACGCACTCTTGTTCTGTGCACGTCCGGGCTTTATGAGATTGCCACAAAAAAGTTGGGCATACTCTCCAAAGCGGGAAAAGCGCATGGTCCGGGGTTCAGTATTGACAAATCCTATATAATCCGTAAACTAAGTATATAGGGTCAGCCGCTCGCCGTTTCTTGGCGAACGGCTTTTGACAAATGATTTCGCTCTTTTGCCGCGGCGAGGCGCGCCGCCGACTGCACAGACAGGGTGCGGTGGTTTTTCGGCGCCGTCCGTATTGAGGGCATGGGCGAATTTATTTTAGGGCTTTCAGGAGTCCTTGAAATACATAGTAAGGAGGATATCATTGAAAGAAAATCTGAAAGCGAAAATTAAGGAATCCATGTCGTCTGTTCTGCCAATCACAATTATTGTGTTCCTGCTGGGAATCACAATTGTTCCTGTTCCGGTGGGAACCATCACCCTGTTCCTCGCCGGAGCGGTGATGCTGATTGTGGGAATGGGATTTTTCGCACTGGGCGCAGACGTGGCTATGATGCCCATAGGACAGGGTATCGGCAGCCACTTTGGAAAACCCGGAAAATCCATTGCAGCCATACTTGCGGTGGGCTTTATCATGGGCGTGATTATCACCGTGGCGGAACCGGATCTTCAGGTGCTGGCCCATCAGGTTCCCGCCATCCCCGACAGCGTTTTGATCTGGACAATTGCTCTGGGCGTGGGACTTTTTTTAACCGTCGCGGTCCTGCGGACCGTTTTCCATCTGAATCTGGCCCACCTTCTGCTCATTTTTTATGCGATTGTCTTCGCGCTGGCTTTTTATGTCTCAAAGGATTTTATCCCCATGGCCTTTGACAGCGGCGGCGTGACCACCGGACCCATTACCGTGCCGTTTATCATGGCCTTTGGTGCAGGTCTGGCCTCCATGCGGGAGGACGACTCTCAGGACAACAGCTTCGGTCTTGTTGCCCTTTGCAGCATCGGCCCCATTCTCTCAGTACTGGTACTGGGGCTTTTGTATAAGCCCTCCTCCGCCGATTACACCACGATTACCATTACAGAGGTAATTACCACCAAGGACGTGGCGGCGCAGTTCGTACACAGCCTCCCCATTTATGTGGAAGAGGTGGGCAAGGCCTTTGGTCCCATTCTGCTGTTTTTCCTGGCTTTTCAGGCCATTTCCCACAGATACAACAAGCGCCAGATGGTGAAGATTCTTGTGGGTCTTCTCTATACGTTTATCGGCCTTGTCTTGTTTCTGACAGGGGCAAACGTGGGTTTTATGCCCGTGGGATATTATATCGGTTCAGAGATGGCTAAGACGTCCTTCAATTGGGCGCTGATTCCTCTGGGCATGATTATCGGCTATTTCATTGTGGCGGCGGAGCCCGCCATTCACGTGCTGAACAAGCAGGTGGAGGAGGTCACTCAGGGCTCGATCTCCCAGAGCGCCATGCAGCTAAGCCTTTCCATCGGCGTGGCCATGTCTCTGGCGTTTGGCATGATCCGCGTGCTGACGGGCATCTCTATTATGTGGTTTTTGATTCCGGGCTACGTCATTTCCATTGTCCTGTCGTTTTTTGTGCCAAAGATTTTCACGGGCATCGCCTTTGACAGCGGCGGCGTGGCCAGCGGACCAATGACGGCTACCTTTGTGCTCCCTTTTGCCATCGGAGCGGCGGAAGCCTTTGGCGGAAACATTATGACCGACGCGTTCGGTATCGTGGCAATGGTTGCCATGACTCCCCTGATTACGATTCAGGTTTTGGGATTTGTGTATCAGATGCGGATGCGCTCGTCTGCGCTGCGCGCAGAAGCCGACGCCGTGTTCTCTCAGGAGGATACGATTATAGAATATGAGCCCGGAGAATACGGAGAGGAGGGCGAGACAATTGAACAATGACTACAACCGGATTATCAAGCTGATGGTCACCATCGTGGATCGCGGCAAGGGTGAAAAGGTCGCCGAAATCTGCCGTGGGCATCATCTGTATTACCATATCCTCTGCTTTGGCATGGGAACCGCAAATTCCGAGATGCTGGATTATCTGGGGCTTGGAAAAACAGAAAAGGACTTCGTGATTACCATGGGCCCGAGGGAACGGCTTCCCTCCACCGTCAAAGAAATCGCACAGCAAATGCAGCTACACAAGCCAGGACGCGGAATTGTGTTTACGATTCCGCTGTCTGGAATCAGCAGCCTGTTTTCTCAGATGCTGCTGCGGGAGGAGGATAACGAATTGGATCAGAACACCGGAAAGCAGGAGGGTTGCTGCGGCTCGAAATATGAGCTGGTGGTTGCCATTGTAAACCGCGGCTACACCGATAAGATCATGAGCGCCGCCCGCTCCGTGGGCGCCATGGGCGGGACCATCATCGATGGGCGCGGCGTGGGCTACGAAGAAGCGGAAAAGCTTCTGGGCGTGTCCATCAAGGCCGAGAAGAGCATCGTGTGCATTCTTTGCAGCCGCAAAGAAAAACACACCATTATGCAGGCTATCAACACCGAGGCCGGTATTAAATCCGAGGCGCGGGGGATTCTTCTCTCCGTCCCTGTGGACGATATGATGGGCCTGAATGTGGATCACGAGGCTTCGGCACAGTAGCTTCCAAGCGCCCCGCCTTTTGGCGGGGCGCTTTTCTCTCTTTTGAACAAGCTGAAAGTGCCTTTTCTTGCTTTTTTTCAAAAAAGCTTTATAATGAAAAAGGATTTCAAATTGTGAGGAAAGGATTATCATACTATATATGAGAAAACATACAAAGCCCCTTCCCGCCCGTGGCATGGGCCTGCCGCTGACATTTTTGCTGGCGGTACTGCTGTCGGGGTTTTACACGCTGCTTTGCCTGTGGATTCAGCCAAACAGCCTGCGCTCCGCCCTTTCCCTTTTTTTAACGGAGCCGCTGCTCATCGTGCTGAACGCCCTGCCCATCGGGCTTTTGATTGTGGCCTTCGCCATGCTGTTTGCAAACGTATTTTTTTCTGCGGCGCTGGTGGGAACCCTTTGCGGCATTCTCTCCATTGCCAGCCGCATTAAAATCGAAGTCCGCAATGAGCCGCTGTTTCCCCGGGATCTGGGCCTTTTAAAGGAGGCAACCAGCGCCGCCGGGTCTTATGCCATCCGTTTCCCATGGTCCGCGATTGCCGCTGTGGTGATAAGCTGCGCTTTGCTGGTGGCTCTGGGCATTTTTTTTCGGGGCAGGCCGCTGTCTCCCGGAAGACCCATCTGGATTCGCTTCCTGCTGCGCTTTTCGGGCGCGGTGATTACGCTGGGCGTGCTGATGGGCCTGATTTTCACCGTTTACGCCTCTAATGCTCTTTACAATTCCTTCCCCGTTTCCAATCCCTATTACGTTCCCTCCGTGTTTAACGAGTTGGGGTTTCCCTACTGCTTCACCCATCACTTTACCACCTACACCGTGGATAAGCCGGCGGGCTTCAGCCGGGCGGCTGCGGAAGAGTGGGACAGCGGCGGACAGGCTCCCGGACAGGGCGCGCCGGTAAACGTCATCATGGTGATGAACGAGGCGTTTTCCGACGTGACCGACCAACCCATGTTTACCTATACGGAAGAGGAGAACCCTCTGAAAAATCTCCATGCCATTCGGGAAAGTGCTCACTCCGTCTCCGGCCACGTGGTGGTCCCCGGCTTTGCCGGGGGCACCGCCAACACGGAGTTTGACGTGCTGACGGGCATGCAGACCAACGCCCTCTCCGCCACCACCACCTCCGCCTTCCGAGCGGTGAACCGCAATCTGTACAGCCTGTATCGCGTTTTTGCCGCAGACGGCTACGCCACCTCCTTCCTCCACCCCGGCGATGCATGGTTTTATAACCGGGAAAACGTCTACGACTTTTTTGGCGCGGAGGAAATCGAGTTTGCGGAGGATATGCAGGACCTTCAGTATAAGGGCCGCTGGGTCACCGACGATTCACTTGCGGGGCTGCTCGAAGAGAAATTTGACGCCGCCGTAGCCGCCGGGAAGCCGCTGTTCAACTACACCACCACCATCCAAAATCATATGTCCTACACCGCCGACAAATACGGTCCGGACTATGCCTATCCCCCAGTGCAAACCTCCGCCTCCCTTTCTGACCAGGCTAAAGAGCTCCTTTCCGTCTACATCGAGGGTGCCCGTGACGCAGACGCCATGCTGGGCCGCCTGACGAACTATTTTGCCGCCAGCAGCGAACCGGTGGTGCTGGTTTTTCTCGGAGATCACCTGCCCTATCTGGGAGACAATCAGTTGGCCTATAAGGAGCTTGGAATGAATCTGACCCCGGAGGAAAATGGCTCGGCGGGCTTTTTGAAATCCTATGAAACCCCCTATGTCATCTGGGCCAACGACACGGCCGCCGAAGCGCTGGACTGGGACGCAAGCGTAGCCGCTGTGGATCTGCCTGAAGACGGGACGATCAGCGCCTCCTTTTTGGGCGCGACAGTGCTGGAACTGACGGGGCGAGGTGACGAAAGCCCCTGGTTCCAATTCCTAAATCAGCTTCGCCGGACTGCCTATTCCGTGGTGCAGAAAGAGACGGCGGTTTTGCCCGACGGGACCGTGACCACGCTGGACGCGCTGGATCAAAGCGGGCAGGAGCTGCTCTCCAAGTGGCGCTGCTGGAGCTATTACAAGCTCAAATACAAGGACGTGAACTGATGGGGCGGCAAAGTCATGAAATCGCCCTGTGCGGTGTAGCAGCAGCCCTTGGGATCGTGCTGCTGCTTCTGGGATGCATGATTCCCGGGGCCACATACTGCGCTCCGCTCTTGGCAATGCTGGCCCTGCTGCCGGTGCTTTCCGAGCGCGGACCCCGGCCCGCCCTGAGCGTCTACGGTGTGACAGCGGTGCTGGCCCTGCTGCTGGCGCCGGACAAGGAATCCGCGCTGGTCTATCTCCTCTTGGGGCACTATCCGGTTTTGCGTCCCACGCTGAACCGGCTGCGGCTTCGCTTTGTGCGTTTACTCTGCAAGCTGGCGGTATTCAACTCCGCTGTGGCCGTTTTGTATTTTCTGCTGCGGGCGGTGGGACTGGATGTGCTGAACGAAGAGCTTGCGGGCTACGCATGGCCCCTTTCGTTGGCGTTTCTGCTGGGCGCAAATCTGACGTTTCTTCTGTTGGACCGGGCTTTGGGGCAGATGACGCTGCTGTGGCAGTATCGGCTGCGCAAGCTGTTTTTCAGGCATTGAGCCTCCTGCGTTTTTTATTCTGCTTAAAAAGGACCTCCAAGCGCTCAGAGAGCGCTTGGAGGTCCTTCGTGTGTGCCGTTTATCGGAGCGGCTTCATTTTTTAATACCTCACGTCAGCCGTCCTGCTTTGCCGATTCGCCGGCGATGGCGGGAGTATCCTTTTCATGGAGATGGCGGTACGCCCCTTTCGCCGCAGCAGGCCCTACCACCGCCGCAAGCTCTTCCTCCGTGGCGGCGCGAATGGCCTTGACCGTTCCGAAATGCTTTCGCAGGGCTTCCCGCCGCTTGGGACCCACGCCAGGGATATCGTCCAGCGCGGAGCGCAGAGCATTTTTCCGGTGGCTCTCCCGGTTATAGGTGATGGCAAAACGGTGCGTCTCCTCCTGAATCTGCCCGATCAGGGCAAACACCGCCTGATTCGCCTGAATGCCGATTTCCAACCCCTCCGGGGTCACCAGCGCGCGGGTGCGGTGGCGATCGTCCTTCACCATGCCAAAAATGGGGATGTCCAGACCAAAGGTCCGGGTCACCTCCAGCGCCGTTTTCGCGTGCACCTCGCCGCCGTCGATCAAAAACACATCCGGCAGGGGCAAAAACTTTTCGTCACCGTCCGCAGCCCGCTGAAGTCTGCGGCGCAACACCTCCCGCATGGAAGCATAATCGTCCGGGTGTCCGGATACATCCTTAATCTGAAACCGGCGGTAAGCGCTTTTCAAGGGCCTGTCCCCACCGTAAACCACCATAGAGGCGACAATTTCGCTGGAGCCGGTGTTGGAGATATCATAGGATTCCATCCGCTCCGGCGGACGGGGCAGGCCCGTCATTTTCGTCAAAAGGGCCAGTACCTGACTGCTGCGCTCCTCTCGCGTGGTGGCTCGCTTCGCCTCCTCGGCGGCGTTCTGCCGGGCCATTTCCAAAAGGCCCGCCTTTTCCCCCCGCTGAGGAACGTGGACCCAGACTTTGCGGCCCGCCCGGCGGGACAGCGCTTCAGACAGCTCCTCGCAGTTTCCCGCGTCGGCAGGGAGCAGAATTTCGTGGGGCAACAGCGACCGGGGCAGGTAATACTGGGCGGCAAGAGCGGCGAGCATTTCCCCCTCGTCCTCGTCCACCGGGGCGGCAAACAACTCCGTCTCCCGCCCGGCAAGGTTCCCCTCCTCCATATGGAGAATGGCATAGCAGCACTTGGCCCCCTTGTAGATGCCCCATATATCCGTGTCGGCGCAAAGGCCCGCGATAACTGTCTGCTTTTTCGCCAGCGCGCCGATGGCGTTAATCCGGTCCCGGAGGACTGCGGCCCGCTCAAAGCGAAGGTCTTCCGCTTCCGATTCCATCTCCTCCGTCATCTCCCGCAGAAGCTGCTTGGACTTTCCCTCCAGCAGCGCCGCCGCCTGCGTCATGCGGCTTTGATAGTCCTTCTCCGACAAACCCGGACGGCACCATCCGTCGCACCGGCCCATGTGATAGTTCAAACACGGCCGCCCCACGCCGATGTCCTGCGGAAATTTCCGGCGGCAGGTGGGCAGCTTCAGCGCGGCGCACACCGCGTCCAGCGCCTGTCGCGTCTCAAATCTCCCGCCGAAGGGACCAAAATACCGTGCCGCATCGTCGGCGTAGCGGTGGACCATGGAAAATCGGGGATACGTCTCCTTGGACAGCCGCACAAAGGGATAGCCCTTGTCGTCCTTCAGTAAAATGTTGTACTGCGGCATGTGCCGCTTGATGAGGGAGTTTTCCAGCACCAGCGCTTCCCACTCGCTGGAAACGAAGATCGTGTCAAACCTGTCCACCTCAGACACCATTTTGCGGGTCTTAACCGTGTGAGACGCACTGTCCTGAAAATATTGGCTGACGCGGTTTTTTAGTTTTTTCGCTTTGCCCACGTAAATGACCTTGCCAGTTTTGTCCATCATGAGATACACGCCGGGCTTCAGGGGCAGATTACCGGCCTTTTCTCTCAGCTCGTCTTTTGTCACGTACTCCCTCCTCTCGTTTCCACATAAAAAAGAAAACCCCGCGTTACCGCGGGGTGAAAGAGGCGCGGCCGCCTCTTTTTCTCTTTTCTCTCCGGGGAGATTTTAAGCGCGGGTGAAAGAGTTATTCGCCAAAGTTGTTTTCGATCAGCTCCGCCAATGCGGCGACGGCTTCCTTCTCGTCGCTTCCGTCGGCAATCAGCGTGATTTTGGTCCCCATAACAATGCCCAGGGACAGCACACCCAGAAGGCTCTTCGCGTTTACCCGGCGGTCTTCCTTCTCCACCCAGATTCCGCTTTTGAACTCATTTGCCTTTTGGATAAAGAACGTCGCGGGCCGCGCGTGAAGACCCACCTCGTTATTGACCGTGATCTCCTGTGTATACATATGCAGCACTCCTTTTCCCTATCGCCGTATTAAAACTCCGCATACCATGTCATTTTGTCCTTATATCATATCCGTTTTTTACAAAAACGTCAACAGGCTTTTATACAAACATTTCAAAAATACGCAGGGAGAATTGGCGCGGTTTTTGTCTTTTTCCACAAACTTATCAGGAACGTCCCCCGCTTCACTTGTGCGCAATTTGCTTTTTCCAAAAAACGGCGGATTTTTATGGCTTTTTCTGTCCGTCAGACAGGGAAAGCCGGGGCCGCCGCAAAAGCGGCGGCCCCGGCGGCAAATGTAACCTTAATAATTAAGGGCCTTCACCTGAAAATAACTCCGGGGGTGGTTGCACACGGGGCACACCTGAGGCGCGTTCTCGGCGATCTCCACATGGCCGCAGTTGCGGCAGAACCACATGACCTTTTCGCCCTTTTTGAAAACCTCGCCATTTTTCAGGTTTTCCAGCAGCTTTAGATAGCGCTCCTCATGGGTCTTCTCAATTTTCGCCACGCCTTCAAACTGGGCAGCCAGCGCCAAAAAGCCCTCTTCCTCGGCGGTGCGGGCCATTTCGGCGTACATGTTTGTCCACTCGTAGTTCTCGCCCGCGGCGGCGGCCACCAGATTTTCATCGGTGGAACCGATGCCGTCCAGTGCCTTAAACCACAGCTTGGCGTGCTCCTTCTCGTTCAGGGCAGTCTCCTCGAAAATGGCCGCGATCTGCTCGAAGCCCTCCTTGCGCGCTTTGCCCGCATAGTAGTCGTACTTGTTGCGGGCCTGACTCTCCCCCGCAAACGCAGTCCACAGATTTGCTTCCGTCTTGCTTCCCTTCAGTTCCATGATAATATTCCCCTTTCAAACATTCTATCTCAGGCGGCGGCGCGGCCTGCGCCGCCGCCGTGGCTGACTTGTGACTTTTCCGTTTTCTGCAAGCATTCCGCCGGACAAATGGGTGTCCGGGGGAAATGAAAGCAACGGTCATGCCGAAGATCTCCAGCAGCACTCAGCAATCTTCTTTTCGCGCGCGCTGCCCGCATCGGGGGCAGGTCCCGTAAAACATGAGTGCGTGGCGTATGGCCCGAAAGCCTTTTTTGCACGCCGCTGCATCCAGACCGGGATCATAGGGGCCTGCGGCATCGCTTACAGCGCCGCAGGTAAGGCAGGTAAAATGCGCGTGGGGCGTCGTATCCCCGTCAAACCGGACGATGGGACCGGGCAGCTCCTGCAGCCGCCCCTCTTCCGCCATCCGGTGAAGATTGCGATAGACAGTGCCCAGACTCAGCCTGGGAATTTCCGGCTTCAGCCAGGCAAACACCATCTCTGCCGTGGGATGATCCATGCTCTCCCGCACGACCGCGTAAATTTTCTCTCTTTGAAGCGAATATCGCTGCGGCTGCATGGGGCCTCCTTTCAGAACCTATCCAGTAATGATTTCTACTTATATGATAATATGCGTCTTAAAAGAATGCAAGCAGTTTTTTAAAATTGTTACTTTTTTCACCTCGTTTTGCAAAAAACTACCACGGTTGTTTCGCGGTAAACTTACCATACTAACTCAGGGTATCGCAATGTAATAAAGTCCACACAAAGGAGGAAACGACTTGAAAAGGACATTTGCGTTTTTGCTCACTGCTTTGATGGCCCTGAGTTTAACGGCCTGCGGCACTGACAAAAACAACACGCCCAACAATAGCACTCCCAATCAATCCGCCACTGACAACAACACCGGCTCCGGCACGGGTTCCGGCGCGGGTTCTGCCACCGGAACCGCCGTGGTAAAAAATAAAGACCAGCGGCGCATTGAAAACGGCGCCACCGGCACGGCTGCCGGAGCCGCGGACAACGCGATGCTGGGCCTTGAAAACGACGGCGTAGGCGCGCCCGAATCTGCAATTGTAAACAACGGAACCAGAACCGGCAGCGGCGCGATTCGCAGCACCACCTATGAACAGATGCTTCGCAACGCCCGCGTGCATGACCGGGACGGCTTTCTGCTGGACGGCGAAAATGCCGTAACCCCCGGCGCAGCGTTCCGCTAAAATCCCGGCGCATTGCTCCGCGGCAAATTCTTTGCCCCTGATGGGACAGAGGGCGCGGCAGCGCGGGAACACACAGAATTGAAAGTGCGCCGGGAAATTTTTTCTAAATTTCCCGGCGCGCCCTCACGTCATCAAAACTGCAAGATACGCGGCGTACATCCCCAGCAGCAAAAAGCCCTGCCAACGATAGAACCGGCCCACGGCAAGAGGCGGCAGCATGGCAAGCGCGCACACTCCCAAGCACATGGGCAGATCCAGCGCGGTGGTCTGAGAACCAATGTCCAGCCGCCCGCCGGATACTGCGGCGCACACCGGCAGCACCAGCGTCAAATCAATCACGTTAGCGCCCACAATGTTTCCGATGGACATCGCCGTCTCTTTTTTTGCAATGGCGGCAAGGGCCGTCACAAGCTCGGGCAGCGACGTACCCACCGCCACCAGCGTCACTCCGATCACTCCGGCAGGCACACCCAGCCGGAGGGCCAACTCGCTGCCATAATCAATCAGCAGGCGGGAGCCGCCAATAATCCCCGCAAGGCCAAGAAAAAACATCGCAAGCTTTGAAAGTATCATTCGCCGGGAGGCTCGGCCTCGGCGTGCCCTGCTTTCCCGCTCCGCCGCCATGCCGCGCCCCGCGTCTCGGAGATTGCTCCAAAGATACAAGGCAAAAATCAGAAACAGCAGCAGCGCGGAAAGCAGCGTCAGGCTCCCGTTTCGGCACAAAATGGTCATCAGTGCCGCCCCGCAGATCATCAAAATCGCCTTGGGGGCAAACTGCCGGTCCACGACGGAAGGAATGCAAAGCACTGAGATGCCCAAAATCAGGCCCAGATTTGCGGTGACGGAGCCTACCGCGTTGCCTACTGCCAGATCAATTTCCCCTCGCAGCACGCCGGTGATGGACACCGTCAGCTCCGGCAGCGTGGTGGCAACGGATACCACGGTGGCTCCCACAATAAAATGTGGGATGCCCGAGGTTTCCGCAATCCACACCGCACCGTCCAAAAACCAGTCTCCACCCTTGACGATCAGCAAAAGTCCCACTGAGAACAGCAATACAATGACAGCCAAATTCACGGCGCGCCCGTCCCTTCCCGCCCCGCGTCGGCGCGGGGTCTTGTCTATCAGGATATGCGGTTTCCGCCCGAAATACCATTCAGAATTTTTAGAAGGCCACGCCGCTGTGTCAAACCGGCCCCGGCGTCCACTCCCGGGAGCGAATGTCCTTTTCCAGCACCAGCGGCTCCGCCGCCGGTTCCACGGGAGAAAATCCATACTGAGAGAAGAAGCGCAAAGCAGCCTCGTTCTCCCGGCGCAGAGAGAGCCGCAGCTTTTCCCGCCCCATGGCCCGGTATCGCAAAACGGCCTGCCCCAAAAGCTGAATGCCAAGTCCTCTGGACCGGCAGCTTTCCGCCATGCAGTAAAGGGAAATCCAGCCCTCCTTTTCCTCCGCTCCCTTCTCGGGATTCAATTGCAGAATTCCGACGGGTTCGCCTTGCATATAGGCGCCGATGGTGGGCCGCTCCGCCGCTTCCCGCAAAAGCACGTCCGGGCTGAATTCCCGTATTTCTCCCGCTGCCGTCCAGCTCCTTTCCACGCAGTCCGTCAGCAGCGCGGCCTGCCCGGGCAACTCCACGGGACGGAAATACAGCCCCGGCTCCACACCGTTGGGGTGCTTCCACCAGTGCTGCTTTGCAAAGGTGGACAGCGCCTTTACGTGGCTGTTGTCATCCCGGTAAAGCAGACGGAATTTCCCGTTTTCATATTCAATTTTGGAAACCGCGGTATTGTCGCCATGGGGCGTCTTTCCAATTTCATGCAGTCCGCAGCCCTCAATCTCCCCCAGAGTCAGCCGAATGGCGCAGCCATGAGAAAATACCGCAACGGTTTTGCCGGAATTTTTCTCACCGATGTCCCGCAGCGCCGCCAGCATCCGGTCCCGGACGGCGGCCATGCTCTCGCCACCCTCCACCTGCCACAGGTCGGGCCGGGAGGTAAACAGCGCCAACTGCTCCGCCGCCTCGATGCCGATTTCACCCCATGTCTTTTCCTCCCATTCGCCCACGCAGATTTCCCGCAGGTCCCGTCGGGTTTGAATGGGCAGGCTCTTCGTGTTGGCGATGGCCCCGGCAGTAATGCGGGTGCGGGTCAGGTCGCTGGAATACACCGCGTCGATTTGCACATCACGAAAGCGCTCCGCCAAGGCGGCTATCTGCTGATAGCCCCGGTCGGTGATGATGCTGTCGCACTGGCCCTGCGCGATTCGATAGAGGTTTCCCTCCGCTTCGGCATGGCGGATCAGATACAAAACGGTCATGTCAAGTCCTCTCTTTTCTCAATTATTATTTCTTTTTTATTATATAGAATCCGGTGGTATTTGGCAAATCAATTTCCGGCATAAGACGCGCTTTACGCGCCATACTAGCTTCAGACCGCAAAAGGAGTGACGAAATATGAGGAACAATGCCGGGTTTTGGTTCGGCATGGGCGCCGGAATGGCTGCGGGCGCTCTGGTTGGAATGATGATGCCCCACGGAAAGCGGACCATGAAAACTCAGGTGGGTAAAGGCATTCAAAAGCTGGGCGTCGCCGTGGATCACACCGTGGATCATCTGGTTTCCACCATGCGCTGAAAAAAGGGCGGGAGTCAAGGCTCCCGCCCTTTCCCCGCATCCGAATTGGGAGAGAGGGGGTTCCCAATTTCACTACGCCAAATGCGCAAAACTTTTTTCTTGACATTCCGACATGTTTTGGTATAATGATAAAGCTGTCCCACGACAGTAATTGTATATCGCTCAGTTTTTCCGAGCAGCTATGGAGAAGTCGCCTAGTTGGTCGAGGGCGCATGATTGGAAATCATGTAAACCTTAACGGGTTTCGAGGGTTCGAATCCCTCCTTCTCCGCCACAAAAAACCCCCTGAAAGCCAATACTTTCAGGGGGTTTGCTGTATTCTGCGCAAGCCGTTTGGATAACGCCAAGCCCCGCTTGCACATGTGCATTTTCAAAACGCAGAAAATTTTTATCAGAAGGTCGTCAAATTCTAGTCAGATAGGAACTGTACAACAGACAGGGCCCGGCCAAATTTTCTCCCCCCAACCGTTAACACAGAGGAGGCTCTTGCATGACCGGCTGGAAGCGCAATGTAACGCTTTATATGGCAGGACAGTTCGTGTCCATGTTCGGATCGATGCTGGTGCAGCACGCCATCACCTGGCAGATCACGCTGGAGACGAAATCCGGCGTAATCATGACGCTGTTCACCTGCGCGGCACTGCTGCCCATGACGCTGATTTCCCCTTTTGCCGGCGTTTGGGCCGACAGATACAACCGCAAATATCTGATTGTCATTTCCGATGGGTGCATCGCTTTGATTACGCTGGGCCTGGCACTGGCATACCTTTCTGGCCACAGAAGCATCTGGCTGATGCTCATCGTGGTGGCGGCCCGGTCCCTTGGGCAAGGAATTCAGCAGCCCGCCGTGTCCGCCATGATCCCCCAAATGGTACCCTTGGAAAGCTTGCAGCGGTTTAACGGCATCCAAAGCTCCATTCAGTCGCTGAATATGTTTGTCTCACCCATGGCGGCCGGGGCACTGCTGTCACTGATGCCCATTGGGTATATTTTCTTCATTGATGTAATCACCGCGGTCGTCGGCATTGCCATCGTGTTTCTTTTCGTCAAGGTGTCCGGCATTCCCCGCGTGGGAGAGGTTCCGCGCGGCATCAGAGCCTATGTCCAAGAATTGCGGGAGGGCCTGCGGTATATCAATTCTCAGGCTTGGCTGAAGCTGATCATTGTCTACGGGGCGTTTTTTTCCTTTTTCGTGTCTCCCTCCGCCCTGCTCACGCCCCTTCAGGCCGCACGCACTTTTGGGGACGACGTATGGCGGCTCACCGCCATCGAGCTTGTGTTTTCGGCGGGCGCGATTTTGGGAGGCGTGGTGATTTCCGCGTGGGGCGGCTTTAAAAACAAGGCCCACACGATGATTCTCGCCTGCGTGCTGTTCGGGCTTACCAGCGTCCTTTTGGGTGTGATCCCGAATTTCTGGATATACCTTGGCGTCATGTTGCTGTGCGGGGCGACAGTGCCCCTGTACAACTCGCCCAGCATGACCCTGCTGCAAAGCAACATCGACCCGGACAAAATGGGCCGGGTGTTCAGCGTGATGATGATGTTCAGCGGGCTTGCGATGCCGCTGGGCATGGCCGTATTCGGTCCCTTGGGCGACATGGTGAAAATCGAATGGCTGCTGATGATCTCCGGCGCGGCAATTTTTATCAGCGGGCTTGCGCTGCTGGGGGCGCGATCCTTGATTGAGGTGGGGAAATAAGCGCGGTTTTTTTCAGAAGGCCGCTGATTTTGCGCAGCCAGCAAGGCGCGGATGCGGAATTACTCCGCCTCCGCGCTTCTCGCATTTCCCGGTGTCGGGGACTCTATCGCCCCTTCCCGTTCGTCTTGGCTGAGGTACAGCTCTTCACATTCCTGCTGCACGGCAATCAGACGATTGACGGCCTCCTCCGAGGCCCGAAACAGCTTTAAATACAGTTCCTTATAATCCGGCATAAACACACCTCCCAGCTTTATATAGTTTAGAACAAAATATTCTAAAAATCAATAGAACAAATTGTTCTTAGCTATACTGGACATGGTGATAAACATGGAGCGATATGAAAGAATACGAAGTCTGCGCGAGGACGCAGACCTGACGCAGGAAAGCGTGGGCAAGGCCGTTAATATTCCCCAGCGTACTTATGCTTATTATGAGAGCGGACAGAGGATGGTTCCTCCGCATGTCCTGTGCTCTCTGGCGGATTTTTACGATGTAAGCGTCGATTACATTCTGGGACGGACCTCCAACAAAAAAGACACGCGATAGCGGCATGGCGGCAGAAGGATGGCGGCGGCGGAATTGTAACGGTTCTGCCGCTGTTTTCCTTTACAAACGGGGAAAACTCCTATATAATGTTTTGGCTGATGAAATACGCGAAATGGAGAATCAATCATGGCTTTGATCGAATATGACGAATATAAGCAGCGACTGAGCGCCCTTGGGCCAGAGCTTGAAAAGCTGGGCGCGGCGCTGGATATCGATTCCGCCAGACGGGAGGCCGACAGTCTGGAGGCCCAGACCGGCGAGCCGGAGTTTTGGAACGATTTGGAGCGCTCCCAGAAGGTGCAGCAGCAGCTCAAGCGCTTGCAGGGCAAGCTGGGCCGTTATGAGAAAATGGTCGGCGAGCTGGAGGATTTGAAAACCCTGTGCGAAATGGGGCAGGAGGAGGACGACGCCTCCCTTCTGGAAGAATTGAAGACAGGCTATGCCCGTCTGGAGGAGGAGATTTCCGAGCAGCGGCTCTCCACCCTCCTCTCCGGCGAGTATGACAATTGCAGCGCCATTTTGTCCTTCCACGCCGGAGCGGGCGGCACCGAGGCGCAGGACTGGACCGGGATGCTCTATCGGATGTACACCCGCTGGGCGGAGCGCCACGACTTCAAATATCAGATTCTGGATTTTGAAGACGGCGAGGAGGCGGGTATCAAATCCGCCACCATTTCCATCGAGGGTGAAAATGCCTACGGCTTTTTGAAAAGCGAGCATGGGGTGCACCGTCTGGTGCGGGTTTCCCCCTTCGACGCAAACGCCCGCCGGCAGACCTCTTTTGCCGCGCTGGAGGTCATGCCCGACCTCCCGGACGACGCGGAGGTGGAGATTCGCCCCGAGGACATCGAGATGCAGGTCTACCGCGCCTCCGGCGCCGGCGGGCAGCACATTAACAAAACCTCTTCCGCTGTGCGCCTGATTCACTTGCCCACGGGGGTGATCGTCTCCTGCCAGACGGAGCGCAGCCAGTTTCAAAACAAGGATAACTGTATGAAGATGCTGCGGGCAAAGCTTTTGGAGCTGAAGGCCCAGCAGCACGCGGAGAAGATTTCGGACATTAAGGGCGTGCAGATGAAGATTGAGTGGGGCAGCCAGATCCGCTCCTATGTCTTTATGCCCTACACCATGGCCAAGGACACCCGCACAGGTTTTGAGACAAGCAATATCAATGGAGTGATGGACGGCGACATTGACGGGTTTATCAACGCCTATCTCACCGCGTCCGCCACCGGCGAATTGAAAAAATAAACGCCGCCGCCCATGTACACGCTGGATTCCCCAGACCCTTAAACTGAATGCATTTGCGCAGATTGCGGCGCGGCTGATGGCCGCGCCGTTTTTCGTAGGGCGGTGGTCTGCCGTTCCCGCGCGCTGCCATCCCTCGGCCCCGATGGGCCGCCCGCCCCTGCGGGGCGGTTTTGTCAATATGGAGAAAGAGAGTACTCAATGGAAGAAAACATGCACAAACCCGCCGAAAACAAAATGGGTGTTATGCCCGTCGGCAAGCTGGTATTCAATATGTCCCTGCCCATGATGGTTTCTATGCTGGTGCAGGCGCTGTACAACGTGGTGGACGCCTTTTTTGTGGCCCGCGTGTCGGAAAACGCTTTTACCGCGGTTTCTCTGGCCTTTCCGATTCAGATACTGATGATCGCCGTGTCCACCGGCACCGCCGTGGGTATCAACGCGCTGCTGAGCCGGGCGCTGGGCGCGGGGGATTTAAAACGGGTGCAAAAGGTGGCGCTGAACGGCGTGTTTCTGGCGGCACTGAGTTCCCTTCTGTTTATTTTTGTCGGGGCCTTCGGCTCCGCACCGTTTTTTCAGTCCCAGACCGATGTGGAAGAGATTGTCGCGGGCGGGATTTCCTATCTCACCATCTGCGCCTGCGGGTCCTTCAGCCTATTTTTCGGCATTACCTTTGAGCGCCTGCTTCAGTCCACAGGGCGTACCCTTTACACCATGTTTACTCAGGGACTCGGGGCCATTATCAACATCATCCTGGACCCCATTCTGATTTTTGGCCTGCTGGGCGCGCCCCGGATGGGCGTGACGGGCGCGGCGGTGGCCACGGTTTTTGGTCAATTGTGCGGCATGGCGCTTTCCCTGTTCTTCTGCCTCACCAAAAACCCGGAGGTTCCTCTGCGGTTTAAGGGCTTTCGCCCCAGCGGCGAGTTGATTCGGGACATCTATCTCATCGGCGTGCCCTCCATCATTATGCAGGCCATCGGCTCCGTCATGGTCTACGGGATGAATCGCATCCTGATTCCCTTCACTACCACCGCAGCCTCTGTATTTGGCGCGTATTTCAAGCTCCAGAGTTTTGTCTTTATGCCGGTGTTTGGCCTGAACAACGGCATGATTCCCATTGTGGCCTATAACTATGGCGCACAAAACAAGCATCGCATTTTGCAGGCGTTTAAAATAAGCCTTGCCACGGCGGCATGCATCATGGTGGCCGGAACGCTACTGTTCTATCTGTTCCCGGGAGAGCTGCTGGCGCTGTTTGACGCTTCGGAGGAAATGCTGGACATCGGCGCGCCCGCGCTGCGGATTATCAGTCTTACCTTCCCCATGGCCGCCGTGGGTATCGCTTGCAGCGGAATGTTTCAGGCTCTGGGAAACAGCTTTCTCAGTATGCTTGTTTCCCTCACCCGCCAGCTAATCCTGCTGCTGCCCGCGGCATGGCTTCTGAGTCTGCGGGGTGATCTGGGGCTGATCTGGTGGGCCTTCCCGATTGCAGAGATTGCGGCCTTTATTCTGTCTCTTGTGTTTTTCCGCTGGACCTACCACAAACACATTACCATTCTTCCGGACAAGCGGCCCTGAAAACAAAAAAGGCGCGCCTGACGGCGCGCCTTTTTTTCAGTCCTCTAAAAATGTCTGGGGGTTCACCGCGTCTCCGTCCTTTTCCACGGCAAAGTGCAAATGGGGGGGCAGGGCGGCTTCCGCAATGGCGGTGGAGCCCACCGCTCCGATAATCTGACCGGCGGAAACTGTATCTCCGGCCTTGACGGCGGGTACAGTCTGCAAATTGGCATAGGTGGTCACATAGCCACCGTCGTGCTCGATCACCACGGTGGTCCCCATCAGGGGATTGTCTTCCACGGAGGTTACTTTTCCGGCACAGGCGGCCATCACCTGGGTCCCCACCTCGGCAGCCAAATCCACGCCCGCGTGGGTCCGCCAATCGCCCATGGTTTCATCATAGCTCAGCGCGTCCACACTGAAGGCCGACACCACCGCGCCCCGCAGGGGCCAGACGATAAGGCTGGGGGCGATGGGCTTCACCGGTGTGTCGTCCACCTCCACAGAGGGCATCTGCACCGGCGCCTGTACCGTAACACCCTGATCCGGAACCTTCAGCGTCTCCGGCTCCAGAATCTCCAGCGATGGCCCGTTGGGATCCAGATCATCGAAGAGGTCCGCGTCCGGCGCGGCGGTGGACGCATCCGGATCCTCCCTCGCTGTGCTGCCGCCGTGAAACAAAATGGCATAGCCCGAAGCTCCCACAATCGCCAAGCTCAAGAGCAGGACTATGTAGAAGCCTGCTCCGCCCAGCACCGTTTTCGGCATATTGGGTTTGTTCATAGAAAACCGTCCTTTCCATTGGTTTACCCGCAGTATGTCCAAGGAAAGGAAAAACTATACATTTCCGCCCGGGCGCAAAAATATTTGCGCCCGGGCGGTTCGCTGTCTCAATTTTATGAGTGTCTTATTTTATAATCAGCGTCTCGCCCGTCATCTCTTCGGGACAGGCAAGACCCATCACGTCCAGAATCGTGGGAGCAATGTCCGCCAGCTTCCCGCCACGGCGCAGCTCACTGCCTGCGCCGCAGAGGATAAAGGGCACCGGATTGGTGGTGTGGGCAGTGAAGGGGCTGCCGTCCGGCTGCTCCAGCTCCTCTGCGTTGCCGTGGTCGGCGGTAATCATGGCGATGCCGCCCATTTTCAGCGTGGCATTCACCACCTTGCCCACGCACTCGTCCACAGTCTCCACGGCCTTCACCGCCGCGTCGAGCATGCCGGTGTGCCCCACCATGTCGCAGTTGGCAAAGTTCAAAACAATCACGTCGTACGCCCCGGACTCAATGCGCTCCACACACTTTTCGCAGACCTCTGCGGCGCTCATTTCCGGCTGAAGGTCATAGGTAGGTACCTTGGGCGATGCCACCAGCACCCGGTCCTCGCCGGGGAACACCGTCTCGGTTCCACCGTTAAAGAAGAAAGTCACATGGGCGTATTTCTCCGTCTCCGCAATGCGAAGCTGGGTCATCCCCAGCGTGCTGAGATACTCTCCCAACCCGTTGCGCACACTCAGCCGAGGAAACGCCACCTCCACGTTAGGCATAGAAGCGTCATACTCCGTGGTGCACACAAAGGTCACGGGGAAATACTGGTGGGTAAAGCCGTCAAACGCGGGGTCCACCAGCGCGCGTGTCAGCTCCCTCGCCCGGTCGGGACGGTAGTTGAAGAAAATCACACTGTCGTTGTCGCCCACGGTACCGGCCTCGTCGCAGACCACCGGCTCCACAAATTCGTCGGTCACACCCTTTTCATAGGAATCCCGCACCGCGGCCACGGCGTCGGGATTGGTTTCCACGCCCTCGCCGTATACCATGGCGTCATACGCCTGCTCCAGCCGATCCCAGCGTTTGTCCCGGTCCATCGCATAGTAGCGGCCCATGACGGTGGCAATTTTTCCAACGCCAAGCATGCGGCACTTTTCCACGGTCCGGGCCACAAACTCCGCGCCCGACTGGGGAGAGGTGTCCCGTCCGTCCAAAAACGCATGGATATAGACCTTTTCAAGGCCCTTCTCCTTCGCCAGCTTCAAAAGGGCAAAGAGGTGGTCGATGTGGGAATGCACGCCGCCGTCGGACAAAAGGCCCATCAAGTGCAGGGCCGTCCCCTTTTCTGCGCAGGCATTCATCGCGTGAAGATAGGCGGGATTTTCAAAAAACGAGCCGTCGGCCACGGCGTTGTTCAGCCGGGGCAGGTCCTGAAACACCACCCGGCCGCCGCCGATGTTTGTGTGGCCCACCTCGCTGTTGCCCATCTGCCCGGCGGGCAGACCCACGTCCAGCCCGGAGGCGGAGAGGGTGGTATGGGGAAATTCCTTAAAAAACTGATCGAGGCAGGGCGTTTTCGCCGCCCGCACCGCGTTTCCCCGCTGACTGTCGGACAGGCCGTAGCCGTCCATAATAATCAGCGTTGTGGGAGTTTTATTCATAAAAGTACCTCTTTCTGACTCAGCCGATGGTTCCGGACCCCGGCCCGGCCACATGGGGGACGCGTCCCGCTTCCCCGCCGAAAAATTGCGGCGAAGAAACACGCGGTGCGGCTCAATCCTGATTGGCTGCGTTGACAATCTCCACAAACTGCTCCGGCTTCAGGGATGCGCCGCCGATCAGTCCGCCGTCGATGTCGGGCTGGGCCAGCAGCTCCGCCGCGTTCTGGGGGGTCATAGACCCTCCGTATTGAATGGTGACGGACCGGGCAACCCGCGCCCCGTAAAGCGCGCGGATGGTGGCGCGGATATTGCCGCACACCTCGCCCGCCTGCTCCGTCGTGGCGGTTTTTCCGGTGCCAATGGCCCAGATGGGCTCGTAGGCCACGATGCACCGGCGCAGCTTATCGGCGGGAACGCCGTGCAGCGCGCTTTTCACCTGAAGCGTCACCCACTCGTTTGTCACACCCATCTCCCGCTGCTCCAAGCTCTCTCCTACGCAGATAATAGGGCTCATGCCCTCGGCAAGCACGGCGTGGACCTTTTTATTTACGCCTGCGTCCGTCTCTCCGAACTTCTCCCGCCGCTCGCTGTGGCCCACAATTACGTACTTTACGCCCAAATCCCGCAGCATACCGGCGGAAATTTCCCCGGTGTAGGCGCCTTTTTCCTCAAAATATACATTTTCCGCACCCACGGAAATCCGCAGGTCCTTAAACGCCCGCAAAGCCGCTGAAATGTTGCAGGCGGGGACGCAGATCAACGTGTCGCACCACTTGGCTCTGGGCATAATTTTCTTCATTTCCTCGGCAAACTTCTTCGTCTCAGTGGCAGTCATGTTCATTTTCCAGTTGCCGGCGATTACGGTTTTACGGTAGCGACGATTCATAGCGATACTTCCTTTTCTGTATGTTTCGGTTATTCCACAAGCATGGGGAAACGCCCGGCGGGGAAAGGCAGCTTCAAGGCTGACGGAGGACCGGAGGAACCCGGACCGGGCAAGGCGGGTCTGAACATTTATCTGTCTTGCAGGCAGGCCACGCCGGGCAGCTCTTTGCCCTCTAAAAATTCCAGAGAGGCCCCGCCCCCCGTGGAGATATGTGTAATTCTGTCGGCATAGCCCATCTGCTCCACCGCTGCGGCGCTGTCTCCGCCGCCCACGATGCTTACCGCGCCGCTTTCCGCGATTGCCCGGGCCATGGCGCGGGTGCCGCCGGCGAACGCGTCGAACTCAAACACGCCCATAGGGCCATTCCACACAACGGTGCCCGCACCTTCAAGCGCGCCGCAGAAGAGTTCCACGGTCTTCGGTCCGATGTCAAGGCCCATCATATCCTCGGGAATGGCGGTGACGTCCATGGCAACGGGCTGCGCGTCGGCGGAAAATTCCTTCGCCGCCAGCGTATCCACCGGCAGAAGAAGCTTCACGCCCTTTTCCTGAGCGGCGACCAGTGTCTCAAGCGCCAGCGCCTGCTTATCTTCTTCCAGAAGAGATGTTCCAATAGAGCCGCCCTGTGCCTTTATAAAGGTATAGGCCATACCGCCGCCGATGATCACGGTGTCGGCCTTGTTCAAAAGGTTTCCGATAACGTTGATCTTGTCGGAGACTTTTGCCCCGCCCAAAACCGCCACAAAGGGCCGCTTTGGGTCGTCCAGCGCCTTGCCCATCACCTCAAGCTCCCGTGCCACCAAGAACCCGGACACGGCGGGGAGAAACTCCGCCACGCCCACGGTGGAGGCGTGGGCCCGATGAACGGAGCCAAACGCGTCGGACACAAACAGCGCCGCCATGGAGGCCAGACTTTTTGCAAGCTGAGGGTCGTTTTTCGTCTCTCCCGGCTCAAAGCGGGTGTTTTCCAACAGCAAAACCTCGCCCGGTTTCAGCGCTTCGGCCTTTGCCTTCGCGTCAGGACCCACAGTGTCGGCAGCAAACATCACTTCTCTGCCCAAAAGCTCCCCCAGTCGTTTTGCCACGGGGGCCAGACTCAGCTCCATTTTCCGCTCTCCCTTGGGTTTTCCCATGTGAGAGCAGGCGATAACCGCCGCGCCGTTTTCAAGGAGATATTGAATGGTGGGCAGCGCCGCCGTAATGCGCTTGTCGCTGGTGATTGCTCCGGTGGCTTTATCCAGCGGCACATTAAAATCGCACCGCAGCAAAACCTTCTTGCCTTTTACATCCACGTCCCTGACGGTTTTCTTATTGTAGTTCATAAAGCATCCTCCCTCTCAATGTCACCCGTCCAACCGGCGGGGCACAAAACCTCTCAAATCCGCAGGCGGCGCGGGCCATTCCCCTCAGGCGGGCAAAACGCGGGGCGTCAGCGCGGTTGCGCCATCTCTCCCTCCCCCGCAAGGCCGGAAAAGCCTGTTTGGCGCAGCGCTTCATACACGCACACCGCCACGGTATTGCTCAGGTTCAGGCTTCGGGCCTCCTCCCGCATGGGAAGGCGGATGCAGCGCTCCCGATGTGCCTTGCGGAAGTCCTCCGGCAGGCCCGCCGTCTCCTTTCCGAAAAACAGCCAGCAGCCGTCTCGAAACTCCGCCTCGGCATAGGAGCGGGGCGCCTTTGTGGTGGTAAGCCAGATATCCCTTGCGTCAGGATTGCGGCAAAAAAAGTCGTCCAGATTTTCGTAGTCAAAAACCTCCACCAGATGCCAGTAATCCAGCCCTGCCCGCTTCACGGCCTTGTCCGAGATGTCAAACCCCAGCGGGCGGATCAGGTGGAGACGCGCGCCGGTTGCGGCGCAGGTGCGGGCCACATTTCCGCAATTCTGCGGAATTTCAGGTTCTACCAGAACCACATTGAGCATCGAATCCCTCCATTTGCATGAACGGGTCAATTGTAATCCATAACCCGCGCAAATTCAACCTCTTTATGGGAAAAAACCGATTTTTTAGAGAAAACAACTGCAATCCCATGAGAAATTCTGCGAAATGCCGAAGTCACAGTCCGACGCTTTGAAAAACTGTGAAATTTCAACATATTTTTTGCAAAATGGTTGTTTTGCCGAAAGAGAACCAGAATTTTCTGAAACAATTTACCTACAAACACTGGATTTTCCTTAAATCTTTGCTATAATGTCTTTGCAACCAATCCTGCGGCGGAGGCCGCGGTGACCGGCGGGGCGCTTGCGCCGCCGGATTTTTCTCAGGGAGAGGATACCGATGGATCAAAAACGCGCAGTTATTTTCCTGACGGCTTCCCCGGACCCGGAGCAGAGAGAACCGCTGATGCTGAAAGACATTCTGTTTTGCCCCATCCTGTCGTGGGTGGCCCGCAAGCTGGAAGGCGACGGCGTAGAGCGGTTTTTTGTTGTCTGCGGGGCGGAGTATGCCGAAAAAGCCCGGGCCTGCTTCCCGCCGGAGGCGGACGTGGAGCTGTCGGATGCACATCCGCCCCTGCTGGACTTTGTGTCCGGCGCAGAGCGGGTGATTGTGGTGCCCCGGCCGGTGATTCCCGCGTCCCGTGCTGGCGAGGGATACGTCTATTCCGCCGAAGGCTCCGCCTTGGCGGAGGGCTGGAAATCCGCCGCCACCATTTTCTTGCAGAATGTGGACGGCGAGAAGGGCTGGATTGCCCTCAACTCTGACGAGGACATTCAAAATGTGGAGCCGCACCTGCGGAACGAGGTCGTAGGGCGGCACCTTGCAGGCGGCGTGCGGATGCTGGACCCCGCCGCCGTGTACATCGACCCCCGGGTGGAGATCGGCCGGGGGAGCTTTCTCCTGCCCGGAACCATTTTGCGGGGGAACACCGTCATCGGTCGGGACTGCGTGATTGGCCCCAACTCCGTGGTGCGGGAGTGCTCCGTGGGGGACGGGACGGAGATCAACGCCTCGCAAATTTTTGAATCCTCTGTTGGCAGCGGAACCCATGTGGGACCATTTGCCTACGTCCGCCCCGGCTCCGCCATTGGAGACGGTGTGAAGGTGGGCGACTTTGTAGAGGTCAAAAATTCCGTGATCGGCGACGGGACAAAAATTTCCCATCTCACCTACGTGGGCGACAGCGACGTGGGTAAGCACGTCAACTTCGGCTGCGGCACCATCACTACTAATTACGACGGGTTCCACAAATACCGCTGCACCATCGGGGATGATTCCTTTATCGGCTGCAACACCAATTTGGTGGCTCCGGTGCGCGTGGGAACGGGCAGCTACATCGCGGCGGGCGCCACCATCACCAAGGACGTGCCGGACGACGCGCTGGCCGTTGCCCGGGTGCAGCAGGAAAACAAGGACGGCTGGGCCGCCCGGCGGCGGAAAATGCACGGTAAATAAGCGTATAATCGGGTATAATTTTTTACAATATACTTACTACATAAGAAAGAGGGCGTTGTTATGATTTCTCACGGCAAGGACGTCAAGGTATTCTGCGGCAACTCCAATCCCCATCTCGCGGCGGATATCTGCAAATTTATGGGGACCAAACTGGGCGAGTCGGAGGTGGGTACCTTTTCCGACGGCGAGATTTTTGTCTCTCTGTATGAGACGGTCCGAGGCAGCGACGTGTTCGTGGTCCAGTCCACCTCTTCCCCCGTCAACAGCAATCTCATGGAGCTGCTCATTATGATCGACGCGCTCAAGCGCGCCTCCGCCGGACGCATCACCGCCGTGATGCCCTACTACGGCTATGCCCGGCAGGACCGCAAGGCCAAGGCCCGGGACCCCATCACCGCGAAGCTGGTGGCCAACATGCTCACCGCCGCCGGCGCGGACCGGGTGCTGACCATGGATTTGCACGCCTCTCAGATTCAGGGCTTTTTCGATATTCCCGTGGACAATCTGGCGGGCAACCCCATTTTTGTGGATTACTATGCCAAGAAGTTCGGCGCAAACTGCGAGAACATGATGGTGGTGTCTCCCGACGTTGGCAGCGTGGCCCGTGCCCGTGCCTTTGCCCAGAAGCTGCATATGAATCTGGCGATTGTGGATAAGCGCCGCCAGAAGGCCAATAGCTGCGAGGTGATGAACGTCATCGGCGACGTCCGGGGCATGGACTGCATCATTTACGACGACATGGTGGATACCGGCGGGTCTTTGTGCAACGCCGCGCAGGCGCTGATGGACGTTGGCGGCGCGAAGAGCGTGTGCGCCTGCGCCACCCACGGCGTTCTCTCCGGCCCCGCCATTGAGCGCATCAATAACAGCGTCATCTCCGAGGTGGCCCTGCTGGATACCATCGCTCCCATCGACGCGGGTAAATCCGAGCGGATCAAGTATCTCCCCGTGGCGCCTCTGTTTGCCGAGGCCATCGAGCGTATCTATCAAGAAGTTTCCATCTCCAAGCTGTTCCGCTGAGGAGAGCCCCGGCGAAACTGAATCCACAGGGCGGGGAGAGGTTCTTCCCGCCTTGTGTGTATTGAAGCTACCCAAAGTCCCCTTCCTTTTTCCACTTTCAGAGTGGCGGACTTACGGAAAGAAGCACGCCGAATCCCGGCGGCTAACCTTGATGGAGCAAGCAAAGACAGATGGACCCCCCAACGGGGTAAATTCTAATACAAAGGGAAATAAAGCCATGTTGTTTGGAAACAAGTCCTCCGGGGCGGAGTGGATTTTGGCCGGTCTTGGAAATCCCGGCGAAAAATACGCCAAGACCCGGCACAATATGGGCTTTCTCACCGTGGACCTGCTGGCAGAGAAGCAGGGGGTTAAGCTGAACAAGGTGAAGTTTAAGTCCGCATACAATATTCTGCACTTTGGCGGGGCGCGGGTTCTGGTGATGAAGCCCCAGACCTTTATGAACCTCTCCGGCGAAGCCGTGGGCGAGGCCGCCCGGTTCTATAAAATCCCCCCCGAGCGGGTGCTGGTGATTTACGACGATGTATCCCTGCCCGTTGGAAAACTGCGGGTGCGTCCCTCCGGCTCTGCCGGAGGCCACAACGGCATCAAGAGCATCATCGCTCACCTTGGCACCGATCAGTTCCCCCGTGTAAAAATCGGCGTGGGCGACCCCGGCGGAGCCGCCGGGGAGCGGGACATGATCGACTGGGTGATCGGCGTTCCCTCTCAGGCCGAGCGGAAGGCCCTGCTGGAGGTATTCGGTCGGGCCATTGATGCCGCTGAGTGCATCATCGGGCAGGGAGACTGCCAAAAGGCCATGAATCTCTATAACTGAACGCCGGAGCGTCAAGCCCAATCTTGCGCCGCAGGCGCGTCAAAAAGGAACGTGTATGGAACAACTCCTGAAAAAACTGAATGAGCTTCCGGAGCTACGGGAGGCCGTGGCCAGCCTTGAAAGCGGCAGAAGCCCCTTGGCTGTCTCCGGCCTTCAAAACGCGCACCGCGCCCTTGTGGGCGCGGCCATTGCCGCGCCTATGGACCGCCCCGCCGTCTTTTTGTGCGGCGACGAGCAGGAGGTCCGGCGGCTGGCGGGGGATTTGCGGGCCATAACAGGGGCGGAGCCAGTGGTTCTGCTTGGCCGGGAGTGGCAGTTCCGGGCGGGGGCGGTGGCTTCCCGCGCGTGGGAGCAAAACCGGCTTGCCGCGCTGTACGCCCTGACCCGCGGGCACGTTTCCGTCTGTATTGCCACGGTGGACGCGCTGATGGCCCGGACGCAGCCAAAAAAGCTGCTGTCCTCCGCCACGCGGACCCTGAAGGTAGGCGGACGGCTGGATTTAAACAAACTTTCCGAGGAGCTGACCGCCGCAGGCTACGCCCGCTGTGAGCAAGTGGAGGGCGTGGGACAATTTGCCGTCCGGGGTGGGATTCTGGATGTGTTCTCCCCCCTGATGGACCAGCCGGTGCGCTGTGAGCTGTTCGACGACGAGATTGACTCCATGGGTCTGTTCGACCCCGCAAGTCAGCGCCGGGTGAAAAATGTGAAGTCCGCCCTGCTGCTTCCCGCCGCCGAGGTACTGCCCCATCAGGCAAACGGCGGAATCGAAGGGCTTGCCGCGTCTCTTGAAAAAGAGGCGGAAAAGCTGGAGAAAAAGGACCCGTCCTCCCCCGCCGCATCGTCTTTGCGGGCAGATGCGGCCCGTCTGCGGGACGGGGCCTCTTTAAGCGGCGCGGACCGATATCTTGCGGCCGTGTACCCCGAACCTGCCTGGGGGCTGGACTACCTCCCTCCGGACTCGTTGATCTTTTTCAGCGAAACGGCCCGGGTGGAAGAGCGCGTAAAGGGCTTTGTTCTACAAGCGAAGCAGGATACGGAGGCCCTGATGGAAGCCGGGGTTTTGGCGGGAGCTTTCTCCCGTCTCACCATGACCGCCGAGGAGTTGTTTTCCCGTCTGGCGGATTTCCCCTGTGTGATGGAGACAGCATTGCCCACCTCCCGCTATCCCATCCCCCCCAAGGTGCTGATCAACCTCACCACAAAGCAGCTTCCCTCCTACGGCGGAAGCCTTGAAACCGCAGCCGAGGACTTAAATCACTACCGGGCGGCACAGTACGGCGTTTTGATTCTCTGCGGCGGCGAAGCCCGGGCTAAGAATTTACTGCGGCTGCTGGAGGACCGAAACATTCCCGCCGCGCTGGACCTGCGCAACACCGCCATGCCGGCCCCGGGCGAAGTGCGGCTGACTGCCGGAACGCTGAACGCGGGCAGCGAGTGGCCCCAGCTTCGCCTTGCGGTGCTGACGGAGGGGCAGCTCGCTCCCGCCGCGCAGAAGCGGCGGAAGCTGAAGCAGGACTCCGGACGGCAGAAGCTTCAGTCCTTTACCGATCTTTCCCCCGGTGATCTGGTGGTCCACGCCCAGCACGGCGTGGGCCGGTTCTCAGGCATCCGGAGGATGCCGGTGGACGGCGTGGAAAAGGACTATATCAAGATAGACTACGCCGCCGGAGACTGCCTGTACGTACCGGTGACGGCGTTGGATCAGGTGAGCAAGTACATCGGCGGCGGCGAGGACGACGGACGCGCCCGGCTGAACAAGCTGGGCGGAACGGAGTGGGCCCGGTCCAAATCCAAGGCCAAAGCGGCGGCGAAGGATCTTGCCAAGGGCCTTATCGCCCTGTATGCCGCGCGGCAAAAACAGCCCGGCTTTGCCTTTTCTCCCGATTCCCCGTGGCAGCAGGAATTTGAGGATGCATTCCCCTATCCGGAAACAGACGACCAACTCCGGGCCATTGATGAGATCAAAGCAGACATGGAGCGGCCCCGGCCCATGGAGCGGCTGCTGTGCGGCGACGTGGGCTATGGCAAGACAGAGGTGGCTTTGCGGGGCGTGATGAAATGTGTGCTGGATGGAAAGCAGGCGGCGATTCTGGTCCCCACCACCATTCTGGCCCAGCAGCACTACGCCACCGCCATGAGCCGCTTTGCGGGCTTTCCCGTCAGCGTGGAGGTCCTGTCCCGGTTCACCTCCCCCAAGGAGCAAAAGCGCATTCTAGAGGCCGCCCGCACCGGCGGTGTGGACGTTTTGATCGGCACCCACAAGCTGCTGCAAAAGTCCATGCAGTTTAAGAATCTGGGGCTTCTGGTCATTGACGAAGAGCAGCGCTTCGGCGTGACCCATAAGGAGCGTCTGCGGGAGCTTGCCCAGCAGGTGGACACCCTCACCCTCTCCGCCACCCCTATTCCCCGGACGCTGAACATGGCCCTGTCGGGCCTGAGGGATATGAGCACCATTGAGGAACCCCCCGCCGACCGCCAGCCGGTGCAGACCTATGTGCTGGAGCACGACTGGCAGATCGTGACGGACGCCATCCGCCGGGAGCTGAGCCGGGGCGGGCAGGCCTATTACCTCCACAACCGGGTGGACTCCATTTCCACCACCGCCGGGCGGCTGCAAAAACTTTTGGGGCCGGAGGTCCGCATTGCCGTGGGCCACGGAAAAATGTCCGAACGGGAGCTGTCCGACGTGATGCGCCAGATGGTGGACGGCGAAGCGGACATGCTGGTGTGCACCACCATCATCGAAACAGGCATTGATATCTCAAACGTGAATACACTGGTGATTGAGGACGCGGACCGGATGGGACTTGCCCAGCTCCACCAGCTTCGCGGACGCATCGGCCGCAGCACCCGGCGGGCCTATGCATACCTCACCTACCGCCAGGGCAAAATTTTGCAGGAGACGGCGGAAAAGCGCCTTGGCGCCATTCGGGAATACGTGGAGTTCGGCTCCGGGTTTAAAATCGCCATGCGGGATTTGGAAATCCGGGGCGCGGGCAACCTGCTGGGGCCAGAGCAGTCCGGGTACATGATGAGCGTTGGCTACGACATGTATCTCAAGCTTTTGGAGGAGGCGGTGCTGGAGGAGCAGGGCGTGCAGCCTGTCCGCGCGGCGGAATGCTCCGCCGACTTGACGGTGAACGCCCACCTGCCGGAACGGTACGTCCCCTCGGCGGAGCAGCGGATGGATTTGTACCGCCGCATCGCCGCTATCCGCGCGCCGGAGGATTCCGGCGAGCTTTTGGACGAACTGATGGACCGGTACGGCGACCCGCCAAAGCCCGTGCTGGCGCTGCTGGACGTGGCACTGCTGCGCGCGGCGGCGCAGGCCACCGGAGTCACGGATTTGAGCCAGAAGGGCGAACGGCTGCGGCTGGAGCTGGGGGTATTCCATCCGGAAGCACTGGCGGCGGTATGCGCCCTGCCGAAGTACCGGCGGCTTTTAACTCTAAGCGCCGGGGACATCCCCATGCTGACCCTGCAATTGCGCCCAGGCGCGGACGTGCTGGAAACAGCATCCGCGCTGGTGGAGGACCTGCGCCTTGCGGCGGAGGATACGAAAGAAAAGGAGAACGGCCATGTCTGAGGAAAAGGACCGGAAGGAGCTGCCCGAAAAGGATCAAAAGCCCGAAGCGGCAGAAAAGCCCGCTATGACGGAAAAGCCCGAAAAGGCGAAAAAGCGGACAAAGTCCGTCAACGAGCGCGGCAGAACTCCCTTTGGCAGATTTCTGCGCAACTATGGATACTTGTTCATCACCGTATTTGTGATGCTGGCGCTGTTCCGGGGGATTTTCCTTTTGGGCTTTGTCACCAGCGGGTCCATGGAAACTACCCTGCCCACCCACTCCGTGTTTCTGAGCTGGCATTTGAGCTATGCGTTGGGCGACCCTGCGCCGGAGCGGGGGGACATTGTTCTCTTTGACAGCGACGAGCTGGGCCAGACGCTGGTAAAGCGAGTGGTGGGCCTGCCGGGGGAAACCGTCTCCTTTTATGACGGCAATGTGCTGATTAACGGCACAGAGCTGGAGGAGCGCTATCTTCCCGTGAAGGGGATCACCTATTCCCGCGGGGAAACCGACAGCTTCACCGTGCCCGAGGGCTGCGTCTTCCTGCTGGGCGACCATCGGGACGACTCTCTGGACAGCCGCTTCTGGCAGGACCCCTTTGTTCCCGCATCCAATATTCGCGCCCGGGCGCTGGCCGTCGTTTCCCTGTGGCCGGGCAATACGTGGCTCGGCGTGCGCCGGGTGGGCTAAGTGCGCCCGCCTGCTCCGCCGGGAGGAAGGAGCAGGCATATGAAACGGGTGTTTGCGGCCCTGCTTGTGGTGATGACACTGCTGAGCGGCTGCGGCAAAAAAGCGGAGGAACCGGCGGGCCTTTATTATGAGGCGTCGGGCATTGCGCCGGAGGCGGTGCTTTTGACCGTGGACGGTCGGGAGGTCCCGGCGGCGCGGTATTTCTACTGGTTGACCGCCGACTGCGACTATCTGGCGGAGCAGGCGGGCGGCGAGCCGGACTGGTCCGCCGACGCGGGCGGGCAGACCTTGGACGACTATGTGAAGCGGCAGGCACTGGAGGCCACAGTGTTTTACGACACCGTGGAGGCTTTGGCGCAGACCCAGGGCTGCGTGCTGACAGCAGAAAATCTTGCCGCCATGGATTCGGACTGGGCGGCTCAGGCCGCGGAATACGGCGGTGAGGACGCGTATCTTGATATTCTGACGCAAATGGGCCTTGACCGGGCGGGCGCACAGCTTCTGACCGCCGACTATTATCTCTATGAGCAGCTCCGGGCCTTGTCTCTGGCGGGAGAAAGCGAGCTGTCCCCCGCCGACGGAGTGGTCAGCGACTTCGCCGCGTCCGCCGGGGTTTACACCGCCGACGTGCTGGTATTCCCCAACGCGGATTTGGCGGCCGCCGCCCTGTCCGATTTAGAACAGGACCCTGACAAGGACCCGGCGACGCTAAAGGACGGGGTATACACCACCGTCACCGCCGCCGTGGGCGACGGGACGCTGCCTTCGGCAGCCGAGCAGGCACTGAAGGGACTGGAGCAGGGCCGGTGGAGCAACCCTGTGGAGACGGAGGGCGGCGTGTATCTGCTGCGGCTCTTGCCCACGGATATGGACGCGGCAGCAGGTCTTTGGTTTGATTCTCATATTCAGTCCCTGGCAGCGGGGGCGCAGGTGGTTCCGGCGAAAGAATACGGGGACTTCACAGCCGACTCGTTTTATAAGAGCCTTAGCGCGGCAAGGGCCGCGAAGCGCTGAACATCGCGTTTTTCAGCGAAAAACCTAGAATGCTTTTTTGAAATCTCTTCCATTTTCGTCACCTTGACGAAAATGGAAGAGATTTTGTCAAAAGTTTAACAAATATTTTGAAAGTACCTCTTTTACCATTGACGGACAGGCAAATCTTCTCTATAATAAAGTCAACAGCAGTTAGGAGTGGGCTCTTCGGAAGGGTTCTGGCGGAGATGTCAGGGCTATCCGGCGCGCCCCTCCGCCGCCGCGTTTCAGGAGAATTTTCCCACGGTCCGAAGCGGTTTTTGCCGCGCAAAGAATTTATTTGAAAAATGGAGGAACATCATGAAAGAACTTTATGTCGTGAATTGCTGCCGTACAGCCATCGGTTCTTTTGGCGGAGCCTTGAAGGGCGTTCCCGCCGCCGACCTTGGAGCCATCGTGGTTAAGGAAGCCCTAAACCGCGCAGGCGTAAAGCCCGAGCAGGTGGATGAGGTCATGTTCGGCTGCATCCTCACCGCAGGTCTGGGCCAGAACGTGGCCCGGCAGGTGGCCGTCAAGTCCGGGATTCCCTATGCCGTTCCCGCCTACACGGTGGGCATGGTCTGCGGCTCCGGTATGAAGTCTGTCATCGAGGGTGCACGCTCCATTCTGGCCGGCGACTCCGACGTGGTGGTCTGCGGCGGCACGGAGAACATGTCCGCAGCTCCCTACGTGGCTCCCGATGCCCGCTGGGGCGCCCGCATGGGCGACAAGAAGCTGGTGGACTCCATGATCAAGGACGGCCTGTGGGACGCATACAACAACTACCACATGGGCACCACCGCTGAGAACATCTGCGACGTGTGGGGCATTACCCGCAAGGAGCAGGACGAGTTTTCCGTCTCCTCCCAGCAGAAGTGCGAAGCCGCGCAGGCCGCCGGCAAGTTCGACGACGAGATTGTCGCCGTCCCCGTGAAGGTCAAGAAGGACTTTGTGGACTTCAAGAAGGACGAATTCCCCCGCGCCGGCACCACCATGGAGGGCGTGGTGAAGATGAAGGGCGCCTTCCCCGTGGGTCCCGAGTCCCCCAATCCTCAAGTGGTACATACCTTTGAGCTGACCGGCGCTCAGGAAACCGACGACAAGGGCACTCCCCGCGTCACCGCCGCTTCCGCCTCCGGCATCAACGACGGCGCTGCCGCCATCGTGCTGGCCTCCGGCGAGGCCGTGAAGAAGTACGGCCTGAAGCCCATGGCCAAGCTCATTGGCTGGGGCCAGGGCGGCGTGGATCCCAAGATCATGGGCGTGGGCCCCGTCCCCGCCTCCCGTCAGGCCATGGAGAAGGCCGGCGTTTCCATCGAGGACATTGATCTGGTTGAGGCCAATGAGGCTTTCGCCGCTCAGTCCATCGCCGTGGCCCGCGAGCTCAAGTTTGACATGAGCAAGGTCAACGTCAACGGCGGCGCTATCTCTCTGGGCCACCCCGTGGGCGCTTCCGGCGCGCGGATTATCGTCACTCTGCTCCACGAGATGAAGAAGCGGGACGACGCGAAGAAGGGTCTTGCCACCCTGTGTATCGGCGGCGGCATGGGCGTTGCCACCATCTTCGAGAAGTGCTGATTTTTTAAACTAAGGCGTTTACATCAGGCAGGGCTGCGGCGTATCGCCGTAGCCCTGCTTTTGCGTCTGCCTTTCCAGCTTTGCCGACATGAACTATTCTCACTTGGCGGTAAGGCCGGTGGGTGCTTTAGGCAAGCCTTCCGTTAGTGGACGCGGGGACGCACACGGGAATCGGGCCTAACGGAAAGGTTGGACCACGGCAAGCGCCGCCCGCATGTTGTCGGGGCAGTAGCCATTGCGTCACTCCGCAAAAATCTCCGCCAGAAGCACCATGGCCTGCGGCAGATGCTCTCGCTCCAGCCCCGCGTAATTTACCACCAGCGTGTGGTCAAATTCTGCCTTTCGCCGCTGGCTGTATTCCGATAAAAAGCCCAGCCGTACGCCCATCGCCCGCGCCCTTGCGTCCAGTTCTTGGTCGCTCCGGTTTGTATCCAGTCGCAGCAGGAAGTGAAGCCCCGCCCCCTGCTCCGCAATGTGGACCCGACCGGCAAAGGAACTGCGCCGGAATGCCTCCAGCACGGCGGCGCGGCGGGAGCGATACTCCGTCCGCATTCGGGCGAGATGCCGTTCGTAGTACCCCTGCTCCAAAAACCGGGCCAGCACAAACTGCTCTGTCGCCGGAACCGTGCAGGCGTAAAACCCCAGTTTTTTGCGGTACTGCTCCAAAAGTCTTGGCGGCAGTACCGCAAACCCCATCCGCATAGACGGGGCGATGGTCTGAGAAAAAGTGTTCAGATACGCCACCCGTCCCCCACCGTCAATGCTTTGCAGGGGCGGAATGGGTCGTCCGGTAAAACGCAGCTCGCTGTCATAGTCGTCCTCAATAATTACGCGGTCCTTCTCTTCCGCCCAGCGCAGCAGCTCCTGCCGCCGCCGGATAGGCGTCACCAACCCGGTGGGGTACTGGTGCGCCGGGGACAGATGTGCCGCCCGTGCGCCGGAGGCCCACAGGGCGGCAGGGTCCATTCCCTCTCCGTCCAGCGGCAAAGAGACACAACGCACGCCGCTGTTTTCATATACCTGCCGGATTTTTTGATAGCCCGGGTCCTCCACTGCCAGCACCGCGTCCCGGCCCAGAAGCTGGGCCAGCAGAATGTAAAGATACTCCGCCCCCGCGCCCACTACGATCTGCTCCGGCGCGGCATGCAGTCCCCGATAGTCCCGCAAGTCTGCGCAGATGGCCCTCCGCAGGGCCAGAAGCCCCTGATTGGGCAGGGGCGAGAGAATCGCCGCCCCTTCCTCCGCCAGCACTTGACGCGTCAATCGTGCCCACGCCGCCAGCGGAAACCGGGCAGCGTCTACCCGGTTTGTTTTCAAGTCCAGCTTCCATTCCGGCTCCGGCGACGTGTTCGCCCTAAGAGCATCCTCTGCGGTCGGCTGCGCCGGAAGCGTGCCCCGCACGGTACTCCGCGCTACCTGCACCACAAAAAAACCGCTGCGCGGTCGGGCGCGAACATAGCCCTCCGCTTCAAGCTGCTGATACGCCCCCTCCACCGTGATAATCGACACACCCAGATGCGCCGCCAGCGCCCGCTTGGAAGGAAGCTTCTCCCCCACAGCCAGCGCACCCGAAAGGATGTCCTCCCGAATACGGCGATAAAGATATTCATACAGCGTCAGGCCGCCCCGGTCCTCCATCGAATAGGTCAGCATTGACTTCCCCTCCATCTGAACTTATCGAAATTTTAAAATGTGGGTATTTTAATCATACCATACACCAGCTATAATCAGCTCAATTGATACCGGAGGGAGTCAGAGAATATGGAAAACGGGTTTGGAACAGAGCATTTTCCCGCTGTGGACAGACGTGTCCGCAGCATTGTCACCGCCGCGCTTTTGGCCGCGCTGGCCTGCGCCGCCACCATGGTCATCCGCATCCCCTCTCCCACGGGGGGCTATCTGAATCTGGGCGACACGGTGGTTCTGCTGGGGGCCTTTTTGCTGGGTCCGTGGGCAGGCGCGCTGGCAGGGGGAATTGGCTCCGCCATGGCCGACGCGCTGTCCGGATACATGGTCTACGTTCCCGCCACGCTGGTAATCAAATCCGCGATGGCTCTGACCTCCGGGTTTTTATATCGCTCTTTGCGAAACCACACCCACGGCATGATTTTCGCTGCCCTTGGGGGAGAGATTCCCATGGTGGCGGGCTACTGGCTGTTCGACGCGCTGCTGCTGCAAAGCTGGGTCGGCGCTGCCGCAGGAATCCCCGGCAATCTGGTGCAGGCGGGCTTTGGCGTTGCAGTCTCCGCTTTTCTGGCAGCGGCGCTGCGGAAAAGCGGCTTTGTGCGAAGCAGGTTTTCAAATCTCTAAGCCCCACCCCGGTTCAGTCGTGTGCGCGGCAAAAGGGCGGCATCCGATATCAAGCACAAGCAGTAAAAATTAAAACAGGCGCGG
>NZ_DALZOY010000009.1:63572-66416 GCF_032018205.1 Oscillibacter sp. | reverse complement strand
CGCCTTTGCTTTGGAGGCAGTGTACAGTGCGATTCTCTTAATACTTCAATTTTTTGTTCATATTATTAGACGAATGCTCTTGCGCCTTTTAGTTTCGTGTGATATCTTATTATCTAGCTAAAGCATTAGCGCGTTACCACTTACTTATTCCAATACATTGTAACCACATCATCTTTGCGGGGAGGAAATTGATCATGGTGCAGCCATCGGAAATTCAGGCGGCGGTCCGCGCAGACGCGGAGGACGCACGGCAGCTTGTCAGGCAGCTTTTTGACTACGCGGAGCTTCCCTATCATGAGGTGCAGTCCAGCGCAGCCATGGCGAAGCTGCTGGAGCGGGCAGGCTTTGAAGTGGAGTATCCCTTTTTTCAAGAGAAACTGGGATATGGCACGGCCTATCGCGCCACGCTGAAAAACGGGGAGGGGCCAAAGGTGGCCTTTTTGGCGGAGTACGATGCTTTACCAGTCATCGGCCACGGCTGCGGCCATAATCTCCATGGTCCCCTTTCGGTGCTGGCGGGTCTTGCCATGGCGCGGCTGACCGACCGTTTTTCCGGCACCGTGCAGGTTATCGGCACCCCGGCAGAGGAGGAAAACGGGGCAAAAATTCCTATGGCCACGGACGGGGTGTTCGACGATCTGGACCTGGCGGTGATGATGCATAGCTTTAGCGGCGGCGCATCCTGCCCGGACATGGACGTTTTAAGCCTACGATGCTACGTGGCGGAGTTTTACGGACAGGAGGCCCACGCGGTCGCCGGTCCCTGGGCAGGCGCCAGCGCTCTGGCAGCGGCACGGAAGTTTTTGGATTTGGTGGACGCCCGGCGGGAGAGCTTTACCCGGGACGTGCGGTTCAACGCCGTTTTGCTGGAAGGGGGCAGTTTTCCCAACACCATCCCCGGCTACGCGAAAATCCGGCTGGAGTTTCGCACAGACTCCCGGGGAAAGCTGGCGGAGATGGATCGCATTGTCCGCTGCTGCGCCGAGGGCGCGGCCATGGCTATGGACTGCACCGTCACCTTTACCCCCGGCCTGCTGGACTTTGACGACATGGTGCGGGTAAACGCTCTTGAAGCAGAGACGGCCCGTCTGCTTGCGGAGAACGGGGAAACCGTGGGAGAGATTCTCCCTCCCTCCGGGTCGTCGGACCTTGGCAACGTCAGCTACCGCTGTCCCTCTATTCAGCCCCTCATTTCCATTACCGACGAGCCCCTTGCCCTCCATACGGAGAAAATGCGCGACGCAACGCTTCTGCCCGCCGCCCACCGGGCCATGGAGCGGGGCGCCTGCACGCTGGCGGGGCTTGCCCTGCGGGTCTTAAACGACGAAGCATTCCGCGCCGCCGTGCGCAGCGACTTTCAGCAGGCGCTGAAGGAAAAGAGCTGAAAATGATTTAGGAGAAGGAGAATTGATTTATGGGAGAGACACTGGTAAAAAAGAAGCGGCGGCTGGAAATGCCCCACATTTACGTACTGCTGATGAGCATTATTGCCATCTGCACAATTCTTACATGGATTCTTCCCGCCGGGGAATTTCAGCGGGACGGCAGGCTGATCCTCGCCGGAACCTATCACGCGGTGGAAAGCTCCCCCGTGGGGCTGTTCCAAATGCTACGCTGCGTGTACAACGGCTTTATCGACGCGGGCGGCGTGCTGTTTTTTGTGTTTATCGCCTATGCCTCCATCGGTCTGATTATTTCCACCGGCGCATTCAACGGACTGGTGGCGGGACTGCTGCGGATTCTGAAAGGTAAGCTGCGGGCGCTGATTATCCCCATTTTTATCACGCTGATCGGCTTTGCCTCCTCCACCATCGGTGTATTTGAGGAGATGTTCCCCTTCATCCCCATTTTTGTCGGCATTGCTTTAGCTATGGGATACGATGCCATCGTGGGGCTTGCCATTGTGGCTCTTGGCACTGGGCTGGGCTATTCCGGCGCGTTTATGAATCCCTTTACCGTGGGCATGGCCCAAAGCATCGCGGGCTTGCAGGTGATGTCCGGCTGGGGCTTCCGTATTTTCTGCCACCTTTCCATGATTGTGGTTGCCTCGGTCTACACGGTGCGCTATGCAATGAAGATTCAGGCAGACCCCACCAAAAGCCTGATGTACGGCGTATCCGGCGGCCTTCAGGCAGATAAGAACATAGAGAACCACGCCTTCGGTCTGCGGGAAAAGCTGGTGCTGCTGGTGCTGCTTGGGGGCATCGTGGTCATTGTCATCGGAACCAAGGACTACGGCTGGTATTTTGAAGAGCTGGCCGCCGTGTTTTTGCTGATGGGCCTTATCAGCGCCGCCATTATGGGCTGGTCCCCCAACAAAATCGCCGAGCTGATTGCCAAGAGCTTTACGGACATTGCCATGGCCTGCATGATGATCGGTCTTGCCCGGGGCATTTTGATGGTGCTTCAGGCGGGCAACATTATCGACACCGTGGTCTACGGCATGTCCATCCCCCTGTCCTACCTGCCCCGGTGGCTGGCCGGAGAAGCCATGCTGCTGGTCCAGACGCTTTTGAACTTTGTGATTCCCTCCGGCTCGGGTCAGGCGGTGGTCAGCATGCCCATCATGGCCCCCCTGTCCGACCTTCTGAATATCCCCCGGCAGGTGGCAGTGCTAGCCTTCCAGTTTGGCGACGGCCTGTCCAACATCCTCTGGCCCACTGCTTCGGCCCCCATCGTATGCGGCATTGCAGGCGTAAAGGTGGAAAAATGGTGGAAATGGTTTGTCCCCCTGTTCGGGCTGCTGCTGCTGACCCAAATGGCACTGGTGGCAATTGCCCTTGCGATTAACTTTTCCTGAGAGAACGCAATGCTCTGCGTAAACGCTCCCGGGAGCCTGCCTTT
>NZ_DALZOY010000009.1:19360-63552 GCF_032018205.1 Oscillibacter sp. | reverse complement strand
CCGGGAGTAAATGTATTTTACGTGGTATCCATTGCTCCCTGAGGAAGGACCTTTACATCTCGCACATCGATATCGGTATATACAACACTGTCAAAATGATATTGGTCGCCCAGCAAATTTCCCCGCACCTGTGAGTCAAAGTTCATATGGATTTCTACGGGCACCCACAACTGCGAATTTGCATCCCGAAAGGTTGCGCGGACAATCCCATTGCGTCTGACTTTTTCAAAAAGCCCCGGCGGAACATAGCTGGCGGACGCTGGGAGAAACGTATCGTCCTGAAACAGCATTGCTCTGGGCGCTCCCTCATAATTTACAATTTGCAGCAGACTGCTTTCAATCTCTGTGGTCACGGGAAAGATTGATCTTCCGTAGTATTCGTTTGTGATACCGTCATAAATGTCTATACGCGGCGCTGCGACCCTGTCAAACACGGGCATACACTCCTTTCATAACCCAGTGTATTCAATAAGCACTCGTTTGATATCCTCCACACGAGACAGGCACCGCCCGAAAATTTGCCCAGAGCGGTGAATTTTTATCCCATGCGTTTGTTTGCCCTCAATGTGGGATTCTTCAGCCCCCGCGCAAATACGGCCTCCGGGTGCGTTTTACTTGACAGCTTCCGGAATCCTGTGCCATAATAGTGGTTAGTTTAAGCTAATCATTAAAATGACGGGAGGAAACTACAATGGATGCTGTATTGTTCAAAGCGAAAGTCAAGGCGGGAAAGGTGGCCGTTGCCCGCGAATGGATTGATTTTTTAACAGCCAACAAGGAGAAGGGCGAAGAAACCCTTAAAAACGAGCGAGAGCACCTTGAGGTCTACTTTATGAGTGAAGAGGGCGGCATCAGCTATATTTACATGTTTGTTCTCGCCGATGATCTTCAATATGCGAATCAGGTCGCGGCACAAAGCGGCAACCCGTTGGATAAGAAACACTTTGAATATATGGCCGAGTGCATCGACGTGGAAAGCGCCGTGCAAATTGCACCGGAGCTGATTCTGGGCGATCTGTCCGTCTTTGGAGAAAGCTGATACGCCCTGACTAAAATCCCGGTGTGCCGGGGGCGGCTTGCGCAGGCCCGCAAGGGTTGCCCCCGGGTCAAGCATTGCTCCTGAAAAGCTTTTACAGGCTGCCTCGCTTTTTACACTTCCCCAAGTATTCGTCCCCCGTGGCGATCAATGATTTTCACATATGTTCTTCAAAATATGCATCCGGTTTATCCACGGAACAGTTGAACATCGTCTTATGATGATGTATGATAGTAAAAAGATTTTAGACATATAAAAAGGGGGAATCACCATGCCGTGGACGCCGAATCTCTCCGTTGGGGTCAGGGAAATTGACGATCAGCACAAGCTTCTGTTTGAAAAAGCCGAGCAGCTTTTTGAAGCGGGAAAACGAAATCAGGCCAAAGAATACATAGGCGAGCTGCTGGAATTTCTGGATAGCTACACCAAAAAACATTTTGCCGATGAAGAGAGCTATATGCAGCGCATTCACTATCCGGGTTATGCGGAGCAAAAGGCCGCGCACACCGCTTTCATCGCCCAATTGCAAAAGCTGCGCAGCGATTACGCTGCCTCCGGTGGCAATATCTTGGTGATTATCAGCGCCAATCAAATCGTGGTGGACTGGCTGACAAAGCACATCTCCAATATGGACAAAAAGATTGGCGAATTTGCAAAAACGCAGGGAAAATAAAATGTTAAACATCTGCCGTGCCGGAATTTGACCGGCACGGCAGATGTTTTATCTCTGTGCAAAGCAACATATCCTCCACAGAAAGCGACAAGACAGCAGGCCAAAGGGCCTGCTGTCTTGTATAAGGGATTCGCCCACACCGCCCCGTGGGAAAATGAAAGAGAAGGTAAGCATGGCGGGTCAAAGGCGGATTGGCAAACCCAGGAGGATTACGCTTCGTTATAGCTCTTTTCCAGACGGACATAGGTCCTGTAGCGGTCGTCCGCCTCTTGCTGTGCTTGGGCAAAGAGCATCTCGGCAGCTTCGGGATACTTCACCTTCAGCCCGGAATAGCGAACCTCCCCGTTCAGGAATTCACTGACAGGCACGGAGGGCTTTTTATAATCCAAAGAGAAGGGCTTCTCCTTGCTGTGAGAATCATAGCGATACAGCGGCCACAGACCGCAGTCCACCGCCTTCTTCATCTCGGCCTGCACATTGTTCATCCCGGCCTTAATGCCATGGTTGATACAGGGGGCATAGGCGATGACAATGGAGGGTCCCTTGTGGCTAACGGCCTCGTTGACGGCCTTCATAAGCTGGCCGGGATTGGCTCCCATGGCCACAGAGGCCACATATACGTCGGGATAGGTCATCATGAGACGGCCCAGGTCCTTTTTGGCAGTTCTCTTTCCGCCGTCGGCAAACTTGGCGGAGGCGCCCACAGGCGTAGCCTTGGAGGACTGTCCGCCGGTGTTGGAATACACTTCGGTATCCACCACAAACACGTTGATGTCCTCGCCGGAGGCCATCACGTGGTCCAGACCGCCGTAGCCAATGTCATAGGCCCAGCCATCGCCGCCGAAGAGCCAGACCGTTTTCTTGCCCAACTGGTCGCGGTGCAGCAGAATTTCCTCAGCCAAAGTCTTGGCTTCGCCGGAAAGCTCCGCCCGCTCCAGCGCCGCAGTCAGTGCGCGGGCGTCGACGTCGTTGGTGTCCAGATCCTCAAAAGAGGCAAGCCATGTTTTGCATGCGGTCTCCAGCTCCGAGCCGGACACAAGGGGAAGCAATGCTTCCACCTGCTGGCGAACATTTGCTCGGCGCTGCTTCACAGCCAGCACCATGCCAAGGCCGTTCTCCGCCTGATCCTCAAACAGCGTCCCGTAGAACGCGGGGCCGCGCCCCTCTTTGTTGACGGTATAGGGCAGAGACGGGAACGCGCCCGCCCACGCCAGAGAGCAGCCAACGCCGTTGACCCAATAGGTCTTATCGCCGTAGAGCTGGGTGAGGAGCTTTGCATAGGGCGTTTCGCCACAGCCCGCGCAGGCTCCGGAGAACTCCACCAAGGGCTGAGAGAACTGGCTGCCCTTCAGGGTCTTGCGGTTGAACACGCCGGGCTTGTCGGTCAGCGTCAGGGCGTAGTTCCAATTGGTTTCATCATACATGCTGTCGTCCACAGGCTTCATGGTCAGCGCCTTGTCCTTAGCCAGGCACGAGGCGGCGCAGCTTCCGCAGCCGGTGCAGTCCAGCGTGCTGACCTGCAAGCGGTATTTCAGCCCCGCAGCGCCCTTGGCGTCCACCATCTCGAAACCGGCGGGGGCGGCCTTTGCCTCTTCCTCATCCACCAGATAGGCCCGGATGGACGCGTGGGGGCAGACAAAGGTGCACTGGTTGCACTGCAAGCATTTGTTCGGGTCCCAAGACGGCACGGCGGAAGCAATGCCCCGCTTGTCGTATTTGGAGGTACCCAGAGGATACGTGCCGTCCTGATAGGGCAGCAAGGCGGACACCGGCAGGTCGTCGCCTCTCTGGCGGTTGCAGGGGATGACGATGTTCTTCACCACAGCGGGAAGATTTTCGTCCACCGTGCGGTCATCCTTCGCCTGCGCCCACGCGGCGGGAACGCTTACCTTCACAGGACTGTTGATTCCCGCGTCCACGGCGGCCAGATTCATGTTTACGACCTTTTCGCCCTTTTTGGCATAGGTCTTCTGCGCGGCCTCTTTCATGTAGCGGATGGCGTCATCCACCGGCATGACCCGGGCAAGCTTAAAGAACGCAGACTGCAAAATCAGGTTGGCGTGGTTTCCAAGGCCCAGCTCCCGGGCAATCTTATTGGCGTCCACAATATAAAACTGCACATTGTGGTTTGCAATATAGTTCTTCACGTCGCCGGGCAACTTTTCGCTCAGCTCTCCCTCCGTCCATGCGGTGTTCAGCAGGAAGGTTCCTCCGTCCTTTACCTCATGGATCATGTCATAGCTGTTGATATAGGACTGAGAGTGACAGGCCAAAAAGTCCGCCGCCTTAATCAGATAGGTGGAACGGATGGGGTCTTTGGAGAAGCGCAGGTGACTCTTGGTGATGCCGTAGGACTTTTTGGAGTCGTACTCGAAATACGCCTGCGTATACATCCCCGCGTGGTCGCCGATAATCTTGGCGGAGTTCTTGTTTGCGCCCACGGTACCGTCGGAGCCAAGGCCCCAGAACTTGCAGGAAACCGTGTCGGCGGACTCGGTGATGAGCGGCTCGTGAACCTCCAAAGACAGGTTTGTCACATCGTCGTTTAAGCCGATGGTGAACAGGCGCTTGGGCGCGTCCACGTTCATGTTGTCAAACACAGCCTTCATCTGGGCGGGGGTCACGTCCTTGGACGCAAGGCCATACCGGCCGCCAAAAATTTCGGGGGCATCGCCGTCGTTGACATAGCTGGCGCATACGTCCAGATATACCGCCCCGGCAATGGCGCCCGGCTCCTTGGACCGATCCATGGCGGTGATTTTCTTCACCGTTTTGGGAAGGGCTTTCAGGAAATACTGCATATCGAAGGGGCGGAACAGGTGAATCTGAAGAAGGCCCACCTTTTCTCCGGTTTCGCACAGATGGTCCACAACCTCCTTAGCACATTCGCAGGCGGAGCCCATCATGACCATCACGCGCTCGGCGTCGGGCGCGCCGTAATAATTGAAGATATGGTAATCCCGGCCGGTGATCTTGTTGATCTCCTGCATATAGCCCTCCACCACGGAGGGAATCTCGTCATACGTCCCGTTGTTGGCCTCCTGAGACTGGAAATACACATCGGGGCCCTGCACGGTGGTGCGCTGAACGGGATGCTCGGGATTCATGGCGATACGGTGGAACTCCTCCAGCGCATCCCTGTCAAGCAAGGCGGAAACCCGATCCAGATCAATCATCTCAATCTTTTGAATCTCGTGGCTGGTGCGGAAGCCGTCATGGAAGTGAATGAAGGGGACCCGGGCCTTTACAGTGGTCAGGTGCGCGATGGCCGCAAGGTCCATCACTTCCTGCACGCTGGATGAGGAAAGCATACCCACGCCGGTGGCCCGGCAGGTCATCACATCTTGATGGTCGCCGAAAATGTTGTTTGCGTGCTGGGCAACAGAGCGGGCCGCCACGTGAAACACGGCGGGCATCCGGTGTCCGGCCATGATATACAGGTTGGGAATCATCAAAAGCAGGCCCTGAGACGAGGTGAAGGTGGTGGCTAAAGCACCCGCCTCCGCCACGCCGTGCAGTGCACCCGCAGCGCCGCCTTCAGACTGCATCTCCACCAGCGTCACACGCTGGCCGAACATATTCTTGCGTCCGGCGGCAGACCATTCATCCACCTTTTCGGACATGGGAGAGGACGGTGTAATCGGAAATATCCCGGCCACATCCGTAAAGTGGTAAGCAACGGTGGCGCAGGCTTCGTTGCCGTCCATGGTTTTCATGATTTTTTTCTCAGACATCTATATTCCTCCTGGCATATCGTCTCCAGCGCAGAATTTTCTGCGCTGGAGACAGAGATATTACATTTTAATAATAGCGCCCTGATCCGCGGAAGTAGCCGCCTTGGCATACAGACGCAGGTAGCCGTTGGGAATGTGCTTTTCAGGCAGCTTCCAGCTCTTGTAGCGCTGCGCAATCTCCTCGTCGGACACATGAAGCTCCAGCTTGCCCGCGTCCACGTCAATCAGGATTTCGTCGCCGTCCTGAACAATAGCCAGAGGGCCGCCTTCCGCAGCTTCAGGAGAAATATGTCCCACGAAGCAGCCGTTGTTGGTGCCGGAGAAGCGCCCGTCGGTGATCAGGGCGGCAGATTTGCTCAGGCCCACGCCGTACATATACTTCATGGCCTTGAACATCTCGCGCATGCCCGGTCCGCCCTTAGGGCCCTCATAGCGGATGACCACCACATCGCCGGCCTGAACCTTGCCGCCCAGAATGGCCTCCTCTGCCTCCTCCTCGCTGTTGTAGCACTTTGCCTTGCCTACGAAGCGGTGCATGGATGGATCGATGGCGCCGGGCTTAGTCACTGCGGTGTTGGGGCAGAGGTTTCCGTGAAGCACCGCCACGCCGCCGGTTTTAGAGAAGGGCTCCTCCACGGTTTTAATAATCGTGGGGTCCTCAGGATACTCATAGACGTATTCCGCCAGATTTTCCTTCAGGGTCTTTCCGGTAACCGTCATAACGGAGGTATCCAGAATGTCACCCAGACGCTGAGAGACTCTGGGGATTCCGCCGGCCCGGAAAAAGGCTTCCATTTCTGGTTTAGCGGCGGGGTTGACCTTGGCAATTTGGGGAGTGGTCTTGCTCAACTCCTCAAACTCTTCCACCACGTTCATGTCCAGCTCCGCCTCGTTGGCGATGGCGGACAGATGCAGCACGGCGTTGGTGGAGCCACAGGTAGCCATGGTCATCTTGATGCCGTTGCGGATGGCTTCGGGTGTTAAAATCTGGCGGGCGGTGATGCCCTTTTTGCACAGGTCCACAATGGTCCGGCCCGCTTCAAAAGAGCTGCGCAGACGGGCGGCGTAAGCGGCGGGAATCAGGGCGCTGCCGGGTAGGGACATGCCCAGCGCCTCGGACACGCAGCACATAGTGTTGGCTGTGCCGTAGAAAGAGCAGGAACCGCAGCCGGGACAGGCGGTATTCTCCAGCGCGGCATACTCGCCCTCAGAAAGCTTGTCAGCCTTCACCATTCCCAAAGCCTCGGAAATGGAGGTCAGGTCGGATTTGCGACCGTCAAACTCAATGCCGCCCAGCATGGGGCCGCCCACGCAGACGATGCAGGGGATGTCCAGCCGGGCCGCGGCCATCAGCATGGCAGGTACGATTTTGTCGCAGGAGGCCAGCAGCACCAGCCCGTCCAGCCGGTGAGCCTGAGCCATAATCTCCACGGAGTTGCAGATAATCTCCCGGGAGGGCAGAATATAGTGCATCCCCTCGTGGCCCTGCGCCACGCCGTCACAGGCGGCGATGGTGCCAAATTCCACGGGCGTGCCCCCGCCTGCGTAAATGCCGTTCTTGGCATATTCCGCCACCTTGTCCAAATTGTAATGTCCGGGCACCACAGTGTTCCATGTGTTGGCGATTCCGATGAGAGGCTTCCCTTCCTTCAGCTCGCTGTCCGTATACCCCATGGACTTAAACAGGGACCGCGCAAATGCGCTGTCCTCCTCACCTAAAATTGTTTTACTGCGAAATTCCATAAAATTTTCCTCCTTAACCTTTCGCGGTTTAAGTTTATCTAACATCTGTTTTCAGAAGCAACAGTTTGCGCTTTTTGCGCCCGCCATTCTACACTGTCGTTTCCGTTCCTCGAAAATATTATATTGCTCAAGCCTTTGTCTGTCAATATCGTACGCAGTTTATTCATACAAAATATCTTTGGAAGTTTTTACGTTTTATTGACAGGAAGAATCCTGTATCTTATAATATGATTAACAGTATTCTGCAATACAGAACATATAGAAGAGGTTGACTATGGCTACTACAAAGAACATTCAATCGGTGGAACGTGCTTTCTCCATTCTGGAGTTATTTCAGAAGACCGGGTGTTCAGAGCACAGCGTAAAGGAGATTTCCAATGCGCTGGAGCTCAACAAAAGCACAACCTTCGGTCTGATCAATACGCTGACCAATCTGGGATATCTTCAGCAAAACCCCGAGAACCAGAAATACGTGCTCGGTCTGAAGCTGTTGAGCTTTTCCAACACGGTCAAGGTTCAGAATATCATCATCCGCTCCGTCCATGCATACTTGGAGCAGATCAATCTCAAGTACGGCGAAACCGTACACTGTGCGATAGAGCAAAACGACGGCGTGATCTACGTGGATAAGGTGGAAGCCACCGGCTCTATTTTTATCAGCACCCAGATCGGCACCCATAACGACCTGCACTGCACCGGCGTGGGGAAGTGCATCCTTGCCTACATGGATCCCGCCATGCAGGAACGGATTTTCTCCAGAAGCCTGAAAACCATGACGTATAACACCATTACAAACTCCGAGCAGCTTCGGGAGGAGATTCTCAAGGTCCGAGCAAGGGGCTATGCCGAGGATAATGAAGAAATCGCCATCGGCCTGTCCTGCGTTGCCATTCCGGTGTTTTCCGCTCCGGGAGTCGTGGCCTGCGCCATTAGCGTGTCGGGTATGACTTCCCGCATCCGCATGGCCTGCGACAACGGGCTGGTGAATGAGCTGAAACGAACTGGCGCGGCGATTTCCAAGAAAGTGTTTGGGTATGTGCCGGAACTGCCGGAGGCAGAAAATCCGAGTTGAAGCCGCATCAAGCTTCCGGGAGACTTTGGGGGGGAAATTTGCCCGAAACGTTTGCCCTGTCATAAAGGTTTAAGCAAAAAACGCCGCTGTTCGCGGCGTTTTTTGCTGTTTCCGCGGAAATGAGCATGTACAGGCCGGGTGGTTGTGCTATTCACCTAAATCGCCGTGTCCTCTTTTCAAAAAGCGATTAAAGTTTCGCCGCTTGCAAACGCAATTTTTAGTAACAGGTCACGCCGCCGTCGATGGGAAGATTGACGCCGTTGAGAAAAGATGCCTCTTCGCTTGCCAGATACAGCACCGCGTTGGCCACGTCCTCTGGGGTGGTCAGCCGCCCGAGAGGGATTTCATCAATCCGGGCCTGCTTTTTTACCGGGTCTGCCATCAGGGCCGCCACAAAGGGCGTGTCAATGGTGGCGGGATGAATTGAATTACAACGAATGTTGTCCTTTGCATAGCGGGCGGCCACGGATTTGGTCAGCAGCGTCACGGCGCCCTTGGTGGCAGTATAGGCCTCGGGGGTATTCATGTGACCGATCAGGCCGCAGATAGAATTTGTGTTGAGGATGACGCCGCCCCCCTGCCGCCGCATAATGGGAATGGCATACTTGGTGGCAAGGAAGACGCCGGCGGTATTTATCTCCATCATCTGCATCCATTCATCTTTGGTCATTTCCTCAATGGTCTTGCGGATGTTGATACCGGCGTTGTTTACAATCACATCCAGCCGCCCGCTCTGCTCTACAATCCGTTCTGTCACTGCCTTCCAAGCCTCTTCACTGGCCACATCCATTCCGACGCCGTGGACGCGGCAGCCGGCGTTTGTCAGCTCCTTTGCCAGAGCTTCCGCCCGGTCTGCCGCCAAATCCAGCACCCAGACCTCCGCGCCGTTTTCGGCCAGAAGTTTTGTCTGCGTGGTGCCGATTGCGCCTGCGCCGCCAGTAACGGCAATTACCTTGTCTTTCACATTCATATTCAGGTTTTCCTTTCCTGTCCCCGGGCTTAAGCTCGGGTTTCCTTATCCTGCCATGCCTTCATAGGATTCTGAACGCCCATTTTTCCACCGCTGATCTCAATGCTGGTGCCGGTGATATAGCGGGCGTAGTCGGAAGACAGAAATGCCATGGCCCATGCTACGTCAATTGCTTCGCCAAAGGTTTGCAGCGCAATGGGGGCGCGAAGCTGTTCTCCCCGCTCCTCAATGAGAGCGTGGTTCATGTCCGTATTGATCAGGCCCGGAATATACCCGTTTACCCGAATACCGTAGGGGGCCAGCTCAGCGGCCAGCGTTTTGACCATGGAGCTGATTGCGGACTTGGTGGCAGCGTACACGCCGCTGCCAACGGAGGGAAACAGGGAGGCAAACGAAGAGGCCAGCAGCATCACGCCGCCCCGGTCCTTCATAAAGCGATACCCAATACGGGCGCCCAGATAGACAGACTTCAGATTGGTATCCACCGTCCGGTCCCACATCTCTTCGGATGTGTCAATAATACTGTACTGAGGATAAACACCGGCGTTGCTGACCCAGACGTCAATGGGGCCCAGCTTGGCCTCTGTGTGCGCGGCAAAGCGCTCCAGAGAAGCGGCATCGGAAACGTCACAAGTTTCTCCGAAGGCGGAGATACCCTTAGCCCGAAGGCTTTCCAGTGCCGCCTCCAGCTTTTGGGGATTTGTACCGCAGACGGCCACCTTGGCCCCAAGCGTGCCCACAAGCTCCGCGTAGGACAGGCCGATGCCCCCAGTACCGCCGGTGACAAGGATCACCTTGTTGTCAAAGCGAATGTTCATGATCGTGTCCTTTCTGTTCTTTCAGGCTTTGCAGTACCGCGAAAGCCGTCTTTTAAAAACCGAGGGCATCGAAATATCCACAATGCCCCCGAAAGGCGTGCGGAGTGCGGGTGATTAGCCGAAAATACCCACAGCGTTCATGATCGCCACAGTAATCAGGCACACCACGGAAGATACCGCGCAGGGTATGGTCACGTACTTCACAGACTGCTGCGTGTTCAGGTGGAAGAACTGGCCCATCACCCAGAAGCCGGAGTTGTTATAGTGATTGCCCATCAGGCAACCGCTGCCAATGGCCATCACGGCGGCCAGAGGAGCCAGACCCAGATCGGGCATCATGGGCAGCACAATCGCCGCAGCGGTCATTCCGGCAGTAGTCATGGAACCAACGGCAACCATCATAATGGCGGCAATGGCCCAAGGCACCACAATGGTGGGAATGGGGCTGTTTCCGATCATCTCAGACAGGGGCGCCAGAGCGGGAGAGTTTTTCAGCACGTTGCCGAAGGCTCCACCCATGGCGGTGATCAGCAGCGGAGCCAAGCAGACCACAAGACCCCGGGCGACCCATTTGTCCAGCATGATCTCATTAAACTTGATATTAGGCTCGTTGTAAGTGGTTGCGTAAACGCCCCGCACCATCGTACGCTGGCGATAGCCCAGCCAAATAGAATACACAAGACCCACGAACAGAGCAATCACCTTGTTGCCCAAAACGGTGCAAACGGTATAGATGGCGCTGCCCTCGGTTGCATACATCTCGGCAAAGGAAGATGCAGAGATCAGCAGCACGGGCAGCAGCAGGGGAAGGAAGCCCAAAACCGTATTCGGAAGGCCCGGATCCTTGATCAGGATGTCGTCTACGCTGTCGGAGTGGGTTTCCGCCATGCCCCGGACAAATTCGGGATTGGGCTCAATCCACTCCTTCGCCGTCCACTTGCGCAGCAGGAAATAAGGAACGAAAAAGCCCACCAGTGATACCACAATACCCCACATAATGGTCAGGCCAAGATCCGTCTTAAACATAATGGCGATGGCCAGAATGCCGGGAGTGGGGGGCACCAGCGCATGAGTCAGGAACAGACCCAGACCGGTGAAGGACGCCATGGTGGACATGGAGATATGCTTGCGCTTGGACAGCATGGAAGCAATGGGGGCGGTCAGCACCATGGTGATGTCGCCAAAAACAGGGATGGACATGATGAAGGCCGTCAGGGACGGAGCCAGTTCCATGTTCTTGCCCCGAAAAAGCTTAATAAAAAAGTTGGCGATGGCCTTGGCTGCGCCGGTATCCTCAATGGCCATAGAAATAATGGCACCCAGAATGATGGTGATACCCACGCTGCCCAGCGTGTTGCCAAAGCCGCTGCTGACATAATCAACCGTGCCGATCACGCCATAGCCAAGGGAGATGCCGGTACCCAAGGCCGCTATAAACAGCGCCAGTACCGGGTGCATTTTCAGCTTTACAATCATCACTACCAGAGCGAGAATTGCAATCACCAAAATTAACAGAAATATTCCTGCGGACATAATTGTTTCTCTCCTTTTTTCATACCTGTGTTGATTTTTTGCCGTGAAAGAGTGTTCGCCAGGACTATCACCCTCCTTAGTATGGCCAGCGGCTCTCCGCTCGCGCCGTTCTTTTTTATCGCTTTATATTCTATAATGGAGAACTAAATAAATAATAGACCGGACGACATATTTTGTCAACATCTGACGAGTATTTTTATGCATAACGCCGCTATTTTAACTTAATTATAGTGCGTTCTAACAAAATATCCAGCTTAGTTTGTTGTAACAAAGTCTCAAAAATTAGATAAATCAATAAATATTTCAAAATATATTCTGCAATGAAGAATAATAAATTTAAAAACTCCAGTTACACACTTGTGTGCTATTGAAAATGTATCCACTTCAAACGCCGCCCACAAAAATAGTCTGTCCACAATTTGGACGCAAACTTTAAAGAACAGAGCAGTCCATCCGCACCTTGCGCTGTAATTTTAAAAAATTAGCCGGATTTGGGCTGTTTTTTTACAAACCAATGAAAAGGCCTTTGCCAATTAGGTGCAGATGGAAACGCTTCAAGGGCAGCATGGGCGGAGTATTTGAAAAGTTCCCATTTTTGAAGCTGGCGTTTATATTCTTCCAATACGTGGAGATCATTTTGCGCTTCAATATCATTTTTAGAAGGAGAACTCAAAATAAATTTACCGGATGTTGCAAATTCGATTAACAGCGTAACGGCGTATTCTGGGGAATAGTTATGATTATTTTCTGCTTGGACATAGTGGGGGTATTCATCCGAGTCCTCTGCCCGTATTACTCCCGCACTGCGGGCTGCTGCTCAACAAAATAAGTCCGTTGAATTGCCAGCATCGGATTGTTTGTAATAACACCATCCACCCCTAAAGCAATTGCTTTATCCAGCATCTGCTTTGTATTAACGGTCCACACATAGATCTTTTTTCCCGACGAATGGGCAAGCTGAACAACAGTTGCATCCACACAGCTCTCATGCAGGCTGATTGCATCAGCACATTGCAGCTGGAGAATGCAGCTTTTAAAATCACAGCCCACATACGCTGTTCTAATTTCAGGAGCATAGCTTTTCACTCGCTGAAGAATTCCGCAGTCACTGGAAGCGATCAGACATCGGTCCTGCATGTCTGTTTCCAAAATCAAATCTACGACTCCCTTTTCATAGCCGCCTTCCCTGCATGGTTTGAGTTCAATGTTCAGCATCAGGCTGCTGCCTTTCAGGACCCGCAATACTTCCCGCAGCGTTGGAATTGTCTCCTGAGCGGACGAAAGTCCCCCATTCTTCTTTACTTTCAGACAGCGAAGTTCGTTATAGGTAACGTCGCAGAGTTCCCGATCTACACCGGCAGTGCGCAGAAGATTATCGTCATGCATAATTATCAAGACCCCGTCCAATGTCTGACGCACGTCCAGTTCGACATAGTCTGCTCCTGCGTCTGCCGCACCCCGAAAGGCGGCCATTGTGTTTTCAGGGAAGCGAAAAGAGTCCCCCCGATGCGCCATAATTTCAACTTCGCAGCTATTTGCTTTTTTGAGCGGCTGATATAACAATGAGCCGCACAGCCAGACAGCTAGAAAGGCGGCGGCAAAAAGACCCGCGCCCACTTTTCGGAAAATCCGCCGATTCATACTCACTTGCATGCCGCCTCCCTCCTCTGCCGATTTTATAGTTCGGCTTTTAAGAAGCTTCTGCATACATGTCACATTTATGCGGTTATAGACTTATTAACGTCTTGGCGCCTACTTTCAAAACGCGCGGGTTTTTCTGGCGCTGTGGAAGGAGGCAATCAACAAGCGGCACATGGTGTCGTCAGCCTTCCACAGGACACTAAAAAAATATCGCCGCAGCTTTTGGCTACGGCGGAAAATATAGGGAAAATTTGAAGGAGACAGACAAAAGCGGCGCAGCAATGCTGCACCGCCTTTGTCTGTTGCTTATGCAATTCGAGTCAGCCACTTCAAATCATGGGCCTCAAACACGGCGCTGCGGTATGCTTCCAGATTTAGCGGTGTGCCGTCCCAGTCGGAGTGAATGTCACCGTTCTGCTTGATGAGAATGTCGTACAAAATAGCGTAGGTCACGCCGCTGCGCGCGTCCTGCTCTACAATGGTGCTATACGGCAGGGTCTTGTGGTAGGTTACCTCCAGACCACGGTAGTCAAAATGAAAACCGCAGCGCATCCGGCACCCCTCCAGTCCGGTGTAGACGGCAATTTTTTTCAAATCCTGCAAAATTTGGTCGCCCGTCTCCTCGTAAAGGTTGTCAGGCGTAGTGGCGGTGTAGTCGAACCGGAATTGTACAGAACTGCCGGGGATATTACTAAACCGGTCCAGATAGGGGATCAGAGCCCACGCAGGATAATCCTGATAGAGGACGCAGTTAATCCGAAAGGGAACCCCCAGTCTGGTCAGCAGTTGATCATTGGACTCCACCACATACTGCTGCATATGGCGAGAGACATTGATGCAGGTGATCTTATCCCGATTTCGCCGGGTAAACGTCACAACGTCCTCTTCGGACTGATACTCGGACACAGGAAGCGTGGTATTGATGTAGACCTTGTGGGTGGAGGGAATCTTATCGAGCATTTTCTGGAGAGAATCCAGATTGGCAAGGGGCTCTCCCCCCGTAAACACATAGTCGCAGTAGGGTGTGACGGCATTCATCTGCTCAATGCTCTCGCAGATTTTCTCAACAGAAAACCCGGTCGGATTTGCATATTCGCCCTTGTTGATGCAAAAGGGACAGTGGTTGCGGCAGTCATATGGGACAAAAATCGTGATCGTTGCCCCGCCCTCCCGCGTTTTATACGGATAGTTCATAGTGATAGGCCTTTCAGAGTAATGCACACGCCTGGGCGCCATGGCTTGCCTGCGGTTTCTAGAAAAGCGCCTCACATGCCTCCCACAGCTTCTGGGTTCCCGATAAGTTCAAGTCATGAGCCAACATTTCAATTCGCTCCTGATGCATGGCCTTTTCTGTGGCGAACGAGTAGAACGGCGCGGTGAAATCAATGGTATCCATCGTATTCCCGTAAGCCGCTCCTGCAAGAGCGGCTGCGTTATGAAGCTTTTCCAGCGCGACAGGGCAGCCGCTTTCGGCAGCCTTCAGATTCTTCAGCACCGCTCTGACTGCCTCTCGTAACAATCCCTGGGTATATTCGCAGCACCCGTCGCCTGCAAATGCCCGAATTGACTGTGAGAGTGTGGAAAGTCCGCAGGCCTTGATTTGCGCCGGAGACAAGCTTTCGGTAAAGCGGGCGTCCGTCACCGAAAGTTCCGGCAGCAGCGCAAAACTGTTGATGACGCAGATATACCCGGAATCATTTTTTAACACGCAAAACGGCGAGTTCTGTGCTCCGCTTCCAAACGAAGTGGCCACCAGTATCTGCTTTGCTTTCACGCCGGTGCGAATGCGGGCGGGAGATTCCGCCGCTGCCGCCAGATCCATTTCCGGATTTTCATACAAAAGCCAGAGAGCCTTGGCAGCGCTCATCGCCCCGCCGCCGCCGATGCCTACGATCACGTCCGGCTCAAACTCCGACAGCTTTGGCAGTCCACTGCGAAGATCGGCAAAGGATGGCACGGCGCCTATCGAAAAAAACTCAGCCGTGCGGATGCCCTGCTTTCGTAGCTGCCGACCAATCGAAGAAACGACGCCGGAACGAAACAGCCTCGGATTTGATACCAGAAGCGCACGCTTCATATGGTAGACTTCGCTTAGTTCCCGCAAAGCCACATTTGCGGAACCAGTCTTAAAATAAACCTTTTTCGGGAGATTTAACATATTCATCGGATGTCCTCCAATTTACCAAACGGTCAGGAAGCCGACGCCGGCAGGCGCCGGCTTCCTGAGAAATTGAGGCGGCAAAAAAATTGCTGGCGATCAAATAAATCCGCCGACTTTGTCCACACCGATCTCTGCGGAGAGGCCCATGGGATAAGCCGCATGCGTATCGAGGGGCAGCGTGACCGCCACTGCCAAAACATCGCCGAACTTCTCGATGAATTTATCGTTTCCGTAGAAAGCTCTCAGGTAGCAGGCCTTCAGCTCTTCAATTGTGGGATATACGGGGTTGCAGCCGGTGCACGCGTCGTGGAACGCCCACTCGGACATCTGGTCAACAGCCGCCAGGAAGTCTGCTTCCCACGCCTTGGCTTTCTTCTCGGGGTGAGCTTCCACCAGCCAGTCGCAGATTGTCTCGGGGATATCCACGTCCTTTTTCAGCTGCTCGGCAGCCTTGATCCAGTTTTCAAACGTCTCCTCGTCTGTGGCGCCCTTGACGCCAATGAGCTCGCCCAACTGGACATAGCGCTCAAATGCCTGCGGATACTTATACTGGGAGAAGGTCCCCATATGATAGGGGTGCTTCTGCGCGTTGAACCGGCAGACATAGGGGAACAGCAGCGCGTTGGCGGTTCCGTGGGGGATGTGGAACCAACCGCCGATCTTGTGGGACAGGGAATGGTTGATGCCAAGGAATGCGTTGGCAAAGCCAATACCGGCCAGACAGGAAGCGTCGGCCATTTTCTCGCGGGCAACGGGGTCAGCCTTCGCGCCCTTAAATGCAGAGCGATAGGCCCGCGGCAGATAATTGAATACCATTGTGGTGGCATCCCGGCAGAAGCCGTCGGTATACTCGGTAGCAAAGGTGGAAACATAGGCTTCCACTGCATGGGTCAGCACATCGTAGCCGGATGCCTGCGTTGCTCTCGGGGGAAGGGCCATCATGTTTTCCGCATCAATGATGGCCATTTCGGGCATCATCTCATATCCAACCAGCGGCCACTTCATGCCGGTGTTGGCGTCGGAGATAATGGTGAAAGGCGTGCACTCGGAACCGGTACCGGCCGTGGTGGGGATACAGACCAACTTGGCCTTCTCGCCCATCTGCGGGAAGAAACGGACTCTCTTGCGGATATCCAGGAAGATGGTCGCCATATCCAAAAATGCCTCTTCGGGATGCTCATACATGATCCACATAATTTTGGCGGTGTCGATTGCGGAACCGCCGCCCACAGCGATGATGACATCAGGCTCAAACTCGTGCATCTTGGGCAGGCCCTTCATGGCGTCCTGAATCTGCGGGTCCACCTGAATATCAAAGAACTCAGCAGTTTCAATCCCCAGATCATGCAGTTGGTTGAGGATGGCGTCACAGGCGCCCATCTGATAGAGGTTGGCGTCGGTAATGATAAAGGCGCGTTTAAAATCGTAAACGTGCTTCATTTCCCGCAGGGCCACAGGCGTGCAGCCGGTCTTATGATAGACCTTTTTGGGCAGCTGAAGCCACAGCATATTTTCTTTCCGGTTGGCAACGACCTTGATGTCCAGCAACTGTTCGAAGTTGGTGTTGCCCATGTATGCGGAGTGACCCACAGAACCCGGCCCCAACGTCAGGGACGGAGCGATATCGAAGTTGTACAGATCGCCGATGCCGCCGAAAGCCGTGGGCGTATTGATGAGGATGCGTCCGGCCTTCATTTTTTCAGCAAAGCGGTCAATCTTCTTTTCTTCCGTGGGGTCTATGTATAGTGCCGCAGAATGGCCTGCGCCACCCTCGTAAACCAGTTTTGCGCAGATATCGAACGCTTCATCCAGCGTGTCGGCCTTGAACATACCCAGCAAAGTAGTCAGCTTTTCGTTGGCCCAGGGGTTTTCATGGGAGGTGTCGTTTGACTCGTAAATCAGGACCTTGGAATCATAAGGCACCTGAATTCCGGCCATCTCGGCAAGGCGAACGGCAGTCTGCCCGACGGCGGGAGGATTTACGCCGTGATTTTTGGGATTGTAGAACACCTTGGCCACCTTGGCGGCCTCTTCATCATTCAGGAAATAGCAGCGGGCATCTTTCAGCAGAGCTTTCACCTCGTCATAAACGCTGCTCAGCACCGTGATATGCTGCTCTGTGGCACAAATCATTCCATTATCGAATGTTTTGGAGTGAATAATAGACTCCACAGCCATGCGGAGGTCTGCCGTCTCGTCGATCACCACGTTGCAGTTGCCGGGACCTACGCCGATGGCGGGCGTGCCGGAAGAATAGGCGGCATGAACCATGCCAGCGCCGCCGGTAGCCATGATCAGGTCAACCTTTTTCATCAATATATCGGAAATTTCCAGGGAGGGCGTCCCAATCCAACTGATTACATGCTCCGGAAGTCCTGCCTCGATTGCGGCATCCCGAATAATTTTGGCGGCGGCGATGGAGCATTTCACAGCATGGGGATGCGGAGAGAGGATGATGGCATTTCTGGTTTTCAGAGCAACCAGCATTTTAAAAATGGTGGTAGAGGTGGGGTTGGTGGTGGGCGTAACAGCGGCAATTACACCCTTGGGAGAGGCCACCCGCTTGGTGCCAAAAGCACGATTTTCTTCAATAATGCCGCAGGTTTTCGCGTGACGCATATAATTCCACATATGCTCGGAAGCATATTGATTCTTTGTTACCTTGTCCACAACAATACCGTAGCCAGTTTCCTCGCAGGCCATTTTCGCAAGTGGAATCCGCATCTTGGACACCGCCATGGCGGCCTTTTCGCAAATCGTATCTACCTGCTCCTGTGTAAAGGTAGCATACTCCTCCTGAGCAGCGCGAATGATAGGAAGAGCCTGTTCGAATTCTTCTACCGAATTGATCAATAATGCGTTTGCCATAAATATGCCTCCCTTTTCAATTTGCAATTGGTGTTGCTGTGAATTTTGAAACTCGAATTACATCGTCCCCTTTCCTGTTCAACCCAAAAAGTGCGCAGTCGTGAAACCGACGATTTTAACAGGACACCCTTTTTCATGACTTGTCACACGCTGGAATGACTGGTTTCCATTTCTTCGTCCATACCACAGCGCGTCACGGAAGACGCGGCTCCTCACGATCTCGGACTGCTGCTGTGGCAATCTCTGCTGCAAATTCTGTACGACCTGCCCAAAAGGGCAACGGAAGCGGAATCAATCTGCCGCCGCGTCTTTTGGCTCAGCGGCTTGGGCTCCGGTAATCCGGTTCCGGATAGCTTCCCGATTTTTTATTCAAATTTTCAAGTCTCCGCCCCTGACAGTATGGCTATAATATCCAAAAAACAAAAATAAATCTAACTCAAAATTTACATATTAATTCAAAATTTACTGCTAAAAAATAATTACTTTACGTCAAAAAAATAACGATCTCTTTAGATTCTCGGGCAAACGTGTAGGTCGATTCGGTTTTAAAGTTAATTTTGGCTCAAAAATCGCCCGTGCAAGATTGCTAAAAATAGCGGCATTTGTATGCCGCCGTGGACTTTGTTGCATGGGGGCATGAAAAAAATTTGATTTATTCAAAAGAGAGGGGTAGAATGGGAAATATACCCATACAATCTCTAGGTTGCTGAAATAATTGCGGCAATACCGCATAACAGAATAAAAATTCTTACATCAACCTCTGAAAAGCAGGTGTCCTGGGGCAGGCGGCAATGATGGTGGAATTCACAAGCCTACTCTTCTTCACCAGCAGTTCCTATGTCTGAGAGCGCTCTGCGACCTGATTTTTAATAATCCGTAAGATTCGTATGAAAGGGACTGCGGCGTGAGGCTGATTTCGCTGGCGTTATATTGCAAAGAGGGGCGGAAGAGCCAGCGTTCTACTGTAAGATGAGTGCCATAAAAAAGGAGGGTTGCTGAAACCCCGGAGCCGCGGCTGAAAACCGGCGAAAAAAGGCGCCGCAGAAGGAATGACTGAAAACCCGGTTCGGCGAAACTTTCCTGCGGCGCTCACAATTAAATAAATATAGTTGAAAAACATCATGCAGATCCCTTGTATAGACAAAAAATCCTAGATCGCTGTCGTTCTGGGTTGCTCCTGCGGCAACGCTTGAATCGAGAATTTTTTTGTCGGGTCGAAGAGAGAACAACGCTGCCAGTTTCAGGAGAAGATATTGATTATCCAAGTTCCCCGTAAATGCGTTCCTGTCGGTAGATAGCAGCCAGCCCCTTTCGGCTTGGTTTTGTTCCAATATGATTGGGGGCTCTTCTTTTTAAAGAACGAGTAGTTTTCAGGCTTGCTATCCTGTAAACAATTGGTAATTGTATGTTATTTGAGTTTTACTCATTGCTGCAATTACCCGTTAGGATAGGTGATAATTATGTTGTCGAATTTTAGAAGTGATCTGGAGTCGTTAAATGGTTTGGAAGCAGATAGCATCAGGACACTGTGCTACGAACTCCCTTCCGGTTATCAGGATTGCTATAGAACTTACGAATATACTAGATTATGCACAATCACACAAGGGGAAAAATGCATTACCGTCGACAATAAGACCTTAAAATATGATTCCAGCAAAATTCTCATTTTGCCATCTCAGGCAAAGATAGGCATGAAAATATATAAACCGACAAAAGCAATTGTCTATGAACTTAATAACATAGTAATCGACCGCGTGAGTGAAGAAGTTTGCAATGACTACTCTTTAAATCTCTCTTTCTTTTTAAACCAAAAATTTTATCTGGGAAACAACAATTTTAATGAGCTGTTAGGCAGAATCAGAACAGAGCTATGCAAAGAAAACAGATCGGACTTTATCATTGATTTGTATACGCAGGAGCTTGTCTACCATTTAATTCAAAATGAAGCAATCAGACAATTATTGTTAGATAATAATAATGCCGTTAATAAAGCAATCAAATATATGAACAGCAACTATACAAAGCCGGTGTGTATTAAGGAAATCGCATATAATTTAGGCATGTCGGAATCAGGCTTATGCCAATACTTCAAAAAGATAACCGGAATGTCTCCGAATAAATATTTTACAAAAATAAAATTAGAAAAAGCAAAGGAGATGCTTCGGGATATTAGTGTTACCGATGTAGCCTTCAATTTAGGCTATCTGAATATTTCTTATTTTATTGCCATTTTTAAAAAAATGTATGGATTAACTCCCAAGCAATATAAAATGAAAATACATAATATAGAGACCATTGCTGAGTGAACGTGTACAATCTTGCCCCAGCGACCGGCCACTCCGCGCAAGAGAAATTCAACCTACGAGGAAATAACGTGCATTACAAAGAATTCTGCAAACAGTTCAGCATCTCACTCAACGAGCAGCAGGCACAGGCAGTGCAACACACCGAAGGCGCGGTGTTGCTGCTTGCCGTGCCCGGAAGCGGAAAAACAACCGCACTGGTGGCGCGACTGGGATATATGCTGTACTGCGTGGGCGTGGCTCCGGAGCGCATTCTCACAATGACCTATACTGTCTCGGCAGCCGGGGACATGAAAAGCCGGTTTGCCGCTATGTTTGGCAATGAATACGCCGCAAGGCTTCAATTTCGCACGATAAACGGCGTGTGCGCCTCCATCATCAACGGTTATGTAAGAGATAAAGGCGCAGACGGCTTTGATCTGCTGGACGACAACCGGAAGCTGCTCACCGAGATCTATCGGAAGCTGCGCGCCGACTATCCCGTGGACGGCGAGGTGAAGGAGCTTCAAAAACAGATTACATACATTAAGAATATGCGCCTTACCCGTCAGGAAATAGACGCGCTTGATGCGAGCGGCGCGGACGTCGGGCCCATATATGATAAATACATTGATGAAATGAAGCGCCGCCGCCTGATGGACTATGACGACCAACTAGTCTACGCCTACAATATTCTCAAGTCCCGCCCGGAAATTCTGAACTCCTATCGGCGGAGATTCCCGTACCTTTGTGTGGATGAGGCGCAGGATACGTCCAAGATCCAGCATAGGATCATTCACCTGCTGGCTGGCAAGGACGGAAACCTCTTTATGGTGGGCGACCAGGATCAGAGCATTTACGGCTTCCGCGCGGCGTATCCGGACGCCCTGATGCACTTCGAGAGAGATTATTCAAACAGCACCGTCCTGCTTTTGGAGGAGAACTTCCGTTCCACGCCGGAGATTGTCTCGGCGGCGGACAGGTTTATCACTCGAAACACTATGCGGCACAAGAAACATATGCGTGCTTCCCGGCCTTCCGGCGCGCCGGTGCGAAAAGTGACGCTTACAAGCCGGGCGGCACAATACAGCTACATTGCAAAAATGGCCCAGAGCGAACCCGAACGGGAGTTGGCTGTGCTGTATCGCAATAACGACAGCGCCGTGCCGCTGATCGACTTTATGGACAGGAACGACATCAGCTATTGCATCCGCCAGTCAGACGGTGTTTTTTTCACCAGCCGCACGGTCTCCGGTGTCCGGGACCTTATGACGCTGGCGCTCTCGCCGCTGGATGCAGAGGCTTTCATGCGCGTCTACTATAAGCTGAACCTGCCCATAAGCCGAGCCGACGCCGAAAAGGCGGTGGAGCAGTGCCGAGCAGGGAAATGTGCGTCTCTCTTTGCTGCGTTGAGGCCCACCGGCAAAAAACCGGAGCGAATCGCAGAAAAATTCATTGAACTTCGAGCGCATTTCGCCGCCCTAAAGACGGACAGCGCAGCGGATGCGCTGCGGCGGATTCGTTACCAAATGGGATACGGAGCGTACCTCATGAGAAACGGCGGCGACGACGAGCGGCTCTATCTGCTCTCGCTGCTGGCATCCCGGGAGAAGAACATCGAAAGCTTCTTGAAGCGGCTGGATGCGCTTAAGAATATATTTGAAGCTGGCGGCGACAGAAAGAGTCATCTCATCCTCAGCACGATCCACTCAAGCAAGGGCTTGGAATATGACCGCGTTGCGATCATCGACGCGATTGACGGCATCCTACCCTCGGTGACGCTCAAGCCGGGACAGGCTTTGGATAAAGACGAGGAAACTGCTTTCGAGGAAGAACGGCGGCTGTTCTATGTGGCGGCGACCAGAGCAAAAAACGAGCTGCTGCTTATGAGTTACGAAAAAGCGCCGAAGTGTACGTTTATCCGCCAATTCTGCGAGCTGCTGACGCCCAACGCAGCCGGTGAACGGGGTAAGAAGATGGTGCCGTCCGCAAGTCCGGCGCCGGAAATGGCGCAAAGAATCCAGTGGATGGCTAAAGACTACATCAAAGGCGCAAACGTGATGCACAACGTATTCGGGCGTGGAATGATCGCGGAAAAAGGCGAGGATACAGTCACAATCCACTTTGCCAATGGAACCGTGAAACGATTTATCCTGTCCGCCTGTCTGGAAAAAGGGCTGCTTGGGCTCCAGCGATAAATTGTGGAATATATTGATTAAGCTGTGGCCCGAGTATACTTCCTTTTAATTACACAGTTTGTTTAAACGACAGGAGAAATACGAACTGTCAACATGGGAACAACTTCAGAAATATGTGCGGTCACATAAAAAGGCATCTGTCTGTTTCCATTTCATTTAGGCGGACAATACGTTCGTATTTTGTTTAAGTCATGATGCTCAACCGAAGATCATGGCGAAGGCATTGGCATTTGGCTGTATGAAACTGATTGTCACCCGCATGGGTAGATATCTCCGTGGGTGCAATACTAATGCATGGAGGTGGAGTATGTCTGAGATTTATTTTGCGGGCGGATGTTTTTGGGGACTGGAAAAGTATCTTGCCTCAATCCATGGAGTCAAGTCGACACAAGTGGGGTATGCCAACGGGAACAGGGAATCCCCCACCTATGAGGAAGTTTGCCATTCCAACACGGGACACGCAGAGACGGTAAAAGTAACCTATGATCCTGCCGTGCTTCCGCTGGAATTTCTTCTGGATTTATATTATGAAGCAATCGATCCGCTCTCGCACAATCGACAGGGCGGTGATGTGGGTACGCAATACCGAACCGGCATCTATTATGTCAGCTCAGAAGACACTCCGGTGATTGAAGCTTCCATCGCCAGACTGCAAAGCCGTTTCAGCGAGTCTATTGCGATTGAAGTGCTTCCCCTCCGCAATTTCAGCGCGGCGGAGGAATACCACCAAGAATACCTGAATAAGAATCCGGGTGGATATTGTCATATTGGGAAAGCACGATTTGAAAGGGCGGCAAACGCTATTGTAAATCCCGCCGCGTATTCAGCACCGGACACGGCTGCGCTGCGCCAAAAATTGACGCCCGAGCAGTATGCGGTGACACAGCGCAATGCCACCGAGCCGCCATTTGAAAACAAATTCTGCCAGACGTTTACGCCCGGCATTTATGTGGATATTACTACGGGTGAGCCCCTGTTTTCGTCAAGTAATAAATTTGAATCAGGCTGTGGTTGGCCAAGCTTTTCAAGACCGATTGATCCTCGTGTCATCCGCGAAAAAGAAGATTTTTCCCATGATATGGTACGAACCGAGATAAGAAGCCGCGTTGGAAACGCCCATTTAGGCCATGTGTTTTCCGACGGCCCGAAAGAATCAGGAGGTTTGCGCTATTGTATCAACAGCGCTTCGCTGCGATTTATTCCCAAGGAGGACATGGAGCGCGAGGGATATGGCTTTTTGCTGAGCCTGATAGATTAAAAAAAAGGGATTCTATTTCGGTGCGGCAATTTTGGATTGCACGCATCAAGTACCACAAAACGTTTGGTAATGACAAGACGCTGGCGGAGGCAATTGTGAGAATTCTTCTTGCTCAGCGGTATAGCTGTAAGGACTTTCCAAAGCAAGGAGCAGCTTATGCATTTTGGTTAAATCACCCTCTTGGGCAGCATTCAGCGCCTCTTCAACCAAATGGTTTCGTGGAATCATCGCAGGGTTATGGCTTTCCATAAGCTCCCCGCTTTCATTTCTCGATTGTGGCTGGCGGCCAAGACGTTCTTGCCAACGTTCATGCCAATGATGATACGCAGGTTGGGAGAACAAATTCTGACCATCGTTCTTCCCCAATGTTAAGGATTTGAATGTCTCCGTATAATCCGCTTGATATTGTTCCATAAGCTGCAAAAAATCGTTGATCAATAACGAGTCTTCCTCTTCCCGGCTATACAAACCCAGCTTTGCCCGCATTCCCGCCAGCCAATCATGATGATACAGACTCCAAAATGTTGAGACCTCTTCTTGTGCAAGTCCCACGGCCTGATTCTCGTCACTCTGCAAAAGGGGCAGCAAGGTTTCAGCAAAGCGCGCCAAATTCCAAGCGGCCATCTTCGGTTGGTTTTCATAGGCGTAGCGACCGTGGATATCTATGGAACTGAAAACAGTTGCCGGGCGATAGACATCCATAAAAGCACAAGGGCCATAATCAATGGTTTCACCGCTAATGGCCATATTATCTGTATTCATTACGCCATGAATAAATCCGGCCAATTGCCATTTGGAAATCAGAGATGCCTGTCGTTTTACCACTTCTTTGAGCAGCAGCAGATATTTGTTTTCAACTGCTGCAATGTCTGGAAAGTGACGTGTTATGGTGTAATCCGCCAGGCTGCGAACATCCTCTACCGTGCCAAAACGCGCAGCATATTCAAACGTTCCTACTCGAATGTGGCTTTTTGCAACACGTGTTAAAATTGCTCCGGGCAGGTTTTTCTCGCGTCTCACAGCTTCTCCTGTTGTTACGACCGCTAAGCTTCTGGTCGTTGGAATCCCCAATGCATACATAGCCTCACTAATGATATATTCCCGCAGCATAGGACCCAAGGCTGCGCGTCCATCGCCACCTCGAGAGTATGGGGTCGGCCCGGAACCTTTTAGCTGAATGTCAAATCGCTCTCCGGAATCTGTTATCTGTTCTCCAAGAAGGATAGCGCGTCCGTCACCCAACATGGTAAAATATCCAAACTGATGTCCTGCATACGCCTGGGCTATTGGCTTAGATTCGCTGGGAATTTCGTTTCCGGCAAAGACGCCTAATTGCAGAGGTACGCCTAAAGAAGCGGCTAATGCATGATTGAGAATGACAATCTTTGGGTTACGCACAGCGGTTGGGGATTGCTTCGTATAGAAAATCTTGGGTAGATTGATATAGCTGTTATGAAAGTTCCATTTTTGTTTATCCAATTTTCTCATCCTTCTTATCGAATCATGTTGCAGTCAGCCTTAGTGTCGGCTGATTTCATCTTTTTATGTTTCAGATGAGAGGTTCCCTCATCCATCAATTCGCCAGTTGAGTAAAAAGCAAAATATGAATTGCGCGGTTTGTTTATAATGCCCAATTTAAGAAACTACGGCGTAAAGCTAAAATAACCGCCAACTTAACAGCCGGCCTCCGGAAACAATTTTTCCGGGGACCGGTTTACTTGTGCGCAAATGAAGAATGTCTGCCTTTCAAAAAGAGAAAAAGCTCGGCCAGTGCGCGAGCTGGCTTCTCCGGGTGCGCCTCTAAAAGGGAAGTATGCCGAAGCAAACATAAGGTAAACCAGTTTTGCATCGGCGGTTCAAAAGTAAATCTTTTGGCTAACGATTGCGGCACAATGGATTTACAGCTTTTGTGCCAATTCTGGCAATTTGTTTTAAACTGTTCCGGCGATGTCAGGCCCAGCAAAAAGCCGGACGCATGCAGATATACTCTCTAAAAATGTTTAAATATCAGCCTTTTGACGGAATTGCTCTTATTGGCATAGTATTTGCTCAATTCAATAGCAGGCAATTGCACGAAATACAGTTGCAAGTCGGCAAGCGCCGAATGAGGAGGTGAGAAAGGCATTATAGATTTGATAAGGCATTGCTCATTCAATGCGTCGGAGAATGACTGCCTTCTTACCATCAAACCACTCGGCGCATAAAAAAGTCAGCCAGCAATCGAATACAGGAGGGGACAACAGCGATGACAATCACAGAACTAGAGACACAGTATGCCCCGGACCGCCGCAACACAAATTCTTATAAGTGGGATGCAATGGGCGGCAAATTTGGAAGAGACGATCTTCTGCCGCTTTGGGTTGCGGACATGGATTTTCGGGCACCCGAGTGCGTGGAAAAGGCGTTCCGAGAAATGGTAGACTTTGGCGTATACGGTTACTTTGTGCCGCCAAAGAGTTACTTTGACGCAGTTGTTTCCTGGGAGGCAAGGCGCCATGGATACCCTATACAGCCTGAGTGGCTGCGCTATACGTGCGGCGTAGTCCCCGGAATTTATTGGCTAACCAGCATTCTAACCACTCCGGATGATGCCTGCATGATATTGACGCCGTCCTATTATCCGTTTATGGAGGCAATCAAAAACACGGGGCGCCGTCTGATCTGCTCTGAGCTGGTCAACCGGGATGGACATTATACAATAGATGCCGAAAAGTTTGAACGGGACCTGATTGAACATCAGGTGAAGCTTTTTGTTCTCTGCTCTCCCCATAACCCCACGGGACGCGTCTGGACTCCTGAAGAACTGCGAACAATGCTGGAAACCTGCAAGCGCCACGGCATTTATGTAATCAGCGATGAAATTCATCAGGATATTTTGATGCCGGGACAGATACATCATCCGGCCGCAACTGTGGGAGATTATAACGACAAGCTGGTCATTCTTTCTGCGGCCTCGAAAACATTTAACATCGCGGGCCTGAAAAACTCCTTTGCCATTATTCCAAACGAAGATATTCGCCGGCGTTTTGATCAATATGTCCTTTCAATTCAGGCAACCAAGGGCGGAACCTTTGGATATGCGGCTGTGCAAGCAGTTTATAACCACGGAGAACCTTGGCTGGAGGCTGTGCTTGAAGTAATCTGGGATAACTTCGTTTATCTTCGCGACACATTTGCCAAAGAAGTGCCATTGGCTCAGGTCACGCCGCTGGAGGGAACCTATCTTGCCTGGGTGGATTTAAAGGCATATCTGACAAGCGCGGAACTGCAACCCTTCGTTCAGGAGAGCTGCGGTCTGGCGGTAGATTACGGCTCCTGGTTTTTTCCTTCTGAAAGAGCGGGCGACACCCATATCCGCCTGAATCTGGCCACACCCCGCGCCAACATTCGTCAGGCAGTCGACCGTCTGGTCAGTGAATTAAAGAAAAAGAGCAATTGAGGAGGGCACCCCTGTGAAAGAGAAGAAGAATGAAAGCAGCTTGCCGAAAGCAATTATATTGCTGGTATTGTCCATTGTTATTATTGTAATTGGGCTGAAATTTGTCAAAGCCTCCACATCAATCACTCTGCTGGTTGGCGGAGCGATCACCTCCGCCGTCGCAGTCCTTTGGGGAACCAAATGGGATGAGATCGAAAAGACGCTGTTTGATAATGTGCGCCTGATGGGAATCGGTATTTTTATTACCATGGCCATCGGCCTGATTGTGGGCTCCTGGATTTTGTCCGGAACAATCCCCACCATTATCTATTACGGAATGCAGATGATTGCCCCCTCCGCCTTTCTGTTCATTGCCTGCCTGCTTTGCTCCATCATGTCGCTAGCCACGGGAACCTCTTGGGGAACCATCGGAACCCTTGGCATTGCGCTGATCGGCGTGTCTCAGGGGCTTGGAATCCCCATGCAGTATACCGCCGGCGCAATTATTGTTGGCGCGATGTTCGGCGACAAGCTTTCCCCCCTTTCGGACACAACCATCATGGCCCCCGCCATGTCGGGAACCGACATCATTTCTCACATCAAGCACATGCTTTACACAACCATCCCCGGCTATATCATCTCGCTGGGTCTCTATCTGGTGATTGGCTCCCGGTTTTCCGGAAGCGTCTCAAGCGAGACTTCCACCCTGATTTTGAAGACGCTGGGAGAGCATTTCAATCTCAATCCGCTGACCTTGCTTCCTCCAATCATCGTCATTGCCTTAATTGTCAAAAAAATGCCCAGCATTCCCGTCTACGCCGTCGGCATTCTGGCGGGCTGCGTGTTCGCGCTTATCTTCCAGGGGGCAACCCTGAGCCAAATGGCAGCCGCGCTGGGTTCCGGCTTTGCTTCGGATACGGGCGTTGAAATTGTGGACACCATGCTTTCCCGCGGCGGTTTAAACGGAACACTGAGTACCGTGGGCATCATGCTGTGTGCGGCTGTTTTCGGCGCGCCGCTGAAAGCCTCCGGCGTGCTCCATACGCTGGTGAACGCGCTTGAGCGCTCCACCAAAAGCTGGAAAACCATTATGGCAGGTTCCTATATTGCCAATACCATTTTCCTGCTGATTACCACCAGCTACTATGTCTGCTTTACCGTAATCGGCCCCATTTTTCAGCCCATTTACGAGCGGTACGGCATTCCCAAAAAAAATCTGTCCCGTATGCTGGAGGATACCAGCACAGCCCTTTGCTGGGTAATTCCCTGGGGTATGTCAGGCATTTACGCCTCCGGCGTGTTCGGCGTTTCGGTGATGGATTATGCCCTTTATGCTCCAATGACTTGGCTGGGCGTCGTCTTTGCCTTTATCTATATTGCAACCGGCCGCTTCGTCGGCAAGATTGAGCCCGCGAAATCCGAGCCGGAGCAAACACCCGCATAAACCCATCCCCCGCCAATCCGGCCGTGCACCTTCCTAAAGCCAGCTCCTCCGTTCGCTATTCCACACTCCGGAGAAGCAGCACCGCAAAGACCGCCCAACGCGGTGTACGCCGGGTTTTTTAGGAAAGCTATCCGCGCGTACAAGCAAGCCCAATAGAAAGAGATAATGGGTAAAAGACCCCCTGATGTAGGATTTTACACTACATCAGGGGGCTTTGTATGTCAAGCCGGACGCATATCTGAAAGAACAGAACGCTTGATCTGTATTTTGACCTGTACGTTTTAAAAAATAGGACCGATTTTGCCCATTCCCCACCTCGCAGCAACATAAATAAAAAAATATAAAATCCCCGGAACCACTGAAATTTCAGTGGTTCCGGGGATTCATTCTGGAGCGGCTGATGGGAGTCGAACCCACCTATGCAGCTTGGGAAGCTGCCGTTCTACCGATGAACTACAGCCGCGCATCGCTCCTACAAATTGCGCGTGAGGATAGTATAGCAGACCCGTTCCCATTTTGCAAGACGAAAAATGGCCAAGGGCGCATTTGTTTTTCTTATTTCTCATAGACTGGGACAGCAAGGGCACCACCGCGCAATTCACGGCTGTTGCATTACATACGTATTTGCATGCAAAATTTTTTCAGGCTCTGCAAAATCGCCCGCAAATAAATTTCGTATTTGCCGCGTCTCTTGCCTTGTCCCGAACAAATTTGCCGACGCTTTTGCGTATTTAGAATGGTGCGGCATTGCCCAAAAAAAGGGGGAGCGTTATGAAAAAACTGCTGTTCGCGCTGGCGGCGGCACTGGTGTTGATTGTCCCGGCCAAGGCGCTGGAGGTATCCGCACCCTCCGCGCTGCTGATGGAAAAGGAGACGGGAACGGTTTTGTTCGCCAAAAACGAGCATGAAAAGCTGGAACCCGCCAGCGTCACCAAGGTGATGACTCTGCTTTTGACCATGGAGGCCATCGAGAACGGGACTCTTCACTATGATGACATGGTCACCGCCTCGGCCCACGCCTGCTCCATGGGCGGCAGCCAAATCTGGCTGAAGGAAAATGAGCAGCTAAGCGTTGACGACATGCTCAAGGCCGTGTGCGTCGTCTCCGCCAACGACTGCTCCGTGGCACTGGCGGAGCATATTGCCGGCAGTGAAGACGCCTTTGTGGAGCGAATGAACCAGCGGGCCAAGGAGCTGGGCATGAACGACACCCATTTCGTCAACCCCACCGGCCTTCCCGCCGAGGGACACGTCACCTCCTCTTACGACATTGCCCTGATGAGCCGGGAGCTGATTTTAAACCACCCGGACATTCGTAAGTACACCACCATCTGGATGGACACCCTGCGCAACGGGGCCTCGTCTCTGGTGAATACCAACAAGCTTATCCGTTTTTATGAGGGAGCCACCGGCCTGAAAACCGGCTCCACCGGCGCGGCCCAATACTGCCTCTCCGGCACGGCGGAGAGGGACGGCATGGAACTGATCGCCGTCATTATGAAGGGCCCCACCTCCGCTCAGCGGTTTGAAGACGCCAAGGCTCTGCTGAGCTATGGCTTTTCCACCTATGCTCTGGTAAAGGCCATGCCCGACGGGGCGCTGCCTCCGGTAAACGTATCGCTGGGGACGCAGACCACCGTGCAACCCGTGGCGGCGGGCGAATCCCTGCTGCTGGAAAAGGCCAAGGCGGGAAAACTTGAAAAGTCTGTGTCCCTCACCGAGCAGGCGGCCGCCCCCATTGCAAAAGGCGACGTGCTGGGAACGCTGATCCTCTCATCCGGTGGGGAGACGGTGGCGGAAGTGCCGCTGGTGGCGGGAGAGGACGTTCCCCGCGTCTCCTGGGGAGCTCTTGCCCTGCGGTATCTGCGCACCGCATTTCTGGGCGGCTGATTTCAGTCCGAATTTCCGGTCTTTTTTAGATTTTTCCTTGTGGCGCAGAGGGAATGCTAGTATAATAGGGCCATCACCCAAGGTCGCGGGGCGATCCGGAAAGGACGATTGTTATGCTGGAAGTGAAAACCTTTCATATGGACTCCTTTATCCCCATGCCCTATGAGGAAGCCTTGGCTCCCCGGCTGGGGCTGGCCCATGAAAAGCTGCAAAGCGGAACCGGCCCAGGGGGCGAGTATACCGGCTGGGTCCGTCTGCCGAAAGACTACGACCGGGAGGAGTATGCCCGCATCAAGGCGGCGGCGGCCAAAATCCGCAAAAACTCCGGCGCGTTGGTGGTGGTGGGCATTGGCGGGTCCTATCTTGGCGCCCGGGGCGTGATTGACCTTTTGTGCTCCCCCAGCTATAACCTGAAAAAGAAGGACGGCCCCAACATCTACTTTGCGGGCAACGGTCTGGACGCAGACGCGCTGGGCGAAACGCTGGACCTGTTGGACGGCGTGGATTTTTCCGTAAACATCATCTCCAAGTCCGGCACCACCACCGAGCCCGCCGTGGCCTTCCGCTTTCTGCGGACGCTTTTGGAGGAGCGGTACGGCAAGGACGGCGCGCGGGAGCGCATTTTCGCCACCACCGACCGCAGCCAAGGCGCGCTGAAAGCGCTTGCGGACAAAGAGGGCTGGGAAACCTTCGTGGTGCCCGACGACGTGGGCGGACGGTATTCCGTGCTTACCGCCGTGGGCCTTTTGCCCATCGCGGCGGCGGGCGTGAACATTGACGCGCTGATGGGCGGCGCGGCGGAAATGGTGGAGCGGTGCGCTGTCCCCGGCTATGACTGCCCCTCATGGCGGTATGCCGCCGCCCGGTATCAACTGTACCGGGACGGGAAAACCGTTGAAATTCTCGGCTGCTTTGACCCCGCGTTTCGCATGATGGCGGAGTGGTGGAAGCAGCTTTACGGCGAGAGCGAGGGGAAAGAGGGCAAGGGCCTGTTCCCCGCCAGTGTGGAATTTACCGCCGACCTCCACTCCATGGGCCAGTATATCCAGCAGGGGCGGCGGCTGATGTTTGAAACGGTGGTCCGATTTGGCCCGTCGGCCCGGCAGCTTTCTGTTGAGCAGGACGAAGAGGACGGCGATGGGCTGAATTTCCTTGCGGGAAAGTCTCTGGACTTTATCCGGGACAAAGCCGCCGAGGGAACGCTTCTGGCCCACACGGAGGGCGGCGTTCCCAACCTCATCATTGAGGCCGGGACCCGGAACGCCGAGACTGTGGGCAGTCTGATTTACTTCTTTGAATACGCCTGCGGGCTCAGCGGATATCTGCTGGACGTAAATCCCTTTGACCAGCCGGGCGTGGAGGACTATAAAAAGAATATGTTCGCTCTGCTGGGAAAACCCGGCTTCGAGGACCGGGGTGCGGAGCTTCGGGCAAAGCTGAACCTGTAAACGAATACCGGGGGCGAAATTTTCGCCCCCGGCATTATTCACAAACTTTTTTGCAGGAATTCTGCATTGTTTTTTCGGGGAATCTATGCTATGCTGAAGACATAGAAATCCACCCCGTGATTTCAAAAGAACAGGAGTGATACACTATGGTTAGATTGATTATGGGCGTCAAAGGCTCCGGGAAAACCAAGCAGCTCATCGACCTCATCAACAGCGCGGCAAAGGACGAGCCGGGCAACGTGGTTTGCATTGAATCAAACTCCGCTCTGACTTACGACATCCACTACCATATCCGCCTGATTGACGTAAAGGAATATAAACTGAACAACTACGAGTCCATGCGCGGCTTTATCAGCGGCCTGTATGCCGGGAATTACGACATTTCCCACGTTTTCATCGACAACCTGTGCAAGGTGACTGGCGACGACGTGGACCACAAGACCGAGGAATTTTTGAATTGGCTGGACGCTTTTGGCGAGAAGAACAGCATTAAATTCACCGTCACCATCAGCGCCGAGGTGGGCCTTGCCACCGATGGGATGCAGAAATTCCTGTAAGCGTCCGCGCGAAGACTCTTTCCCACATAAATTCTTAACAAACGGCGGCGGGATCCCGCCGCTTCTATTTTCGGATTCTTTTGTGGTTCCCGGGCTTATTTCAGTCCTGCGAGAATCCCGTTATCCCCGTCCAGGGGGCCGGTCAAATTGTCAAGGCACAGCCCGCCGCCGCCTATAAACGACAAAAGCTGCCGCCGCGCCTGCGCGGAGCGGGCGTCGTTATACCAAACCACCACCCGCTGTCCGGAGCTTGTATAGCTGAGATAGGGCGCGGCATACCGTCCGGACCAGTAGCCCGTGACACCGGAGGTGGACAGCAGGGTGGAAAGCTCCGCCGCGGACACATCCCCCTCGGCCCGTTCTCCCCGCCACTTGGAGCCGGATACGGTGAGCAGAAGCACTATCTTTTCTGCCGGAACGGCGGATGCCACGGCTTCCATTGCATAATAGACCTCCTCCAGCGGCTCTCTGGGCGTGGTGGGCAGTCCGGAAATCACCTGATAATAGGGCGCGATTCGCAAAATAATCTTGTCTGTAACAGCCGCCAGCGCGGCAAAGTCATAGCCGTTGTAGGCCGTGCCCCCCTGCCGGACGGGCGCTTCCGCCGCCACGAAGAAAAGCTTGTCTTTTCCCAAGGCCGTTCGCAGAGCGGTCGCCAGCGCCGTAAGAGCCGCCTTGTCTGTGCCGGTCAGCTTTGAGACGTCCAGCAACACACCGTCCCAGCCGCCGTCAACGGCGGCTGCTGCAAGTTCTTTTGCCAGCGCGGCAGGGTCTGCCTCGGCAAGAACGGAGCCGGAACCGGAAACCTGAAGCAGCACCCGCCTGTCCCCCACCGCCGACCGGATGGCGGCGGCCGTTTCTTCGGAAACGTCGGAAACCAGTTGAAGCGCCCCGTTGTACACCAGCTTCAGCGCGGGAACCGCCACGGTCCCAACGCCCTCAAGACTCAGTCCCGCCGCCTCCCGGGCAATGCCCACAAGCTCCGATGCGGGGGCGTGCAGCTTGTCGTAAACCCGCATCAGCACGGCGGCGGCCTGCTCCCGGGTGACGGGCTTGTCCGGCAGAAATTGCCCCCGGGTGTTCCCCGTCATGATGCCAAGATCGCTGGCCAAAATCAGATAGCCCAGGCTGAAGGTCACGTCGTTAAAGGGAGACTTCCGCTCTCCCGCAAGCCCCGCCAGCGTCCCATACCCCAGTGAGCGCACCAACATCACCGCCATCTCCGCCCGGGTAATGGCGTCGCCCGGACGGAAATTCTCCTCCTGCTGCGTCACCGCCCCCCGGACAAACACGGTTTCCACCGCGCCGTAATACCACTTGGAGGGGTCCTGGTTGTCGGCAAAGGATCCGGCAGCAGGAGAAACCATCTCCCACTCAAACAGGCGGCACAGCACCGCAGCAAACGCCGCACGGGTCATGGACCCACCCATGCCGAACGTTCCGTCGCTCCGACCGTTCAAAAGTCCCTTTTCCGCCGCACGGGCAATGGACTCCGCCGCCCAGTGCGTCTTAGGCACATCGGAAAACTTGGGAGCCGCCGCCGCGCTCACCGGCAGCGCGGTCAACAGGCACAGGCAGCTAAGGCCCACGGCAACCAGCCGTTTCATGTATTTCAGCAAACAATCATCTCCTTTTCAAAGCGCTTCATAAAATAATCTGCCGGGCCACGGCCCGGCCTGCGTAAAATCTTCCAGTGTAATGGCCCCGGTTATTTTAGCAGAATCCGGCCCGCCCGTCAAATTCGCCGCCAAAGGTTAGAATTTTCTTTACGTTTCCGTGGAACTTTGATATAATAGTGGAGTTATTTTGGAAAATAGCACAACTGTGCCGCAAAATTTGTCGGAAGGGGGGCTGCCGTGATGAAATTTGAAAAGTGGAACATCGGAACGCCCTCTCCGGGCGCGGTGGAAGCGCTGCGTCAGGCAGGATATCCCGCGCTGCTGGCCTCTGTGCTGGCGGGCCGGGGCGTCTCCTCCGCGGAGGAGGCCGCCAAGCGATTGGAGTGCGACGGCGCGCTGACCCTCTCCCCCTTTGCCATGGCGGACATGGATAAGGCCGTGGATCGTATCCGCCGCGCCATTGCGGCTGGGGAGACCGTGGCCGTCTTCGGCGACTATGACGTGGACGGCATTACCTCCACCGTGCTGCTGCTGGACTATCTGAAAAACTGCGGCGTTCCCTGCCTGCGCTATATTCCCCGGCGCATTGAGGACGGCTACGGTTTGAGCCGGGAGGCCATTCAATCCCTCCGCGATCAGGGGGCCACGCTGATGGTGACGGTGGACTGCGGCGTCACCGGGGCGGAGGAGATTGATTTTGCAGCTTCCCTTGGGCTGGACGTGGTGGTCACCGACCATCATGAGTGCAAAGGCCCTCTCCCCAAGGCCGCCGCCGTGGTGGACCCCCACCGGGCCGACTGTCCATACCCTTTCAAGCATCTTGCGGGCGTGGGCGTGGCGCTGAAGCTGGTGCTGGCTCTGGGCGGCTCCGGCAACGAGGAGCGGCTGTTTTCCCGATACTGCACCCTTGCCGCCATCGGCACCGTTGCCGACGTGATGCGGATGGAGGGAGAGAATCGGGTGATCGTCCAGCGGGGCCTTGCGGCTCTGCCAAGAACGGATTTTGTGGGCATTCATGCCCTTTTAAAAGAAGCGGGGCTGGACGGAAAACCCGTCACCTCGGTGCAGATTGGCTTTTCTTTGGCCCCCCGCATCAACGCGGCGGGGCGCATGGGGGCGGCGGACCTTGCCGCCGACCTGCTGGAAACCGAAGATCCCGCCCGCGCCGAAGAGCTGGCCCGGGCGCTTTGCGATTTGAACCGGGAGCGTCAGGTAGTGGAACAGGAGATCTGCGCCGACGCGCTGCGCCAGATCGAGTCCTTGCCGGATTCCCAGCGCTCCGCGCTGGTGCTGGACAGCGACGGTTGGCATCAGGGCGTGGTGGGTATCGTGGCCTCCCGCATCAGCGAGAAATTTTCCTGCCCCAGCTTCATGATTCACATTCAGGATAATCTGGGCAAAGGCTCCTGCCGGAGCTTCGGAGGCTTTAACCTCTTTGCCGCGCTGGAGGCGTGCTCCAGCCTGCTGGATGGATTTGGCGGCCACGAGCTGGCCGCGGGCTTCACCATCCGCAAGGAAAACATCGCCCCCTTCCGGGAGAAAATGAACGGCTATGTCCGGGCACACTGCGGAAAGGGCATTCCCGTTCCGGCGTTGGAGATTGACGTCGCCGTGGCCGATCCGGCGGACCTGACCATGGACGAGGTGGAGCAGCTTGGCCATCTGGACCCTTACGGCGCGGGGAATCCCCGGCCTGTCTTCGCGCTGCTTGGCGCGCGGGTGGAGGGCCTTCAGGGAGTGGGGCAGGGAAAGCACCTAAAATTGCAATTAAGCCGCGGCCTTTGCCGATTTGACGCTATCTTTTTCTCCGCCACGGCGGAGGAATACGGCATTCGGGTGGGGGACCGGGTAGATGCCGCCTTCTATCTTCAGGGCAACACCTTCCGTGGCCGGACCACCCTGCAATTGCAGATGGTGGATCTGCGGCTCAGCCGCGTCCCCAGCCGCAGCGAGGTAGAAAGTCTGGAGATCATCCGGCGGCTGCGCTGCGGAGAAAGCCTGACAGCGCAGGAGACGGACCGCCTGAATGTGTCCTTGGAGCAGTTCCGTGTCCTGCTGAGGGCCATCCGCCGATTGCTTCCTCAGGGACGGGCGATGGTCGCAAAGCTGCCGTTTCTCCGCTCCGTGGCCGAGCTTTCCGGCGGGCGGGAAGCATTTTTGCGGGCCGCTTTGGCTCTGGCAGTATTTGAAGAGCGGGAGCTTCTGCGCACCGCACCCGTAGACGAGGAATTTTTTGACATTGCGCTGCTTCCATGGGAAGACAGCGTGGATCTTTGCGCCTGCCCCCTTTTGCAGAGGCTTCATGCCGGGGCGCAGGTCTGGGAAGGGAGGGAGGCCCAATGACCGTAGAAGAAGAATATCAGCTGCTGGAAGACACTATCCGGGCCTATAACCCCTCGGCGGACTTTGCCCATATCCGGGCTGCATACGAATTTGCGGAAAAAAGCCACATCGCCCAGAAACGCAAAAGCGGCGAGCCTTATATTATCCATCCTCTGGCGGTGGCCCAAATTGTGGCTGAGGAGCTGCGGCTGGACTCCGAGTCCATCGAAGCAGCGCTCCTTCACGACGTGATTGAGGACACTCCCGCCAGCCACGAGGAGGTTGCCCGGCTTTTTTCTCCCACGGTTGCGAATCTGGTGGAGGGGGTCAGCAAGCTGACCCGCATCCAGTACGCCACCAAGGAAGACGAGCAGATGGAAAATCTGCGGAAAATGCTCATTGCCATGAGCAAGGACATCCGGGTCATCCTCATCAAGATTTCCGACCGGCTGCACAATATGCGCACCATGGAGTATCAGTCCCCGGAGAAACAGAAGCGAAAATCTCTGGAGACGATGGAAATTTACGCGCCCATTGCCCACCGGCTGGGCATGCAGCGCATGAAGTGGGAGCTGGAGGACCTTTCCCTGAAATATCTGGACCCGGTCGGGTTTGACGAAATCGTTTCAACGCTGAGCGCAAAAAAAGCCGAGTACGACGACTTTATGAACCGCACCCAGGCCCAGATCGACCAGCGCCTGACGGAAATGGAAATCCGCCACAAGGTCTATGGGCGAATGAAGCACCCCTATTCCATTTACCGCAAAATGTTTAACCAGAACAAGTCTCTCGATGAGATTTTCGACCTGTTTGCCTTCCGTGTGGTGGTGGACTCCGTGGGAGACTGCTATAACGTGCTGGGCGTGATCCACGATATCTACAAGCCCATTCTGGGCCGGTTCAAGGACTATATCGGAACTCCCAAGCCCAACGGCTATCAGTCGCTTCACACCACCGTGATGGGCGGAGACGGTATTCCCTTCGAGGTGCAGATCCGCACACAGGAGATGCACGAAATTGCGGAATACGGCGTGGCCGCCCACTGGAAATACAAGCAGAACGGTCAGGGCGGAGGCACTGAAGGGAAATACGAGTGGGTCCGCCGCCTCCTTGAAAATCAGGAGGGCACCGACGCGGAGGAATATATCCGCTCTCTGAAAATTGACATGTTTTCCGACGAGGTGTTCGTGTTCACCCCAGGCGGCGACGTGCAGAACCTTCCCGCCGGAGCCACGCCCATCGACTTTGCCTATTCCGTCCACTCCGCCGTGGGCAACCACATGATCGGCGCGAAGGTCAACGGACGCATTGTCACCTATGACTTTCAGCTTAAAAACGGCGACATTGTGGAGATTCTTACCTCTAAAACTGCCAAGGGTCCCAGCCGGGACTGGCTGAAAATTGCCAAGTCCAGCGAGGCCCGCAGCAAAATCCGCCAGTGGTTTAAAAAGGAGCGGCGCGAGGAAAACATCGCAAACGGCCGCACCGCCTTTGAATCAGAGCTGAAGCACTGCGGCATTGCCATGCGGGATGTGCTGGCCCTTGAAAATCTTCCGGAGCTTTTAAAGCGGGTGTCCTTCGGGACGCTGGATGAGATGTACGCCGCCATCGGCTACGGCGGATTTTCCGCCCAGAAGGCCGTGAACCGGATGCAGGGCGAGCTGATGCGCATTCAAAAGCTGCACCAGCAGGAAAAGTCTCTGGAAGACGCCATGGAGGCAGGCAAAGCCGAAGAACCGGCAAAGGCCGCCGTCCCCAAGCGCGCCCGCAGCGAGCAGGGCATCATCGTGGAGGGACTTTCCAACTGCCTTGTGAAATTTTCAAAATGCTGCACCCCTGTTCCGGGAGATGAGATCATCGGCTTTATTACCCGGGGATACGGCGTGTCCGTCCATCGGCACGACTGTCCCAACGCCTCGGAGGAGCGCCGCAGCCAGCCGGACCAGCAGGGCCGGTGGATTAAGGTCACTTGGGGCGTGGATACCAATGACAGCTACCGCACTTCTCTGGAAATTCTGGCAAAGGACCGTAACAATCTGGTGCTGGACGTTTCTGCGGCCCTGTCTGTGACCAATACCCGGGTGGCGGCGCTGAACGTCCGCACCACCGAGGACCGCTTTGCCGTCATCACGCTGGAGGTCAGCGTCAAGGACGGCGAGCAGCTTCAGTCGTTAATGAAGCGGCTCAATCAGGTTTCGGGAGTTTTGAACGTCACGCGGCCCGCCGGATAACGTCGGAGCATGCTCCATATCCCTCGCTTTGCCCTGCGGGCAAAGCTCGCTCATTTCGCCGCTCCTCCTTTTCCCCGAAATGCGGCGTAACCGCTTTTCGGGGAGATGAGACGAGGGAACGGACTAAATTCCGTATCATTCATTCCATTGCCGCTCCTTTTCACGGGGACACGGCAGATATCAATTAGTAAAGGAGATCTGCACATGCGCGCGGTAATCACGAGAGTCACCCGGGCCTCCGTTTCCATCGACGGAGCCGTGAAGGGCCAAATCGGTCAAGGCTTTCTCATCCTTTTAGGCATCACTCATGAGGACACGGAGGCCGAAGTCCTCAAGCTGGCCGACAAAATCTGCGGCCTACGCATTTTTGAGGATGAAAATGGCAAAATGAATTTAGGGCTGGACGCTGTGGACGGCGAACTGCTGATTATCTCTCAGTTCACCCTGTATGGAAGCTGCAAGCGGGGCCGCAGACCGGACTTTCTTGCCGCCGCGCGACCGGAAGTTGCCATTCCTCTGTACGAAGCCTTTATTGCGGCTTGCCGGGAAAAGGTTTCACGGGTGGAAACCGGCGAATTTGGTGCGGATATGAAGGTGGACTCCATGAACGACGGCCCGCTGACGCTGATCTTGGATACCGACACGCTGTAAGGAGCTTTTGCCATGAAAATCGTTACCATGCAGGTTGGCGCGATTATGACCAACTGCTATATTTTTTGCGACGAGGAAGCGAAGGTCTGCGCCATTGTGGACCCCGGCGCCGACGCGGACCGGGTTGCCCGTGCCGTGGAGGAAACCGGCTGCACCCCCGTCTGCATTTTCCTGACCCACGGGCACTATGACCACACTGGCGCGGTGGCGGAGCTTTTGGAGCAGTACCCCGGCATTCCCGCCTATCTGAATCGCCGGGATGTCCATGGTGACGACGCGGACCGGCGGACTCGGGAGCTGTTCTTGACTCTGCCCGCCACGGTGGACTACGGCGAGGGTGACACGGTACAGGTGGGCGGCTTGACCGTCTCGGTCTTGTCCACCCCCGGCCATTCTCCCGGCTCTGTGACGCTTCTGTGCGGCGAGGCCATGTTTGCCGGAGACACGTTGTTTGCCGGCTCCTGCGGCCGGACGGATCTGTCCGGCGGCAATGTGGGCGACATGCTGGCATCCCTGTCCCGTCTGGGGCGGCTCGAAGGGGAATACACCGTGCTCCCCGGCCATATGGGGCCTTCTCTTCTCAGCCGGGAGCGGGCGTACAACCCCTTTATGATTCAGGCACTGGGTCGCTGAGCCATGTTTTTGAAATTTGAGGGGCATCAGGAACTGTATGCCATGGAGCAAACCCTGATGGCCCTGCTGCCGGAGGAGCGGCCCGTCTACGAGGGAAATGACCCCAACCGGGCTGTAATTACTCTGCGCCAAATCGGCAGTCATGCCGAAGCGGTGACCGAAATGCTCTATCAGGGGCACACAGGTCGGGGCGAAGCCGCGCGGGAGTTGAGCGGCACCGCCTATGAACAAGAGGGCCAGCGCCGCAGACTGCTGCAAATGAGCTTTTTCAAAGCCGCCCGGGAGGCCGCCGGACTAGCGCCACCGTGGGGGAGCCTTACGGGCGTGCGGCCCGACAAAACGGCGGTAGCTGCTCTGGACTTGGGCGACTCCTCCGAGGAGGTCCGGCGGATGCTGGAGGACGAGTATTTCGTCACGCCCCGCCGGGCAAGACTTGCAACGGAGACGGCCTGCGTCACCCGCCGCGTGCGGAAGGATTTAGGCCCCAAGGATATCGCCCTGTACGTTGGCATCCCCTTCTGCCCCACCCGCTGTGCCTATTGCAGCTTTGTCAGCGCCAGCGTGGAGCGGAGTTTCCATCTGGTGGAACCGTATCTGGCGGCGCTGAAGGCCGAGATTTCTTCTGCGGGAAAGCTTTGCCGGGAGCTGGGCCTGCGGGTCCGCTCCTTTTACATGGGAGGCGGAACCCCTACCACTCTTACGGCAGAGCAGATGGACGGATTGCTGGGCGGCCTTGCCGATTCGTTTGACTTTGCGGCCTGCTGCGAGTATACTGTCGAGGCCGGACGGCCCGACACGGTGACGCCGGAAAAGCTGCGGGTGCTGAAAAGCCGGGGCGTGACGCGGATTTCCGTGAACCCCCAGACCATGGAGGACCGGGTGCTTGCTGCCATCGGCCGCCGCCACAGCGCCGCCCAGATTTTCTCCGCCATGGAGCAGGCCGCCGAAGCCGGGTTTGAGCATGTTAACATGGACCTGATCGCGGGCCTGCCCGAAGACGACCCGGAGGGCTTTCGCCGGTCGCTGGACGCCTGCATTGCTTTGGGAGCGGACAACATCACCGTCCACACCCTGAGCCTGAAAAAAGGCAGCCGCATCACACTGGAGGGCCTGCGCATCCCCTCCGCCGAGGCAGTGGGTGAAATGCTGGACTATGCGGACCCTACGCTCCGCGCCGCCGGATACGGGCCTTACTATCTCTACCGGCAGAAGTATATGTCCGGCAGCTTTGAAAACACGGGCTGGTGCAAACCGGGAGCCGAGAATCTTTACAACATCTACATCATGTCGGAGCTGTGCTCCATTCTCTCCTGCGGCGCGGGCGGGTCCACAAAAATGGTGGGCAGGTCGGGCCGTATCAGCCGGGTGTTCAATTTGAAATACCCGGTGGAATACACGTCGCGGCCCGGCAAGATTTCGGAAAATCAGGCGGCTTTTGCCGCGTTTTACCAAAATGCCGCGGCCTCCCTCTCCCCTTCCGCTTCCGGGCGGGAGACAGCGGGGGATTGAATCAGGACGCGCGGGCAAAGCGCGCCGCAGGTCCACTTTGGAAAGGGGTTTGAAATCATGGCGTATTCTCTCATCGACATCAATCAGGCGGTCCGCAGCGATCCCGAGGAGTTTTCCCGGCGCTGCGACGAGGACTTTCAGAAGAAGGTGCGCATGGCGGCAGAAAAAATCGCCGCTCACCGGGGCGAGTCCCGCATCATTTTGCTCTCCGGCCCCTCCGGCTCCGGAAAGACCACCACGGCTTTGAAGGTGGAGGACGTACTCAAGTCCATGGGAATCATGACCTATACAGTGTCCATGGATAACTATTTCAACACCGTGGACCCGGAAACCGCCCCCCGGAACCGGGAGGGCGCCATTGACTTCGAGTCCCCCTTCTGTCTGGACATTGATCTTTTAAACCGTCACTTCGCCATGCTGGACCGGGGCGAGACAATCCATGTGCCCAAATACGAATTTGCCCGCCAGATGCGCTCGGACATCATGTCCCAGCCCATGCGTCTGGGGCCTGACGAGCTGGTGATTTTTGAGGGCATCCACGCCCTGAACGACGTGATTGTAGGCAAGAATCCCCATGCCTTCAAGCTCTACATCGCGGCCCGCAGCAGCGTGCTGGACGAGGCGGGAAGCGCCTTGTTCGACCATGCGTGGCTGCGTCTTTGCCGCCGGATTGTCCGGGACCACAACTTCCGGGGCAGCAGCGCTGAATTCACTCTGAAAATGTGGGATAATGTCCGCCGGGGGGAAAAGCTGTACATCTCTCCCTATAAGGAAAACGCGGATCTGATGTTTGACTCGTCTCTTGAGTGCGAATTTTCCATTCTCAAGCCGTATGTGGTCCCCCTGCTGGAGGAGCTGCCCCGGGGCAAATACCCGGTGGCGGACCAGATTCTCACCGCCTACGAGCGCTTTGAGGGCATGACCGCCGAATATCTGGCATTGGATTCTCTGGCCCGCGAATTTGTGGGCGGCGGCACCTATACCTATTAAGTTAAGGAGGGCGTCAACATGGATGAAAGATTGCAGGAGATTCTGGATACCGTGCAGAAAACCGCCGAGGAGGTGGGTACCGCCGCAGGCGACCTTTTTACCGCCGCAGGTCAAAAGGCATCCTCCCTTCTCTCCGTCAGCAAGCTGAATGTCCGCGCGGCAGACCTGAAGGCCCAGCGGAGCGCGCTTTTGCAGGAGGTTGGTTCCATGGTGTACGGAACCCACACCGGCAAAATTGCCGACTCCGACCAGCTTCTTGGCAAGCTCCGTGAGATTGACGAGGTGAACGCGGAGCTTGACCGCACCGCCGCGGAGATTGCCCGGCTGCGGCAGCTTGATGCCCGGGTGTGCCCCCTGTGCGGGTTTGACCCCAAGCAAGGCGATGTTTTCTGCCGTCACTGCGGAACCCGCCTGTGACGGAGACATGACGGCAGAATGTACGCATATCCTTGTTGGAGAAACGGCTCCAACCTTTTGAAAAAATTGAGGTAACTTCATGGCGAATAACGCGAAAAAGCAGTCCTTTCTGGGCGGCGCGGCGATTTTAGCCTCCGCCGTGGCCATTGTGAAGCTCGTGGGCGCGGTTTACCGCATTCCGGTGAACAACCTTCTCAGCGCCGAGGGCAAGACCTACTTCAAGGTGGCCTACGACATTTTCAACGTCCTGATGACCGTGTCCACTGCGGGCCTTCCTCTCGCCATTTCCAAGCTCACCAGCCGCGCCCACGCCACAGGGCGGGAAAATGAAAAACGCAAGCTGTTTCGCACCGCAATCTGGCTGTTTTTGGGAATTGGCCTTGTCGGCTCGCTGCTGATGTTTTTCGGAGCGTCCCAATTGGCCGACCTCCAGCGCCAGCCCCTGGCGGCCCACGCCATCCGTGCGCTGGCGCCCACCATCCTGTGCGTCAGCCTTCTTGCCTGTATGCGGGGCTACACACAGGGGCAGGGCAATATGACCCCCACCGCCGTGTCGCAGGTCATTGAGGTCACCTTTAAGCTGGGCGTGGGCCTGCCGCTGGCATGGTATCTCATCCGCGTGGTGCAAAAGGGCGTGGCCTACGGCGCCGCAGGCGCCATATTGGGCGTCACGGTCAGTGAAATCATCTCTCTGGGCTTTATGTCGCTCTATCTGTTCCGTCATCGGGACAATCAGGCGCTTTCCAACGATGTGCCCCCTTCCAGCGGCACGCTGATGAAGCAGGTTTTGCACATTGGCATTCCCATCACGCTGAGCAATTCCGCCATGAGTCTTCTGACCATGCTGGATACCACCATCGTCCTGCGCCGGCTGGCCGATATCGAAAACCAGCTTCCCGCCGCGCCGAGCGTCCTGTTTGGACAGTATGGCTACGGCACGGACCTCGTGAATCTGCCGCCCTCCTTTGTCTTTCCCGTGACCATGAGCCTGATTCCCTTTGTGGCGGCGGCGTTGGCCCGGCATGAAAACGCCAGAGCCAACCGTGTCGTCTCCTCCGCCCTGCGGCTGATCGCCT
>NZ_DALZOY010000009.1:0-19350 GCF_032018205.1 Oscillibacter sp. | reverse complement strand
GGGTTAAGCGTTCTGGCCGGGCCGATTCTGCTGCTGCTGTATCCCGCGCAGGTGCAGGACGCCATTGCCTGCGCGCCGCTTTTGCGAGTGCAGGGCGTGGCGTGCATCTTCATCTGCCTGATGAATTTGACCAATGCTATTTTGCAGTCCTACGGCAAGGAGAAAATTCCGATTTACACTATGGTTGCCGGCGGCGTCACCAAAATTGCCATGAACTATGTTCTGGTGGGCACGCCCTCCATCAACATCATGGGCGCCCCCATCTCCACCCTTTGCTGCTATCTGGTCATTGCCGGATTCAACCTGTACTTTGTGTGGAAATACTCGCCGGAAAAGCCCCGGTATCTCCAGATCTTTGCAAAACCGGCCATCGCTTCCGTGGCGATGGGGCTTTCCGCTTGGGCTGCCCACGGCCTTCTCAGCCGTCTGCTGACAGGCCCCGGCTCTGGGTATCTGGTCAGTGCCGCAGCCACCCTGGGCGCCATTGCGGTGGCCGTTGTAGTGTACGGCATTCTGGTGCTGGCTTTGCGAATTCTCCGGGCAGAGGATCTGGAATCCATGCCTCATGGCAGAAAGTTGGCAAAAATTTTAAGGTTGAAGTGAAAAAAACCTGAACAATCAAGCATTTCCCGTGAATTTATCTTGCAAAGGCAGAAAAGATATGATAGATTTTCAATGTAAGCCCCGATACGGATATGAGGACCTTCTTCGGATTATGGAGCTGCTTCGCTCCCCCGGCGGCTGTCCTTGGGACCGGGAGCAGGATCACGTCTCCCTCCGGCGAAACCTTTTGGAAGAGTGCTGCGAGACTGCGGAGGCCATCGACCGGGGCGACCCGGCGGCCCTGTGCGAGGAACTGGGCGACGTGCTTTTACAGGTGGTGTTTCACGCTCAGCTCGAGCGCGAGCAGGGCGGCTTTACCATGGACGACGTGACGGACGGCATCTGCAAAAAGCTGATTTACCGCCACCCCCATGTGTTTGGCTCCGAAGAGGTCAAAGACTCCGCCGAGGAGTCGGCCCGCTGGGAGGTCATGAAGCGCAGAGAGAAGGGCCAGACCTCTGCCTCAGACGCGGTGGACGCGGTTGCCAAAACGCTTCCCGCCCTGTGGCGGGCCGAGAAAATTCAGCGCAAGGCTTCCAATGCCGGATTTGACTGGCCGGAAGCCTCCGGCGCAATGGACAAGCTGTCCGAGGAGGTCGCCGAGCTCCGCGAAGCGGCGGAGGACGCCTCCCGCCCTGTGGACGCGCCCCACGGCATCCGCGAAGAAGTGGGCGACGTTTTATTTGTGGCCGCGCGGATTGCCCAGCGCTACGGGATAGACCCCGAGGAGGCGCTGCACGCCGGGTGTGACAAGTTTGCCCGCCGCTTCCGCTTTGTGGAGGAACACGCCGCCGGAGACCTTGCTTCCCTACCTTTCGAGGAAAAGACGGCCCTGTGGGAACAGGCCAAAAAACACGAATCTTAAAAGCGGACTTCGCTTTGAGATATATTCTGGAAGATGTGAATTTTATAGGAGGAAATACAAATGAACAAAGCTGAGCTTATCAACGCTGTTGCCGCCAAGACGGAGGTTTCCAAGAAAGAAGCCGAGGCTGTTATTGCCGCCACTCTGGACGCGATCACCACCGCCATGAAAGAGGGCGACAAGGTCCAGCTGGTTGGTTTCGGTTCCTTTGAAGTGAAGAGCCGCGCCGAGCGCATCGGCCGCAACCCCAAGACCAAGGAGGAGATCAAGATTCCCGCCTCCAAGATCCCCACCTTTAAGGCCGGCAAGGCGCTGAAGGACACCGTCGCACAGTAAGCGCGGCAACGTTAAATAAACGCCTCGCGCGGAGGGACGAAAGTCCCCCCGCGCGTTTTCCAATCCAAGATTTTTATAAAGTTTTTAAAAGGAGCGACTTTATGCGGCTGGACAAATATCTCAAAACCGCGCGGCTGATTAAGCGGCGCACCGTGGCTAACGAAGCCTGCGACAGCGGCCTTGTAATGGCCAATGGCAAGCCCGCCAGAGCCAGCTATGAGGTGAAGGTGGGCGACGTGCTCTCTCTGCGGTTCGGCGTGCGGACCTTGACGGTGGAGGTTCTGGCGGTTTCAGAGAATGTCCGTCAGGCGGACGCGGCGGGCCTGTACCGCGAAATTTCCGGCGGGGCATAATCCGCCGCACTCTCCCATAGAATGGTGTGACCGCCGGCTTGGACCGGCGCAGACCGGGGAGGGACGTAAGATGAACGACTATGGAAACGCCATGCCGCAGGCCCATCGGGTTGAGCTGAACGGACGGGAGCACCTGATTGTCTCCGGCGTGGAGGATGTGGAGCGGTTCGACGAAACGGGGATTGTCATGTCCACCGCCGCCGGAACGCTGGTGGTAACCGGGGAAGAGCTGCACATCGGTCAGCTCTCGCTGGAGGGCGGAGAGCTGCGGGTGGACGGGAAAATTGATTCCCTGTCCTATGAGGAGCCTTCCGCAAGCCGGGGAGGGCTGCTGCGGCGGCTGCTGGGATGATATGCGGAACTTTGTGGACCAGCAGCTGGGGATATTTCTCCAGTCGATTCTGCTGGGGCTGGCCATCGGGGTGGCCCACGATCTGCTTCGCCCCTTCCGTTTTCGTCTGCCAAAGTTTGCCTGGGTGCTGGACGTGGTCTACTGCCTGTGGGCCGCCGCCGCGCTGTTTCTCTTTGCCCTGAACCGAACGCAGGGGCAACTGCGCATTTTTGCGCTGGTGGGCACTCTTGGCGGCACGGTACTGTTTTTCACCCTGTTTTCCGCACTCCTGCGTCCGATTTGGGATTTTTGGGCCGATACGCTGGACTTTTTGCTTCATTTGCTGCAAATTCCTTGGATTTGGCTGAAAAATTTCTCCAAAAAAATGGGCCTTCGTCTGAAAAACATCTTTCTTTTTATGAAAAAATGCTATACAATAGAGAAAATTGCGTGTCGGCGTTACAAAATCGGTCGGGGAGGAAGCAGCCGTGGCAAAGACAGGCGCGCCAAAAAAAAGCCGCCGGCAGCTCAGGCTGGGCCTGTTCGGAAAGCTGCTGCTGGTGTCGCTCATCGTCGCCCTCGGGTTACAGCTGTACCATCTGCGGACGCAGGTGGAGCAGGCGGAAACCCAGAAGATCTTGCTGAGCGAGCAGGTTCGCAACAGCCAACAGGGCAACGACCATCTGCAAAAGGCCATCGATGGCGGCGGCACGCAGGAGCAGATGGAGCAAATCGCCCGGGATGAGCTGGGACTGGTGGCCCCGGGGGACCGTGTGTTCTACGATGTGAGCAATTGAGCGGCATGGGCGCGGCGCGCCCTGCCGGTCATCTGAATATCTTTCCGCTTTCGGCGGACAAACGAAACCTGAGAAGGGAGAACTAGGACGCAGTATGGGAGTAGAGCCTGAGGTTGGGAGCATCATGGAGGGCAAGGTAACCGCCATTATGAAGTTTGGCGCGTTCGTCGCCCTGGAAGGAGGCCGCTCCGGCCTCGTACATATCTCGGAGATCGCAAACAGCTACGTAAACGACGTCCACGACTATTTGCAGGAGGGACAGAGCGTTAAAGTCCGGGTGCTGACCTCGGAAAACGGAAAGCTCAATCTCTCCATTAAAAAGGCGCTGCCTCAGGAGGAAGGCCGGTCCTTCGCTCCCCGGGGCGTGGGAGGGCCGCGCCCTGCTGTAGGCGGCGGGCCGCGTCCTGCCGGCGGCGGATATGCACCGGCAAACCGCTCCGGCCCTGCTCGGGCGCAGGCGATTCCGCCTTCCGGCGACGTGGACTTTGAGGACAAGCTAAAAAAATTTCTCTCCGCTTCCGAGGGAAAAATGGCTGATTTGAATCGCAGCGTGGATGGAAAGCGCGGCGGCAAGAGAAGAAAGTAATCAAAGAAATCCGCAGCTCCTTTTTGGAGCTGCGGATTTTTTCTTGAACACTGTTGCATGAAAAGCCATTTCGTATATAAAAAGTGAAAAATCGACCAATTTTCCCCCTTGCGTTTTTGGGCCGTATGGAGTACGATAGTCATGGAAGCTTTCCAATATCCCACCCATTTGGGCCGCTGGCGTATTACTCGCCGGCGGCCCCTTTTTGCCTTTTTTAAGCTGGTTGTCTCAGGCGCGGAAAGACTGCCCAGCGCCCCTCATTCCGTCTGCGTCCAATCCTCAAAGGAGCGGATGTAATAATCCGCCTCCGCTTGCATGGCGTCCTGATTCGGCTCGGACGGGTCATAGACGGCCGCCGTGCGAAACCCTGCGGCCTTGGCCGTGCGCAGGGCGAAGAGGGAATCCTCGAACACCACGGTGTCCTCCTTCCGGCAGCGCAGCCGGCGCAAAGCCATCTCATATACCTCCGGATGGTCCTTTTCATGGCCCGCGTCGCCGCAGGTGAGCAGTCCGCGAAAATATTTTCCAAGACCCGAAACCTCCAGCGCCAGATCCGCCAAGGGGTGGTCCGTGGCTGTGGCCACATACATCCACACGCCCTCCATCTTCAAAACGGACAGCAGCCGCTCAATCCCCGCCTTCGGCTTGATCTGAAGCCGGTAAAACTCCTCCATTTCGGCGTACAGCATCCGGGAAATCTCCTCCGGCCTGACCTCCAGGCCATACCGCTCCACACAGTAGGCCGCTCCCTCCTCCATACTCATGGCATGAAGCGTTCGGTCAAGCCCCTCCTCCGGCTCCTTCCCCTGCCGCCGGATAAAGCCGGAGCCAAGCGTTCTCCACGCCCCCATGGAATCCAGCAGGGTTCCGTCCATATCAAAAATCGCGCCTTGCAGCCGCATCGCTTTTATGCTCCCCTTTCATGAAAAGGGCGCCGCCCAAGCGGCGCTCTTTATCTGTCCTTCGTTTCTTCTTCTGAAGCCTTGTGCAGCTTTCCCGCACGGGTCTCCGGCAAACTTGTAAAAATCCCCACGCCTTCGGATTCCCCCAGGCGCTCTCGCAGGAAAGCCATCGGCCCGCCATTTTGTGTTCGCCTCTCAGTTCCCCAGATTCCGGCGGAAGTTGCCGTCCACCTCAATACCGGACTGGATCACAAAAAACGCGTGAGGGTCCATCGTGTGAACCGCCCGACGCAGCTCCTCCACTTCGTATTTGGACAGGCACACGTACAGCACGTGCACGTTCTCCCCGGTATAGGCCCCCACCCCCATCCAATAGGTAACGCCCCGGCCGAAGGATTCGGTAATATACTTTGCCAGTTCCTTCTCATTTTGCTTGGTGAAAATCATGGCCTGAATGGAGATGTTCTGCTGGTGCATCCGGTCCAGAATGGTGGCGGAAAAGTAGTTGTAAATCACGGAGTAGATAGCAATTTCCGGGCTGAACAGCACGAGGCACGCAGTGTACAGCACCGCGTTGATCCCCAAGCTGAACCGGCCCACGGTAATATTGGTTCCACGGGTCGCCAGCGCCAGCCCCACCACGTCCAGCCCGCCTCCGGAGCAGCCGCAGGTCAGCACGATGCCATAGGCTACGCCCGTGATAATGCCGCCCAGAAGACAGGAAGTCAGCATATCTTCCACAATGGGGGTCGTCGCTGCGGGAATGACCGAGTAAAAAACAGAGAACGCCAGCGTGCAGATCAACGTCCGGACAACGAATCCGCGCCCCAGCGTCTTCCACGCAAGGAGCAGAATAGGAATGTTAAACAGAAAATAGAGAATTCCCGCAATGTCATACTGCCCGAAGTTCATCCCCATATAGTCCGTCATCAGCGTCCGGAGCAATTGGCTGAATCCCATTACTCCGCCGGTATACAGGTGCATGGGAACCAGAAATAAATTCATCGCCAGCGCGGCGAGGAATTGTCCGAATACGGCACCAAGAAGACGCAGCCAGCGGTTGTGCAGCGCGGTGTAAATCATAAGGCTCCTCCTTCTATTTCCCCGGCTCCCAAAGGAACCCGCGGGGTTCAAGCACAGCAAAGATTGTCGCAAGCCTATTATACGTAAAGCAGGGCAAAAGCACAAGGGGCAAAGTCGGGAAATTGCTTACAGCGCATATTGCAGGGCGCGTAGTCGTCCGCGAGGGATTCTATGCGCGCTTTGCGAACCTCTGGGGCGTTCATCCAGTTCAATTGTACCCGGCCTTGCGGGTGTCACTGGAAAACCTATAACCCGTATTCCTTAATTTTGTACTGCAATGCCCGCTCGCTGATTTCCAGCGTACGGGCAGTTTCCCGCCGGCTGTTTTTGTTTGTCTTGAGATAAAAGGCCAACACCTGCCGTTCAATTTCCTTCATCGTCTTACAGGGGTAAACACGGATATAATCCTCCTGCCCAAACTCTGTGGCAGGATATTGATATTTTAAATTGAGGGCCTCCGGTCCGATTTCAGTTCCACTGCACAGCAATACCGCCCGCTGAATGATATTTTCACACTCCCGCACATTCCCCGGAAAATGATACCGATTCAGCAGAGCCATGGCTTCCGGGAGAATGCCAAACACCTGTTTCCCATAAGCCGCGGCATATTTTCGGATAAAAAACGGGACCAACTCGGATATATCTTCTTTTCGCTCCCGCAGAGGCGGCACAGCGATATTGATGACATTGATTCGATAATACAGATCGCTGCGGAAGCGTCTGGACTCGATTTCCTGATCCAGATCCCGGTTGGTGGCGCATATGACCCGCACGTTGACCCGCAGGTTGTCGCCGCCTATTTGCCGCACCTCTCCCTCCTGCAAAAACCGCAGCAGCTTGGATTGTAGCCGGGGTTCCATCTCGCTGATTTCATCGAGAAATAGCGTGCCACCGTCGGCCTTGGAGATAATTCCCGGCTCATCTTTAACCGCCCCGGTAAACGCGCCCTTTTTATAGCCGAACAGTTCGCTTTCAAGAAGTGATTCCGGCAGGGCGGCGCAATTAACGGCAATAAACGGCTTTTCTTTTCTGTTGCTTGAAAAGTGCAGCTTGTTGGCAATCAGTTCCTTTCCCGTTCCGCTCTCCCCTGTAATCAGCACGCTGGCCTTGGTATCTTTCACCCGGTCAATGAGATGATAAATGGCCTGCATCTGCGGGGAAATTCCGATGAGACTGTTGCGAATCACATCCTTCAGACCCAAAATAGTCTCTTGAAGGGAAAGCTGGCTCGCCGCCTTTTCCAGCAAAAGCATCAGTTGATTGATTTGAATCGGCTTGGTGACAAAATAGAATGCACCGGCACGGATGGCTTCGATTGAGCTTTCTATGGAAGAGTATGCCGTCATGATGATAATTGCCGCATCCGGGTTGATTTGCAGCATACTCCGCATGAGCGTGATGCCGTTCTCCTTCCCCAGCCGCAGGTCCAAAAGAACCAGCGAGATGTACTCCCCCTCCAGAAGACGCAGCGCCTCCGCCCCTGTTTGTGCGGTATAAACCTGATAGTCCTGTTTCAGTGCAAAAGAAAGGGATTTTAAGATGGGTGGTTCATCATCTACCACCAATATTTTAATCATTTGTGACAGTTCCTTTCCGCCGCGCAATCCGGCAAAAGTGCCATGGCGCGGCTTACCGCAATTGCAAGAGGTGCTTTAAATGGCCCTTGCATTACGGTGTTGCAGACGTTTGCCGCAAGACGGACAGCCGAATCATCATCCCGTCGGCTTGATTGCATGCGGACACGCATCCGCCGTTTTCTTCCGCCATCTGGTGGACAATAAAAAGGCCCAGCCCGTTTCCGCTCTGCTTGGTGGTATAAAACGGGTCGAAAAGATAGGGAAGTCTTTCTTCGTCGGCACCCCCGCCATTGTCAAAAAACTCAATGACCGCCATGCCGCCATCGGCGGCAGCGTGAATCATAATTCGCGGATCGCCAACTCCTTCTAAAGCATCAATGCTGTTGATCAAAATATTCAGCAAAATTTGCCGCAGATGATTTCGATCAAATAAGATAAACAAATCCGGCGGAACAGTCATATCCACTTGTATCTCCCGCATCTGAATATGAAGAAACGTAAGCACCTGTTCTAGAGCAGTTTTGAGGGAAATGGACTCCTGAAGCGGCGTGCGGGGGACCGTATACTCAATAAATTCTTTAATGAGCGCGTCAATCCGCTCAATTTCCGGCGGGATATCTTCCGCCACCGCCATCATAAACTCCCGGTCGCTGATTTTCCCAGGAATCTGTTCGGCATAAAACCGGATAGAGGTAAGCGGATTGCGAATTTCATGAGCAATGGAAGAGATAATCCGATCCATAAACTGGAGCTTATCATACTCCCGAAGCTTGTCCATGGCAGCTTTTTCCTTTGCCGTCTCCTCTGCGATAATTGCTTTCAGGCGCCAATTGATCCGGTGATAGATGTAAATAATGCCCATAATCAGGAGAATCGCCCCCGCTGCAACCGCCACAACAAGTCCAATGTTTTGCGTGGGGCTGGAAACGGGTACGCCAAACCATTTGCGGTAGATCTGATCGTAGATACCGCTCTCCTGTACTGCCTCGATGCCTTTATTCAGGCGGGCCAAAAGCTCCGTACTGTCCACAGCGACAGCAATGGCGTAGTTTTGCTGGTTAAACGCCTTGCCAACAACCGTCACCTCGTCGGAAATGTTGTTTCTGGTGCTAAAATAGCTGATTACCAGCGTGTTTCCAATCATCGCGTCTACTTCTCCGCGATGCAGGGAAAGCAGCGCCTTCTCCGGGTTTTGATAGGAAATAGCAGAGACGTTTTCCAAGGTATCTAAAAAAGCGTTGCGTGTATCGCCGTAATCAACCCCTACCCGCTTTCCTGCCAAATCGTCGAAAGTCTTGATTCCTTTGGTGTCTGAGCGAATATAGATAGAGTCGGTATTCTGGACCGATGTAGTCGAAAACGCAAAGCGCAGCTTTCGGGCTTCGGATACCTTCATTCCCTGAATAATATCGGCTTGTCCGGCTTCGATAGAGGCATATGCCTCTTCCCACGGCATGGGAAGAAACTCAAATTCCAAATCAGTAAATAAACCGATGGCTTTCATTAAATCGACATTAAAGCCCTTAAAGATTCCGTCGGAGTCTACAAATTCATAGGGAGGAAAATTTTCGTCTCCCGCAACCCGCAGTGTTTCGGCGGCGACGGGCAGAGTGAGCACTGACAAAATCAACACGCTCACCAAAATACCAAGCAATCGTTTTATTTCGCTCACCCCTCGTTTTGATGTGTCATAAAGACGCCGGCTCTTTGAGATTAGATCAGCGGGTGTCACAGACCGTCGTTTTTCCTTGAAATCTTTACAACATTATAACACATGCTGTGGAAAGGCCACAACAGAAGGTATGTGCAAATTTTGCGGTGCAAAATTTGCACATACCCTCTTCCGCCCCCTGTTTTTGTGCAAAAACAGGGGGATTTTGGGGGGGATTCTTTTGGCACGAAACTTGCTCATAGTATTTTAGAACAAGAAATTAAGCTTCGGATGAAAGGAGTAAGTTGGACAGCTTCGGGAGCAACCACAAGAAAATTTGCGTGCTAAATTTAGGAGGTATGCCTTTATGTCTTTTGAAAACGTAGACCAAGTCTTGAACATCAAAACAGATATGATTACAACCCTGGCCCTGGCCGCAGTCTTGCTGCTGGTCGGATACTACGTAACGAACAAATTGAGCTTCTTAAAAAGATACTGCATTCCAGCCCCGGTTGTGGGCGGCTTCATCTTCATGCTGATCACATGGATTGGCCACTTCAGCGGAGCTTATTCGTTTACCTTTGACACAACGTTTCAGGCTCCCTTTATGCTGGCGTTTTTTACCACAGTGGGACTGGGCGCCAGTGTACAGCTTTTGAAAAAGGGCGGCGTCTTGCTGGTGATCTACTGGCTGATCGCCGGAGTTGTTTCCGTGATTCAAAACACCATTGGGATCGTGGTTTCCTCGCTCACGGGCCTTGCCCCCGCATACGGACTTCTCTCCAGCGCCATTTCAATGATCGGCGGACACGGCGCGGCGGCGGCCTATGGAAAGAGCTTTGCTGAAATCGGATATGCACAAGGTACGTTGGTGGGCGCAGCGGCGGCGACATTCGGTCTTATTTCCGCCGTGCTTGTCGGCGGCCCTCTTGGACGCCGTCTGATTGAGAAATACAACCTGAAACCGGACGAGAGCGAGAATTTTGATACCAGTGTTACTGAAATCAATGTTTCCACAGGAAAAACGCTGAGTGGGTTGGACATTATAAAAAATGTCACGGCCATCTTGTTCTGCATGGCGTTCGGCACAATGGTCGCCAAATGGATCAGCATTCTAATCAATTTGGTCTCTCCCAATCCTCTGAGCCTTCCGGACTATGTTGGGGCTATGTTTATGGCCATCATTGTGCGAAATTTAAATGAGAAAATTAAGTTCTATGAATTTGACTATCCTATGGTAGAAAAAATCGGCGATGTCATGCTGGCCTTGTATCTGTCTATGGCATTGATGACACTTAAAATGTGGGAACTGGCCGGATTGGCCGGCCCCATGCTGATTGTCCTTCTCTGCCAGGTGGTTGCTCTGGCGCTGTTTGCCTATTTTGTGGTGTTTCGCATTTTGGGAAAGAACTATGATGCGGCGGTTATGTGCGCCGGACTGATGGGACACGGTCTGGGCGCGACCCCATCGGCAATTGTCAATATGACCGCCGTCAACGAGCGGTATGGTCTTTCCCGCAGGGCAATGATGATTGTGCCGATTGTGGGCGCATTTCTGGTGGATATTATTTATCAGCCGGTAACCATTTGGTTTATCGCAACCTTTGTCAAACCGGCATAAGATACTGATTCTTTCACCCAGCCGTACTTAAACGATAAAACCCCCCCGAAATCCGCAGGAACAGCGAGTTTCGGGGGGATTATTTTTTCACGCTTCTCAAGCCAAAGGCGTTTGTCCCTTCCCTATGGTCCCCGCTCGGCTGGCATCCCGCAGTCAGCTCAGCCAAAAGCACAAGGGGCAAAGCCGGGAAATTCCTTACAGCGCATATTGCAGGGCGCGGCGCAGACGCTCTTTTGCCCGGTGCAGCGTCCGGGACACGGTGGAGGGGTCTACGCCCGCCTCCTCCGCAATTTCCCGCATGGTCAGCCCGTCGTCAAAGTACCTCTCCAAAAACTGGCGCTGGCGAGGCGTCAGCTCCCGCTGGCGGGCCAAATGAAGCTGGCGGCGCAGACGGGCCAGACGATCTCCGTTGTCCCCGGCGTTTTCCCGCAGCCACACTGTCATGTCTCCCATCCACTCGCTGGAGCGGGTGGAAAAAGCATTAGAAGCAGTACTTTTCATCCTTGTGATACCCCCTTTCGTAATAATGGGCAGTCACCGCAGCCAGCTCCCGCGCCTCCCGCAGCAGCGGTTCCAGCTCCGCAATGCGCCGAGTCAGGCGAAAAATTTCCTCCGGATCGGCTTGTCTCTGCCGCTTCTGTTTCAATTCCCAAATGCGCAGACGCAGGGCCTCAGCCCCGGCCCGATATGTAACAGACATCTCAATCAGTGTCATCACTGGTTCACCTCTTTTCCCAGCACTCGGCGAAAAGGCTCCAACTCTCCCCGGGCATATTCCGGAAGGCAGGCGGCGCAAATCAGCTCTCCATTGATCTGCCAGTAGGACTCTCCCGGGCACAGTTCCCCACCGCACGGCCCACAGCGGGGACCTTCCTGTCCCCTGTATGGTATTTTTCTCATAAAAATCACCCTCCCATAAAAAAACAAGGTTGACAAACCTCTCACTGTCTGCTAGAATAACTTTTGCTGTTGGATGCGCTGGTGTAGCTCAGCTGGTAGAGCAGCTGATTTGTAATCAGCAGGTCGGGGGTTCGAATCCGTCCACCAGCTCCAAATGAATATGGGGGAATTCCAGAGCGGTCAAATGGGGCAGACTGTAAATCTGTTGTCTACGACTTCGATGGTTCGAATCCATCTTCCCCCACCAAAATGTGAAACCCTTGCGGCTCTAAGAAAAGAGTGCCGCAAGGGTTTTTGCTATTTATAAGTTTATAGCATTTTTAAATACCCGCATTTTCTCTTAAACGCCGTCAGATTACCGTCAAAATCGCCGTCAGCTTTGGGGGTAATCACTCCTTCATAAAGGACTTTTTTCTCATTTTTATACTAAATTATGATTATAAAAATAGAAACGACCCCCAAGAATCATTACTTGAGGGTCGTTTTATTAATTTTTTTGTAACTTGTCGACAGTTTTCCACATTTTTTACTGTTTCTTTGGCGTACTATAAGTAACAGTAAATTTTTAGAAAGGAAAACTACTATGGAAAACTTATCTGCTGAATACCTTCTCCTTTTCAACGCCGTATCAGAGACGGTAAATAAACTGGAGGAGATGAAGCAAGCATTGCTCAATGTTCAAATATGCGCTGAAGACTTATACATAAGCAAAGACGATCAGAATGCCTCTTGAACAAACCTTTCCAGTAAATCCAGTTTGTCCACTGCATTTCTTTTAGCGGACATATCCTCTTGCTTATCAGGAAAAGCATCTAATGCATCTCGAATTAAATTAATTTTCTCAAAAATCAATCCAGATATTCTTGTGTTTAGATCGTACCAATTAAACAACGCAATCAATCCAATCTGTCAGCCAATACCCATAGGTAAGAGACCACAGTCTCTTTTGATACTTCCCTTCGTATATTCTGTAAATCCACTCGCGTTCTTCCGCCTGGGGGCTTACAATGCTATCCTCTGTAATTTCAGGAAGTTGACTAGCAGCTGCCGGCACAGCTATTAGATTTAAGCAACATAGCGCCGCAAGGATAAATGTCAATGGCTTTTTCTTGTTTTTCATTTTAATTCCTCCAAAACTCTTATTTGTGTATTGGTAAATCTGAAAAGGGAGGATAATTTATATCTTCCCTACTCAGCGAGTCACGGGGTTCCCCATTAATGTATAACAGAAAACTACCATCCGCTTTTTCCTTCAAGTATGAATGTTCGGGGACGATACTAACATCTGTTACCTTCGGTGAATCGTCTTCTGGCGGCCTGTACAAAGTCTGAAAAACAAATGCATAAGAAAGTATAATAAGAAAAATCAGGGAAGCAATCGTAAGAATCTTTATCGTCTTACTTATCTTTTTCGGCGGGAACAAAATCAACTCACACCGCTGAACAATTCGATCTGGAGCCGCCGTTATAAATCCCACAAAGAGGGTAGACCGGGTAACTAGTGTAACTAACTGTTTCATAACATTGCTCGTAGCTTCGACATACTTAATACGCTCTTCTGTATTTAGACTACGCACCGAAGCCCGGTCGCAACTTACCTCAAGAAGGTAATCCAAATCACTTTCCGCCATATACACAAGTGGATTCCACCAGAGCAATGCGCAAAAAGTGCTAAATAGTAGCTTAATCCACAAATGCCTATGTATAAAGTGATTCCATTCATGCAACAGAACATATCTCATATCATCATCCGTTAAAGCAAGCGGCGGCAATAGGATGATCGGTGAAAAATATCCCACGAGCATCGGAGTTTTTACATCAGGCGAAACAACTACACGACATTTTGATGTCATTTTAAAATCGCGTCCAAGTTCCTCTGCCAGTTTTGAAACTCGTGGATGGTCTTCTGTTCTCATTCTGCGAATCTTTAGGCTCTGCTGAAAAAGTGTCCAAGCAATCAGCGACAAATGCATTACACTTCCGACAATCCAGATAGCTAAAATTATATCTAACCAGTTAACAGAGTGCTCGTGCATTTCAAATGCCTGAGCACTGAAAAAGCGTTGAAAAAACGGCATGATCTCTTCGGATCGAACTACAATCACTGTGGGTAGTTCAATGGGTACCAGCAATCTCACAATCCCGGCTGCAATCATCGCAAGAATTAAGTTTACACCATGCTTAAGCGCCAAAGTTCTTCGACATAATACGCCAAGAAGAATAAAAACATTACACCAGATCAGTGACATTAGGAACGTAAAGACCGACACACCCATTAAAACTCATCTTTCTTTTTCTTCAGGAGTTTCTCAATCTCATCAATTGTTTCTAATGAAATTTCGTCACTATCTACTAAAGCCGAAAAAAATCCCTTTATACGCTTATCTTTGAAGTACACTGCGTTTCGCTTGACTTGCATAAGCGCATAATGCTCTGGGGTAATTGTCGCCTTAAAAACTCGGCTATAAGTTTTTCCCGAGCGCTCAAGACCCCCTACGGTCACAAGTTCCCGCTTCAACATCTTATCCAAAATCAAATGAATAGAAGAATCCTTCCACAGTTCAGCTCGCTTCTGCATATTAATTTCTTTTGCAGTAAGCCCATCTGGATTGGACCACAATACCGTTAATATTTCATATTCGCTTGATGTCAAATTAGTCGAGGGAATCACCTTCTTTTTCCAATAGATTACATTATTTTCTATTATCTGTCAATATAGTTTTCAAATATTTTGAACGGCTTATGCTAAACTTAAATCAATGTGTTTTCGGCATTTAAACACACTCATGCTTTCCCAGTACTATTTCCCGCAACGCTCCCTGCGACACGGCTTCTTTCTTTGATAGCCGATAAGAATATGCTCTCTTTTGTTTTTTAAGGCAGAATAGGGCTTATTTAATAATAATTAAAAGATGGACACGAATTTGGAGTCGAAAAATCCCCCCACCGACTGAAAAGTCGGTGGGGGGATTGCTTTATTTCCTTTCCATGCGCTCCATGCGCTCGTCTATGGCCTTGCATATGAAATCGTTCAGGCTCTCCCCTACCGCGTCCGCTGCGGCCTGTATCTCGGCTTTGCGGCCCTTGGGGAGCGTCAGGAGCTTTGTGTCTCTGTTTTCTTTCATCCACTGATTCTTATAGTCAGTTCTGTTTGCCATAATATCACCCCGACATACTATACCACAAATCCCGCGTCTTATATACGTCAATAATGCACAAACCATCTTATATAAGATTGGCTATTCTCACTATTGCAATATGTCTTATATAAGACTATACTAAGACCATGGAAAGGAGGTGAGCACCACGAGCAAGCGAAAAAAGAGCGGCGGCGGGCCTGACCACTACATCAACCTCGCCACCGCACTATTAAACCTAATCGCCGCTTTGATTCTCCTTTACGAGAACATAAGGCGATAGGCGCGGGGAGGGCAAAACCTCCCCCACATATTAAGAATAACAAAACGCTTGCGAGGTGTCAAGATGGATAAAGTCGTTTATGTGTTGCTGGGGATCAGCATTTGTTTGAGCACGTGGGTGATCGTAAGGAATTTGAGGAAGTGAAAGGCAGGAGGGCTTGAAGATGAAAAAGGTTTATTTTGATGGAATCACTGGTGAGTGTGGTTGCTGCATTAAAGATGCAATGGTTACTCTCAATGATGACTACACGATGCACCAGCTTGTAAACGCAATAAAAGATGCTGGATATCAAATGTTCAAGCTTGAAGCCATAAATCGGTTTTGCAAAATTTGAGTTTTAACTATAAGCCCCGCCAGTCGGGCAATAGGCCGGTAGAAAGGAACACACTATGACGCTGGAGCAAAAACGCATCGACCGCCTGTACAAGCTGCTAGGCCGCACCAAAGGCCCGGACGCAGCAGCCGCACTCCGCTGGGCAATCTTCGAGTTGGAGCGGATATACCCCGCCTGATGATGGCCTGCCAAGGACAGTCCGAAATGCGCAGTAATATTTGTTGACTTTATAAATAGATCGATATATGATTTAGAAATAAATCATATCGTGGTCGTTTGCGCTTTTCCTCGCATAATATTAATGCACGGAAGGTAGTGAGCCGATGGATATTCTTGACTTTAATTCATGGGCATTGTATAAGGGAGCTGCCGAAGGTAGTGGTCGCAGCGAAAAATCGTGGCTCCAGAAGAATGGACAGACAGGGCTCTTCAAATATCCAAAATCCGAATTTACGACGGAACACGTTTCCGAAAAAATTGCGTTTTTATTGTGCGAACTATTAAATATACCATGTGCGCACGTAGATATTGGATCCTTCAATGGTCGCATTGGATCGATGGGTTATAACATAATAAATGCACAACAGGAAAGTCTATTGGAGGGCATTTGGTTCATTTCAAAAATGTACAAAGATTTTAACCCGGGTGCACTATATTGTGAAAAATCGAAGAAGTACTATTCTATTGGTATGATTCAGCGTGTTATAAAATTTGTTGATAGCTATAACATAGAGCAGCAGTATCTTACATCGAGTTTGATTGATGTCTTGAAAATGATGGTATTTGATGCGTTGATAGGAAATTCTGACAGGCACCAGAGTAATTGGGCTTATATTTTCGATACAAAGGCGGACCTCTTCAAATTTGCCCCTCTTTATGATAATGGATCTTCCCTTTGTAGCTATGTTCTTGAGGATGCGGTTGATGACATTCTTAGAGATGTTCGGCGCTTCGATGCTCTAGTCGGGTCGAAATCAAGAACGAAAATACGAGTCAACGAAGACTCTAAAAAAGCTCCAACCCATGATGAAATGTTAAACCACATTAAAAGCAACTTCTATGATGATATAATACCGTTTATCGAAAACATATATAATAAGATTAGCAATGATAGCATTGCGCCCATACTCGAAGCATTCCCGGACCCCATTTTATCTCCTAAAAAAAAGAAACTGATTAACCTCTTTATATTAGCAAAAAAAGAGCATATCTGTAATTCATTCATCTGTAGGGAGGCAAACGAATAGAATGACGAATTTAAATAATACTTTGCTACTCATCTGGAAAAACCCCTCCACAAGGCAGAATCACGTGGTGGGACAGCTTGAAAAAGGAGTAAAATATACTTTTAAATACTCTGATGACGTAGAAAATGCTATTAAAGAGGGCTTTAAAAAGTTAATTGGATTTGAGGATTTAAATAAAGAATATGTGAGCGATATTCTATTCCCTGTGTTTTCCAGTCGGCTTCCAGATAAAAAGCGCAGAGATATTTCTAATATTTTGGATAAATATCATATTAAGCAATATGATGAGTATTTGCTGCTAAAAAACGGCGGCTCTAAATTGCCTATCGATACTATTGAATTTGCTCCAGCTCTAGGACAGGCGCCGTTTGATATTACCTTTTACGTAGCTGGAACGCGCCACTATATTGGTTGCAACGTAGAAAATTCTATTGACGGGGATTCTTCTTGCAGCAATGCAGCATTATATTTGAAGCCCAATGATACAGTGTTTTTGGCGCCCGAACCAAATAATAGCTGGGACAAAAATGCAATTAGATTAATCACCAAAAACAACGAACTAATTGGGTATATTCCCAGATACTATTGTCAAAACATTCTTTCCATTTTAGAAGAAAACAAATTTCAGCTTTCTTGCTGTATTGAAGAATTTAACGCTCAAAAGCCTTGTGAAAATTGCATTAAGGTGCGGCTAACGGCTGAATAAGGCCAATAATTTGGTAGTTCAATTCAATTTCGGTATAGCGTAACTCCCCCACCGGAGCCTACCCATGGTAAGTCCAATACAAATCCGCGGCCTTTATTTCAGGGTGGCATCCTGTGCAAAAATCAAAAAGTCGCCCGGGGAACCCCCCGGGCGACTTCATTCTTTATACTTTTGCGGCCATCTTGATAATCAGCAGTTCCACAGCCCGCTTCGTCCAGTTCCCAGACTTCCAGCGGTCGGGGCTGTCGATTACTCCGGCGCTCACCAGCTTGTCCACGGCCTTGTCCAGCTCGGACACTTCCGTATACCCCAGCCACCCGGCCACGGCCTTCTCCGTGCCGCTGCGGCTGTCCCAGCGCGTCCGGGCGCTCCGCACATCCACATGGGTGAAGGACTTATATACTCCGATGCCTCCGGCCCCCGGCTGCAAGAACTCCGCATACTGCGCAACCGTCAGCGGTGACACGCCCGCAATAGAAATATCTGCCGCCATGCCCAGCAGGTGTTGGGACTTGGGCGCGCCGCCCTGCTTGGCGTTCCACGTCGCCGTGCGGTAGGCACTGTTGATGGTGACAGGCTTTCCGAAATGGTCCCGGATTTTCTGGAGCAGCGCCACCAGCTCCTCAGAGATCAGCACGGTATCACTGCCATCGTGGCAGGCAAATTCCGCCACTTTGAAATTCGCGGACAGCAGCACGCCGCCGATCTTTTTCTTGGAATAGGTTTTCACGCTCATTTCTGCACCTTCTCCGCCTGCGTCCCGAAGTAGAACGCAACGACCACCGTAAACACCGTTAGGAAGTCCGCGCCAGAGATGGTCCCGCGCAGAGCCAATGCGGCGAAAACAGCCGTCAGAACGACCGTAACAATGCTCTTAATTGTCAAAAGATTTGCCAGCCGCTTCATTAAAAGTTCCATAAGTACCTCCTTATTCCGCGATTTCCCAATCGTCCGAAAGCATATCCGCCTGACTCGCCAACCACCCCATCTGCACACCGGAGGTCCCACAGAAAGCAAACGCCTTGTTCCCGATTGCATCATGGTCTGCGTTGACAACCTCGCCATTAGGATTTTTGTAGCTGATGGCGGATGCCAGTTCGATATACTGGTTCTTTCCATTCCAGCCGTACCGCCGGATTCTTTTTCCCTGCTTGGCCGCTTCAATAGCCAACCCAAAGCTCATGCCGTTGGTGGGCCGATAGGCTTCCTCGAAGGCTTCCTTCGGGGACCAGCTCTCGTAACCGTCGGCATAACGCACCTTATAGCCGGGGCGGTGTGTGAGGTTGCCCCGCGAATCGTAAAGTTGTTCCTCCGGCTCCGCCTGAATCATTTTTGTTCCGATGTACTGTTTCATATCTAAAATCCTTTCTTCCGGGGGCGGGGCACACAGCCCCGCCCCGCTTGCCTTACTCCTGCTTCCCGGGCCGCTTGATCGGCTCACCGGGGATCAGCTTCCCGTCGACGATCACGCCGGGGCTGTCGCTGATCTTCACCGCGCTTTTTGCATATCCGTCCGTGTCATAGGAATAGCGAAACCCGTTTTCCTCGATGGTTTGCCCCGCCCGGTCGGTTCTGCGCCTCATGTCAGGTTTTCTCATGGTTATGTACTTCCCTTCGTAAAATTATGATTTGCCGCGCCTGCGGCCGGATTACAATTATTTATCCCCGGTCAGCTTGTCCCCCGCGCTGTCCACGGCCTTTTTCCCCGCTTCGAGTGCAGACACCAGCCACCCCGGCACCGGCGCACCGAAGGTCACGGCGTGCTCCGCGAGACTACCCAGCTCTCCGATGATGTACCACACAATTGCCAACGGCGCCAAAAGCACGGAATACTCAAACGGCAACGTAATGCCGGGGATATTTGCGACAACCAGACCAATCAACCAGTCTGCCACCAGAGTGACCACCACAATCACCACCTCGCCGCCCTTGTGCCACGCGCCGGCCCGCAGCTTCGCGCTGCTCCATTTCCCTTTCTTGAAAGCCGCCGCGCTGCCGATCAGCCAGTCCAGCAGCATCATGCCCACCCAGACCACCA
>NZ_DALZOY010000008.1:0-132999 GCF_032018205.1 Oscillibacter sp. | reverse complement strand
GGCCACGGTTGAAGCCGCCGCCCTGTCCGCCTGCGGGACCACGGTTGAAGCCGCCGCCCTGTCCGCCTGCGGGGCCACGGTTGAAGCCGCCGCCCTGTCCGCCTGCGGGACCACGGTTGAAGCCGCCACCCTGTCCGCCGGGACCACGGTTGAAGCCGCCAGGCCGACGGTCGCCGCCACGGAAGTCGCCATCACGGCGAGGCCGACGCTCACGACGCTCCTGATAAGGCTTCGTAGTATCCATGGTGCGGGGAGTGGTACGCAGAGTCTGAGAAAGGACCTCTCCCTTATACACCCAAACCTTCACGCCGATGCGGCCGAAGGTGGTGGCAGCCTCCGCGAAGCCATAATCAATGTCGGCGCGGATGGTCTGCAGGGGAATGGTACCCTCGTGATAGTGCTCAACGCCCGCAATCTCGCGGCCGCCCAAACGACCGGAGCAGCAGCACTTGATTCCCTTGGCGCCGGCGCGCATGGCGCGGGCCATGGAATTTTTCATAGCGCGACGGTGAGAGATGCGCTTTTCAAGCTGCTGGGCAATGTTCTCTGCCACAAGCTGGGCATCCATGTCGGGGTTGCGCACCTCGACGATGTTCAGCTTCACCTTCTTGCCGGTCATCTTCTCAACGGCCAGACGATACTGCTCGATCTGCTCGCCGCCCTTACCGATGACCACGCCCGGACGGGCGCAGTGCAGGAAAATGGTGACTGTGTCGTTGCTGCGCTCAATCTCAATCTTGGGAACGCCAGCACCGTACAGGGTCTTCTTCAGGTATTTGCGGATTTTCTGATCCTCGACGATCAGGTCGCCGACCTTCTCATCACTGGCATACCAACGGGAATCCCAGTCTTTGATGACGCCCACGCGCATGCCGTGGGGATTAACTTTCTGTCCCATAAAAAACTGTCTCCTCCCTTATGCCTTTTCCGTCACGGCCAGCGTGACGTGAGAGCTTCTCTTGTTGATGCGGTACGCGCGGCCCTGCGCCCGGGGCATCATCCGCTTGAGGATGGGGCCGGGGGTAGCGAAGACCTGACTGACGTACAGCTTGCTGGGGTCCATGGCGAAGTTGTTCTCCGCGTTTGCGGCGGCGCTCTTGAGAAGCTTCATCAGAGGCTCGGACGCAGCCTTGGGGGTCTGCATCAGAATCGCCATGGCGGTGCCCACATCTTTGCCGCGGATCAGATCGCAGACGATCTGAATCTTGCGGGGAGCGATGCGGACATAGCGCAGAAATGCTTTTGCTTCATTGTTTTCCATATTTCGCATCCTCCTTTATCAGTTTTTCTTTGCATGGCCGCGGAAGGTCCGGGTGGGGGCGAACTCGCCCAGCTTGTGACCCACCATGTCTTCCTGAACATAGACGGGCACGTGCTTGCGCCCGTCGTGCACGGCGATGGTATGACCCACGAAAGCGGGGAAGATGGTGGAGCTACGGCTCCAGGTCTTCAGCACCTGCTTTTCGTTCTTCTCGTTCATTGCTTCAACCCGCTTGAGAAGCTCAGGGGCAACATACGGGCCTTTTTTGACAGATCTGCTCATAATCTACTTGCCTCCTTACTTCTCGTTCCGGCGCTTAACGATAAATTTGCTGGTGGGGTTCTTGCCCTTGCGGGTCTTGTAACCCATGGCGGGCTTGCCCCAAGGCGTCACAGGGCCGGGGCGGCCAACAGGTGCGCGGCCCTCGCCGCCGCCGTGGGGATGGTCGTTGGGGTTCATGACGGAACCACGGACCGTGGGGCGCCAGCCCATGTGGCGCTTGCGTCCGGCCTTGCCGATGTTGATGTTCTCGTGGTCAATGTTGCCCACTTGGCCGATAGTGGCCATGCAGTTGATCCGCACAATGCGCACCTCGCCGGAGGGCATACGAATCTGAGCGTCCTTGCCCTCCTTGGCCATCAACTGGGCGGAGGTACCGGCGGAGCGCACCAGCTGGGCGCCGTTGCCGGGATGAAGCTCAATGTTGTGGATAATGGTACCCACGGGGATCTTCTCGATGGGCAGCGCGTTGCCCGGCAGAATGTCGGCGTCGGGTCCGGTCATGATCTTGTGGCCGGACTTCATGCCAACGGGAGCCAGGATGTAGCGCTTCTCGCCGTCCTCATACTGGATGAGGGCGATGTTGGCGCTGCGGTTGGGATCGTACTCCAGACGCAGGACGGTGGCGCTTCCCTGCTTGTCGCGCTTGAAGTCGATGATGCGGTACTTGCGCTTGTTGCCGCCGCCGCGATGGCGGACGGTGATGCGGCCGTAGCTGTTGCGGCCGGAAGACTTCTTCAGAGACTCGGTGAGGCTGGGCTCGGGCTTGGCTTTCTTGTCAAGACCGTCGAAACCGGAAACCGTCATCTGTCTTCTGGAAGGCGTCGTCGGCTTATAAGATTTAATAGACATCGCTTAACACTCCTTACAGTTATATCGGTTCCGGTCTTAGACCATCCCCTCGAAGAACTCGATGGTCTTGGATTCGTCGGTAAGCTGGACATAGGCCTTCTTCCAGGTCTTGGTCTTGCCGGGACGGCCCGCGCCGCGGCGCTTCTCTTTGCCCGGAACGGTCAGCGTGTTCACGCTTTTGACCTTCACGCCGAAGATCTCCTCAACGGCCTTTTTAATCTCGATCTTACCGGCTTCCTTGGCGACCTCGAAGACATATTTCTTGTCGGCGACGGCGCCCATGGCGCGCTCGGTGATGATCGGGCGGATCACGATATCGTAACTGGTGGCCATTACGCGAACACCTCCTCGATTTTGGCGAGCGCAGTCTGGTCAATGACCAACTTCTTGGCATTGAGAATGTCATAGACGCTCAGAATGGTGGCGGTGGTGGTGGACACGCCGGGAAGATTCCGGGCGCTCTTGACCACGACGTCGTCCTTCTCAGGGACGATGACCATGGACTTGCCGTCCGCCTTGACGGCGTCCAGGAACTTGCGGAAGTCAGCGGTCTTGATGGCGTCCATCTTAATGGAGTCCACCACGATGATCTCGCCGTCCGCTGCCTTGGCGGACAAAACAGACTTCAGCGCCAAGCGCTTGATCTTCTTGTTCAGGACATAGCTGTAATCCCGGGGCTTGGGGGCAAACACGATGCCGCCGTGGGTCCACTGGGGAGAACGGGTGGAGCCCTGACGGGCATGACCGGTTCCCTTCTGACGCCAGGGCTTTCTGCCGCCGCCGGAAACCTCGGCGCGGGTCAGGGCGCTCTGGGTGCCCTGCCGGCAGTTGGCCAGGTGATTCTTTACGGCCTCGTGGACGACAGCCCCATTCGGCTCGATGCCAAAGACGGCGTCGCTCAGAGTGACCTCGCCGACTTTTGCGCCGGACATATTCAAAACTTCAACATTAGGCATATTCTAAGCACCCCTTTCTCACTTGCTTCTCGCGGAAGCCTTCTGCGGGTTGCGGCCGGAAGCCTTCTGCGGGTTGTGGCTGATGCCGGTCTCCACATTCTTGGCCCGGTGCGTCTTCACGGTGGTCTTCACGGTGACAAGGCTGCCCTTGGGGCCGGGAATCGCGCCGCAGACCACGAGCATATTCAGCTCCGGGTCCACCTTCACAACGGTCAGGTTCTGCACAGTGACCTGATCCACGCCCATGTGACCCGCGCCGATCTTCCCCTTGAAAATCTTGGAGGGATCGGAAGAAGAGCCCATGGAACCCGCGTGACGGTGCACGGGGCCGCCGCCGTGGCTGGTGGGCGTACGGTGTGCGCCGTGGCGCTTGATAACGCCCGCAAAGCCGTGGCCCTTGCTGGTGCCGGTCACGTCCACGAAGTCGCCTGCCTTGAACACGTCGGCCTTCACAAGGTCGCCCACGTTCATCTCGGCGCCGTTTTCCAAATTGAACTCACGCAGGTGCTTCTTGGGGCCCACGCCCGCCTTGGTAAGATGGCCCATCTCAGGCTTGGTGAGCTTACGCTCGACCACATCTTCATAGCCCAACTGGACAGTCTCATAGCCGTCTCTCTCCGTGGTCTTCTTCATAGTGACCACGCAGGGACCGGCCTCGATCACGGTGACGGGAATCACGTGACCGTTCTCATCAAAGATCTGGCTCATGCCGACCTTTTTGCCGATGATTGCTTTCATGTATGTTCCTCCTTAAAGGTTATTGGTCGGCTTAGATACGGCCGCGCCGCATTGCTCTGCCGACATGACCCGTCCGCCCCGCAAGTTGGCAGACAATGGGTGAGCAACGAATTAAATGTGGGAAAGGGTCTTACAGCTTGATCTCAATCTCAACGCCCGCGGGCAGCTCCAGAGCCATCAGCGCTTCCACGGTCTTGGGGGTGGAGCGGGTGATGTCGATGAGGCGCTTGTGGGTGCGGCGCTCAAACTGTTCGCGGCTGTCCTTGTACTTGTGGACGGCCCGCAGGATGGTGACGACCTCTTTCCGGGTGGGCAGAGGGATGGGGCCGGAGACTTCAGCGCCGGTGCGCTTAGCGGTCTCGACAATCTTCTCTGCGCTCTGGTCGATGACCTGATGGTCATAGGCCTTCAGACGAATGCGAATCATTTGCTTCTGTGCTGCCATAAGTTGTTTCCTCCTGAATTTCGTACATAGTTTTTTGTTGTTCCGAAAACTGTGTACGGCGGGAAGTTTTTCTGTACGCTTATCCGTGCGTATCATTCTCGCTCATGAAAAATACCGGCGCAATACGGCCGGTATCCAAACATGGCGCAGCGATCTACGCAACGTGCAGATTCCTTCTCAGCCGCCCGATCATCGGACATACTCCCCGAAAGTTACCGGGGCAAGCCCCGCAATCTCCCGGTTCATCGCAGTTTGCGCGTTTTTGGCATAGTTCGCCCTTTGCGCGCTCAATTATGATACAAGATATGTTCCCCAATGTCAAGTGAAATTTTATATTTTGTTCCAATTTCCGCGAAGATTCTTTATAAAGGTTTGCGTGCGGTTTTTCTTGTAACCCCGGAGGGGATATAGTACAATGAAACCATCATCAATTTAACCGGGCCAAAGCGCCCGTAAACTGAAAGGAATATTTGCATGGACACCATCTATGTCACCGGGCACCGCAACCCCGACACGGACTCCATTGTCTCCGCCATGGCTTATGCCGCCCTGCGCAATTCTCTGGGGGACCGGGAATACACGGCGGCGTGCCTCGGCAGAGTAAACGATGAAACCCAGGCCGTGCTGGACCGCTTTGGCTTTGAGCCGCCCATGCTGCTGAAAAACGTGCGGACCCAGGTAGACGACCTCTCCTATGACACGCCGCCGCTGCTCAGCGCCGGCGTTACCGTCAGCCGGGCGTGGCGCGTGATTCATCAGGACGCCAACACCAAAGCCATTCCTGTGACCAATGAGGACGGGACGCTGTATGGAATGCTCTCCTCCGGAGACATCGCCTCCTATGATATCTCCTCCGTCCGCAATCCTCATGTCAGCAACATTCCCCTGTACAATCTTTTATCCGTTTTGGAGGGCAAGGTGCTCAACAAGGCCGGCGAGCAGGTGGACACCATCTCCGGCGAGGTGACCATTGCCCTTCCCTCCTCCCGCAAAAACTTGATGTTTGACGCGAAGGACAGCATTGTCGTGTGCGGCGACCAGCCGGACATGATTCGCTACGCTATGGAGCTGGGGGTCCAGTGCCTGATCGTGTGCCAGTCGGAGGTAAGCGAGGAGCTGCGGGCCATGGAGACGGAGACATGCCTGATCTCCACGCCCTATGACGCATACCGCACGGTGCGGCTGATCTGCCTTTCCCTGCCGGTAAACCGCATCTGTAAAACAGAAGACCTTGTCTGCTTCCATCTGGACGATTATATCGACGACGTGCGGGAAACGGTTTTGAAAAGCCGCTTCCGCTGCTATCCCATTCTGGACGATGAAGAAAAGGTAGTGGGAACCCTGTCCCGCTTCCACCTGCTGCGTCCCGCCCGCAAACGGGTGGTTCTGGTGGACCACAACGAAGCCGCTCAGGCTGTCCGCGGACTTGAGCAGGCGGAGATTCTGGAAATTATCGACCACCACCGTCTGGCGGACATTCAGACCGGAAATCCCATCTATGTTCGCAATGAGCCGGTGGGCAGCACCACCACCATTGTGGCGGGAATGTATCAGGACCGGGGCCTGATGCCCTCGGAGAAAATGGCGGGACTGATGGCCGCAGCCATTCTCTCCGACACGGTTATGTTCAAATCCCCCACCTGCACCCAGCGGGACATTGACATGGCAAACCGCATGGCCCGTCTTGCTAAGATTTCCTTAGATGAACTGGGCCACATGATTTTCTCCGTCTCCAGCGGTGAAACTCACACGGCGGAAGAGCTTTTAATGACGGACTTTAAGGAATTCCATATCGCCGGGCACGACCTTGGCGTGTCCCAGATCACCTGCGCGGATTCCGGGCAGTTTTTGGCCCGGAGGGAGGAGTTTGCGGAATCTCTGCACCGGATGCGCACGGAAAAGCACTATGACTTGGCCATCCTGATGCTGACCGACGTTTTGCAGGAGGGCAGCCGCCTCTTCTTCGCCGGGGACGAGCAGACCATCCAGCAGGCGTTCAACGCCAAGACGGAAAACGGCAGCGTCTTTCTGCCTCACGTCATGTCCCGGAAAAAGCAGGTGATTCCCGCCCTCTCCGCCCTCTGGGGCTGATGGCGCAAGGACCAGTTTTCAAATCCGGCATACCAACACAATACGAAAGAGCGCCTCATAGAAGTGCTTCAGATTGTAGACAAAACAGCTCTAGGACTTGCTTCCTAGAGCTGTTTTGTCTACAATCTGAGAGTTCATCTTAAATGAATGATCTTTTTTAAGATTAGCGCAATATTTATTATAAAACCTCAATTCATTTAGTCAGTGACCCTTTCCAGTTCAAAGCATGTTGCCTCTAATACCAAAATAAGGCTATCATTATTAACAACTAAAAAACTTACAGGTATGCCGAATCCTGAAGAAGAGTCAGATACTTGTATTGCTTTTATTTCATCATCCATATTTATACCTGGCAGATCCATTTTAAAATTCCTATAAAAATCGTCTTTGTTATAACATATCATAGTAATTTCATAGAGCGGATTTTTAAGTTCATATTGATAATCATTATAGTTTTTTAGCTCTTTTGATGAGAATAGGTCTTTATCAATTACAATTTCATCATCAATAATTTTTTGCCCTGTTGGATATTCAGAAGCATCATTATATGAATTTGCAAATCCCAAAAGCTTCTCAACCTTCCAAGTCCCATAGAAAAATTTTTCAGTTTCACTATCCAAAGCCATTCTCCCTACAAATGGTTCAGTTGGATTAGTTCCATCAACATTATCAGCTTCTTCTACTTCATCATCTGCAGTTGGCGTACTATCTTGTTCTCCAACAGTGTTAATAGCAGTCTCATCGTCTTGATTTTTTAATACAGATCCATTGCTGCATCCAATTAAACAGGCAGATAGAATAGGCACTACCAGAAATATTAACACTCTTCTTCTCATTTTTTCTCTCGTCTTTCCTATTATTTACTCTTCTAATTTATAATATAAATATCTATCTAAATTTAATCCACAAATATACCAATTGTCAAATGTTTTTTACCATTGTGTGACAGGTATAGCCCCTCCCGGCACGGGATTGATACAAAAGCCCTGAGAACGCCGCTATGCGGCGCTCTTTTTTGTTTTCTCAATATAAAGTAATTACGGAACTTGACGCGAAGTGGGCTTCAGTTTGGCAAATAAACCCCGCCATGATAGCAGTAATACGCCTCCGCCTTCAGCGCCAGCAGCGTTTCAAGCGACGTCTCGGCTGCTTCCCTGTCCAGCGCGAACTGGGGGTTCGCCGTCACGGGCAGACCGTTTTCCAGCGCCATGGTGTCCCCGGTAATCATAATGGCGTTCTCTTCCAGAAACAGCGAAATGTGCCCCGGCGTGTGGCCGGGAGTGGCGACGACGCGGCACCCGCCGCACCAGTCCAGCCATTCGCCGCCGCGCAAAAGCCCGTTTACCTCCACCGGCTCCACCCGGCGCAGAAGTTTGCAAAACGCCCGCCCGAACTCCTGCATCTCCGGCGGCAGCGTTTCCTGCATCTCCTCCGCCTGCCGGAGCCGCAGCGGCTTTTCCCTCCCGGAGATAAACGGTTCCTCGGCGGCAGACGCATAAATCTTTATATTGGGATTTGCCCGCCGCAGCGCGGCGGCCGCGCCCATGTGGTCGTGGTCGTGGTGCGTCAGGACAAGCTCCGTCAAGTCTTGTACCGACAGCCCAATCTTTTTCAATTCCCGCTCCACAATTGGCAGTGCGCCAATCCATCCGCAGTCCACAAGAATGGCGCACTCCCCGTCCCGCAGTACCGCAGGATATACCGTCTCCTCCGCGCCCTGAAACGCCATGGTGACAGCGAGCAAGTGTATTTCGTGTTCCATTTTCCACGTTCCTTTCTCGTCAGTATGGCGCGATTTCCTCTTCCGCAGATCAAAAGGCTTCCCGGCAAAGCCGGGATTTCTTTCTGGCCATTTCCTCACCTAACCGACACGTATTGGTTATCCTTACTATAAAATCTCCACGGATAGTCTTTTGCCTCTCCGGCATAGTCCACACCTACCCGCTTCGCCGTCACCACAGAAAAGTCCTCCTGTTTCCCTTCCTCTATATACAGCGCATCCCCGCACAGATCCACGCCGTTAAACCGCCTGTCAAGCCCCAGCGCGCTGCACAGCTTTCCCGGCCCGTTGGTCAGGCCAAGACGCTGGGTTTTTGTCAGCTCTCCGTAAAGCTTGCCAAACCGCGCCAGCGCCATCTGCTCCAATCCCTCCAGCGGCTCCAACCCACGGATCAAAACGGCCTGAGGAATTTCCTTCTCAGCCGTCACCACGTTGAAGCAGCAGTGCATTCCGTAGATCATAAACACGTAAGCAAACCCCGCCTCGCCGTACATAACCTCCACCCGGGGCGTTCTCCTGCCGCCATAGGAGTGGGCAGCCCGATCCTTCGCGCCCATATATGCCTCTGTCTCCACAATCCGGGCGGCGATTCTCTCTCCGCCGATTTCCCGGACAAGCACTTTCCCCAGAAGTTCCTTGGCAACGGAAATCGAATCCCGGCTGTAAAATGCTCTGTCCAGCTTTTCCACGGCCTAATCCTCCCTGCGTTCCCGCCCAGCTGACGGTTGATTCCATACCATGAGGTACTCTTCCTCATCCGTATTTTCATCAATCTGTTCCTGCTTTATTACAAATAATTCCCGTTGATAAAAATTGACAGCCTTTATGTTCTTTTTATAAACTGTTAAGCTAAGCGCGGAATAGCGCTGTTTTATTTTGTCAAGCAGTTGTTTTCCAATCCCTTTTGACTGCGCGTCAGCAGAGACAAATATTCCTGCTATATATCCATTGTCCACTCCAACAAAAGCGACAATCTTTCTCTCTGATTCATAAATATATATTTCCGCATCCGGAAGCATGCTCTTTACCAAATCAAAATTGCTTTCCCAATACCCTTTAGAGATAAAGTTGTGGGCTTGAATATTTGTATCAAGCCATATTTCCATTACTTTTTCGATATCTTTGCTTTCAAATTTTCTAATCATGGCACCCTCAATGCCTTTGGGGGTCAGTCCGACAACGTATTGTAGTCTAACCCCTGCTTTTCTCTTCCAAATCGCAATACGTCATCAGTATCACTGCTTCAACGTGTGTTGATGCCGTGAATCGGATTCCCGCAAGGCGTATTTTCGCCTTGGCGGAATCGTTATCTTTTCTTACGAGTCTTCATCATAAACATTTTTTAAGAACTCCACCTTTCCCAATTATACCACAAATTTTGTTTTGGGAATGATTGTGTCTTCTTAAAAGGGAACAATTTTGCCGATAGCAATCACTACCAACAGTGAAGCTCTTGAGCAACGAACTCAAGAGCTTCACTCTTAGCAGTATTAAATATATTGGATCATATATAAGGATCACTTAGTATTTCTTTACCTGTACTTTCATCCTGCAATAGATCCTTTAGATATGATGTCAATGCATCAAAGCTCATTCCTTTTTTAAACCCTCTGTTTCCATGTATCCATCGATTGTTTTGAGTATTATCGAATAGTAATTCACAAGTTCTTCTGGGGAATTTTCCGAGTGCAGAATTAAAAAAGTCATTCCATACAGAATAATGATGAGTATGTATAAATTCTTCCCACGATTGAATAACCTCTTCCTCAGACCTTATATCTATAATTTCTATTTCCTCTAAATTTCTATCATCAACTGCTCCCCATGCTTTTTTCAACATATCAATTGCGGCTTGGTCGCTTTTAGGAGCGCTGTAACCAAAGATAGTCAACCTATATGCACTTTCCAGGTATTGGCCCAGTTGTTTCCAGCTCATTGAAATATAAGGGTTTTCATCATAATTTTTTTCTCTTATTGGATACAACAATGGCACCCTTTTTAGCATTCGTCCACATTTAGAACAAACGGCATAGGGACTGCCCAATACCATATCTTCTTCACAAGTGGCAACCGCAATATTTCCATGCAAGAATGCCATCTGTGGTAAATTATCTGTAATTCTAGTACATCTGCTATATGCTTCAACCAGCAAAGGGTCCCAATTAAATGTGGCAACTAAATCTTTTTTTGTTAGGCTGAGCAGTAAATAATCATATATCGTAGGTTCATCAGGCAACTCAAAATCACAAAAATACTTTTCAATAGCATCTTCTAGCTGAATTCGCTGTAGCTCGCAATCGCCTCGTTCATACATCTCCATATAGATATCTTCAAGATTATCACTCGTTGTCTTCAAATTAATGCTTGAAATGATGGATTGCATTCCTAATTTATCGATAAACCCCTTCATTGCAGATATCTTTTTTCCGTTTTTATCGCCATTCAATATTGTAGCCACGCTTGCTCCCGCGCCTAGCAAAACGACATGGGGTCTGCTTTTATAATACTTTTCAAACTGATGGACTTTATCTTCAAGATCATCTGGTTCGCTTGATTTATATTTCTCAAACATTGAGTCTAGTTCTTCTTGACTTATTGGTTGTCCGTCATTTCCAATACAAGGATTATATAAAACCTCATCATCATTGATTTCAATTACGCCGTTACTGATCCGACCTGTTGCAGCAAGTGTCTCATAAAAATCAACAATACCTTCTCCATCTAACAAGGGACTTCCCATCACAAAATCTCTACATACTGCATCTTTTAATAACTTAACTTTATCTTCTTCACTTATTTCTTTCCATCTTTTGTTCTCAAATTTATTCATATTAATATCGCCTCTCTACAAAAGCGGATTTGGTATTGAATTTAATCCGTTCAATTCTTTATTTAAGATTTTTGTATATACCATAAAAATGAATCTTCAGTCATTCTTAATATCATCAGCGCATCTTCTTGAACCGGGTTATCCTCTCCATGAGCTCCTAATCCAGACATTGCACTATATAAAGTTGCAAAAATTCTATATCTATTTGCTCCTTTGTTTTTATCCAGCCAATATTTAAATATCTTATTTTTCGTGCTTAATTCTATACCGTTGTCTTCAATGCGCTCGTTGGTAGCTTTCAAAATACCTTTCAAATAATCGGAATTATCACTATCAATTTTTGCGAAGTATTTTTCAAAAGCAGTTCTACAGTTATCAATGCAGCTTTTAAAATTTCCATTACTATAGGTTTCCAAGGCTTCGTTGTAATGTCTTAATACCTCTGGAGAATTTCTTAGCAGTTCATTCCTCATAAGCGACATTTGTGATTGTCTCTCTATTTCCCCAATGGATAGGTATTGAATTGTATATGTATATCCTGCCTCGCCATAATCTACCTGAAGCTCATACCCTAATAATTCCAACCCATTTCTAATTTTATCTATAATTTCATCTTCAATTTCAGTACGTTGTAGTCTACGAAATATTTCATTTAAAAACGCATTGAGTAGTTCTTTATTGTCCTTAATCTCATTGCATATTTTCAACATACCCATTTCCGGATTAAAATGATCATTATCATTGCGGTATCCACGATTAAAGCTATATGGATTAAAAAAATAACCATATTCTTCTATTAATGAAGATGCTCCAATACAGCCAAGTATAAGTTCCAATAGACCATTTCCAGTCCTATGCGCCACACGCCTTATAGGTATATCTAAAAAGCTACATAACTGAGCTAAACTTTTATCTTCTTTACTATCCAACACAACCCCCATATTTTTATCCTCCCTATTTATTAGGCATCCGGTGACACTCATCAAGATATTTGTGAGCAAATGATATTAATGTCAATATATCTAAAGCCTTTGTCTCTTCTATCATCCAGTTAATTTTAGGAGTATGAGCTGCTGGGTTTCTTACCAAATGAAATATAGCTTCTAATAATTCTTTTACTCCAGTAAACTCACTTTTCTCACTATCTGTCTGCAGAGAATTAAAAAACAGATATGGATCACCTTTAGCAAATGCCTTTTGGAACAACTCACCACCATCTGAAGATAAACCAGTTATCTGGCGTACTCTCTCTGCCAGTCCTTTAGCCGCTTCAAACACTGCGTCATAGTAGTCTTTACGCAAATAATCCTTTATACAATATTTCTGAACCTCGTTGTGAATTGCCCTATTATAAAGTTCCCGCTTTAAATGGTTCATACGCCTATCTACTTCATCCAATGTTGTTGCCTGTTCTACATCAACGACTTTCCCTTCTTTACTAACAGACAGACCAGCCAATAATAACACTTTATTAGTTTCTTCTAAAAGATGAAGGTATTTTTCTCTATTACTTTGTACTGTAAAAGCAACGGGATTTAGCGCTTTGGCAATGAAGTCGAAGACTCGTTGTAGCGATTTATTGGTGTTTATTTCATTCGCCAAACAATTATATAGCCAATCTCGTTTATTCAAGCCTAACGTATAGGTGTAACCATTACTAGACTTTCCATCATCAACCAAGGTTATTTGACTCTGCTGCAATAACCCAGACAATTCGCTTTTTGAAAACCCTTCACTGGTATGAGCTAAAACATCACATACAGCTTTTAATTGCTGTTGATCCAACATTTTTGCTGTCATTTAATCACCTCCATGTCATTTAAAGTGAAAGTATATAATAAGCAATTTATTAATTATATTTCTGTTTAAGTGTCAACTCATTCACTTAATAATTAGCTCGAAAATTATTTAGCATCTTTTTCAAGATAAGTGCATTTGTATAATCTTTTTTAAATGCACTCATCACATATCCCTCTATATTTGGAAAAAGAGGAAGTTTTCCTTCAAAATCGGAAGCATTATAGTCAGTATAATTTTCTTTCACAAACTTATTGAATCTTGCCTTCTCAAACTCTGAATCAAAGATAAGAATGCACTCTAAGAAACGTCTCCTTGATGTTTGTTCCTCATCCATATCATCAGTAATATAGAACTTATGAACAATATACTCCATTGACTCTTTAATAAGATACTTATAACTAATATCCCAATTCATGCTGTTTCTATCTAACGATAACCCCGCTACTTTTGGAGTGGCCGTGAAATATCTACCCCCATCTAAGGCTGCCCCTCCCAAAGAATCTAACAATGTTTGATGATAATAGAGATTGATATCATACCAATGAGGACGACTATCATATTGCCCAAACAGATAAAACTCATATCCATCCCTGTCATCTGCAGCCGAGACCTGTTCTATTACGAATTCTGGTGCATACTTATAATACTTTCTTGATTCATCAGCCGAGTCAACCCAATCTGATGGACTTTGCAAATACAGAATGACACGTTCAAGTGCTGTCGCATCTATTCCAAAGCGCTTCTTCCAAAGCGTTTCAATAATATTAATGTCAGCCGAAGAGTTTTTCGGTGTATTAGTATCCATAATGCGAACATATATGTTGTTTGCAAAAACTCCCTGATATTGCTCCGTCAAATAATACGGAGTATTGCGATCATTATGTATGATTATTACATCAATAGTTTTTTCAGATAAGAGAATAGATTGAACTGTAACAGTGGGTCTGATTCCACCAGCGAATTTTTTATCACGCAAAAAAGATACTAAATCTTGTGTTCTCTTCCGGTGAGAATCATCTACCAAGTCCTGTATTTCATAATCTCTTTCTTCATCAACACCGATAATAATCAAGCCATCTTTGCTTGATAAATTATTCGCCATACAAATAATATCATGCAGAAGATCAGCCTTATTGCCATACCATTCCCGTTTAAAATCCCAATGATCACCTTCTTGTTTCAAGGAGATTAAGCTGTCTACCTGCTCAGTTAAATCTTGTATATTCATGGAACATCTCCTTAGGTTTACTTTATCGCTATCTCATGGTATTCACAACCACCATAGGATTGTACGATTTTAAACTCCATTCATCACTTTCACATTCAAAATACAAACCATTAACATTTGCTATTTCCCCGAAAGGCAATTCCTCTGTTGATTCTACTTTTTCATAAAAATATCCATCACTTGAAGATAGAAATAATTCACCACCATTTTCGCGAATGTATAATTTATCAGGGAGGTTCGCTTTTTTCCATGTGAAAGTTGGGAAAGATATCCTTCTAGGTAATTGTTCTCTTGCGGACTCTGAAAGCAATTCAATCCACACCTTGACTCCATCTGAAATAGTTATTTCTTGAAAAGGAAAGTCTAATAGAATCTGTTTAATTTCTGAAATATCTTTATCCATAAATATTTCAAAAGAAGAAAGTTCTAGTGCAGCACTTCTAGAACGCACACCAGCCATATATATGTTTGCTGCTGCTAAATTTGGTAAGCCGAGTTCAACGAACATTGCAAGTGATGCATATGCTTGAACAATATTTTCTTCAGACTCAGAGTCAAACATTTGAGAGATCGCATGAATAATCCATGGCAATGTAAAGCCGTAGTAATCTTTAGAAATTTTATCAGCTCCTGGTTCTAATTCTACTATTTTAACAAGAGGAGCCCCATAAATCCAGTGACAACGTACCCTATCTAAAACCATCTGATTTGGTACTGTATCCATTAAAGTATGTGCATTCTCATTGCTCCAGATCTCGATTTCTCGGATTGTACTGTCAATTATTTTATTATGAGCATCATCATCTCCAAAAGATTGAATAAATGCTAAAATAAGTGTTCTAAAATAATCAGTATTTTCAAATATCATCTTAGATACCGAAAGGGGAACCCCTGATGCAATGAGTTTTTTCCTGACAGATTTATTTGGTATCCGGTTCAATAGTGCCGTAGTCCTGGCACGTAACAGATCTATATAACGCTCTTCATCCTTAACTTCCGCTTGGATAAGTGCTAACGATTTTCTAAAAACATCATCAATCCAGTCAACCTCATCATCTTCATTAAAATCTTCATGCATTGCAAGTAGTTCATCATCTAAATAATCAAAAATCTCATTCACTGATTCAATATATCTTTCATTGATATCTGTATCTACAAAGTCATTTGCAATAGCTTCAACAAGCAAATTAAAATCAGTATTTGTTTGTCTAGAAACTTGACAAATATATCTTAAAGCAACAAGTATACCACTTTGTACCTTTTCTATTTTTTGACTATTAAAATAACTATGAGCAAGTCTTCTATTTCTATTTATCTGCCATTGTTCTTCAGTTGTATCAATAGCATAGAGAATTTTTCCTTCGACATCAGAAAAAGCACGTCCAGCTCTTCCACAAATATTCCAAAAGTCTCTTTTACTAATTGTTTCATTAGAATAATAGGGTGTCGATACAATTACAGTCGATATTCCAACATTTACTCCTTGCCCAAGAGTAGATGAAGCTATAATTATCAAAGGGGGCTTAGAGCGCATAAGCTTCTCTATAGCAATCCGTACAAGTGTTGGAAGACGATTATTATGACAAATAACCCCCTTCTTCGCAGCAACTAAAACAATATCGTCATTACTAAGTTCTTCAGTACATACACTTTCAAAAGCATTCCACAAAGAATGATCCCATGGGTAATCTTTCGGTTGATTGCCTAGTGCTAAAAGTACACTTTCAGCCAGTCCTTCGATTGAATTTGCTCTTGCAGAATATATCATAACCGTCCCTGTTTGGGCTAATCGAACTGCTGTAGCAGCAACAGCTTCTTTTTTGTTCTTTGGAAATGGAGTTCTTCTAGTCCCAAATCCCAATGGTTTTTTCTGCACGAAATTAGGGTTAAATGGTTCGCCTTCGCTTTTCCATTCCAATCTAACACGATTTCCATTCCAGAGAAGTAGACCTAACCTCTCTAATGCAGGTTTCCATTCTGACTTTGCTACCAATTCAACATCATCAGTAATCCATTGAGCTAAATCACCTGAATTAGGTAATACCGCAGATAGAAGTAATATCCTAATTTGATTTCTTGAAGCATATTCCTTGATATGTGTAAGGAACATCTCATTTTTGATATATCTTTCTTCTGCCCCTAATAAATGTCCCTCATCAACAACAATTAATTTAACTTCTGCTTCAAGACCTGAACCGCATCGAATAAGAGCTTTTGCTTTCTCAGGAGTTGCGATAATAATTTGAGATTGGTTGATAAGTTCAAAATCGGTAACGTTTGCTGTAGAACCGCCATACAATTGTGATACTGTTATTCCTAATGGACCAAATGTTTTGTTTAGACTTTGTTCTATTTCAAAAGCTAAAGAGCGAAATGGAGCCAAATATAAGACTTTTGACATTATTTTTGTAGATAAAGTTTTTAGAATCGCTATTTCTGCAACTCTTGTTTTCCCACCACTTGTACGCAGATTAATAATTGCACCACTATTCTCTCCAACAGCAAGTGGAAGTGCTGCGGTTTGGGATGGCCACATTTCTGTAACAGGAGATTTAAACCCACTAAGAAGACGGATATATTTACTGGTGATGTACCTAGCCGGTAACAGAGGCGGTAATACTGACCAAAGGGACGATTCTTGATATGTGGAAAAAATTATTTTTAATAGCCTAATAATCAGCCAATATAGTGTCAAGTTGCTATACGAAGCTAGTGTCAACATCTTCATAACAATATCATCTATAAGCTTAAAATTCTCTTGATTCCCTGTGTGAACGAAGTCAATAATAACTAAAAAGCAGCGTGCTATTTCGTGAGAAATAACCCATTCATCAAATTCACGGACATCCTTTTGTTCGCTTGTTTGAGAAAAAAAGATATTACTTGCGAATTGTAATAAAGATTTAAAATCTTTTTTTACAAATTGTATAATCATTTGTCCAACAGCAAAGTCTGTATTAATATCATTGAGGATTATAAATGCACGAGAATATTGTTTCGCTGCATATAAAGCCATTCCAGCAATCAAAAGATTATAATCTCTTGTTTCTAATTCATTAGGATTATACTTGAATGCATCAGATAATATTTTCCCTGCCTTTTCTAATACAGCAAATCCTTCGCTTGTATCGGAATCCTGATTTTCAATTAACGAACACCCACAAGAGAGCATAACATATGCAACATGGGTCGCTTTCTCTGTTAACACAGGATCAAAATCAGGGTAATTTTCAGGATTCTCTCGAATTTCTTGTAATATTCTTCGAGCATCGGTCTGAGCTATAATATTTTCAATACGGTTCTGCGAGAGTTTAATTAGTAACTCATTAATATAATTTGAAGGAATGCTCATATACTTTCCTCCATTCGTTTAAAAGCTTGTTGTACAATTTCTTCTGGTTCTTTCATTCCTAATGAAATCATCATCAAGTTTTTAAGATTATCGTTGGTGTGTTTATTTACAACTTTTTTTGCATTGTTATTACTCATCAGCAAACCGACATAATCAATTTTTAACTTATTAGTTGCAAACAGCAACGCACAATTTTGAACTTTTATACCCATCTCAGGTTTTCCTTCTTGAAATAACCGTTCAGCTACAAACATCAGAGAGACGGGTAATCCAGCTTTATTTGAACGAACAAGCCCATCAACTATATCAATTACAGATTGCTTATCCGGAACACCTCTAAACTTCGATTCGCCAACAATAATTCGTACAGGATCAGAATCTAAATCAAATATTAAAACGTCATCACCTTTCATTGATTGATCTGGATTTGGATTATATCTCAATCTATATATAGGGAGTTGCAAGTTAGTAGTCTCACCTAAATATTCTGCTAAAAAGATTTCGGCAAAGTTCCCCTTCTGTGTTGTCAGACTTTGAGGATATGGGGACCGAATTGAGGGGGCATTGGCTATTTTTAAGGAGTCAATCAAATCTTTATGACGTCTTAATGCATCAGAACTGATATGGTTCCTTTCAAGAACAGGTAACATGTACTCAAGCAGAACATCATTATGCCCATTTTCTAAAAGTTCTCTATGCTCAATACCACTTAAAGTATCCTCATCAGATGAGGAAAGAGAAACTGAAAATGGATGAATCCCAACTGGATGTTGATTAATAATAGACATGATGACCCCCTTTTAATGAATGTAGTAAATTTCAACTTATGTAATTTATTTTTCTATCGTCAATAACTTACAAACCAATATAAAATCAATCTTTTTTTATTATATTTTACCATATTATAACTGTTTTTTCTACCCGAATTATAGGTTTCTTATTGTTACTATACTGCCAACAATAAAACCCTCAGCCCACTGTCTGAGGATTTTATTCTTACCAGTACTTTATATACTGGCAGGAACCGCTGGTCTTTCGGCTCCTGCCGTCATTTAATCATCACACAGGACATCCTGCCGGATAACGATGCCCGATTGAAATTGAATTTCTATTTTGCTCTCGCTGATAACCCTGATTATTTTAAGCAGTCTGCGGACAAGGTCATCGTCAAACTCCCGTTTTAAGTAGTTGATTTTTTTCGTATAGCTACTCATCTCATGCAGACGCTGTTCATAGGATTCCGCCAGGTGTCGTTCTTGAAGTACCTTTGCCTTCTTCTTCCTTAACTCCTTGATTTCATCTGCGATGATGCGGTATTCTTTATCGAAGGTATCGTCTGCACACTCGGCTTTAGCGCTTTCTTCAATAAGTTTCATCATTTCCTGTTGAAGCTGTTCGATTTGCTCATCGTATTCGGTAGGCTCTGCCTGTGCAGAGTAGCTTCCGATGATGCGGATTACATTTTCTCGGAATGCCTGCACAAATTCTCCCTGATCCTCTACCACGTTATTAATTGCGGTCATTATCGCTTCATGGAGGCTGTCTTCTTTCAGAGTGGGGGAATGTTTGCATCTCTTAGAACCGTGCTTGAGGCGGTTGTCACAGCGCCACACGGCTTTTTTCATACCATACTTCGACCATACCTGCCTGCGGTAGGGCTGACCGCATTCTGCGCATACCATAATATCCGACAGCACATATTTAGCGCTGTACTTACCTTTGATAGACGGTGCATCCACTTTTTTAGATGCAGGTCGGTAGATTGCACCTCTGCGCGCCTTTTCCTCTTGTACTCGCTGGTACAGCTCCTTTGGTATAATCGCTTCATGGTTGTCCTCTATGTAGTACTGCGGTACGATACTTTTATTTATCACCTTTTTCTTCGTCAGAAAATCCACTGTATAGGTTTTCTGCATCAGGGCATCACCCATATATTTTTCGTTGCTAAGCATTTTGTCAATGACCGTTGCCTGCCATACAGTCTTTCCAGTGACTGTGAGGATACCATCGGCTTCCAGTATCCGTTTAATTTTATAACTACTGTTTCCCTCTAAAAAAAGGCGGAAAATCCTGCGCACCAGATCCGCTTCCTCTGGTATGATGACAAGATTTCCGTCTTTATCCTTTGTGTAGCCTAAAAACTTGCTATGATTGACAATTACCTTACCGCTTTCAAATTTTCGAACGATTCCCCAATGGCAGTTCTCGCTGATATTGCGGCTTTCCTCCTGTGCCTGGCTACTTAAGATGGTAACCAGAAGCTCACCGCTGCCATCCAGCGTATTGATGCCCTCTTTCTCAAAGAATACCGCGATGTTCTTTTCCTTTAGCTTTCGAATATTCATCAGTGAATCTACGGTGTTTCGGGCGAAGCGGCTGATGGATTTGGTGATGACCATATCAATTTTACCAGCCATGCAGTCCTCAATCATGGCTTGGAAGTTACTTCTGTTTTTTGTTGAGGTTGCGCTTTTTCCGTCATCCGCATAGATTCCTGCCAGCTTCCAGCTAGGATTATTCTCGATTTTTTCTGTGTAGTAGTTTACCTGTGCTTCGTAGCTGGTTTCCTGCTGTTCCTGCAGAGTGCTGACGCGGCAGTAAGCCGCAACCCGCATGGCTTTCATTTGTGGACGAATTGTTCTGTCGTATCCTCGTGTTGCAGGGATAATCGAAATATTCTTCTTTACTGCTTGCATCTTTGTTTTCCTCCTACTCGCTAATTTTCTCCGATGCTCTTATCAAGAAGCAGACCATTAAGCAGTTCAAACTGGAGTCTGCCATCCGGGTTTACTGTGATTTTCCGGATTACCTGCTGAAAAAGTCCTTCATCAAAATCCATCTGCTTTTCTTTGCCTAAAATAACGGCCTTTATCTGGTCTGTCCGGTAAGCGCTGTCATCAATAACTGACACCCGATATTGTGCGGCTGCTCGTGTAAAAGCAAGCTCTTTTATTTCGGTTACCTTATACTGACTGGCATTGAGAGTTTCTTTTATTTGTCGGGTCAGCTTTTCTCCGACAGGGCAGGGAACCGGTGTTTTTATCGGACGCCTTTGTTCCAACATAACTGGTGTCGCTATGATTTGGTTGATGGCATCTATAAAAGCTCTTTCGATTTGTTCATCATTCAGAAAAATGTTTTGGCAGGATACCCGATTGGACTTGATATAATGCTTGCACTTCCATTTCACATTCTCGCTGGGTTGATTGCAGTGTTCCACATATCTCCGGTATGGCTGTCCGCAGATACCGCAGTACAGCGTTCCGCTGAATTGTGTTTGATTCCGGAAGCTGTTTGGTTGTACGTGTCTGCCAAGGCTTTTTACTGTTTCCTGTCTGCGGTTTTGTACCTGATCAAAAATTTCGCTTTCAATCAGTGGAGGATAAAACTCATCTCCAATGTATTTTCTATTTTCCAATATTTTTCCTACCGAACCGTGGTTCCAAGAGGGCTTGTGACTGGCATTTAAGACTCCTTGTTTCGTTAAGTCTTTTGCAATCTGATAGGTAGAAGTTCCGCCCAAATATGCCTGAAAAACAGCTTTTACTATCTGAGCGGCTTCCGGTACGATATCAGCCTTACCATCTACGATCCGGTATCCAAGAGGCGTATGTCGTTGCATCTGCTTACAGCTCCTTTCCGTAGGTTTCTTCCAGCTCCAGCCCGTTCTTCAGTTTGAAGACTAACCGCCCTCCGGGGTAAGCTGTCACCGTTTCAACAATCATTCGGAAGAGCTCCTCGTCATAATCGTCTAGTATGGCAGGTCGGTTCCTGAATACCGCCATCAGATATTCTGTCTGGCTGATTTGCTCATCAAATAATTTTTGCTCCTTGAGAAGCTGCTGTCGGCGGTATGCCTTTTCCAGCTCCGTGTCTATAAGACCTCGTTTCTCTATAAAAACAACAGAGCCAATGTCGCCGCCCGTAAGGACTTTTTGCAACATATGGCTCTGCTGTTTTAATTCCCGTATTTTATTCTCCAGCTCCAGCAATTCCTGTACCTGCTCTGGATCATCCGGTACCGCTTTTAATATCGCCAGAAGGGGATAAAGGATATCTTCATAGTTACTGGCCAGCTTGTTCCACAGGGTTATGAAGGATTGTTTAATGCAATCTTCCCGAATTGATTTCTGACTGCATTTCGAGATATCTTCAATATGCTGGTGACAGCACCATTGTACTTTTTCGTAAGGCTTTCCGATGTATATCTTCTGTCTCCTAAATATTGAGCCGCATTCCCCGCAGATAATCCGACTGCTGAATGCGTATCGATTCTGGTAGACCTCGACATTCTCCACACATTGCTTCTGTCTGCGGTATGCGTATAGCTCTCGAACCGCCTGTTCTTCTTCTCTGCTGATAATGGGTTCATGGTTATCCGTAATCATAACCTGCGGCATCTCACCGCGATTATGCTTCTTTGTAAAGGGTACCCCCTCAGTCGTGTAGGTTTTTTGGAAGAGCAGGTCACCTGCATACACTGGGTTCTGCAAAATCTCCTTGATTACACCGTCCTGCCATCCCTTCGATCCCCGTATGGTAGGAATTCCCGCCTTTCTCAATTCTTTTGCTATGGCGTAGGAACCTTTTCCACCAAGGTACTGGTCAAAAATTCTACGGACAATTTTGGCTTCTTCTGGCTGGACGATAAGCTCTCCATTCTCATCGTTTATGTACCCATAAGCAGGGGAGCCGATGATAAAGGTTCCATTCTGAAAACGATATTGAACGGACCATCTGGAATTGGTCGAGATACTCTCGGCTTCACCCTGTGCTATGGAACTTAGGATTGTAAGCAGCTGTTCGCTTTTCTCGGACAGGGTGCTGACCCTCTCCTTTTCGAAGTAGATCTCGATACCTAAACGCTTCAGCTCCCGAATCGCCTTGATGCTGTCTACAGTATTTCTGGCGAAGCGGGTGACGGACTTCGTAAGGATCAGATCGATTTTGCCTAATCTGCAGTCCTGCATCATCTGTCGGAATTGATCCCGTCCTCTGGTTTTCGTACCGCTTCGTGCCTGATCCGCATAAATACCGACACATACCCAGTTGTCCTTTTCCTTAATGAGCCGCTCATAATATTCCACCTGAGACTCAAAGGAGCTGATTTGCTCTGCCGATCCGGTACTCACCCGGCAATAGGCGCATACTCGTTTCACAAGTGGCTTTTCCATGTTTGAAACTGTGCTAACAGGCTCAATTTTTATTACCTTTTTTACTGTCTTCTTTTCCATATACTTCTCCTTTCCCAGAAGATTCTTCTCCTGTTAGCAACACACATTACCACACCTTTTCATAGATAGCTAGTGTTTTTACGCATATACTTTTGCCAGCTCCGGAGAAAATGTTTCCCGGTTCAGTGCATCAATTTTTTCATATTCCTCTGGCAGTAAAAAGCCACTATTCACCATAATATCCAGCAATTTTACCGATAGCTTATACTGCATTTCTCTTGCTTCCTTTTTGTTTTCCATGGCATTTCCTCCTTCTTCGACATATCTGCTCCTTACCTAAAGCATCCTTAGCTCAGCAGCCGTTACTCTCTGATCCTCTTCATATAAAAGTCTTTGAAATTCTTTCTCACTGGCAACCACCATGGGAGCCGGTGAGTTTTCTCCTTTCTGCAGTGAACACAGCTCCTTTTGTACCTTCTGCAGCAGTTTCTGATTGGGACAATGGCTGATGCTGCTTCCAAGGGTACTTAGAATAAGACGGTCCGACAGACTGGTCAGAAGCAGCTGATTCGTACTTTCCTGATGCTTCATAATAAAACTCGCAATATTTTCCGGGGTGTTTTCAAAATAATAGGTTTTGTTTGAGCCGTTGCTATTGCAGACACAGCCCACCACCAAATCCTTTTCCAGCAACTCATTTAAAGAATGATTACTCATATAGTTCCTCCTTTTCTTTATTGCTTAATTAATGCTTTTTCCCACAAGGATGCGGCAGAAAAAAGGGAATCTGGTTCTGCCGCATAGTTTCTAAGATAAAATAAAACGCTGTTCGCAGAGGTTAATAAAAAAATAATCGAATTCAAAAGAGAAAAACAGGGTTTCTGCACTCTACATTTCCATTGAAGGCGATTCACACGCATTTTCCTGTTCAGAATCGGTGGTTTGCTCATTACCCTGTTGCTTCGAAGCTTCCTGGGTCATCTTTTCCTGCTGTCCAGGCTGACAGGCTTCCAGCATTTCCACCACCTTTTCGGGAATATGCTCAAAATCCACATGATGATCCCGCTGAATATATACGGTGTACCAGTAATCGTAGGGAACATAAGTGTCAGCCAGATATTTGGTATCTTCAGGCTTCATTTCATCAAATCCCTGATCAATGATACCCTTTGGCGTCAGAAAAAAGGTACCGTAATGCTCCCCGGAGGATTGCAGGTCAAGCGTCACAATTCCAAGTCCCATATGCCCTGTGTTACGTCCCACTATAACAGCCGGCACATCGACAAACTCATAACCGCCGTAATCCAGATCATCTGTTCCGTAAACTTCTATAAATAAATCGTGCATTTTCTTCAGGGCTTCCTTGGCATACATGTTGTCCTGGTTATTGCAGGAGCGATCCAGTTTCTTAAAATCCAACGTGGGCAGCAGTGCATTCAGCCGTTCTATATAGACTGCCTGTAAATCCGGGTTTTCCATTCTCTAATACACCTCCAATTAGTTTAAAAGGGTTTATAAGACTACAATTCCATTTCCATTGACTCGCTTTGACTGTGGTACTCGTATGTACCGGATTTCTCATTATACTGGTAGCCCATCTCCGACAAATCCATGCCGTGTACCTCCGCTGCCAGATCAAGAGCCTCCTTTGATCCACCGCGGGGAATATCGCTGAATATTTCCTCTCCGTTTTGGAACTCTTTTTTTCCTGTGTTATGTCCAAAGTCCTCGTCCGCCCACAGATACTCGAAGGTAAGATCAGGATACTGATTGGCAAGCCTACTGATGACAGGCTCTGCACGGCTCCATGCTGTTTGAAACTCGATGTGCTCACCATCAAACTCCCTCGGAGTTGCCAGCTTATCGTAGCCATAGCTATTCCATTTGGTTCCCCAATTGGCAACTGACCACTGATACCATGAGGGGTGACCATAGTTTTTTATATTGTTGCAGCACTGCTTTCCCAGCTTCAGCAGCTCGGGATCGTCTTTGGTCAGTGCTTCATATTTTTTTACTAACGCAGCGACACGGTTTTCATGGTCAGCGTCCGGTTTTACCACATTTGCCATTGCAAGCGCAGTACTTTCAGCAGAAAAGTCCTGATAAAGCTTCATCCCACGCTCTGCCCGGCTGCCATATTCCATATCCAGAGAGGGTGGCATAGGAAGCACTTTATTAAAGTCAATACTGCCAAGGCCGATTTCATCACTTTGAATGGCTTCAAACATGGCCTTCACTTGGGTGGGATCACCGGATACCCGCAAAATATTGGTTACATGATTTGGCATTAGCTCAACCCTCCCATCGTCATTCCACCCATCTGCTGACCCTGCTGTTCCAGCTCGTCCTGCGTCTGGACTTTCCAGCTTTTTTCACTGCTCCAAAGGCTGACACAAATCTCACCATCCGGAATTTTAATGTAACGCTGTTCAAAGCCTTCCCCAAAGCCATCGGATGCCTGCCCACTGATGGTGTCCTTCAGCATCTCAAGCTCGTTGTCAGTCAGCTTACCTTGAATACGGCATTCTGCCACACCCATGAGACTGCCATTTACCTTCTCCACAGTAAACACATAGGATTGTACCTTCTGGTTCAGGGTGTCATTTTTTCCATAGTACTGCATGAGCCCCCGCTCCGATTCGTCTGGCCTTCGTTCACGAAGAATAGCAGAAAAGATGCTGTCCTCGTACTCCAGAACCTCACGGCCGCCAAGCTCTATGGGGTCATCGTCCAAGCTTCCGTATTCATCACGCTCATAAAGATTAACTGCCAATGGCATATAAAGCTTGAGTGTATGAAATGGCTGAGGAATAACCGTAAAACTGTCTTCACCAGGAATTAGCGCCAGAGTGCGGCCGTTGTCCCATTTCATGTGTATTCCACAAGCATCGTCAACAAGATCAACCGTGCCCTCCGTACCGGGCGGAACCGGCGCAAAGGGATCGTTCATACTTTCAAGCCGGATGCGTGTTCCTGGCGGGTATTTCTCCCTCATAAATTTTAAAAGTGACGGATTATAGTTCATAGCTTTATTCCTCCCATCCCCATGCCCTGATCGGGCATGTCATTCTCGGTCATATTCAGCTGCTGTACCCGCAGATCAAAAACAGTCAGGTATGCCTGATAATCTCCGGGAGCCGGATTACAACGTAAACAGTAGCGGTAGTTCTCTGTTTCTACGATGTATCCATAGTTCTGCTGCCATCCTCCTGCAATCTCGCCGCCATGAGCATTGCAGTACCTCGACATTGCTCCGAGGCTTTCAAGAGGACCTATTTCCCGCAGTTCATCCACGACCGCCTTTAACTCCATTTCAAAAGCGGAACCATGATATTTTTCATAATCACGCGGCCACCAGGTGTGCCAGAACTCATGTCCATTGCCGCCAAAATCGATACGCAGATGCCCGACGGTTCCTAGCACTGTATCCTGTTCTTTGGGGAGCGCATAAAAATTCCCCACTTCCTCTGGCAAAGCAGGACGCAGGGTGAATTTATGGTTCTCCGGTGCAAGGGGGATTCCGTGTTCTTCACAGAAGCCTTCAAGAGTCAAGCATTCATCAAGAAAATTCAGCTTTCCGTTCAGCCTGCGGCGGCCCTCTTTGGGCATGATAACCGGTTCTGATGTGAGGACCGTACCGGCATGATTTACAACAACATGATCCTCCACTATAATAGGCTTTCCGGGATCATAGTCAGACCCTCGAAGATCGTAGCAGTGAAAGCCATCTGGTACCGTACTCCGATCAATTCGGGAATCAGTGAAAAGCGCTGGCTTCCCGAATAGTTCGACATGTTCGTATTGTTCTTTTCTGGCGTTTACGCTCATTTGGTTCCCTCCAGACAAATGACATTATAGTTGTCATAGCTCAAGCCCCATCCCTGGCTCATCACGCATTTCGAAGTATTCCTCTACCTCTGCATCTGTCGCAACGGGAATCTCCTGTGACTCAGCCTCTCCCATCTGTATCGGAACCAGGTGCGGCAGAATCTGCTGCAGGAGCCCTTGATCCGGGCAGCGGTCGATAAATTCGCCAATGGTGTTTAATATTTTTCTGTCTACGGTATCGGTGACAATGATTTCTTTCGCATCCCTATGCTGCATGATAAAGTTAGCAATGTTCGAGGGCGAATTCTCAAACCAATATTCACTTCGACCTCCTTCATAGGGATAGACATACCCCCTGACTACATTGTTGTTTTCAAACATCTTACCTATTTCTTCGTTAGTCATAACAACTCTCCTTTCGATGGTTTATTTCATGAGCAGCATCCAGAACATCGTATGAATGCCCTAGCTCAGATGCAAAAACGGTTCCGGGCAAAGCGGCGTATCCGATGAAAGTTGGATTTCTCCTTCAAGAGGGGAGCATAGGGTGATCCCCATCTGATTAATCTGTTGAGAAAGCTCCAATGTCTGTTCCATATTTCGTCCGATACTAGAAAGACTTTTTACCAGCACCATATCCATTCGTCCTTCTGCGGCGGCAGTTTTCAAGACGTTAAGTCCAGGTCGGTCAAGAGTCAAACCGCTTCCAATATCCTGCGATGCGCCAGTAACCTCCAATCCAAGCTGCTCGGCATAGTCCCACAGCTCCTTTTGCTGTTCCTTTAATGTGCCATGCGTATCCTCCGGTGCATCGATACGGCAATACAGCCATGCTCTTTTTTTCTGTTTCATTATCAAAAACCTCCTTTAAAGTTTGATCGGTTTCATTTCACAGGAATGCGGCGGGGCATAACTGTCCCGCCGCATGGTCTCTAAAATGAGATGTTTTGCTTGTTCTTCATTTTGGTTCTACGCTTCTATTTGACACAACTTCCCGAAGCCAGGGCGGCAACAGCAACGACCTGCCGGTTAAGCGGGTCTCATAGGAATTTCACCTCTCCCAGGATCTCTGCGAGCCGCCCCCATTGCGATGTCTGTGGCTGGGCGGAAGTAGCGTTAGCACTGTCCATTTCATTGCGATACAGCTCACCACAAGCTGTTTTATGACCGGGCGTTCTCGCTCGTCACCTTCGATGCCATCGGTTCGACGGACGGATAAAATGGTATATATACCACCTTATCCAATCCGCAGGCAGTTTTGGCGCGCCCGTCAAGGTCGCTGCCGCTTTTCACACGGCTGGACAGATCATGTATTGATGCTGCCGGATATAAAATTTTCAAGGAGCAAAAGGGAGAGTAGAAAAAACCCCCTCACTTACTTCCACGTTAAGCGAGGGGGTTGGACCAAATTATTTTTACTTTTCCATAAGTTTTTTCAGGTGAGCCAGTATTCGTCTTTTACGGTTGTGGATCGTCATACGTGGAATACCTGTTTCAGCTGACAGTTGATGCTCACTTTTGCCAATAAAAAACAATTCTGATATCAGCTCTTGTTCTTGTGGCGTAAGCAATTTCAAACTAGAAAGCATCTTTTCAATCAATAAAGCATTGACAGCTGCATCCTCTACACTTTCTTGATCTGCCACAAACTGTCGATTTTCTCCCATCAACCGTTCATAGGAATCCTCCCGGCTAGGTATGTAGGTGACCGTTCTATTTAAGCTGTCAATGTGACATCGCTCAACCTTTAGGTCATATTGCTGATATTCCATTTTACGGTCGCTTTTTTCTAAGACTTCAATGACCATATCGCTTGCTTCAGGGTACCTCTTCCGATAATTGATTTTTATTCGTTTTGCCATAAGGCTTGTCCTCCATTTCGTGATGTTTGAAATCAAAAAATGAAGAACAAGCGGCGGGGAGCGGCAGTGTGGTTTTATCTTACTTACATTTAAGGTATCAGTTCGGTATCTGATTTTTGGAAAATTCCGTCGTTGTATCTGTTTTCTTGTCGAAAGAAAAAAGCCAGTACGTTGCTGTAAGCAAAATACTGACTTTATAGGTTTCCGGATATGAAATTGTGTGAATATCGGGTGCTGTGTCCGGAAAGAGTTGTCATGAGTTTGACCTCCCGAAACAAAAGGGACATGGGGTCATACAGTGTCCTCCTTTATCATGGAGAGCGGCAAAAGCCCTGTATCCCGATACACCAATATTCCGTAAAAAGCCGATAAAATGAGCAAGAGCCTGCCCAATAAAGAGGGCAGGCTCCTGCTCGTTTTTTGGCATCCAGGCTATCATAGTACTTGAAAGCACCTTAGACCCTGTGGCTTTGCGCCCCCATCTTTCAATGGGTTTGCCCTAAATTGTATTCAAGTTATTTTTATCTCAATGCTTTCCAATGAGGCCTTTCATCGTAAGTAGTTCAGCACATAAAACAGAGCCCCCAGCTGCACCACGTAAGGTGTTATGGGAAAGTCCAACGAATTTCCAGTCGTATATACTATCTGGGCGGATTCTTCCAACGCTTATTCCCATACCATTTTCGTAGTTTACATCTAAATTAATTTGCGGTCGATTCTCGTCATAGAGGTATTGAATAAACTGTTTTGGTGCGCTGGGCAAATTCATGAGTTGCGGCTCACCTTTGAATTCCAAGAGCTTATTAATTAATTGCTCCTTTGTTGGTTTATTGCGAAATTTAAGAAATACTGCAGCAGTATGTCCATACAAAACAGGAACGCGAATACACTGACAAGTAATTCTCGGCTCCCTTGCTGGCACAATTAATCCGTTTTCAATACCGCCCCATATCCGCAAAGGCTCTTGTTCGCTTTTTTCTTCTTCACCTGGGATAAACGGATTTATATTCTCAATCATTTCAGGCCACGTATTAAAATTTTTACCCGCCCCGGAAATTGCCTGATATGTTGTCACCACCGCTTCAAATGGTTCAAATTCTCTCCATGCTGTTAATACAGGGGTATAACTTTGAATAGAGCAATTTGGTTTTACAACAATAAATCCCCGCTGTGTGCCTAGTCGCTCTCTCTGTTTTATAATTAATTCACAATGATGCGGATTAACTTCCGGTAAAATCATCGGCACATCTGCCGTCCATCTATGAGCGCTGTTATTAGAAACAACAGGTGTTTCATGTTTTGCATATTCTTCTTCAATTACTTTAATTTCTTCCTTTGGCATACTAACAGCACTGAACACAAAATCCACCTGATTGGAAATACAATCTATATCATAAATATTATAGATATTCATAGATTTTAACCGCTCCGATAGAGGTGTGTCCATGCTCCAACGTCCTCTCAAAGCTTCCTGATACGTTTTTCCAGCAGATCGTTCACTGGCAGCTAGCGCAGAAATTTCAAACCATGGATGATTAGAAAGCAAAGATACAAATCTTTGTCCCACGGTACCAGTAGCACCTAATATACCAACTCGTATTTTATCAGCCATAATAGTTCCCTCCAATAAACGCATTAACACATTATTAATTTTTATGAAATGAAAATAGTTTATACAATTACATTTATAATAAATTCTAATAATTCTATTTAAGTCCTCTTTTGATGCATATGGCAGTTGCCATTTCCCGCACTTTGGAGTAGCTGCTATTACAGGATTCTATAATAGAGGACCTATATTTTTTATCAAAGTGATTATCCATAAAGTTTAGTGCATTTACCTGCCATTTCCATAGCTCATCTGGAGTAAGGTAAAAAAATTTGGGTTGAACTTTCTCTTTGTAGGTTTTCTCATCTATTTTTAAAATGCTTTCTGCAGTTAAAATGTCTGACAGCGCTTCTAATTGAGGAAATTTCTCTTTTCCTATCCATTTTCCACGATTCATCGGGCATACATCTTGACAAACATCGCAGCCGTAAATCCACTCCCCAAATTGCGTGGCTAAAGAATCTTTTAAAAGATCTCTTCCCCCAAAGGTCGTTAAAAAAGAAACACATTTCAATGGATTCATCGTATACGCTTCGCACAGCGATTCGGTAGGACAAGCCTTAATACAGCGGTCACAGTTATTGGGGCAAGGGGAAAGTTTCTGCTCTTCAACCAGTTTCATTTCATAATCAGTCAAAAATGCTTCGATACTAATATACGAGCCAGATTCGGTGTAGAAAAAATTATTTCTCCTGATAATACCAAGCCCGGCCTGCATAGCTGCCCAGCGCAGCCCAACTAAACCGAACTTTCGGTTGGTGGAAGTTCGCATCCCAAGAGCTCTTATATATTGCTCCAATTCCACACTATTTTGATATTCTTTTGTATTTTCATCAATGCGGGTATCTAATAAATACTTTTTTGCAATATGCCCACTCATTGATTCTGGAACATGATATTTCGAATATGGTACCGTCAAGACTACAACAGATTTTGCCCAAGGAAACTCCTCTTTAAATTTTACAAGACGCTGCTGTCCTTGATAGAAGAGCTGCGACTCCGGTATCTTTTGCGTCCGTTCATTCAATTTGTTCTCATATTCAGACATCATACCGACGGGAATAATGCCGCATTTTTCATAACCAAGCTTAAGAGCTTTTTGACGTATTAACTGTGCTATCTCCATGCTAGATTCATACCTTCCTTGACCATTGTCTCACCCATTAAGCAAATTAATGCTATCTCTAAGGCGTTGTCTCATTTGCTATAATGGAGTGTCTCCTGTTTTTATAAAAATAATGAAACGGCACAATATACTAACAATAAGGCCATAATTGCATTAATAGTTTTTCGATATTTGTTAAATAATTTTTCAAAAACTGCACCAAATACAGCCCAGCAAAGACAGCCTGAGGTGCCAATCACTGCAAGCAATAATGCAAACATCTCAATTGTAGCTATATCGTGGTAATGTGGCAAAACGTATGATGACATTGCAGTAATTCCATACAGTATGATTTTTACATTAACAAATTGGAGGAGCATTCCCGATAAAAAAGAATTAGCATGCGTTATGCCGTTACTTTTATGTGGCTTGTCCCTCCATACTGTCCATGCTAAATAAAGAATGTAAGCCGCTCCTATATAAATCATTGCCGGCTTAATGGAGGGAATATACTCGTACAACAACGTAGAAAAGGCGGCACAGGCTGACATTACTATAATAAACCCAGAAAAAATTCCAAAAAAAAACGGAATAGAGCGCTTAAAGCCATCGCGCCCAGCATTCGTCATAGACATAATGTTATTGGGCCCAGGCGTATAGGCTGTTAAAAATGTGTAAGAAAAAAAAGATGAGAAATTCATAATATGTACCCTCCAAAAGCAAAATTTACTGTATGTATACAGCATTTTAAGACATTAAATTCAGAAATGCGCTGTTGCATTTATGTCCTCACAGTGCTATGATAACATTTAAATAAAGTTCATTCAAATTGAAATATTTGAATTTAGAATTCGATATTTCTGAACAATTAGCGAGGTGATGACTTTGGATCTCAAATATCTTAATACATTTAAGACAATTGTGGAGGAAGGCAGTTTCATAAAAGCAGCAGCAAAACTTAATTATACGCAGTCTACTATTACGTTTCAGATGGGACAGATGGAACAAGAATTATCAACAAAACTGTTTGAAAAAATCGGTCGGCGAATGGTATTGACGAAAGCTGGGAAGCAGCTTTTACCATATGTAGATGATGTTCTTACATCTATCAACAGAATGCGCTACTTTGAAAATGACTTAGCAGAATGTCAAGGCGATTTACATATAGGAATTGCAGAAACACAGTTATGTTATAAAATGCCGCCAATTCTTAAGGAATTTCATCAGCAAGTTCCTAATGCTCGTCTATTCCTTCGCTCCATGAACTGCTATGACATTCGCGACGAGCTTATAAATGGAACTCTTGATATAGGGATCTTTTATGAAGACGTAGGTGGGTATGGTTCTAATTTAATAACCCAGCCAATGGGAATATTTCCAGTCATATTAGTTGCTTCTCCTGAAACAAAGGAAATCTATCCGGATTTTATCACTCCTGACCAACAAATTCCTGTATCTTTCATCATCAATGAACCTAATTGTATTTTTAGGCAGATTTTTGAACGGTACATATGTGAAAAATCTATTCTTCTTGACCACACAATTGAATTATGGAGTATTCCTACAATTAAAAATTTAGTTAAGAGCACTGTAGGCATATCCTTTCTCCCCAGATTTTCCGTTCAAGAAGAACTTGACAGCGGTGAATTGGTGGAAATCCCAACAGATTTATCCGGTGCACAAATCTCTGCTGTATGCGGTTATCATAAGAACAAATGGATTAGTCCACTTATGCAAGCATTTATAGATTTATGCATTACAAAATAGCCATTAAATAATTTATTAACACCCCTACTCTTGCTGTTGATATGACTAGCTATTCCTGCTTAATTATTACAGAATTGAAATATGATGAACTGATCGTTACCTGTAGATAAATCCATTACTGAGAAAAACAACAAATATATCAACCTAAGATAGAATGAAAAATTAACTGACAAGGATTTTATTTGCAATAAACATTAAAAACAAATTGTAGCAATATTTAGCTAAGTTTTTAAGTCAAAGCTTTGATAAAAATATTACGATGGAAATCCTTATTAGAAAAAACATAAAGGAGATTAAGATATGAAACAGTATATGCTCACAATACCCGCAGGTAAACGACTGATTGCTAAGGCTGTCGTGTCGTTACCGCAAATCAAGGATGCACTGGAGAACCACACGATTGTCATCATTTCAGGAAGTACCAACGGGTACATTGCAGAAGAGCTTCTGTCTGGAATTGGACAAGCGGGAGATTTTTCAAAAGCGTCGTTTATGCGAGGCATTAACTTGGGCCCTGATAAAAAAGCGACAGCTGGAAATTACTCCGAATCCGATATTGTTATTGAAAAAGGAATTTGGCAAAAAGGGAAGACAATTTTTGATGTCGCTTCGTTCTTAGGGCAGCATGACATCATTTTAAAAGGTGCCAATGCTGTAGATCCTGAGAGAAAACTGGCAGGTATTCAAATTGGTAATCCTGCCCTTGGTACCAGCGCAGCAATACTGCCCGCTGTTGTCGGAAGGCGCACAGAACTGGTTATTCCGGTAGGCTTGGAAAAACGGATATTCGGAAACATCGGGGAAATCGCTGCCAAATTAAATGATCCGACTTCCACTGGTTTACGGATGTTGCCAGTTAGCGGTACCATTATTACAGAATTAGAAGCGATCAAATTATTAACCGGCGTTTCTGCAGAGCTCATTGCAGCGGGAGGAATTAAAGGTGCCGAGGGCTGCTGCTGGATTGGTATATCCGGAACTGAGGAGCAAGTAGATGTCGCGGGAGATATTCTTCGTGCCATAGCAAATGAACCACCTTTTGCTGAATAGCCAAATGGCGTTATCCTCTTCTGTTTTTATTCCACCCAGGCTTTCTAGCTACGCCGAACAAATCTGCAGACTTTTGCTGCTGCAACTGCCTTGCGGTAAAATATTAAAATCATAAATCTACGGAGGTTGTTATGACAGTTTAAATTGTAAAAGAATATTTTTTAATCTTGGTATAAGTGACCGAATCAAAGAATTCAGTGATTCTTGCGCCACAGTCGAGGAAGCGGCACAAACCATTGGCGTTGCACCTTCAAGAATAGCAAAAACCCTGACTCTGCGCAAAGAAGATTGGTGTATGATGTTGGTTATGGCAGGCAATGCGGGGATTGGGCAGCGTATCTACCTTCGCTATTCCTGATGCTGTTTCTGTTTATATTGATATCTCAGTCAGGCAATATGATACTTTGTTTCCGGCTTGCGCAAGCCCATGTCATGTCATTGAGCTATCTCCGGATGAGATATTTCAATACGGACATGCAATCGAATGAGTGCATGTATGCAAAGTTTTATAATGCCGTAACTACGTCTACCCGTTTCTGCTTCAGAAATTAACAAACTGAACTTTCAGAAAAACAAGCAATCACTCAAGCCACCTTCCTGCGATGTTCTTTATCCTGCATAGATGCAACGCTTCACTCAGCAATTATCCATATAACTCCTATGTTCTTTTTCTGGAGTTTAGATCTTTTAGAGTGGGGGGCTTAACCTTCATGGTTCATCGTGACCCCTGCCACAGTCCACCCAAAAGGCAGACCTGCTCCTTGGCGGAACAGTCTGCCTTTTTCTTATTACTGCGTCTGGGCAATCAAAAAATAGAGATTGCTGCTCTTGCCACCATTTTCCCTCCACCGCTGTTCCTTGCGAAGATAACCTTGTATTTCCAAGTCGGTAAGGGCTCGTTTTACTGTGCTGCGGGATAAGTTCAGTTCCCTGGCAATGGTACCAATAGCCGGATAACATTTACCATCCCTATCAGCCCTGTCATGCAAATACATATAGACGGATTTTGCCCGATGCGGCAGCTCTGAGTTGTATACTGATGTAAAATAAGCCACAGGTTCACCTCCCTGGCCTTTGCTTCTGCTCCATGGGTTCCAGATTAATGGGGGGAGCCGGAGTATGTGCCATTCCTGCCGAAGGAGGCGATGTATACTCTGTTTCCTCCGGCTCCGGTTCAAAGGAAGCATTGCGCCGGATAATTTCTTCCTCAACCTTGCGACGGTCGGCATAGGCTACCTTTCTTGCAGCTTGCTCTTTAATTTCATAAGCCTGACCAAAGGTGATGCCCCATTCTAGGAACAGTTTTAGCCGGGTTCGCATGGGGCAGGTTCCGGTCTTTGTTACAACAAATCTTCCTTTTGGCATGGATTTCAGCTCATCTGGTGTCATTAGTGGTCTTTCAATCATCTGCAGGGACTGGCTGGGATCGTTCTTTCCCCGACTGACGGAACCGCTCATAACGGTCTGACTGCCGAGAGCCTTCGATAAAATCTGCGCCGATTCACTGTTAGGAGCAAATCCGCCGAATACGGTATCCTGACAGTTATCGATAATGATGGCGGCACCTTCTTTTCCGTAGTTTTTCTCTAGCTGGGCAAAGCTCTGGATGATGGCGACAATGGACACGCGGCGGGAGCGGCTGGCCGAGAACATCATTTCTGCAGACTCAATTTTTGGTATGGTTCCGATCTCATCCAAAAACATCATGATACGGTTTGGGAGCTTACCTCCATACTCATCTGCTACCGAAAGAATTTCACGGTAGAGCTGCTGTACAATTAAGCTGATGATAAAATACTTTGTGTTATCTTCCTCCGGCATAACAAGGAAAACTGCACTTTTCTGCTTACAGAACTTTTCTGCGTCAATAGCTGTATCAAAGCACAGTATCTGTTCCAGCTCTGAGTCCAGGAAGGCGTTAAGCCGGGACAGAGCCGTGGACAGGACACTCTGCATAGCTTGCTCTGCGCTGTTTAGAGCGGCGCCGGCAAACCACTTTGTTTTATGATCGTCCGGTAGGTGTGCCAACAACATCTGGAACAGTGTTCGGCCCTTGACACCGCTGGGGGCTAACAGATCTTGAATGAGCTTAAACACAGACACGATATGCCGCTCTTTCGGTTCACAGTATTCCGCAATCAGCAGGATGACAGAGGTTAAGAGTCCTTCTGCGGCATCATAAAAGAATGCATTCTGTCCAGCGGCAGAGCTGTCAAAGCCGCCGGAGCTGATGATGGTCTTGGCGGTTATTTTTGCATACTTCTCTGCTCTGGCCTTATACGCCAGACTCTCTGGATGGGCAAGGTATAAATCCATATAGCGGTTTACCAGATGAAGCAGATTGTTTCCGTCTGAGCGGGTGGGATTTCTAAGATCAATGACTGACACCTGGTAGCCGTAGTAATCCTTGGCAATACCCGCATAGTTGCGGTAAAGGTCACCCTTTGTATCGGTAGTGATAAAGCTCATACCGGAAGCACAGGCATACTCCAGGTTGGGATAGAGAAAATTAGCAGTCTTCCCGACACCTGCAGCACCGATCATCAGACAGTGGACATCATCGTCATCCACTAACGCATAGCCGTGTGGAGCCGTTTTATCGAATAGGGATGCCTTTTGCCAGCCCACAATTAACCCTTGTGCCGTCGGGAGATTCTCTCCCTTCCGCCATTTTTCCGGCTCATACCGAACTGCCGTGTATACTGTTTGTATTTCCTTTTTGGTGGCCCATCTTGCTGTACCATGCTGACCATCACCCACGGTTTTTGACTTGATACCGTTTAAGGTATAATAGTGAGCAAGCAGTGATAAAAAGCCGATCACACCGAACATGGTCAGTCCGGCAGCAAGCAGCGTTACAAGTTGCGATGTTTGCACAGTCATCCCTCCTTCACATCGTCATGGTAAAATTTACAGTTTGCTCCTGCCTGGGTGCTTGCTCCTGCGCTTCCAGCACGATGAACATTTGCGCTTTCATACAGCTAAGAGCCAGTGTAAGGCAGGAACGCATAAAAAGCTTCTGTTCGTCTGCCGTGCGGATACCAGGAGTACGGATGCGGCTGGACACATCCCTCACGGCAATTCGAATATCCTCCGCTTTGGAGCGCAGCCAGCCCCGATCTTCATGAGGCTTGTATTCCGCCTGCAGCCAGCCTGCTACACGCTCCATGGATACCGGAATTTCCATCTGCCGGCAGGTGTTCTGAATGGAAATCAAAGCACAAGCCACTGTCTGGCCGCATTGTTCCTCTAATACGTTTCGCTGGAGACTATCTGAGCGCAACAGGGGCGCCAGCTGTTCACATTCATTCAGCAGGCGGGCATTGGCGTCCTGATTTACAGACTGCATTCGACAAACCTCCAGCACTGCCGAACACATCTGTGGCAGAAGCACCAGCTTCGGATGTTCTTGTGCCGGAATGGGATCGATGCCATGAAGAGCCTTTAAGTCCTCATTCCAGTCCTTAAACTCCGATCTGAGAACGGAAATGTCCATATAGGCAGGATCGTAATAATTCTTCTCGCAGAGAATATCCTTGAGTCGGCCAGTGGCTTCAATCCCTGCCGCGTCATGGTCCAGACACAGCACCGGGTTTTTCAGATGTGGATGCAGCTCCAGTTGGCGCAGCAGGGCATGCTCCGATACACCATCCAGCGTCACATAGCTGTGTTGCTTCCAGTCCTGCTTGTTCAGGGTAATAAAGGACAGCATATCCACCGGAGCTTCAAAGACATAGAGGGTGTCACTTTCCCCGATCCAGTGGAAGCTATAACAGGGATCACTGCCCTCCACATTTCCCTTGTAAGGCTCACCCTGCGTATAAGTACCTCGTTTATGGGCGTGCCTGGCAACTGCATTCTCATCCAGCCCTACAAACACGGCGTTATGATACTGCTTATCCTCATAGATGAGCTTTTTGTGTGCAAAATGGGACAGGACGTCCCGGTCAATGAAACGCTGCTTGATGAGATAGGCGAAAACCCTCCGCATGTCCGGGTTTTCCTCCGGCAATGCAAATTCCTTACGAGGCGGAGGGGCACTCTTCTCTGTCTGGTTCCATTCCACACCGGATTCCCCACCAAGCAGAAAAGAGACTGCATCGGGGAAGCTCATATCGTAGAATTGCTGAACAAAGTCAATGGCGCGGCCGCCCTCCTTGCGGGAATGACGGAACCATTCGTTGCCCCGCACAGTAACACTGTCATACCGCTTCCAGCGATATTCCCGGCCGGAGCGAACCAACTGCTCGCCTTGCCGCTGGAGGAAGTCCACCAGATCCACTGCATTGGCCCGCTGCTTTTGTTCATCAGTAAAATACACATATGCCATGCCAAAGCACCTCCTTTATCGCTTGCGTTTCCCGCAGCGCATGTGCCCATGGCGGACACAATCGAGTAGGAGGTAGATGATTATTTCACCTACCGTCCTCTCACAACACCGTACGTACGGTTCTCGTATACGGCGTTTCAATCTTATAACTAAACGTGAACTAGCTGATATTGGTCTAGTAGTGATACTAGACCGAATCTTTTTAATCTTTCGTTCGAAATAGTTGTGCTCAGAATCGGTGAATTAGCGACACGGGCATATCCCAATCTGGTATTCGCCCATCGAATTGCTTCATGATGCTTTAACCCAAGTTTCCTAAGGTTTTTATATCTTGTTTTCACTTTTTTCCATTGCTTCCATATACACATACGTAAGCGGTATCTGATATGTTTATCTAGCTTTATACACAGCTTTTTCATCTGACTTATTTTAAAATAATTTACCCAGCCTACTATTAACTGTTTCAGTTTTATAACTCGGTGTGTTGTACTGACTCCCCACTTTCTTGATGTCAACTGTTTCAACTTTTCCTTTAACTTATTTACTGACATCTGGTGTGGTTTTGCCTTGAACTGATGGCTATATACATCCCAGTAGAAACCAAAACCTAAGTATTTTATTCCATTAGGTCTATCCACCTTACTCTTGCTTACATTAACTCTTAATCCCAGCTTTTCTTCCAAGAACTTTGTTACACTTACCATCACTCGGTTTGCGGCTTTTTCACTCTTTGTCAGAATGATGCAGTCGTCTGCATATCTTACAAAGGGTAAGTTCCTTTCTTCGAGTTCTTTATCAAGTTCATTGAGCATTATGTTACTTAGTAATGGGGATAGGTTTCCACCTTGTGGTGTTCCTATTATTGTTTCCTTATATTCGTCATCAATCATTACTCCACTTACAAGGTACTTTCTAATTAACGATATAACATCCCGATCTTTAACTGTTTTAGAGACGATGTTCATTAGCTTATCGTGATTTACGTTGTCGAAAAACTTTTCTAAGTCCATATCTACTATCCACGTATAACCTTCATTCATCAGCTCAAGGCCTTTGATGATTGCCATTTCTGCACATCTGCCTGGTCTGAATCCATAACTGCTTTCACTGAACTGTTCCTCATAGATTGGCGTCAGCACTTGCGCTATCGCCTGTTGAATAAATCGGTCTGTTACTGTGGGAACACCTAAGTTCCTGATACCTCCGTCCGGTTTTGGTATTTCTACCCGTCTTACCGGCTGTGGTTTATACTTTCTGGCTCTTATCTGCTCCTTGATTACTTCGCCATTCGCTTTTAAGTGTTCTCCGAGTTCTCCGACTTTCATTCCGTCTACTCCCTCTGCACCTTTGTTGCGTTTGACTTGCAGGAATGCTTCATTCAAATTTTCTGAACTCAGTATCTGCTCTAATAGGTTATCAGTTTTCACGTTCGTTACCTCCATTCTTCTCGTGGTATCTTTGCCATCGCCATACTTTTCAGTAGAATGCTATATACACCTGATGTTGCAATGATACGCAATCACGATTTTAGTAACTGATAAGATTGTTCAGCCCTTCGCTCCTTCTGGCTTTCACCAGCTTTCATCACTACTACGGCTTCTGCTGACTTCTCACACATCATTCTTACATCACTGCAAGCCTTTGGTGTAACATGTGAGACCTCCCCAGTTAAGAACGAACTCCTTCCCTCCATCTATCCGCCACATTTACTCTCTCCTACAAATGTCGTAGTTATTGGACTTCACTCTGTTTTGCAAGCTTATCCTTCGGAGAAAAGCCTTATATGTGATTTCTGTACGTCGGACCAGAGGTTTGCCTCCAGCTTCCTTCAGATTCCACCTCACGATGGACACCCTTGCTTTTGGCTATACACTTCCCACTACGTAGGGTATGCTCAGGACTTTCACCTGTAAGAGTTCGCCCATGCTGGGCGAACAAAAAAACGCCGCCCGCTGATGAACGGACGGCTTGGGATACAATTGTTTTTGCTGCATGGAGGGCAGCTGTTTCGTCTGCCCATGAGATTGTTTTCGCATGGAAACCTCCTTCATATTTAATAGGCTGTGAATTTTTGTTCGTGATCGTCCGGAGCATGGCCCTGGGCGATCTTTTTCTGTCGAAGCTTTCTGCGCAGTTTGCTGTCCGTGTGCATACCGGGAACACCTGGCAGTCTTCTGGCTTCTTCCTGAAATATCCGGCTGGCATGATGTAAGAGCCGGGTGACAGCCAGAAATAGGGAAGGGTCGCGGAACGAGTCCAGATGGTCAAGAAAAAACTGTGCATATTGATTACCCTGTTCCGCAGAAAGGGTGAGCCACCTCACAGCGGTCTCCCGGTCACGGGGGGTATCCCGTCCCAGCAGATAAAGTTTACCGAGGGCGTATTGCGCATACTGGTTACCTTGTTCCGCCGAAGCGGTCAGCCAGCGTATGGCAACTTCTATATTCTTAGTAACATCTTCGCCAAGCAGATACAGCTTCCCAAGCTGGTACTGCGCATATTGATTTTCCTGTTGGGCAGCAGCGGTCAGCCAACGAATGGCATCTTCCATGTTTTTTGGAACATCCTCTCCTTTCAGATAAAGCTTACCGAGCTGGTACTGTGCATATTGATTGCCTTGCTCCGCTGACTTTTGAAACAGTTCCAGCGCCTTGGAAATGTTCTTTGGCACATCCTCGCCAGTCATGTACAGCTTCCCAAGCGCATACTGCGCAAATTGGTTGCCAAGGTCAGCAGATTTTGTCAGCCACTTTAATGCGGCATCTATATCCTTGGGTGTGTCATCTCCCAGCAGATAGAGCTTTCCCAGCGCATAGGCGGCGTAGGAATTATCCGGCTCTGCTGCCAGTGTAAAAAGCGCAATTGCTTTTGATATATCCTTTTCCACATGATTTCCGTCCCGGAAAAGCTTTCCGAGAGCATACTGTGCCAGTGCATTGCCGTTATCCGCTGATTTTATGAGCCACTGGATGGCTTTCTCCGCGTTAAAATGCCCGCTGTCCGCATCCAGATAAATTTTTCCCAGCATATATTGTGCATGGACATTCCCCAGCCGGGCAGATTTTTCAAAATAGCGAAGAGCCTCGTCCACATCTTTTTCTGTTCCGGTTCCGGTGTAAAGTATCTGTCCAAGGCGGTATTGCAGCTTGTCATCACGACTTTGCCGTTCCATCTGCAAAAAGCCCTGGAAGGCGGCCTCAAAGTGCAGTTCCGCCTCGTCAGCGTTTGGCGCTGTTCCAACTCCGTCCCGATACATCTTTGCCAGCTCATAATCCGCATAGGGCATTCCCTGCGCAGCGGAGCGTTGGTACAGGCTGAATGCAGTCTGAAAATCCTGCTCCACGCCCTGTCCCCGGTAATACAAACCGCCAAGGGAGTATTGGGCGTATTTGTGACCTTTGGAAGCCGCTTGCTGAAACCAGTCTGCCGCTTCTGCGTAGTTCTGCTCCGTGCCAAGTCCCGCTGCATACAGCTTACCGATACGGTATTCTACATAGCGATGTTCCTTTTTGGCTTCAATCGCCAGAAACGCGGCAAGGGCCTTTCCGTACCAGTCAAAGGCAGTATCTGCTTCCATCTCTGTACCCAGACCGTCTGTGCACATTCTTCCCAGGTCATGCATCGCAAGTGCATTGCCGTCCTCCGCTTCCAGCAGGAACAGGGCAAGGGCCTGTTCAAAGTCCGGCTCTAAAAGATCACTGCCGTATAGGAAGGCTCGGGCCTGATTATAGCGGCTGTTCCATGCGATATGTGGCTTCCCGCTGGATGACGCTGTATCCGCACTGCCGGAATGTCCCGTGGTCGATTCGAAGTCCTGATCGTTGTCAAACCCGGACTGCAAGTCTTCTGCTTCCTCATTCAATTCCTCGTCAGGCACCGCATCTGACATCATTTCGAGATCCTCCGGAATGATCGTTTCCTCCATGATAAGTTCATCCTGATCATCTCCCTCAAAGGAGAACTCCTGATTGCCCAGCCGGACTGCTTCCGCAATTACCATATTCTTTATCTGTTTAAATTCCTTTTGCTGAGAAAGAGGGAGTGGTGGCGGAAGCTCATCCCTGTAAGTACGCAGTACCTCATTGCGAAGCTCGCACCATTGGCCGTAAGCCGCTGCCACACGTTCTTCCTGTGCCAGTTCATCCACGATGCGGTTCACCAGTTCCTTAACCGGTGCTTTTAGATAGCCATACTGCTTTTTGCCGGTGGTGTGCCGAAGACGTTCTGCCAGCTGTGAAAGTAGTTCCTCCAGCACGGGATTGTCACAGGCACCAGTCTGCATTTGTACCAGAAGTACCTGCAGGGCATCCCGGCTCTGCGATGTCAGCGCATTTCTACGCTCTGTCTGCTCTGCATAAATCTGCAGCAGATCCTGCTGAAAGATTTCCCGTGCCAGACTGCTCCGCATGGCTTCAATGCCCGGCTTCGTTACAAAGCCCTCACGGGGATCAACCGAATACACAATCATATGGCAGTGAGGGTGATGTCCCTCATCGTGATAGGCCGCATACCACCGCAGGTTCTCCGGTTCGATTTTCATCTGCTGGGCAAAGACATTTCGCTGCTTACGCAGCAGCGCCATCCATGCGGCGGCATTGTCGTACCCCAGCCGGGCGGCGTCTTCCCGCCGCAAAGATATGATGGGCGTCCAGATGTTTCCGGTATGTTCCGCTACCTCCTTCGCTGTCTGTGACAACACCAGCGGAATATCCTCATCGGAGAACAGACCATGGGTATCCAGTCGTTCAGCATGAGGACGGGTGGCGATATAGTTGACATAGACTTCCTTGTGTGCCAGTTGGTCAAGATTCTGATCCAGAGCAGCGGAGATAAATTCAGAGGCATTTTCCATGGTAGGCTTCGCCAGATAATCCTCATACTCGAACAGCCCGGTGGAATCCGGAAACTGCTCCAAAATATCTGATACCAGCAGCTTTTGCTTATTCGTGGCATGACGGTTTCGCATCCGCTCCGGAAGCTTCTCTACACCATCCCGTGTGGCAACATAGGTAACCAGATTTTCCGCATGGGCCGCTGCATTTTTTAAGTAGCGGCATTTAAAGATAATTCGTGGCATAATCAGTCACGCCTTTCCCGCTTCTGGAAGCTCACAACATCCTCAAAGGTCACAGAACCCACTGACCGTTTCACGTCCTCCACACATTTGCCGCGGAGCTTGCGCAATGTGTTTTCATCGTAATCTGCATTGACGGCGAGGATATTCATCATCATGCTCATCTCCACCGCCAGCTTGAAGGTAAGCCGTGCCATACGGTTTTCCAGACCATCCACCATGCCGGTCATGGCCGAGGTGATGGCGGCAGGAAGGAACCGGACACCTTCCTCTGCTGAGATATAACCGCAGTAGAATTTAATCGCCTTTTCAATGAATTCACTCTGGCTCTGGCAGTTATCTCTTTTGTACCAGTCTGCCACCAGCTGTCTGGTTTCCGGATACATCCACAAAGGGAACTTCTTTTTGATTTTTTCTTCTGACATAGCAAACCTCCATTTCTATCAAAAAAGAGCTGCAACACCTGTTGCAACACCTATGAAAAGTCTTTATTTCCTGCCTTTATCGGTATTCTGTTTTCCTTACAACCCCGAAGACAACTCCTTGGGTGTTTTTACGACCCCGATGAAAAACCGCTTTTCTCCCCGCATTGCGGGGAGATGTGAGCCGGAGCGGGGCGTTTACGACCCCGCTCCTTTAACCCGCATCGTTTTCGACCCCATGGTTCACCACGACTTTCCTTGTTTCGCCAGCCGTCAAGCTTGTGCGCACACGGCTTCAACAGGGGCTACAGCTCTCTTATGGTGTAACGCTGCCACCCCAGCCGGAAGAACGCAACACAGGGGCACACGGGCGGCAACGTGGCGTATCTACATCTGCTGATTGCTTGTGCCTGTCAGCGGCTCGGATTCCTCCTGCAGCTGGAGGCTGTAATCCTCCAGCGTCATACCCTCCTGCTTCATGCAGTAGTCCTGCATTTTGCTCAGCAAAAGCTCCTTTTCATGATCATCCAGCTGATAGGCCAGCTCTTCGCAGGAGCCATCCCCACGATTTAAGACAATGTCCAGGGTATCACACACCTGTCCATGAACGATATCATAGTTAGCGTAGACATTGATCCAGTCATCGTTATTCGCTGTTTCCACATGAGTTCCGAATATCTCGTCCACATTGAAGGGGACATTGATATAAAAATTGAGGCGCCCATCCGTTTCCATGATCTCGTCTGAAAAGGAGATATCACCTCCCTTCAGCTTGCGGCAGCCTGCCGTGATCAGTGGAGCCGGCTGTGTCAGCTCACGGCCTTCGAGACGTTCAAGAAAAATAGGCCAGCGCTTATCCTCCGGAAGATAATTGGCACGGTAGGCATAATAGGCTGCAGTGCCGGTGTCCTTCATGGAGTAAGCCTTCCAACCATCCATGATATTGACTCCGGAAATCATTTGCCGGTCAAAGTCAATGTCAAACACGCCGGTAATCCGACCGGTATTGTCCATCCGCTTTTTCACGTTTTCTTCAAACTGTACGGCGTTGATGGAAACAGAATTCCGGAACAGGGCTGTAAAGCTCTCCGGCTGATATTTTAGCTCACCGCGCTGGTATCTGCTTACCAACAACGCCAGCTGCATCAGCTCCAAGCAATAATCCGATTCGAAGCAATGGCTGTCGCCGTTTTCTGTCACATGGTATACGGAAAACCGTCGCATCTCCTGTGCGCGCTGCTCAGCAGCAAGGCGTTCTGCATTGATCCGGTTCTCAATTTCAATTCGCTCCTGCTCGGGAACAGTTTGTATATATAGTTCCACCAGCTTTTGCTGCATGATAGCTTTTATGTCAGTGCCTTTTTCATAAAGGACATCCGACAGTGCGGTATATTGGTATTTATTGAGCCAAAGCTCGATTGATACGTCACCCATTTCAATCCTCCTGTCATTTCAGAGTTTAAGATTCATGCCAGGTACCTGCTCTTCGCCCTGCGAGGATTCTTAAGAGCCGAATTCACAGATACTCTCAATCCGGGATAGAAAGACCTTTTCGTTTTGATCCTCCTTTCATCCACACACTGATTTTCGCAGCGCGAACCTCAGAGAAAAAAAGAGGCAGCACTCACACTACGCGCCGCCTTCCACCGCTGCTTCAATTCGTTCCCGCACATCGGAGGGAACATACTTTTCATAAAGCGCGGGAAGCACCGATTCCAGTCCTTCCTGCAGCTCTGCTTCTGTCCGATACTGCCAGAGGGCCTCCAGCCTTTCTGTGCTGTAACAAACAGAAATTACCGCTGTTTTCATTGATAACATCTCCTTTTCATAGAATTCTTGAATAAATAAGTGAGCTAAGTTGGTGCATACCGTTTACACCCATACCGAAAAACTGTGCCAAATTGGTGCAAGTTATTTTTACCTTAACAGGTATTAGGCAGGGAAGTGGAGCCGCTACAATTCCTCCAACGCGTGGATCAGGCTGTCAGGGAGCTCTTCCAGATGCACAGCGGCCTCCGGCACATTTGTCGAAGAAGGGACTGTTACCCGGAGCTGATTCAGTTCTTCCCGAACAGCCTGCCGCACCACTTGTTCCAGCTGAACATTTTGCTCTAAGGCGAGAATACTGGACACCACAAATTCTGTGCGCTGGCGGCTGGCCTGCTGCGTGAACAGCCGCTCCGCCTCCCGGTGTCTGGGATCGTCCATGTCAAAGGACAGATAGTAACGCTTGCGCATATTCCTAACCCAGAAGGAGCTTGTACCCGTCTGCATTTGCAAACCGGTTAAGCACCGCCACAGTATTGAGTCCATCCCCGCGCAGCCGGGATTCCAGAAGTTCAGCACCGCCGCCCGCAAACACAGTGGGGAGCCGCAGATCAAGCCCCCGTTCCCGGAGTGCATTAAACAGCTCTTTGCAGTAGGCCGATACTTCTTGCTCGACAGTTTCTTCGATCTGCCTGCTGGCAATATGCTGAATATTGCCCTGGATAGCATCAGTTATTAAGGTGTCTGAAAGCAGGATGCCGCTTCGTTGAAGGGCATCCTGAATGCGGCTGTATAAGGTGATGGTTCCCATCCGAAGGCTGGCACAGCTGGATCTATCCAGTCTGAAATTATGGACGGTAAGAACATCCACCGTATAACCACCGATATCAACGAGGGTAATGCTGCGGTATTCCTTCAGCTGAGGATAATAGCGGCACAACGCCGCATGTCCCTGTGCGAACACCTTACAGTCTGTAATACGGCACTGGTAAGGTCTCCCCTCGAACACAAAGGAGACATTTTCCCGCAGAAAATACCGGCGGAATGCCTCCTTTTGTGTGCCGTAGCTGTCAATGGGAAGCCCCACACCCAGCATAATGTCGGTACTGCTCACACCCATGCGCTTCATGGCTTCCGCAATGGCCGGCAGGGTAAGAATAAATGTATCCTGCTCTCTGCTTTTATCCTGTTGAAAGCGCAGGCGACGTTCTCCAATCGCGTAATAGCTGCCTTCATAGAACAGCTGCATTTCCGGTGTAATGAATTCCCGGTCGCTGACTGCAAAGCCAGAGGCATAAAGAATCCCCTCCGAGGATTTTGTATTGTAATTTCCGTTGTCTATGCCAAGCTTAATCATGGCTAACACCTCCTTGTTCTTTTTCTGTTGTTACATACTCATGTTCATTGACTGATTTTCCTGTGGCGAATCCTCCGAGGGTTCTTCTTGAGGGGGAGCGTCCATTTGAGACTCTGCAGCAGTCTGCTCCCGCTGGCGGCGGCTTTGGCGTACCGGACGTTCTCTAACCGGGGGAGACCCCTGTGTTTCCTGTGACACGGGCGTCTGCTCCATGCGGCTCTCCACATATTCCCGCACCTGCGCCGGAACTGCCTTTTCATAGGTTTTATCCAGATAATCCTGCAGCTCCTGTTCAATGGTAAGCTCCTTTTTATCCATGAAAAAGCGGAGGGCTTCCAGCTTTTCCGTTGGAAAGGACAGCTTCAATTCGGTTGTACTCATGGGTTAATTCCTCCTTCTTTTACAATTTCAGTTCCATGCCGGGAGTATCCTCCGGCTCTCTGACCCAGCGGTCATAATCCTCACAGGGACAATCCCCTGCAAGCATCCGGGCGAATTCAGTCAGGCGCTGAGAGGATACTCCCGCACACTCCGCCTGCATGCCATAAATTCCGTGAAACACTCTAAGCACCTGTGCATTCAGCACATCTTCCCATGCCTGTTTTCCTTCCTCTGTCAAGGTGGCAGAGTCAAGATATACAATGGTGGAAGGGTCCATATCCACCTCGTGATGCACAAGATGGAGGTTTTCAAAGGGTACACGGATCAGCTCCTTTAAGCGCAGGGTTTGATCTCCTGCCTCCACTTCACTCAAAGTGTCATTCTCCAGATTTGGGCAGTAATCCAGATAGAAGGTCATGTCGAGACCGTCCTCCAATGGTTCAATTTCAGCCATTTCCTGCCGAACCGAGAGAAGGTCACAGAGCAACGTGCTGATGTATTCACTGTCCTTTAGATTCACACCGTACTGCTCTTGTATCTCATCAAAATAAATGGCCCATGTGCCATTGGAGGTGCTTTGAGTACCTTCCCGAATAATCTGGTTCGCAAGCTCGTTTAATTGGGTGGTCAGATAATCTCTTGCCCCCGGAAGATAACTGGAATACCTGGCATAGCCAAATCCCTCTGCTTCAACAAGAACACCATCAGATTGGTTTTCTCCCAACACCAGAAGACAATGGTATGTTCCGTTTTTCTCCATGTACATGGAATCGGTACTCTCTGAAATAAAGGGAGCGTCCCGAAGCAACCCGGAACGGAAACGGGTGTATTCCGCTTCCGGAAGCTCCACTGCCTTTTCAATCACACACTCCCTTAAGGGGAACTCTGATACCTTTCGTTCAAATATTGCCTGTAGCTTCAACATAGCGTACTCCTTTCTTTTCTGCCTATGGCAGATAGCTTCTTGGGTTTTGGGCCGTTTCGTTTATCCGCACCTCAAAATGCAGATGGTTCCCGGTGCTTCGTCCGGTTGAGCCCACCTTCGCCACAATTTCCCCGGCCTTTACCGTCTGTCCTTGCGTAACAAGCAAGTCCGAACAATGTCCGTACAGAGTGACCACTCCTCCGCCATGGTCAATGGTCAAATAATATCCGTATCCGGTGCTGCCATAGCTAACCGTCTGTACGGTTCCAGCGGCAGTTGCACGGATCGGAGTCCCCTTAGACGCCCCCAGGTCAAGTCCGGAATGTCCCGACCATGCTCCGGTGATGGGATCTGTTCTTCCGCCAAACTCCGAAGTGACCATGGAGCGCCAGCCGTTTCCCAACGGGGAGTGCAAACCAGAGGAAGATGCCTGAGCTTTATTTTCAACATAGGGTCTTGCATACAGCACCTGCTTATCTGCATCAAACAAATTCCGGTATACCACCTGTCCTTGAGAGGAGGAGGCATCTACTACCTTGCCATCACCTGCATAGATGCCGACATGGGTAATATTGAGATAACGTCCATTTACCTTATGGCTCCAGAACACCAGATCACCAGGTGCCAGGTTGGACTTTGAAATGGTAAGTCCATTGTTCACACAGTATTTACCTTGCTCGGCAGCGGTACCGGGGAGCTTAACTCCCAACTGGCGGTATACCCACTGCACCAAATAGCTGCAGTCCGTATAATCGCCCTGCCCACGACGCTCCTGTGAATAGGGATCTCCCAGACGGGACAGTGCAAGCTGAACAGCCCCAGCTCCAGTCTCACCCACAGGCAAATCATAGGTCAGACCAGAGAGCTGGTCCGGCAGCCAGTCTGCCCACTGGTCAAAACCATCGCCTTCACCGGGTGCGCCAGTTCCATGCAATGCCCGGTAATAGATTTCTGATGCATTCGCCTGCTTCTCGTAGGAAATAAACAGACCAAGCGTTTCTTCCAGTCTTGCATAAATTTCCGGCAGGGAGGTAAGGGGAACCGCTACGGTATAGGTCTCCTTATGCTCCACTTTATCCTCGTCTGTCCAGGTGCGGGTTCGTTCTTCATAACGGACGAAGCAGTCCGCAAATACCTGGTAATCCATCCCACGCAGGGAATCTGCGCCGAAATACAGAGCATAAAAAATGGCCTTGACCTGTGTGGAGTCAAGACTTCCATCCTCTATCAGGGGAGTGATTTCTGAGATTGCCGTGTCCAGCTCTGAGAAGCTTTGTCGCATGTCCTCAATGTACTGCCGATAGTCCTCCGGCACCTGTCCGGATATAACGCCACCGTGAAAGGAAAGTGCAACAGCGGCATTGTTGTGGTTCGCGGTTCCTGACAAAAGACTTGTGATCATGACGATAATTAGAATAAAGGGCGTTAATATGGTAGCGATGAGAACACCCACCGCTTTCCATGTTCGTTTATCAGAGGCGGCCGCAATTGCCGCTTTGACTGCAAGTGTGATAGTTGCAGGATCTGCCATGGATAACCTCCTTTCAAACACATATGCCCTCCGGAGAATTCCTGGAGGGCATATGTGTTTTTCTCATTCAATTAATTGATCTTGTTTCATACCAAGCCGGCTGCGAAAGTCTAAATGCTCCTGCTCCAGACGCTTCCATTCGCTGTCCGCCTCTTCAAATTTTGCAAGAGCTTCTGCCATCTGCGGAGAATCATAGGGTACCTTTCCTTCTACCAGTCTGCGCAGCTCGCTTCTGTGCTTTTCCACCGTGTGTCCCAGCAGGTATAGCCGCCCTGCTTGCTTGATCAACTTTGCTTTTTCCTTTGATGTCATTCTTTCGTTTCCTCCATTCTTATTTCTTTTAGTTAGCTGTAAGAGATATTATAATTCTCTTATAGTTTATTTTCAAGTAGAACAGGAAACTATAAGCTAATAAATAAAGGAGCTGATAGAGATGGAAACTAAATTAGAAAAGGGGGCGTTGGGCGCTGCGATCCGTGCGGCACGGCTGGAGCAGCACTATACCCACGAAGCACTGTCCGAACTGGTTGGCATCACCCCCACACACTTAAAGCATATTGAGAGTGAACACCGTAAGCCTTCCATTGATTTGCTATATCGTCTTGTTCAGGCATTGAACCTTTCGCTGGATGCTCTGTTCTTCCCGGAACGAGAGGATGAAGTCTTTCGCAAAACCGAGCGGCGTATGCGACAATGCAATGAAAGCCAGTTGCGCATTCTGTACGCAACTATGGAAGCAATGCAGAAGGAAGAGAAGTAGAACAGGTCGTACCGAAAGGTACGGCTTGTTTTTTACCACCATCTCTGCCCAAACAAATTGCCCTGTTCCGGCTCGGCTTCCTGCTGTTCCTGTGCCAGACGAATAGACTTTTCCACCGCCTGTTCCAGAAAATCCGAATCAAAGCCTGCGGATTTGTAGCCTTCCAGAATCGTGTTAAGATAGTAATCTGACGGCGCACCCAGCGGATGACCGTCATTCATCACATACACCATGGCATTAACAGATCGGCCGCCAAGCTCCACGGGAAACAGCTCCTTGCGGTAAAAATTCGGGTAACCCTCATAACGGTCAAGTGCAAGCTCATCCTTGGGGCGAACCTTCCACAGAAGCACAGGAACGCTGGACCCCGCAAGAGGTTCCACCGTTGCAACAGCACTGCTCCGACTGCCGCGGAATAATAGTTCATAGTCCTTGATTTCGCTTACCCCCACCACCTTGGCAGTAGGGCACCGAAAAGACATCTGTGGCAGATTTAGGTTACTGCCATAGGCAATATACAGGGTTTCATTTTTCATATTCGAATACCTCCTTTTACATTGACATAGAAAGGCCGGGGCTTTGCTCATCAACCCCGGCCTGTTCCTGCTCATTTTCAATTGTTTGCTCTAATTGCGGTGATAGTGTATGTGCTGCTTCCTCCAGAGCCTTTTCTTTTTTCTGCCTTAATCGTTCCTTTTGCTGCTGAGCCTGTGCAGGGTTCTTCCACGCAATACAGCCATCCAAATGTTCCAGCAGGTGAAGCCTTGCCGTCTTAAATTCATCCCCGATGAGTCCAAGGCGCAGAAGCCAGGTGCGAAAGGTATATTTTTCATTGGTGCTTTGGGTCTTTGTACGGCTGGCGCACTTCTGATTCAGGGCTTGTGCGGAAATTGCCATACACAGCTGAATATATGACTTAATCTTACCGGCATGGGTGGTGCTGTTGAATAAACGGAACTCTACCGTACCTTTCTGGAACACACTATGGAGGTTAAGGCAATGATAACGACTATCGTGATAATGCTCGTGGCGGCCATCCTCTCCGTCATACCAGATACGGCTGACCTGCTCCAGCGATTTGGGTCTGCGGCGATTGAGTTCTTCTAGAAAACGATTGTCCACCGGCTTGCACCAGCGGTGCTGTCTGGCTACGGTTACCTGCAGTGCCTTGTAGATCATATCCTCCTTGGCAGCCATGATGTTGGTGATGTTTCGCAGGGTATTGGCATCAAAGGGGGAGGCATCCACATGCACATGGATGCCGCAGCTGGAGTTTGTAATGGCACCGGCGTCACGCAGCTTGCGGATCAGCTCCTGCACAGTTTCGATATCCTCCCAGCGGCAGATCGGGCTGACCATCTCGGTTTTGTATTCATCCGAAGCTGATATGGTTTGACGCCCGGATTTACGCTGGGGCGTGATGCTGGCGTCGCTCATAAACTTCCACTTCCGTCCCTGCGAATCCAAAGCAGAGTAGGTATTATAAAATGTTCCGTCATAGTGGCTGTCGGTCCCGAAGTATTCCGCAGCAACCTTTGCCGCCTGTTCGCGGGTCACGCCGGTCATCTCTATCTCAATGCCGAAGCGCTGCTCTCTCATGTCCATAGACTATCCTCCCTTCGCCCTATGTTTCGGGTGGTCATTAGCGGCCTCCGGCTTTTCCAAACAGCTTTGCCTTATGCTCTGGTGCATGAACCATCAGGTTGTACCGCTCATTGCCGCATTTATAAAGACACACGCCCTGCTGGGGATAGCGGATCAGCTCATATTCGGATTTCTCCAGCTGGAGCGTATCCATGTAAAACTTTGCATCTATGGAGCCTGCATTGAACAGGAACTGGTGGGTTGGAATGGAGAATAAGGGCTTGGTCAGCTCACGGATATGCTCTACGTTGAAATCCTCCAGATTCTGTGATGCCAGGATAACGGCGCTTTCTTTTTTTCTGACTCGTTTCATAAAATTACGGATGTATTCAATGGCGGTGAAATTCGTCAGGAACAGGTATAGCTCGTCGATGCTGGCTGCAGTATTTCCGGTAGTCAAAAGTTCGTTGCTCATGTAGGAAAGCACGTTAAACAACAAGGCGTTACGCAAATTTTTGCTTGCATTTAGCACACCCTTGACACCAAAGGTAATAAAATCATTGCTGGTGATATTGGTATGGCCATTAAAAAACTTGGACTCCGCTCCTTTACACATGGAGTGAAGTCCAAGGCAGATTTCTCGAAGAGAGTCCGCTGTATAAAGCTGGCGGTGGCTTTCATCGAAGCCCTTATATTCCTTTTCAATGAGGTCGTACAAATCAGATAAAATAGGATAATGTGAATGATTTAAGCGGTCAAAATTGCTGTGGTCCGTGATGCCCCACTTTTCATAGAGCTTTCCCAGCATGATTTCAATGGTGTCAATCTCTCGGTCCGTAAAGTCCTTGTAGGTGCGGAAAAAATCCTTTAGAAAGCTGATATGCTGGCTGAGCTTGCTGGTCTGGCGGAATGCCTGGGGTGCGTCCATATCCTTGGGATCACCACTTTCATCCCAGCTTTTTGGCTCCAGCACATTGATGATGAACTCGCCGGACATGAGGTCAATAAAGCAGCCCCCAAGATTGATGGTCAGATCCTCATACTCCATTTCCGGATCTAACCCGATAATATGCATGCCGGATTCATGCAGGTTGCACAGGATTAACTTTAACAGGTAACTCTTCCCCTGACCGGAGTTGCCAAGGATTAGAATATTGGCGTTAGTCTTGTCATCGGCGCGACGGTTGAAATCGGCCAGAATATTGCTGCCAAACTTATCCCTGCCGAGGTAGAAACCATTGGGGTCTGTTTTCCCGGAGTAATTAAAGGGATAGAGATTTGCGACCGAGCTGGCAGGCAGCACCCGTTCAAACTGATCCCCAAACACATTCCAGCCGGAGGGCATGACGCAGATAAAACCTTGCTGCTGGCGCAGCATCAGCCGATCCACGTTAAGTTTGGAGCGTACCAACTCTGTCAGGACTTCCGTCTGCAGGAGCTTCAGCTGGTCATAATCATGGGATGTCAGCTCAATGTATACAGCGGCATGGAGCAGAGGCTCCCGGCTCCGATGCATCTGTGCCACAATGGTGGCCACGTCCTGTAGATTTGACTCTGCTGTCACGGTCTGCTGGATATCCTGTGTACTGGTTCGCTGCATCCGGTTTTTGTTGGCAGCGTTTGTGATGATTTTCTTTTCCTCCACCGGGGTGACATGTCGGGTATAAAGGTGCAGGGTGACGCCATCCTTCTCCCCAAGGTGCCGGAGAATAGCCTGTTCATCGGTTGCAGTAGGATATTCCCGGAGTGCCCAAGCACAGCGGTAGGTATTGCCGCAGATAAAATGGTCGCCATTAAATTTGATTACCGAAGGGGCGATCATATCCAGAAATTCTTGTATCCGCACATCCTCCTGCGGCCGGGCTTTGGGTTTCACTTTTCTTGTCATGAGCTTCTTCCTTTCTGAGTTTGATTTTGGGTATTGAAAAAGCTGCCACAGTTTGTGACGGCTGGGTAAAAACGGTTTATTAATATTTGAAAACATGGTATTATTATAGTAGCGCTTTAATTTTTTTCACATCACACATAATCAAGTGCTGTGTTCCCATTATTTATATACTCTGTATAGGAGGTTTCATGGAATTAAGAAAATATAAATCGGAAGATTGTACTACGTTAGCAGAGCTTTTTTTTCAGACAGTTCATACCATAAACTCAAAGGATTATACCAATGACCAGCTCGATGCTTGGGCGACGGGTGATGTAGATATATCAGCTTGGAATAGATCTTTTTTAAATCACAACACTCTTGTTGCCGAAATCAATACAACTATTGTCGGATTCGGTGACATGGACGATAACGGCTACCTTGACAAGCTCTTTGTTCATAAAGATTATCAAGGCAAAGGTGTTGCTACGGCTATTGTAAATGAACTTGAACAACAAGCAGTTCGGCACGGTGTTACTCTTTTTTCTACGCATGCCTCAATAACTGCTAAACCGTTCTTTGAAAAGCGAGGCTATCGTGTGGTTCGAGAAAACACGGCGGTTCGATGTAATATAGTACTTAATAATTTTATTATGGAAAAAAAATTCGTGAAATGAGCAAAATGGGAAAGCTATGTACAACCATGGCTTCCCATTTTATATTCTCCTGGTGGCAAGCTTAAGGTCATAGAACACCAAGTTCCTTCAAAAACCGGACACATTCTTTTGCCCCTTGCAGGTATAGGTGCTTTTCCTGAAATCCCCAAACCTCTAAATTGAGTTCAAGGTATTCCTGAAAAATCTGTCTATCCGGTTCATCAAGCTTTTCCAGATATTGCTCTATCGAAGCCCTTAGCTCAGCTTGCCGCAGAATCAGCTGATCGAGGTTTTCATCTTCCTCTCGCTGCTGGCTGAGTGCGCGCTGAGTTAGTTCTCCCACCACCATATCCATGATTTCCTCATATTCCATTCTCATCACCTCCCATGTATTACACATGACAATAAACGAATACCTCACATAAGTCTAGATGGAAAACCCAACAAAAACCGGCGCATTTACTCCCCGAAAATAACCCATCGTTCGCCGTCAAAGTCCTCGAACTTTTCCGTTGTAACATTCTGCTCAAAATAGACGGCCAGAAGCCGCTTGATGTCCTCCTTGCCGGAACGCTTGGCAATGAAGCCCTGCTCCCGCAGCGTTTTCTCGATGCGGCTTAAGTAGGGGAACACCTCGCTATCCTTTTCGTTTTTTAGCCGGATGATGACGAGGAATTCCCTGGCTGTAGACATCTGCACCTGAATACGGTCAAGATGGATAAGATCCTGCTCCAACAGCTTTCGCACAGCCGTATTGTCTTCTTGTTCCATACGGCTTCGCAAAAACCGCTTATTATCCTCGTAGCTTTCACGGCTGTTCAAGCACAGAAATTCAAGCTCCGCCATGCCCTTGAGAACCGTCATCAGTGCATAAATCCGTGCTGAGATACTTTCCTCAGATAACACGGAGATATTGGTGGGCTTGATCATAAAATACACAAGCCGGTCGCCGCGATAGGTATCCAGGCTGTAATCTGTCACTTCTCTGGTTCCAATGAGCTGGCGAGTAACCTTGCGCTGTTTTTCTGTTTTCTTTTCTGTTTTACTCATCTCGGCTGATACCCCCATTCGTAGACCTGCTGCTTTGTCAAAAAGAATGCGCAGGCATATTGGATAAAATCAAGGATACTGGTATCGTCAAACCGGATGGTCAAAAATGCGTAGAGGGCTGTGATGACAATGGGCGGCAAAAATCCCAGCTGCACCAGCGCAAACACAGAGATTAAAAGCCCCACGCCAATGATGCCGATATCCCGGAGCTGCCAAAGCCACAGTGTGGCTTTGGATTTTAGGTTGTCGGGGTAGATGTACATTCTGATTCCTCCTGTTCCAATTTAAATTTTCGTAAAAAATAAGCGATTCCCCGGAGCACATGCACCACACAGGGAATCGCCACACTATTGCCAAGCGCTTTATATCTTGCGCTATCCGAAGCGCCGGGGATGTCCGTCCAGTAATCGGGATAACCCTGGAGCCTTTCACATTCCAGAGGTGTCAGCCTACGGATCAGCTTACCGATACGGATGGGATGCACATTGTTGAGGGAATAGCCACCATTCGTTTTGGATTGCAGTGTTCCGCTTAAGTCGCCGTTTTCCACTCCATTGCGGCAATCCAGTCCGGCCACATCCGCTTCGCATATAAGGTCTGTTGCATCCTTATACTGTCTGGCACTTTGCGTGCTGACTACCTCATTTGGCGCATACTCATCGCTCCGCTGCTGTGAAAAAACACAATGACGGTCGGTGGATGTCACGGTGTAGCTGATGTCCGGCTGAACACCAAGTCCATTGCCCCCATTGTGATCCTGTCGATCAATGATATTTCCGGCAATACAGTAAGTCGAATCATGTGCCAAAGCTTCACTGGACTCCCCGGCAAGAACAGCTGGCTGGGAAATCAGGGGAACATTGTTGCCGCCGGTTCCATAACGGGCAGACATTGTCGGAGCTACCGGGTGAGGTCCGGTATAGCGCGATTCAATGCCATGGTTCTCAAACAGCTCCGGCTGGGAGTCCAGAATCAATGGCTGGTGCCCATGCTCCAGTGCTCGTAGCGTACCGGTCTGGTTTTCGGAGCAGTACATCTGCCCGCCGCCCTGGTCGTTCAGGCAAAGGATGGAGGGCACCATATTGGTTCCGCTCTCCGATGCCTTCAGTGTCGGGGAAATTTCCTCACTGTAACCAATCCCTCCCGCAGCAGGACCGGCTCCTGCACAGAAACCAGCTGTCAGAACACAGGGATAGCCCTGTCCGGCCTGCCCGCCACCCGATGTGAGGGTTGTGTGCTGCTCCGGGGTCAGAAAGCAGTCGCCATTTCCCTTGGTAACTACACCTGCCGAAAACACCAGCCCGCCCGGATTTCTTCCACCGCCGCCATCCGCACCGGCCAGTGTTGGTGCAATGCTGTCCTCTGTAAAGATCCGTTCCTGCTGGGTATCCCATGGGGTCAGGCAATTTGGCTGCTGAACGCCGGATTCTTCCGAAAACTGCGCCACAAAGGTCTGCTGTTTCATGCCGGGTTGAGCTTGAATTGCCCCGGATACATCATTTAGATTTCGTACCTCATCCCGCTGGTTACAGGCAAAGGCGATGGTTTCGCTTTCTGGTGCAGAATGAAATACAGCATGGGAGTGCGATGCCTGGAGAGTAAAAGCGGGATCATCATCGGCTCCTATCCCAAGACCTGTTCCTTCTCCCATACGCTCATGCCTAGTGGCTATCTGTGTATTGATTGGAATCGTTACAGGTTCACTTTTTTCTTCTGTTATATACCCATGTCCTCCACCTTCGCCGCCATACAGAGACGGCCACACACCATCGCCTTCATAAATGCGGCGGCTTTGCACATCCCATGGCGTCAGGCATTCTCCAGATCTTCCTCCAACGGCTCCGGAGCTTCCGCCTGGATCTCCAGCGCTCGTTTCAGAACAGGCGGCAGTTCCTTGCCGCGTTTCCTCGCTCTGCGCAGAATCCCCAAACAGGCGGTCTTGCTCAAATAATATTTGTGATGCGGTGTGGCCTCCAAAATCTGCGACAAGGTATATACGTTTTCTTCTCTGGGGGGTGCGGGGCCAGTATTGAGCATCATATACTCTCCAAGCAATGGAGAATTGATTTCCCAATATGGCCCCAGCAGATTTCCATACCCCTCCCGGAGGTCGAGGTATAGATACGGTACTGTCCGCAATTCTGCAGGTTTCCTCAAGTACCGCCCGGAAATCCTCTGACTCAGAGGAGCTGAAGGCTCCGGGAACATTTTCCCAGCACATATACCGAGGTCGAACAGCGTCAGCTGACCTTCCGTTTGCTTTGTCATAGGCTCTCATCTCCTTGATTACACGAACCTGCTCCATGAACAGGCCGGAGCGCTCTCCCTGTAAGCCGGCACGTTTCCCCGCAACGCTCAGATCCTGGCAGGGTGAGCCCCCGCATACCACATCCACAGGTGTAAGCTGCGCACCATCAAGCTTTGTAATATCGCCTACATGGCACATTTCAGGGAAGCGCAGCCGGGTCACCTCGATAGGAAACGGTTCAATTTCGCTGGCCCAGACAGGCGTAAAATCCTGTCCGACGCCTGCCAGCGGAAAGCCGCCGATCCCGTCAAACAGGCTGCCGAGGGTCAGCGGTTCAGTCAATATTGCAGCTTCATGCCAGAGAAAGGCGCTTCCTCCAGCGTGATGTCCATTCCTTTTGCAAAGTAGGCTACATTAGGTGTGCGGGTATTTTCTATCAGCCGTCTGGCTTCGGCGGCTGCTTCCTCATAGGTATCAAAGGTCAGCGGCTCTCCGTCCTGCTTTACCCAGGCTTCCGATGCCCCGCACACGGAGGCAGCACTCCTGCGCGCCCATATTCCGTATTTCTCCATGGTATGTCCTCCTTGTATTTGTTCTGCGGATACTCGTTTGACCGGAATCCCCAGCCGCTCAGCCTCCGCAATCTCACAGCGCATTCCAGTGCTGATCTGGGAACCGCACACCCATAATTCCTCGCAGGCCGCCAATACCCGAAGTCCCATTTGAATGCCGGCTTCCCGTTCTGCCGGTACAGCATCATTTAGCAGTTGGGGGTATAACAGATGCACAGCCACCGGCGCACAGCACTGCGATATAGCATAGCGGCAGGCATCCTGCGCAAACCTCACGTTCCGTTCAATTTCCCCGGCATAGGGGGAACAGATATAGACCAGCTTCATTTTGCTGCCACCGCCTTTACAATCGTCCTCGTAATGTTCATGGCAGTCTGCCCGGCATAGACGGCGCTCATAAAGTTAGCCCTAGTGCTGGTATCTAATCCGAAAGCTCCGGCGATTCGTGGAATCTCTCCCGCCGCCAGCATAAGCCCCAGCCCAAGCAGAGCCTGATCCTTCACGACCATCAGTCCAGCTATGAGGATGGTGGCTTGTAAAAAGGCGGTCAGACACAGCCCAATAATCTGCTTGCACCAGCTGGTGAAACCGTCCATGTAGCCGCGGGGAACGGAAAACATATACAAGCTCCCCACAGCGATTTGAATGAGCAGGATACCGCCGCGTTTGAGATTTGCAAAGAACACCTTAATTACGGCGTAGCCCATCAGAATCAGGATAAACAGCATCATAATCGGACTGGTGATCACTCCCAGCCCGCCAAAGACGTTCAAGCTACCCGCGCTTTCTAAATTACCGGCTGCGGATAGCTCATTGATGATATTTCCGGCAAGGGTATCCAAGCCGCTTCCGTAGCCAGTGATTCCCGCCGTCAGACTACTCTGCAGTGAAACGGACAGTTTGTACAGTTCTACGGGAACGGTGGAGAATAACCCCACTGCCATAAATCCCTTGATGGCATTCAGCGCAGCATCCCGGATGCTGCCCCGGCCGGACTGGTATTCGATGGCACACTCAAAAACAGACACCACCAGCCCCGTTCCATACAGCGCCCAAGCCAGATAAACAAAAAACAGGACGATGGATTGAACCCAGCTCATTTCAAACAGATCCGCTCCCATGCCGCCCATTGCGGAAAAGAAATTTCCAAGAAAGCCGATGATTTGGCCGTAAATCCAATCAAGGATTTGGCCCAAGACCGTATCGGCTACAAAATCCCATATAAACATAGGCATCACCTCCAATAAAAAAAGGCTCTCGCATAAAATACGAAAACCTTTTTTACTGATTTTTATTTAGTTCCTTGAGGAAAACATATCTTTCCTCCAATCAAAAGAACAGGACAACTATCTTTTATAGTGGCTGTCCTGCCCTTATATCAGTTGTAAAAATTTGAACCAGTGCGCCTACAGCGAATGCCATCCACCGTTCATCAGCTTATCTCGCCCATAACCGGTCCGCTCGTCTGCTCCTTAGAAGGGATCAGTTCATCCTCCTGAGACATAAGAATTGAATCCATACGGCTGATCAGCATGGACATATGCTTCTGCCAGCCGTTCCAGTCTTCTTCCTCAAACCAGCCACCCCATTTTCTATCAGAATTGGCTGCCAACTCCGCTTCCTCCTTGATACAGCCGAGTGCGTCAGCAAGATAATTCCGGAGCCATTGAACGGACTCCTCGGTAACGGTAAAGTATTTGACCTTGCTGAACTTGTTTTGGTTTGCCGCCCATTCCCCATCATAGTCCATATCGCCAATATCCTCATCCTGGAATTTTACAATCATTTCAGCCAATGCCATCGGTCCAGTGTGCGATGCTAAATCCGTGACTTCGGCCACACACCATTCTTTCTGCCTCATCTCCTCGATGATTTTTTCAAGCTCCAATACTCCATTCTCCGGCATTTTACTTCTGATGAAATCCACTGTATCCAACCCGGTGTCAGACTCGAACGCCGTTATTCCCCAGCATCCCATAAATTAATTTCCTCCTTTTTATTTTATTTCCATAGGCTTACATACCAAGGATCTGCCAGTCAATGCTTGCATAAAGACGGTGAACGGATTTTAATTTTCATAGCACCAAACTCATCCCTATTGTCTATATTTAATTGATTGAAACTTCTATTTTGCTATGGTAAACTTATTTCATATATTTACTGAGTAAAACTATTTTGAAATGACAGTGAAGAAAAAATTACCCCGAAGGGGTGTATTTATATTTGCTTGATTTGGATTCGGCGGATAAACATCATGAAAACTTCACTCTGAAAATAAGGGGGACCGATTTGATTACTAAAAACGACAAGCAATTTAATATGTTTCCCTCCCATGTGGGGCTGAGAAAATATATTCAATACTACAACATTGTATTTCCATCGAAGGATACATTTACGGCGCACTATACGCTTATGCCGAACGCATGTGGAACATTATCGCTTGCCTTTGATGGAACCGCTGTCATTGCCGAACTATGGGGAGCATCTTTAACCCCTGTTTTGTTAGGAATGGAACCAAATAGTTATCATGTCCTGCTGCTTATCCAGTTTTCGCCCTATGGTTTGTATCAAATCACACGCCAAAGCCAAGCGGAGTTTGCAGACAAGCGCCTTTCGCTTGAGGACATTGACAACGAGCTATTTCATTCGTTGTATCAAGCCTTTGTAATGTCTAAAACCGCAACAGATTTAGCAAATATTTGTGAAAAGATTTTATACCGGCGTATGGAAAAGTACGTTATTTCCGACGCTTTATTATTAGCGTCTACCGTGATTTCTGATAGCCATGGACAAGTACAAGTGAAAGAAGTTGCCCGGCAATCGGGTTACAGTGAGCGACAATTAAATCGCTTGTTTCTTGCGCAAATAGGAATGAATATTAAGGACTTTGCACGCCTAACCCGCTTTAACTATGTCTTAAAGCACATTCAAACATCGCCTTGCTTCTTTGCAGCATTGTCGCAACAAGCCGGATATTTCGACCAAGCCCATTTTGATAAAGACTTCAAGGCTATCAGCGGTGTTACCCCTCAAAAGTATATGAAAACAATGTCGGATTTTTACTATGACGGAACAGAGATATACGATACAATATCCTCAAAGGAGGATTGAAAAATGAAATATCATGGTTGTCTTTTAGCGGTTAAAGATATATCCGCTTCTAAGCATTTTTATGAAAATGTGCTTCATCAAAACGCTGTAATGGATATTGGCGTACATGTAACCTTTGAGGGCTTTTCTCTGCAACAAGGATACGCCGAGCTTGTTGGTGTGGCAGTCGATAGCGTAAAAGAGCAGTCACACAACTTTCAAGTCTATTTTGAAGTGGAAGATTTAGACAAAGTATACGCCGAAATGAAAAGTATATCCGGCTTACAATGGGTGCATGAAATAAAGGAATACCCGTGGGGGCAGCGTGACATTCGGGTATATGACCCCGATAAGCATATTGTAGAGATTGCAGAGGATATGAATACGGTTATCAAACGCTTTTTAAATCAGGGCATGTCAGCTGAGGAAGTGTCCAAGCGCACAATGTTTCCCCTTGAAGTCGTAAAACAGTATGGGTCGTGCTTTGATATATGACACATGGCGGCTTTGGTAAATCCAAGCCGCTATATTATTCCAAACAAGATCGGAGGAGAGGGAGAATGAGTAAATATGAGCCGCTCTGGAAGGCGATAGGTCAACGCACGGAAAACAGCTTCACGCTGACCTATGCCGAGATTGAACAGATTCTGGGCTTTCCCATTGACCATGCCTTTTTAAACTTCAAGAAGGAACTGCCCTCCTACGGCTATGAGGTGGGTAAGATCTTCATGAAGGCACAGACGGTGACGTTTAAACGCTGCGTTTGACAAGCGGCTGCATTTCTTCTATCATCGGCTTCACTCATCCAAGAGGAGGAACACTATGAACTGGGAGCCATGGACAGGCTGTTATAAAATAAGTGATGGCTGTACAAATTGCTATTTTTACGGGCCACATGCGAAACGCTACGGTCAAAGCACCATACAAAAAACAGATAAATTTGATTGGCCTGTAAGGAAAAATGCAAAGGGCGAATACAACATTAAAGGAAACAAAATTCTTGCAACCTGCTTTGCGACTGACTTTTTCCTACCCGAAGCGGATGAGTGGCGTAAAGAAGTTTGGGCAATCATCAAGGAAAGAACAGATATTGATTTTTTGATTTTGACAAAGCGAATTGACCGCTTCCCCCAATCGCTTCCGTCTGATTGGGGGTCAGGCTATGACAATGTGAATATTGGCTGTACTGTCGAAAATCAAGAATTAGCCGATTACAGACTCCCACTCTTTTTATCCTATCCGATTAAGCGGCGTTTTATTGCTTGCTCCCCACTTTTAGAAGCGATTGATTTAACACCCTATCTTCATGGAGTAGACCATGTTACTGTTGGCGGCGAAACAGGACGAGAAGCCCGTATGTGCGATTATGATTGGGTACTTAATATCCGTGAACAATGCGTAAAAGCAGATGTAACCTTTTGGTTCAAGAATACAGGCTCACTTTTCAAACGTGACGGTGTAGTGGAAAAAATAAATCCATTTAAGCAAAACAGTGTGGCAAAAGAGCTCGATATTGATATTTCAGATGGGAAAAGATTGTTCTGATCAAATCAATGGAGCAAAGCATTATTGCCTATTTTACTTCATGAATATTCTGAACGAACCAAATGAGAAACCCCTCTGTTGGTGACTAAGTTCACCTACACAATCAAATCTGACTTGCCACGAAATTGAGCCGTTGCACCTTACTTAGATGCAACGGCTCTTGCTGTATCTACATCCCTAAAATCGTCCAGATGTACAGCGGGCAGGTCAGTGCAAACACGAGGCAGGCGAACAGAATTGCGGGCGCGGCCCACTCAAATTGCCCGTGCTTACGGTAATCAAAGTACGCCATCGCAAGTTTAGCAAAGAAAAAGACCGCCAGAATCAGGTCAATTGCGGGAAAAACGACCTTGTTCACCACGGTCTTGATTTGCCCGGAGGCATCGTTCCATGTTCCTTCAATCGCTCCCGCCACATCGCCGGAACCTGCCGCATACGCTGTCGTACCGAACAGTCCGATAATCAACAGCATGACACAGAGCATAGACAGGATTCGTTTCATTTTCATAGGGTTACCACCTTTCATTATTGGTTTTGGTGCAGAAAAAAGCCGTGAAGTTTTCACTCCACAGCCTTGTTGCTTTTCTGCTGTTGTTTGCTACATGGAAAGCCGGGGCTGCTGATTTTGCTCCAGCAACGGAGCGACCTCTATCACCTCCGGATTTGCCTGAAATTTAAAGTCACTACGGAAACCGACCTTTAACCGGCTGAATTCCTTTGCCGCCGCCAGCAGCTCGGGAGGACTGCCGTGGGATATCTCCTGATTCCAGCGAACCCATTCACCATTCTGGTATCGGTGCGTGAGTCTGAGAATCACATAATCCTCCGGCACAAAGGTTGGATACCGTTGGAGTATACCGTTTACATCATAATAGGGCTTACCCTCCTGCATGACCGTTCTTTCCATCAATGTCAAAGTATCCTCCAGAGAAGTGCAGAACCAGCATTCCCGGTCACCAAACCGGCGTATTCTGCCGTCCTGCAAAATGCTGTCCAGCCGTTCCTTTTTGGTGTAATGATATAGGCTGCCCTCCGGTTTTTCAATGCGTTCATATGCCATATTGTACCTCTCAATCCGGTTTGACAGGCGCAATGTGCCAGTCATCCCAAACGCTTCCCTGGATGTTTACTGAGTCGGTCAGATTCATAGAAAGCATTCCCGAAGATGTCGATAGGTAAGACCTTGATATAATCTCCGTCTTTTCCCCCGACCCACACCGTACATGAGCCTTTCAGCTCATACGGCGTTCCATCACTAAAATTCATTTACACAATACACATAACTTTCAAGACTGCTGAATTACTTCTAAATTTAGAAGCTTACGCAAGGAATTCACCTTACTCAACTGCCGTTTATCGGGTTTTAGTTTCCTCAGATATTTTTCTACTATCTCCTTAGTGGTAGCGTGAAGAAGTATGTGAACATCTTCACTCACAATAATTAGATTCTGGTATTTATCGTTTCCTCCTGATTTTCGGGAAACTTTATGATGACAATGAATATCATCAATTTCAAGCAATTTCTTCGAGACAGCACATTTCCCTTGCTGTGCGCAGTACAATGACAGTCGATTGTCATTGTACTCAACGCTTTTGCTTGCATCAGCATTCAGCATAAGGTAATGCAAAACACCCATGTTGATATTTCCGAGCTGTTTATGAATTTCAGCCCGGCCTTCGGTTGTAAACTTGTTAATACTTTTCTTTTTAAACATAGGACTTGAGTGTTTTATATAGCCTATGGGAAGGATTGGGTGCTTCTTCACGTATCTCAACTGCTTGCTTTTACCATATTTCACTTTGATAAATGGAGACAATGGAACATCAGAGGTCTTTTTCAAACGGTCTTTCAGTCTTCTTTTTAAGGCTCGGTGTACTAAGAAAGCATATTTATTAAGGTCAAGATTGACATCGGTAGCAATTCTGTAATAAGTATGCCAGCCGATTATCATTGAATTGTATCGCATAATCGCCTTGTATTCTTCCGTGTCATTTGAAGGACGTTGTATCTCCTTAATGGCACTTTTCAGCTTCTCTGCAATCTTCTTCATGGATTTCTCATTCAATTTCGATTGAACAACATACCTTGTTTCTCCGTTTGGCTGTTTACCTTTCGGAGTGGCTCTAAGCTTAAACCCCAGAAATTCGGAGTAGCTTCTTTTTAGATTGACTACCTTTGATTTTTCGGGACTAATATCAAGCCCCAAACGTTCTTTTAACCACATTTTTGTTGCAATGAACATTTTATCCGCATCGCTTCTGTACCGACAAAATATTTTAAAATCATCGGCGTAACGAACAACAAAGCATTCCTTTAGTTCTGTATATTTCCGCAATGATGAGTAGATATGACCCCTGATTTCAGTACCATTTCTCGCTGTTTGCAGGCTATATTTACGTTGCGTAGGCATAAGCTCAAACTGGCTGGCTATCCACCAATCCAATTCATTTAGCACAATATTTGACAGGAGTGGGGATATTATGCCACCCTGCGGCGTTCCCTTTTCTGGAAACCCTATGCCAACGACCTCTGCTTTGAGCATACAGGAAATGATTGATAAAAGCTTCTTGTCCCTGATACCCATAGCCCACATTTGTTTCAACAGCTTTCCATGGCTGACATTATCAAAGAAGCCTTTAATATCAATGTCAACCACAAAATACAAGTGCTGAATCTGTATACATTTGTAGGCTTGCGCCATTGCCTGTTCTGCATTTCGATTTGGTCTGAATCCATTGCTTCTCTCAAAGAACTTTGCTTCACAAATAGGCTCCAGCACTTGTAGAATGCACTGCTGGATAAGCCTATCCATGATAGTAGGAATTCCAAGCGGTCTGGTTTTTCCGTTCCCTTTTGGTATTTCCACTCTGCGGACTTTTTGTGGCTGGTAGTAATCGAGCTTTTTCTGAATATGCTGTATTAATTTTGCCGTCTCCCATTTTTCTAAATGAGAAATTGTTTTATTGTCTGCTCCCGCTGTTTTACTCCCTGAATTGGTTTTGATATTTCTATATGCCAATCGAATATTCTGCTCTGAACAAATGTATCCCATTAAATCTGAGAATACCTTTTGCTCTTTGCTTTCTGCATATAAATCATCAAGAACCTGCTGGAAGTCATAATATTCAGCATTTCGCAGATATGCTTTCTTCGCTGCTCGCAGTCCTGTCAAAGTCAGTAAATCCTTTCAATATGGATTTGCTTTTCTTAGTCATACTCGAACCTTTGATTTGTTAGTGTTTGTTTTTCTTGTAATTTTAGTGACTTGTGGCTATTCCTCCACGGCTTATTATCACCGCTTCACAGGTCATGCCACTACTCTCAGTCAGATAAAGCCAAGTTATGTGAAAATCACTTTCCTTGACAACGCTTCATAGAGGGCAACTCTCTGCGTTCTGACCTTTCCTCGTTCCGATATTCCTATCTTTACATGATGCCCTTAGGTAATCCTCTGAGCCTGCATACTTGATACCGCCTGTAACGGTATAGGGTATTTCATAGGACGACAGTTTTACTTTACCCCATATGCCAAACCGTAGTTTCACATACATTTCTATATGTTCAGCCTTATAGACCCGTACATTCGGATTTTCGTCAGTGTTAGTCTTACACATTCTAACCATAGGCATTTTATAGACCCCCGACCTATCAGCTACACCTCTCACCTCTGGGAAGCTTTCGTTTTCAATGGTAATCATTGAAGCTACGGTAGCTTTCAGCCGACTTCACCGAGCTTTATACGCTTTGCTTTTTGCCAAGCTCACGCATATCGGAGTATCAGGGTGAGCGTTTCAAGGCGTTACCCCATCATTCCACTCATTGAAATATCACTTCTCCAAGAACTGCATTACATATTTTATTAAGAGATAATGCAGACTTGTGCGTAACCTTTTCAGTTACGAACGAGTCGCACGCGTCCAGCAATCTATCAGCCATGTGTAGGGAGTGTAGCTTCCGTTTGGCATCCATACGGGAGTGAAGTGGGTTCTGCGTTTGTAGGTAGAATACTTGTTGGCAGCAAATTCAAACCTGGAGCTATAGCCGTATTGGGTACGCTCTAAAAGCCGCCAGTACGTCTGATATTGAAATTCTGGAAAATAGGTAACGGCATTCTGCGCATCAGTCACCGCAGAGGATTGATTGGTACTGACATTTGCAGTAGTGCTTTGATTGATTCCGTAACCGCTTCCCATGGTTTTTCCCGAGGCAGTCGGTATCTTTGCATCGGGCGTGATGCGCATGGTTGCAGAAAGACTGGCATGATAAGCGTCCCAATCGAACTCCCACCATCCTTCGTCTTCCCACCATCCATCTTCATCTTCATCACCGCTGTGCCAAACCCAATATTCATGCCACCACGGGCGCCAGACACCCCAAGAGGCCGAGGTCTTCTGTTCCTTGCTCGGCACGGATGGTTTGGTATATCCGTCGTTCCGGTCATCTGCCACAGGATTAGGCGGATCATTCCCGGATAGGTCAACGATTTTAGCTGTAATGGTACCCTTACTGGCAGAGCCGCTGCCTGATACAGACACATCAATGGTCATTGTCTGTGGTGTGGAGGGTGTCCTCCAGCGTACCCATACCAGTTGGCTATCCCCCTCTGGGTAGTACACGCCACTGACGGTATAAGTTCTGCCACCTATGTTGAATCGGACTGTTACCGGATGGTCAGGATCGGACTGACCGCCACGAACAGTGACTGCGGTGATGACATCGGTATTAACGCGATACTCATAATCCCATGCAGTCAATTCGGGTGGTTTGTTAGGTTTTTCCTTAAACCTGACAACACCGATTCCCAGGGATGAAATGATATCAACATTAGAGGCCGATGATGATCTTGAGCCTGACCATGCGGGATAACCGAGATCCGATACCTCTAAAAACATTGCTAAAGGCAGGTTTTTGTGGCTAAGCGAAACCATCTTGCTTCGCAGTCCACCACCTAGCTTCTGATCGTAAAGCGCTGCTTCGGTGGCTGTCATCGCCATTTTTACACCCTGAAATGTAATATAGGCAATAGGTTCCAGCAGAAGCTTGTATTCGCCGTTAATTAATACATCATAGTTCATACCGGTAACTTGAGCGATATATCGGATAACAAGTTCATCTGTAAAATAACTTTTAATTTGTGCAATGCTTGCCTGCCCACTGCCTGAACTTATTATTCGAGGCATGGAAAGAGCTGGTTTTAAGCAAGTGTACGTTGACGTGGTTGGCGAAACCCCGTGCCCGTTGGTATATGCAATTTTCGAAACTTTTCCAAAATGCACAGAGACCGATGGGGTTTTGTTTGAGAAATCTATAGGGGTTGTTACAGTAGCTCTATCGCTTTCACGAACAACGGTAATTCTAACACCCTCATTGCCAGAATTCCAATAGTTTTCGCTGGTACCGCTACCCATGCCGCCACCTCCATGATCAATGTTTCCATCTCCTTCGGCATGGGCGGTGTTCGGCAAAAACGCAGAAACTAGCAGCACCAGTATAAGCAAAATACTGAGATGTCGTTTCATATGATACCTCCCTGAAACAGTAAAAAGCACCGAATAATCGGTGCTTTTTATGTTATATTCTTTTTTGTGGGCTAATCCATCTGCCCCACTTTATTTCCTGTCAGCTCATCGCCCTCATTACCCACAGTCTCCTGCTTAACACCGCCGCCTTCATCTTCAATCCATCCAAAACCCGGTACATATATCTTTCCATCTTTCTTTTCTCCACCTGCGGGTTCCTGCGGTGTTGTCTTTACCGTTCCCTCCGTCTTATTCTCAAGAGGCTTGCTTGGATTAGCGGCAGGTTGTTCTTCTTTGGAAGCTTCCGGTTTAGGTGCTTCTGTAGGTGCGGGTGGTTTCGTAGGCTCTGCCTGGATACTCTGCTCGGTACCGGTGGATTTTCCGGTATCCGCACCCTCCGTCACTGCTGGTGTTTCTGTCGGATCAATTGATGGTACGCTGATCTTCGGCGTTTCCGAAGGCAGCGTAGAAGGGTCCGGAATATCTACGCTGGGGGTGACCTCACTGGACACCGCCTGCGTTGGCAGTATCTCCGGTTCGTTGGGAACCTCTGTTTTAAACTGTGAGGCAATTGCTATTACAAGGGCGATGCTCACAACACCGAGTCCTGCAACTGTAAGTCTGCGTTTTGTTTTTTCTGTCAGTTTCATGTAGGATGACCTCCTTTTCGTGAATGGTTGATGGTATGTTTTTCAATGACACACCATACTACATAAGTTTTCGGAAGTCTATGGATAATCCGAAAACAGCTAAAATAAAGGCATATATTTCGCCTGCGCTTTGAGGTTAATCACCATCGGCGGGAGCAGCTTGCCCCCAAACCGTACCGGAACCTCCAATCGAATCACTGCATCAGCCAGAAATCCACGGCTGTTGTTTGGGCTGCCCGGTGCCAGCGGCATATTTTCTAAGTTTACAGATAGTCGTGAGAGTTTGAATTCCAAGCCATCTCCGGCATATTTTACATGATATCCGCCTTCGTAGCGCAGCCCCAACAGCTCGTCCAGATACCCATATATGTCGCCGTAGTCGAGGCTTTCCTCAAATTCATCCGCAGATGGCATGTATGCTCCGGCATAGCCCTCCCGGACACCGTGATATACATCGTCATAGCTGTCGTTCACGGTGGAAATGACAGCGGATTGAACCGCGTCCCGGACACCCTGGGCAATAATTGCAAGTCGGATATATTCGGCGGCTCCGCACAGCACCATCAGCAGCACCAAGGCTACTGCAATAATTAAGGGAAACGAGGTTCCTTTGTTATTTTTCAGAATATCATATTTTTTCCCATTTGTCACTTCCAATACACCTCGCTTTTCCCGCTGGCCTGTGCTTTCAGTGTGACAGGGAAGCTCCCGAATCCGCCGAATAATCCAAGGTCTGTCTGCACGGTCACCGTCACAGTAACATCCTGATTTAGCTGGATTTTTCCGCTTTTTGACCAAGAGATATTGGGATTAATTCCGGTCTTTTCGGTCAGCACCTGCGCCCGAAGTGTCGTTTCATTTCCAACACGCCCAGCAATTTCCGCTTCCCGGCACAGCTCGGAAGCATAGGTGTCCAGCTTGTTCTTTGTAACGAATACAGGCAGGACGCTGACTGCCACAGCAATAACCAGCATTACGCACAACACCAGCACGGCTACGTCAATATAACCTTCACCGCGCCTGTTTTTCAGAATTTTCTTCAGCACAGGGTCACCCCCTCCATGGGTGTCTGCTCCTGCTCCATATCCATTTCATAAATATAATCACTGAGCAGATGCCATGCACCATCACTGAAACGGGCATTTACAACCACCTGTTCCAGCAGTTCTTCTGCAGGAATTTCCACAGCACACTCTGGGCTTCCCGGATGCCCCTTTGTGCTCTGCCCGTCCAGCAGAAGTTGTGCCTTTTCTGGTGTAAGATACACATATCCGCCTGGCGTCATCATATCATAGGCAACGCCTTGGTGCTTTTCAATGAACTCCCGAACAGTTACAGGGCGATCCCGGTTTGTAGACGGTTCTGCGCCTTTTGACAATGCATAGAGTTTTTCTGTATCCTGGCTGTCCATTACCGCCCATAGCACATGGGCGAAATCCTCATCATGCACCAACTCCATACCGTTCTCTGCTATCCATCTATCCCGCACGACCTCCAGCGGATTTTCAAAACGCAGCAGCCATGCGGCCTGCTGCTCATCCACATAGCTCATGAGGTGTTTTTTTGTCATCTGAACCGCATAGATTTCCTCTGCTTTTTCAATCAGTTCCTCCGGTGCAAGTGCCGCCCATTCTGCGGTAAAAGCATTGTAATTTTCCTGTATCCGGTCAAACAGCAGGGCTTGATATTTGTTTTCCAAAGTTACACCTCCAATCTAAAACATTGTTCCAAGAGAATTTAAAATCTCCAAGGCTATGATGGCAAGATAGGTAAAAAGAAAGCACATCAGCATAATAAAGGAGAATATCCGGATCTTCGGCGGGATCTTCTGTGCCTGCCCCTTGAGTCTCTGAAGCTCCAGTGCTTTAAAATCATGCGCCAGCATCTGAAAATGAACAGCGCTGTCATCGCCGCGCAGTACGCCAATGAGACCTCTGACCACATCAGAGAGCATGGGCGAATTAAGCCTTGACTCAAACCGGGTGAGCGCCGCTTCATAGCTGGAGGAGCGCATGTCAGCGGTCAGCACATCCAGCTCATGGGCAAAGGCAGGTCCGGCATTCTTCTTGTAGGTTTCAATCATCGCCAGCACATCCCGGCTGGCCTTTAGGGTCTGCTCAATGGTTGCCACAAATCGGGGAAGCTCACCTTCTACCTGCTCTCGCTTTTCCCGAAGCTGCTCGTCAGCACGTTTTGTTTCCTGAAAATAGGTCAGCACTGCCAGAATCAACAGTACCGGAGCCAGCAGCGGAAGCAGGAACAGGCACGGCAGCGCACCAAGTGCTATGGCTCCGGATTTGGTAATGGCATAGGCCGTATACACCTCCGGTGTCATGGAAATACCGGAAGCCTTCAGGATATTTGCCATTCGGCTTCGCTTGTACTCATCCATCCGGATGTATTTCGAGAGCTTTACCGCACCTGTCATCAGCCACGCTTCCACTGTTTTAGCAGCTTTCTTATTTTCCTTGCCGGCTCCCAGCATGGCCTTTCCGGCTCCCATGGCGGGAAGCTTTAGCACATCTGCCAATATCAGAAATAACCCCGCGGCAATAAGGATTCCGGTAAAAAATAACTGTGTCATCATCCCGGTCACCTCCTGTACTCAATGGGCTTGGTCAGCTTAATGACAAAGGCCGTGGAGATAAACATGGCGGCAGCACACACTGCCAGAATAATCTGTCCCACCATGGTGTGCATCAGCGTATGATACCAATCCCGGTTCAGCATGTACATGATAGGGATGTTGCCCACCACCAGCATCGCCATAATGATAAATTCCTTGCGTGGTTCAGATACCAGATACTCCAGCTCCGCATTGATAATCCGCATATCGCTGAGCTTTGAGACAATGGGCGTCAGCGTGGTTTTTAGGCTTCTGTCATAACGGCAGGAGCTGATGGCATCCACCCATTCGTGGAACACATCGTTCTGAATCTTTGGCTTCATGGCATGGAGTGCAGCTTCCACATCCGGGTCAATGAGCTGCGTTTGTGCCAGAAACTCTGTAAACACGTTTTTTACCGGCGGATTCAAATACTGTACGCTTTCCTCAATTGCGGTGAGTATATCCTCGTTTCTTAGATAAGAGGTTGTAATGATGGAGAGCGCAGTTTCCAGCTCGGCCGCCACCGCCTTTTTGTAATGAGTTGACGTCAGCCGGATGTACCAAAAGGGCAGGGACATCAGCCCCGCCGCCAGCACTGGCACAAGAAATACGTTGTTTAGCAGAATAGCAAAGGCCGCCCCTGCCGCGAAAAGTAACAGCGATACCGCGCAAACCATGGAAAAGCGGCTTGCACGTCCGGTGAGTTTTAAGATCTCCTGCACTTCAATGATCTCCCGGCGCAGAAAACGGGCTTTTTTCCGGTTCGTGCTTTCATTGATCTGCGCACGGATGCTTTGATCCTTTCGGGTCAGAAACCCAAACAGACCATCTGTAAATTCCAGAGGAGAAAGGCCGAGGATGAGAAAACTGCCTGCAATCAAACCGATGCAGGCAGTTAAAAGGATTCCTGTCATGCGGCACCTCCCATCGCAAGAATGCGCTTGAGTGTACTTTGCGGCATGCCGTTCTCCAATAGCCTTCTCTGCAGACTTCCTGAGATGCCCTGCACGATCTCATGGTGTCCGGCAATGATGAATTTCCCGTTCTCCATACGGTTTTCGGTGATGTGGTACTGGAACAGCGGACGGAAGTTTCTTGTGCCGTCCGGCAGGATCTCGCATTCCATAATTTCCATGACGCGGCGGGCCTTATTCTCCAGCTGCTTGCAGAACACCACAAGGGGATAGGCTTCTGTCACATACGCCATGAGGGTTTCATCAGACATATCCACCGCACGTTTGCACAGGGATACCATTCTGCGCCATGTGGCCTCACAGCTGTTAGAGTGAATAGTGGTCAATACCGTGATACCAGTTCGGGCTGCTTCCTGGGCTGCGTTTGCCTCGGCGCTTCGCATTTCTCCCACCACTACATAATCGGGGTTAAAGCGCAGAGACATATCCAGAAGACTGGTCTGCGTAATCCGCTGCCGTTCATTTTCACTGTCGCGGGTCAGCGTGTGGATGACACTGTTTACGACTTGCCCATCTTGGCGCCTTACCAATGCAAGCTCGCGGGAGCCGTTTTCAATGGTAAAGATACGCTTTCCATCCGGGATGGTGGTCAGAAGCCATCCTGCCAGCGTGGTCTTGCCGGAGCTGGTGGCTCCAGCCACACAGGTGGACACCCCGTATCGCAGGCATTCCGATAAAAAGTCCAGCATCGGCTCCGTGGCTGTGCCGCCTCCGGTAAAGTCATCCTTTTGCATGGACTGCGGGTTTACAATACGGATAGAGGCGGCTACGCCAACATCTTCATCCACCACTGGAGACTTTAGAACCGCAATACGGATATTCTTGCTTAAATGCCCAAGTGCAGTAGGGCTGGCATTATCTAACACCATGCCGGAGACATGCAGCATGCGGCGCACCACATTGATTGCGTGTTCGGGACTTTCAAAGTGTTCCGTAAGCTTCTTGGTGATGCCGTTGCTGTACTGAACTTCCACATCGTCCCAGGCGTTTACGTCAATTTCCTCAATGCCCTCCCCGAAGATGTACTTGGTCAGGAAGGAAAACTCGGCCATTTCGGTATAAAGCGCGTCAGTGAGCTGGTTCTCGGTCATTCCCGCCACTGCTACCCGGTTATCCTGGAGGTACTTGGCAATATACCGTTTGATCTGCTCTTTTCGCTCCCCGTTACTGCCATCCGTAATGAGTCCCGCATAATGGGAGGAAATATGCGCCTGCACCTCCCGGAGGACGGAACCAAATTCATGGGTATTTGAGGATGAAAAAAACAGGCTCTGAGAGCCTGCCGCAGTTCGTGTCTTATCTATTTTCATAACTGGAGCAGATACCGTCTGCCGGTCTGCTTTTCCAGGCTTCTTTCGGCTCATACGCCAAACACCTCCTTTGCTATTTTTTCAATCTCCTTGCGAAACCCCCGGCTATCCTTGAGGCTCAGCTCCCCAAACAGATTTCCGCAGAGAGCCAGATTTTCCAGCTCATCGGAATGCGGGAGCTGAAATACCACATTGCCCAGCACCTGTTCAATATGCTCTCCTGCCTGCTTGGAGCGTACATTGGATGCCACCTTATACTGCTTATCTGCATCCCATTTCTGATCCTTCAGCAGGGGAAGCTGGCTGGACAGATAGCTGATTGATTTTAAGTCGCAGTTTACCAGACGGAGAACGGAGTCCGCCTCCAGAAGAGAAACCGCTGACAGAATGTCGTGAGCAATATAGCTGCCACAGTCGATGATGATGTAGGGTGCGATGTCTCGCAGGTGGTCGATCAGTTCCGCCGCCAGCTCCTGGCTGTAGGGCGGATAGGTAAACACATTTTCTCCCTTGAGCATGCCGATCATGGTCAGGTTGCCGATTTTCTTATGGGTCACGCAGTTCTGTTCAATGAGCAGATCGCTTACATGGGTGGCGGCAAGGATACTGCCAAGAGAGCGTTCACACTCCAAGTCACCGGGAGGGCAGATGCAGGGAAGCATGGGGGCGGTCATATCACACAGCAAAAGTGCCACGTTCTTTTTTTGTTCGGCAAGGTATTTTGCAAGGCGCACACTAACGGTGGTCTTGCCGCTGCCGGGGCTGCCCCATACTGCCAGCACCTGCACATCCTGTTCCGGTTCCTCCGGCAGGGCTTCCGTTTTATCTCGGGAGAACAGGCTTCCCTTCATAAAGTTCAGCATCTTATTCACCTCCTGCTTCTGTGGCAGGAGCCTCCGTTTCAGCAGAGGGTTCTGTGCCGGAGGGCTGCGCCGCTTCAGTATCGTCCGATGCTACCGGTACGGGATACAGCTTGGCGATAACCTCATCCTGCAGCTTAGTAAACTGAACGGCACTTTCCTTTGCCCCCCTGAAAACAAGTGAAAGGTGGAGCTTTCCATCCGCTTCCAGCGCTGCAAGGATTTTTGCTTGTTCGGGCGATACCAACAGTGTCACAGTAGAGGGAAGCTCCTTTTCATCTTCCTCTTCAGAAATCTCTCCGGTATCTGTGTCATAGCCGGTGCTGGCCGTGACGCCGATCACCTCTACATAGGTCAGTTCCGGGGGAATGACTGTGGCTCCCTGTTTTTTATAGTCCGGTGCAATGACCGAGACAATATCGCCTGAGATGAGCTTGCCGGAAAGCCCTTGGGCAAAGTTTTTGATGCTGACCGAAATGGCCTGCTTGTCACCATTTAAGCTGTACAGATAGGCATTTTCAGCAGCTGGAACGTCAGAGAGCTTATCGGTAAGGATATAATCTCCGGGAAACAGGTCCGCTTCGGCATATTTGCCTATCACCGATTCAGGCTGGCGCATTAAGTTCTCCGGCAGGTTATATCCGCCCACCTCCACTGTCTGCACAGTATCCTTTGTGATCTGGTCGCCGGCTTTGATCTCCTTTACCACCCGAACAATACTTGTTTTCTGCGATACGCTTTGGTTAAACAGCGGAGTAAGCGCAAAGCAGATGAGTAACGAAAGCACGATGCAGAGTACCCCCAGCATCGTGCGGTTTTTTAGAAAACTCATAGAGACAATTCCTCCTTCTTTCTATTAACATTCGGATTAGAATTAAAAAAAGCGGCGGTTTCGGAATCTGCGGATAAGCAGTGCTGCAACTGCAGCAACCGGAACGGCAACACAAGCGACAGTAACTAATGTTTTTTTCATGGGATAGTCCTCCTTCAAAATAAAAAATAGGCTGCAAGACAGCCAATGGATAGAAAAGGCGCGAGGGGGTATGCCCTTGGCACAGTCCTCCCACGCAGTTTTTGGATGATAAAACACAGCATATGAAACAGAAGAAGCAGGATAAGTCCTGCCACTAACGCTGTCATTCCGTTGTAAAAGCCCAGCACCAGACCGGAAGCCGCCATGAGCTTGATATCCCCGCCGCCCATGCCGCCCCATAACAGGGCGGCACTGAGCAGGACGAGGCTGGGAATCAGTCCAAGCAGTTTTTCCGGCGTAAAATCAAGCAGAGCGGTCAGGACGATGCATAGGCACAGCATATCGGGGACGATCCGTTTGCAGATATCCCAAGCGGATACCGCAGTTAGCAGGACAATAAAAAAGCCGCCCTGCAGCAGGAGCGACGGATCAGCCACCATAATTGAACATATCAACGATACGCTGTTTTAATGTAGGTAAGACGGTCTCCCCGAACAGAGCATACAGTCCGGCCAGCACCAGAGCCCCAATGACAACAGCCATAAGGATCTTGATGGCCGTGTCGACGAAATTTTCCCCGTCCTTTCTGCGGAGCAAAGCCTGTGCTTCCAGTGCCTTTGTGGTGAGCTTATTGCTTACCTTGGATACGAATTTTTTCATTGAAATGACCTCCATTTTATTTGATTTGGTTTTTAATATTGGTGAATGGGTGACAAGGCAAGACTACAGCCCTGCCATCTGCATACCGGGCTGCTGTTCCGGCTGGGAAGCCTGTTCCATCAGCTGTCTGCCCTGGGTCTGACTCTGTGTCAGTGCCTGTTGGTAGGCATCGACAACCGCTTGATTCAGCTGCTCGCGGAACTCCTTGGTGACCGGGAAGCAGATATCCTTGTACTCGCCATTGCCCGCCTTATAGCTGGGCATGGCAATAAACAGCCCCTTGGTGCTGTCCACGATTTTAACGTTGCGGATAGCAAAGCAGTCGTTTAGGTTGACCGATGCATACGCTCTGACATTTCCATCCGGACGAATGGAGCCGATTTTTACATCGATCTTCATGGAGAGCGGCTGTTCAGCGGCGGTTGGTGCGGCTTTCGGTGCAGTTTGTGTTTTACTCATGGGGGAATCCTCCTTCTTCAGATTCTTCTACTTGCAGTGTCTGCTCCCCGGCCTGCAAGAGTGCCTTTCGGTATGCTTCCAGTACCACTTCGTTGATCTGCTCCCGAAGCTCTTTTACGATAGGAAAGCAGGTGTCCCGGTACTCGCCGGAGGTACTTCTGCGGCTGGGCATAGCAGCAAACAGACCGGTGGGTGTTTCGATGACCTTCACGCCCCCGGACAACAAAGCAGTCCGCAAGCGTAATGGGTGCAAAGGCTCTTACTCTGCCATTTAAGTGAATCTTATTGATACGGGCATCGATTCTGATGGATGTTAATTGCTGGTTCATGTGTTTTCCTCCTTCATTTTCAGGCAATAAAAAACAGCCCTATGGCTGTATGGTTTATGGCTACAGATTCATTTGCGGCCCTTCAATTTGTTCCTGCTCCGGCGCTTGAAATGAGATTTCCTTGAAACCAAAGGTATCACAGTAATGAAAGGTGCTGCCGCTTTTATCATACAGCTCCAGCACATCTGACATAGACAGACTGTGCCCTTCATAGTCGGGTGGGTGGTCGACATTAAATTTGGTATAGAGTGCTTCCAGATCATTGGTGTCCACCTCGCCGTCGTACACTACCTGATAGCTGGCAGGGTCTGGTTCTCCGAAACGTCTTGTAAAGTCATCATAGCTGATGAATTTCATCATCACATCCGTTTCAGGTGCAATCTGCCACACACGGCAGCGCCTTAACAGTGCAGCGTTGCCCTCCGGATCGAGGGTTCCCGCCGCCAGACGCTCGAAGGTGCCGGGTGTCCATTCCACTTCCAGTCCCTTTTTTTCTGTGAGATAGGATTTCAGTTCATCGGTTTGGAACATAGGATCGACCACAGCATTTTCCCCGGAGAGATAGCCTGCCGTGTTTCCGTAGTACAGAATGCGGTTGTTTTTAATCTGAATGTTACTCATGAAAAGCCCTCCTTTCCAGGTGAGGCTGATTATTGGAAGTAAAACTCCACACTGTAGGTAATGTTTGATTTGTTATACATGCAGTCGTGATTTGTATAATAAAACATCTCCAATTGACTGTAGATGCCGGGCGAAAGGGAACGGCTGAAGGTGATACCGTTGGTGGTAGTTCCGTAGTCGAGCTGATCCCACTGTCCGGTCAAGGTATTGTATCCGCGGACACGTCCGTAGTCATTGCCGGAATGCCCGGATACAGGCGGCACGGTAAAGGTGTAATTGGTAATGGTCGCACCGGAAATACCCTGCTCCAGAATAACTGATTCCGGGCCTGTCAGAGTCATGCCGCCGCCGCGATTCGGGTCGGCTACAAAGAAAACGATTGCTGCCCAGGGCGACTCGGCTCCAGTGGAATCCACGGCTTTCACACGCACCATGTTCTTGCCAAGCGGATAAGCAGTACTTGTTTGTGCGGGACGCCCTTCCCAAATATAGGTGATGGCATCTCCATCCGGATCGCTGCTGGAAGCGGTAATGGTGATGGACACGCCCGGCGCTATACTGTTGCCGTTTGGTGTGCGGGTAATCACCGGGGTGCCGGGTGCAGAATTGCTTACAGTGAAGGTGATATTCGTCCAGTCGGAATATAGCCCCCATGCATCCTTGGCACGGACCTTCACGGTGTGAGTTCCCACGGCATAATAGCCGTCGGCGGTGTTGCCGGAGTATTCCAGTGTGACAGCATCCCCATCCGGGTCGGTAGCCGATGCAGTAAGATTCACCCGCAGCTTGGCATTTTGAGCCGTGCGGGTAACGGAAGCACTTCCAGTCGGTTTGTTCGGTGCATTGTTGGTAATGGCGACATTTTGAGAGTAACTAAAGGCGCGTCCCGTGCTGTCTGTGGTGCTGGCAGTCAGAACATAGCTGCCTGTGGCACTGATGGTGATATTGCCGCCACTATTGGTGAGACTTCCGGTGTAAGCTGCCGGACTGCCGCCCTTAGTCAGCGCCCACACTAGATTTCTGCCATCCAGTCCGGTGGCTGCCGGCAGGGATACATTAAAACCAGCGCCGATATGAACAGAGGACGGAATGGTAAACGGGAAGCTGGCAACAGGCTTGATTGTTCCTGCATTTGAAACAAACGTAAACTTGCGGTCGTTTGTATCTGTTGCTTCTGCGATCAACTTTACAGAGATTGTCTTATTGGTCGAGATATGCAGATTTCCTCCGTTGGACGATAGAGTTCCAGATGCATATTCAGCATATGGTCTGGCGGCTCCGCCATCAACAGAAAGGAGCCAAGCAATATTCGTTTCCGCCAGCTCGGAGCCCGAAGCGGTAACTGCCATGGAATCCCCGCTGTAGGTCAATGCCGGAACGCTGATGTTCATGGTTGGGATAGGATAGACAGTTAAGCTCCGTTTTCTTTCGTAGGTACGGCCGGCAGGGTCCGTCATGGTCAGGGTCAGCTCATAGGTTCCTTTTGCAGGAAAAACGAGGGAGCCACCTTCTTCTGTCAACATACCGGAAGCATAAGCAGCATAAGGCTTGGCTTCGTCTGCATCCTTGCTGACTGCCCAGTTGGCTGTGAGGTTTTCTAGATCCGTACCGGTGACACTAACCGCTCCAGCTTCTCCTGCATACCATACTTGCGGCGCACTCAGCGAAACAGAAGGTACCGGGTAGACGGTTGTAGCTGCGCTGAAAGAGAATACACGGTCAAGAGCATCCGTCATGGAGGCAGTCAGGGTATAGGTTCCGACATCCTGAAAGCGGATTTTCCCGCCGTAAGCATTCAAACTGCCTTCCAATGCATTGGTAAGCTCCACCGGCTCCCCATCTTTTGTGAGCACCCATTCTACTGGCAGCGTATTGTTATTGCCACGGGTACGCAGGTCAAGGGTGCGGTCGGTATGGGTGGCGTCCGGCAGCTCGAAGGAAAGGGTCAGCACCGGCAGGACTTCAATCCTTCCGCCGTCCTCATACAGGAACACACGGCCGGTTTCGTCGGTGATCCTGGCAATAAGCTCATAGATTCCTGCATGCTTGAACCGGATGGTGCCGCCGCTGTTTGTAAGCGTACCGTCAAGATAAGTTGCAAGATCCTGGAATCCAAAGCTGTTCTCCAACAGCCACTCCACCTTTAGATCCCCCAATTCCAAGATTTCTGGAATAATGGATACGGGGGTATCCGTATGGGCAGTTTCCGGCAGCTGGTAGGTGATACGCAGTACCGGATAGACCTTAATAGGTGCAGTATAGCTGTAGCTTCTGCCAGCAGGGTCTGTAAAGGCGGCTTTCAGCATATATTCGCCCTTTTCCTTAAAGCGCACGGTGCTGTCGGTACCGGTCAGAGTTCCTTCTACATAATCCGAAAGCGTGACCGCTTCACCGTTTCGGGTCAGCGACCACTGGATTTCAGCAGTCCCAAGATGTTGGAATGATGCCTGCACCTGAACACTTTCGTCTGTATGGGAAATCTCCGGCAGATAGAAGCCAACTGCGCCCACCGGGTAGATGGTAACGGCCTGTGATGCTTCAAAGGTTCTGCCAGTTTCATCTGTCAGCGTTCCGGTAAGACGGTACACGCCTTTGTCCTTAAAACGAACTTTGCCGCCTTCATCGGTCAGGGAGCCTTCCAGTTCCTCTGCGATTTCAGCCGTTTCTCCATTCTTCATAAGGCTCCACACCACAGGCATATCATCTGCATTTAGCAGTGTGGTAGAGATGTCCAGCTCCGTATCGGTATGGGCTGCTTCAGGAAGTCCAAAGGTAATCTCTGCAACGGGATAGACTGTTGTACTTTCCGTATGGGTAAAGCTGCGGCCAGTTTCATCGGTCAGGGATGCTGTAAGTGTCTGTTGTCCGGAACTCTTGAACACAAAGGTGCCGCCCTCATTTCCAAGCGCACCATCCAGCATATCGGTAAGAGCTGTTGTTTCACCGTCTTTTTCTGCTGTCCACACAATGTCATGCCCATAGAGCACTTCCGGTGCATAGAACAGGGTCACCGATTTGTCTGTGTGAGTGGTTTCCGGCAGGGCGAAGGTCAGGTCAACCACCGGGTAGACCGTCACCGTTTTGGATAGCACGGTTTCCTTTCCTCTGACGTTTTTCGCTGTTGCGGTCAGGGTATATTTACCCGGCTCCTTAAACTGGAGTATACCGCCCTCCAGGCTGAGCGTGCCGGCATCTGTCAGTTCTGCCGTCTGCTCGGAGCCGTCCACGGCAGTTTTACTCAACGTCCATGTAAAGCTCTGCATATATTTCCATACCGGCATGACCTTAATTTCAGTATCGGTATGTGCGGTTTCAAGAAGTTCAAAACGCACCTGCGCATCCGGGTAGGAATAGGAGCCGCTCCCTGAACTACCACCGGAGCCGCCGGAGCTTCCTGAATCATCATCGTCATCCGAATTTCCACCGGGTGTCGGTGTTGGTTTCACAGGTGTCGGCTTCACAGGATCGGGCGTATTAGGCGCGGGTGTTGGCTTGGGTATTTCCGGTGTGGGGGTAGGTGTTGGAAGAGGTTTCGTTTTATCAATCAGAGCCTTGGCCTCACCCTTGGTAACCGGATCATTCGGCTTCAATTTGCCATCAAAATTTTCTCCGGCAATACCTTCCTCCTTGCCGATAATGATATAGCCCTTGTCATCATCTTTAATGTCCTTGTCATCGTCATAGCCGCTGTGTCCCTGGGTATTTTTCGCTTCCTCATCCTTTCCGCTGATACGCACCAGCATTTTGATGATTTCGGCACGGGTGATTGGATCATCGGGATGGAAGCCATCCGGATAGTCAGCAGGATCAATGATGCCTGCATCAATCAGCGCCTCAATGTACTTTTCTGACCAATGTCCGTCAATATCAGGGAAGCTGGCCGGGTCTTTCTCCACATCCTTTGTATCCAGCGGGATATCCCGTACCATAATAGTGGCGAATTCACCACGGGTGAGGATCTCATCCTCCGGGATAAACAAATCGGGTCGCTGTTCCATAAAAACAAAAATCCCGCCGCCGATCAGCAGCAGGAGGAGAATGAGAATGGCGATTACGCCAACCTTTCTCTTTTTCTTTTCTGCCATGAGAATACCTTCCTTTCAGTTTTTTATAAAAGGAGCCAAAATCTGCAATGCGTTACAGCTTCAGCTCCATGCCGCCATTTTGTTCCTGTTCTTTGCGATGTGCATCCAGCATTTCCTGCGTTGGATAGATGAGTTTACCATCCACCATTTCAAGAACGCAGAAATCATCCCTGTCGCAGACCATGATTCGATGCTGATATTCCTTCTGCAGGTCGATGTAGTCCTGCACCTCCTTGGGGTTGCAAAGCCACACACCAGAGGTATAGCGACCATCCGGCAGAAAACAATAACCGCTGTACTGAGGCTCATGATTTTTCAAGTCCAGCGCTCCTGCCGGACGAAGCTGTGACAGCTGGAGTCTGGCATGGTCCGTAAGAATTTCAGGCTTCGCAATGCCGAGAATGTCACTGCGGTTCCAGCGTATCTGTTCGCCATCTGCCAGAGATACGGCAAAGACCGCACGTCCACTGGGATTTTGCTTGCTGCCAAAGCCACCGGTACAGAAATATAACTGATGCTCTGCACTGCGATGGGATTCAGGCAGTGCGGCTGAGCTCAGTACAACCACCTTTCCCTCCAGCGAGATATCATATCCTGTCTGCCGGCAGTCCTGCGAAGTGAAAAGCTTTTTTTCTTCCACGAATTAATTCTCCTTCCTTTGCTTGAGCAGCTCCGTTAAATCGGTTATAAGACTTAGCTGCGTGTCATCCGGCATACGCTTAATGGCGGCGCGAACATAGGCTTCCACCGCTTCGGGTGACTGGTCGCCTACCTCGATAAGCTCTACCTTCTGAATGCTGACTGCACCTTGACGGACATTCAGCTTTACGATATCGCCATAGTCCAGTCCGGATGCAGAGCGCATGTCCTTGGGAATCAGCACTCTGCCCTTACTATCGATAATGCGGTATGTGTTTTTGGCGTTCATACAAAGTAACCCTCCTTTCTCATAACCTCCCGAACGGTATCGGGGTGAATACCAAGCTCTTGAAAGAGCCCGGTCAGCTCCTCTGGCAGCTGATTTAAAATATCAGAGGCTAAAATGACAATGGCACCATCCCCACAGATGATTTCCAGAGCGCTGTCGGCAGCAATTCCCGCATCCTCCAGCAGCTCTGCCGGCAGATTCAAACTGTTCTCGTCATCTGATTCTTCCTCATCATCCGGTTCATCCGACAAAGCACACAATGGTACGGCAACATCGATGCCGGATTGGGTAAGTAAAAGCAAGGGTGCTGATTCCTCCCCCTGGGATGCAAGAATGACATCGACCTGTTCACCGGGTGTCAGCCCTGCAGGAATTGCAGGAAGCGTCAGAAGTCCATGGGAATCGACGACCGCTTTTGTTTTCATAATTTTCATAGAATAGTTCCTCCTTCATAGTTGTCCCTTACGGGGTTAAGATTGTCCGAAGAAAAGTTCGGGATCAAAAAGATTCATTTGCGTTGGTCTATCTCGCAGCCGTTCCTCAGTGTCGTAGTTTGAAATCAGCACCTCAGCGTACTCACTGCCATTGTCATAGCGCTGCGCCAGATTATTGAGACGGCTGACCGATTCGATCTGGAAGTCTTTATACAGCTCCCTGATGAATTCGCAGTCGTTATAGCTGACCAGAAATTTACCCTTGCAGGCTGTCAGCGTGTCCCGCAAACGATAATGATCCTCTTTTCTGAATTCAACAGCATAATGTCCTTCTGTCTGGTAATAGGGAGGATCGCAATAAATAAAAGCATTTTCTCTGTCGTACTGTCGGATGAGGTCTTCAAAGTCCTTGTTCTCTATGACCGTATCCTTTAAACGAACATTGGCCTGCCAGAGCAGGTGGAAGACTTTCCGGATATCAAAGGGCTGACAGCCGAAGCTGGTGCATCCGCTTCCGTAACTGTATCGAATGAGTTTATAGAAGGCGGCGGCGCGCTTCACATCATTCATGACTGCTTTCTCTGTAAGAATCTGCCGGATGTCTTCATGCTCAAGCGGGGTGAGATATCGCTCGGCAAGCTCTAACTCCTTTGCGAGATACTCACTGGTGAATTCCTGCTTCTCCAAATATCTGCGAAGCACACCAAACTCATCTCGCCCATTCAGCGGCAGAAAGTTCAGTTCCTGAATCAGTGCAAGGGTTTGCTCCTTAGCACACCGGAACATGTTCGTGAGGTCGTAGTTAAAATCGTTGTACACCTCCATGGCGGTATCAACCGGCCGACCGAACAGCACCCAGCCCCCGCCGCCGAAAACCTCAATGTACCGCCCGAACTCTTTGGGCATTCGCTGATAGATTAGCTCCCGCAGTGCTTTTTTTCCGCCTACCCAGCTGATGATGCTGTTCATTTTTTCACCTGCCTTTACTGCGGCGGTTGATGGCATCAACATCCGTTTTCATACAGGTTCCATCCGGACTCCAGCAAATGAAACCGACACGGGGATAGGGACAGCCATCGCATCGGGAACGCTCGGCTGGGAGCGGCACGCCATAACGTTTTGGGGGACCGGTTGCTCCCGCACCCGGCTTTTCTAATGGATTTGCTTTTTGATTCATGGTTTATGCTCCTTTCGCTGAAAACAAAAAAGGCGCCGCCTTTTTTTCAAAGACGACGCCTCATGTTTTCTTATTCTGTTAATGATAGTTGATTCGGGAAAAAGAAAAAGCCCCTCTCAGTTTCAGGTGAAACTAAAAAGGCGCTACAAATTGAGGTGTGTTCCACTGCACCTTTGGGTTATCGCAGCCAAATCATAACGATAACATAGGTTCATACATCCTATGCAAATGTTACCGCTTTACAAAAAGCGAAATAATGCGTACAATACGAGCAGTTGAACTGCTCATTGAAAGCTGTAGCAGTTCAGTGTTCTTATTGTATAAGGAGTGATCATCAGGATGACCTTCGGGGATAAATTCAAGCAGGAAAGAAGCAGGCTTGGCTTAACACAACAGGAAACAGCAGACGGTCTGCAAATTAACCGCCGCATGATCACACGATATGAAACCGGGATCTCGTTTCCCCGCTCCAGGGATGCCTATAAAAAGATTGCCAGCTTTTTCGGAGTGGATGTTAACTACCTGCTGTCCGAGGATCAGGAGCTTACTGTCGTCACCACTGAGCAGTATGGAAGCCGGGGCATGAAGCAAGCGAAGGAGCTCATTGACGGATTAGCCAGTTTATTTGCTGGCGATACTTTGTCTGAGCAGGATAAGCATATAGTTATAAAGGCATTGCAGGATGTTTATATGGAATCAAGAGTAATAAAAACAGGTTGATTTTAATCAGCGTAGATAAACGCTAAAAGGAGGCAATGAACGATGAAGTCACAAAATAGAACCTATATTGCTATCGACCTGAAGTCGTTCTATGCTTCCGTAGAGTGTATTGAACGCGGTCTTAATCCAATGACCACAAACCTTGTGGTCGCTGATGCCTGCCGGACAGAAAAGACCATTTGCCTAGCGGTTTCTCCTTCTCTGAAAGCATATGGCATTCCAGGAAGAGCCAGGCTGTTTGAGGTCGTACAAAAAGTAAAGGAAGCCAATACACGAAGACAACAGAAAATATCTGGCCGCAGTTTTACTGGCGCATCTTATCATGATGCCGAACTGAAAGCATCACCAACTCTCTCCCTTGATTATATCGTTGCTCCTCCACGTATGTCTGTGTATATGGAATACAGCACGAGCATTTACAATATTTATCTTAAGTATATTGCACCCGAGGACATCCATGTTTACTCTATTGATGAGGTGTTCATGGACGTTACAGCATATTTGAATACCTATCAGCTCACAGCGCATGAGCTTGCCATGAAGATCATTCTTGATGTCCTGGACACCACTGGCATCACAGCAACCGCTGGCATTGGGACAAACCTCTACCTCTGCAAAATTGCAATGGACATTGGGGCAAAGCATATCCAGGCAGATAAAAACGGTGTTCGGATTGCGGAACTGGATGAGATGGCTTACCGCCGCTCCCTATGGACGCATCGTCCTCTTACTGACTTCTGGCGTGTGGGAAAAGGCTATGCAAAAAAACTTGAGGAATATGGACTCTATACAATGGGCGACGTTGCACGATGTTCCATTGGTAGATCTACTGATTACTACAATGAAGCCTTGTTATATAAACTGTTCGGCATCAATGCGGAATTGCTGATCGATCATGCCTGGGGGTGGGAGCCATGCACCATGGCCGACGTCAAGGCATATAAGCCCAGCACAAACAGCATTGGATCTGGTCAGGTACTGCATTGTCCTTATTCCTTTGACAAGGCAAAACTGATTGTTCGTGAAATGACCGAGCTGCTGGTACTGGATCTGGTTGACAAAGGGCTTGTGACCGACCAGCTGGTTTTAACAATAGGTTATGACATTCAAAACCTTCAGGACCCGGATTTGAGGAAGTCCTATCATGGCGAGGTAACCACAGATCATTATGGTCGCGCCATACCAAAGCACGCCCATGGCACAGGCAATCTTGGTAAACACACTTCCTCGACAAAACTGATCATGAAGGCTGTTATGGAACTGTTTGACCGCATCGTTGACAAAAAACTTCTGATCAGAAGAATCAACATCACTGCCAACCATGTGATTGATGAAGCGTCAATGCCAAAACCCGCAGCCTTTGAGCAGCTTGATTTATTTACGGACTATGAAGCAGTCCGTGAAAGGCAAGCGGAAGAAGAAGCCGAGCTCCAACGGGAAAAGAAAATGCAGAGCGCGATGCTGGCGATCAAAAAAAAGTTTGGAAAGAATGCAATCCTGAAAGGCACCAACTTGGAGGAAGGTGCAACGACCATAGACCGAAATAACCAGATTGGAGGGCATAAGGCATGAAGAATTCTTATGACGATATTATCAATTTACCTCATCATGTTTCTGCGACCCGTCCCCGTATGCCTGCCCTCGACCGAGCAGCACAGTTTTCTCCCTTTGCCGCTCTGACTGGTTATGAAGCAGCAGTCAAAGAAACTGCTCGGCTGACGGATGAACAGATAGAACTGGATGAGGACTCCAAGACTGCTTTGGAAATGAAGCTGCGGATTCTGTCGGATGAACTTTTTAACCATCCGGAGGTCGAGATCACTTACTTCCAAGCCGATGCGAAAAAAGACGGCGGTGCATATATCAATTCAATCGGCACAATAAAGAAGATCGATGAATACGAGAGAGTTCTTCTCATGATGGATGGGACAAAGATACCGATTGAAGCGATTATCGAAATCGAAGGTGAACTTTTTCTGGCATATCTTTAATATCACCTACCTGATAGTCTAATCAACGACTTGCACTCTTTCTCTGAAATAAAAAAAGCACCCTTCAGTTTCAATTCATACTGTTGGGTGCTACATATTGAGTTGCATCCCTAGATCGGGATAGAGAATGGCGAGGCGAGAGGTTTGCAGCTCTACCGCTTCACCAGTTTCAATCAGTTCACGATGCAGAGCAATCCAATTTAAATCCTCCGCACCGGCAGGTTCAGGAGGACCGTGCCCGTAACGAAAAGATTTGACGGTCACGGCGATGTACTCGGATGCACCACAGTCCTCAAGAAGCTCCGTGTATAGATTGGAGCGTTGTATGTCATCTACCTCCGGAATACCGCTCATAATTCCAGCATCGCGAATTCCTGTATTGGTTTCCAGACCAATGATAGAAAAAATTTTGCTCATGATGAATTTGACCTCCTACATTTTATATTTTCTGTGTCATAAAAAATGGGAACAAAAAAGAGGCTAAGTCTGCAGGTCATTAAAGTTGACCTGAAACTTAGCCTCTTAATTTTTAACTGATAATATATTCACTTCTGCAAATCAATATAAAATTTCATTTCACAGTTGTGTAAGCTCTGAACCGTCTTGTGATTTCATCATCTTATTATGGTCGTATGACACACTTACGAAGAATATTATTCCAGTTTTTTTAGCTACCTTCTCTTAACCCAAAACTATCGTATTTTCTTAAAATCATTTATGTCATCTGTGGAAAGGGCAAAAAACGGGGTCAAAAATCGCATTTTTTGAGCTCTGAAACCGGTCGTTTTTGAGCCGAAAACCACAATATATTGTGGTCTAACCCTTGTTATTCTTGTCCGAACCACAATACGTCATCATTATCACTGCTTCAACATGCGCCGTTCCCGGGAAGAAGTCCGCCGCCACGGCCCGCTCCGCCCGATAGCCCAGCTCGGCAAACCGCTTCAAATCCCGGGCCAGCGTCGCCGGGTCGCAGGAGACATACACCACCCGCTTCGGCCCCATGGCGGCCACGCTGTCGACCACCTCCGGGGCCAGCCCCTTCCGGGGCGGGTCCACGCAGATCACGTCGGGCCGCAGGCCCTCTCTTTCCAGCTTCGCCGCAATATCCGCTGCATCGCCCTGAAAAAACTCTGCGTTTGAAATTCCGTTCCGCTCCGCGTTCTCCCGGGCGTTTTCAATTGCTTCCGGCACGATCTCCGCACCGATTACCCGCTTTGCCGCCTTCGACATTGCCAGCGTGATGGTCCCGGCCCCGCAGTACAGATCCAGCACCGTCTCCGTCCCCGTCAGCCCCGCAAACTCCACGGCCTTGCCGTACAGCACCTCCGCCTGCTTCCGATTCACCTGATAGAACGACGGCACGGACAGCTTGAACTCTAACCCGCACAGCTCGTCCATCAGAAAGTCCTGCCCCCACAGCGTCCGATACCGCTCACCCAGAATCACGTTGCCCCGGCTGACGTTGCCGTTGAGCACCACCCCCACGGTCTTGGGCGCGGCGGCCAGAATCATGGCGGCCAGCTCCGGCTCCCGAGGGGCGTTTTTCCCGTTCAGCACCACGCAGCAAAGGCTCTCCCCCGCCCGGTTGGTTCGGACATAAACATGACGCACCAGGCCCTTCCCCGTTTTTTCGTCATAGGGGGAAACGCCGTATTTTTTCATCCACGCGCCAACGGCCCCGGCGGTTTCGTCCGCGGCGGGGGCGCAGATTTGGCAGCGCTCCACAGGAATCACCCGGTGGCTCCGCCGCCGATAAAAGCCCACCGCGCCGTCGGCCCCCACCGGATACTGGGCTTTGTTGCGATAGTGAAGCGGGTTATCGGCCCCCAAAATTTCCTCCGCACACAGCGTAAGGCCCCCGATGCGCCGGAGCGCGTCGTTCACCTTTTGCAGCTTGGATTGCAGCTCCTCTGCATAGGTCATATGGCGGTAAACGCAGCCGCCGCACTCCCCGAAATAAGGGCAGTCCGGCTCCACCCGCGACCGCGAGGCGGTCAGAATTTCTTCAATTTCCCCCGCGTAGCTGGTTTTCATGGCCTTGACAATGCGAAGCCTCACCTCTTCGCCGCGGACGGCGCGGGGTACGAATACCACCGCGCCGTTGATGCGAACAATTCCTAAGCCCTCGCTGGAGTAGCCCTCCACCGTGCCGGTATATACCTGATTCAGCAATAAACGTTCCATAATCGTTTCCTTATTGTAAAGTGGCAGGAACGGACAGGCGTTACGCCTCCCACTTGTCCAAAACCTGCTTGAGCTGGTCGGCAAACCTGCCCACGCTCTTATTATCCCGGCCTCTGGCCCGGGTAATGGCCTCCGCCAGTCGCCTGCCCACAGCCGTCAGCCGTTCATAGGCCGCCGACAGCTTCACCCCGTCCACAGTCTTGGTCTTGCGCTCGGGCAGATATCCGGTTTCAATCTGCCGGTTGGCGGCCAGATCGTAAATCTCCGTATACTGCGCCGCGTGGGCGTCGAAGCCCACTCCCCGCAGCGTCTCGGCAAAGAAAGGCGCCACATCCCGGTCGCCGTGAACCACAAACACCTGCTGGGGCTTGGGGGCCTTAAACTCGGAAATCCATGCAATCAAGTGATCCCGGTCTGCGTGGGAGGACAGGCCCGTGTAGTTCACCATCTCCGCCCGGACCGTAATCTCCTCACCGAACATCTTGACGGTCTGCGCTCCGTCCAGCAATTGCCGTCCCAAAGTCCCCTCTCCCTGATAGCCCACGAAGGCGATGGTGCTTTCGGGCCGCCAGAGATTGTGCTTGAGATGGTGGCGGATACGTCCCGCGTCGCACATGCCGGAGGCGGAGATGATGACCTTTGGCGCACGGTCCTCGTTCAGCGCGCGGGACTCGTCCACCGTCTCGGTCATGCGCAGGTCGGGAAAATTAAACATATGGGTCCCATCGGCCACCAGCGCCCGCGCGTCCTCATCCAGATAGCCCCTGAGGTCGCCGGTGAAGACCTGCGTCGCCTTTCTGGCAAGGGGCGAGTCAATATAAACCGGAAAATTGGGAACGGACTTTACCATGCCCTTGTCCTTGATCTCCCGGATAAAGTACAGAAGTTCCTGCGTGCGGCCCACGGCAAAGGAGGGAATCACCACATTGCCGCCCCGGGCCATGGTCTTGTCGATAATCTTCGCCAGATCGTCCGTATAGCTCCAGACCTCCTTGTGGTTCCGGTCGCCATAGGTGGACTCCATCACCACATAGTCTGCTCCCGGGAATGTGGAGGGGTCTCGGATGATGGGCTGGTCCACGTTGCCGATATCTCCGGAGAAAACAATGGTCTTGGTCACACCGGCCTCAGTCATTTCCACCCAGATAAACGCGGAGCCAAGGAGGTGGCCCGCATCTTGAAACTTCACCCGCACGCCCTCGCACAGGTCAATGATCTGATTGTACTCGCAGGGGTGCACATACTCCCCCACCTTCTGGGCGTCCTCCACGGTGTACAGCGGCTCCACCAGCGCGCGGCCCGCCCGCTCGCCCTTGCGGTTTTTCCACTCAGCATCCTGCTCCTGAATGTGGGCGGAGTCCAGCAGCATAATGTTAATCAAATCCGCCGTAAGACGGGTGGTAACCACCTGACCTCGGAATCCGTCCCGAATCAGCTTTGGAATCCGGCCCGAGTGGTCGATATGGGCGTGGGTCAGCAGCACATAATCCACACCGGCGGGATTGAAGGGAAACTCCTCGTTGGAGACCTCATCCCGCCCCTGCTGCAAGCCGCAGTCGATTAAAATGGTTTTGCCGTTGACCTCCAGACAGTGGCAGCTACCGGTGACGCTCTGATCCGCGCCAAAAAAACTCAGCTTCATGGAATGTCCTCCCGTATTTTTTAGAGTTTCGCATTTATAATATTGCAGAGCAAGGCTTGTCCGCCCCGCAGTGTTATTTCCTTTACAGCACCTGTCAGCGGTTCAAAATCTCCACCTGAAGCCCCGCCAGCACGTCCATGGTCTTTTCGTGCAGATCGGGATCAAAGCTGGCGGTAATCCCGGCATCCACCACGATGCGGGCCTGAGGATAGCGGCTTTGCAGCACCACCGCGTTGCTGACAACGCAGATGTTGGACACCAGCCCGCAAAGCTCGATGCGCTTTGCTTCCTTGGGGAGCGCCGCCAGCACCGCCGGATCGCCGGTATCCATGCCGAAGGCGGGCTTGTCGATGCCAACCGCCCCCACATCTTCAAGGGCCTTGGCCGTCTCCCCATAGTTTTCCCAGCCGGGAGTCCCCTTTACGCAGTGGGCCACGGGTAAAAGCGCCCCTTCCCGGGTTTGAAGGTAATCCTCAAAATGGGTGTCTCTGGTAAACCAAACGCGGCCCGGACCATAGGCCCGCACTCTGGCGGCAATGGCCCCGTCCAGTTTTTCCGCGCCGGGAAAGCCAAGGGCTCCATCCACAAAATCATTTTGGTAGTCGATGACGAACAGGCAGTCCATACCGATTCCCGATCCTTCCCGCTGCCAGTCGCAGCCGCTTATATTTTACCTTTTATTCCTGCTATTGTAGCATCAAATTCTTAAATGCACAATAAAAAACCCAAGGGTTCTTGCTCCTTTTCCAATCCTCCGGGAGGGAAATCTATTGCCCTTTCCGCCCAAGCGGCGGTTTTGCCCGAATTTACCGAATCTTTTTGTGAAAAAGAGAAAAATCTTTCTTCGCAAATTGACTTTTGAAACCAAAACCGCTACAATTATGCCAGCTCAAAGTTCCTAATTAACACAGATTCTTTTGTTTTTGGGGAGCTTTGAGCTAAATTATTTTGGAGGTCTTTTCATGAAAAAGTTGTTTGCGCTTGCTCTTGCAATGGCTATGACGCTATCTCTGGCCGCCTGCGGAGGCGGCTCCACTCCCCCCGCCGGGTCCACGTCCTCTTCCGGCTCCGGCTCCGAGGCTCCCGCCGGAAAGGTATACAACGTGTGCAACCTTGTCAACGGCAATCTGGGGGACAAGTCTTTCTTTGACTCTGCAAACGCCGGACTTGAGCAGTTGAAGGCCGACGGCCGAATCACTCTGAACACCATTGAAATGGGCGGCACCGATGCCGATCAGCCCACTTGGCTGTCTAACCTCTACGAGGTGTCCGACTCCGGCGAATACGACCTGATTGTCTGCGGTACTTATCAGATGCCCGAGTATCTGGACGAAGTGGCCGCCAAATATCCCGACCAGCACTACCTCATTTATGACTCCGAGTCCAGCCAGCCCAACGTGGTGAACATCAACTACAAGCAAAACGATCTGGGCTATCTGATGGGTGTGTTTGCCGCCAGCATGACCGTTGACACCACCGTGGACCACATCAACGAGGACGCGGTGCTGGGCTTCGTCGGCGGCGTGGACAGCCCCGTCATCAACGACTTCCTGTACGGCTTCATTCTGGGCGCTCAGAGCGTCAACCCCGACGTGAAGGTGGACACCCGCTATACCAACGACTATGTGGATACCGCCATCGCCAAGGAATATGCCAACTCCATGATTAACGACAACAAGTGCGACGTGATCTGGGGCGTGGCGGGCAACTCCGGCAACGGCGCTGCGGAAGCCGCTCTGGAAACCGGCAAGGCGTGGTTCCTGGGCGTGGACTCCGACCAGGAGCTGACCTTCTCTCCCGATCTGGCCGCCATCACCCTCACCTCCGGCCTGAAGAACATCGGCAACTCCCTGATCTGGTTCTTCGATCAGTGGGACGCGGGCGAGGACCTCTTCGGCCAGAACATCCTGCTGGGCATCACCGAGGGCGGCGTCGGCATCGTCACCGACAAGAACTATGACAAATATGCCTCTGCCGAGACGAAGGCCGCCGTGGAAGCCGCGCAGCAGAGCATTATCGACGGTGCTGTCACAGTTCCCTCCGCCATCACCGACAGCGACGGCGTTGCCGCCCTGCGCGAGGCGGTCCGTCCGTAATTTTCCCGCTTTTTTAGACAAGGAGGGGGCCTTCGCCCCCTCTTTGTCTCTCCCGCCCGGGCGCGGAGCGAGTGGCAGGCCGCTCGTTTCGCGCGCGGACAGAAGGCCGGTCCGCCGGAATCCGTTTCAACCACCCGCAGAAAAACGCAGAGGGGGAATCCCATATATGCAAGAGCACAAGGAAGAGGAATACGTCGTTCGGATGATTGGCATTACCAAGGTCTATCCCAACGGCATCGCCGCCAATCAGGACGTTGAGCTAAACATCCGCAAAGGCGAAATTCACGCCCTGATGGGAGAGAACGGCGCTGGAAAATCCACGCTGATGAAAATGCTCTTCGGTCTGGAGCAGCCCACCGGCGGTGAAATCTGGCTGAACGGGGAAAAGGTGTCCCTTACCGCCCCCGCCGTGGCCATCTCTAAGGGAGTGGGCATGGTCCACCAGCACTTTATGCTGGTACCCAGCCTTACCGTGGCGGAGAATATGGTGCTGGGGATGGTACCCAAAAAGTCCGGCCTTTTGATTGACGAGACAAAGGCCGTTCAAATTACGAAGGAATACGCGGAGAAGTTCAATCTCCATGTGGACCCCAGCGCACGGGTATGCGACATTCCCGTGGGCATGAAGCAGAAGGTGGAGATTCTCAAGGCTTTGGTCCGGGGCGCAAAAATTTTGATTCTGGACGAACCCACCGCCGTTTTGACCACGCAGGAGACGGCGGAGCTGTTCAAGGAGCTGATCCATCTCAAAGAACAGGGCTACACCATTATCTTTATCTCCCACAAGCTGACCGAAATTATGCAGATTACCGACCGCATGACTATTCTTCGTGGCGGAAAGTCCATGGGCGTCTACGAAACCAAGGACGTAAGCCCGGAGAAAATTTCCCGCCTGATGGTTGGCCGAGACGTGGTGCTGAAGGTGGAAAAAGGCAAAGCGGAGCCGGGAGCCACCGTGCTGCGGGTCCGAGATCTGGAATACGTCAACGAGTGGGGCAAAAAAATGCTGGACAAGCTGTCCTTTGACCTGCGCCGGGGCGAGATTTTGGGTATCGCGGGCGTGGAGGGCAATGGGCAGAAGGAACTGGTGGACATGCTGTTCCACCTGAACCTGCCAAACGCCGGTTCTGCCGAAGTAAGCGGTGTCAGCGTTTTGGGCCAGTCCCAGCGGAAAATTCGGGAACTCGGTGTGTCTCTGGTTCCGGAAGACCGGATGATTTATGGCATTGCGGGAGACGGCACCATTGAGGAAAATCTGATTTCCGACCGGGCCGGAGCAAAACGGTTGAACCGTGGCCCCATGTTTGACATGAAGGCAATCCACAAAGAGTGCGACCAACTGATTGCCGACTACACCGTTTTGTGCAAATCCGGGGCGCAGCAAGTGAAAATGCTTTCCGGCGGCAACATTCAAAAGGTGGTGGTGGCTCGGGAATTTTCCAACAGCCCCACCCTCATCATTGCCGACCAGCCCACCCGTGGCATCGACGTTGGCGCGACGGAATTTATCCGCCGCAAGCTGGTTGAGCTTTCCCGCTCGGGCATTGCCGTGCTGCTGGTTTCCGCGGATCTGAACGAGGTCATGGAACTGTCCGACAGTCTGATGGTCATGTACGGCGGACGGATTGCCGCCTATTTTGAAGACACGTCCAGCCTTACCGACGAGGAGATGGGCGAATATATGCTGGGCCTGAAGCAGCAGGCCCCTGAAGAGATTGGGAGGGTCTGCCATGAATAAGAAACAAAGCATGCTCTTCAGTCTCATCCGGGGCGGCGCGGCTATTTTGATCGCCCTGCTGGTGACAACGCTCTTGATTTTTATTTCCGCCGATGCGCCGGACGGCGCCGCTTTTGGCACGGCTGTCTCCGCCAAGCTTTCCCTGACAGGGGGCGCTCTGCGCCAGCTTTTGATCGGCCCCGCCTTCCGGGCAAACGGAAGCATCAGTGTCAAGAACCTTTCCGACATTCTGGCTTCCATGATTCCCATTATCTTTACCGGTCTTGCCACCTGCGTCATGTTCTCGGCCAACCAGTTTAACCTTGGCGCGGAGGGCGGCGTCATGCTGGGCGCCTTTACAGGTGCGCTGGCCGCCATTTATCTGGATCTGCCCGCAGGGCTTTTGCCTGTGGTGTGTGTGCTCATTGCGGCGGCCTCCGTGGGCGTGATGATGCTGATTCCCGCCGTGCTGAAAGCAAAACTTGGAGTCAGCGAAATGGTGAACTCCTTGATGCTGAACTACGTGGTGATGTACCTCATCAAATATCTGCTGAACACCTATCTGGCCGACAAAAGCAAGGGACAGATTCAGTCTTACCCCTTTCAGGCAGGAGCCGCGATTCCCCAGCTGGTGGACAACGGGTCCAAGCTCTCCTGGGGCTTTGTGGTGGCGCTGGCCTTCGTGGTGATCACCGCCCTGTTTATGTACCGCACCCGCTGGGGCTATGCCATCCGCATGATCGGCATCAATCAGGACTTTGCCATGTACTCTGGCATGAAGGTGGGCGGCATCGTCATTCTTTCACAGGTGCTGGGCGGCGTTCTCGCGGGTATGGGCGGCAGCATTGAGATGCTGGGCCGCTACACCACCTTCTCCTGGGGCGCTTTGCCGGGATACGGCTGGACCGGCATCACCGTGGCGATTCTCGCCGGAAACAACCCGGCCTTTGTGCCTTTGGCGGCCTTTTTCATGGCATATCTCAACAAGGGCTGCAACCTGATGTCCACCTATTCCGGTGTTCCCGCCCAGTTGATTGACATTATTCAGGCGTTGATTTTCCTATTCTTCGCGGCAGAGCAGTTCCTCTCCCGCTACCGGCAGAAGCTAGTGGTCCGCAACACGCAGGCGGAGCTGGCCGCAAAGGCAAATCCTGCGGAAGGGAGCGTGAAGTAATATGCTGCTGGAACGTATTTTTACCATGGATTTCTTTTTCTCCGTCCTGCGCATCACTGCACCCATCCTCTTCGCCACGCTGGGCGCCGTCATCGGAGAAAAGGCCGGCATTTCCAACATCGGCCTTGAGGGCATTATGATGATCTCTGCCCTCTTCGGCTCTCTCACCGCGTATTGGAGCGGAAGCTGGTTTGTGGGCGTTCTGCTGGCCCTGCTGATCGGGATTCTAGTGTCCCTTCTGATGGGTTTTTTCTCTTTCAACCTGAAAACCGATATTATCCTCACCGGCGTGGCCGTAAACATGATCGGTTCGGGCGGCACGCTGTTTCTGGTGAAGGTCATCACCCAGCTCACCGAGGGCTCCGCCATGGCCTCCACCACCTCCCTGATTACCAAAAGCCTTCAGACGCCCTCCATCAACATTCCGCTTTTGAAGGACATTCCCATTCTGGGCGGCATTCTCTCCGGCCACAGCGTGTTGACTTATCTTGCCTTTTTGCTGGTGTTTCTCACTTGGGTGATGCTGTATCGGACTCCGCTGGGCCTGAACATCCGCTCTGTGGGTGAAAATCCCAACGCGGCGGCCTCCGTGGGCGTCAGCGTGCTGCGCATCCGGTATATTGCCATCGGCTTCTCCGGAGCCATGGCGGGTCTTGGCGGCGCGTATATGTCCATGTACTACGCCATGGGCTGGTCCCAAGACATGGTGGCGGGCCGTGGCTTTATTGCCCTCGCGGCCCAGGCCATGGGCGCGGGTGAGCCTTTCGGGGCCATGCTGGCGGCGCTGGTCTTTGGTCTTGCCCAGGCGCTGGGCATCAAGGTTTCGTCTCTGGGAGCGGACTCCAATCTTGTCTCCCCAATTCCCTATCTCGTGACCATTCTGGGGCTTGTAATCTTCGCTCTGGTGGCCCGGAGCCGCACGCGGCATCGTCATTCTGCCGCCGCGTTGGCCTCCACCGCCGGAAAGTAAGCTGCACACAGCCTATCTGAAAGGAAACCGCATATGAAAAGTCCGAAAAAACGCCCTGTGATTCTGGACGGTGACCCCGGCCACGACGACGCCATGGCTTGGATGCTGGCGCAGGCCAGCCCGGAGCTTGACATTCTTGCCGTCACTTCCGCCGCCGGGAACCAAACCATTGAGAAAACCACCTTTAACGCCCGGCGCGTGTGCGCCTTGCTGGGAATTACCGCGCCAATCGCTATGGGCCTGCCCAAGCCCCTTCTCTGCGACCCTATCACCGCCGGGAATATCCACGGGCAAACGGGGCTGGACGGCCCCAGTCTTCCTCGTCCGGAAGACCCGCTCTCCCCTTTAAGCGCAGTGGAACTGATGGCAAAGGCCCTGCGGGAAAGTCCCGATCCCGTGACCATCATTGCCACCGGCCCGGAGACGAATGTTGCCGCCCTGCTGCTGTCTCATCCGGAGCTGAAATCCAAGATTGCTCAGATTTCCGTCATGGGCGGCGGACTGGGCTTCGGCAACTGGACTCCGGCGGCGGAATTCAATATTCTGGCGGACCCTGAGGCGGCGGAAATTGTCTTTTCCTCCGGTCTTCCCCTGCTGATGTCCGGGCTGGATGTAACGGAACAGGCCCTGATTTTCCCTGAGGATTTTGAGCGCATCCGTGCCGTTGGCAATCAGGTGGCGGGCGTGGTGGCAGACTGGCTGGAGTTCTTTTTCAAGTTCCACAGAGACCTTGGCTATCAGGGCGCGCCCGTCCACGACGCGGTGGCTGTGGCAGCCCTGCTGCACCCGGAGCTGTTTACCATTCAGGAGATGTACGTGGGCATTGAAACCGGCGGAGAATACTGCCGGGGCGCGACAGTGGGAGACCCGCAGGGCAAGCTTCACCGTGCGCCCAATGCCCGGTGTGTCTTAAACCTTCAGCGTGAAAAATTTGTGGATCTGATGGCCGAGGCCGTAAAAACCTACGACGGACGGGAGGTTGCGGTATGAATAAAATTCCTGTCTGGTTTGATACCGATTTGGGCGTGGACGATGCGGTGGCTCTGCTGGTGCTGGCGCGGCTGCCTCAGCTTGAGTTGAAGGGCATTTCCGCCGTGGCGGGCAATGCAGAGCTGCATCGGACCTTTGAAAACGCCCGGAATGTCTGCCATTTGGCGGGTATTGAGATACCCGTCTATCCGGGCGCAAAGCAGCCCCTGTTCGTCCCGCTGCACACCGCCCCTCTGGTCCATGGCGTAAACGGCGTGGGTGAGGTGGAGCTTCCTCCCTCCCCCGCAATCAGGGAAACCAAACCCGCGTGGGACGCGCTGTACGAGGCGGCAGAAGCCGCCGACGGCGAGCTTCAGGTTTTGGCAGTGGGCCCGCTTACAAACCTCGCCATCGCTCTGGGCAAGTACCCGAAGCTGAAAACTCTTTTAAAGCGCATTCTTATCATGGGCGGCGCGGCGAAAGGCGGCAATGTGACTCCCGCGGCGGAGTTTAACATCTACGGCGATCCCCATGCCGCGCAGGCGGTCTTCCGCTCTGGCATTTCCGTAGTCATGTGCGGACTGGACGTGACTATGCAGGCCTATCTCACTCCTGAGGAAGTGGACAGGATTGGCGCGCACGGCACGCCGGTGTGCCGCTTTGTACGGGAGAGCAACCAATTGGCCCTGAGCTTCTTTGAGCGGCTAAACGGCCCCGGCCTCTGCTGCCACGACACTTGCCCAGTGCTGTTTCTGGCCTGTCCGGAACTGTTTTCCGGAGAGACGGGGGGCGTTTACGTGGAAACCCGAGGGAATCTCACACTGGGCAAAACCGTCACGGATTTGTGGAGCGACAGACAGTTCCCCCAGCAAAACGTCTTCGTGGTGCTGGATGTGGATCGGGACGGCTTTGCCGCAAAGGTTCGGGAACTGCTGCTGCAATACTGAGGGCGACATTGGAATATTGCAAGGCGGCTTTTGGGAGACTCCAAAACCGCCTTGCTTTGCGTCAAATTCCCTATAAACGGACTCTCTCGATAAAAAAACGGAGCGGTGTGCCTAAAGCACACCGCTCCATATTTTGAGTAATTCAGTTATTCCAAAAGCCCGCAAATGCGAGTTTCAGAATTCTTACTTCTCCTCAACCTCGATGACAGCGCCGGAACCAACGGTACGGCCACCCTCACGGATAGCGAAACGCAGGCCCTTCTCGATAGCGATGGGGGTGATCAGCTCCACGTCCATCTCCACGTTGTCGCCGGGCATGCACATCTCAACGCCCTCGGGCAGGGAGATGACGCCGGTCACGTCGGTGGTACGGAAGTAGAACTGGGGACGATAGTTGTTGAAGAAGGGGGTGTGACGGCCGCCCTCGTCCTTGCTCAGAACGTAGACCTGACCCTTGAACTTGGTGTGGGGGTGAATGGAGTTGGGCTTCGCCAGAACCTGGCCGCGCTCAATGCCATTGCGGTCCACGCCGCGCAGCAGCACGCCGATGTTGTCGCCAGCCTCAGCGTAATCCAGCAGCTTGTGGAACATCTCGATACCGGTGACGACGGTCTTGCGCTTCTCTTCCGCCATGCCGACGATCTCGACTTCCTCGCTCAGCTTCAGCATACCGCGCTCCACACGGCCGGTGGCCACAGTGCCGCGGCCAGAGATGGTGAACACGTCCTCGACGGGCATCAGGAAGGGCATGTTCTCCTTGCGCTCGGGGGTGGGGATATAGTCGTCAACCGCGTCCATCAGCTCCTTGATGCAAGCATACTCGGGAGCGGCGGGATCGGTGGACTCGCAAACCAGCGCGTTCAGCGCGGAGCCCTTGATAATGGGCAGATCGTCGCCGGGGAACTCGTACTTGCTCAGCAGCTCGCGGACTTCCATCTCCACCAGCTCCAGCAGCTCGGCATCGTCCACCTGATCGCACTTGTTCAGGAACACGACGATGGCGGGCACGCCCACCTGACGGGCCAGCAGAATGTGCTCGCGGGTCTGAGCCATGGGGCCATCGGAAGCGGCGATAACCAGAATTGCACCGTCCATCTGGGCAGCGCCGGTAATCATGTTCTTGATATAGTCGGCGTGGCCCGGGCAGTCAACGTGAGCATAGTGCCGCTTATCGGTCTCATACTCCACGTGAGCGGTGTTGATGGTAATGCCGCGCTCTTTCTCTTCGGGAGCCTTATCAATGGAATCATAGGCCTCAAACTTGGCCTTGCCCTGCAGGGACAGCCACTTGGTAATAGCGGCGGTGAGGGTGGTCTTGCCATGGTCAACGTGACCGATGGTACCAATGTTTACATGCGGTTTGGTTCTCTCAAATTTCTGCTTAGCCATTTGATGATCCTCCTGTCAATTTCAAAAATCCTTGCGGGCAGCGCAGTTATATTCAGTGCTCCCCATTTTACAGTAAAATGCGGGGAAAATCAATCCCCAATTATTCAGCCTTGTTCCCGTTGCGAGTGGCCACAATCTTGTCCCGGATGTTCTTCGGGATTTCGACATAGTGGCTGGGCTCCATGGTATACTGACCACGGCCCTGTGTGCGGGAGCGTAGGTCGGTGGCATAGCCGAACATTTCAGCCAGAGGCACATGAGCGTCAATCTGTTGGGCGCCGGGACGGGCCTCCAGCTTGATGATCTGGCCGCGGCGGCTGTTCAAATCGCCGATGACGTCGCCCATATACTCGTCGGGCACGGTGACAGAAACCTTCATGATGGGTTCCTGAAGGGTGGGGTCAGCCTTGCGGCAGGCCTCTTTGAAGCCCATGGAACCGGCGATCTTAAACGCCATTTCGGAGGAGTCCACCTCGTGGTAAGAGCCGTCATACAGCGTAACCTTCACGTCCACCACGGGGAAGCCGGCCAACACGCCGCCGTTCAAAGCGCCCTGAATACCGGAGTCGACCGCGGGGATATACTCCTTGGGGATCGCGCCGCCCACGATGGCGTTGACAAATTCATAGCCCTTGCCGGACTCGTTGGGCTCCACACGGAGCTTGACGTGACCGTACTGGCCCTTGCCGCCGGACTGGCGGGCATACTTGGTGTCCTGCTCCACCTTTTTCTTGATGGTTTCCTTGTAAGCCACCTGAGGTGCGCCCACGTTGGCCTCCACCTTGAATTCGCGGAGCATACGGTCCACGATAATGTCCAGATGCAGCTCGCCCATGCCGGCGATAATGGTCTGTCCCGTCTCATCGTCGGTCCATGTCTTGAAGGTGGGGTCCTCTTCTGCCAGCTTGATCAGGGCCATTGTCATTTTTTCCTGACCGGCCTTGGTCTTGGGCTCGATGGCCACGCGGATAACGGGCTCGGGGAACTCCATGGACTCCAGAATGATGGGAGCCTTTTCATCGCACAGGGTGTCGCCGGTGGTGGTATTCTTCAGGCCCACAGCGGCTTCAATGTCGCCTGCGAAGACCTCATCAATATCCTCCCGGTGATTGGCGTGCATCTGCAAAATGCGGCCGATGCGCTCTCTCTGGTTCTTGGTGCTGTTCAGCACGGAGGAACCGGTCGTCAGATGCCCGGAATAGACCCGGAAAAAGCTCAGGCGGCCCACATAGGGGTCGGTCATGATCTTAAACGCCAGAGCGGAGAAGGGCTCGTCGTCGCTGGGCTTGCGGTCTTCCTCGGCCTCGGTCTTGGGATTCACACCCTTGATGGCGGGAATGTCCACAGGAGAGGGCATATAGTCCACAATCGCGTCCAGCAGCTTCTGCACGCCCTTGTTTTTATAGGACGTGCCGCAGGTGACGGGAATCATCTCGTTGCTGACGGTGGCCGTGCGGATTGCCGCGCGGATCTTCTGCGCGGAAACCGCTTCACCGCCAAGATAAGCTTCCATAATGGAGTCGTCAAACATGGACACCGCGTCCATCAGCTTCTCCCGGTACTCATTGGCAAGATCAGTCATGTCGGCGGGGATCTCCTCCTCGCGCATGTCCTTGCCCTGATCGTCGTAATACACGTCCGCTTTCATATCCACCAGATCGATGATGCCCTTAAAGGTATCCTCGCTGCCGATGGGAAGCTGGATGGGGACGGCGTTGCACTTGAGCCGATCCTCCACCATCCGCAGAACGTTGTAGAAATCCGCACCCATGATATCCATCTTATTGACGTAAATCATGCGGGGAACCTTGTAGGTGTCAGCCTGACGCCACACGGTTTCGGACTGGGGCTCCACGCCGCCCTTGGCGCAAAGTACCGTCACAGAACCGTCCAGCACGCGCAGAGAGCGTTCCACTTCCACGGTGAAATCCACATGGCCCGGGGTGTCGATAATGTTGATGCGGGTATCGGGGAACTGGCTCTTAGAGCCCTTCCAGTGGCAGGTAGTGGCAGCGGACGTAATGGTGATGCCACGCTCCTGCTCCTGCGCCATCCAGTCCATGGTGGCAGTGCCGTCATGGGTCTCACCGATCTTGTAATTCACACCGGTGTAGAACAGGATGCGCTCTGTGGTGGTGGTTTTACCCGCGTCGATATGGGCCATGATGCCGATGTTACGGGTGTTTTCGAGCGAGTTTTTTCTCGGCATAGTCTTTCTCCTTAATAGCGGAAATGCGCAAACGCCTTGTTGGCCTCGGCAGCCTTGTGGACTTCCTCGCGCTTCTTGACGGCGGCGCCGGTGTTGTTGGATGCGTCCGTGATCTCATTGGCCAGGCGCTCCGCCATGGTGCGCTCCCCACGGGAGCGGGCATAGGCGGTGAGCCACCGCAGGCCCAGGGTCTGACGGCGGGCGGGACGAACCTCCAGGGGCACCTGATAGGTGGCGCCGCCCACGCGGCGGGCCTTGACCTCCAGGCTGGGCATGATGTTCTCCATGGCCTGAGTGAACACTTCAACGGGGTCCTTGTCGGTCTTCTCCTTGATCTGGTCGAAGGCCGTGTAGACCACCTTCTGGGCTACGCCCTTCTTACCGTCCAGCATCACGCTGTTGACCAGCTTGGTCACCAGAATGGAGCCGTAAACGGGATCGGGCAAAACCTCTCTTTTGGGAACGTTACCTCTTCTCGGCACGATGCTTCCCTCCTTCATAATAATATGATGTCATAGGTACTCAAAAGGCATCTCTGCCTTCCGTGAATGCCCGCCAAAGAGGTGATCTATATAAACCTATTCGGCAAAGCTTTCAGTGAGTTGTCCTTACTTGGACTTGGGCCGCTTGGCGCCGTACTTGGAACGGGACTGCATACGGCCGGAAACGCCCTGCGCATCCAGAGTACCGCGGACAATGTGGTACCGAACGCCGGGGAGATCCTTCACGCGGCCGCCGCGGATCATGACGACGGAGTGCTCCTGCAGGGAGTGACCCACGCCGGGGATATAAGCGGTGACCTCGTAGCCGTTGGTCAGACGAACACGGGCGATCTTACGCAGAGCGGAGTTAGGCTTCTTGGGGGTAGCCGTTCTCACAGCGGTGCAAACGCCTCTCTTCTGAGGGGAGGGCAGATCGGTGCTCCGGTTCTTCAGGGTGTTCAGGCCGAACTGCAGCGCAGGGGACGCGGACTTGTAGCTGGCCTGCTCCCGTCCTTTACGGACCAGTTGGTTAAAAGTAGGCATACTGTTCTCCTTTCTTGTCAAATAAGTTGACTGTAAAACGCACAGCCTTTATTTTTTGCGGAAAGCCGGTAAGCTATTCCGAAAAAACCGAAATGTTCCATCCTATTTCAAAAGGACGGCTACGGCGGCGCCCACGCTGATGCGGCAGGCGGCGCCAAGCTGCGCCATGGTGTGCTTCCCTTCAACAGGGACGCCCATCTCTTCGCAGCTTTTTGCAAGGGCCTCCAGCAACGCCGGGTCGGCATCGCAGGCCAGAAACGCCTTTGCGGCCTGTCCCTGCGCAATGGCCCTGTGGGACTGCTTCACGCCCACGACTCTGGATTTTCCTGTCAGTTCCTCCAGCACGGGGTTCTCCCTCACATTCGCATGGCAAAATTCGCGGAATATCCGCGCAGAATGGAATTATATCATGACTTTTTGCCGCAGTCAAGCATTTGTTCCCAGTATTTCCTTTCCGGCGGACCTTTTTCGCGCACAAATCTCCATCTGCCTTTTTTAGGCAAAAATCCCCGGAACCAAGCGGTTCCGGGGATTTCGTGAAAAATCAACGCTTGGAGAACTGAGGTGCGCGGCGGGCGGCCTTGAGGCCGTACTTCTTGCGCTCCTTCATGCGGGGATCGCGGGTCAGGAAGCCGGCCTTCTTCAGGATGGGCCGGTTGTCCTCGCTGGCCAGCAGCAGGGCGCGGGCAATGCCATGGCGCAGAGCGCCGGCCTGACCGGACACGCCGCCGCCGGCAACGGTTGCCACAACGTCCATCTTGCCGGTGTTGGAGGTGGACTCCAGCGGCTGACGGACCACCATCTTCAGGGTATCCAGACCGAAATACTCGTCAATGTCCCGGCCATTGATGACAATGGAGCCGGTGCCGTTGGGGAACAGGTGAACGCGAGCCACGGAGGACTTTCTCCGGCCGGTGCCGTACAGATAGGGCTTCTTAGACTGATACATTCTGTTCTTCCTCCTTATTCCGCGTCGAGCGCCACGGGCATCTGTGCCTGCTGCTCATGGTTTTCGCCGGCATAGATGTGCAGCCGGGTCAGAGAAGAGCGGCCCACGCTGTTCTTGGGCAGCATACCCCGGACAGCCTCGCGCATGGCAAGCTCCGGCTTCTCCTGCATCAGGATGCGATAGGGAGTCTCCTTCAGGCCGCCGATCCAGCCGGAATGTCTCCGGTAGATCTTCTGGTTGCCCTTGTCGCCGGTCAGCACCGCCTTGGAGGCGTTGATGATCACCACAAAGTCGCCGCAGTCGGCATGGGGAGTAAAGGTGGTCTTGGTCTTGCCGCGCAGAATGTCGGCAGCTCGGACAGCCGTCTTGCCCAAGGGCTTGCCGGCGGCGTCCAGGATGTACCACTTGCGCTCAATATTGGACGCGTTGGCCATAAAAGTGGACATGTTGTTTCCTCCGTATATGAAATTCTTGATCTTCTTTACAAACCTGATATATCAGGGTAAAATCAAAGCACGTTTATTTATACCACCCTATTTCGGCAATGTCAACACAAATTTGATTTAGATATATAATACCTTCGATTATCTTCTCTTTTCTCTTAATATCTCACGAAATCGCTCATTCAATTTTTAATTTTTATAAAAAGAACGGGGGCGCTTCTCCGCCCCCGTCTTTCATCAAGCACCTGATTTTAATATGTAGCCGCTAGAGAATCCACTGCACCAGTAACAGAAGAACAAACCCCGGCAGGCCCAGAATCCCCACCACCAGGGCATTCCAGATGTTCAGGCCCAGAGCGATGCCGGTCCACGGGGCCGTCAGCCCAGCAAGATACAACGCGAGAAAGCCCAAAAAGGTGTTGGCCAACAGCTTAACGGCCAGCTTCAGCGGCGCCCTGAAAATACGCAGCAGCGCCGCCAGCAGAAACACCGCCAGCACTCCCAGAATAATTTTATGACTTAAGTCCATGTGGCGGCCTCCTCTGTCCGGGTCATCGCCGCCGTGTCGGGGCAGCGGGCCTTGATGGCGCGGATCAGGTAATTGCACCGGGCTTTGGCCGCGCTGATCTGATAGACGCAGGACTCCACCAGCTCCGGGTCCGTTGCCAGATCGAACTGTCGATACGCCAGAGACAGCTCGCCTTGGGCCGCGCGCAGCTCGCTTTGCAGGACCGACAGCTCGGACTCCTGCACAGGACGCTTGGTAAAGAATACGTTTTTCATATGACTCCCCCGTTTCTTTGCGCACTATATCTTACGGGGAGTTTGGACAATTATTCCAAATTCTATACGGAGGTTTTCATGGAGCACGAGGATTTTATGCGCCGGGCGCTGGCGCTGGCCCGGGAGGCCGCGGAAGCCGGGGAGGTTCCCGTGGGCTGCGTCATTGTCCGGGGAGACGAAATTGTCGGAGAGGGCCGCAATCGGCGGGAGGAACGCGGCCTTGCCTCCGCCCACGCAGAGATGGACGCCATTGCCGCCGCCAATCGCCGCCTTGGAGACTGGCGGCTGGAGGACTGCTCCCTGTATGTGACGCTGGAGCCCTGCCCCATGTGCGCCGGGGCAATCTTAAACGCCCGGATTGCCAAAGTTTTTTACGGCGCGCGGGACGGGATCTTTGGGGCCTGCGGCGGGGTAACAAATCTGTTTATGGAGAGCTTTCCCAACCCGCCGGCGCTGGTGGGCGGGATTTTGGCAGAGGAGTGCCGTGCGCTTCTGGCCTCGTTTTTCCAATCTCTCCGGAATGGCAATCATGGCAAATAACGGCTCCTCTTTTTTGTCCGCTTCCATGCATTCCACGAAATAAAGCAGGCGCCATCCTGTCCGAACCTCCCCCCTGTCAAGTAGGCAGGTAAAAAAGAAAAACAAGTATCCAAGGACGGCAGCCCGGCTCAGGCCGCCGTCTTTGTTCATGCGGCGGAGAGTATGTCCCTGTACTCCGCAGGAGCTAATCCTCCCAGGCGCTCTTGAAATCTGCGGTTATTGTAAAAGGCGATGTAGTCCGCTATAGCCCGAACTAACGCATTATAGCTGTCAAAGTGTCTGAGGTAATACATTTCGGCCTTAAGCGTTCCCCAAAAGGCTTCCATTGGGCCGTTGCCTATGCATCGTCCCACTCTGGACATGCTCTGTATCATCCCCTGCGCATCGAGCCTGGCTCTAAACATCCTGCTTGTATACTGAAATCCCCTGTCGCTGTGGAACAAGGATGTTGCATCAGGATATTTTGTACGGCGGCATCGAATGTGTCAAAAACAAGCTTGTTATTGTTGCTGCAGCCGGATGGCATAGGCGATGATGCCCTTGTCCTTAAGATCAAGAATCGCACTAAGGTAAGCTTTACCGCCGTTGTACTTAAACTCGGTAACATCGGTAAGCTACTTTTCGTTGAGATTATCAGCAGTAAATTTGCGGTCAAGAATATTCTCCGCTGTTATCTCCGGTGTAGACCTTATATCAATAATTGCAAGCTTTTAGCACGCCGAACTCTGACTCTGGCGAGCTGGGTTGAAGCGCCACGCATATGCGTGGCGCTTCAACTTATAAAACTTGTACTTTACAGGTTGGTTTTTTCAATTTTCTTGAGTATTTTTTAGTAGTTTTTTAAAAAGAATTCATTTTGAATACCTATCAAATTAAATATAAAAAGTGCTTGAAAACCACATATTTAGCAGTTTTAAAGCACTTTTTGCGGAGATACCCTGCCTAAATCCGAACTCTGAATATCGCTTAAACTAACGGTTTTTGAACCGTCCTTGTAGTTGAACGTGAAAACAATTCTATCATCATAGACAAATACGGCGTTCACAAAAATATCAATCAGCCGCTGCCGCTGCTCCATGTTGGCAATGTCCATTTCTCTGAATTGGTATAGCCAAAACAAGATTTCGTCCTTGGTAAAATTCTGCTGCTTGATTTGGTTTTGCAAAATACTGACTTCAAGATTGCTCTTGGTATCTTCCAATTCTTCAAGGCGCTCCTTGGTCGAAGCGGTGAAAATACCCTGCTGTATGGCGTTGAGCATATTTTGAATGCCCTTTTCTGTTTCTGCAAGCTGTTGTTGGAGCAATGGCAGATCAACGTTTTCTCTGTTCTGATATGCTATCAAGGAATCGGCTAAATTGTCCATAGCAGTATCATCAAAGAGCACCCGCCAAACTTGCTCAAAGCGATTTCAGCAAGCATATAAGCGCAACAGCATAAAGAATTGTTCGGGTGAGTACCCTCGTTTGCGTTCTGTTCGTGGCGATAAAGCGAAACTTTACGGATTGATTTGGGAAATTGACAATAAGGGAGTGACCGTTTCCGCTTTTGAGGATAAAGCGGAACAACTCGAAACAGCCTTAAATCTCCGCATTGACCGTATTGAGCTATGCAAAAAAAGCACGCGCACAAGGCTGTATGTCACGCCACGCAAGCATGTTAGACCCACTATTATTTCACACGATAATGCAGCCTTTGTAAACGAGCTTTGCAAGCTGCCAAATCTACTCTGTGTAGGAAAAACTGGTAGCGGAAAAAGCTATGCTCTCTCGGTACTGCTCGGCATTTATGCAAAGTACATTCCAACTGTCAGTATCACGGTTTGTGACTATAAGAAAAGCAGCTTTGCTCAATTTGAGAATACACCCAATTTTTATGGCTATGAAGATGTACCCAACGGCATAAAAGCGTTTTATCAAGAGTTTTCGGAACGGCTGCAAATTAATGACGAGGAGCGTAACAAACATATTCGGGTTTTGCTCATTGATGAATATGGAGCGCTAATCGGAGCACAAGACAAAAAAGCCGCTGATGAGTTAAAATCAATGGTCGCAAATATGCTTTTCATGGGGCGCAGCTTGGGCATGCGTGTTCTGATTGGAGTGCAGCGTGCTGATAGTGAGCATTTTAAGGCTGGTGCTCGTGACCAGTTTCGGGCGATACTTGGTCTTGGGGATTTGTCAAAGGAGCAACGACAAATGCTGTTTTCAGACTATAAGGATAAGATGAACGAGCGCAACAGCGTGGGTGAGGGGTATATGCTCATTGATGGCAAAGGCATAGAGCGTGTCAAAATTGCGGCGATGAGAGATTTTGAATCCCTCAATGATACCATTCGGCAAGCAATGTGCCGCTGATAATTGGGCGGTTCGGGCGGTGCAGCGGAACGAGAGCCGCCCGAACCGTCCACCGCCGCAGGCGGTATTAACTTGATTATTGTAAAATAACATCAGAAAGGGGAATTTCATGAAAATTGATAAGCTGCAAGAGAATGTACGCCCTCACGCCGAGGGACTTGTGCGGCTTAAAGAAATGGGAAATATCTACGAGGTTCGCTCTATGAGCCGAACGCCAACAATGCCAATTAAAAAGCTCAACAAGGATTATTTTGTAGAGCTTGGCACAGGCGAGGTCAAAGAGTTTAAGCATACCGAACATAGAACAGACAACCTAACCAGTGTAGCGCAGTCTGTAAAGCATATGCGGGAGTACATCAATACCAATGTGATTGACCCACGAAAAGCATTGTTTATCACATTGACCTATGCGGAAAATATGCAAGACCCCAAACGGCTTTACAACGATTTCCGCAAGTTCAATATGCGTCTTGCATACTACATTCGCAAAAACCACTTGCCGATATATGAATACCTTGTGGCGATAGAGCCACAGGCAAGAGGCAGCTTACACGCTCACTTGCTACTTATTTTCCAGAAAAAAGCGCCATTCATTCCAAGCGTGGATTTGGCGAAAATCTGGGGACATGGATTTATAAAAATCCGAGCATTAAAGAACATTGATAATATCGGGGCGTATCTATCGGCGTATTTGGGCGATATGGAGCTTGGAGAAGCGTTAGGCGTTGGCACAAGCGGTAACAGCTTCAAGGTGGTAGAAACTACTGACGAGAGCGGGAAACGGCAGTCTAAGGCGATTGTAAAGGGCGCAAGGTTAAGGCTCTACCCAAAAGGCTTTCGGCTCTTCCGCAAAAGTAGGGGAATAGTCCTGCCAGTCATTAAGGATTTCACAGAAGCCGAAGCCATGCGAGAAATTGGCAATGCTGCTTTGACCTATGAAAAAACCATCAAGATTGTTGATGATAGCGGCAAAACCTGTAGCATCATCAATTATCGCCATTACAACAAAAAGCGCAAGTCAAAGCCGCCAGAGGGGTAACGCACATGGCAAAAAACAAGAAAAAGTGTGCTATTCCTCAATATGAGCTTGAAGCCCTCGCCGAGGTGCTGTACCCCTCTCTAATAGCATTCTATGATAGCCCAGCACAATTCAAGGCGTGGCGGGAACAGCAAGAGGCACAGGCGGTGAAGAAAACAACATAAAAACTGCGGGATAACCATAAAAGGCTATCCCGCAGTTTGCTCAATAAAAGCATGATACTCTGTATTTTAAAACAAGTCTATGAGATTATTGCAATTTGTTTCTTGCTTGTAATCTCTGCACTAAACACATTGAATATTTTAGTCTTGTCCCATTTTGAAGCAGCAACAATTAATTTATCCCTATTATTGTACAGTTTATTCCTTAAATCTTTAAAAGGGCTGTTATCTGCAAAGTGCAAGATGAAATTATATATTATTTTGTCTGCCACAAAAATTAAGTAGATTTCGTTTTTGCTTTGGTCATAAAATTTGCCTGCTTTGCATTTACCCTCAATGAGCCGCCAACCAAATACACCCTTTGGATACATATATGCACTACGATTATCCAGCAGCATTTGTCCTATAACTTCTTCGTTATAGCTTTCTTTGCAAGGAAGAGATTTGCACATTCTATATATTTGAAGAATTGTATGTGGTGGCTTTGGCGTAGGTTCTCCGGTTTTATGATCAGCTGGTGTTTTCTTTTTTGACTGCTGCTTACTTTCAACAGTTAGTAATTCTAATGCACTATCAAACTTGAATTGCACTTCATTATATTTGCTCGAGTCAAAATCGTTTGACGAGCCAAAAGAGCAACCCTTGCAATGTCCTTTTAATTTCCCCGCCCTGAAATACGAAGATGAAACACCCTCTAAATTGCAAATATGCAATTCGGCACCACAGTTCTGATTGGGACAATAGAATATCAGATTTTTATCCTCTTTCCCTGCATCACGAGCCAATATTTCTTTTGTTCTTTCTTTATCCCTATATGCATATAGTGCCATTTGTGTTTCCTCCTCCACGGTTCAATTTTAAGGCAATTATTTGAGTTTAATTATAGCTTTTTTATGCGGTTTTGCAACTGCTTACACATAATTATAAATCGAAAATAGCAAATGCGGGATAACCGTAACAGGCTATCCCGCATTTTTTACTCTATAAAAAGCACAAATCCGAACTCCTCGCCAACTGGCGATAATGAGTTCGGATTACAATGCTTTGGCGGAGAAGGAGAGATTCGAACTCTCGCGCGGTTTAACCCGCCTACTCCCTTAGCAGGGGAGCCCCTTCGGCCTCTTGGGTACTTCTCCATCTGTCAAGTTATATCCTTCGTTTATGGAAAAAAGTGTGGCGGAGAGAGTGGGATTCGAACCCACGGACACTTGCGTGTCGCCGGTTTTCAAGACCGGTTCCTTCAACCGCTCGGACATCTCTCCATCAGAAAAGCAACTTTTTCCGGAAGACCTGAATATCATAGCACATCTGTCAGAAGTTTGTCAACAGGATTCTGCCCTGCAACGGCATGTGGCTCGCTTTATGACTGCACCGGAATCGGGCGCGGCAAAAGCGGCAGAAAGAGAGCAGTAAATTTTTGCAGAAACTTTAAAAAAATGCTTGCAAATTTTTCAATGCTATGCTATTCTAAATAAGCTGATTTGCAGCAAGTGTATCCGGGTGTAGCGCAGTTGGTAGCGCACTTGACTGGGGGTCAAGGGGTCGTGAGTTCAAGTCTCGCCACTCGGACCATGCAAGGTGTTCTTATAGTATCTGAGGATTCTATAAGAACACCTTGCTTTTTTGTGCTCAAAAATGTGTATTACGCAATCCGCTCCGGGATGTAGCTGACTACTACACCTTTTCTCGTTTCCATGAGAACATCTACCTCGGGAATATCCTCCCGATCCAGCACCGAGAACGCGCCGATGCAGTTGCCGTGAATGGCGCCCGCTGGTTGAAGGCCCCATGATCATGTGCTTTACGATGGTAATGGGTTATGTTATATTAAATATGGAAATAACCACCTTCATTCACAATTGTGGTGCAGAATAAGTTAATTTTATAATTGATTTATAAGAAATGAGAGGTTGCGCTATGCAGATACACAAGGCAAAAGGCCGAAAGGCCCGTTTTATCGTCGGTGCAATTTCCCTGATACTTTATCTGGGTCTGTCCACTGTGATTGGCTTTCCGCTGGGTTTTGGCAAGATGATGGCGCGGGAGTTGGTTCAGGACTATTGTCAGGTGGTTTACCCTCAGGCATCTCTGGGAAAAACAGTGTTTAATCCTGTCGACAACGCCTTTAGCACGGATGTCTATGTGGGAGAAGAGACTTTTACCATTTACACGAATCCCAATCGAGATACTGTGGGGGACCGTCATCGCAGTGACGCATTTTTGCAGGACACCGGAGCGGCGGAAGTGATTTCCAAGCTGTTTCGCACCCATGTTTCCGGAAAGTCACAAAATTTTCTCTCCTGTTCTATTGTCTGGGATCATGCTGACCCGATGACTCCCATCATCCACCTGCGGATAGACTATACGGACTATGACAACCCAACCCTTCCCAGCGAGGCACAGATGAAGTCAATTCTCACTCCGATTGCCCTTGACTGCATCACCGCAGTGGAGGAATGTTTCTCTCTGGACAGCATTCGTCTCTCCTACTATCACCCTGACTTTCGTCCTGATGAAGAGGGAATGACATGGCAAATTATGGAGGTTTCTTTGGTGGATGGCGCCCCACGGACCAATGACCTTTTGGATGATGCAACGATTAGTATTCGCTGAATCATTCAATACAGGTGGATGATTGGCAGTCCGTATTCATATACGCACTCGGGCGTGACCACGAAGCAAAGCCCGTCCTGTGGCAGTCCCCGCATATCGGCGCAGTATCAGACGGCCAGCAGTTCAACCGAGGGCGTCAGGCGGGTTTTCTCCGTCTTTGTAATTTCTCGGGATCGTTTCACCGGCTCAGGCTTTTGCAGCTCAAACAAAGTGGAATTTTGGGCAGGGCCACGGCATAAGAAAAGTCCTCCTGCCTTTCCCCGTGGGCAGTGTTGATGTGCACCGATCCCGAAAGCTCCAGAGAGAACGCACAGCTGAACGAAAGTCTCAGCGCAAAATCCGCCGCGGCGAATCAGCACGCTCCGGGAAAGTGCCGTCTTTCCTATGTACGTCCCCTCAAAGCCCGAGTCTTCCGTCTCGCCGCTCAAAGAATGTAGCCGCCGGTGGCCAAATTATAAACCGGCTGTCCCGCTGCGGACTCCCGCACCCCAACCAAGTGGCCCAAGCCTCGCACAGCAGACACCACAGAACGCCCAGACCGGTAAACAGAATGCTTTGCCGCAGGGAGAGCATCATGAGTAGGCAGCTAATGTAGTACTACAGATAGGGGCTGTATAGGCCTCCGCTCAGGCAGGTCAGCAGCCCATAGGAAAAAGCTCCAAAACCAGCGGCACTTTAAGCCAGCGCTCATTTGCTCCGGTTTGAAACGCAAATGCGTAAAGAGCGCGAAGCTTTTTGAAGAATGCGCAAGCGCCGCGCAGGTTTCTTGCGACGACTTTTTTATCATTGACGCACAAAAGCGCCCGAAACCCGCGTTTTGAACGGATTTCGAGCGCTTCTGCATCATATTTTTCCGCGGCTTTCCAGAGACTTTTACGTCAGTGGAAAACCCCAAATTACCTTCTGGCCCTCCTGGTTCTGCTGGGGAGGGAAAACTTATGTCCGCAACTTTAAGCGTACCGCTTTATCACACGGATTCCTCCGTATTATCGGGCGCTTCCGGCGCGGAGATGCGTGCCCAGATGAGGTTCGCCCGGTCCACAGAGTCAAAGTATACGCTGGTCAGCAGATTGGTGGGAATATTCAGCTCGTTTGCCAAAACGCTGATCTGATCCCAATCCGCCCGCTCATAGCTGAGCAGCAGAGAATAAAGCTTTCCGGCGGAGCCTTCGCGGTAAAGCAGCGCACGCTTGACCTCATCCACCACCGGAACCTCGGCCAGAATCTCCTCCATGGGCGCGTCCACCAGATAGCCAAGAGTGGAGAACATGCCGATGAGGTAGGCATCCGCCTTGGTGATGGAGAGCACGCCCCGGGGCGTGTAGTCGATCAAATCGCTGCAAAAATTCGCCCGCAGGAAGGATAGCTTCAAAAACTCCTCCGAAGTTGGGTCAATTTCGTTTTCCGCATTGCTGGCACTGAGAAGATAAATCCACTGGCGAATCTGCCCCAGTCCCAGAGTCATAATGGCCTGACGGATCGTCGTGGCCCGGTGTGAGGAGGAAAAATAGACAGAGTTGGCCATACGCAGCAGCCCGAAGACGAGGGATGCGTCCTGTGAAACCATCCGCTCAATCTCGTCGATGTCCGGCTCGTCCTGCGTGACGGCCACCATGAGACGGAAAAAGTTTCCCTGCAAATAGCCGCTGGTATGGGCCTTGCAGGAGAGCTTTTCCGCCACAAACGGACCCTCCAGCGCGTCCACCTTCAATCCCACGGCGGCGTTGTACAGCACCCCGTCGGTAATGTTGGTGGCAATGCATTTCTTCCCCATGCTGTGGGCCAGCTCGATGACGTTGGCCAGCGTGGTCGCCGGGGTGGATGCAAAATTCAGCTTGATATAATGAATTTTGTCCATCAGCGCAAGATACCGGGGGGCAAATTGAAATTCGTTCACCGCAATTTTATAGCCCTCCTTGGCGAACATCTGCACAAAGTGCATGGCCAGAGGATGGATAATTACGCTGTCCTCAATCTGAATGACAAGCTCAGGCTTCTTAAAGAGCCGGGGCGCTTTTTTCATCAGGAGCGTGGGAGTAAAGGTCATAAAATTCAGCGTTCCCGTCAGCGCCTTATCGGTATTCTGCGTTAAAAAATTGTAGATGGCGTTGGCCGCCGCAAAGTCGTTTCCCGAGGCGGACGTATTGGGCGCGGCTCCCTCCGTCCCGCCGGGTGAAGCGGAATCCTCTCCAAACGCCTGATTTTCGCCGTAGTAAAGAAGCTCATAGCCAATTACGCTGCTGTCGGCATCCTTGATCGGCTGCCGCACAATATACTTATTGCTCACCGTGTCCTCCTTCCGGCGGGACGGCCCCGAAATCTTTCCGCTCCCGCTTTATCATAGAGTAGTCTTTTAGGATTTTATCGGCAGACTTCAACAAAAAAATAATAGCTTTTCAAAATTTACATGCAATTTCGGTGTTTTTCTGAAACCCGCGGCCCTTATTTTTTTCGGCGCGGCGTTTTGAACCCCTATTTTACTCTTTTTTCTTTCCGACGAATCCGGCAGAAGGGCCTCCGCTTTGGCGGCGGGCTTTCCGCTTTTTAAGGCGCCAGATGTACTGCGGGCGCTCCCCACCCCGCACCGCGTAACGCAGCCAATCCAGCCCCACGATTACCGGCCCGGCGGCAAGGCACCACAAACCCGCAAACTGCGGGCAGACCTGCCCCAAAATATTTCCCGGCATATGGGAATAGTCCCATACGTTCCAACCCAGCCACAAATTGACAATGCACCCGGTGAGAAACTCCGCCGCCGTGACGGCAAGGCCGCTTAAAATTGCCTGCGCCCAGATGGGGCAATCCCACGGCAGCTCTGCGCCCATCCGCTCCAGCACAAGCCCCAGCAGCAGCGCCAGCACCAGCATGGTCCAGCTAATGCCCTCGGGATGGCCCTGAACCGTTTTCCAAACCACCTCGATTAAAAAATACGTGCTACCCACAAAACAGGCCAGAAGCCCGCTCAAAATCACGTCTCCACGCTTGCGCATCACTGCTCCCCCCCTTCACCAATTGTCCGCGGTTCGGGCTGCGGGTATGCCCTTGCTGTTCTCTTATGCGCAATTCGGCTCCGTCATGCCGGAGGACACCCCCCGAATGCAGTTTTCTTTTTCAAACGCCATAACAGCGTGCAAAGCGCCAAAAAGCGGGGGGCCGGTCATCCCGGTCCCCCGCTTCAATTGATCGAAAAGCTCCGCTGGTGCGGACTTATTCCACGGCGCAGTGTTCGCACTCGTGGTCGCAGATGTTCAGCTCGTCGCCGTAGGCGATTCCGTTTTTGTCGTAATAGTCCTTCACCGCCGCCTTTACGGCCTGCTCCGCCAGAACAGAGCAATGCAGCTTATGTGTTGGCAGCCCATCCAGCGCCTCCACCACGGCCTTATTGGAGAGCGTCAGGGCTTCCTTCACCGGCTTGCCCATGATCATCTCCGTGGCCATGGAGCTGGTGGCGATGGCGCTACCGCAGCCGAAGGTATTAAACTTCACGTCACTGATGGTCTGCGTGTCCTTGTCCACCTTAATATACATCCGCATGATGTCGCCGCACTTGGCGTTTCCAACCTCGCCCACACCGTCGGCGTCGTCCATTTTGCCCACATTCCGGGGATTCTGAAAGTGATCCATCACTTTTTCACTGTACAGCATATTCAACCGCTCCTTTCAAGCTCAAATCACGTGCTTCAGACTGCCTTTTTCCAGCTCGTCCCACACGGGAGAAATATTCCGAAGGTACTCCACAATCCCCGGCGTCTCCGCCAGAATGTGGTCGATTTCCTCCGCCGTGTTGTACTCGCTGAGGCTCAGCCGCAGCGACCCGTGGGCCACCTCATGGGGCAGGCCCAGCGCCAGCAGCACATGGCTGGGGTCCAAAGACCCGGAGGTGCAGGCGCTTCCCGAGGAAGCGCAGATTCCCTTCTGGTCCAGCAGCAGAAGAAGGGATTCCCCTTCGATGCCCTCAAAGCACAGGTTTACGTTGCCGGGAAGGCGGCGCTCCTGCTCGCCGTTGAGAATGCTGTGGGGAATTTTCGTCAGGCCGTCGATCAGCCGATCCCGCAGGACGGTGACCTTGGCGGCATTCTCTTCCAAATGGTCGCAGATTTCGTCAAAGGCCGCAGACGCGCCCACGATTCCAGCGATATTTTCGGTTCCGGCCCGCTTGCCACGTTCCTGTGCACCGCCGTAAATCACGTTCATCAAAGGAAGAGACCCACGCCGAACGTACAGCACACCCACGCCCTTGGGCCCGTGGAACTTGTGAGCCGACAGGCTTAAAAGATCAATGTTCATCTCCCGCACGTCGATGGGAAGATGTCCCGCCGCCTGCACCGCGTCGGTGTGGAAGGGGACGCCCAGCTCCCGGCAAATCGCCCCAATCTGGGGGATGGGCTGGATGGTGCCGATTTCGTTGTTGGCAAACATCACGGTCACAAGGCAGGTGTCCGGCCGGATGGCCTGACGCACCAGTTCCGCCGAAATCACGCCGGACTTGGGAATGGGCAGCAGTGTAACCTCAAAGCCTTCTTTAGAAAGCTGCTCCAGCGTGTGCAAAATGGCATGGTGCTCGAACTCTGTGGAAATAATGTGCCGCTTATTTTTCTTGGCGCCCGCGGTCGCAGCGGAGCGCAGGGCCTGATTGTCGGCCTCGCTGCCGCCGGAGGTGAAGGTGATTTCGCTGGGGTCGCAGTTCAGCCTTTTTGCAAATACCTGTCGGGCCAAAGACAGCCGCTCCGCCGCCTCCTGCCCCACCGTATGCAGGCTGGACGGATTCCCGTAAAACTCCTGAAAGCATGGCAGCATAGCCGCAAGCGCCGTATCACTCACGGCGGTGGTCGCCGCGTTATCCGCATATACACGCATTATTAGGACCTCCCCTAATTCATATCAATTTACTGTGATTAGAATATATCACAGTTATCCTATTTGTCAAGTATGGTAATTGGGTATTTACTATTTTTCTATGTGCCCCGCCGCCTTTTTCCGAAGCTAAAAAATCAGACGTGTCTTCGATACGGCTTAATTTGACGCGGCAGCCAATTTTGTAACTTTTTGGTGTTTTATTTTGTCGGATAACCTGATATACTGATATAATATAAGAAAAAACGGCGGCTGCGGATTTCGCGGCTCTGCCTTGAACGTTTAGAAAGGGTGTCATTTATATGCGTCGAATTTTGCCGCTTTTCCTTGCGCTTTCTCTGCTTGCGTCTCTGGCCGCCTGTGGCCAAACCGCAAGCGGTGCGGGCTCCGGCGGCTCCGCCTCCTCTTCCGCTTCTTCTTCCTCCGCCGAGCCGGAGGCACCGCAGATAGAGCCGTATGTCATTTCGGATCCCACCGTAGAGCCTGCGGGCGGCGCGGTAGACGGCGTGCCTTACACCGCATGGGACGGCATTGTGGAGCACCTGTTTTTTCATCCGGTCATCGCCTATCCAGAGCTTGCCTTTGACGGCGACGCGCAGTCCGACGGTCTGGACGATTTCATGGTCACTGTGAACGAGTATAACAAAATTTTGCAAAGCGTTTACGACAAGGGCTACGTGCTGGTGGATATCGGAGACGTGTGGCGGGAAACCACCAATGAGAGCGGCGAGCCCGTGATGGTGCGCAACACATTGTATCTGCCCGAGGGAAAAAAGCCTTTGATTCTGTCCTATGACGATGTAAACTATTATCCATACATGCTCAAGGACGGGCTGACATATAAATTGATTATCGGGGACGATGGCCTGATTTGGAGCGAGGGCAAGGACCCGCAGGGCAGCGAGGTCATCTCTCAGGATTTGGACGCTCTGCCGATTCTGGACAAGTTTGTCCGGGAGCATCCGGATTTCTCCCCCTTCGGGGCCAAGGGGAGTTTATCCCTGACGGGATACTGTGGAATTTTGGGCTATCGCACCCAGACGGACACCAAAAGCTGGACAGCGGAGCAGGAAGCTGCGCGGCAAAAGGAAATTACGGCGGTGAAGCCCATTATCGCCGAGTTGAAGCGCACCGGCTGGACCTTCGGCAGCCACACCTGGGGGCACATCCGTCTGGGAACCAAGTCTTTGGAAACGGTCCAGGCCGACACCAAGCGGTGGTTTGACGAGGTGGGCAGTCTGGTGGGAAAGACCACCATTTTGTACTATCCCCACGGCGAGCGGCCCGACGGGAACGACTGGAACAAAACCGGACCGGTGTTTCAGTATCTTCAGAGCCAAGGCTTCCGTGTGTTCGCCTCCGTGGGCGTGGAAAGCTTCAGCTATATCAAAAAGGATATCTGCGCGGTCATCTGCGACCGGCTTCACCCGGACGGCACCACTCTGCGCCACTCCCGGGACCGGTATCTGCAATTTTACGACGCCAAGGATATCATGGATGTAGATGTTCGCCCTCAACGGGCGGTGGATTGGAAGTAACAATTGGAAGGAGCGGTTTTTATGACGCGGGAGGAATTGAAAGCGGCGGCGACCGGGATGCTGGACAAGGCATATTGTCCCTACTCCCACTTCCCTGTGGGCGCGGCGCTGGAGTGCGTCGACGGCACGGTATACACCGGCTGCAATATTGAAAACGCGGCCTATCCCGTGGGTACCTGCGCGGAGCGCACCGCAATGGGCAAAGCCATCAGCGAGGGCCACCGGGATTTTGTACGCATTGTGGTGGCGGGCAAGAGCGAGGGCCCCTGCGTTCCCTGCGGCATGTGCCGCCAGTTTATGAAGGAGTTTGCCCCAAAGCTGGAGGTCATCTGCCTCAACGCAAAGGGCGAAGAGCAGGCCTTTACTATGGATGAGCTGCTGCCTCACGGCTTTGACCAGTCCTTTCTGTAAAAGCATCTCTTGTTTTCAGGCTTTTATGCACATTGTCCGGCCGCCTAAAAAGGCGGCCGGACAATTTGTCTATGTGCCGAAGAAAATGCGCACCGCCAGAGCCGAAGCAACGAACCCGGCCAGATCGGCGGTCAGCGCGGCGGGAACGGTATGTCTGGTGCGGGTGATCCCCGCCGCTCCGAAGTAAACGGCGATGGTATAAAAGGTCGTTTCTGTGCTACCCAGCATCACCGCCGCCACCCGGCCTACATAGCTGTCCGGGCCATGCGTTTGCATTACCTCGCTGCCCACTGCCAGCGCTCCGCTGCCGGAAATGGGCCGGACAAGCATCAGCGGCGTCAGCTCCGGAGGAATCCCCAGCCTTTCCAACAGCGGGGCGCACAGTCCAGACAACCACTCCATGGCCCCGGAGGCCCGGAACATGGCCACGGCGGTCAGCAGTCCCACCAACGCGGGGGCAATCCGGAAAACCACGCTGAGACCCTCTCCCGCGCCGGCGGTCAACGCGCCGTATACATCCACGCGCCGCCACAGGGCAATGAGGGCCGTTCCGGCCAGTAAGGCCGGTATGACCATGGCGGAGGGACTCATGTCCACCTCCTGCCCAGAAAGGCCAGCAGCTTTGCCGCCGACAGCCCCGCAATCACGCTCAGCACTGATGCAAGCCACACGGCGGGCAGAATATCAAACGGGGATGCGGCTCCCGCCGCGGCCCGGACAGAGGCCACCGTAGCGGGAATCAACTGAATAGAGGCCGTGTTCAGCACCACCAGCAGGCACAGCTCGTCGCTGGCCACCCCCTCCTGTCCCACGGCCATCCGCCTTGCCGCCTGAATACCTAGAGGCGTGGCGGCGTTTCCCAGGCCCAAAAGATTGGCGGAGACATTCGCGGAGACTGCTGCCAGTGTTTTCTCATCCCGGCTTGCGCGCGGCAGCAGCGCCTTTAGAATTGGGCGAAATGCACGCGCCAGTTTGGCGGACAGTCCACTTTGATTCATCAGCTCCATAACACCGCTCCAAAGACAAAGTACGCCCGCCATGGAGATGCATAGCTGAATCGCGCTTCCCGCGCCCTCCAGCGCAGCGGCGGAAACCGCTTCCATCCGTCCGTTGATCAGTCCGAATATCACGGATAGCAGAACCATTCCGGTCCATAGAACCGCCATTGCCATTTTTTCCCTCCATCTTTTTATTGCAAAATCGCATAAAATGAAAAAGTGTTTAAATGCGCTAATTTTGTCCTTGCAGGGCGGACAATATATGAAATAAATATGAATAATTGTAAAAGTTTCTAAAACGAATTGACAAAATATTACATTCTATGTTATTGTCAGAAAGCCAAAGAATTACAGAAACAATCGCAGAAAAGGAGATAAATTATGAAATCAACCGGAATTGTGCGGAAGGTGGACGAATTGGGCCGCATAGTGCTTCCGATCGAAATGCGTCGCACGCTTGACATAGCAGAAAAGGATGCATTGGAAATCTATGTGGAAGGGAACTCCGTCATTCTCAAAAAATACAAACCCAGTTGCATCTTCTGCGACAGCAACAAGGACATTGTTCAGTTTAAGGGAAAAAACATTTGTCCAAAATGCCTGCGGGAGCTGACCGATTTGCAGTAATGTCCTTTTAAATCCGCCCTCTCGCCGCCACTTTCTACGGACAGATCCCTTGCTATACTCGGCCTTTCCGGAAAAGCCGCAGCGGTTGTCGCTGCGGATTTTTACATGCTATGCGATTTTCTTTGTTTCTTGTGGGAAAGGTTACATACCGGAAATCGCACTGCCGTTGACCCCAAATTAAAAAAGCAGATGTTGAAATAATCATTCATCATCTGCTCTTTTCCGGTTAATGTCAAGTTATTATCGGTGCTTTGGCGTAATGGTGACATCTGATGCTCCATCGTTCACGTGTAAAGCATTTCCGCCAGCCACGGTTCCTGTGCCGTCTCTCTTAAGCATATGGCTATGTTGACAGGATTGTAAACCAACTCTTCCCGCAGGAGAACATATTTAAAGCAGACATTTATATCCCTGCCGGACAGGCGCGGCGGAAGGGCGTTCCGCGATTTCCTTTCGATGCGCACCCACCTTATGGCAGGTTCGTTCTGTTTCTCCCGGCACAGAGTTCTTACCCTAAAACGCCGTGGCCTGCGGCCAGTATAAAATATCGTCCGTAGTTATGGCAGCCGCGCGGAACGTGCGGCGCTGTCCGCTTTTCTTAAAGCAACGCCTGCATGGCAGGCATTCGTCTTATATTTGTATGCCGCCTGATCCTGTTTATGGATTAAGGCGGCTTTTTTCTTTTTGTTAGCAGCCCTTCTTATGCAGCAGCAGCATTGAGCCCTTGACATTTCCTCCAATAAAAATTAAACATTTTGTGATTTTTGAAGATTTCTGCTAAATGCTCTTGCATTTAGATAAAAAATCGCCTATAAAATAATTAGTTTCATAAATTTAATTTAAAATAAAAACATGTTACATTCAGGGATTATATATGTGCGATAAACGAGCATGAGCTGTTTATATAAAATTTTATGGTTTTTAGGAGGAGTTCCGTATGCCAGTTGGGAAGCGCATTTACCTTAGGCGTCAATTGCCGGATCCACAGCTTATGATGCAATTCAAGTCCATTCCCGCGTCAAATACCGCCGATGTTATGGGGCGGAGCTGCGCGATGCATCCTCGCATTCATCTTGTCAGCAGTCCGTTGGAGCAAATGATGGTGGGCCCTGCGTTCACTGTCAAGGCCCGGGCCGGAGACAATCTCGCTCTCCATGCAGCCTTAAACTTCTGTCAGGAAGGCGACGTACTGGTTGTTTCCAACGAGGGTGATGACAGCCGTGCTCTTATGGGCGAGGTAATGATGGCCTATTTGAAATACACAAAAAAAGTGGCAGGCATTGTGCTTGAAGGCCCTATTCGAGACATTGATGAGATTCGCAAGTGGGACTTTCCTGTCTACTGTACCGGCACAACACCCGGCGGCCCCTACAAGGAAGGCCCCGGCGAGATCAATGTGCCCATTGCCTGCGGCAACATCAGTGTCAATCCGGGAGACATCATTCTGGGCGACCCCGACGGCGTGATCGTCATTCCTCGAAAAGATATGGCGGTGGTTCTTGAAAATGCAAAGACGTTTCAAGAGGCAGACGAAAAGAAGCTGGTTGCCGCCAAGAATGGAACAGCAAATCGGTCGTGGGTGGAAAAATCCTTGAATGAAAAGGATTTTGAAATTATTGACGACGTTTACCATTCTTAAGTATTTTAAAATAGCAATTAAGAATTGATTAAAAAACAAAAAAGTAAGAGGAGAGAATGATCATGAAAAAGTATTTGTCTTTTGCACTTGCTCTGGCAATGTTCTGCACCGTGGTGTTGACGGGCTGCGGCAGCCAATCTTCCGGAAGCTCTACTGCAGGCGCCTCGGGCGTGGCTTCCGCCGCATCGGGTGACACGGATTGGCCCACAGGTACGGTGACGGTTACGCTGCCTTACAGTGCCGGCGGCGACACGGATACATATTGCCGCGCACTGTTCCAGCGCGTGGGAGAAAAGCTAGGGCAGACCTTTGTGGTTACCAACCTGACTGGTGGTTCGGGTGTCGTAGCAGCGAAGGAAGTTATGAGTAAGAAAAATGACGGGTACAATCTGCTGTTTACCCACACGGGCGCGGCTTTGGTTCAGGAAGCCACCGGTACGGTGGACTTTTCTTATACCGAAGACTTTGCCAATTGCTGCACAGTTGCCATTGACCAGACTTACAGCCTTGTGGCTGTGGCACAGGGCGGAGAATATGGCCAGTATAGCCGGGGCTGGGAAACCCTGAAGGATATGATTGCGGACGCCAAAACAAATCCCGGCGTTGTTCGGTATTCTACGGTGTTTGGTTCTACTACTCAGTATGTGGGGCAGATGCTGGAGCGTGACGCGGATGTTACGTTTGATAACATTGACGTGGGGAGCGATTCCGCTACCCGCATGGCCGCCTTGTTAGGCGGTCAGGTGGATTTGCTGGCGGTTAATTACATGAATGTAAAGGATTACATTGAGAGCGGCGATCTGGTTTGCCTCGGTGTTATGGCGGCAGAACCTGTGGACAGCATTGATTTCCCCACTTTTGTGGAACAGGGCTATGCAAACGTAGTTACAGCCAAAAAGTATGAAATCAAGTTCCCCAAGGGGACCGATCAGGCAATTATTGATAAGCTGAGTGACGCTTGTGAGGAAGTTGTGTCAGACCCCAGCTTTGCGGATGTTCTGGCTTCCTACTTTGCCAAGCCTCTCTATCGCGATGCCGCCACCATGAATACAGAAGACCCTGCTGAAGTAGAGATGCTGAAAGCCGGACTTGCCGGTTAACGCAAATCAGATTGTAAAAAACTAATTCGCTTCCGACATCGCAAATATTTGCGGTGTCGGAAGCTTATGAGAAGGGGATACGAATGACCAGTAAAAAAAGCGATATTCTCTGTTCCACAATCTTCCTTGTTTTTGGTTCTACCATGGCGTACTTTTCACTCGGTATTAACAAAATGATTGAAACAGATGTAGGTTCCGGCTTTGTTCCCAGATTTATAGCCATTTGCATCATGGTAGTTGCTGCCGCAAAGCTAATTCTTACGCTGACGGGAAAACCCATTGCGGCTGCCACCGCAAAAGCATCCAACAACGATCTTCTGGGCGGCGTGGGCACCGTGGCGCTGATGGCAGCATATGTGTTAAGCTTTGAATCCGTTGGATTTTTGCTGTCCAGCATCGTATATCTGTTTGCCCAGATACTGCTGATGAGTAATCGGGAAAATCGAAAGCCCCTTATGTTCGCCGTTATCAGCGTAGTTTTACCACTGGTAATTGGTCTTCTATTTGTGTTTGTAATCAAGATGCCGCTACCCAAGGGCATCTTAGGTTTCTAAGGGAGGGTACGTTATGCTTGCTACTGCATTTGCCAACGTCTTTAATCCCCTGTGTCTTGCTCTGATTTGGGCGGGTACCATGATTGGCATTATCTTTGGTTCTATTCCTGGTCTGTCTGCCACCATGGCTGTGGTCTTGTTCCTGCCCTTAACCTTCAGTATGGAACCAACAGCCGGATTAGCGCTGCTGGTTGGCTTGTACATGGGCGGTATTTCCGGGGGCCTGATTTCTGCGATTCTTCTGAAAATTCCCGGGACACCCTCCTCCATCTCGACGGTGTTCGATGGCGGGCCCATGGCGGATAAAGGCGAGGCCGGACGCGCGCTGGGCGTTGGAATCCTGTCTTCGGCCATTGGATCGCTGCTGGGAATCTTTGCCCTCATGTTTATTTCTCCCGCATTGGCTAAGGTTTGTCTGCTTTTTGGCGCCACGGAATATTTTGCAGTTTCCGTCTTCTCTCTTACCATCATTGCGTCTCTCTCCGGCAAGGATATGCTGAAAGGATTGCTGTCCGGCTTGTTTGGAATTGCCATCGCCATGGTTGGTATGGCACCCATTGATGCCACCACCCGCTTTACCTTTGGGAATTACCAGTTGATGTCCGGCTTTGATATCACCGTTTTACTGATCGGCGTATTTGCAGTTACGGATATCATTGCGGCTGGGTTCGGACGCCGCGACTTAAGCAAGGGGGCCGAAAAGGAAAAATACCACTTGCGCGGCTATGGCATGTCCGTCAAAGAACTTGTGACCAAAATCCCAAACTTTGCAATTTCCTCCGCGATCGGCATCGGAATTGGAATCTTGCCCGGAATTGGCGGCTCCACAGGCGGACTGCTCGCTTATACAGCAGAAAAAAACCGCTCAAAGCATCCCGAAAAATTCGGAACCGGCATTGTCGACGGCGTAATTGCCTCAGAAACAGCGAATAACGCAGTCATCGGCGGATCACTGGTGCCCTTGCTGTGCATGGGGATTCCGGGCAATACCGTAGCCGCCGTTTTCCTTGGCGGATTGCTTGTCCATGGCATCAGCCCCGGTCCCCTGATTTTTGAAAAGTCCGGGCAATACGTCTACGGAATTTATCTTGCACTCATCGTCTCCACGATTTTTATGTTTGTCTTTGAAAGACTGGGACTGCCTGTTTTTGCGAAGCTACTGGATATCCCTAAACACATTCTGCTGCCCATTATCATGGTTATGTGCTGTGTGGGTGCATTTTCCAGCGACAACCGGGTGTTTGATGTAAAGTGTGTATTGATTTTCGGGCTGATTGGGCTCTCCTTTAAAGCGTTCAAGCTGCCCGGCACACCGCTGATTATCGGCTTTATTCTGGGACCTATGTTTGAAGAAAATCTGCGTCGTGCGCTGCAGGCCAGCCATGGCAATTGGAGTATTTTCCTCACACGTCCCATTTCCTGTGCGTTCTTAATCATTGCCGTAGTGTTCTGCGCAATTACCGTCCGCAAAAATCTCAAAGAGAAAAAAATGGCGGAAACCAGAGGAGTTTCATTTGACACGGCGGAGGAAGACGGCTGAGACGAAAAGCAGGAGGCGTGCAATGTATCAATTGATTGTGAAGAACGGAACCATTTTGGATCCGGAAAATCACATTTTTCAAAAAGCGGATGTGGCGGTAGTCGATGGGAAGGTTGCCGGAGTGGGGCAGTATCAAGATGAACCGGCTATTATGGTGGTAGATGCCGCGCAATGCCTTGTAACCCCCGGACTGATTGATCACCATGCGCATTTATATCCGCTGGCCAATATTGGAATTCCCGCCGAGGCGGTGTGTTTCAGCTCTGGAGTGACGACCGCGGTGGACGCGGGCAGCACTGGGTGTCGGACGTTTCGAGAATATCTGCCCTTTATAGATCACAGCAAGCTTACCATTCGTGCCTATCTGAATGTGTGCTCCACGGGACTTTCCTCACTTCCCCAGAAGATGGAAGAGGTTGCGCCAGAAAGCTATGACCCACACGCAATAGCGGAGCTGTTTGCTCAGTATGGCAGTCGTCTGGAGGGCCTAAAACTGCGAACCAGCCGTGAAATCGTGGGAGAGTTGGGATACCAACCTCTCCGTGAAACGGTGAATCTGGCAGAACATCTGGGCGTGCCCGTGATGGTTCATTGTACCAATCCCCCCGGCAAAATGGACGAGCTTTTGGGCTACTTGCGAAGAGGGGACGTTTTGACCCATATGTATATGAACAAGGGAGATACCATTTTGGATCAAAGCGGTGTGGTTTCTCAGGCGGCTTGGAAAGCGCGGGAGCGGGGCGTCTTATTTGAAGCCGCCGACGCGCGGGCACACTTTTCTTTTGCTGTCAGCGAACCGGCAATTGCCCAACAGTTTTATCCTGATTTCATTGCCACAGATCTGACCAAGTTCAGCATGAACCTGCGTCCTACCGCATTCAATTTGTCAAATCAACTGGCTAAGTATTTTATGCTGGGAGTTCCTATAGAGCAATTGTTTGCCGCCTGTACCAGTGAGCCGGCGCGACATATGCACTTACAAGGAAAAATCGGATGCCTGAGTCCGGCATCAAACGGAGATATCGCAGTATTTCAACAGATTTCCGGTGAGGTGGAATTTGGAGATCGGCCATATCCTGATTCTACATGCCAACTGAGAAAAGGAACGAAGCTGTTTCGCCCTGTCCTGACCGTCAAAAATGGCGAGGTTGTATATCGTGACATTTCATTCTAGAGATGATTTGAATAAACGCCATTAGGCGAACGAAGTCAGCTTCCGTTTACCAGTCGTTCTTAAAATCACCACTTGCATTTTATTAAGTATTATAATTGGGTTTTATTGATGGGCAGACTGCCCCAAAACAAAAAGAAGGAAGCTTTTTTATGCCTTGGAAAATATTACTCCCCCAAGAAATTATGTATGAAGGCCGTAAGCTGCTGGAGGATGCGGACCACACCATTATAGATGGGCGCGGATTTGAAACAGCGGATGTTTTGGCAGATATGAAGGAGCATCAACCGGACGCTATGATCGTTCGCATCACCTCCATTACACGAGAAGTGATTGAGGCCAATCCCAATCTCAAAGTCATTGTCCGGCACGGGGCGGGCTTTGATACGTTGGACGTCGAGGCATGCCATGAACATGGCGTGCAGGCACTGTATGCGCCGGTGGCCAACAGCACTTCTGTTGCTGAGACAGCCCTGCTGTTAATTTTGGAATGCAGCCGCAATGTAACCGTTCTGCACAATACATGGGTTCAAGACTATTACAGGGCCAAGCTGAAGGTACGCAAAAACACCCTCAGCGGAAAAACCATTGGGATTATTGGCTGCGGCAACATCGGAAGCAGACTGGCTGTTCGTGCGCTGGCAATGGAAATGAATGTGCTGGCCTATGATCCCTATAAGCCTGCCAAGGCATTTCCGAATGGCGTGGAAGTCGTTCGGAATCTTGATCGTATTTTTAAAGAAAGTGATTATGTTTCTGTTCACACACCCAGCACCAGCGTGACAAAAAATATGATTGACCGCAAGCGTCTGGCCATGATGAAATCCACGGCCTTCCTCATCAATACGGCCCGGGGGGCCTGCGTGGTGGAAGAGGATCTGTACGAGGCATGTAAATCCGGCGTGATTGCCGGAGCAGGACTGGATGCTATTTGCAAGGAACCGGTGGACCCTGCAAATCCGCTCCTAACACTAGACAACGTCATTATCTATCCCCATATCGGGGGCAATACCATAGAGGCCGCTCATCGTGCGTCTTATTTCGCGGCCATGGGGATAAAAGAAGTTTACGAAGGTAAAGAACCGACATGGCCTATTCACAACGTGGATTATGTCAATGCACCAGTCTATACTGATACCAAAAAGCCAAGTACCAAGCCAATCGGCATGTTTGACTTTTGATCAATGCCTGCTTCGTGAAATCCTACAATATGGGCTGCATCTTCTTATCAAAATAAGTGCACGCAGTATTCCGGTTCGCAGTAATAAAAAGCATATTTTATCCTGACAGAACAGGCTGCTTTTTAAAAGCAAATTATAACACGATAAAGGCATCGGAACCGAAGCATTTTGCTTTTGTGCCGATGCCTTGTGTTTTTTATCTGAACTTTTTTTAAAACAGTTGCCAGCGGACCCCAAGTACGCTAAAATGTAAAACATGTTACAAATGGATTTTTAGAATACCAGCAAACATGCTGGCACTTAAATATTTTATGGTCAAGGATAGGAGATACACATGACTGGAGTAAACCAGGAAGACTACTCTCTTGCGTTTGATGAGTGCGGCGAGTACATGGAACGAATCCGCATAAATCATGATAAAATGAGTCAGGCGGAGCTTCTGGTGTCCGATTATCTGCTTGCTCATCCGGATGAATTTGCATCCCAATCCATTCATCATCTGGCGGGTGAGATCAGCGTCAGTGTGGCAACAATTATTCGCTTCTGCAAAACAATTGGTTACAAAGGGTTTGCCGACCTGAAGTTTCACATTCAGCAGGGACGCGTAGTTTTGCCGGAACATGATATTGGCATTGATGATACTGATTCCATCAATACCTTTAAACAAAAAGCCATCCGGTTCACACAAAAATCCATTGAGGAATGCATTTTAAATACAAACAATGCCTCTTTTGCGGCCGCCATTAACGCTCTATCCACCGCCAATCATATCCTGTTCACGGCAATCGGCAGCGCCAGTGGAATCGCACAGGCAGGAGCGGGAATGTTTTTATCTCTTGGAATGATGGCGATGTCCGTAGGCGATACGTTGCTGCAGCTTCGAACAGCTGCTTGCTTAAAAGAGGGGGACGTAGTTATCGGCATAAGCTATAACGGTACGTCCAAATCCACCGGCGATTGCCTATATTATGCAAAGGAATGCGGAGCGACAACAATCCTAATTACCTCTGCGCAGGATTCTATATTGAGTAAATATGCGGATATCGTGCTGTTTACAGCCATTCGTAATATTAGCAATACACTCAATATCTCTACTACTGCGATGTGTCAGTTGGCAGTTCTTCAAACACTGCAAATTGGCGTATGGCAGCAAAATCGACAGCAGCTCTTGGAACGAAGCAGAAAGCAATTACATTTGACAAATCTTAAAAATTACAGTAACAGCCAATCGGATATCCATGTTGCCAATGTGGTCCTGAAGAATAAATAAGCTAAGCTTGGCTTCGGCATGTTGCCGACACACAATGGGGCAACAAGAAGCATATGAATATGCGGCATTTGGAAGCTATGGCCGGCAAAGTTATATTGGCTGGTTGAGCCCATTCCGTTTCAGGCTGCAAAGTACTTTGCAAATTATTCTTGACACCACCGCTGGGCACAGCGTGGGCAAAATTTTTAAGGAAATTAATTGGAGCTTAAAAAAGCCGCCGTTTTCTATAGAAAACGGCGGCTTTTGAGGCTTCTATCCAAATTCAGGCCGGAGACCTCATCCTTTGTCTTCACCCGCTCCTTTCTCCGTGTGGGTCAGAGCAGTTTCCAGAGTTCAAAATCCGCACTGCAAACAAAGAAAAAAATTAAAGCGTTACTTTTCAAAGCTACGCGAGATGGATATTTGTTCTTTGGAATTTTCACAAAAGCAACTATTTAAAGTTAAGTTGTACTTTTAAATAGCTGCTAAATACGCTTGCAATTATCAATTATTCAGCGAGGATTCCACATGACCCCTGCGATTCCCAGTACGACAGCCATGATTAACCCACATGCAATATAAGCAGCGTATATCGGATTAGCAAAGTAGAAAACACATATCAAAACGCACTCAATGGTGGCCGTGACGGCAACTTTCACTTTTATTTTCTCTCTGTGCGCCTGAATATGCCGCTTGTTTTTATGTGGCACCGGAGCTATGACAATGGCGATCATTGCTGCGGCTATGGTGCAGAGAACTGCGGTCACAGGATGGATTGCCAAGACAGGACCGACGGCCATGCTTGATACGCCAATCCCCGTACCGATCAAAATACACCAAAAATGAGACAGGGCATGCAGTCCTCCGAGGTTGGCCCGTAACAGAGAAAAGCTGGCCGCCCAGATCAATAAAGGTACAACGTGATGCGTGAGAAGCCCAATCACAAGCAAAAGACCGTCTGAAATCAGCAGGTTTATAAAGCACTCGGCCCCATAGGTTAGGACCTCTTCCTCATTATGATCGGCTCCGTTTTCGATAAGATACGCCGATATTTTTTTGGAAAATTCAGATATCATACCATTACCTCATCATGTCCGCATAAGACATCAGCGCGGATCGAACATCCTGTAAGTAGGTTTGGCTGATTGGAACGATTACGCCGTTTGACAGCACCAATTCCCGTCCTTTCAGCTTGGATATATGCTCCATGTTAATGATGATTGTCCGATGGCAAAAGAGGAACCGGCTGGGCAGGTGGGAAAAGACGATTTGCAGCGATTCCCTCTGCCGGAAGTCCCCTTCCGTGGTAATAATCTGCGTATAGTGGTTGGCGCTGCAAAAATAGATGATTTTGGAATAGGCAATGCGCGTCACCAAATCATGATCTCGGAATGTATAATGATCGTCATGCAGCTTTTGCTCTACATAGTCCATGCATTTTGCAATTTTTTCGTAGGGCACGGGTTTCATGAAATAGTTCAGTGCCTGCACCTCATATCCGTCAAATACATATTCAGAGAAAGACGTTAAAAAAACAAGCTGACCATGAAAATCCTGCTGGCGCAACTGACGTGCCACAGAGATACCGTTCATCCCATCCATCTGAATATCCATAAATACAAGGTCAAACGGATCTCCGCAGGCGCTTGAAATTGCCTCGCCGCTGCCGAAAAGCGCAACATCGATTAGTACCTGACGTTCCTCAGACCATTGCCGCAGCAGCTCCTGTAAAGCCTCGGCGTGTGGCATCTCGTCTTCAACAATTGCGACCTTCATTTTGCGTCCTCCAGAGGAATCATGATGCTGACGTTGAAATGGTCTTTTTCCGCCTGAAATTGGCAGGTGCCGCCAGCTTGCTCGACAATTTCTCGAATGCGCCGAATCCCGATGCCATGGTGATCTTCTTTTTTTGTGGAGAGCAGACTCCCCTGTGTCCCCTGCAAATATGCTCCATCGGAAGAGTTCGAACAGAAGAGATACATCATTTGTTTCCATGGCCTGATTTTAAACTGGATTGCGGTGTTTTCCGGAATTTTTCGGCACGCCTCAATCGCGTTGTCCAATAGATTTCCTACAAGAGAGGCAAATGTCACATCTTTTAAAGGAATCTCATTTGGCAGATACAGCTCAGTATCAAATCGAATGCTGTGTCGCCGTGCCTCCATAATACGCAGAGAAATGACGGCGTCTATCGTGCGGTTTCCACTGCACAAGATGCAAGCGGAAGCCGGCAGCGCGGAATCCAATTGTTCGCAGAATTGCTTCAGTTCCGCATATTTCTCCTGTTCGATTAGGGCGGAAATCAGCCGTAATTGTCCTTGATAGTCATGTTTCCACTCAGATAAGGATTCGCTTGTGGAAACCATCAGATCATATTGCTGCTGCTCAGCCAGCGTCAACTGCTGCTTTTGCTGCAGCTCCCTGTTTTTTCTGAGAATTACGCCCAGCCATTCAAATGTGACCAACAGAGTAAAAAGAATCAGCAATAGGATATAACATAATACCGTCAGCTTCCGTGCCTCCGCAGCGGTTGCGGGGTTGGTTCCCAGCACCAAGGAAAGATCTAAAATGGACTCTTCCGCAAAAATGCCGATGGACAGAATTGCGAACAGAACCACCGTAACCGCCAATGGAAACGCCGGATCCGGTTCGCCCAGATGAGCAGCCACCCATACCATCGCAGCCATCAGAAACAAGTAGACCAAGGTAAACTGGATTCTGGCGTCGCCGAATTCCATCAACTTCTCAAACGATGCACCAACCATCGCTTCCGCGACAGAAAACGTAATATTATCCGCCAGAGCCACGATTAAAAAGTAGATACCCGGCCACAGGACCGCCTTATACCACATGGCGCGATGAAGCCCGTTGAATATCCAAAATGCGGCCAGAACACAGGCGGAGAAATCGAGTAAGATTCGCAGGCCGGAGGATATCTCCAGAAAGGTAAATAAGCTCAGTATGCAAGTCAATACACCCACCGAAAGAAACAGCCTGATTTTACTGCGGGCATTTAAGCCGATCTTTTGATAGAGCAGGTAGGTAATCAGTAGCGCCTCAATCAGGCAGACAAATATTTCCCAAAAATAAGATTGCATAAAGTAAATATCCACCCCTCCCACCGGTAACATTTTTTATATTACCATAAAAAAGCGGAGGATGACAGGGGTGTTAGATGCAATTCACGCCAGAAAACAGGCAACTCGCGCCAAACCTCTTGTTTTTTCCAAATTCTGTGATAGCTTCGACTATAGAGATGTAAGAAATCTCAAAATTAAAACGAAGGAGCTGTTTCGAATGAAAAGAAGACAGGACAAAGAATTTAAGCGGGTTGCGAGAAAACGGATTCTCCATGCGAGCGGGGCCTTTTTGACGGCTTTGGCAGCAGTCTTTGCCGCGGCTCCCTGTAGTGGCCATTTTTATGAGCCCGAGGTCCCCCGGAAACTGCGGTAAGCGCGGATT
>NZ_DALZOY010000007.1:132315-163957 GCF_032018205.1 Oscillibacter sp. | reverse complement strand
CTTGGCTGGCAACGGCCCGGGAAGACAGGTAGCGCCAACACAGAGCGGACAGTCATTTGACTGTCCGCTCTGCCTTTTTATCTTTTCGTCTCGGGTGCCTTTTACTCTTGTTTTGCTGCCTGTGTAAATGAAAAATTGGTTTTGCAAACCGCTTCGGAAGAAAATCGACCGGATGATTGGTTCCGCCGACAGCTATTAAAGCGTATGATTTAGAGAGAGCGGCAAATACTCCTGTTGCATACCCTTGCGTTTACACGCTTATCGTGCTAAAATACTAAAAAGCTATAAACCTCACAATATATTTAAGAATGGAGGCCGTGTTTATGGATCGTAAAACCACTGGAATTGTAGCATATCTGACTTGGGTCGGATTGCTGATTGCGTTAATTGTCGGAGATCGGGAGGGAGCAAAGTTTCACCTCAATCAGGCACTGGTAATCTGGCTGGCCGGATTGCTGAGTATCATCCCGATCATCGGGTGGATTTGGGGCATCTTTTGCTTTGTCTGCGCGGTAATTGGCTTTATCGGCGCCATTAACGGCGAGGAAAAGGAAGTTCCTCTGCTGGGCCAGTTTAAGCTGCTGAAATAAGGAAGAGAAGCCGTGCAATGCACGGCTTCTTTATTTTAAGTGTCGAAAAGATTTTACCGTGTCGGCGTGATTGATCATCTGGCCCTCACTAATCTTATACTGAAGAAAATGATGGAGCCAAATACCAAGCACAGAAAAGCGGGCAGAAACCAACCGGGAAGTGTATTCGACAGGGAGGAATCGATGATAAGAAAGGAGAAAACTGCCGAAATCAGCAGTTGTAATGTGTCAAGCATGGCTCTCAAGATTTTATATACCCGTTCTTTGTTTTCCGCAGTGACGTGAACGCCGGTGTTCCAAGCCGATGGAAACCGGGATATTGCTGCCATTCCAAAATATATGATCCAGCCAAGTGCCAAAAAGATGAGCAACTCGTATTTACTTCCCCATCTGTCTATGGTACCCGAAGCATCGTAGTGTGCGGGCACTTGATCGGGTATTTTACCCCAGTTCAGCACCAGATATATGGCGCTTCCCAACAACAAAATGAGGCATATAGAGTTTACTGCGGCATGATAGCTACTCTTTTTTAATTTCACGGAGGAGGCCTTCTTTCAACTTTTTTATGATGGTATCATATCGAAGTGCTGATTGCAACGAATCTTGGAAAAAACCGAGGCTGCATGAACAGCCAATGCCGCGCTGTGGCCAAGACACGTGGCGCGGCCCCTTGCAATTCGTGTTGCTTTTGGATATAATAAAACGAATAAACTGCTTGAGGGAATTGGGTGCTATATGCTGTATCATGTTTTAGCCGTGGGTGATGTGGTGAGCGAGCCGGGGCTTGCTCATCTGGAAAAGACGCTGCGGCCCCTGAAAAAATTGAAGAATATCGCTTTCACCGTGGTGAACGGTGAAAATGCCGCCGCCGTGGGACTGACACCGGAGCAGGCGGAGCGCATTTACGACGCTGGGGCGGACGTCATTACGCTGGGCAACCACAGCTTTGACAAGCCCCAAATCGTGGATTTTCTGGACGAGCACTCCTATATTCTCCGCCCCGCCAACTACACCCGCCGTGCGCCGGGCCGGGGCTGGGGGATTTATGATTTGAACGGTGTGCGCATCCGTGTGGTGAACCTGATCGGGCGGTGCAACCTGAATTGGGGGGCGGACAACCCCTTCACCGTTGTCGACCAGCTTTTGACTGGTGAAAAGACGGATTTTACTTTGGTGGATTTTCACGCGCAGGCCACCAGCGAGAAGCTGGCTATGGGTTACTTCCTGGACGGGCGAGTTTCCGCCCTTTGGGGGACTCACACCCATGTGCCTACCGCCGACGAGCGGGTATATCCCAACGGGACGGGCTATATCACGGATTTGGGCATGACCGGCGCGGTGGAATCCGTGCTGGGTGTGAAGCCGGAGCAGTCTGTAGAGATGTTTTTGGGGGGCCTGCCGGGCCGGTTCCGGGCGCCCGAGGGGCCGGTAAAGCTTCAGGGAGCCGTTTTTACGCTGGACAGCGCCACCGGATTGTGCATCGGGGTGGAACGGGTGGACATCCGATAATGACGAGATAGAGAGGGACAGATTCATGTCAATCGAAAAGGTACGAGCTTATTTTCAAACGCAGGGCATCGAAGACCGCATTCGGGAGTTCGACGTGTCCTCAGCCACCGTGGATCTGGCGGCCCAAGCCGTGGGTGTAGAGGGTGCGCGGATTGCCAAAACCCTTAGCTTCAAGCTGGGGGACCGGGTGCTGCTGGTGGTCTGCGCGGGAGACGCCAAGGTGGACAACCGGCGTTATAAGGACCAGTTCGGAGGCAAGGCATCCATGCTGAGCCACGACGAGGCCGCTACGCTGGTGGGTCATGCCGTGGGCGGGGTGTGTCCCTTTGCAGTGAAGGAGGGCGTGGAGATTTATCTGGACGCGTCCATGCGTCGGTTCGACACGATTTTTCCGGCGGCGGGCAGCAGCAACAGCGCCGTGGAGATGACCTGTGACGAGCTTGAGAAATACTCCGGCGGAACATGGGTAGACGTGTGCAAGGCCTGGCGGCCCGACGAGCAGTAAATGCCTATGCTTCGATTTATTCATGCGGCGGACTTTCATCTGGACAGCGCGTTTCACGCGTTGTCGCCCCAGCGGGCGGCAGAGCGGCGGCGGGAGAGCCGAGAGCTTGGCGCGCGGCTGGCCGAGGAAGCCCTCCGCCGGGGCGCGGATTTGATGCTTCTCTCCGGCGACCTTTTCGACGGGACAAACAGCTTCCGCGAGACGCCGGAGGAGCTGGCCCAGGGCCTAAGCCGCGCCGGAATCAGCGTGTTCATCGCCCCCGGAAACCACGATTTTTACTCCGCAGACAGTCCCTATGCCACGGTTCAGTGGCCGGATAACGTGTACATATTTAAGTCCGGAGAGATAGAGAGCGTGGACCTGCCGGATTTGAACTGCACGGTCCACGGCGCGGCCTTTACCGCCCCGGAGCAGACGGCGGGACTTTTGACTGGATTTTCCGTGCCGCAGGACGGACGGATTCACCTGATGGCGCTCCACGGAGACGTGGAGCCGTCAGCCCCCCGCTACAACCCCGTAACGAAAGCGGAGATTGCTGACAGCGGCCTTACCTATCTGGCGTTGGGACATGTTCACGCAGCCTCCGGCCCCCAGAAAAGCGGGAGGACCCTTTGGGCCTATCCCGGCTGTCCGGAGGGACGGGGCTTTGATGAGTTGGGGGACAAGGGTTTTTATTTCGGCACCGTGTCCGACGAGGGGGCGGTGACGCTGGAATTTGTACCTTTTGCCCGCCACCGCTACGAGATTCTGACCGTGGACGTGACGGACCGGGACCCCCGGGAGGCGGTGGAAGCCGCCCTGCCAAAGTGGACCACCTACGATTTATACCGTATCATCTTCACCGGGGAGACGGATGAGCGGGGAATTGACCTGACGGCGCTGGAGACAGTGCTTTCCGGCCGGTTTTACGCACTGGAACTGCGGGATGGAACCCGTGTCCGTCAGGACGTTTGGGCAAGGGCGGGAGAGGACTCCCTCCGGGGAGAATTTCTCCGCCGCCTGCGCCAGCAGTATGACGCCGGGGACGAGGAAGAGCGGGAGCGCGTCAGCCGCGCCGTGCGGTTTGGCCTTGCGGCGCTGGACCACAGAGATATTTTATAAAGACATCGTTTTTTAAGGACATAGAATGAAAAAGATTTTAATGATCGGCACGGGCGGCACCATTGCCTCGCAGGTGACGGAGAACGGGTTGGCCCCAGAGCTCACCAGCGCACAGCTTTTGGCCCATATTCCCGCCATTTCCGGTATCTGCGAGGTGGAAAGCTTACAGCTTTTGAATCTGGACAGTACCAACATTGCGCCTGCCCACTGGCTGGAGATGGTGCGCTGCATCCGGGAGCACTATGAGGCTTACGACGGCTTCGTGCTCACCCACGGGACGGATACTATGGCCTATACAGCAGCCGCGCTGAGCTATCTCATTCAGAAAAGCCCCAAGCCCATCGTTTTCACCGGAGCGCAAAAGCCCATCGGCTTCGATGTGACGGACTCGAAAATAAACCTTACGGATGCGTTCCGCACGGCATCGTCTGATTTGCCGGGCGTATCTCTCGTGTTCAACGGGAAGGTGATTTTGGGGACTCGGGCGCAAAAAATCCGCTCTAAAAGCTTCGAGGCCTTTTCCAGCATCAATTATCCGTTTCTCGGGGTCCTGCGGGACGGGGTGCTGCTGCGCTACCTCCATGAGGATTGCGCGGGCGGGCCGATATTTTATGATCAACTGAATACAAAGGTGGGACTTTTGAAGCTGATTCCCGGCACGGAGCAGGCGTTGCTTGACTATCTGCTGGAGCGCTGCGACGCGCTGATGATCGAATCCTTCGGCGTGGGCGGCCTGCCGGATTACGAAGGTTCGGATTTCTGTGACAGCGTCTGCCGCTGGACGGCGCGGGGAAAGCTGGTGGTGCTCACCACGCAGGTGCAGAACGAGGGCAGCGATCTTGGCATCTACCATGTGGGACATCGGCTCAAGGGCGTTCCTGGGGTGCTGGAGGCGTTTGACATGACCACCGAGGCAGTGACGGCCAAGCTGATGTGGATTTTGGGACAGACACGGGACATGGCGGAGATTCAGCGCCTGTTTTACACCCCCGTCGCCCACGATATTTTGTGGCCTGCGGAGTGCTGAGATGGTAGTTGTTTCAAAAGAAGAATTTGACATCGAAAAAATTGCGGACAGCGGCCAGTGCTTTCGGCTGAAACGGCTGGAAGAGGGCCGCTTTCGTGCCGTGGCGGGCAGTCGGTGGACGGAGCTTCAGGAGCGGGCTGACACATGGGTGATAGACTGCTCCGAGGAGGAGTTTGACGGCTTCTGGCGGGATTATTTTGACCTCAATACTGATTACGCGGCATTCCGCGCCGCCGTTCCGCAGAAAGACGCGTATCTCACGGCAGCGGCGGCCTTCGGGACAGGAATCCGCATTTTGCGGCAGGACCCTTGGGAGATGCTGATAACTTTTATTATCTCCCAGCGGAAGAACATCCCCGCCATTCGCGCCTGTGTGGAGACGCTGTGCCGCCGATACGGAGAAGACCTTGGCCCGGAGTACGGGTTTCCCAGTGCGGCGGCGTTGGCCGCGGCGGGGGAGGATGGGCTGCGGGCCTGCGCGCTTGGCTATCGCGCGGGCTATGTTCTGGCCGCTGCGCGGATGGCGGAAAATGGAACGCTGAATCTTGCGGCACTGACGGAGCTTGACGACGAGGCTCTGCCGGAGAAGCTGATGACCGTTCCCGGCGTGGGCGTGAAGGTGGCGAGCTGCGTGGCGCTGTTCGGCTATCACCGCATTGCCGCGTTTCCCCGGGATGTGTGGATTAACCGGGTGGTGCGGGAGCGCTACCGAGGCCGGTTCCCGCTGTACCGCTACAAGGGCTTTGCCGGAGTGATGCAGCAATATCTTTTTTACTACGCCCGATGCGGAGAGCCGTGCGCAGCGGGATAAAGAAGCCGGGCGGAAGGAACGTTCCTTCCGCCCGGTTTGTATTTAACGTGGCTGCGGTCTTCACCCGAAAACAGGCGACGGCTGATCATGCCCCGGATTCCGGAAATTTGAATAAGTGACCGACTTGTATGAAGCCATAAATTCAGCTTTTGGCGGCCTGTATTATCTGCGCTTGATTTTGCCGCCGCTGCGCAGACAGATTTGCTCCGCCAGCGCGCGATACAGCTTCTCCGGCTCCACGGGCTTGTCCAGATGGTCGTCCATCCCGGCGGAGAGGCTGGCTTTTACGTCAAAGTCAAAGGCGTTGGCGGTCATGGCGATGATGGGAACCGTTTTTGCGTCGCCCCTGCGGAGATTGCGGATGACCCGCGCGGCGCTCAGCCCATCCATCACGGGCATCCGAATGTCCATCAAGATCGCGTCGTAATAGTCCCAGCCCCGCCGCATGAACAGGTCCACGGCCTGCTGGCCGTCCTCTGCCCACTCAACCAGTACGCCCGCCTTGCTTAATAGCTTTGTGGCAATGGCGGCGTTGAGCGGATGGTCCTCACACAGCAAAACCCGCTTGTCCCGCAGCTCCAAAAAGGTGCTGGTCTCTCCGGGGGGCGGAGGCTGATAGTGCTCCAAAACCTCTATGGGCAGTTCCACCGTGATGGATGTGCCCTCGCTCAGCTTGCTGCGGATAGAAACGGTTCCGCCCATCAGATGCACCAGATTCTGCACGATGGGCAGGCCCAGCCCGCTGCCGGCGTAACGGTTGCTCTGGGAGTTTGGCTCCTGAGAAAACGGCTCGAAGGCATGTTGCTGGAATTCCTCGCTCATGCCCACGCCGTTGTCGCTGACGCTAATCCGGCAGAGGGAAATTCTGTGCTGCTGTTTCATACATTCAATGCGAAATTTGATTTTTCCATGCTCAGGGGTAAATTTTACGGCGTTGGATAAAAGATTTGTGAAAATCTGCCGCATTCTCACCCGGTCTGCCAGAATGTATTCGTTTTTGAAACCCACAAATTTTGTGGTAATCTGAATGTCCTTCAACTGTGCGGACGGGTAAATCCCTGAGAGCGTGTGCTCAATCAGTTCCGAGGCCAGCACAGGCTCCTTGTGCAGTTCAATCTTTTGCCCCTCAATCCGGCTCATATCCAGCGTGTCGTTAATCAAGCTTAAAAGGTAATTGCTGGAATCCCGGATGGCGGAGAGATTTGCCTGCGCCTCCTGAGAGAGATCGGGAAGATCCATGGTCAGCGCGGTCATTCCCAAAATGCCGTTCATGGGGGTGCGCATGTCGTGGCTCATGCGGGAGAGGAAATCGGTTTTCGCTGTGTTGGCGCTTTGAAGGGCTAAATTCTGTCGGCTGATCCGGCGGGTGAACACCGCAAGCACCCCGAGCGCCCCCAGCAGACCGGCAAGCGCCGCAAGCACAGACAGGGTTTGTGTCGGATGGCTGCGAATCAGGTCCAGCGGGTCGCCGTACTGCGGCCTGTCCGTCTGGGCGCGGATAATCAACTGGCCGATTTCATCGGCGGAGACGGTGTCCAGCGTTTTGTTGAGAACGGCGCTGAGGACGACGTTTCCCTGAGTGACGCCGAAGCAGACGCCTTGGCTGTAATTATCCGTGAAAACGGAAACCACGTTCCCGTAACGGTACACGCTGAGATAATACTCCGCGATGTAGTTGTTCAAAATGGTGACGTCCGCTTTGCCGGAGGAGACTGCCCGGATACAGGTGCCCCAGTCGTCAAAATAGAGGAGCTGTTCCGGCAAAAAATCTCGCAAAAGAAGCCGGGATGGAGAACCGGGACCGTCCACCACCGCCACCGTGCAGTCTGAAAGGTTTACTTCAACGTCCTCTTGCTGAAGCCAGCAGTAGTTGGCGGTAAAAAACGTGTCCGTGACACTGACGCCGCTTTCCGCCGCATGAAGAAGATTATTTGAGTAGCCCGGAAGAATCAGCGGTTCCCCTTGCGCGTCCGTCGTTGGAGTATCCCGGGAAACCGCCTCGTACTCCACGCCAAGCTTCCTGCACAGCAGCTCCGCCAGTGCGGGGAAAAAGCCCTTATACACGCCGTCCTCCAGCCGGGAGAGATAGCCTTCCTCCTCGGCGAAGGCAAAGCGGAGACCGCCGACCCCCGCCACGTATTCCACCTCCGCACGGGTCAGCGGCACGCAGACACGCTCCGGAAACCATTTTTTATAAAGACCCGACATGAAAAGCGGCTCGTTTATCTCCAATCGGTCCATGGCGCTGTCCAGAAGTGAGAGTGCAGGATCGTCCTGCCGCATGAGAATATGGTTGGTGGTATTGTCGAACCGGGCAAGAATTTTCATGTCGTCCTTCAGGTCCATCACGTTGGAAATCACCGCGTCCGCCATGCCGGAATCCAGCATGACGCGGGCCTCGCCGTAGTCGCCACAGACCAGAAGCTGATCCTCGCTGATGCCGAATTCCGAAAGCCGGGAGGCAATTACATCGCGGCTCAGAAGACTATCGGAAACCGCTACCCGCAGGTCGCCAAAGGCGTCGTAATCGCAGTAGTACAGCCCTTGATTGGAATTCAGGGTCATCAGCGCATGATAGGTGTTTAAAATCGCGTGGGAACTCATCCCGGGTGTGGAAGAGGGAATCAGGGGCATGGACACCGGCATCCGGAGATCGGCCTTTCCCTCCGCCAGCATATCGCGGGTGCTGTCCCAGCTATCCGCCGCCACGTAGGTAAAGCTCACCCCGGCATACTGGGACAGCTTGTCCAAGAGTTCCACGCCATAGCCTGTCTCATTCCCGCAGGCGTCGTATTCAAAAAAACCGTCCAGAGGATAAAAAGCCACCTTCAGCGCGGGGAGGCTGCTCCCGGCGTCTTCCGTGGCAAGACAGGGAAGGGACCAGCCCGCACTCAGAAAAAGCGCACAAAGGGCAACCAGCGCCCCGCGAAGGATTCGGTTCTTCATACCCTCACTGCCTTTCAATCCGGTTGCGTCAAAAACGCTCGGCTGCGTCAAAAACTGTAAAATTTTACATTATTTTATCATATGCCACCGGCAGAAGCAATATATTTGGAAGATTCTGGCCGCATTCGTCCTAAAACGCGAAAAACCGTCCGCCGAAGCCTGCAAGCAGGCTCGGCGGACGGCAAATGATTATAGGAGGAAGGCAGCGAAATTTATTTGCACAGTGCGGCTGTATCCCGGGCAATCATCAGTTCCTCGTCCGTGGGGATCAGCAGCACCTTTACACGGGAGTCGGCGGCGGAGATTACCTGCTCCTTACCACGGCACTTGTTGGCCTCGGCATCCATCTTCACACCCATGAACTCCAGATCGGAGCCAATTTCCAGCCTCTGCTCGGGAGAGTTTTCGCCCACACCGGCAGTGAACACGATGGCGTCCACCCCGCCCATGGCGGCGGCGTATGCGCCGATGAGCTTCTTCACGCCGTAGTTGAACATGTCGATGGCAAGGGCCGCCTGCTGGTTGCCCTTTTCTGCGGCCTCCTCTAAATCGCGGAAATCGGAGGATACGCCGGACACGCCCATCACGCCGGACTTCTTGTTGAGGATGTCCAGCATTTCGTCGATGCTCAGCTTGTACTTGTTCATCAGGTACTGAAGGATGCCTGCGTCAATGTCGCCAACACGGGTGCCCATGGGCAAGCCCGCCACGGGGGTGAAGCCCATGGAGGTGTCCACGCTCTTTCCGCCGTCCACAGCGGTGACGGAGGAGCCGTTGCCAAGGTGGCAGGTGATGATTTTCAGCTCGGCGGCGGGCTTGTCCAGCATTTCCGCGGCGCGGGCGGACACATACATGTGGGAGGTTCCGTGGAACCCGTACCGCCGAACCTTGTCCGTTTTGTAATAGTCATAGGGCAGGGCATAGGTGAACGCCTTGGCGGGCATGGTCTGGTGGAAAGCGGTATCGAACACGGCGGCCATGGGCACGCCGGGCATGGCCTTTTCGCAGGCGCGGATGCCGGTGATGTTGGCGGGATTGTGGAGCGGGGCCAAGGGGATGCAGTCCTCCACGGCCTTCATGACCTCCTCGGTGATCACCACGGACTTGTTAAAAGCCTCGCCGCCGTGAACCACGCGATGGCCCACCGCCTGAATCTCCTGCATAGAGCCGATGACGCCGTTTTTCTCGTCCACCAGCGCGCCCAGCACGGCCGCAATGGCCTCGGAATGGGTGGGCATGGCCACGTCGACGGCCTTCAGGGTTTCCTTGCCCTCAATCTGGGGCTTATAGGTGAACTTTCCGTCGAGTCCGATACGCTCGCAAAGGCCCTTGGCCAGAACCACGCCGGTATCCGGGTCCATTAGCTGGTATTTCAGGGAAGAACTTCCTGCGTTAATCACGAGAACATTCATGGTAACTCCTCTTTCCGCGGGCGGCCCTTGCAGACAGCCCTAAAATCATGTAAAATAGGTTTGCCCTTTTTCATAAAATGGCACACTACCTCTTTAGTATAACAAAAAAATCTCAGGATACAACTGCCAATTTAACCGAATTGTCACTTATTTGTAACGGGTTCGAGGTGAAATCTGTGGAAACCGCTGGTATTATTGTAGAGTATAATCCGGTTCATTCCGGGCATGTCTGGCAGATTGCGAAAACCCGGCAGGCGCTGGGGGAGGATACGGCGATTGTTTGCTGCATGAGCGGCTGCTGGGTGCAGAGCGCGGCGCCCGCCATTGCTGACAAATGGCTGCGGGCGCGGCTGGCAGTGATGGGTGGGGCGGATCTGGTTTTGGAGCTGCCTACTATGTGGGCGGTATCCTCGGCGGAGACGTTTGCCATGGGCGGCGTGAGTCTGCTGGCGGCCACAGGCGTGGTGAGGCACCTGTCTTTTGGCAGCGAATGCGGGGAGATTGAAAGTCTGCAAGCTGTGGCACAATGCCTTAATTCCCGGGAGTATGCGGCAGAGCTTCGCCGCTTTCTGGACCGGGGACTGCCCTTCGCCGTCTGCCGCCAGATGGCGGTGACGGAGCTGGCGGGCGCAAAGCTGGGCGCGCTGCTGGCAACGCCCAATAACAATCTTGGGATCGAATATCTGCGGGCGGTGCTCCGTCTGGGTGCGGACCTGCGGCCCATGACCGTGCGGCGGGAGGGCGCAGGCTATCACGACGATGCCGCCCCGCAGGGAAGCCGCTTTATCTCCGCAACGCAGGCTCGCCGATGGATGGCCGGTGGTGAATGGGAAAAGGCCACACCCTATCTGGTTCCGGGGGAGCGGGAGCTTTTGCAAAGTGCGGAGCTGGCGCCGCCGCCGCTTTCCGATTTGACGGAGCGGGCGTTTCTTTCACGCCTGCGGACCATGACGGCGGAGGATTGGGCAGAGCTTCCCGACAGCGCCCCGAGTGAAGGACTTCCCGACCGTCTGGTCCGGGCAGGGAGGCAAGCCCTGTCTTTGGAGGAATTTTACGAGCTTGCAAAGACGAAGCGCTACCCCCACGCCCGGCTGCGGCGGCTGGCCCTGTGGGCGTTTTTGGGTCTGCGGGCGCAGGACCGGCCAAAGACCCCGCCTTATTTGCGGGTGCTGGCGGCGGGGGAACGGGGGCGGGTCCTGCTGCGTAGGATGAAAGAAACCGCCATTTTGCCGGTTTTGACGAAACCGGCCCATGCGCGGCGGCTGGAGGAACCCTGCCGCCGGAGCCTTGAACTGGAGGCCCGCTGTACCGATCTGTACGGGCTGTGTCTGCCCCACGTTCCTCCCGGCGGACGGGAGTGGAGAGAGGGACCGGCCATCCTCTGAAAAGGAGATTTTCTATGCGAAAACAAATTTTGTTCATGCTGGGGCTGTCTCTGGCGCTGCTGGCGGGCTGTGCCAACGCCGCCCCCGGCGGCCCTGCATTCGCACCGGCGGACGAGTCTTTTGGCGCCATGGGGGCAACCAGCGTGCTGTCCTCCTCGTCGGAGATGCTGGACTTTGCACTGGAGAGCGAAAAGAAAAGCGACACGCGCCTTGCGGAAGACGGCACCACGCTGGCCTCATACAGCTATGAGCTTCCCGTGCTCCGGGTAATCACGGAGGACGGCCAGATTCTGGATTCTGCCGCCACGGCGGCGGAGAAGGCTGCGCTGGACGTAGCCGCCGCATTCAACGGCAATTTTGAAGATTGGCTGGAGAGCACGGATTTTTCAAGTGTGCTTGACTGGGCGGAGGAGGATTACGCCCGCCGGGTGGAAGGCAATTTGGACTGGTACAACAATTATGAGGAGGAGTTCACCTTCACCTCCTGGCGGACGGATCGGCTGATCAGCATTGGCGGGGCATATTACAGCTATACCGGCGGCGCCCATCCCAATTCTGTTTTCTTGGGCTGGAATTTTGATTTGCAGACCGGACGTTTTCTTCACCCGGCGGCGCTGGGTGAGGATTCCGAGAAATTTCAGGCGGCGGTGACGGAGGAAATTATTCGGCAGGCCGACGCCCGGGCCACCGAGAATGGCTTTGAATCGCCTACGGAGATGTATTGGGAAGACTATCAGAGCATTGCCGCCCAGTGGCCCGATTATGCCGTGACGTTTTCTGACGAAGGCATGACGGTGGTCTTTTCCGCCTATGGAATGGCCAGCTACGCTGCGGGAGAGCAGACCTTTGTCCTTGACCGGAACTTTTTGGAGCCCTATCTCAGCGAGGATGGCAGACTTCTGCTGAATATTTCCAAAAATATGGAAGACGCGGCGAAGCCCGCCCCGTGAGATCGACTTTAAAACCTGCGCCGCCGGATATCAGGCGGCGCAGGTTTTGCTTGGTATACATCGAGATACAAGGTATAGCAAAATCATCAAGTTACGAGATATAGGAGGGATGCCTGCGGAAAGGCGGAAGAACCCGGAGCATACCGCCTTGCTGGCGCTGTCGTTGCTGCTGCCTCCCATCCTCCGCGGACTGGAGAAGGACGGGCAGCAGAGGCGTATTTGCAGAAATCGCCCACGGGGAGAAGGCGCAAGGATTACCATCTGACAAAAAGGTGTGGAGCGCCTGCGGACGGAGGAGACAGCGTGACAGACCGTTGTTGGGGGCGGTACGCCTGTGAGCGGGAGGTGGACATCTGTGCAAAGATACTTTGTCATTTTGGTAGATAACCCGCAAAAGACCAATGAATGTTTGGGATTCATCCCCCATTCCGTGCTGGAACTGGGCCCGGAGGGCCGGGAGGTGACTGTCCAAAGCGTGGAATACAAAGGACCTCTACCTACATCGGCTCAAGAAAGCGGCGCGGGAGTTATCCCGCGCCGCTTTCCTTATTGACTCAGGCAGTTCAGAATATTTGCCGCAAACCCGTCCAGTCTCTCATCAATTCCCGGCAGCTTCATAGCCGTGCCCGCATCGTTGGCCGTTTCCAGCAGGCAAAAATCCGGCGGCAGGTAAAAGCCCTTGTTCATACAGAGCGAGGACACCAACTGCCGTGCCAAAAGGTCCCCGCCGGAGTACCCGGACACCACGATGCCGAAAATCGCCTTGTGGGCGAAGGAGGTAGTACGGTACAGCGCCGTCAGCCGATTCACGGCGGCGGTGAGATTAGCAGAGAGGGCGTCGTTATAGTTGGGACAAAGGAGAATCACTGCGTCCGCTTCCCGGAGGTTGGGATAGACCTCCTTGACAATTACGCCGCCATAAAAGCACTCTCCGCGCTCCCCAAAGTGAAGACAGGCGGAATAAAAGCAGCCCCGGCAGTCCGTCACCGTGCCGTTGCGCAGGCCAATTTCGGTGACGGTGCAGGTATCCCCCAGCCGCTCCCGCACCCCGCTCCACAGAGCCAGCGTGTTGGATGTGCTGTGGCTGGAGGCATGAAGTGCCAAAAGCTTTGGCTTCTCTGATTTCGGAGGAGAGAAGCCCAGAATCCGCTCCGCCAAATCCCGGATAGCCAGACGGTAGGCCGCTTCCAAATTGCAGCCCGCATTTTTGGCCTGTACAGTAAAGTTTGAGAGGGACCCCACCGCTTCCACCAGCGGGCGGCCCGGAAAAGCGCAGCCTGCGCCGTTTGCCGCCAGCGTCAGCTCCCGGGCGGCGGCTTTGGTATAGAGGTCCCCCGTGCCGTCCACCACGATACCTCCCACGCATCCCGCAAGAACCCCTGGGTGGGTCCGCAGAAAAGCCAGCAGGTCGTAGTACCCGTGGTTCACGCCGCTTTCGTCCAGCGGCACGGCGAAGAGGAGCCGGTGGGTTTCCGGCGGGCCCGCAAGGGATGTTACGATTTGACAGGGGATGTCCCGCAGTCCCTCCCGCAGGGCCGAAGCGTATCGGTGGGAGGTGGTTTGACCGGGGCAGATCAATGTCAGCGCGCTCATAAAATCGCCTTCAGCGTAGTTTCCGTCTCCTTCAGGCGGGCGAACAGCGCGTCCGGCAGCTCCATGGATTCCGTTTCCAGCCCTTTTGGAGTGAGCCGGTTGCGCACGCCGAACCACACGCCCCCAAGGCACACGGACCCGCAGTGCCACTGGCCCCGCAAGGTCAGCAAAAGCTGCATGGCCCCGGAGGACACGGCGGGAGCAACAAAGGGCTTGAAGCCCAAATCCCGGATACGGAGATTGGCGGTTTTCACCAGTTCCGTTAACTCCCGGGAGATTTCGTCATCATACTTTTTCAGGGAGTTTGCAATTACAAGTCCCTCCCCGTGGGGTCCAAAGCTGCGCCCGTCGGAGAGGAAGGAGAGAAAACGCAGGTCGCTCTGGGCCAGCGCGGCGGCCCGGGCGTTCATCACGCCAAGTCCATAGCCCTGCACCTGCTCTGCCAAAAGTCCCATTCCGTCCCACTGTCCGTCGGGACTCGTGTTGGACGCTAGATACGCTGCCTTGCACAGAGGGTCCACAGGGTCGGATAGAACGGCGAACAGCCCGTCGAACCGGGCCTCCCGCGCTTGCCGGGCAAAGGATTCCACCAAGGGGCGGTTGGCGGCAAACTGGGCCATCCGCACGTCCTGCACCTGACTGCCCACCGGCGGAATTGCTTTTGCCGCTGCGAACAAAAACACGTCGCAGTCAAACAAATGCCCGGGCTGCACGGCCTCCACCTTGGGCAGGGCCTCGTAGTCCCACGGCCAGGAAATCTGGCTCATCTCCGAAACCCAACGAGCCACGGTGTTTTCATTCAAATCACAGATGCCGATGGTGCCGATGCAGTCACCGCCCAAAAGCTTCAGCGCCGTAAGCAGCGTGCCGCCCACGTCGCCCACCGCCAGCAGATGCACCCGGCGGCGGTTGCGCTGGCGTTTTTCGGTCCGGTCTGCCGCCTTCTCCCAGCGGGGATGGCGGAAGTTGACGGCCTGAAGTTCTCCGGCCTTCAGCCGTCGGACGATACCTTTCGGAAGGTCTGGGACGGGCGCGTCGATACGGCGGCTGTCCAGCCACTCCACGCCGTCGGCTTTGGCGGTGAGCTGGCGAGGGTCCGTGACAAGAAAACCGGTCCGGCGGTTCTCCGGCGAGCGGTTGATAAGAAACGTCACGTCCTCCCCCTCACGGGGCTCGCCGCAGGCGAGGAGGGCAAGACTTTCCAAAGCAGCATATTTTTTGCCCTGATAGGTATAGTAGTAAACCATTCGTTATCCATCCTCCCCATAGGTAAGCTGGGTCACGGGCGTGTCGTCCGCCCAGAGATACAGCTTGCCGTCTTCGGAATAAAAGGTCTGGTTGTTTTCATCGCAGTCCACCCAATAGGTCACACGCCAGATGGCGCCGTCCGTTTCCCGCTGCCGATAGAGCAGGGAAGCGGCAGGCAGCGGGATTTCGGAGACATACCGCCCCACGCTAAGATGCACAGTCAAGTCCCGCACAGGCGCATCTGGGTATCGCTCCCGCGCCGATTCCAGATCCTCGGAATCAGAGTAAATTGTCTGCCCTGCCTGACTGCCCACCGGCAGCATGGGGCCGAACGCGCAGGGAACATCTCTGTCGAAAAAGCCGCCCAGCTTTGTGACGCGGAAGGTTCTGGAGGAGTTATAGAATTCCACGGTGTCGGGAATGACCACCGTAATTTCCTCCGTCTCTCCGTCCCAGTCAAAGCCGGAGGAAAACACGCGGTTGTTTACAAAGTTCGGAAGATATTGAAGACCCTCCGCGTGCTGTGCGTTCTTAAGCCGGTAATTTAAGCTGTTATCCCGGAAGTTAAAAAAGCCCCAGATTCCGATAGCGGCCATCACCGTCATCCAAAGAGCCGCCGCCGTCTGCTTCCTCGTCATTGCCGGGGCCCCCTCTCCATCTCCTCCATCCGCAGCAGCAGCCGCAGATCGGTTTCAAGGCACTGGGAGGCGGAGAGGTTCATGTCGTAGTGCAGGCACCGGCCCTTGTCCGGGGCAAGAGGCAGAATCACGGCTTCGTTGAGCCGGGAAAGGGTCAGATTCCGGGCATAGGTGCGGCGGTATTCGCCCTCCAGCGTCAGCAGGATATCCCGCGCGTTTTCAAGGCAGGTGCGGGAAAAGTTAAACACTGCCGCCTGTGCGCAGCCCCGGTAAAACCGGGGATAGACATAGGGGAGGATCATGTTGATGGACGGAGTGAGCTGGGGCTGGTCTTCGCCGCTTTGGGCCACGGTGTCGCCGCCGATGAAGGGGTACATGGTGGACTCCACAAACCACGAGCGCATGTTGGGCACGAAATACACACAGTCGATGTTCCGCCCCTTGGAGAGAATTAAATCCCGGCCCCGGCCCGACAAGAGTCCTACTAGCACCCGGTCGATCTCCAGATTTTCCGCCCGAAACAAGGGGTCTAGCGCGTTGATGCGGTTGCCGGTGTGAAGCAGGTCATCCACCAGAATCACCGGGCGGTGAAACGCCTTGACGGTGCGGATCTGGCTCTCCAGCGGCGCGTATCGGGGGAAAGGGGCGATGGTGAAGGAGCTTAAATCCTGCGCGAACACCTTGTCGGTGTGGATGGTTTTGGTGACGGTGTTGGGAATGGCGTTGCCCCGGAGAATTTTTCCGAAGGGGACACACATGCTTTCACCCAGCACTCGGGGGTGGGTGGGCGCCGAGGGAACGCCGTTCAGTTCCACAATGCGGCCTACCAGCCGGTGGTAGATGACCTCCGCGTTCAGAGACAGCACCAGCACGCCGGGATACAGATTGCAGATGGCCCGCTGGAAATTCTCGTGGGCCTTCCGCACGGCGGAAAGCACCTGCGGATTGGAGGCAAACGGCTCTTTCAGGGTGGTGGGAATGTTTTGAATCAGCACAGAGGGGGAGCGCATGTCCGTTAGCAGCAGCGGCCCCGCGTCGCTCTGGGGCGCCAAGACAAAGCCCTGCCGCTGCAAAAGGTCCAGCGTCACGGGGTCAATTTTCCCCGAGGCGGGCCGCCACACGGCGTATCCGCAGTCGGACACCATGGCCCGGCTCAGCGCTTCGGTCAGCAGCAACTGGCCCACGTCGTAGGCCGCGCCGCAGGACTTTGCGATATACAGCCCCGTCAAAAGGGCGATGCGTCCGGCCGTCCGTTTACGCACGTAGTCGGCAAGGCCCGCGTTCCCCAGCGCGTCGTACAATGTGGCGGTGTTCACCGTGCGCAATGTCAAAAAGCCCAGCACGCGGGGCCGTGGCCCCTGCAAGCGGAGAATCATGAGGGAGTCGCCCTGCTCGGGATGGGTGAACAGGTGCGTTTCGTCGCCCACGGCGGCGTACAGCTCCTCAAGCAGGTCCCGGTCGGGCCGTTCCGCGAAGGAGAAGTCCAAATCGCTGGCCCGCAGAACGTGCTTATACTGCGGCTCCCGGAGATACAAACTGTTGCGGTAGATATAATCCTGCACCGTGGGGTCCACCAGATTGGAGATGTCCCGGCCAAGGTCGATGTTTTCCCGGATACGGGTGGAACTGATGTCCTCCAGTTGGGTGGGCAGCTCCAATTGGAGCACCTTGCCCTGAATGCAGCTCAAATCCGGATCGATTTCAATTCCCTCCGCATCGCTGGAGCGGCGGAAAACAATGTGGTTAAGGTGCTGTACGGACCCTTCCACGGGGGCCGCCCGGTAGGACGAGGCATTGGCCACCACGTCGGACCCCACGGCCAAATACAGCTCCCGCCCGGAAAAAACCTCCCGCAGGCGGTTCAGGCTCTGGGGATCTGCCAAATTGACGGGAATGTCGTGGGGGAAGAGATACACGCCGAACTGATCTGCCACGGACATGGACACAATCTGCCGCCGGACCAGAGAGGGCTGCGCCTTTTTTGACCAAGAGAACTCGTCGATGGCAAGGTAGACCTCGAAGCCCAAATCCCGGATGGCCTGCACAATTCCCTTGTGGGACAGGGAGAAGGGATCAAAGGTGCCGGGAAAAAACGCCGCCGCGGGTGGGGGAGAAAAGCGGAAGGGGCCGTCGTCCAGCTCGTGGGCCAGAATGAAGCGGTAAATGTGGGAGAGGGTGGCGGCGGCGTAAAAAAACGTCAGCTCCCGCTCCTGAATTTCGTCCATCAAGAAAAGAATTTTTTTGGACATCAGGACAAACAGGGATTCCTTGTCCTCATAGTCCAAAGCGTCGGAGGCAAACAAACCGTCTCCCAGAATATGAAGGGTGGTCTGGCGGACAGATTCCCGGCAGGAGGCAAGCCCCCGCAGCAATAAACCCGCCAGCCGGTCCCGCCGGGCGGAGACGGCGTATTCGTCCTCGTTGAAGCGCTGCTGATATACCGCGTAGTATTCCAGCATGGAGCCGACGGTTCGCAGCGCCGCCGATACCACTCCCGCCAAGGGCGTGGAGAGCAGAAATTCCATTTGGCCCACCAGCTCGTCCAGCTCTCCCGGCGGCCGCCAGAGAGAAAAACGACCCAGATATTCGGGGATGTATTTCGAGCTGTCTGCATCCCCGGTTTCCAGAGATTTGGAAAGCTCCACGGCAATTTCATTTCGCCTCGCAGGCGTCAGCACCGGAGCAAGACTTAAAAGGGAGGCGCCCGCCGCCTGTCGGACCACCATGTTTTCGCTGACCTTCATCAGGTTTGAAAAGTGAGTGGCGATGTGGAGCACGTTTTGGTGGTTGCCCAGTTCCACCTGCTCCAGCAGATATTCCACGCCCACGGCCTTCAAAATCCATGGGGTGGCGGTTTTAAGGTTATCCAGAAATACGCCGCTGACGGCGCTCTGCCGACTTAAAAAGCCGTCCTGCTCCGCCGTGTCCAGCCCCAGACGGCGGCCTAGCTGGCTCTGCAAAAACAGAAGGGGGGTGCTTACGCCGCAATCCGTCTCCGCCACGGCGGCACGGATGCGCGTCCGCGCTTCCGCACCCTCCGGCAGGGCCTCCAGCAGGTGGCGCAAAAGGCGCATGGCGGCGGCCTTTTGCTTTTCTGCGCCGTTTTCCAGCCAGTACAGGGCAAAGTTGGCAAAAGTCCGCAGCTCGTCTCCTCCGCACTGGGACAGAGGAAAGCTTACCACCGTGTCCATCAGGGCGAAGGCAGCCCCCTTCTCCACGGCGCGGGGGTCGGCGTAGTGGCGGAACAGCTCGGCGGCAAAGATGCACCGGTCGGCCCCGGAGGCGTGGGACAGAAGGGAATCCACCGTCAGCTTGGCGGCGTAGCGGATTTTGCTGATCTGGGCGGGGGTCAGCCGGTGGTCTGGGTAAATCAGGCGGGAGAGGTATTCCTTCCAAAGGACAAAGGGACGCCGGTCCGACGGGTCCGGCTCCGCCCCGCCGGGCCGCTCTTTTTTATAGCCGGAGTTGAAGCCCGCCAGCACCCGGCCCAGAAGTGCCGCCGCGCGGCGGCGGACGCTGCCGTCGGGAATCAGCAGTAGGTCGTAAAGAAATTCTAGAGTTTGCTCCTTCTGGGAATGGGACCAATAGGTGAAATATTCCTCGAAAATTCCAAGATACGCGCCCAGCCTTGCGGCGCTCTGCTCGCTGCGGGCGGATTCCAGGATGTTGGCAAACAGCCGCTCGTGACCCAGTCGGTGCATCAGGCGCAGATTGTGGTCCACCGCCGTCAGCCGCAGAGCGGCGGCCACCTGATCCGGGCGCATCAGCGCCGGGTCGGGCTTGGGCGGCGGCGGGGCGTCGTTTCCCGCAAGGTCCACGTCCGCGCCAAAGGAGCGGACATAATTCTCAAAATCCAAAAGCTTTGCATAGACGTGGCGATAGCGCTGCTCCTTGGCGTAGCTCACGTTGTCCAGCTTCTCCAGAATTACGTCAAAGGCTTCCTGAATGGAATAGATGCGGGCAATCTCCTGCCCGCTTTCATCGCGGGACTGCTTCACCCGAAAGTCGGCGTACACCAGCGCTAAGGACTCCGAGGACAGGTTTTCAAGCTCCAAATCCCACACGGAATGGTTGGCGGCGATCAGTCCGATGGTTTCCATTCCCCGTTGGGAAAACCACTGGTCGGTATAGTGATAGTGGAGATAGGGCACTCGCTCCCCGGCCTTGCAGCCAAATTTTCCGATGTCGTGGCCCGCAGCGGCGGCGGAGAGCAGCGGCAGGTCCACAGACCCGCCTGCCGCATGGTAGGGCCGCATGATACTCATGGCAACATGGTGAACCCCGGCAATGTGCTCCAGCGTGCGGAAAGGCGTCACTTCTCGGCCAAGGCGCATGGCTTCGTATACATACTCTCCCCGGAAGCGCACTAAAAACTGGCGGTATTCCTCCGCCGTGCCACTGTGAGAAAGCTCCTCCTCCGTGCAAAAGGCAAAGTCAAACTGGGGGTCAAAAGGAAGGTATTCCCGCTCCGCGTCCAAAAGGACCTGCAAAATGTTGAGATAGCATAAAGCCCCGTCGCGCTGCTTGGCGGTGTGCTCCATGTCCGGTGAATCATACAGCAAAGACACCGCCACGCGGTAGGCATAGTCCATCCAGCCCTCTTTTGGGGGAATCGTCAGCCGGTTCAGCAGGGGGAGAGCCAGCGCCAGCACATCCTCGCAGGTCAGCCGCTTTTCAAGGGCACCCAGAGGGGCAAGCGCCTCGTCCCACTCCCGGGGCAAAATCAGCGCGGCGGCGTCCCCCCCGCTCATGGCCAGCTTGCGCAAAAAGGTCTGCGATGAAAAAGCACGAACTAATTTCTCCGTCAGCGGGTTGACACGATCCATAAACTTCCTCCGATCCGCCCGTCCGGGTCCGCAAGCGCGTCCGGCGGCGCGGGCGGAAATTCCGCCCATATTGGTGTGATGCTGCCAAGGCGTAAGACGCCCACGCGGCATATTGTTAAAATCGCGTATGATTGCAGCGTTCTGATTATTATACAGCGATTTTGCCCCACACAAAAGGCGGCGGAGGCTTTTTCTTCACCTTTGGCGGAATTGCCGAATTTTTTCTCGGGTTTTAGGGAAAACGGCAAAAATATCCTGCTTCTGTCCTTTCTCATTGGGAAAATCTTTTAAAGAAAAGCGTGCATTCTGCGTGGAACCGGAGAAAAAGACAAACGCAAAGGCCCCGGGGAATTTACTTCCCCGGGGCCTTTGGCTACATCGCCCGCAAGCGATAAATTAGATATTTAAAAATTTGACCACGAAAATTTTTGACCACGGTCAAGAGGTAAAGTGCTCGTGGTTAAAAATGTGATCCTCACAGAAGCAGTGGTAGCCCGCGCAGCGGGAGCAGTACCGGAACTGGAGGTTTGGGTACTCCGCGTCCGTCCGTCCGCAGACAGAACACTTGTGTTGATAGCCCTGCTCTCTGGCCTTTTTTTCCTGCTTCTTGGCGGCGGACTTGAACTGGACGGTGCGGTGAGAGTTGGCGTGGGCGGCGTAACCCCGCTGGCGGGAAATCGCGCCGGTAATTTCCGTCCAGAAGAAGACGAAGAAGTTCAGCATTGCCACCAGCGGCAGCAGTGCGCCCAGCAGGTTCAATTGGAAGGCCGAGGAGACAACGCTCACGGCAAACAGTGCAGCATCCAGCCACGCCAGCCATTTCACCTTCACGGGAATGATGAAAAACAGAAGAATCTGAAGGTCCGGATACAGCACGGCAAAGGCAAAGAACATGGAGAGGTTAATATAGGAAGCGCCGTAAATAATGCCGGTGCCGCCGGTGAAATAGACGATAAAGCCCGTCAGAACAGACAGCACCATCCCCGAAAGATAGTACAGAGTGAATTTTGGGGTGCCCCATTCCCGTTCCAAAAGATTCCCGATCCAATAGTAAAAATAAAGAGACAGAATCAGGAAGAAAACGTTGCCGGCGTTGACAGGCAAGAAAATAAAGGTCACCAGCCGCCAGATTTCCCCACGAAGCACATAGTGAGGGGCAAAGGCGAGGAAGGAAACGGCGGCGCTGCTGCTGAACTGGAGCAGCAAAAACGCAATCACATTGCCCGCCACAACATATTTCATCAGATTGGGAATACCGAACCGGGGGTGGTTATAGGCGAACCGATCCACCGCGCTGTTGAGTTTTTTCAATGCAGGACCCTCCAAGCATACAGGTAAAATACAAGAGACATTATAACCGGGTTGTACGGAAAAGTCATGTATAATTTTTAAATTTCTTATATAGAAAGGAAATAATTGGACGCAGCCTTGCAACTTATGCCAAACCTGCGCCGATTGCCTTCGGTGCGCAGGGATTCATAGGTAGCCATGATTAGGCAATAAATGGACGCTTTGATGCAGAGTATAAAAAGGACAGGCAGAGCCTATGCTCTGCCCGTCCTTTTTGCATGAAATAATATCCGGCCTGATTTGCGCCGCCTTTCCGCTGGGCATATTGCTGTGTAGGAGCGGAGTTTTGCAAAGCAGGCAGGATTTCGCACTGGGACATAGAAAAATCCATATGCGGAAAGAGCGCTTATTTTTGCTCCAGCTTGTAGCCGAGAAGGTCGGCTAGCTGCTGCACATCGTCCACATCTTTGCGCTGCAAGTTTTTGCCCAGTTCCCAGGGAAGCACGGTGTAGAACCAACTGTTGATCCGATTGACATAGCAGAACCAGGACCACAGTAAATCGCGGAGATCTTCTTTGGTTTCAATGGTAGCATAGGATTCCACAATTCTGTCGTGGAAATAAGCAAATTTGGGCATGTTCAGCCAAGGGGCCGGGCAATTGGGTTCCAGCACGTCACCCAAAAGATGGGCGATCGGCCCGTTGAGATAGATAAAGAGTTGCTTACAAATATCCAGAGAAAACTTTTCATCGCCCAGCACGCAGTACATAGTGGGTTCGATGGTCCACCAGCCCATTGCCTGCGTGTCGGCGTTAAGAAAAAACAGATTTCCGAGATATTGGTTGTTAGTGCCGGCGCCGCTCGGGAAGATCCCGAGCTTGCTCATGGTGACTTCGGCAGGCTCATGAAACCAAACCTTTTCCACCTCGTTATGGATTTCTCGCTTCAGGTCTTTCCAATTTACTGCCATGATACTTCCTCCCCTCTGCTGAAAATAACCGTAGCAAGCTCGTGATAGAGGTAAGTATGATTCCAGCAATCCATGCCGCCACGGTGGAATGCTTCGAGATATTGCGGCTCGACCCTTGCCATAATTGGACCCATGTTGGGCAGAGGCTCGGAGCAGGGGCCATAAGTCATGGCGAAATACCAGCCGGACCATGCGATATCACCGTTGGAGCAGTCGCAGAGGGCGGGAACATCCGTGCCCCCCAAGGGATTGGACTGGTCGCCGACATATTTGGGAACATGATATGGAGGAATCGGACGGCACTGAACATAGTCGCCAGTGGACAGGGTGTTGTGGGCTTCGCACTCCATTGGCGCTGCAATTTTTTCCCAAAACTCATTCGCAAGGGCTGGATACTTGTCTTCGATGACCGCTGCGTAGACGGTAATATTGGCTTTGGGAAACTCAATTTTGATTTTGCGCAAGTTACACGCCTCCTACTAAAACAGACTTAGGCATCTTAGCCGGGCGTTGTACACCCGCCGGACCATCCTGCCCATTGGAAATATTATAGCAGGCGGATTTGCCCATTGTAATGTTAAACCTTGCGTGGGGAAGCGCTTTTATGTAAAAAACCCCTGTATTTTATATGAAAAAGCATATAAAATAAGTTGAATTTCAACCTTGATTCCTATATAATATTGTCGCGGCTTTTATGCCAGCTTGATATGGCGGATAGCTGAGAAATTTGGGGGATACATACATGTCTCTGGATGACCTCGATCTCAACATATTGGCATTGTTGCAGAAAAACGCAAAGGCGAAGCTGAGTGCGATTGCTAAGGAAGTGCATCTGAGCGTAACCGCCGTGAACAGAAGAATTGAACGGATGGAAGATACAGGCGTGATTCGGGGATACCAGACCCTGATTGATCCGGAAAAAGTGGGAATCGGTGTTCACGGATTTCTCATTGGCGGGGTATACCATATAATGCTGGATCGGTTCTATACTTACATTTCCTCCGTGCCGGAGGTTACCCGGTGCGAAACCATTATCAGTGGAGGAAAAGAAGTGCTGCTTGAATTTTATTGCAGGGATGTAGATGCACTTATGGCTTTTTATAACAGTGATATCAGAAAATATCTGGACTCTATGACCGTGTATCTTGTAAAAGGGGTTCCTGGGAAAGACAGCCCGGTTTCATTTAACTGATTTTTAAATTTCCAATTTCAGGCCATGCTTTTATAAAAATAACAATTTTTTTGAATTGTGGCTTGACAATTGGGAAAAGATTTTATATGATAATTTCACAATTGAATCCCTTATCAAGAGTGGCGGAGGGAACGGCCCGATGAAACCACGGCAACCTGTCTTTGACAAGGTGCCAAATCCGGCGGAATCCGACAGATGAGGAGCAAAAGAACTTTTGCACACTTTCTTTGTTGGAAGGTGTGCGTTTTTGCGCTTCGGCGGCGCCGCCCAACGGCGGCTGGAACAACAGAAAGGACGAATTTATCATGGCAAGACACTATCTCTTCACCTCCGAATCCGTGACCGAGGGGCATCCGGATAAAATCTGCGACCAGATTTCCGACGCGGTGCTGGACGCGATCATGGAGCAGGACCCTCAGGGCCGCGTGGCCTGCGAAACCACGGCCTGCACGGGTCTTATTCACGTAATGGGCGAGATCACCACCTCCTGCTACGTGGACATTCCCAAAATTGCCCGGGAGGTGGTCCGGGAGATCGGTTACGACCGGGGCAAGTACGGGTTCGACTGCGACACCTGCGCCGTCATCACCTCAATCGACGAGCAGTCTGCCGACATCGCCCTTGGTGTGGACAAGTCCTTGGAGAGCAAGGCGTCCGGCGACGGGGAGCTTTCCAACGGCGCGGGAGATCAGGGCATGATGTTTGGCTATGCCTGCGACGAGACGCCGGAGCTGATGCCCCTGCCTTTGTCTCTGGCTCAGAAGCTTGCCCTGCGGCTGACGGAGGTGCGCAAGAGCGGAAAGCTCTCTTATCTCCGGCCCGACGGCAAAAGTCAGGTCACGGTGGAATACGACGAAAACAACCGCCCCGTGCGGGTGGACACCGTGGTCATCTCCACCCAGCACGACCCGGACACGTCCCTTGACACTATCCGCGCAGACATGCTTGAACATGTCATCAAGGCTGTGATTCCCGCCGATATGCTGGACGGCGACACCAAATATTACGTCAATCCCACCGGTCGTTTTGTCAAGGGCGGTCCCGCGGCCGACACGGGGCTGACGGGCCGGAAAATCATTGTGGATACCTATGGCGGCAGCGCGCCCCACGGCGGCGGCTGCTTCTCTGGAAAGGACCCCACCAAGGTGGACCGCTCCGCGGCTTACGCTGCCCGGTATGTGGCGAAGAACATCGTGGCGGCGGGCCTTGCCCGGCGCTGCCAGGTGGAGTTGGCCTACGCCATCGGCGTGGCCCAGCCTGTGAGCATTCTGGTGGATACCTTTGGCACCGGAACTGTGGGGGACGATGTGCTGGAGCGTGCTGTTCGCAAGGTGTTTGACCTGCGGCCCACCGCCATCATCCGGGATTTGGACCTGCGCAGGCCCATTTACCGCAAGCTTGCGGCATACGGACACATGGGCCGCACGGACCTTGGCGTGAAGTGGGAAGACACAGACCGTGTGGACGCACTGAAGGCCGCTGTGAAATAAGAAGCTAAAAAACAGGTACGCCGGGGAAATTTTCCCCGGCGTACTGTTTATGCGAAAAACCCAAAGAAGAAACCCGGCGAAGATGGGGAGCCGGTGAAAAAACCGAAGACTTTTTATGGCACGGTGCGCTTGTCCCAGCGGGGGAAGTGTGATAAGATGGCCGTGTTGTCATCGGCGCAGAGAACCGTAAAATCCGTGCCAAGCGGGAAGCGCGGTCGCCGGGGATAGAATTAACTTTTAAGAGAAACGGGGACGCATGATGTTGAAAGCGGCAATTTTTGATTTGGACGGTACGCTGCTGAACACGCTGGACGATTTGACGGACGCCGCCAACCATGTCTGCGCACAAAACGGCTGGCCGACCTTTACAAGCGGCGAAATCCGCCATATGGTGGGCAACGGAATTCCCAAGCTGGCGGAGCGCTTTACCCCGGAGAGAGCGCGCACGCCGGAGGGAATGGCGGAGTCCGTCCGCCGATTTATGGAGTATTACGACGCCCATAAAATGGATAAAACCGCGCCCTACCCCGGTATGTTGGAGGCGCTGGCGGCTTTTCGGAAGGCGGGGATAAAGCTGGCTGTTTTCTCCAATAAGGCGGACGATTTCTGTCCCGCGCTGGTGCGGCATTACTTCGGAGATGTGTTTGACGCGGTGCGCGGCAAGCGGGAGGGGATTCCCGCAAAGCCGGACCCTGCCGGGGTGTTCGCCCTGCTTTCGGCGCTGGGCGTTTCGGAGGCGGAGACCATTTACGTGGGCGACAGCGACGTGGATGTTTTGACGGGGCACAATGCGGGACTTCGTGTGTGCGGCGTGACATGGGGATTTCGGGACCGGGAGGAGCTGATGTGCGCCGGGGCGGAGCTGCTGGCGGACGATGCGAAGGGGTTGACGGCCCTGCTGCTGAACTGAGGTCGGCGGCATACCCGGCGCGGTTGACCGGCGGGAGAAAATGGGCTATACTATAACATTGCGAACTGCGGATAAAGGAGTGATGTGGGAACATGCCTGCAATCTCTGTGATTGTGCCTGTGTATCAGGCGGAGAAGTATATTGAAGCGTGTGTGGAAAGCGTCAGAAATCAGACGTTTTCCGACTGGGAGCTGCTGCTGGTGGACGACGGCTGCACCGATGGCTCCCCGGCGCTGTGCGACCGGTGTGCCGCCGGAGACGGGCGCATTCACGTGCTTCATAAGGAAAAGAACGGCGGGGTGAGCGCCGCCCGGAATTTAGCGCTGGCGGAGACCAAGGGCGATTACATCGCCTTTTTGGACGCGGACGACCGCTATGAGCCTTCGTGCCTTGAAACATTGTGGAATCTGCGGCTGGGGGCGGACGCGGACAGCGCCGCCTGCGCGCATCTCAACTGTTTGCCCGATGGGACCGAGACGCCCGAGCGGGTACTCCCTGCCGGGGAGTACGACGGGGAGGGCATCCGGCAGGGCGTGGTGGCCCCCTTGCTGGGGGATCGGCTGGCCCAGCCCGTGTTCAACGGCTTTATCTGGCGGTTTTTGTTCTCACGGGAGATTCTCAGAAGCAAGGGCATCACCTTTGAGGGCGCGTATCTGGAGGATGAGTTGTTTTTAATGGAGTATTTCTGCCACGCCAAGCGGCTTGCCGTGACGGAACAGCCCCTTTATCGCTATTATCTTAACCCCGCTTCCGCCACCCACAAGTACATGCCGGACTTTTTGCGGGTCTTCGGCCGCTTTATGGAGCGGAAGGAAGAGCTGGTAGGACGGAACGATCTGGAAACCCTCCGCCCCCAGTGGAGGGAAAACTCCAACTGGGCAGGTCTGTTGATTGCCATTGGCAACGAGTATGCCAGAGGAAATCCCCGGTCCGCCCGGGAGAAGCAACGGGCAGTGGAAGCGCTGTGCGCCCGGCCAGAGATGTCCCGAGCCATTGGGGCGCTGACGCCGGAGGGCGTGTCGGCAAATAAGCGGCTGGTGGTCCGGCTGGTAAAGGGGCGGCACTTCTTCACGCTGACCCAGCTTTACCGCCTGAAAAACCGCAGATAGAAACGGAGAGGTTGCATTCATGTTATCCATTCGGGAGAGTTTTCTCTTTTCTCTCTGGGCCGCGCTGTGCGGGGCCTATGAGCAAAGCGCCCTCCACCGCTTGATGGCGGCGCTGGGCCGGGGCTGCGAGCGTCTGATGGATGGGTCGCGTATTTGTGGCTTCTTCTTCCGGGAGGGGGCCGTGGCCCGGTCGTGGGGCAACAGCCGGACCTGCCGCGTCCTGAGTGCCCTTGTTAATTTGCCGGGCGCACTGCTCCACCGGCTGTACCGGGCGTTTCAAGCCCAATTTGACGGGAGTTTTTTTGCGCGTCTTGCTTTTTCCATGGGGGATGAAACCGCCGTGGGAGAGTTTTGGGTCATTCTGGCGCTGTGGATTATTCCCTTCGAGCGGTGGAATAACGCCTATAATTTTCTGGGCTTTGCGCTGTTGCTGGCGCTGTTCTACGTAGGCTCCATGCGGCGGCACAGCGATTTCCGGCTGGATGTAAAATCCGTGGGCCCCTATGCCGCCGGAATGTTTCTGGCGGCGGCGCTGGGGGTGGTTTTCTCCGCGTATCCCGGACTTTCTGCCCGGTTTTTGATGTACCACGCCACCTGTTTGCTTTGCGTGCTGGTGACAGTGAGCGCCGTGCGGAGTACGGGGGACCTCAAGCGCCTTGCCGCCGGCGGGAGCGGGGTAGTGCTGATTTCGTCACTGTACGCGGTGTATCAGCGGATTCAGGGCGTGGAGATCAACAAGTCCTTTGTGGATCTGGAGGCCAACGCGGGGATGCCCGGACGGGTAGAGTCCTTTTTCGACAATCCCAATACCTTTGCGCAGGTGTTGATTTTGCTGCTGCCGCTGGTGCTGGGGCTGGCGCTGTGCGCCAAACGTCCTGTTTTCCGGCTGGCTTCCTTCGGCATTTTTGCCGTGGGCGGGGCGGCGCTGGGCATGACCTATTCCCGGGCAAGCTGGGTGGGCATTGCCGTCGCCATGGCGGCGGCGGTGTTCCTGTGGAAGCCGAAGCTGCTGCCTCTGTTTGCCGCCGGATGCATTCTGGCTGTTCCGCTGCTGCCCAGCAGCATTTTAAACCGTATACTGACCATTACCAACACGGAGGATAGCTCCACCTCTGGGCGGATTCCCCTCTACGAGGCGGCGCTTGCCACCATCAAGACCTCCCCCGTCACCGGGGCGGGACTTGGAACCGCCGCCGTGCAGCAGTTTATCAAGGACAACAACCTTTACCACGCAAAAGCCCCCTTTGTCCATGCCCACAACATCTATTTGCAGGTTTGGATCGAGGCGGGGCTGCTGGGTGTGGTTTCCTTTGTAGGGGCCATGATGCTGAGTATTAAAAACGCGGCCCGGGCTGTGCGCCATTGCGGCGATTCCGCCGCCCGCACGCTGACCTGCGCTGCCGCGTCCGCTCTGTGCGGCATTATGGTCTGCGGCCTTGCGGACTATCCGTGGAACTATCCCAGAGTGATGAGCGTATTCTGGTTCGTGTTTGCTCTATGTGTCGCGGGAACAAAGCTGTGCGGACGGGAAGAGGGGAAGGAGGCGCGCTGGTGAGTGAATTGTTGACCTATCTGATTGTCTGCCCACTGGTGTTTCTGGCGGGATTTGTGGACGCCATTGCCGGGGGCGGGGGACTGATTTCCCTGCCCGCGTATCTGCTGACCGGACTGCCGGTACACAACGCCATCGCCACCAACAAGACATCTTCCGCCATGGGGACCGCCATCGCCACGTTTCGCTATGCCCGCAGCGGCTATATCCCGTGGCGGGAGGCATCCGCCGGGGTGGCGTTTGCGTTGATCGGCTCCACCATTGGGGCGAAGCTGGCGCTGCTTTTGAACGACGGAGTATTTCGTATTGTCATGCTGGTGATTCTGCCCCTTACCGCTGTGTATGTCCTGCGGGGAAAAGCATTGAAGGGGACGGAGGAGCGGGAGGAATTTCCTCTGCGCAAAACGATTGCCATTGTGATTGCGGCGGCGCTGGTCATCGGCGTATACGACGGATTTTACGGCCCTGGCACGGGCACGTTTTTGATTCTGATTCTCACCGGAGGGGCCCACATGGACCTGCGCAAGGCCAACGGCGTGACCAAGGCCATCAATTTGGCCACCAACGTGGCGGCGCTGGCGGTGTACCTGCTTGGCGGAAAGGTGCTGCTGACGCTGGGGCTGACGGCGGGGCTGTTTAGCATCGCCGGGAATTACGCAGGGGCGCGGTTTTTCTCCAGTAAGGGCGCAAAGTCGGTAAAACCGGTGATTCTGGCGGTGCTGACCATTTTCTTTGTCCGCGAGCTTTGGAAGCTGTTAACCTGACGGGCGGGCTGCCGCGCGTGAAAGGATTGCCGCCGCAGGCGGAGAAGGGGCTTTATGAACGTTTACGAAGGAATTGAAGACCTCATCGGACACACGCCGCTGGTGCGGCTCCACAGAATTGAACAGGAATACGGGCTGGACGTTGTTCTGCTGGCAAAGCTGGAGAGCTTCAACCCCGCAGGCAGCGCCAAGGACCGGGTGGCCGCGCGCATCATCTCGGAGGCGGAGCGGGACGGGCGGCTCCCGTCTGGAGGCACCATTATCGAGCCTACTTCCGGAAACACGGGCATCGGCCTTGCCGCTGTGGGTGGGGCCCGGGGCTATCGCGTGATTCTCACCATGCCCGAAACCATGAGCAAGGAGCGCCAAAGCCTGATTCGGGCCTACGGCGCGGAGATTGTCCTCACACCGGGAAGCGAGGGCATGGCAGGCGCGGTAAAAAAAGCCGAAGAGCTGCAAAAGGCCACGCCGGGGAGTATCTTAGGCGGTCAGTTTGACAATCCCGCCAACCCGGCGGCCCATTATAGCACCACCGGCCCCGAGATCTGGGCGGATACCGACGGGCAGGTGGATATCTTTGTGGCGGGCGCGGGCACCGGCGGGACTGTCAGCGGGGTTGGGAAGTATCTCAAGGAGAAAAAGCCCAACGTGCGGATCGTTGCCGTGGAGCCGTCGGCTTCGCCGCTGCTGAGCCTTGGAATCGCGGGACCTCATGGACTTCAGGGCATCGGCGCGAATTTCGTGCCGAAAAATCTGGACCGGGCGGTGCTGGACGAAATCGTCTCTATCTCCGACGAGGATGCCTACGCCTTGGGACGCATGCTGGCGAGGCGGGAGGGCCTGCTGTCGGGCATTACCTCCGGCGCGGCGATCTGGGCCGCGATTCAACTGGCGAAGCGGCCGGAGAATCGGGGGAAAACCGTTGTGGCCTTGCTGCCGGACACTGGAGAGCGATATCTCTCCACGCCCATGTTTTGAAACAGTCATAAAATTTTCGTACATACTTGCTTAGGAGAAATCAAATTTCCGTTGCATCGCGCCTGCTGGTGCGAGTTCTGCGAAACGCTTGACGCCTGAGTTGCTTGACCTTTTTATGCGGTCCTGTTCCAAACGGAGCGGGACTGCATTTTTTGTGCTTCCTAAAGCTTCCAGTTTTTCCATTTTTTCAAACTTGTAACTTTTTGTAACCTCCTGTATGCTTTTTATGGGAAATTCACATAAATACGGAAGCACCGGCCCTGCGCATACCGTGCCGTCGGGGTGGGAGCGGAAAGGACGACGGAAAGTGAGACGCGTAATGACAGCGGCAATGCTGGCCGCGGCGCTGGCGGCGGGAGCCGCCGTTCCGGCCGCCGGATCGAACCGGACGGTGCGGGTGCAGGTGGACGGCGAGATATTGGATTCGGTGAATTACATAAGGGACGGCGTGACCTACGTTCCCCTGAGGACACTGCTGGACGCGTTTGGCGGCTGGGAGCTTTCCTGGGATGGGACCCGGAAAGAGGCCGTGGCGGAGAGCGAAACCGGGCATCTGACGGCAGATCCCGCTCTTGACGCCGTCACGGTGAACGGATATACATACGAGGGAATTGTGACAGTGGAAAACGGGCGGACCTATGTTCCTCTGCGGCTCATCGCAACGGCCTGCGGAGGGGCTGCCGTGTGGGACGGGATCTTCGGCGGCGCGGCGGTGACGTCCCCACGTGCCGTCTATGACGCGGAAGAGCTGTACTGGCTGTCCCGCATCATCAGCGCCGAGAGCGGAGGGGAGTCGCTGGAGGGAAGGATTGCCGTGGGAAACGTGGTGCTGAACCGGGTGGCTTC
>NZ_DALZOY010000007.1:127508-132305 GCF_032018205.1 Oscillibacter sp. | reverse complement strand
GAGTTTCCCGATACCATCCGACAGGTGGTGTTTGACAGCAAAGATGCCGTGCAGTTTGAGCCGGTGAGCAACGGCACGGTCTATGACACTCCGACTGACGGCTCTGTGGAGGCGGCAAAGCTGGCGCTGGACGGGGTAAGCGTGGTGGGGAAAAGCATGTATTTTTACGCGCCCGCCCTGTCCCAGGGGCTGTGGATCAACGGAAACAGGACCTATTACACCACCATCGGCTGCCATCGCTTTTACCTCTGATTGACTTTTTTCCGTGAGAGGGCTATGATAAGGACAAAGTTGAAAAAAGGAGCCTTTGAGCTATGCTGTTTTCCAAACATCCCAGAACGGTTTATACGAACGCCCCCGCCCACGAGGTGATCTGCCAGTTTCGGTTTCCCACGATTCTGACCATCAATGAGCGGGAGCCGGCGGCGCTTCAGGAGGCGATTCGGGAGGACTTTCCCCAGTTTGCCCGGAAGGAGGACGCTGCGCCCCCTCAGGTGGAGGGCATTGGCGGTCCCAACCCGCAGGTCCGGCAGCAGAAGGCTGTGAGCAATTATCATTTTGTGTCGACGGACAACCTGTGGAAAATCAACCTGACCCAGAACTTTTTGGCGCTGTCCACTCTGCGCTATACCGGGTGGGAGGAATTTGCCCGGGAACTGGACAGGCCTCTGGCGGAATTTATCCGCATTTACAAGCCCGCCTATTTCGAGCGGGTGGGTCTGCGGTATGTGAACATTCTTTCCCGGGAGAAGTTGGCTTTGCAGGGAACGCCGTGGTCGGAGCTGATTACACCTCCCTATCTCGGCCCGCTCACCGAGCCGGACGTGCGGGAAGAGGATGTGCTCAACTGCGGTGTGGACCTGCAGTGCAAGCTGGATTCCAGCAGCGTGGGGAAAATCCACGCCGGTCCGGGCCGCCTGCGGGGCAATCGGCCCGACGGACAACAGGACCCGGAGGTGAAATTTATCTTTGACATGGATTTGTCCATGAACGGGAAAATGGACTGCAAGCTTTCCGCAGGCGCGATGGAGACGCTTCACGCCCACGCCACGGAGCTGTTTGAGGGCGCTGTGACGGATGCGCTCCGCGCTGCCATGCAGCCGGAGTAAAGAACGCTCTATTTTAGCAATCTGCTATAAAAATTCTGCGGGAGAACAAGTGGTTCTCCCGCAGAATTTTTTATAAGGCCGAATGGAACTTGCCGGGAGAAAATCTAAAGGAGGTGGAATTGGGGAAGCAACAGAAAGCGCTGAGAGACGGCCCATTCCGGGCCGTCTCTCAGACGCATAATTTTATAGGCGCAATGGGATTGGTTTACCGCTGGCCGGCATCATGCATTTTTGCGGACAGCCGTTTTGCAATGGCCTCCAGAGATTCCTCAAAATTGACGACCTGCCTGCAGTGCTCTTTCTCTACCAGAACGGCCAGATCGCCGGTGAGGACGCCGTCCCGCATGGTTTCAAGGCAGGCGCTCTCCAGCTTTCCCGCGAAAGAAACCAAATCCGGCAGACTGTCCAGCTCTCCCCGGCGGCGCAGAGCGCCGGTCCAGGCGAAAATAGTGGCCGTTGCGTTGGTGGAGGGCTTTTCCCCGGCTCGATAGCGGTAAAAATGCCTCGTGACGGTGCCGTGGGACGCTTCAAACTCCACGGACCCGTCCGGGGCCATCAGCACGGAGGTCATCATGGCAAGAGAGCCGAAGGCGGCGGCCACCATGTCGCTCATCACGTCGCCGTCGTAATTTTTAAGCGCCCAGACAAACCCGCCCTTGGAGCGCATGACGCGGGATACCGCGTCGTCGATCAGCGTGTAAAAATACTGAAGGCCCAGCGGGTTGAATTTTGCCTTGTAGGTGGATTCAAATTCCTCATCAAACACCCGGCGAAACTCCCCGTCATATTCCTTGGAAATGGTGTCCTTGGCGGAAAACCACAAATCCTGTTTCGTGTCCAGCGCGTATTGAAAGCAGGAGCGGACAAAGGCGCGGATGGAAACCTCCGTGTTGTGCTGGCCCTGAAACACCGCGGGGCCTTTTGTTTTGGCGACGGTAAGACTCTGCGTTTTGCCGCTTTCCCCGGTAAACTCCAGGGTGGCGACCCCCGGTTCGTCTGTGACCAGCTCCACGGCCTTGTACATGTCGCCGTAGGCGTGGCGGGCCACGGTGATGGGCTTTTCCCACCCCGGCACCGCCGGACGGAGGAAGGGAAGCAATATGGGCGCGCGGAAGGCTGTTCCGTCTAGCACGGCGCGGATGGTGCCGTTGGGCGAGGGCCAGATTTCCTTCAGGCCATATTCCTCCTGCCGCTGGCGGTTGGCGGTGATGGTGGCGCATTTCACCGCCACGCCCAGCCGCCGGGTGGCGTTGGCCGCGTCCAGCGTGACCTGGTCCCCCGTCTCGTCCCGATGGGGCAGACCCAGATCGTAATACTCCGTTTTCAAATCCACATAGGGGAAGATCAGATCGTCTCGGATGATGCGCCAGAGCACGCGAGTCATCTCGTCTCCGTCCATCTCCACCAGAGGCGTTTTCATTTGAAGCTTTTCCATCTCAGCCGTTCCTCTTTCTGTAATAATTCATCAGGCACCCATCTAGCAGAATCTCCCGCTCCTCCGCTGTCAGGTCCTGCAAGTGGAGGGCTAGGGGGACGGAGGTCCCGTCCCTGCGCAGCAGCACGGCGGACAGGGATTCCATCTCGCTGGCGACGGCCTCCCGCACGCCGGGAATAAAGACCCACTCGCCGTCCTCGCCGGGAAAGTCCGTATCCATCGTAAAGGGGAAAATCCCCCAGTTGATGCAGTTGGAGCGGTAGCGCTTGGTGGCAAAGCTTTGGCACAGGTTGGCGCAGCCCCCCAGCACTCGCTGGCAGGAGGCGGCCTGTTCCCGTGCGGAGCCGTCTCCGGGCCGGTTGGCATAGATGGCGGAGCCAAATTGGGTGGTGCTGATAAGCGTCGCCCCGTCGCCCACGCGATTGAGAAGAGAAACCAGCTTTTTCGAGGGGGTTCCCACCAACCGCTCCGCTTCCTCGGTGGCAATCGCCTTGGCCCGGGGAACGTATTGCGGTTCTCGGCGGGACAGGGTGAACTCAGCCAGCCGCAGAGGATTGGAGCGGTAGGACGAGGTTTCACCGGAGGGAATCAGCTCGTCGGTGGTGGTGACCTCGTCCCGCAAAACCGCCGCCAGCTCCACCAGAAGATTTTCCGCCGGGGGCTGGATGACGGGCCAGTCGGTGATATTCGGCCCCATCACGAGCTCTGTCTCCGGAAGGGGGTGGCCCACGCCGTTATACACCCGCTTTTCATAGGGCGCGGGGTCAAACGCGTAGGGAAGAGGATGGAGCGTAAATGGTTCCTCCGTGGCGGGGGTGATTCTGCCGCCGTTCCGGGCGGTGGCGGCGATGGACCGGGCGTCCATCAGGCACACGGCGGCAAACTGCCCCTCGCCGGGCTTGCTGCCCTCTCGGTTGGGAAAGTTGCGGGTGGTGTGCCGCAGGCTGAGGGCGTTGTTGGCGGGGACATCTCCCGCGCCGAAGCAGGGGCCGCAGAAGCTGGGCTTTAAAACCGCGCCCGCTTCCAGCAGCGCGGCGGAAATTCCCGCCCGAGTCAGAGCAAGGCTCACCGGTACGCTGGTGGGATAGACGCTGAGAGAGAAATCTCCACTCTCCCCGCCGCCGCGCAGAATATCGGCAGTGGCGGTGATGTTGTCGAACAGGCCCCCCGCGCAGCCTGCCACGATGCCCTGATCGGCCCACACGCCGCCGTCATGAATTTTATCCAAAAGGCGGGGACTGGCCTTTGGCCAGCGTTGCTTTGCGTCGGCCTCCACCGCCGAGAGAATATCGGCGGCGTTGTCCAGAAACTCCCGGATTGGATAGGCGTTGGAGGGGTGGAAGGGCAGGGCCAGCATGGGTTCCACCGCGTCAAGGTTGATGGAAACCATCCGGTCGTAGTACGCGCCCTCGCCGGGGGACAGGGGCCGGTATTCCCCGGCCCGTCCGTGGACCTCGTAAAATTTCCGCACCGCGTCGTCTGTCTCCCAGACGGAGGAAAGGCAAGCTGTTTCCGTGGTCATCACGTCCACGCCGTTTCGATAGTCCATGGGGAGGGACGCAATTCCCGGTCCTGCGAACTCCAACACCCGGTTGCGGACAAAGCCCTGCTCAAACGTGGCCTTGATCAGCGCAAGGGCCACATCGTGAGGGCCTACTCCCGGTTTCGGCGCGCCGGTGAGATACACCAAAACGATTTCGGGGTAATCGCCGTCCCAAGTATTTTTTAAAAGCTGCTTGCACAGCTCCGGGCCTCCCTCGCCCACGCCCATGGTGCCCAGCGCGCCATACCGGGTGTGGGAGTCGGAGCCGAGAATCATTTTCCCGCAGCCTGCAAGCTGCTCCCGGGCGTAGGAATGGATGACGCTTTGATTGGCGAGGACGTAGATGCCGCCGTATTTCTTCGCGGCGGAAAGACCGAAGGCGTGGTCGTCCCCGTTGATGGTGCCGCCCACGGCGCACAGGCTGTTGTGGCAGTTGGTTAGAGCGTAGGGCAGGGGAAATTCCCGCATTCCCGATGCCCGGGCCTGCTGGAGAATCCCCACGTAGGTAATGTCGTGGGAAACCATCGCGTCAAAGCGAAGACGCAGCTTGTTCTCGTCGCCGGATTGATTGTGACTTTGCAGGATGGACCAGGACAGGGTGCGTCTGCGTCCTTCCTCCGGGGAGACGGACGCGGTTTCGCAAGGAACGCCTCCGGACAGAAACACGCCCGAGGAGTGCAGCGTAATCATAAAAATCCCTCCCGAACCCA
>NZ_DALZOY010000007.1:47067-127498 GCF_032018205.1 Oscillibacter sp. | reverse complement strand
CAGCGGGCCTTTTTAAACTTGTGTTTTAATGTAGCACAAAACATCCCGTATGAAAAGCTAAAAATGGCGGAAGAAATGATTTATCCTGCATTTTCGTCAAAATGACCGCTGAAGCGGCGGGAAAAGGAGCAATTCTTGGCGCGGCTTACGTAGAGAAAAAGCCGCGCGGACAAAAGCTTGCGCCCTTGTCCGCGCGGCGGGATTGATTTGTGTGCCGATGCACTTATACGTAGGTCTGGCGGCTCACATCAAACACGCCCCGGGTGGTGATGCGCAGGGACGGAATGACCGGCAGAGCCATGAAGCTGAGGGTCATGAAGGGGTCTACCCCGTCGGAGACGCCGAGAGCTGATGCCTTCGCCTTAGCGTCTTCCAGCTTGCGGTTCACCTCGGGCAAAGGCTCCTCACTCATAATGCCTGCGATGGACAAAGGCACTTCTGCAACGGAGGCCCCGCCGTCCAGCACCACAATGCCGCCGTTCAGCTCCACCACCCGGTTTACCGCTGCGGCCATATCTGCTTCGTTGGTGCCAACAACAATGATGTTGTGGGAATCGTGGGAGATGGAGGTAGCTACCGCGCCGGATTTCAGGCCGTAGCCCTGAATGTAGCCGATGCCGATATGGTGGGTGTTTTTGTGCCGCTCCACCACGGCAAGCTTCAGCACGTCATACTCCGTGTCAATGCGGTCGGAGTAGCCCGCGTCCACCGTGGTGATCTCGCCGGGGACCATGCCAATGATGCCCCGGGGGCGCTTTTCCGCAAAGTCCTCCGCCGTCAGCGTTCCTACATGGAAGGTCCTGTGTGCCCGCTCCACCAGATACGGTTCGATGATTGGCGCGGGGAAGTCCCGCAGTTCGCCGTTTTCCACCATTAACTCGCCCCGCTTATAGACCTTCTCAATCTGGAAGGACTCGAAGCTGTCAATCACCACAAAGTCCCCCAGGTATCCCGGCGCGATGGCGCCCCGGTTGTTCAAAAGGAAGTACCGCGCGGCGTTGTGGCAGGCCACCTTCACCGCAGTGATGGGGTCCGCCCCCAGGGCGATGGCCCGCCGGACGATGTAGTCGATATGGCCCTTTTCCAAAAGGTCGTTGGGGTGCTTATCGTCGGTGCAGAACATGCAGCGCTCGGCGTATTTGTCGCAAAGGAGGGGAATCAGCGCTTCCAAATTCCGGGCGGCGGTGCCCTCCCGAATCATAATGAACTGGCCCCGCTGGAGTTTGGCAATCGCATCGCTCAAATCGTGGCACTCATGGTCGGAATAGACCCCGGCGGCGATGTAGGCGTTCAAATCGTTGCCCTGAAGGTCCGGCGCGTGGCCGTCAATCTTTTTGTGATGAGCCTGCGCCGCCACGATTTTTTCAACGGCCTGCTCGTCGCCGTTGATGATGCCCACAAAGTTCATCATTTCCGCAAGACCCTGCACTCTGGGATGGTCGTAAAAAGAGTCGATGGCCCGGTAGTCCAGAATCGCCCCGGATTCGTCTAACGGCGTGGCGGGGACGCAGGAGGGCAGCATAAACCGCACGTCCACCGGCAGGCCCTCTGTGGCCTGAAGCATATACTCAATGCCGTCGGTCCCCATGACATTGGCAATCTCGTGTGGATCGGTGATGACGGTGGTAGTGCCGTGGGGCAGCACCGCTTTCACAAATTCGCGGGGACTGACCAGAGAGCTTTCCAGATGGATATGCGCATCCAGAAAGCCGGGCAGGACGATTTTGCCGGTCATGTCTGCCTCAATTTCGCCCTCATAGCTGCCCATGCCCACAATCAGCCCTTCGGCCACGGCGATGTCCGCCTGACACAGCTCGTTGGAGAACACATTGACATAGGTTGCGTTTTTCAGCACCAGATCCGCCTTTTCGCGGCCGGACGCGGCCTCGATGATGCGCCGTTTCTTCAGCAGCTTTCGGTTGATTTTGCCCGCATAGCTCTCAGACATGGAACCACTCCTTTTCAATATTAAATTTACTTATCTCAGAAAGTAATTGAGATAATGGTGATGATTTTAAGAAAGTATACGCGCAAAACGCGCATTTGTCCATAGAGAAAACGGGAAAAGTTTTTTGTTGCATTCGCTACTTCCAAAAATATGAAGGGTCTGCTATATTAGTATCAGTCAATATACGAATGGACCGCCGGGATCGGCAAAGGAAAGGAGCGTTTTTATGGCAAAAATAAACGCAAAAGCCTATGAGGCCATGGACTACGGCATGTATCTCATCTCCACCTCCGCGGACGGCAAGCGGCAAGGCTGCATCGTCACCTCTTTCGCGCAGGTTACTTCCTCCCGTCCGCCCCGCTTCACCGTCACGCTGAATAAGGATCACTCCACCACCGAGGCGATTCTTGCTTCCGGCGTTTTCTCTGTGACGCTGCTGGGGAAGGACTGCCCAGAGGAGATCATCAATACCTTCGGTTATAAATCCGGCCGTGTTGGAGACAAGTTCGCCGCCTTTGAGCCGAAGACGGACGAGAACGGAAACCCCTATCTTGCGGAGCATATGGTGTCCCGCGTGAGCTGCCGCGTGGTGGACAAGCTGGAAATCGGAAGCTATGTGCTGTTGGTTGGGGAGGCTGTGGACGCTGAGATTCTTGACGGCGGAGAGATGATGACGCTGAAGGAATTTTCCAACCGCGGCAAGAGCGCGCCCCCCTCGGCCACGGTGGTGCGCGAGATGGTTGGCAAGGGATTCCGCTGCACCGTGTGCGGCTATATTTACGAGAGCGAGACGCTGCCTCCGGACTATATCTGCCCGGTGTGCCACGCTCCGGCAAGTAAATTTGTTCCCAACGACTAAAGAGAGACGAAAAACCCATTTTACGGATCTTTTAAAATAAAGCACGCCGTCCTTTGGCGCTGCAAAACAAGGGACTGAGGAAATATATTTCCTCAGTCCCTTGTATGTTGCGGTTCTTTTCGTGTGTGGGGAGCAATACCGCCTAAAAAACTCCTGTTGGCGGTTTATCTGGTCTAATCTCAGAGGAGGGTATCCAGCGCGGCCTTGAAATCCGCGATGATGTCCTCAGGGTCCTCTAGCCCCACGCTGATGCGGACAAGCCCCTCGCTGATTCCGGCGGATTTCAGCTCCTCCTGGGTATAGGTGGAATGGGTCATGGAGGCAGGATGCTCCACTAGCGTCTCCGCGTCTCCCAGAGACACGGCGATGACGCATAGTTCCAATCGGTTCAATGCGGCGGCGGTGGCGGCGCGGTCAGCGTTCAGCTCAAAGGCCATCATGCCGCCGGGCAGCTTCATCTGCTTTTGGACAATTTCACGACCATCAAAATCCTCCAAACCGGGATAATAGACCTTTGACACCGCGGGATGGCCCTGAAGGAACTCCGCCACCTTCGCGGCGTTTGCACAGTGGCGCTCCATGCGCAGGCTGAGGGTTTTCAGGCCCCGGTTGATTAAAAATGCGTCGAAGGGACTCAGCACCGCGCCGGTCATGTCCTTCAGGCCAAACATCCGGCATTGACCAATGAAGTCCGCGCTGCCCACAACAAAGCCCGCGATCACGTCACCGTGGCCGTTGATGTATTTGGTGGCGCTGTGAACCACCACGTCCGCCCCCAATTCCAGCGGGCGCTGGAGATAGGGAGAGCAGAAGGTGTTGTCCACGATGACCCGAATGGAGGGGTTGAATTCATGGGCAATCCGGGCAATTTCGGCAATGTCGATGACCTTCATGGTGGGGTTGCAGGGCGTTTCAAAATAGACCACCTTTGTGTTGCGGGTCAGGTGCTTTTTCAGGTTTTCGGGGTGACTCAAGTCGGTGAGGGTCACATGAACCCCGAATTTGGGCATCCCGTGGCTTAAAAGGGCATAGGTACAGCCGTACAGCGTCTCATCCGCCAGAATCTCGTCCCCCGCCACAACGGAGGTCCACAGGGCGGTGGTGATGGATCCCATGCCGGAAGCGGCGGCAAGCGCCGCCTCGCCCCCTTCCAAAGAGGCCAGCTTTGCCTCCACCTGCGTCAGGGAGGGGTTGCCCAGGCGGGTGTATATGTAGCCGCTTTCGTTTCCGGCAAACCGGGCTCCGCCCTGCTCCACGGAGGTGAAGGAAAAGGTGGAGGTTTGATAGATGGGCGCGCAGAGGGAACCTGCGCTGTTTACTTCCTTCCCCGTATGAATCTGGCGGGTGGAGAAACCGAGCTTCTGTTCATGCTTCATAATTACCATCCTTTCTGACGGCCCGCAGAGCGGGCAAGCTGGCGGCGGACAAAAAAGCGCTCTGTCGCAGCGGGACGGAGGAAATCGGCAGCCGCCCCGAAAAGACGACAAATTTGCATGGAGATTATGAAATATAGCTATATATTTTTTGAAGTAAGAGATTTTTTTATATTTCTTAACAACAATATAGCAGATTCTTGGAAAAGGCGTTAGCGCGTATTTCCGAAAATCAGTTGCCAGTTTTTCCGATAATGAATTGACAAGGTTACCGAAAATTTTTATACTAAAGGGAGCAAGCCGATTGAAGAGGAGGGAGTCTTATGACATTCCGGCAGCTCTCTTATGTGGTGGAGGTCAGCAGGTGCGGCTCCATCAACAAGGCGGCCCAAAAGCTGTTTCTCTCTCAGTCCGGAATATCCGCCGCTATCCGGGAGCTGGAGGAGGAGCTGGGCATTCAGTTTTTCAGCCGCAGCAACCGAGGTGTGGAATTTACGCCGGAGGGCGAGGAATTTGTCACCCACGCCGTCTCTCTGATGGAGCAGAAGCGGCGGATTGAACGCCTGTATACCGGCGCCCGGTTTGCACCCGCTCCCGTGCGCTTTGCTGTGTCCACCCAGCGCTATCCTTTTGCGGAGGACGCATTTTTGCGTCTGCTGAAAGCTATGGACGCGCCGGGGTACAGTCTTTCCATCAGGGAAACGGGGATGGACGCGGTGATTCAGGATGTATGCGAACACCGGGCGGATGTGGGGGTGATTTTCCTCTCGGATCTGACGGAAAAAATTATCCGCCGCCGGATGGACGATCAGGACGTGGAGTTTCACGAGCTGGCGGCGGTGCCGCCCTGCGTTTATCTGCGCCGGGACCATCCGCTGACCGCCTGCGAAGGCATGACCGAGACAAAGCTTCTCGAATATCCCTACGCCTGCTTTGAGCACGATCAGGGCGCGGCGGCGGATTTTTCCGAGGAATACCAGCTTCTTACCGATAAAAAGCCCAATAAAACCGTGTGCGTCAACAGCCGCACGGCAATGATGGAGGTGCTGGCGCAAACCGACGCGTTTACCACCGGCAGCGGCCTTCTCACCGCGGGCTTAAGCGACGAGCGGGTGATTTCCGTTCCGTTGGAAGGGCGTGGCTGTGTTCGGCTGGGCTGGATTCGGGCAAAAAACACCAAGACAACGGCGCAGGCGGAGCGGTTTTTGGACCTGCTGGCGGAATCCGCAGCCGACGCCGCAAGCTATACCCGCGACCTTCAGGCCCGGCGGGCATAATCCCACCGGCGATCACGCCGGAGAGGAACCCACGCCGCAAAGGAAGGCTGGTTCTTTCCGGGTGGTGGTGCAAAGAAGGCAGACGGGGCAAAAGCCCCGCAAGTAAAAAACAGGAGGAACAGAACGTGGAGGAACGACAGGAGGAAAAATTCAACCGGATGACCACGGAGCCCGTGGGGCGGTTGATCGGCGAGTTGGCCGTACCCTGCATCGTCAGTATGCTGGTGACGGCGGTTTACAACATGGCGGACACCTATTTTGTGGGAAAGCTGGGCAGCAACAGCGCCACGGCGGCGGTGGGCGTGGTGTTTTCCCTGATGGCGGTGATTCAGGCCGTGGGCTTTTTCTTCGGACACGGCTCGGGAAACTATATTTCCCGAAAGCTGGGCGCGCAGAATGGGGAGGAGGCCCACAGAATGTCCTCCACGGGGTTTGTTCTGTCTCTGATGGCGGGCGGGGTGCTCTGCCTGCTGGGAGAGGTATTCCTCACGCCGCTGGCGGATCTTCTGGGCGCAACGCCCACCATCCTGCCCTACGCAAAGGACTATATGCGCATCATTTTAATCGGCGCGCCGTGGATGACGGCGTCTCTGGTGCTGAACAATCAGCTTCGGTTTCAGGGCAGCGCGGCTTACGGAATGGTGGGCATCGCCTCCGGGGCCGTGCTGAACGTCATTCTGGATCCCGTGTTCATCTTCGTACTGGATATGGGCGTGGCGGGGGCGGCGCTGGCAACGGTATTGAGTCAGTTTGCTGGGTTCTGCCTGCTGCTGTGGCAGAGCGGTCGGGGCGGCAACCTGCGGCCCCGCTTTTCTCAGGCCAAACTCAGGCTGTTTTACCTGCGGGAAATTGCAAGAGGCGGATTGCCGTCCCTGATACGGCAGGGGCTGATCAGTCTTGCGGTGGTCAGCCTGAACCGGGCGGCCCGGGGCTATGGCGATGCGGTGATTGCCGCCATGGCGGTGGTGACACGGGTGATGGTGTTCGGCGGCTCCGCATTGATTGGCTTTGGGCAGGGCTTTCAACCTGTGTGCGGGTTTAACTACGGAGCAAAGCTCTATCACCGAGTGCGGCAGGGCTTTTGGTTTTGCGTAAAGTGGGGCACCGGGTTTTTAACGGTGATGGGCGCGCTGGGCATTCTCTTCGCGCCGGAGCTGATTGCCCTGTTCCGGGACGATCCCGAGGTGGTGGCTGTGGGGGCGCAGGCCTTGCGGCTCCAGTGTGCCACCTTCCCGCTGACAGGCTGGGTGGTGTTCAGCAACATGACGCTGCAAACCATTGGGGACACCGGCCCTGCTACTCTTCTGGCCGGGGCGCGGCAGGGGGTGTTTTTCATCCCTGCGGTGCTGTTGCTGCCCCGGCTGATGGAGCTTTGGGGCGTGATGCTGGCGCAGCCGCTGGCCGACGTGCTGACCTTTGCCGTGGCGGTGCCGCTGATGCTTCGCGTGCTGGGGCAGATGAAGCGGGCGGAAGAAGCAGCCGGGGCGTGACGTTTGCCGGGAAGCAGTTGACAATTTCCTCCGGACTGGATACAATAAGAATTCGGTGAAAATGCAACGCGCGGTTGCAATTATTACAAATATAAAGGAATGAAGAACATGGCACAGGACAAGAGACAGGTGGACGCCATCACGTCCCGGGACACGGATTTCGCCCAGTGGTACACCGATGTGTGCAAAAAGGCGGAGCTGATCGACTATACCAGCACGAAGGGAATGTTCGTCCTGCGGCCATACGGGTACGCCATCTGGGAGAACATTCAGCGCATTTTGGACGGGGAATTTAAGAAGACGGGTCATACCAACGTCTCCATGCCTATGCTGATTCCCGAGTCGCTGCTGCAAAAGGAAAAAGACCACGTTTCCGGCTTTGCGCCGGAGTGCGCGTGGGTCACCATGGGCGGAAGCGAGAAGCTGGAGGAAAAGCTGTGCATCCGCCCCACCTCCGAGACGCTGTTCTGCGACCACTGGAGCCGGGTGGTTCATTCCTGGAGAGACTTACCCATGCTTTATAACCAGTGGTGCAGTGTGCTGCGGTGGGAGAAGACCTCCCGCCCCTTCCTGCGCCACCGGGAGTTTTTGTGGCAGGAGGGGCACACCCTCCACGCCACGGCGGAGGAAGCCGTGGAGGAGACGGAGCGTCAGCTTGAGTGCTATGCCTCCTTCTGCGAAGATGCGCTGGCCATGCCTGTCATCCGTGGCCAGAAAACGGAGAAGGAAAAGTTTGCCGGGGCGGAATCCACCTACACCATCGAGTGCATGATGCACGACCACAAGGCGCTTCAGGGCGGCACCAGCCACTATTTCGGAGACGGCTTTGCCAAGGCCTTTGATATCACCTTCACGGATAAAAACAACCGGCTCACCAATCCTTTCGAGACGTCTTGGGGCCTGTCCACCCGCATCATCGGCGGGCTTATCATGACCCACGGAGACGACAACGGCCTGGTGCTGCCGCCCAAGGTGGCTCCCATTCAGGCAGTGGTCATTCCCGTGGCGATGCATAAAGAGGGCGTGCTGGAAGCGGCGGAGGCGCTGCGCGCGCGTCTTGCGGACGCGGGTATTCGGGTGAAGCTGGACGATTCCGACAACTCCCCCGGCTGGAAGTTTGCCGAGTATGAGATGAAGGGCGTGCCTCTGCGGGTAGAAATCGGCCCTAAGGATATCGAAAAGGGCCAGTGCGTCGCCGCCCGGCGGGACACAGGAGAGAAAGTCTTCATTCCTCTTGCGGAGTTGGAGACGGCGGCGAAAAAGCTGCTGGACGAAATTCACGACAATATGTATGCCATGGCCCTGAAGAACCGGGAAGACAATACCTTTGATATCAAGTCTCCCGCCGAGGCAAAGGCCATTGCCGAGGGCAAGGGCGGCTTCCTCCGCTCTAAATGGTGCGGTGACGAGGCTTGCGAGGTGGCGATGAAGGAGCAGGCGGGCGTTACTTCCCGCTGTATGCCTTTGGTTCAGTCTGGAACAGAGGGTGTGTGTCCCGTGTGCGGCAAGTCCTGTAAAACCGATATTTTCTGGGGCGTGGCTTATTAAGGCCAAAGCGTTCCAACGAATCATAGAAGAAAAAGTTCCCCCCATTGCGTGAAACGCAATGGGGGGAACTTTCTTATAAAACGGCTTACTCCGCCAGATGCAAAATGGAGGTCATTTCTTCAGGGCCGATCTTCACAAATCCGCCGAAGGGGAAGCCGCCGGGCTTCTCCCCGCGATGGGCGGTCATGACGGGAATGTCTTGCGCCTTGGCGCCGATCTCCGACAGGGTGAGTGGCATCCCGATGGACTTCAAAAATGCCCGGAACCGAACGATGCCAGCTTTGGCGGTCACCTCGGGATGGGCAAAATCCATGTCGCAGTCCCAAACCCGCACCGCAAACTGGACAAACCGGTTTACATCGTGGGGCAGGACGTACTCCATCCATGCGGGCATGACCACCGCAAGACCAGCGCCGTGGGCACAGTCATAAAGCGCGGAAAGCTCGTGCTCAATCTGATGACTGCCCCAATCCTGCTCGCGACCCACGCCGCAGGTATTGTTATGGGCTAACATTCCCACCCACATCAGGTCCGCCCGTGCGGCATAGTCGCCCGGGTTTTCAAGGGCCTTAGGCGCGGCGGCAATAATGGTTTTCATCAGTGCTTCGCACAGCCGGTCGGTTATGTCCACGTCCTTGGTGTTGGTGAAGTACCGCTCCATAATGTGGGCCAGCATGTCCGTCACGCCGCTGGCGGTTTGATAGGCGGGAAGGGAGCAGGTATAGCTGGGGTCCAGAACAGAGAATTTGGGCCGGATCAGGTCTGATTTCGGGCAGCCCCATTTCAGGTTGCCTTCCTCCAGCGTGATGACGCAGCTATCGGATCCCTCGGACCCAGCCGCCGCGATGGTCAGTACCGCGCCCACGGGCAAAACGGTTTCAATCGAATGCTTGCCGGCAAAGATGTCCCAGAAATCACCGTCATAAGGTACGCCCATGGCAATGGCCTTTGCTGTGTCGATAACGGAGCCGCCGCCAATGGCCAGCAAAAAGTCGCACTCCTCCCGGCGGCAGAGGTCGATGCCTTCGTAGACCTTCCCGCTGCGGGGATTGGCCTGAATGCCCGACAGCTCACTGTAAGGGATTCCGGCCTCTTTTAACGAGGCCGTCACCGCATCGTAGGACCCGTTCCGCTTCACGGAGCCGCCGCCGATTACCAGCAGAACCTTGTGGCCGCCGAACTGGCGAACCAATTCTCCGGAGCGCCGGGCTTCTCCGTCGCCAAAAGCAAACAGGGTGGGGGAGTAGAACGCAAAGTTTTCCATATCAATATCCTTTCGACAGGTCTACAAGACGGGCGAGGGGCTTGCCCGTCGCATAATTTTCCAAATCCTCGCAGAACAGGGATACTGTCATATCGCAGGTATAGCCCAGCGTCATGTTGCCCGCCACATGGGGCGTCAGCAGCAGATTTTTGGTGTCCCACAGGGGATGGTCCGCAGGCAAAGGCTCCGGCGTCATCACGTCCAGCGCCGCACCGGCAAGCTTCCCGGTATTCAAAGCGTCCATAAGGGCTTCCTGATCAATGGCGGAGCCGCGGCCCACGTTTACTAGAATTGCGTCCGGGGGCAGCAGAGAGATGCGCTCTTTTGTCATAAAGCCAATGGTTTCCGGGGTGGAGGGCATGGCCATCACCAGAATGTCCGTCTCCGGAAGAACGGAGTCCACCTCCGTCATGGGAACCACCCGGTCGAATACTCCGTCGGGGCTGCGCCCGCTGCGGTTCACGCCGGTAATGCTGGCAGGCTGAAGTGCCTTGGCGCGCTTTGCAAAGGTGGTGCCGATATCGCCCGTGCCAAGTATGGTCAGGCGGCTTCCTTGAATGGAGCGGATGGACAGGTCGTTGGTCCAGCCGCGCTCCCGGATGATGCGGGTATAGTCCGGCATTTTCCGCTGGAGCATCAGTGTTACCATCAGAATATGCTCCGCGATGGTCACGCCGTAGGCCCCGGAGGAGTTGGTGAGCAGCACGCTCTCCGGAAAATGAAACGGCGGCTGATAGGGGTCCACGCCCGCGTAGGAGCAGCAGTACCACTTCAGGCCCGGAGCCTCCGCCAACAGGGAGCGCCAGTGCCCAAACAGCACCTCGCAGTCTTCAAGATGACCGGCGGCGTCCTCCTTAGTGAGGTAATAGCGGGCGGAGAAGCCGTGCTTTTCAGCCACGGCGTCAATTTGCCGCTTGTGGGCTTCGGTGATGAATTCATTGACAACACAGATGATACGGCTCATTTTCATTCCTCCTTGAAAGGTTACAGTGTAAAGAGTTCTTGGTTTATGAGGGGCGCTGTTACAGCGCTTCAATCATTTTTTCAGCGCAGCGAAGTCCGTCCGCTGCGGCAGAGAGGATTCCGCCGGCATATCCCGCCCCCTCACCGCAGGGGTACAGGCCCCGCAGCGGGCTTTGAAGCGTCTCGTCCCGCAGGATGCGCACGGGGGATGAGCTGCGGCTCTCCACGGCGGTTAAAACCGCATCTCCAGCGGCAAAGCCCGGAAGCTTCCGGTCAAGAAGGGGCATTGCCTGAGCCAGCGCGTCGCACACAAAGCCGGGAAGGCATTCCCGCAGGTTTGTCCATTTCACGCCCGGGCGATAGGTGGGCTTCACACGGCCGGGACCTTGCGAGGGGCGGTTTTCCAGAAAATCCTCCACCCGCTGGGCCGGGGCAAGGTATCCACTCCCGCCTGCGGCAAAGGCGGCATCTTCCAGCTTGCGCTGGAATGTAACGCCTGCAAGGGGACCATCCCCGCCAAAATCCTCCGGTGTGACGTTTACAAGCAATCCGCCGTTGATGTTTTCCCCGTCCCGGGCAAAGCGGCTCATGCCGTTGGTGACTAACCGGCCTTCTTCCGACGCGGCGGCCACCACCTGCCCGCCGGGGCAGACGCAGAAGGAGAAAACGCCCCGGCCCTCCGGCAGATGGCAGGAGAGCTTGTAGGAGGACACGGGAAGACCCGGATGGCCTGCATACTTTTTATATTGTACCCCGTCCATGTCCGCCTGTAAATGCTCAATGCGCACGCCCACGGCAAAGGGCTTTGCCTCCATGGGAATCTGCGCGGCAAGGAGCGATTCAAAGGTGTCACGGGCGGAGTGACCGATTGCCAGAAGAAGCTGGGCGCAGGGAAGGGAATACGCGCCGTCCGGGCCCTCCACGCTAACGCCGGACAGAACGCCGTTTTCTGTTTGCAGACCCGTCAGCCGGGACACAAACCGAAGATCAGCCCCAAGGCCCAGCAGCTCATGCCGCAGATTTTTGAGAACAATGTGGAGCATGTCCGTGCCCACATGGGGTTTTGCGTCGATTAAAATATCCTCCGGTGCGCCAAAGCGAACCAGTTCTTCCAGAATGAAGCGGTGGCGGACATCCTTTGTGCCGGTGTTCAGCTTTCCGTCTGAAAAAGCGCCCGCGCCGCCCTCGCCGAACTGGATATTGGACTGGAGGTCCAGCGCTCCGGTTTGAAAAAATCGCTCCACGTCCTCCTGCCGCTGTTCCACAGGCTTGCCGCGCTCCAGCAAAATGGGCCGCGGGCCCGCCCGGGCCAGCAGCAGTGCGGCAAACAGACCTGCCGGTCCCGCGCCCACCACCACCGGCGGGGTCGCCGACGGCGACATGGGCTCCGGCAGGGCATACGCGGGGGAGGGGATATAGCGGGATACTTTCGCATTGCGGCTGCGGCGCAGGAGCTTGTCTTCCTCTGCTGTCTCCACAGCCACGGTATAAACCAGCTCCGGGTCTTCCCGGGCGTCCACGCTGCGGCGCAGGATGTGGATGCTTTTGATTTCATGCTCGCCGACGCGCAAAATACGGGCGGCTTCCCGCACCAGTTCTCTAAGGCTCCGTCCGGGCCTCTGTTTCAGTCCTTCTATTTTCAGCAAACTTTTCTGCGTCCTTTCATACTGTTTTAAGCTAAGCATACTATACTTCCCTCAAAGGTGCAAGAAAGAAGTGCCGCAAATGCGCGGCGGATCGCCTGTTTATGCTTTAAAAATTTTTTATATCCCGTTCATTTGTATGACATGTCTCTTTGTGATACTTGTTTCATAAAACAGGCAGGAGACGACGGGAAATATACGTCAGGAGGAAATTATCATGTATAACGACGAAAAGAATCTGTATCATTACACTTATCGCAAAGACGGCAGCGAGCCGGGAGACGCCCGGATCGCAGTGGACGCCCCGTACCGGGAGAGCCGGGACGATGGCCCCGGGAAAAAAGCGAAAAAGAACCGCGGGGGCGCGAAAATTGTGGCTCTGGCCCTGAGCTGCGCCTTACTTGGCGGCGCGGCGGGGGCTGGGGTGGCCGTGTGGAGCGGTTCCGGCGGAGGAAATTCCACCGATGTGTACATGTCCAACCGCACTGCCGCCACCGTCTCCGTCAAGGCGGTGGATGGGAAGAACGCCATGACCGACGCGGAGGTTTACGCCTCCAACGTCAACTCCGTGGTTTCCATCAGCACCACAGGAAGTTCGGGGACCAATTACTTTGGGCAGAGCGTAGAGACAGCCTCCGCCGGTTCCGGCTTTGTCTTGACCGCCGACGGCTATATCGTCACCAACCAGCATGTGGTGGCCAACGCCAATACCGTGAAGGTGACGCTCTACAACGGCGATACCTATGACGCGTCGATCATCGGCAGCGACCAGCAGTATGACATTGCGGTTTTAAAAATTGACGCTTCGGCGCTTCAGCCCGTGACCATGGGCGACAGCGATACGCTGAACGTGGGCGACCATGTGCTGCCGGTGGGCAACCCGCTGGGCGACCTCACCTTCTCTATGAGCGGCGGAATGGTTTCCAGCGTGAACCGGGCCATCAACGTGGACGGCACCCCCTTTAACATGATTCAGACCGACGCGTCCATCAATCCCGGCAACTCCGGCGGCCCTCTGTTCAACCAGTACGGCGAAGTGGTGGGTATCGTGTCCGCCAAGTACTCCTCTTATTCCAGCCAATCCGTGGAGGGTCTGGGCTTTGCCATCCCCATGAACGACGTGCTGGCGATGATTCAGGACATCATGACCAACGGCTATGTCACCAATAAGCCCTATCTCGGCATCAATCAGGGCACTATGACCGCCCAGATGGCGGCGCAGTACCGCTATGACGTGACCAAGGGTGTGTTTGTCTACTCCGTGGAGGCGGGCAGCGCCGCCGACAAGGCGGGACTGAAAATGGGCGACGTGATTACCAAGGTGGACGATACCGACATTGCCACCTCGGAGGATCTGGTGGCTTTGAAGAAGACCTATTCCGCCGGAGATACCTCTACCTTTACCATCTACCGGGCGGGAGGGTATCAGACAGTGGAGATCACATGGGACAGCGTACCCGCCGACAGCGAGGGAACCCAATCCTCCCAGCAGGAGGAGACGCAGCAGACACCCCAGAATGGGAGCAACAGCAATGGCGGCAGCATGGAAGACCTCTTCAACTACTTCTTTAACGGCGGGTATAACCGTTAACCGAATCAGAATAAACCGAGGGCGGAAGCTTTGCTTCCGCCCTCGGCCTTTGCGTGCCGGACGGCTTGGAGGGGAAAGCAACATGGGCGCGGCCAATCGGCCGCGCCCATGTTCTATCTTAAGAGATAAAGTTCCTTTTTAGACGGCTTCAGGCGTAAAGCCCAAATCCTCCAGTTCGCCCACGGCGGTCTTCACGGAGTTCTCGTCGCCGTCCACCGTCACATTTTTATTCTCCAGAGAAACCTCGAAGTTCAGGCTTGCCTTGGTCAGGGCCTCCGTAATACGGCGGACGCAGTTTTCGCACATCATGTCAGGTACGGAAATGGTTTTCATCATACATGTCTCCTTTTTATGATTTGATTTGTTTTATCGCTTGCGGTCCGCAAACGCGGGCCGTTCACTTCATCAGCTTTTGCAGGGTGTTCATCAGTTCGTCCACCACCTCGGTGCGTCCGGACTGAATGTCCTGCACCACGCAGGTTTTTACGTGATTGCCCAGCAGTTCCCGGGCAAAGGCGTTTAGCGCGGCCTGCACCGCCGAAACCTGCGTGAGAATATCGGTGCAGTAGACTTCTTTTTCCACCATTCCCCGGATGCCCCGCACCTGTCCCTCTATGCGGTTCAGGCGACGGAGCAGAGCGTCCGCCTCGGCGGGTTCCCGGTGCTTGTGGCGTGTACAGCAGATACAGTTTTCCCCGGTGTCGGGGCACTTCTTTTCCTCCATTTGCAAATTCTCCTTACAGCAGCTTCCTGCGGCCCAGCCGCAGGGCGTTGCCCACCACACTGATGGAGCTGAGGGACATTGCCGCGCCCGCCAGCATTGGGGTGAGCAGTAGTCCGTGACTCAGATACAGGGCGCCGGCGGCAATGGGGATGCCCACGGTGTTGTAGCAAAACGCCCAAAACAGGTTTTGCTTGATGTTTCGGATGGTCAGGCGGCTGAGCCGGATGGCCCGGGCCACGTCCTTCAAGTCGCCCCGCATGAGAATCACCTGTGCGGACTCGATGGCTACGTCGCTGCCGTTTCCGATGGCGCAGCCGATGTCCGCTTGAGCAAGAGCGGGCGCATCGTTGATGCCGTCGCCTACCATCATCACGGTCTGGCCCTCTTCCTGAAGGCGGCGGATGATTCCGGCCTTCTCTTCCGGCAGAACCTCCGCCACCACCTCGTCCACGCCCACCTGGGCGGCGATGACTTCGGCGGCGGCACGGTTGTCGCCGGTGAGGAGCACAGTGCGGATGTTTTGGGCCTTGAGGGCAGCGATGGCCTCCGCGCTGGAGGGCTTTACACGGTCTGCCACGGAAATCAGGCCTAGCAGAGTTCCGTCTTTTGCAAAGTACATGGGCGTCTGCGCTTGCGCGGACAGCCGCGCCGCGTCTGCTTCCAGTGCCGTCAGGTCCACGCCGGACTCCTCCATCAGCCTGCGGTTGCCCGCAAGGACGGTACCGTGGGCCGTCTCGGCCCGCAGGCCCCGGCCGGACAGGTTCTCAAATTTCTCCGGCGCGTCCAGTGCGGGCAGTTCCCGGTGCTTGGCTTCCTCCACGATGGCGGAGGCCAAGGGGTGCTGAGACACAGACTCTACGCCCGCCGCCAGCGCCAGAAGCTGATTTTCTTCTATGCCGAGGGGAAGAATCTCCGTCACCGCAGGCTTTCCCTCGGTAACGGTGCCGGTTTTATCCAGCACCACGGCGGAGGTCTTATGAGTGATTTCCAGCGCCTCGCCGCTGCGGATCAAAATGCCGTTGGAAGCGCCAAGGCCGGTTCCCACCATGATGGCGGTGGGCGTGGCAAGACCTAACGCGCAGGGGCAGGCGATGACCAGCACGGTGGTGAACACCCGCAGGGCAAAGGGAAAGTCCTGCCCCGCAATGAGCCATGCGGCTGCGGCCAATATTGCAATCACGATCACCACCGGGACAAATACTCCTGCCACCTTGTCCGCCACGCGGGAGATGGGGGCCTTTTTTCCCTGTGCATCCTCCACGAAGCGAATGATTTTGGAGAGGGTGGAATCCTCGCCCACCCGGGTTACGGAGACGTACAGCACCCCGTCGCCGTTGATGCTGCCACCGATGACGGAGCTGCCCTCCGCTTTTTCAACGGGCAGGCTCTCGCCGGTGAGCATAGCCTCGTTGACGCTGCTCTCGCCCTTAGTTACGGTGCCGTCGGCGGCGATTTTTGCGCCGGGCTTTACGAGAATCAGGTCTCCGGCCTTTAGGGAGGCGGTGGGCACTTCTGTGCCGTTCTCCGCCATAATCGCCACATCGGGACGCAGGTCCATCAGTCGGGTAATCGCACCCTTGGTCTTCTGCACGTTGCGGCTCTCTAAGAATTTACCCACCATGATCAGGGTCAGCACCACGGCCGCGGACTCATAGTAGAGGTGATGGACGTGGTGGGGAACGTCGGAAATCAGGTAGGTCATGGCAAGGGAGTACAAAAATGAGCAGGTGCTGCCGATGGCCACCAGAGAATCCATATTGGGATTGCGGTGCCACAGGGCTTTCAGACCGCTGATCATATAGCTCCGCCCGAACCACAGCACTGGGATGGTGAGAAGAATCTGCGTGATTGCGTAGTTTACCGGATGGGACCCCATGGACAGAATGTCCGGCAGGGGCAGGGGCGTGGGCAGCATCTGTCCCATGGATACATACAGCAAAATCACCGTAGTGATGATCGCGCCGATAAGGTTTCGCTTGGTGCGTTGAAGCTCCAGCGCGCCTTCGTCAATCTCTTCCTTCGGCTTGGTCTGCCCGCGCTCCTCCTTGGGTTTGCAGCCAAAGCCCGCCTTTTCCACCTTTTTGACGATGTCCTCCGGCGCGGTTTGGCCCTCGTCGTATTCAATAGACAGCACACCGGTGGTAAGATTTACCTCGCTGCGGGAAACTCCCGGCAGCTTCCGGGTCACCCTTTCCACGGACGAGCTACACGCTGCGCAGTGCATACCGATGATATTATAAGCTTCCTTGCGCATAATTGGCTCCTTTCTCTGTTTGGGGAATATACCCCCTTGGGGTATTCTTTTACACCCTCATGATATACCCTGTGGGGGTATATGTCAAGGGCGTTTTTTGTTTTTGAGGAACTTTCTATGCGCAGTCTGCCCCGAAATAAAGCAGTTCACCCGCTTTACGGAGATTTGGGGAAAAGGCTGCTTGCCGGGGACGCTTTCGGGCGGTGTGGTCAGCTGGTCACGGAACGGGCATGGCCGTTGGGCTGCTTGATATGGGATGGGATGCTTCCTGCGTGCAGATATCCCAAATGCGAAAAAAGGCCGGAGCAATTTGCTCCGGCCTTTTTAATGCCCTAATCCTTTGCCCACGGGTAAAGCCAACGGCTTCTCAGAATGGCAAATTTTACTGCGGATTTTATCAGCGTTCCTTCATCCGAATCAAAGTTTCAATCAGCTCCACAGTGCCCTCGTACCCGAAAATGCTGCTGTCCAGACAGAAATCGTAGCTGTCCACAGCGCCCCACTTTTTGGCGGAGTAATACTCGTAGTAGCTGGCGCGGCGTTTGTCTGTCCGCAGAATTTGCTGGCGGGCCTGCTCTATTTCCAGCTTCTGCCGCCGGGCCTCCACGGCAATCCGACGATCCAAAGGCGCGTGGATAAACAGGTTCAACACGTTGTCCCGATTCTCCAGCGCATAGTCCGCACAGCGGCCGATGATGACGCAAGGACCGTCGTCCGCAGCGCGGCGGATAGCGCCAAAGGTGGCCTGATATACTTGCTGCTCCAGCGAATCGCTGACGCCTGCGCCCGGCAGCGCAAACATGTAGGAGTCCATGGCGATGGAATACAGCAGGCTTTTTGGGCGTTCGTCAAAGCTGTCGAACAGTTTTTCGTTCAGGCCGCTCTCTTCCGCCGCCTTGCGCAGCAGCTCCTTGTCATAGAAGGGGATCCCCAGCTTTTTTGCAAGGCGCAGGCCAATTTCCCGGCCCCCGCTGCCAAGTTGGCGGCCGATGGTGACGACGGTTCTCATAAAAGTGATTCCCCTCTCTTGCGGCAACGCTTGGCTGGTTGGGTCAGTTTCCTTCGGGTATGGGTTTTCCCAGCCTGCGGTACATCGTCTTTTTCACTGCCCGCAGGATATTTTCATACCCCGTGCAGCGGCACAGATGGCCCGAAAGCAGCTTACGCAACTGGTCGTCCGTATATTCCTCGCCGGTTTCCAGAATCTCCACGGCGGTGAGAATGAAGCCCGGGGAGCAAAAGCCGCACTGAATGGCGGCTTCGTCCACAAAGGCCTGCTGAATGTCGGCCAGCTCGCCTTTGGGACCCAGTAGGCCCTCCAGCGTACGGATGGACTTGCCATCCGCCCAAACCGCAAGGTAAATACAAGAGTTGAATGCCTCGCCGTCGATAAGGACGTTGCACGCGCCGCACTCGCCCACCTCGCAGCCTTTTTTCACCGAGGTCATGCGGAAATCGTTGCGGAGCATATCCGTCAAGGACGCCCGTGTGTCCACCACTCGCTCGACCTCCTTGCCGTTGAGGGTGAAACGGACGGGTTTATACTGCATTACATGCTTTTCCATCACAGCGCACCTCCCGCCAGCCGAACACTCTCAATAAATCCACGTTTGGCGCTTTCCACGGCGATGTGCAGTCGGAAATCCCGACTGGCGCGCCAACTGTCTCTGGGGTTGATGTCCTCTTTCACCGCCTGGGCAAACCGCTCGGCCAATTCCTCGGATACCGGCTGACCATTTGCGGTTTTCTCCGCTGTTTCGGCCCGCAGGGGAATCGGACCTGCCACGCCGAAGGCCACCCGTGCCCGCTCCACGGTCTTTTTATCGGCAGACAGCCGCACGTTTACGGAGGTGCCAAGCGTTGCGATGTCCATGGCGTTGCGCATGGCGTATTTGATATAGTGGCCATAGGCGTTTTCATAGCTCCCCCGGGGAATCAGGACGGCGGTTTGAATTTCGCCCTCCCGGATATCCACCTTACCGGCCTTGATATAAAATTCCTGGATGGGCAGGCGGCGCACGCCCTCCGGCCCGGTCAGCTCAATCACCGCGTCCCAGGCGAACAGCGTGGCGGCGGAGTCGGCGGAGGTCACGCCGTTGCAGGTGTTCCCTCCGATGGTGCCGATGTTGCGAATTTGCGGGCCGCCCACTTGATCCACCGCCTGACCCAGCACGTTGACGTATTGCTGAATTAGGGGGTGCTTGGTAATGTGGGAAAAGCTGGTGAGGGAGCCAATGCGCAGCGTGGCGTCCTCTTCCAGACAAACGCCCCGCAGAGCGTCAATGCCATAGATAGAAATCAGCTCCGCACCGGCCCGCTTTCCCTCCCGCATCTGGACCAGCACGTCGGACCCGCCGGCGATAATCTGGGCCTGCGGATGCTCCGTGCGGAGAGAGACGGCCTCTTCCACGGTCGTTGCCTCGTAAAGGGCTTTCATGTCATACATATCGTCTTCCTCCTCTCAGTCCTGAATCAGCCCTGCCGCGCGGAACTCCGCGTACAGCACATGGGGCGTGATGGGGCAGCGGTCAATGGATACGCCGGTAGCGTTCAAAATAGCATTGCGGATGGCGGGTGCGCCGGAGCAGGCGGGGGGTTCGCCCAGCGCCTTGGTTCCATAAGGGGAGGTAGGCTCCGCGTTTTCCACAAACTGTCCCTCCAGATGGGGATGGTCCAAGAAGGTGGACAGCTTGTAGTCCAGCAGATTGTCGTTCAGGGGCTTTCCAGTCTTCTCGTCAAATTTCAGCTCTTCCGACAATCCGTAGCCAATGGCCATGGACATGCCGCCGTGGACCTGCGCCTCCGCAAGCTGGGGGTTGATGAGGGTGCCGCAGTCGTGGACGTTCACCAGCTCCAAAAGCTTCACCTTGCACATGGGGATATCCACCTCCACCTCGGCAAAGGAGCAGCCGAAGGAATAGGCGTTGCTACGGATACTGGCGGTGGTTTCGGCGGTGATGTGGTGGCTGTCGTTCACGGAGTAGAGCGCTTCCATCGCCACGTCTCCCAAGGTTTTCAAAATCCGCCCGTCAGATTTGCGGACAATATTGCCGTCTGCCAAATCCAGATTGGAAACCGGCATGCGGGTTTGCTCATGGGCGATATCCAAAATCCGCTTCCGCAGGGCAAGGCCGGTCTGCATAATGGAAAAGCCGCCGATATAGGTTTGCCGGGAAGCGTAGGCGCCCGTACCGAAGGGGGTGATGTCGGTGTCCTGTGTAGAGACGACGTGGACGTTTCCCACAGGCACGCCCACCGCGTCGGCTACCATCTGGGAGTAGGCGGTGTCGCAGCCCTGACCGATTTCCGTCTCTCCAGTCTGGAACTGAAGGGACCCGTCCTGATTCAGCACCATCCGGCAGGAGGAGCTTTCCATGGAAATGGGCCACACGGCGGTGTTGTACCAGAACACCGCGCAGCCGATGCCCCGGCGGATGGGGCCGGTCTGGTTCTTATATTCCTCGTATTTGCGCTGGAAGTCAATGTAGGCCATGCCCTTGTCCATGCACTGATTGAAGGTGTCGGTATACAGCTCGTTTTTGGAGAAGGCGTCCACATACCCGACAGGCATCAGATGCGCCCGGCGGTAAGCCACGGGGTTTTGGCCCAGCGCCTTTGCCACGTCTTCAATGTGGCTCTCTCCGGCAAACATGGCCTGCGGGATGCCGTAACCCCGCATGGCGCCTGCGGCGGGCCGGTTGGTGTACACGGACCACGCGTCGCACTCCACGTTGTCGCAGGGATAAAGCTGGGGGAACGCGCCCATGCCCTTGGCCACCACGCCGTGGCCGTGGGAGGCATAGGACCCCTGATTGGAAAATGCCTCGAACTTCCGGGCCACAAGCGTTCCGTCGGGACGAACCCAAGAGATGATGTGGGTGCGGATGGCGTGGCGGACGCGGTTTGAGACAAACGTCTCCTCCCGGGTGCAATCCAGCTTCACAAGCCGCCCGCCGACCATAGAGCTGAGCCACGCGCACAGGGGCTCGTACAGCGCGTCCTGCTTGTTGCCGAAGCCGCCGCCGATATAGGGCTTGATGATGCGGACATTGCCCCATGGAATGCCCATGGCCTGCCCCACCACCCGGCGGACAATGTGGGGAATCTGGGTGGAAGAAACGACCACCATCCGGCCCGACTCCTCATAGGCAAAGCAGCCGTGGTTTTCAATATGGCAGTGCTGAACGGTAGGGGTGTCGTACCAGCCCTCCACACGGATCAGGCCTGGCTCCTGAATGGCGGACTGATAGTCGCCGCGTTGAATCTCGGTATGGGCAAGGATATTTCCGGGGTAGTTTTCATGAATCTGGGGTGCGTCCGGCTCCATGGCCTTCTGCGGGTCCAGCACAAAGGGAAGCTCCTCGTATTCCACCTTGATGGCCCGGATGGCCTGCATGGCCGCCACCTCGTCCTCTGCCACCACGGCGGCTACGTCGTCTCCGTAGTACCGCACATGTTGGTTCAGCAGCTTCCGGTCCGCCACGTCCTGATGGTGGGGGTCCATGGACCACGGGTGGCCCGCGGTGGGGAAAGGGATATCAGGTACGTCGAAGCAGGTGAGGATTTTCACCACGCCGGGAATGCCCTCCGCCTCGCTGATATCAACGGACTTCACGTATCCGTGGGCGATGGAGCTGTGCTTGATTTTGGCGATCAGGGCAGAGCCGTCGCACAAATCATCCATGTATTTTGCACGGCCCGTGGCCTTTTCGTATGCGTCCACGCGCACGATGCTTTTGCCGACGCTTTTGCTCATGGTTTGGCCTCCTTTTTATTCACTGAACCGTTCCCGCCCCCTTGACTGGCTGTGGGAAAAGTGGATATACTATGGGGTAATATGAAAAACCAAAACGAAGTTTGGGGGTTCCCGTATGAAAAAACCGGGCTGTGTGGTGCTGGCCGCTGGAAACGCCAGCCGCTTTGGGAAAAATAAGCTGGAAGCCGCGCTGGACGGACGTTCTTTGATTCTGCGCTCTTTGGAGACGGTTCCAACGGAGTGCTTTTCCTCCGTGGTGGTGGTCACCCAGTATCCGGACGTTCTAAAGCTGGCGGGGGAGTTTCATTTCGCCGCTCTGCACAACGACAGGCCGGAGCTGGGCCTGAGCCGCTCCCTTCAGTTGGGGCTTACGGCGCTGCGGGATTGCACCGCCGTGTGCTTTCAGGTATCCGACCAGCCGCTTCTGCGGCGGGAATCCGTGGCCGCTCTGGTGAATTTCTGGCGTGAGGAGCCGGAGAAGCTTGCCGCCCTTTCCCACGGCGGCGTCCGGGGAAATCCCTGCATCTTTCCCGAGAAGTTCTATCCAGAGCTGATGGAGCTTTCCGGCGATGTGGGCGGCGCGGCGGTAATCCGCCGCCACGAAGATGAGCTGCGGCTTTTGGAGGTTCCCCCCGGGGAACTGTGGGACGTGGACACGCCGCAGGCGCTGCGCCGGGCGAAGGATTTGCTGGGAGAGGGGATCATCCTATGAATTTTCTGGTTGTGGGCCTTGGCGGCGGCTTGGGGGCCGTCGCCCGATATGGGATCGGGCTGCTCCCCTGGAAGGGGAGCTTTCCCGTTTCAACGCTTCTTGTGAATCTTTTAGGTGCGGTGGTCATCGGCTTTTTCACCGGCTATGCAGTCCGCCGCCGGATGGACGGACGACTTCTGCTTTTTTTGAAGACCGGGATGTGCGGCGGCTTTACCACCTTCTCCACCTTTTCGCTGGAGTCGGTGCATCTCATCGCAACAGGAAACCGCGGACAGGCCGCGCTGTACATATTCCTCAGCCTGACAGGCTGTCTTCTGGGGGTTTGGCTGGGTCAGGCCCTGAGCCGGACCCTGCCGGAATAAAAGCGGAAGCCCCCGGCGGTCCTCTCTTGGGAGGGCCGCTTTATTTTTTCGCGTAAGGCGTGTTCTCCAACGGCAGACTGCTGCGGAATACCCCGTCGTACCGGAAATAGGCATCCGCGATGGCGGGCGCGGTGGGAATGGAGGTGATTTCACCAATGCCGATGGCCCCCAGCGCCACGTTTAGGCCCGGTTTTTCCACAATCAGCGCCTTCACGTCAGGAATCTGGTTGGAGCGGAAAAGCCCCAGAGTGCCGTATTTCGCCAGGGGCTTGCAGTCTTGCAGCGGGTACTTTTCCGTCAGGGCAAAGCCCAGAGACATCACCACGCCGCCCTCAATCTGCCCCTCCACGGAGGTGGGGTTCACGGCCCGGCCCACGTCGTGGGCCGCCACAATCTGCTTCACCGTTCCGTCGTCGTTGAGAATGCAGATCTGGGTGGCATAGCCGTAGGCCACGTGGCTCACAGGGTTGGGCACGTCCGCGCCCAGAGGGTCGGTCTTCGCCAGATATTCTCCGTAAAATTCCTGCCCGTCTAAATCCGCCAGCGCTTTTCCATTCAGCGCCGCACAAAGCTGGTCACAGGCACGAAGACAGGCCTCGCCGGTAATCAGCGTCTGGCGGGAACCGGAGGTGGTGCCGGAGTCGGGGGCAAGATAGGTGTTGGACCGCTCGTAAATAATGTCGTCCCGCTTGAGGCCCGTTTTTTCCACGGTCATCTGCGTCAGGACCGTGCCCAGTCCCTGCCCGATGCAGGACGCACCGGCGAAAATGTGGAGCTTTCCGTCTGTCACCATCAGCTTTACCCGTCCGGTGTCGGGGATGCCCACGCCCACGCCCGCGTTTTTCATGGCGCAGCCGATGCCCACGTATTTTGCCCCGTCATAATAGGGCTTCACTGCCTCCAACGTTTCGGCAAGGCCGGTGGATTCGTCCACAATCTGCCCGTTGGGCAACTCCTGCCCGGGGCGGATGGCGTTGCGCCAGCGGATTTCCCAAGGTGTGATGCCCACCAGATATGCCATCTGGTTCAAAAGGCTTTCCACGCAGAAGCAGGTCTGGGTCACGCCGAAGCCCCGGAACGCGCCTGCGGGGGGATTGTTGGTGTAATAGGCCCAGCCGTCGATTTCAAAATTCTGATAGTTATAGGGTCCGGAGGCGTGGGTGCAGGCTCGTTCCAGCACTGGCCCGCCCAGTGACGCATAGGCCCCGGTGTCCGCGATGACCTCCGCCGCCACGCCCTGAATGATGCCGTTTTCGTCGCAGCCCATGGAAAACTCCATCTCCATGGGGTGGCGCTTGGGGTGGATGAGAAGACTCTCCGCCCGAGAAAACTTCACCTTCACCGGCCGCTTAGTAAGATATGCCACTAGCGCCGCGTGGTGCTGGACGCTTACGTCCTCCTTGCCGCCGAAGCCGCCGCCCACCAGCAGGTTTTTCACCTTCACCTTTTCGGCAGGCAGGCCAAGCATTCCCAAAATCTCGTGCTGGGTGTCGTATGCGCCCTGATCCGTGGACCAGACCACAACGCCGTCCCCCTCGGGGAAAGAGACGGCGCACTCCGGTTCCAAAAACGCGTGCTCTGTCCACGGTGTTGAAAAACGCTGAGTCAGCACATGCTTCGATTTGGCGATGGCCTCCGCCGGGTTGCCCCGCTGGATGTGCTTGTGAGAGAGAAGATTGCCGCTTTTGTGAACCAGCGGCGCGTCGGGCAGCATGGCGTCTCTGGGGCTGCGGACCATGGGAAGCTCCTCATAGTCAACTTTCACCAGCGCCTTGGCCTGCGCCAGAATTTCCTGCGTCTCGGCGGCCACCACGCAGATGGCATCTCCCAGGTAATGGGTGATATCGCCCACAGCGATCATGGTGTCCCAGTCCTTTGCAAGGTGGCCCACCTTGTTCTGTCCGGGAATATCCTCCGCCGTGAAAATGCCCACCACACCGGGAAGGGCCTTGGCTTCTTCCGTATGGATGGACAGCACCCGCGCACGGGGATAGGCGCTGCGCACCGCGCTGGCGTATATCATTCCGTCCAGATACACATCGTCGGGGTGCAGCCCCGTACCCGTCACCTTCTCCCGTACGTCGACACGGGGGACCCGGGCGCCAAGGCCCCAGTCCTCGGGCGGCGCGGGAATCTCTCCGGCGCGGAGCACCTCCGCCGCCAGCAAAATCCCGTCGATAATCTTCACATACCCAGTGCAGCGGCAGATGTTGTTGCGGATGGCAAAAGCCGCTTCCTCCCGGGTGGGGCTGGGGTTGCCGTCTATCAGCGCCTTGGCCGAAATCACCATGCCCGGAATGCAGAATCCGCACTGCACGGCCCCCGCCGTGCCAAAGGCATAGGCAAACGCGTCCTTTTCAAAATCGCTTAGGCCCTCCACCGTTACAATGGTTTTTCCCTCCAGCTTGTCGGTCTGGGGAATGCAGGCCTTGGTGGGCTTTCCGTCCACCAGCACCGTGCAGGTGCCGCACGCGCCCTCACTGCACCCGTCCTTTACGGAAGTTAGATGCAGCTCGTCCCGCAGGAAACGGATGAGCTTTTGGTTGTTCGGCACGGTTACAGCTTTGCCGTTTACGGTAAATGTTGCCATCGTGTACTCCTCCTTCAGCTCCGTGCCCGCCCCGGTCCCACGGCTATCAATGGGCTGCACTTACATTCCTGAAAGGTCAACCTTTGAGGCAATTATACAATACCTTTTTGTCTGGTGCAATCTTTGTTTATGCAGTTCGTTATACCACTTGTAGTATCACGGGTTGTGATGGGCCAACTCCCAGCCCACCAGCAGCGCGCCCCGGCGGACTGAGATCACAGCCTCGGACTCAAGGAAATGATTGCTGACGCCCAGCGGAAATTCCGGCGTGAGCACGGCATTACTCAGGGGATATTGAAACCCCTTCTCGTCCACGCCCTCCGCCCGATCCCCCAAGCAGAACGCGGAAAACAGGCCCCACTCCATCTCTTTTTGGATGGTGAGGGACTCGTTTTCAATGGCTGTCCAGAGGAAATCGTCGCCGTACAGCCACCCCCGGACCCCTTTGCGGCGAAGAAACAGCAGGGATTGGAGGTTTGCCAGAGTGTGGTCCAGTCGTTTCCCGCCGGTAAATCCGTAGAGGTAAAACACGTCGCAGCCCTTTTCAAGCCCCGTTTTCAAAGCCAGCATGGCGTCGGTGTCGTCTTTTTCCACCGGGGACCGGTGTACAGCCACGCCCGACGGCTCTTCCATGGAGTCAAAGTCGCCAAGCACAAGGTTCGGTGCGATGCCAAGCTTTTGGCACAGAAGATAACCCGCGTCGGCGGCAATGATAAGGTCGCCGGGGGCAGGACGCTCCCGCAGGCCATAAAAGCTGCCCGCGGCGAAAATAAAACAGCGTTTCATAGATGCTTCCTCTGTTTCTCCCGATTCCGGGCGGGCAAAGGATTTGCCTGCCGGTTTTTGGCAGATTATAGCATAATTTGCACCAATTGACAAACAGGGGGCTGACAAACAGACCCCGGCTCCGCCGAAAGCAGAGCCGGGGTTTTTCGGGGAAATTCCGCTTTTTTGGCGCGGGCAGGTATTACATAATGTGTTCTTCACAGAAATTGTCCACTACCCGCACGCCCATCTCGCCCCGATTGGCCACGGGGAAGAGTGCAATGCTCGTCGGGTCAAAGGCCGGGCAAAGCCGCTTTTCCGGCTCTAGGCGCAGGGCGGGCGCGTGCCTGACGGAACGGTCGGGCCGCTGTTTTTTGCTCATAAAATCACCCTTTGCTAGTTTGTGACCGGGTGCAAAAAGTATTCAAGGTATTTTTTAAAAAAAGGGGTTGACAACTCCGGAATTTTTTGTATAATAATATCTGTTCGCTGCACAGATTGCTTGTACTGCGGACAACAGATAGCGGGTTTGTGTAATGGTAGCACGCCGGACTCTGACTCCGTCTGTGAGGGTTCGAATCCTTCACCCGCTGCCAAAGGAAAAACTCTTGGAACCATTGGATTACAGTGGTTCCAAGAGTTTTTTGTGCTGATTAGGACTGCACTCCACTTTTTATTATTCCCGTTTGAGCCTGCTTGCATCTTATTTTAATGTTGCAAATTTGTTGAACTCATTTAAACTAATTAGTCGTGAGTTAGATTAATGGTATGCACTTGGATTAAGTTGGAACCAACATGAATAATGGAATATGCAGTAATGTTTTTGGTACGTTCCTCGGCGGATACCAGCTATAGAAAGAACTAATTAAATGATAAGGTAAAGAAAACCACTCGCCCTTATAGGGCGAGTGGTTTTGGTTTATCCGTTACTCACGGCTTATCACACAGCCGAATAGGTCGTTTACGAAAATAACATTAAAGAACAAGATGCCTATGGAGAATGTTTATACTCAGTCCAGAATAAGAATAGAAGGTAAATTTATATGCTAAGCACAATGACCAACCATTAGTATAGGGCTGGCGAGCAGTCAATAGATATATCTTGAAAAAACAGGCACGGAAGCCTTTTATTTGGAACTGTACAATCATAGATCGCTGCGCAGCAGAAAATTGCCACAAAACAGAGGTGTGGCGCAAGGAGTGTAGAATCAATGACAGATATTGAAATCAGGCATCTTAGCAAGACGGAGCTGTTGAGTATCCTACGGGATCAGGAAGCTGAACTGGAGCAGCAGCGGACACAGATTGCAAAACTGCAGTCCCAGCAAAAAGCCCAGATTATCCAGATGGAAGAGTGCGGATCCATCGCAGAGGCTTCCCTGCAAATCAATCAGATTTTTCAGGTGGCGCAGGTTTCGGCGGATCAGTATCTTGCCAGCATACGCCAAAAAGAGGTGGATGCGGAAAAGAAAGCACGCCAGGTGGAGACCGAGGCAAACGAGCGGGCGGAAGCGCAGCTTCGGGCCACCGATATAATATGCCGGCAGGCGGAAGAGGAGAGCCAGAGAAAGGCCGCGGCCTTCTGGGATGCGCTGCAACTGCAGCTGAATCAGTTTTACAACAGCCATGAGGGACTAAAGGATATGCTGACAGCATGCGGATTTGATATACAGATTCCCAATCGGGGCAATTGAGTAAGAGATGGGAACGCAGAAAAACACACGTCCTACGCTGGTGCAATTAAACCAGGAATTGGATCGGCGCCACCATAAAAAAGCATTTAACAGGGCACTGCGGGGCACAGTCTGGACTTTGGTGGTTGTGGCCGCCGTAGCCATTATCTGCTCAACGTTCTTTTTTTCAGTCCTTCAGATCGAAGGTAGCAGTATGGAGCCTACTTTAAACGAGGGGGAACTGGTGGTCGCATCAAAGTCAAAGCATTTTCAACGGGACGATATTATCGCTTTTTATTACAATAATAAAGTTTTGTTGAAACGAGTGATGGGGTTTCCCGGCGAATGGATTAATATTGATCAAGATGGAATTGTTTACATAGACAGCCAGGCGCTGGAGGAACCTTATGTTCAAGAGAACGCGTTGGGACAGTGTGACATTACGCTTCCCTGCCAGGTTCCGGAGGAGCGCTGGTTCGTACTCGGCGACCATCGGGCAACGTCGGTGGACAGCCGTTCCAAGGTAATTGGAAACGTTGCAGAGGAACAGCTGGTCGGAAAAGTAGTATTTCGGATCTGGCCACTTTCTAAATTAGGATCTGTCAATTGAGTATTTAGTTCTTCAGGAAGGGGGTGATTGGTTGTTACAAAAATACAATACGGAGAGCCAGCTCATAGTTTTTATTCAAAAACGCAAAAAATGGAAAAAAGTGTTTTTCACTCTGTCCATTTTATCGTTTTTAGTGGCTATGAGCACTTTTCGTCTGCTGACGCTTCCTGCTGTGACGCTAACTGAAGATCCAAACACCATGGAGACCAGCGAGAATTCAGCTTCCTCTGAGGAGGCTCTGCCCGGAGAAGATGGGGAAAACACAGATGAAGCGACGGGGACCGGGGATGTTGCCTCCGGCACAGAGCCGGGGAGCGATGAGGGAGACACGCCCGGCACAGAGCCGGGGAGCGATGAGGGAGACACGCCCGGCACGGAGCCGGGTAGCGATGAGGGAAACACGCCCGGAACAGAGCCGGGGAGCGATGAGGGAAACACGCCCGGCACAGAGCCGGGGAGCGATGAGGGAAACACACCGGGAACGGAGCCGGGGAGCGATGAGGGAAACACGCCCGGAACGGAGCCGGGGAGCGATGAGGGAAACACGCCCGGCACAGAGCCGGGAACCGATGAGGGAGACACGCCGGGAACGGAGCCCGTTCCCAGTGCTGAAGCGGAAAAAAACATCGATCCCGGCATTCCGCTCGACAGTTTGATCAAGGTGCCAGAGATCATTCAACCGTCTGAATACACCTATGACGACGGGAATGGTCTGACGGTCACAGCAGTCCCGCAGGATCCCGCCGCTATTCCAATGGACGCCGAGTTCCACGCGGGTCGGATCACGCAGGAGAGCGCCCCGGACCGCTATACGCAGCTTCAGCAGCTGCTGGTAGAGGAAGGTGGTCTGGTCAGTTCCACGGGGTTTAGCGCCTATGACATCTATTTCCTTCTGGATGGCCTGAAGGTGGAGCCGGGCGGGAGTGAAGTGGATGTAACCATTGTGGATACTACGGACAGTGCCGTCGCACCGGAGGAAGCCCAGGTTTTTCACGTTTTAAACGAGAACTCAGATCCCTCTCTCCAGAAGCTCGCAGTGGAGAATATTGCGGGCAGTTCAGCGGACATGTCGGACGCGGATCAGGGCATCACATTTACAACCGACAGTTTCTCAACGTTTGCGGTGGCGCCTAAGCTTCCCGTCAGCAGCACGCTGACTTATAAGCAGGTTCCTTCGGGTGCACCTGTTTTTACCAATTCCGAATATAATGTTGGCCGGCCGCTTGGCATTGCAGGACATTTCAGTCTGGTCGCTTTTGATACCTTATATATAAGCACGCATTGTAACGGAAACATACTGGCGCAAACCTTGAGCAAGGTCGGGGACTTTGGAACAAAGGGCCTGTCTCCGCTCAGTGAAGTCAGCTATGTTCAAAATTATCAGGACATGAATGGAAACGGTCCCGGAGACAACGAGCTGCTGGTGTTGGGCTCCGATAATGCGGTTGATACCACGGATGGCGGGAACCACTTTACGGTTAAAGGTCACAAATTATCTAACGCAACGGCCCTTTGGCAAGATCATGACACAAGCAGAACTCCCTTTATTGATCTCCAAGCGGTAAAAAGCGAAGCAGAGGGCATATCGTACAGTTTGTCCGCTATACACGATCAGAATATCGAAGTCTTTCTTGTAAATAGCGGGGACCAGACAAAAAGCGGCGTGACGCTGACCGAACCGGGCGGCGTCGGTGTCTACAAAACCACGGCAGATGCTTTGAGCGCATACAATTACTTCAACGTCCGCGGTCTTACGTTCAACGGCGGCGCCCTTTCAGGCGGCACGGTGATTATCAATGTGGATTGCACAGGATGGGACTCGCGTACGTTTAATATGCCGGAATGTAAGATTTATTCGGAGTCCGGCAATGCTCTGAATTTTGAAGAGGTGACGACTTTTACAAACGGAAGAGTCCTTTGGAACTTTACAAACTGCGATGGAATGACGATCAGTACAGGACTGGAATACTGCTCCATCCTCGCGCCGGGAGCAAACATCATAGTTAACCAAAATATAAACGGCACCGTTATTGGCAACAATGTTACGATCAATGCCGAAAACCATCGCGACGATTTTGTCGGTAAGCTTCCGAAGTCGTACGACTATGCCGTCAACAAGGTATGGAAGGACTTAAACGGCAATGTGCTGACCAATGCCGACCTCACGGACTGGAGCGTTGAGGTGGAGCTGCGTGACCAAAATGACAACCTCGTGGATAAGCAGATCTTAAGCAACAGCAACAATTGGAGGTATACCTGGTCTAATCTGGACCGGAACAAAACGTATACGGCTGTGGAGATTGGGGTCTATCGGAATGGAAATCCCACCAACCTGATTGGCCAGTTCACCCCCATCTCCGTCGATTCCGGCGGCAGTTGTACGATTACCAACAGCCAGACGAATTCTTATGAACTGCCGAACACCGGCGGGGCCGGAACCTATCCCTACACTGCCACCGGACTGAGCTTTCTGCTCCTGTCTTCCATTCTCCTATGGAAAAAGAAAAGGGAAGGGAGGGGTTCGGCATAACGGTACCTTTTGGATTCTCAACAAAAAAGTTAGTATAGTGGAAAAGGGGAAATTCGATGAAACCATTGAGAAGAGCATTCAACTTTTTACTGGCAGCGGCTTTGATGCTGGCACTGACCATTCCTGCATTCGCAGCCGACTATTCCATTGATGTTGAAAATGATGCCAGCAAGACCGGGGTATCAATCAACGGGAATACCTACTCAGCCTATAAGATTTTCAACGTAGTTTACGATACGACCAAGAAAGCTTTTTCCTATACGGTGGATAGCGACTGCCTGAACGTTACATACAATAGCCTTTCAGGTTCTGCTCTAATCAACTGGTTGTCGACGGCATCAGATGCGGACGTCCGCAGCTTTGCCGACGATGTCTACACAAAGTATATTGCGGATAAGCTGGTGGCTCCAGCCGGTTCTGCTACAGCCAGCGGTGAAAGAGCCTCGATTCCTTTGACTTCCGCTGGATACTATCTGGTTTACGGCACCGGCGGCAGTGGAGATACCACGGTGACCGCCTCTGTCTCCCTGACCACCGCAAAACCCACCGCAATTATTCAACCAAAGCTGAGCGTGCCCACGCTGACAAAAGAAATTCAACACAATGAATTGAGTTCTTGGGGCAATGTGGGCGACAACCAGATCGGTGACACGGTACACTACCGTACGATCACCTCGGTGCCCGATACCAACAATTACACCACCTATACCTATGTGATCCACGATACCATGAGCGACGGACTCACGTTTGACCCCAGTTCCCTGATGATCAAGATCAATGACGAGGACAGCAAGGTATTGACACTAAACACCGACTATACGATTACATCCGATGCGCATTCTTTCACGGTTGCCTTCAGCAATGTAAAAGCTCTCATCGCGGCCCAAAGCCTCACTACGACTGATCGCTTCTATGTTTACTACAACGCCACTTTAAATGAAAGTGCGAAGATATACACGGAGGGTTCCAATGACAACACCGCTTATCTGGAATACAGCAACAGCCCCTATGATGACGGTCACGGCGAGACGCCGCCGGTGAAGGTTTATGACTGGACCTTTACCATGGATGTAAACAAGACGGATAAAGATAGCCGCCCTTTGACAGGAGCGGAGTTTATCCTGAATACGGACAGTAATTCCACCAATAGCCCCATCGCGCTGATCAAAAGCGGTAGCAGCTATACGATTGCGCCCTCCGGAACAACCGGTACTGTCACCACCATTTCCGCGGGTTCCATCGTGATTAAGGGTCTGGACGATTCCACCATCTATTACCTGCACGAGACAAAGGCTCCCGACGGTTATAATCTGCTGCCCGATCCCGTCAAAATTCAAATCAGCGCAGGTTATGATGCGAACGGTGCGCTGCTCAGCAATTCTCCCACAGTTGCCGTGGACGGTGAGGCTGCAAGCAGCACGCTAAGAACCAACGTCGTGAACCTGACCGGCAATGAACTGCCCTCCACCGGTGGCATGGGTACCACGATCTTCTATGCCGTCGGCAGCATGCTGGCGGTCGGCGCCGGAATTATGCTGATTGCCCGTAAGCGTGTAAAGAACGAAAACTAATCGACTTTTTCTATAATAATTCTAATATGAATACTGCTCCGATTGGGGGAAGTATTACTTTCCTCCAATCGGAAGCAGGGAGAAACCTATGAAAAAGCACTACCCTACCATGATTTTAATATTTGTTTTTTTAGTGGGTCTCTCCGTGCTGCTTTACCCCAGCGTCAGCAATTATTACAACTCTTTTCACCAAAGCCGGGCTGTTGCCAGTTACGACTCAAGCATGGGTAAGCTAACGGAGCAGGACGTTACAGATTCGCTTCAGGCGGCGCAGGCGTATAACGAAAAGCTGCGCAATCAGGGTGAAAGCTGGTTTACATTGACAGATATACAAGAGGCGGAGTGTAATGGTTTACTTAATTTAGATGGGAACGGTATGATGGGCTATCTTTCTATCCAAAAGATTGGAATACGACTGCCCATCTATCACGGCACCTCCGAGTCAGTACTTGCCGCCGGCATTGGGCATCTCACGGGTTCTTCGCTTCCTGTGGGCGGAATGGGAACCCATTGCGTTCTTTCCGGTCACCGAGGACTGCCTTCGGCAAAGCTTCTTACCAATCTTGATGAGTTGGATATCGGCGATACTTTTTCCATTACGGTTCTGCATGAGACATTGACCTATACGGTAGATCAGATTTTGATTGTGGAGCCGAACGAGGTCTCGTCGCTGGATATTGACCCCAACGAGGATTACTGCACGCTGGTTACCTGTACGCCTTATGGAATCAACACGCAGCGTCTTTTGGTTCGCGGGCATCGGGTAGAGACACCCGATGAGACCTATATCTCCGCAGACGCAGTACAAGTTGATCCTTTAATAGTGGCGCCCGTAATTGCCGCACCCATTTTGCTGGTCTTGCTCATCTGGCTGCTGGCCGCTCCGGGTAAAACTGGAACCGCTCAAAAAGGCCGAGAGAAAGAGAAGGGAGGCGAATCGCCTATATGAAATCCATCCTGAAAAAGCTGCTTCATGTGGCTGCATTGCTGTGTATCACCGTCTCCCTCACAACCACGGCCGCCTTGGCGGACAGCTCCCCGTATTCTATTACGCTGAACTGTATGTATGGTGGGACCGCAATTTCCGGCGTGACGTTTCATATTTACCGGGTTCTGGAGAAATCCGGCGACTCCTATGATCTAACCGATGATTTTAAAGATTCAGGGGCCAACATCAAGGCGGGTACCGACAACAAAATCAACTGGGCGGACGCTGCAAACACGCTGGTTGTTTACGTCCGGGCCCACAAAACCTCGATTCACCCCTCCAGCGCGCCCTTGGCCTCGAACAGCAGCGGCAACTGCACGTTCACTCTGAATCAGGAGGGCACCTATCTGATCTTTGGCGATTCCTTGTCGACAAGCAGCGGTACGTATTCCTTCAGCCCATCTCTGGTCACCATCCCGGATTCCAATGAAAAGACGACGACCACCGCCACCGTCAAAGTGTCCTACCAGCCGTACACGTCCCCCGGCAGCGACCCCATCAACGTTACGGTGCTGAAGATATGGAATGACGGCGATGAAGGGGACCTTCGCCCAAATTCCATTATGGTTTCCCTGCTCCGTGACGACAGGGTTCTTTATACCGTGCGGCTTTCAAAGAGCAATAACTGGAGATATGCCTGGAACAATCTCTCCACCGGATATACCTGGTCCGTGATTGAAGACACCGTTCCCGACAATTATACGGTTTCGTATTCGCGGGAGGGGACGATCTTTACAATTACCAACATGTATACGACAAATATCACTCCACCGGAGCCCCCAAAAACTGATGAACCAACAACGGCTGACTTACCGCCGGAACTCATACCCCTGGCAAGCCTTCCCCAGACCGGGCTGCTGCAATGGCCAATTCCGATGATGGCGGTTCTGGGGATCATGCTGTTCAGCCGCGGCTGGTGGGAGCGCTTTAAACGGCAAAACCATGAAAATTAGACGGGATATCGTTTTGATGGCTGCTGGCGGCCTGTTGTTGGCGGGTTCTCTTTTTCTAATGACGTTCAACTGTATGGAAGAAACACTGGCTGACCGTCAGGCTACGGAAACGGTACAGGTTTTGACCCAGCAAATAATTCCGGAGCTTTCTGACAAGACAAATACCGAGACCACCGCCAAGCAAATTCAGTCGGTCAGCGTGAAAGACGAAAGTTACATCGGCGTGCTGGATATTTCCACGCTGGGGCTCTCTCTGCCGGTGATGGACAACTGGAGCTATCCAAAGCTGAAAAAAGCGCCCTGCCGCTACTCCGGTTCTTTTTTGACGGATGATATGATTATTGCAGGTCATAACTACAAGCGGCATTTCGGCCTACTCAAGCAGTTGAAGCAGGGTGATCTGATTACTTTTACAGATGTAGATGGCTTTGTTTATAGCTATCAGGTAGTCACTGTGGAGACTCTGGCATCTTCGGACATGCAGGATATGAGGTTTGAAAATCCGGGCTTGACGCTTTTTACCTGCACTTATGGTGGGAACAGCCGTGTTGCCGTGCGGTGTGAACGGGAGAGTAGCTAATATCAATTGAACAAGGCTGTTTTTCTGCGGTGACACTCGAGGAGGCAAACGTGCAAAAAGCCATAGCACGGCGCGCCGAATCTTTCTGAGATTCAGCGCCAGAATGGACATGGTAACGCTGTGGGCGATGATTTGGTGTGGCATGGTCATAATCAGCCCCAAGCCGCACTTGTGCTTTTCCAGACTGAACCGCCGTTCCACTTCAACCCGCTCGCATTGTCCCCAAAATCCTGTGTTGTGTTTCGAGCCTCATCCTTCTTCGGCCTGTCCAGCGCCGGACCGGAGGTCACAGGAGTGTTTACGGCTGTATAAAAGACCGTTCGTCTTTGAAGACGAACGGTCTTTTATACTTATCCACTACTCACGATTTATCACGCAGCCAAAAAGGCCATTGACAAAAATAGACCGTATGTGTTTGGATAAGTCTCTATTTGGTGACCCGGCGGGGATTCGAACCCCGGACCCACTGCTTAAAAGGCAGATGGTCGTCCTATTGCGTTGGTGGATAAAAGACTATAACAGACTATCTAAAGGAAGTGATGGGGGGTATATCTCAAGCCGGATTTAATAGTATTTGCTCGTCAAATAATTTTTATATGCTTAGCTGTTGACAATGTAAACCGTCGAGAATATAATATGTCTACAATGTAAACAGAATGGAGCGTGATTGGAGTGAATGAGCCAAATATAAGACTTACCAATACCGAATGGCAGCTCATGGAGTGTTTGTGGGAAACGTCACCACGCACCGGCAGAGAGACCACGGATTATTTGAAGAAACATGTGGGCTGGACCCGAAGTACGACATTGACGATGCTTCGCCGCATGACGGAAAAGGGCCTAATCCGCTGCGAGGATAAAGAGGGTATGAAAGTCTATTCTTCTCTCATTAAGCGTGAAGACGCTGCTTTGCAGGAAACAGAAGACTTCCTTAGCCGGGTCTATAAAGGCAGCCTAAGCCTTATGGTAAGCACTCTGACAAAAAAGCAGGCACTTTCGCAGGCGGAACTTGACCAGCTGTATGGGATACTGCAAAAGATGGAGGAGGCAAATAATAGTGATTAAATGGATTGTTACCTCAAGCATTTTAATTGCAGTCATCATCGCTCTGCGCTATTTTTTAAGGGGCAAAATTAGTCTGCAGCTGCAATATGCTCTTTGGGGATTGGTCCTTCTGCGGCTGCTGATCCCGTACAGTATTGGCAGCAGCGGTTTCAGCGTGATGAACACGGTGCAAAAAGTTCCTGTCGTGCAGGACTTTGAAAGTGTGAGAGACGTTGGAAATATTTGGCACACAGAAAGCGGCACCGTTGAGGGATATCCGTCCTATGAACTTATGCCGGAAACGCCAGTCACCGTTGCGGAGAATAAAACGGAGGCAGAGTTTACACGCATGGAAAAGGCGCTCGCCTTCCGCAAAGCATTTATTCAGATTTGGCTATGCGGAGTGGCATTTCTGGTCATCGCTTTTGCTGCTTCAAACGTGCGATTTTCATCCCGCCTCCGCCGTAGCCGCAAGCCGTTGGAGGCAAAAGTCTCAGCGCTTCCTGTATATATTTCCAATGAAACAGACACCCCTTGCTTGTTTGGGCTTTTGCATCCAGCAATTTATTTAACACAGGACGCTGCCGAGAATGCGACGATACTTCGGCACACGGTGGAACATGAAACCACTCATTTCCGGCATGGCGACAATTTTTGGTCAGTTCTGCGGATAGTTTGCCTTGTTCTCCACTGGTATAACCCTCTAGTATGGTGGGCAGCGTTTCTTTCACGGGATGATGCGGAGCTTGCCTGCGATGAGGCAACAATACGCCGTATTGGAGAGGCCGAGCGCGCCGAGTATGGCAGGACACTCATCCGCATGACTTGCCAAAAGCGGGCTGCTTTAATGCTTTCGGCAACCACCATGACTGGAGGTGAGCGCATCATCAAGGAACGTATCACACTGATCGCTAAAAAGCCAAAGCTGCTCATCTCGGCGGTGATTGCCGTTGTACTCGTGGCGTTCGCTACGGCATGTTGCACCTTCACTGGGCCAAAAATGATCTACAATGTTGGTGTTGTTCCACTCACGGCAGAGGAAATGGAACAGTATAATAAAACCTTTGAGCCGCTGCTGTATGACGAGCAGGGGAACTCCGTCAGCGTCAATCCGATCAGCCAATTCCTTTCCTCATACTACGGCCGGCCAGAGGATATCAATTTGGCCGAATTGTTGCGGTATTTTCCTTCTGATGGTGACGTAACGGAGAAAACTGAATTTGAGGCGCTCAAGGATTCCGAAAACTGGCCTTTCGGTGTCGATATGACCTTGGACGGGATGCCGGTTCCCATTCACAAATTCTCAGCCAGCACCGTAAATGAAGCATTAAAAGAATATATGGGCATTTCGCAGGATGATCTTAGCAGAGTGGGAATGGATGAATTGATTTATCTGAAGGACTATGACGCGTACTATAACTTTACCAGTGATGCCGGGTTTGCCTACTTCACATACACAAGCGGTGAACGGCAGGGCGATATTGTACGCCTGTTTTGCGAAACTGCGGCACTCACACTGAGAATACAAGACGGCGGCTTTTTGATTGTGTCGCATCAGCGTATCGGGGACGCACCCGGTGAATCCTCCGATCAAGCGCAAGATGATATTACCTTGCTTGGTTCAAATGGAAAAAATGCCCCCTGAAACTTGGCATGAGCGTGGATGAGGCAACGAAAAAGCTGGAGGCGTCAGCTTGGCACCGCTTTGGAAAACTATGCCCTGACTAACTTTTTAAGTTCGTCAATTTCTTCGGACAAGGTCTTAATCAAAAACGCTATTATTTAGGGTTTCTCTGAGGTGCTCTCCATTTAACGTAATAGCGTTTAATAAATCAATGGCCTTATAGGCTTTCTAATACGATCCATAGATAGATACCTCCATTTTGATATATTTAATGAGCAAAGTTTTCGGTACACCAACCTTTTCGATGATGGTGGAAAGTATGTAATCCATAACTCTTATGACACTGGAAAAGCGCCACTTGATAACGGTGGTGCAAAGTGAATTAGTAAAGGCGACAAAGTGCTAACAAAACGCACCGCGGAATTACAATCAAGTAATTCCACGGTGCGTTTTTTCAATTGATGGAACAACAATGTGTCAGAACAAACGGCAGGCGGCGCCAGCTCGTCACCGTACAAAGAAGGCGCGGTTTTAATTACCCAATAGCTTCGGCAGCGTTTGATTTTACTGGTATAGTGGCGTCAATATATTAAATTTGTGGGGTGAGCGAAACGGATTCAATTTACTCCGTTATGTGGTGGCGTTCTGAGCTTTTGCCTTACAGACCATTGGCCTTTCTCTTATCAGAGATACGACTTTCGGGGTGGTATGCGCATTGCCGACGGTTTATTTGCAGAAGTCCCGTTTGCGGAACAGGGATCGCAGCAGTACCATCCACCCCCAAGAGAGGGACACGGCAGGCAGACAAGCCAGTAAGATCGCCTTCACAGGGGAAATTGCGGAGAAGCAAATCGGCCCGAAAAAGATGAGAAATGTCACCACCAACATGGTAAGCAAAGTGATTTTCTCTTTTTTTGTATTGGGCGGCGTCAAAAAAATCTTTAGCAAATCCATTTCAACTTGTTTTTTTGCCATTCCACGCATCGTTGTTCACTCCTTTTTCAGTTCAGCGGACCGGTGACCCGTTCCACTGCTTTTGTCAGTTGTCCTGTGTGAATCAGCTCCCGCAAGGCCACAATGTATGGGTAAAGGAATATATCCTTATCCATAACAGGCACCAGGTCCCCCACTGCTTTCAGCGCAGCGGCGCTGCCTGCCCCCCGGCTTACATCTCTATCTAAAAACTGTTGGGCCTGATAGCTGGAAAGCAGTTCAATCGCCAGAATATACTCCAGCTTCTCCGCCGCGGCACCCGCCTTTTTGCAGGCGTTGTAGCCCATGGCCACGTAATCTTCCTGATTGCCGCAGGTGGGCGTATTGTCGATGGTGGACGGCGTGGCCAGCATTCTCAACTCGTTCAGGAGACCGGCCTGCGTGTATTGGGGAATCATCAGCCCCGAGTTTAGGCCCGGCTTTTTGATGCAGAACCACGGATAGCCCGACAAGCTCTCATCAATTAGCCGGTTGTTGCGCCGCTCTGACATCTTAGCAAGCCCCACGGCGGCGATACAGGCGCTGTCCATCTCCATTCCCACGTAGGATGAGTCTGCGTTGCAGGCGGAGATTACGGCCTCATTTCCGTCCTCCGGCCAAATGATGGGATTATCGCAGCAGGCGTTCATCTCAATCTCAATTGCCGCTTTCGCGTCCAGCAAGGTCTTTTTTGCCGCGCCGTGAAGCTGGGGGATGCATCGAAGAGACAAGGCGTCCTGTACCCGGCTGCCCCGGTATTTCTCCATAATACCGGAGCCCTTCAAAACGGCACGGACATTTTCCGCTGTTCGGGTCTGGTCGGGATGGGGACGTACCTGCATCACCCGAGGATCAAAAGCGTCCAAAACGCCTCGGCTGGTCTCTAATGTCAGCGCGCCGATGATATCGGCGGCTTTAGCTGCGTTCAGCAGATCCCAAATGGCCAGCGCCGCCATAGCAGTAGATGAGGTGGTGCCGGATACCAGCGCCAGGCCCTCTTTGGAGCCAAGAACGAGAGGGGGCAGACCTACTTTAGCCAAAGCCTCGCGGCCTTCCAACAATTTGCCGTTCAAATAAGCCTTTCCTCCGCCGATGAGCACCATGGCCATGTGAGCCTCCGGGGACAGATAGCCTACGCTTCCGTCCCCCGGAGCCCACGGCGTCAACCCCAGATTCAAAAAATTTCGGTACTGCTCCAGAACGGCAATGCCCACACCGGAGTAACCCTGCCCCAGATTTTGCAATACCATCAGCATGGTTCCCCGTACTCGCTCGATTGACAAAGGTTCCCCCACGGACACGGAATGGGAAAGCAGGATGTTTTCCTGAAGCTGGGCCGTTTCCTCCTTGTCGATGGCCTTGGTACACAGTGCTCCAAAACCAGTGGTTACGCCGTACATGACTTTTCCCTCGTCCACCCAGCGCTCCACCAGAGCCCGGGACCGCTTTACACGCGCCTGATATTCGGCAGAAAATTCCACCGAGGCTCCGTCCCGGGCCACCGCAATAAAATCTTTCAAAGTGATGGGCGCGCCAAGGACGACAGTTTGATTTTCTTTTTTCACACGATGCCTCCGCTTACTCGACTTTTTCGGGTGCTGCGGCAGTTTCAGCGGCCTGAATATCGAGCTTTGTAGCCGGATCGAAGAAAAACACCTTCACTGCGGAAAACACCTGAAGAATAAAAATAGCCAGAACCACAAAGCCGCCGCAGGCCGCCAGATATTTTACACCGTCCACGCCCTGCGCGCCGCCGCCAAAAGCAACCATGATGCAGGCAATCAAACCAATGGACGCGCCCCAGACAACTTTCTGCCAAAGGGCCGGTTCCTCGTCGTGCCGCGCACCCTGCGTGCACAGAGCCGAGATGGTGGTGGACATGGTGTCCGCTGTGGTGGAGAAGGCCGCGATCAAAGTGATAATAATGGCTGGGATCAAAATGGAACCCAGAGGCACATGCTTTAGGAACTCCCATATGCCGGCCACTGCGCCATTGGACTGAATTGCGGAGATGATATCCGCCTTGCCCGCGATCTGCCAATTCAGCGCCGTGCCGCCCCAAACGGCAAACCACACAAAACCGAAAGCAGAAGGAAGCATCCAGTTGATGACCAAGAACTGCCGAATGGTTCGGCCATATGCGATGATGGCAAAGAAAATGCCCATCAGCGGCGCATAGGCAATCCAGATTGCCCAGTCATACATGGTCCACCATGTTACCAACGCGGAGCCGCCCACAGTGGAGGGATCAAAACCCCACATCCAGAAGCGGTCCAGCCAGTAGCCAAGGCCCACGTTGGCCATATTGAGAATGTAAATCGTGGGCCCGATAATAAAGAGCAAAATCAGCAAAACATAGAAAATTTTTGAGGTCAGACCCGCCAGCCACTTGATGCCCTTATCAATGCCTGTGACGGATGCGGCGGTAAAGGTCACGGTGATGATCGCGGTGAGAATAAACCAGACAAGCGGTCCTTGAGCAATGCCGTAGGCAGAAGAAAGACCGGTGCCGATCAGCGCCAGACCCGCGCCCAGAGAGGCCGCGAGGCCCAGAGCAATTGCCAGCACGGAAAGCACATCAACCAGAGATTTCCAAAAGCCGTGCATCACCTTTTCACCGAACAGCGGCGTGAGGGATGCGGCCACAGACAGTTCCTTGCCCCGGTTGAAGTAGAGATACGCGATGAGTACACCGGACAGGGCATACATGGCGTAGGGGATGACTGTCCAGTTATAAAAGCAGCGGCCCATGGAAAAGTATGCCGCTTCATCGCTGAGAGCCGGAATCCCATAGCCATCCAGTTCTCCGTAGATATTGCCGAAATAAATCAGCACCTCATTGACGCCGTAGGTAATCAGCCCGGTTGCAATGCCGCCGGTGAGGGTCATGGCAAACCAAGAACCAAAGGAGTGCTTTGCCTTTGCCTCCGGTCCGCCCAGCCGAATGTTGCCCAGCTTTGAAAAGGCCAGCAGACTGATGAGCAGCAGAGTTCCCATGGCTACCAGTTGATAGAGCCAGCCGAAATTGCCCAGGGACCATCCAAAGATGGCGCTGGCAACCTCCGTCAGCCACGCATTGTTGACGACCCCCAAGATTGCGGCGCCGCCGATCACCAAGAAGCAGGGAACGAATACGCTCCAACGGACAGGTTTTTGCGCGGTGTTTTTTTCGCTCATGACATGTTGTTGTATGGATCTGACGCTAAGACGGCAGATCATACGCTCCTTTCCTCTTTTCAAAAATAAAAGCAATTTCCGTGCCGACTTTGTGCAACTTTAAAAAGCAAAGTGAAAAAATGATGGTAAAAAATTAGATTTTCCTTGTAAATTCTGCGTTTTTTACAAATAAAAATTTTTCTGGCCACGACTTTTACGTGACTAAAAATAGTCTGTATTTGTTTTTATTAAAGTAATATCTGCAGAAAGTGCCAAACTATTTTGCATATCGCAAAATAGTTTGGCACTTTCCTTGACGCGTTTCACAGAGTCGTGCTATCCTTAAAACAAGGAGGCGATTTTTTGGAGTTCTACGATTTTTATTTTCTTTTGGAAAAAGACGGGATGATCGACCAAGTGGTGTGGGGAAATCCACAGGCACGGGAGATGTACCAGCTTCTGTTTTCCGATTGGGCACTCCGCAGGCACAAACCCGCAAAGGCATTTTCCCTGCCGGACGGGGCGCACACGGGAGAATTTGTCTGGGGCAAGGATCACTTTTTCTTTGAAAAGCTTCCGGCAGAGAACGATAAGACGTATCTGCTTATCAAAAAGCGAAATGATTGGGAGTGGCTTATGACGCAGGCCATGAACTATATTTTGCAGGGGATTCAGATCTATGACAAAAATGCTTGCGCGGTCTTTTTTAACAAGTCCAGTCGGCAAATTTCTCAAATTCCAGACGATCTGGCTGTGGGCGGGCGGCATCTGCTGGACATGTACGAACTGAGCGAGGATATCAGTACTGTGATGACATGCCTGAGAACGCAGTCCCCGGTCATCAACCGAGTGGATCACTTCACATCCAGCAACAGCGTCTCCATTGCCACCGCAAATACTGCCTACCCAATCCTGCGCGGCAAGGAACTGGTGGGCGCCGTGGTGTTTGAACAGAGCAGCAGCATCGTAAATGCCGACGCCCAGAGGATTGAAGAAATTGACAGAGCTTTAAAGCAATATGCCCAGCACACCCAAACCGTCCGCTTTACCGGATATACGTTTGAACACATCATTGGACACGGGCCGAAGCTTCAGGAGGCGGTCGAGCTGGCCCAGAGGGTGGCCCCGCGTGGAAGCTCTATCTTATTGGTGGGGGAGACTGGAACGGGAAAGGAGGTCTTTGCGCAAAGCATTCATCGGGCAAGCAACCGCCGGGACAAGAAGTTTGTGGCGCTGAACTGCGCCGCCATTCCGGAAACGCTGATTGAGAGTTTGCTGTTTGGGTCTCAAAAGGGGGCGTTCACAGGGAGTGAGAGCAAACCGGGTTACTTTGAGGAAGCCGAAGGCGGCACACTCTTTCTGGATGAACTGAATTCCATGAGCCTAAGTATGCAGTCCAAAATTCTGAGGGCCATTCAGGAAAATACGTTCCGCCGGGTAGGCGGGCAGAAAGACATTCAAATGGATGTGCGCATCATTTCCTCTTGCAACGAGGACCCGTTTCAGGCCGTTGTGAAAAACGAGCTTCGCAAGGATCTTTTTTACCGCTTGTCTACCGTGATGATCGAGCTGCCGTCTCTGCGAGAGCATCTGGAGGATCTGGACGAGCTGATTGCCTATCGGCTCAATACCACGTCCTTCCAGTTTGTTCACACGTTTTCTCAAATTACCCCGGAAGTTCGGCAGCTATTCAGCGCCTATGCCTGGCCGGGCAATGTGCGGGAGCTGTTCCACGTGCTGGATTATGCCCAAAACGTCACGGACGATGATGTACTCAAGGTGGAGTATCTACCCAGTTATCTGCGAAAGCAGCAAGAAACCCGGCCGGAGTTTGTGGAACCGGGCAGCGGCAGCGACGCTGCTACCTTCCCATGGGAAGAGAACCTGCAAAGCATTATGGACACTTATGAAAGCAAAGTCCTGCGTGAAGCTCTGGCGCACTATGGGTATAACATCTCAAAAACCGCTGATGCATTGGGCCTTAGGCGGCAGAGCCTGCAATACCGTATCAACAAATATGGTATTATCATCTGATGCGGAAAGCAGATACAGTTACGCTCGTATTGGCGTCGGACGTTGCAGGCTTGGCGGCCAAACGTCTCTTCGCCGCTTGGTTACTCCGGCAGGCCAGCCTTTTTAGCGCTCTTAATATTCAACTGCTTCGCCTTGCGCACTAACGTGGATTGCGACATCCCGAGGATCTTTGCGGCCTTATACGTACTTTTATAATTGGATAGCGCTTCGGAAATCATCTTTTTTTCCAACTGTTCAACGGCCTCTTTCAATGAGAATTCGGAAGCCGACTCCGTATTTGTATCCATATTCAGCTTTCCGCTGAACACCGTTAAAATCTGCTGTGGCGTGATGGCGTTTCCGCTGGATACGATCACCAATCGCTCTACCACGTTTTCCAATTCACGCACATTTCCCAGCCAGTCGTGCTGCTCGAGCAATATGACTGCCTGACTGAGGAAAAATTTTGAGGTTTTATATTTTTTATTAAACTGCATCAAAAAGCTGGAGGCCAGAAGAGCGACATCCTCTCTTCGCTGGCGCAGGGGGGGAATCAGAATGGGTACCACATTCAGCCGATAATAGAGGTCGCACCGGAATTTCCCTTCGTTTACCTGCTGAAGAAGGTCCCTGTTTGTGGCGGAAATCACCCGAACGTTAATTGGGATGTTGTGCGTGCCGCCCACCCGGCGTATTTCCCGCTCCTGCAAAACGCGCAGCAATTTTGGCTGTAAGTGAATGGGAAACTCCCCGATTTCATCCAGCATAATGGTTCCGCCGTCCGCCACCTCGAACAGGCCGATTTTTTGCTTGAACGCGCCCGTAAAAGCGCCCTTTTCATAGCCGAACAGCTCCGACTCCAGAAGGTTTTCAGGAATTGCAGCACAGTTGACCGAGATAAAGGGGCCGTCTGAGCGGAGACTTTTATTGTAGATTTCCTTTGCGACGACTTCTTTTCCAACGCCGCTTTCCCCTGTAATTAAGACGCTGGCATCGGATTTCGCAATGACGGAAATCAATTTGCGCAGGGAAATCATCTCCTTGGAATTTCCGACCAGATTGGTTGCGGCCTGATGATCTCTTAGATATTGTAATTCCTCCTGCATCCGGTTATTTTTTTCAATTTCCTGCTCCAGTTCATCCTTCCACTTAGACATCATCGTCAGGTCCTGTATCTGTGTGAATACCAGCACCAAGTCTTCGTCGTTGAAGATGGGGGTGCTGCGCACCACCACCTGCCCGCCGTCCGGCATCTGTGAGACAACAACCACCTCGCGCTTCTTTTCAATCGCTTGTAAGCAGGCGGGGGTATTGGTCGGCACCTTTAAATAGTTATAGGCGAGGTCCACGATGCTGTCTGTCAATTCGTGCTGAATATCGTCTAATGAGAGATAGTAGTTCATTGTCTTTGTCACTTCATCAATACTGGAAATATTCCGGTGAATGACCTCCTGCCGGGACAGCTTATAGGTATTTTCCCATGCCCGGTTCACAAACTGCACGGTTCCGTCCGGGGTGATGAAATGAACCGGCTGCCGAATTAGGTCTGCAAGTTGAAGAACATCAATATAGGATGCATCCCAGTTGAAAGGCTCTTTACTCATGACGCAAGACTCTCCTTCACGTTCCATTTGCGGAATTATTCAGACTCGACGCGCGAATACATTGGGGATTCCCAGATCTGTCCGATACTTTGCGATGGTCCGGCGGGAAATATTCAAACCGTTTGTTGCAAGCAAATCCGTAATCTGCTGGTCGCTCAGCGGCGTGCAGGGGTCTTCTGCAGCAATCAACTCTTTGATTTTTCTAGTCAGCCCATCATTGGAAACATCGGAATTTCCAACATTGAGCGAAACAAATTTCCGCAGGGGAAACGTCCCTCGGGGACAGCTCAGATATTTTCCTCTCAGAGCCCGGCTGACAGTTGATTCATGACACGGCAGCTCCTGTGCCAATTCCCCGAGGAGCAGCGGCTCGATGGGCCCGCCGTTTTCAAAAAAAGCCCTCTGGCGATCCAGTATCAATTCGCAGAGGTGCAGAAGCGTTTTCCGGCGCTGTTCAAGCGCCGTTTGCAGCATTTTGGCCTGACGGAGCCGGTCGTATAAATAGGTGGCATTCTCCTTGTCGTGAGACCCCTTCAGCAGATTGATATAGTATTGACTAATGTGGATGCTTCCGCTCCATTTGTCGCAAAGGCAGATATCCCATCCGTTTTCTTTGGGAAGCATCAGGATATCCGGAATGACATAGGCCCTCTCCGCAGGGGCGAAGCAGGAACCGGGATACGGTTCCAGCCCGCGAATGACCCGCAATGCCCGCTCCATCTGTGGAAGCTTTACGCCGCACTTCCTTGCAAGGCGGCTCATTGACAGAGTTCCTGCCGATTGGAGGAAATTTTTTACAAAGTATTCCGCAGTCTCACACCGCTGGGGCAGCTTGCGCAGTTGGACCAGCAAGCACTCTTGAACGGAGGCGGCGCAGATTCCCGCCGGCTCCAGTCCGCGCAAAAGGGCGAGACAATATTCCGAATCCTCCGCCGTACCTTTGCAGCAGGCCGCGGCCTGATCTGGGGTAATCTTCAGTCTCCCGTTGTCTTCTATGGAGCCAAGGAGAAAATTCATCATTTTTTGTTGAGCGCCCGTTAGCTTTAAAAAGTCGATTTGCAGGCGTAGGTACTGCTCCAGGGACATCGTGCGGCTGTCGGGGATTTCCTGCTCCGGCATGTCCTCGGTCACCGTGCGTTCATAGAAACCGCGGCTGTACACCGGCTGCTGGCTAAACCAATTGGCAAGTCTGAGCTCCTTTTCAATTTCGCTTCGGTCCCGCTCGACATTGATCAAAGGATTTTCGTTTTCAGCCTGATTCAGAAATTCACTCAGCTCATCTCCGCTCATTTCAAGAACTTCCAGCCGCTGTAACTGATATTGGTGCAGCTCCTGCCCTTGTCGGACTGTTTGCTCGATTCCCGACACAGCATTTTCTCCTTTCGATCTACTTTTGCATTATTTTGCGAGAAAACAAACCGCTTTTGCTGATATCAAATATAGCACAGCTTGAATTCGTTTCGCAAATGTCTCTGTTTCCCAATTTTCTTAAAAAAAGTTAAAATTGAATTTTCCGCTTATTAACAAGTCAAAAACAACTTGATTTATTACTTGTCGGAGTCGGCGGCCAATCGCAATGCGATTGGCTGTTTTTTGCACTTCTTTGAATGCCTTTATTGAAAAGTCTGCTTCAATATTACCATATAAAAACGAATAAGTCATTTTCAACTTGCGCTTTTAGATGTCGGCATATTTGGTTTGGTCATAATAACTATTTATTGATGACTTTTTTTCTGAATTTGTAGATTCAACAAAATTTCAAAATTTTTTTTGGTTTTATGACTGTTGGCCTGAAAAATGCTTTACAAAGTAAGGTTATAACAGGAGGTTTTGCAATGAAACAAAATAGAAAAGCGTTTATTACGGCGGAAATTACAGGGGTGATGTACAGTTCGCGCATGAGCCCGTATCTCCCTGTCACTCCACAGCAAATCATAGATGATGCAGTTCGCTCCTATGAAGCGGGGGCCTCTGTTGCGCATATTCACACGCGAAATCCAAGCACTGGCGAGCCGGATGCGGATATAGCCCAAATGCGCGAAATTGTGGGCGGGATTCAGCGGCGCTGCGATATGATTGTCTGCGTAGGCTCCGGTGGAAGTCAAACGATGTCTCTGGAAGAGCGGTTGGCCCCCATTTCAGAATTACAGCCGGAAATGGCCGATTGCAATGCCGATTCCATGAATGTTGCTTTATCCGATGCTTCAGAGAAAATTTTAGCCGGATTCGGCTGGAGAAAGCCCTATCTCCGTGAAACCGGAGGATGTGCATTTACCAACGCGTGTGCCAATATGGAACTCTTTGTCCGAGCAATGAACACAAATGAAACGCGTCCCCAATTTGAAATTTACGATCCCGGTATGCTGAACAATGTTGCTTGTTTTGTAAAATGTGGAATTGTTAAATCGCCTGTGTATTTGCAGTTTGTGCTGGGAGTTCAAGGCGGCATTCCAGCCTCTGTAAAGAATTTGCTGTTTTTAAAGGAAACCGCCGACCTGCTGCTGGGGGAGATGGGCTACATTTGGTGCGCTGCCGCTGTGGGCCGGCATCAACTGCCTATGGCGGCGGCGGCGCTGGCAATGGGGGGCAATGTTCGTGTGGGGCTAGGGGACAGCCTATATCTTCGCACCCACGTTTTGGCACAGTCCAATGCCGAGCAGGTGACCGCCGTCCGGAGTATTGCCGACGCACTGGACGTCGAGCTGGCCGTACCGTCCGAGGTCCGGAGTATACTTGGGCTGAAGGGTTCCGATCGGGTGGTTTTGGCATAATGCGGAATTTGCTCCCTTACGGTTTTACCATTGCGGGGCTGTCTTGATACTTAAGTAAAAGCATTTAGATAATCCTGGCGCAGAGCAGATAAACCAGAGGAATCGTCAAAACGGAGAGCAATGTGCTGGAAATCACGCAGGCCGCCGCCAGTAAGCCGTCCTTTTCATATTCCTTCGTGAACATCACCGTCATCGCGCCCGCCGGAAGCGCGGACAAGATGACCGAAACACCTGCGACGGCTGCTTGCGTGATTCCGACCAGCTTGAGCATTGCCAGCACAATCAGCGGCATTCCCAGCAGCCGCCAAAAGCAGAGCTTCCAAATTTCTTTGTTTAAAAACATTTCCAGTTTTAAGTCGGAAATGACGCAGCCAATCAAAATCATGGATAGCGGGGTAGTACAGTTTCCCAAGGAGGAGATGGCGTTTTCCAGAGGAACGGGCAGGGTAATCTTCAACCAGGCGACCAGCAGGCCCAAAACAACCGCCCACAGGGGCGGTGATTTGAGTAAACGTTTCATCCAGCCGTTTGATTTTCCGGCCACAAAATAGGCAATTCCGATGCTTAAAATAAAAATACGCGCCGGAAGCAGGGCCACGGACAGCAGCAAAATCCCCTCCGCACCATAGATTCCGCCGATGACCGGCATTCCCATGAAATTGCCGCTGGGACAAAGGATGGCAAAACGCAGCACCGGCTGCTGCAAGGTGGGCTTCTTTCGATAAAGCAGTACGCCGATAAGTATGTAAAGCAGATGCACCGCAATGGTGATCAGGATCATCAGTACGGAGCTTTTCAGGATGTCGTCGGGGATGCGCTCAAAAAAAGCGGAAAACACACTGCATGGCAATATCAAATTAATCATCATTTTTGAAAGGCCGGCGCTGACTCCCTCCGTGATGATTCCGGTCTTTTTTCCTAGAGTACCAATTAAAATCATGACCAGCAAAGAGCACTGCAATTGCAGAATTGTAATTGTCATTTTGTGATTCTCCCATTCGGTGATATAAGTCGTTAATAGTTTTCCTGTTTTTAATCTTCCTCAGAGTATAAGAGCAATTTACATACCAGATATTTGATTTTGAGCAAATCTATTTTCCCCGGAGTGGAAGATATGGCAATCCGCCCCTAATATAGAGATTGGCACGGAAAATGCTACCCTTTAAGATTGAGGTACCCGGCTGTTTATCATCTGAAAGAAACCCATCGGACGCACAGCCTGATTTTGCGGAGCGATTCGCAAAGCCTTCCGAGCCACGCTCCCATTGCGTGGCTTTGTGCTATTGGTTTTCGTCAAGAGCATTGAACGCTTTATTTTCAGCCTTCGGTTTCAAAATGAAAGGAGACATTATGAAGCAGTATCCTCATCTTTTTTCTTCCATCGACATTGGGTCTATGCATGTAAAGAATCGCATTTTTATGGCGCCCATGTCTTCCCATCTTGCAAGTACCAGCGGACGTTTGACAGAGGAAATGCTTGCCTACTACGAGGCTCGCGCCAGAGGCGGGGCGGGTTACATCACAATTGCCAGCGTCCTCATCGACCGCCTTTCCCGCTATGGCACCTTTCGCAATGTCGGTCTTTATGAGGACGCTCAAGTTGAAGAGCTTTGCCGGCTGACCGACGCGCTGCACCGCCACGGGGCGGCAGTGGGCGCACAACTGCTTCATCCCTCCACGGCGGCTCTGTCCCGGTACAACGAGGGCCACAAGCCGGTTGCCGCGTCTCCGGTTGAGGCAAGAGCCTATGCGGAGCTTCCGCGGGAACTTACAAAAGAGGAAATCCGGGAATTTGTTTTAAAGTTCGGCGCCGCCGCTCTGCGGGTGGAAAAGGCGGGGTTTGACGCGGTGGAAATTCACTGCTGTCACCGCCATGGTCTACTGGGGAATTTCCTTTCTCCGCTGCACAATAAGCGGGTGGATGAATACGGCGGCGGCGTTGACGGGCGGCTTCGGATGCCCTTAGAGGTTATTGCCGAAATCCGCAGACAGGTAAGCTCGGATTTTCCTGTCATTGTGCGGATGTCCGCCACGGATGGCGAGCCGGACGGACAGTCCCTCCTTGAAGGAATCTACATTGCACGCCGCTTTGAAGAGGCCGGGGTTTCCATGATTCATTTGTCCAACGGCTCGCTGGATATTCCGTGGAAAACCACCGCGCCGTCCGGTGTTCCGCAGGCATTTAACGCGGACCTTGCGGGAAAAATCCGGAAATCCATCCGTATTCCGCTGGGGTTTATTGGCCGCATCAACGAGCCGTGGGTTGCCGATATGGTGATTGAACAGGGGAAAAGCGATGTGGCTTATATTGGCCGCGCGCTAATTGCCGACCCTGAATTTCCAAATAAGGCGCAGGAGGGGAGGGAAAACGAGCTATGTCCCTGTATCGGCTGTCTGCGCTGCCTTGCCACCGTCAATGCGGATGGAAGCGTTTGCTGTACCATGAATCCCGTGGCTGGGCACGAACTGGAGGCGGAAAAGCCCCAGGCGGCAAGCGTACCTTCCAAAAAAGTGCTGGTCATAGGGGGAGGACCGGCAGGACTTTCCGCCGCAGTCGAAGCGGCCCGACAGGGCCATCAGGTGACGCTAATTGAGCGCACCCATCGTCTGGGCGGGCAGATGTATCTGGCCGGTTTCCCGCCCTGTAAGCACGATGTGGCAAAGGGGACCCGTTATCTCATTGAGCAGGCCGAAGCCGCCGGTGTGCATATGGAGCTTGAGAAGAACATTTCCGCCGGTGATATCTCCGCGCAGGGATATGACGGCGTGATTCTGGCCGTCGGCGCAGACCCCGTTCTTCCTCGCTTCTTGCAGGGCGCCGCACAGTTGGTCAGCGCGCAGGACGCGTTGGAGGGCAACGTCACCGTCGGACACAACGCCGTGGTCATCGGCGGGGGACCGGTGGGCTGTGAAACCGCAGATTTCCTGATCCATCCCCACAACGACCTCGGCCCCAACAGCAGGCGTGTAAGCATTGTCGAAATGGATGACTATTTGGAGAAAAATGAGCGGACCGCCGCCCGGATGCTTTTGGTGGAGCGGCTGCTTGCCAAGGGCTGCCAAATTGTAACGGGCGCAACAGTGGAATCCGTCAATGGGGATACGTTGCATTATCTGAAGGACGGGCAGTCTAAGGTGATTGACCGCATTGATACGGTGGTGGCTGCCGTTGGGACCAGAGGAGACACGGACCTGCTTGCTGCGCTGCGGAAGCTGCCCGTGCCTGTGCAGGCCGTCACGGATACGGTCAACATTCTGCTGGCGATTTCCGGCGGACGGGATGCCGCCAGAGCGCTGTTCCGGGAATCAATTCAATGAACTATTAAGAACGCGTAGGGAAGCGGGGCGAAATTTTCATTTCGCCCCGCTTTTTTGCGGTCTGTGGATCAATTTCAACGGAGATTATTGCGCTGCAAAGCCCGTGCGCACCGCCCCAAGGCACTTGGCGCTTTCCGTGCGGAAAAACACTTGATCGTTCATGCAGGTGACAAGCCGGAAGCCCTGCTTCAGCCGCTTGATGGCCGCGTCCTGATTCCCGGTTACAATGCCTGCTGTAATGTCATATTTTTTGCAGGTATTCAGCACGGTTTCCACAGCTTCAACCACATTGGGGTGATTGACGTCTCCCGGGTGGCCCATGTCCTGAGAAAGGTCCGCAGTGCCGATAAAGATGCAGTCCAATCCCGGCGTCTGGCAGATTTCCTCGATGTTTTCAACGCCCCGCTTGGTTTCGCACTGCATAATGGTATAAAGATTTTCATTGGATTGCCTGGTATAGTCCTCGTACATGCCCCATCTGGGGCCGCGGCCGCCGTTTGCCCCGCGCTTGCCCAGCGGAGGATACTTGACGTAGCGGATAATTCCGTCCGCCTGCTCGCGGCTTTCCACCATGGGGACCATCAGACCGTGAATCCCCACGTCCAGCAGGCGGCTCATCATGGGAAGATCGTTGGGATCATAAACCCGGACAAACGCCGCCATACCGTATAGCTCGCAGGCGCGGGCCATATCCACCATGGTTTCCGTATCGGTCTGGGCATGCTCCGCATCGATGATAATAAAGTCCATTCCGTTGATGCCCAAGCACTCGCAGTTCATCGCGGAGCCGGAAGCGACAAAAGCACCCAGAACATATCCGTTCTCCGCCAGCTTTTCCTTTACAAAATTCCGCATTTTCATGTTTCTGTCTTTCTCCTTCAAAGGCGTTCGGCCTTGATTTTTGAATTTCCCGGAAAAAGGTCCGGAAGAATACAACGTTCCTCCGGACCTTCCTCGTGGTTCTTATTTCTTCAGGGCTTCCAGAAACTCCATGTACTTCTCTTTGAACTCGGGCCGGGGAGTTCCGAAGATGTCCATCTGGAAGCAGGGGATATCCGTGTCGTGGACATCGATGTAATGCATCACGTTGGCGGGAACCACCACAAAGCCGCCGGGCGTCAGATGATAGGGCGTGCCATCCACATAGTAGTCGCACTCCCCCTCAAGCACCAGCGCCACCTGCTCCTCCGGGTGAGAATGGGGCCGCTTTTCGTGACCGGATGTGACCTGCCCGAGGGTGACGGTCATATCGTCTGCGCCCATGGCCAGCGTAACCTGCTTAATTCCTTCGCGAATGGGTCTCCAAGGCATTTTATTCCAGTTTCCAGACATAATTTCACTCATGATTTTTACTCCTTCAATTTTGTTTCAATCAGTAAATCTGGCTAACAAGGTTTCCTCAGGCAAGCCCCATCATCCGCGGCACAAACATCACAAGATCCGGGACATATGCCATCAGCAAGGTTGCAATGAGGGCTGAGATAATAAATGGAATCAGGGGCTTAGACAATCGGTCCAGCGGGATTTTTGTAACGTTTGAGGTTACAAACAGGGTCATGCCAACGGGGGGCGTCACCAGACCGATGGTCAGCATGATGCAGAACCAAACGCCGAAGTGAACCGGCTCCATCCCTGCGTAGGTAGCCAGCGGCATCATCACCGGCGTGAAGATCAGCATGGCTGCGGTGGCTTCCATGGCGCAGCCCACAAGAATCAGAATTGCAAACATCATCATAATGATGACCGCCCCGCTCTGTGTGATGCCGAGAACGGCGCTTTCGATGGTGGCGGGGACCTTTGCAATTGCCATGGTCCAGCCCATAATATTGCCGAACCCGATGATGATAAAGATTCCGGCTGTGGTGCCCACGGAGTTCATCAGAACCTTGGGGAAAATTTTGAAATTCATCCTGCCATAAATTAGGCCCGCGATAATCGCCGCAAACACGGCAACTGCGCCGGATTCGGCAGGGGTGAAGATACCGGCTGTGATGCCGCCAACCAGAATTACGGGTACCAGCAAGGCAGGAATCGCCTTGATAAAGCTTTGGAAGGCCAGCTTGCCGTCAAAATGGTCGGTGCTTTTGGGAAGCCCGCGCTTCTTCACGTTGAGGCGAATGACGGTGATATAGGCCAGACCGATCAGCAGTCCGGGAATTAATCCGCCCATGAACATCGCGTTGAGGGAAACGCCGGTTAAAACGCTGAAGTAAACGAAGGTGGTGCTGGGGGGAATGATGGGGCCCAGCACGCCGGAGGCACAAACCAGCGACGCGGAGAAGTCGTCGGGATATCCGTCATGAATCATCTCCGGAACCACCACCGCGCAGAGAATGGCGGCAACGGCGTTGGCTGAGCCGAGAATTGCCGACAGAATCATGGCCACGAGGATTACCACATAGGCAAGGCCGCCGCGGAAATGCCCCACCAGTGTGCGGACAAAAGAAATCAGCTTTTCGGTGACGCCGCTGGCATTCATCAGCTCGCCTGCCATAATGAAAAACGGGATGCAGGTCAGGCTGCTGACGTTCATGCCCGCAAAAACCTTTTGCGTGAGAATGTTGAAGTAGGAGTCGACCCCCATCGTCATTACATGGGCGAAGCCGGCCAGGCCAAGAACAAAGCAGATTGGAACGCCAAGGACCAGCGTCACCAGAAATACGGTAAGAACTGCTATCACGGTGCCTTGTCCTCCTCTGCTTTGTTTTGATATGCTCCATGCCGCCAGGATGTCAGGATGTTGTAATACTTCTCCAGCGTAAAAATAAAGATGATTCCCAGACCCATTGCAATTGGCAGATAGGGCCAGAACATCGAGATCTTCAGCCCGATGCTTACCTGCTTGACAATGGACGGCGTTTGCAGCGTTTGCAGGGCATTCATAAACATATAGCCTGAAAACAGCAGACAGATCGTGTTGATGACAAGCGTCAAAATCAGTTTGGTGGTCCCCTTCACATGCGCGGAGATAAGGTCAAACGCCACCAGTCCGCCCTCTTCGCGATAAGCTGCCGCACCGCCCAGCATTGCGACACACACAACGCCGTCACGGATCAGTTCGTCCGCCCAGGAGAAGGATAGCCCGAACATATAGCGCCGAACGATCTCCGCCAGCGATACGACCAGCATAATGCCAAGACATAGAGCAGCCAGGGCTTTCGCAACAAAGGCAAGTCCGTTAAGAACACGCTCAATTTTTCCCATGCTTTACCCTCTTTCGATAAATTACGAGCTTACTGCAGACTCTGCGCCATATCAATCAGGTCGGCAATTTTGGGGTCCTTTTCACGGTAGTCATTCCACGTCTTTGTGGCAATATCAACAAACTCCTGACGTGCGTCGCCTTCAATCGTATTAAACTGAACGCCCTTATCCTGACAGACCGCCACGGCCTCTTTCTCGTAATTAGGAAGGTATTTGCTGAACAAATTCTGGGCGCCCAGATCCATTCCGGCCAAAATGGCGTCCTGCTGATCAGTGGTAAGGCTGTTCCAATAATTCAGATTCATAACCAGCATGGAGGGGAAGGGATACAATCCGATTTCAGAAACGTATTTCAGCACCTCGTAATGGTTCATGGCATAAATGGAGGTCATGTTGATTTCCTCGCCGTCAACAACGTTGTTCTGCAAAGCGGTAAACACCTCGCTGTAAGGCACGGTAACGGGGCTGGCGCCCAGATCCTTCATAACGCCCTCCAGCATATTGGAGCTGGCGATGCGCAGCTTCAACCCCTTCAGATCTGCAACGCTGGTGATGGGGCGCACGTTGTTTGCAAACAGCCGCATACCGTTTTCGCCCACGCCGACAATCTTCAGCCCCAGATCCTCGCCTACCTGGTCAAAAATCGCCTGCGCCGCATCGCTGGTCAGGACCTGATATTCCGTTTCATAGTCACTGATCAGGAAGGGGAGCTGAAAGGCTTCAAACAGGTTCGTGTAAGTATTAAAGGAACTGGTGGTAACCGTCACGCACTGGATGGTGCCGTCCATAATCTGCTGCATCATGTCGGCCTCGCCGCCCAAAACGCCGTCGGCCTGATAGTCCACGGTGATGTTGCTGTTTTCCTGCATATAGGCAATCGCATCCTGATCGGCGGAATACTGAGGCATGGAGCTGCTGCCGTAGTTGCCCCAGATAATTCTGATGGGCTCGCTGTCACTCTGGGCGGCACTGGCGGAAGCGGAAGCTCCACCGGAAGAGGAACTGGATGAATTGCCTCCGCAGGCAGTCAGAAAGAGCACAGAAAAGGCCATGGTTGCCGACAGCAAGGCTTTTACATGATTCTTTTTCATAATTTCCTCCGTTAAGTGTTTTTTTATTTACACATTCAACAGCAGCGCGGGATTCTTCTTGGCGATCAGATCAATGTCTTCCTCGCTGAGGCCGAACTTGTCCATCAGCACACGGATAAAGCGGTACATCCCTTCCACCGGGGAGCCGTTGCCGTTTTGCCCCATGTCGGAGTCCAAAATCATGCGATCCAGAGGAACTGCTTTAAGCATCTCACCAATCACTTCGTCACCCAGAGTACCCAGCTTGGAGCCGCAGGTGAAAACGCAGACGTTGATTTCGATAAACGCGCCCAAGTTGGCCCACTTGGTCATTTGCTCGTAGCTTGCGCCAATGTGGAACTGGGGATGGTTAACCAGAATGTGCTTCACGCCAAGCTCCGTGGCCTTTTCCACCAGATGGTCGATTTCCCAGGCGGTTCCGTGGCCGGTGCCGAGAACCACGTCCTTTTCCGCAAGCAGTTTGAGAATTTCAATGGCCTCATCGTCCATTTTGCCGTTTTCATCTACATAAGTAACCGGCGTTTCGGGGACTGACATCTTGCCTGCCCCCACAAAAGTGCCTTTGTGGTGGTCAATGTGATTCTTTGAGGATACCGTGGGGAAGTAGATAATTTTTGCGCCCATATTGATTGCCGCATCCACGGCCAGCGTATTGAAAAGACCAATGGAATTGTTCAGAGCCATCGAGCTGTAAATCTCAACACCCTGGGCGTCGCAATGCTCCTGAACCATCTTGACACCCATACAGCTGGGAAAGTAGTGGTCCTTCACCAGAAAGCCTCGATAACCGGCCACAACGGCCTCCTTCAGCATATCGGCGGCATCTACCGCCCGATTGGCGACAGAGGGGCCGGCGTGGACGTGAATATCCAGAATCCCCCTGAGAATTTCTCTTTCGTCTTTCATAATTTTCCTCCTTAAATTTTATTTGATTTTGTTGGCTAATCTAGATTTTCTGTAAGATGCAATCCTACATTTGTAAATATAGCAATATTTGTGCCATTTTTTAAAATGATATCTGGTGAAAAATTCACAACATTTCCATGAAGGGAGGAAAGCAAATAAAGCCAACAATTGCAGGCACTTTTAAGACTCGCCCCATTATTCGCGTGCAGTCCGCCCCTTTATCCGGAAAAAAAGAGCTGCCAATACGTTTCATTTTCAACTCGCCTTTACGGTATGAATACAAAAATGACTTATTGGACAGCTCTGCGAGACTTATCCTCAGCATGGAAAAGGCGCGCTTTAGAGGAACACCGGCCTTTTCGGTGTCTTGGTGCATTAGGTCCCCAGCATTGTTTGCAGGCTGTCCGCCACACTGAGCGGGGCTTCGGTGGCCGCACGAACCTCATCCACCGTGTATTCCGGATTGATTTCCGTCAGCAACAAGCCCCGGTCCGTGACCTTCATAACGCCCATTTCTGTGATAATGGTGGTGACGCAGTTTACTGCCGTGTAGGGCAGAGTGCACTTTTTCAGAATCTTGGGTTTCCCCTTAGCTGTGTGCTCCATGGCAACGATGCATTGCTTTGCCCCCACACACAGATCCATGGCCCCGCCCATTCCCGGCATCTTTTTGCCGGGAATAATCCAGTTTGCCAGACTGCCTTCCTCGTCAACCTCCAGCGCGCCCAAAATACAGGCGTCCACATGGCCGCCGCGAATCAGGGCGAAATTGGTGGCAGAATCCGTGAAGGCCCCACCGGTGAGGACGGAGGAGGGAGCGCCGCCTGCGTCCGTCACGTGATAGGGCGCATAATGCCCGTCCTCTTCACCGGGCCGTCCGCCGGCCCCGACAATGCCAAGCTCGGCGTGAATCGTCACTTCGATGTCCTTTGGCAGGAAGGCCGGAATCATGGTGGGCAGGCCGATGCCAAGATTCACAATGTCCCCGTTTTTCAATTCCTTTGCCGCACGGGCGGCAATCACTTCCTTCGCGTTCACTGTGCTGCGCCCCCCTCCACGATATAGTCCACCAAGATTCCCATGGTCATCACATCTTCCGGCTGAATTTCGCCGATGTTCACCAACTGCTCCGTCTCTACAATCACCAGCTCGGCGGCACCTGCCATAGGGACGTTAAAATTGCGCATGGTCCCCTTATACCAAACGTTGCCTGCCATGTCGGTTTTATAGCCGCCAAGCAGCGCCACGTCGGCCTTCAGCGCCTTCATTAGGAGATAGTCCTTGCCGTCAACTGAGAGTTTGCGATCTGTGAGGGGGCTTTCCTCCACAACGGTCCCCACACCCACCGGCGTCAAAACGCCGCCCAGTCCCGCGCCCCCGGCACGAATCATTTCCGCAAGGGAGCCTTGTGGAACCAAGTTCACCTCCAGCGTTCCCTCCATCGACTGCTGCCCCACCTCGGGCGACATGCCCACATGGGTGGCAATGACCCGCTTCACCTTGCGCCAGTGAATCAGACCGGCCACGCCGTAATAGGGCTCGCCTCCCGGACCGACTTCCCGGCCCATGTCGTTTCCAATCAGGGTAAAGCCGCCCTTATCTGATTTAATCAGCTCGTCAATAATTGAATGGGCCTGCCCGCAGCCCAGAAAGCCGCCAATCATAATGGTTGCGCCACTGGGAATCAACGCCGCCGCTTCCTTTGCGGAAACCACTTGTTTATTTGCCACGCATGTTCCTCCATTTCGTGAGTGTATCTTAGAAATTTACATGATCAGCGCCCTTGAGCTTCAAAATCGCCCGGGCTTCTTCCGCCGTGGCCACCTCGCGGCCCAGAATATGCGCCGCCGAGGCAGCGGCCTGAATCTGCTCCGCATTAGATTTGGCCAGCACCCGGGGGCGGATGTACAGGTTGTCCTCAAGGCCCACGCGGGCATTGCCGCCCATGGCCATCGCCGCCGTGATCATGGGGAACTGATGTCTTCCGGCCGCCGCGCAGGACCAGTTGAATTCGTCAAGCTGCTTTTCGGCGGTATTGTGCAGGAAAACCAGGTTGTCCACCGATGCGGGCAGCCCGCCCTGAATTCCCATGACGAATTGCAGATAAATGGGGCACTTCAAAATGCCTTGCTTTTTGAAATAGGCAATGTTGTTGATCATGCTTGCGTCATAGACTTCAAACTCGGGAATGGTGCCATTTTCCTGCATGGTGTGAATGTAGGTGTCCAGTCCCTGATAGGTATTGGCAAAGACGTTGTCGTAAGTGCCTCCCAGATATTTTTTCTCCCACGCGGGAGCGTCGTCCGTCAACTGTGGAACAAGACCGGCCAAAACAAAATTCATAGAGCCTGCGTTGCAGGAGGCCAGCTCCGGCTTCATATCGGGGACCACCGACAAGCGCTCCTGAACCGTCATCATCTGGCTGGCTCCGGTGGTGATGCAGATGATGACGTCGCATTCCTCCTTGATGGCGCTCGCCATCTGGCGCATCAGCTTGAGATCGGAGGACGGCTCCCCGGTTTTGGGATCTCTTGCGTGCAGATGCACCACGGCCGCGCCTGCCCGGGCCGCGCCAACCGCCTGAGCAACGATATCCTCCGGCGTAATCGGCAGGTACGGGCTCATACTGGACACATGAACCGCGCCGGTGATGGCGGCAGTCAAGATTACCTTATTGTTTTTCATTGAAAAGCTCCTTTCCCTTATTCCTTCACAAGATTTCTGACCTCTTGAAAGTGCTGCTTGGTGCGGCTGTGGAAAAAGCCCAGATCGTTCATGCAGGTGACAAGCTGAAAGCCCTGACGGATGCGTCGGGCTGCGTCGTCGGCGCTGGCAGTCACAATGCCGGGAATAATTCCGTGTCTTTTGCATGCCGCCAAAATGCGATCAATTGCCGCCACCATTTCCGGTGCTTCCACCTTGTGGTTGGCGGAGGAATCGGCCTTAAACTGAATGCCCATTTCCAGAGACAAGTCCCCCGTGCCGATGAAAATTGCGTCCAGACCCGGCGTTGCGGCAATTTCTTCAATATTGTCCAGACCCTCGAGGGACTCGCACTGAACAATGCACAGGGTGTTGTCGTTGGCGTTTTTCACATAGTCGTCGTATGCGCCCCAGCGGGGACCGCGTCCGCCGTTGGCCCCGCGCTTACCAAGGGGAGGATATTTTAAGTACTGCACTGCGTGCTGCGCCTGGGCGGGGGTTCCCACCAGCGGGGCCATCACGCCGTGGACACCCACGTCCAGCATCCGACTCATCATGGGCGCGTCGTCCGGGTCATAAACCCGGACCAGCGGAGCCATGCCGTACAGCTCCGAGGCGCGGCACATCTGGACGATGCTTTCCGCATCCGTCTCCGCGTGCTCGCAGTCAATCATCACGAAGTCCAGTCCGCCAAGGCCGAGAATCTCGCAGTTCACCGCCGAGCCGGAGGCCACAAAGGCTCCCAGCGCATAGCCGTTTTCCGCAATTTTTTCTCGGACAAAATTACGCATTTTCATATCGATCTATCCTTTCCATGCCCGGTCTGACGCATCTTTTATGAAGGTCAACGGGCTGCGGTTTCTTTTAATTAAGTACAGAGGCCGGTTTTCACAGGCCTCCGTACTAAAATGTTCTTCATTGAAAATTCCTGCGGAGGCCGAAAGATTATCCTCTGACCTCAGCGTCGGTATCCTGCGGCCCAGTCAGGTCGGGAACCTCCCGTCCGCCTGCGTCCCAGTCGATATCATATTCGGATTTCAGCCACGCCTTGTACTCATCACAGCTTGAAGAGCGCTTGGGGGACATGATATCCATCTGATAGCACGGGCCCTGAGAGCGATAAACCTGCGCGTAGTGCACATAGTGAGGGGGAACGTTGACCCAGCAGCCGGGGGACAGGCGGTAGGGAACACCGTCCACCCAGTAGTCGCACTCGCCCTTGACGACGGTTGCAATCTGCTCGTTGGGGTGGGTGTGGGGTCCGATGGGCATTCCGTTGAACATCTGGCCTAAGCACATGTGCATGTTGGCGGCCTCCATAGCAAAGCACTTCATGTAGCACATGACCTTGCCGTCAACATCCTTTCTGTGATTGGGCATCCAGGGGAGATCGTTATAGTTGCCGTACATAATTTTAGCCATGATTCAGTTTCCTTTCAGATTCGTTTATTTGTCTTTTCAGCGCAGGGATTTTCTTTGAAGAACAGGGGATCGCGTCAAAATTCCAGATAGCTCTGAGGAAGACCCTCCAGAATGTCAGAGGTCAGACTGTAAGATGCAATGGGATAGCGCAGGCCATTTTTGCTCAGTCCTTCCAGACCATTTACCGCGCGCACCAAGTCCTGCGGGGAAAAGGTCAGCCGTAATTCGTTTTCCCCCATACCGGCAAACTTTTTATCCGCATAGCACGGCAGGCTCATAGACGGCTCTCCCGTCAGAAATGTCCGAACCCAGGAGTCAGAGCAGGTGGACTCGCCCACAAAGGTGAAATTCAGTTTTTTATAGTCCTCAAACTGATACCCGGACAACAGTAAAAACGCCTGCGCTGGGCTCATGTACAGCACGCATACGTCCGGCTGAATCCGCCCCGCCGTCAGCGGCGATGCCACCACGGCCATGTATTCCGGCGGCACGCAGTTCAGCGCCTGATTGTGCGCTTTTGCCGCCTCGAGATTGTTAAACCAGACCCCGTTGAAGATTTCCCCGGAATGCCACTTCTCGTCCCGTTCAAACATCCCGTTGATTCCGCGGCAATAATTTGCGTGCACGTTTTCAAACTTGCAGGCGCTGGTCCAGTTATACTGAGCGGCATGCCCCACAATGGTGCACGGCGGCAGATGCTTCTTATGAATCCGTACCTTCGGGATACTTTGTAGCTCCTCCTCCGTTTTGATCCATTTCATGGCAACAGGAGGCGTTTGCAGGCGCAGCAGCTTTGTCAGCCGCTCGACAATACTTTCCCAGTCATAGTTTTCCATGATGTCACTGTCCCTTCCTCTCAATGACAGGACCTTCTTGCCGGGCTGATTCGGCCCGATACATCCTGTCCGCCTTTTGTAATAGCATTTTGGATGCCAAGTTAACGATATTTGAAATTTTTTATTTTTTACTTTTTTAAGGGACGTTTGGCATCCGTTTTGCTTTTCTTACTAAATATCAAACAAATCTTGAAAATAAAAACTATGAATCAGAAAGGATTGACAGATATGGAGCAAAGCATAAAAGAAATCCCGTTTGGAGTGACGGCCGATGGACAGGCGGTGCAGCTTTTCCGCATCCCCAACAGCACCAACGATTACGTTGAGGTATCTACATACGGGTGTAGCCTCAAGAGCGTTTTCATTCATAATCGTCGGGGCGCTCTTCAAAACATGCTGGCTGGCTTTGAGACGCTGGCGGAGTATGAGCAGGCCCCCACGCTCATATGCGGAATCGCAGCCGGCGCTGCTGCCGGAGACTACGCGCGGCTGCTGGCCCACAAGGTCTGGAAGGTGGAGGAGACCGGCGACAATTACGTGCTGATGTCCTGTGCCACCTCTGCGGAGGAAAGCGGCTGCGCCATGACCGTGGGGGTTCGCATCATGTGGGTTAATTTAAATCGTCTGGTGGTGGATTTATATGTGACGCCGGAGCAGCAGGCGGCAGTCAATTTCAGCTGTCAGTTTCCGTTCCGGTTGCTGGAGAGCGGCGGGCTGGACGGCTACGTCACGCGCACCTTCTGCGCTACAACACTGGCGGAAGGAGAGGTGTGTCCCATCAGCGACACGCCCTACGCCGACATGGCGTTTCAGCCTGTGGAGGGGTCTTCCGTCACCTTTATTTCAGGGGACGACGAGGTGAAGCCCATGGCCGAACTGGCCAACGTTCAGGCAGGGCTCACGGTTTCCGCCTACGGGAATCTGTCCTCTCTTCGCGTGGAGCCGCAACCGCTGCTTGGGTCCGTCCTTGTAAGTCAATCCATGATGCGGGAGGTCACGCTGGGCGGGGGAGAAACCCTGTCAGGCAGAGTCATTTATGGATTTGACAAGCTGCTTACGAAAGAAGAACTGGAAAACCCGGAACCCTCCTGTTTTGGCGGCTTTTGCTGATTTAAAAAATGAATTGAATTCGGATTGCTTTTTGCGGACAATTTCACAGATGACTTAAAATATGGGCGCGGCGGGAATCATAAATTTCCCGCCCCGCCCTGGGACATCAGTGAACTTTTTCTTCCGTCAGTCCTGTGCAATCCGCCTATAAAAAATCAAAGGGGATACCAAAATTTTGTGCCGAAGCGATATTCGGTGATAAACGCAAAGTTTTTTATTGACTTCTCCTTGGGCCTTTGCTAAGATACGTTCAAACATGAAGATGTGAAGTAGTAAGCAGCATTGCCCTTTCAGAGAGTTGCCGTCTGGTGCGAGGCAACAGGGCGCAATCTGCCGAACTGGTCACGGAATGGCTGCGCCGAACACATAAGTAGGCGCGGACGGAAGCCCCCGTTACAGAAGGCAGAGGTATGTCAGTACCTCGTAAAGTGCATTCGCAAGAATGAAGAAGAGTGGTACCGCGTGAGGATTTTATCCTTTCGTCTCTTTGCTAAACCGCAAGGAGACGGAAGGATTTTTTGCGTCTTCTTGGACAGTATTTGGGAGGTCAACATGAAAACAGCAGCGACGACATCGGCAGCAATTCCGAATCCCGACATGAAATCCAGAAGGAGCGCGTTTTTCCTCGCTTTTTCCGTGGGCTCGGTCCTGTTCTCGGCCCACGCCGGAGGCGGCTTTGCCACCGGCAATCAGGCCAACACCTATTATGTGGGCCTTGGCTGGCTTGGTCCGGTGGCGGCCATTCTGGCGGTGCTCCTCATGTCCCTGACCATGCGGGAAGCCATGTTCTTTTACAATTCGCGGAACCTCAAATCCTACAAAGAGCTGTTTGAAGCTATTTTCAGCCCCTTTAAAAAGATTGAATGGCTTTTCGAGGTGTTTTTCTACATCATGGTGGTCATGGCCATTGCCGCCGCCATCTCGGGAGCGGCCTCTGCGCTGAACGCTTACTTTGGAATTCCCTATGCCCTCAGCGTTCTGGCGGTTGGCGCGCTGGTGCTGACACTTACCATCTTTGGGGCGAATCTGGTTCGTCTGGCCTCCACCTATATGGGCATGGCCATTCTGGTCATCGCCATCAGCATTTACGCCATCGGTATTACCAAGGGGGAGAACATCGCCACCGTTCTGTCCGCCAGCTTTCAAAACACCGGCTTTTCCATGTTTCCCAAGGCGATTTTAAACGCTTTTGTCTACGCGGGCTTCCAGTGCGTCACGCTGCCCACCATGCTGGCCTGCGGCAAGCCGCTTTCCGATAAGCGGGGCTGCAACAAATCCATGAACATTGCCTTTGTTATGAACGCCGCCGCGTTGACCCTGTCGGTTTTCATGCTGCTGTCTTGGCAGGGGTTTTATACTGCTGCGGAGGGCGGAACCGTGATCCCTACGCTCACTGTCTGCCGCGAGATCGGCATTCCGTGGCTCACGGTGGCCTATGGGGCCTGCCTGTTGCTGTGCCTAATTTCCACCGGCGTCACCACCACCTTCGGGTTTGTGGCCAAGTTTGAAAATGTATCTGTTTTCAAAGGGATTGAGAATCCCGCCTTGAAAAACGGCATTATTGCCGCCTCCATCATCGCAATCTCCATGGGAATCTCCTTTGCGGGGCTGACCAACATTATCAAATACGGCTATGGCTACTGTGGGTATCTTGGCATCGCGGTGGTGATCGTTCCCATGCTGACCATGGGCGTTTATAAAAACCGTCAGTTTTTGGCGGCAAATCCGGGTTATAAGGGTTAAGGAGAGGTAAGAAATGGAAAGAACACTGATTCCAAGCTATACCATCGGCGCGGACGCGTATGACGGAATTTCCTCCGTCTGCTCTGCCTACGGAACAAAGGCGGTGATGATCGGGGGCAAAAAGGCCATGGCCGCAGCGCAGGAGAAAATTATTTCCGCGCTGGAGGGTTCCTCTGTGGAGGTGGTCCGCTGCCTGTGGAACGGGGGAGAGGCCTCCGTTGAAAATATCGAACGGCTCACCCCCGACACGGAGGACGCGGACATGATTTTCGCCGTGGGCGGCGGCAAGGCCATCGACACCGCAAAGGTGCTGGCACAGCGGGCGGGGAAGCCCTTCTTCACCTTCCCCACCATCGCTTCCACCTGCGCCGCATACACCAGTCTTGGCATTCTCTATCATCCGGACGGAAGCCTGCGGGAATACTCTTTCTCCAAGGTTCCGGCGAACCATGTGTTCATCAACACCCAAATTATCGCGGAGGCGCCCGTCAAATATCTCTGGGCCGGAATTGGCGACACCATGGCGAAGCACTACGAGTGCACCGTCTCTTCCCGGGGGCATACCCCCCGCCACTCCGACGGCATGGGCATTGCCCTAAGCACCATGTGCGCAAAGCCTCTGAAAATTTTCGGAAAGCAGGCGCTTAAGGACTGCGAAGCAAACACCGTGACCTCCGACCTGACGGAGACGGTGCTCGGCATCATTGTGTCCACCGGCATGGTTTCCAACTTTGTGCAGGTGGACTACACCACGGGCCTTGCCCACGCGGTGTACAACGGCTTCACGATTCTGCCCTCCACGGAGGAGTTTCACCATCTCCACGGTGAGGTGGTGGCCTACGGAATTCTGGTGCTGCTTACCGTTGACAAGCAGTATGAGGAGCGGGACGAGGTGTTCCGGTTCAGCAAATCCATCGGGCTGCCCACGAAGCTTGCGGATATCCACGCCACGGAGGACGACTTGCAAAAGGTAGCCGACAAGGCGTTGAAGGGCATCGATGTGCGGGTTTACCCCTACGAGGTGACCGATGCACTGATTATAGGCGGTATTCGGGAGCTGGAGGAATATAACCGGATGCAGGAGCAGACCCGCTGAGACATCTGGCGGTTCCGACGTATGGGGCAGCGCAGACGGGCCGCCCGAAACAGTGGGGGCTTGATTGAATCAGCCCTTTTTCGAGGACGGCGACTGTGAATGGATAAAAAACCGCCCCGCCGAATTTCGGCGGGGCGGGGAAGACGGCGGTTCAGTCGTCCAGCTTAGCGTTGCACTTTGCAAGGAAGCGGGCATTGTCGATGACGGCGCGGGTGTGGGTCCCGTGGCCGATAGGGCCTTTTTCGTCCCAGGCCGTGACCTTGAAGTCCACCATTTTGCCGTTTTCAGAAATGGCAGTGACTTCGGCTTCCGCCCAGACCTTCATACCCACGGGGGTGGGGGCGTCGTGGCTGATTTCAAGGCGCACGCCGACGCTGCCCTTGCCCTCCTCAAGACCCTGCTGCAAACAGTTGAGGGCTGCGGTTTCCATCAGGGCCACCATAAACGGCGTGCCAAACACCGGCAGCGCGCCGGACCCGGCGGCGGAGGCGGTCAGCGCGTCTGTGACTGTCTGCTCCCCACGGTAGGTTGTTCCGATTGTTACCATTTTTGCATTCTCCTTTGTTTGTTGAATTGTGTGTGTTCATTATACCGATAAGCTCTTTGCCTTACAAGGGTAAAAAGAAAAAAACCGGATGGGACCGGTTTTTAGGGAGAATGCAGGCGGCGGGGAAACCGGATTCCGGTTTCCCCGCCGTTTTTTAATTGTCGGGCTTAAGCCTTCAGTCGCAGCCACTCGGAGTCATAGAGCTTCAACGTGGCTTCGGGCAGGTTCAAAAATGCTTCACAGCTTGCCAGCACCTCGTCCGAAGGATAGGCCACTGGGTCAGAGGTAATTTCCGGATCCAGCGCTGCCTTGACGCTCATCAGGGGAGTGGAGTAGCCGATGGCCTCGCAGTTGGCGACACCCACCTCCGTGGAGCACATGAAGTTGATGAACTTCTCTGCGTTTTCCTGATTGGCGGCGCCTACGGGGATGCACATGGCGTCGGTAAAGATGTTGGTTCCCTCGGAGGGAAGTACGAAGGCAAGATCCTCGTTATTGGCGTGCATGGAGAGATAGTCTCCCGCGTAATACACGCCCATGGCGGCTTCTCCGCCTTCCAGCTTGTCAAAAATCTCGTCCATGACATAGGCCTGAACAATGCCGTCCTTCTTCTGCTGAATCAGAAGGTCCGTGGCTTCGGTAATCTGGGCCGGGTCGGTGGTATTGTAGGAATAGCCGAGGGTTTTCAGCGCCACGCCGATGGCGTCCCGGGAGTTGTTGATCATCAAGACCTGCCCTGCGTATTTTGTGTCAAACAGGGCCTGATAGCTGGTGATGGCCTCGTCCACCATGGATGTGTTGTAGATAATACCCACAGTACCCCACATATAGGGGACGGAATAGGCATTCTCCGGGTCATAGGCGGGATTCAGAAAATTGGGGTCCACGTCTGCCGCGTTGGGGATGTTGTCAAAGTTCAGCGGCAGAAGCATCTCCTCGTCAATCAGACGGGAGATCATATAGTCAGAGGGAATGATTACGTCATAGGAGTCTCCCTGCTTCAGGTTGGCGTACAGCGTTTCATTGTCGGGGCAAACGGTGTAGTTCACCTTAATGCCGGTGTCCTCCTGAAATTTTTTAATTACGTCCAGCGTTTCGTCCTGTCCGTCCGAGATATACTCGCCCCAGTTGAGAACGTTCACCTCACCGTTGGGATACTTGCCGGCAGAGTCGCCGCAGGCGGTGAGCAGGGGGCAGACCAAAAGGGCCGCCAGAGCCAGAGAGAGGATCTTTTTCAATTCTTCATATTCTCCTTTGCAGATTGTAGTATGGGGGCAAACGGCGCGCTGCGCCGGAGCCTTTAGGTTCTTGGGGTCAGTGCGGCGCGCTGCCGCCGTACGGCGGAATTCTGTCGGGACTGACGCAGGTTCACGATCACCAGCAGCGCCAGCACCGAGATAAATAAAAGCGTGGAAATGGCGTTGATTTCCGGGCTGATTTTCCGCCTTGCCATAGAATAAACCTCCATCGCAAGGGTGGAAACCTTGTTGCCTGCGGTAAAATAAGAAATCACAAAATCGTCCACCGACATGGTAAAGGCAATGATTGTCCCGTTGACAATGCCGGGCATCAGGTCGGGGAGAATGACTTTGCGGAAGGCGTAAAAGCCCCGGGCACCCAAATCTTGCGCCGCCTCGTAGATGTGGGGGTCCAACTGCCGCAATCTGGGCATGACGGAGAGAATTACATAGGGAATGTCAAAGGTGACGTGGGCGATCAGCATGGTGCCAAAGCCCTTGACCAGCGTCATGCCAGTAGCCTTGCCAACGGTAGCGTTAAACGCCCCGATGGCAAGCATGAACAGGAGGGATAGAGACACACCTGTTACAATGTCCGCGTTGGTCAGGGGAATGTTGTTAATGGACATTAAAGTGTGGCGGCTGCGCCGCTTCATGGCCGCGAAGCCCATGGCGGCGGCGGTCCCCGCCACCATGGCGATGAGGGAGGCCAGCACGCTCACCAAAAGCGTGGTTCTCAAGGCGCTGAGAATCGCATCGTCCTGAAACAGGCGAACATACCATTGCAGGGAAAAGCCGCCCCACACTGTCCGACTTTTCGTGGCATTAAAAGAAAAGAAAATCAGCACGAAAATCGGCGCGTAGAGAAACAAAAAGGTCAGTGCCATCAGCAGGCGATTGCCAAAATGATTCGTTTTCACAGCAGCATCGCCTCCTCCTCGCCCTCTCCAAAGCGGTTCATCACGGCCATGGAGATCAGCACAATGGCCATCATTACAAGGGAGATGGCAGAGCCGAGGTAGGGGTTGTACGACCCGCCCAAAAACTGCGTTTCAATCAGGTCGCCCAGTAGCGTCACCATGCCGCCGCCAAGCAGGCGGGAGATGGCAAAGGTTGCAACCGAGGGGACGAACACCATGGTGACTCCAGAGAGAATCCCGGGAACCGACAAAGGGAAAATCAGCCTGCGGAAGACCACGGCGCTGTTGGCGCCCAAGTCCTGCGCCGCTTCAATCAGCCGTGGGTCAATTTTCTCAATCACCGTGAAAATGGGCAGAATCATAAAAGGCAGATAGTTATACACCATGCCCAGCACGATGGCCCCGCGGGTGTTGATCATGGGGAAATAGGTGAAATCCGTCCCGAACAGGCCGTTTACCAAAGCAATCAGGCCAATTTTTTGAAACAGGGTGTTCAAAAGCCCAGTGTTTTCCAAAATGGACATCCAGGAGTAGGTTTGAAGCAGAAAGTTCATCCACATGGGCAGCATAATCAGGATTGTGGCGATGCGCCGAAGGCCCGGGCCCTCCCGGGCCAGAAACCAGGCCACGGGATAGCCGATCAGAATGCAGATCAGCGTAGCGATGGCCGCCAGCAGGAAGGACCGGCCGAACACGGCGGCATAGGTCCCCATGGCACGAAAATTTTCCAGCGTAAAGCTTGTGCCATTGTGAAAGGCGTAAATCACCACCAAGATCAGAGGCGCCACCACAAAAATTGCCATCCATGCCACATACGGCATGGCCAGACCCTTATTCCTCATGGCCGCCGCCCTCCGGGGAATCCTCCTCCTCGTCCAGCGCCTCCGCGTCGGACAGCTCGTCATATTCCTCGCTGTAAGAGCTGTAATCTCCAAATTTTCCGGAGTACGCGCTCTTTTTCATAATGTGAAATCCTTCCGGGTCAATTTTTACACCGATTTTTGCGCCCAAAGGCGAGTGGTCTGTGGTCTGAATCAGCCACTTAAAGCCGCGAAAGTCCACGATGATATCATACTGCATGCCCTTGAAGGTCACGTTGGTGACGGTACCTACAATCTGGCCCTGCTCCACGGGAACAATGTCGATATCCTCCGGGCGGACCACCACGTCCACCGGCTCGTTCGGTGCAAAGCCTCCGTCCACGCAGGGGAAGGTCTTGCCGTACAGCTTAACCACCCGGTCTTCAAGCATCACGCCGTCGATGATGTTGGACTCGCCGATAAAGTCCGCCACAAAGGCGTTTTTCGGCTCGTTGTAGATGTCCTCCGGCGTGCCGATCTGCTGGATGGAGCCCTTGTCCATCACCACGATGGTGTCGGACATGGTGAGGGCCTCCTCCTGATCGTGGGTAACATATATAAAGGTAATGCCCACCTGTTGCTGAATCTTTTTCAGTTCCATCTGCATATCCTTGCGCAGCTTCAGATCCAGCGCGCCCAAAGGCTCGTCCAAAAGCAGCACCTTGGGCCGGTTTACCAGCGCCCGGGCGATGGCAACTCGCTGCTGCTGGCCGCCGGAAAGGGCGTCCGGCTTGCGGTGCTCAAAGCCGAGAAGGCTGACGGTTTCCAGCATTTCCAAGACCTGTCGCTTGATTTCCGTCTCCGAGAGCTTCACTGTCCGCTTTCCGGAAGGGTCGGCGGGGTCGGGAACGCGCTTCATCCGCAACCCGAAGGCCACGTTTTCAAATACGTTCATGTTGGGAAACAGGGCGTATTTCTGAAACACCGTGTTGATCTGCCGCTGAAAGGGCGGAACGTCATTAATCCTCACACCGTCGAACAGGACATCTCCCGACGTTGGCGTCGTGAAACCCCCGATGATACGCAGCGTCGTGGTTTTGCCACAGCCGCTGGGTCCAAGCAGTGTGAGGAATTCTTTGTCATTGATGTAGAGATTTAAGTGATCGAGAACAAGCTCGTCGTCAAACGCCATGCAGAGATCTCGCAGGCGAATCAACTCTTTGGACATTTATCCTCCCCCGTTTCTACAATTGATAGAATAAAAACGCCTCTTTTCTCTGTTGAGGGGGAACCTTTCTCGTTGAAATTCGGCAATTACAAACTATATCGAAAAGGCTCTGAAAAGTCAAGGAAAATAGCGATTTTTGAACGGAATATTTTCTACCCGCAAAACCTTGCCCCGCAGGTATTGAAGAATTCCCGCATCCGACTGAAAATCAAACGCCAGTTGATAAGACCAAAGGCACTGCTTTTGCTCCCCGTAGCGCCGATTCGTCTCGCCCCGGCCATATTTGCCGTCTCCCAGCAGGGGACAGCCGATTTCCGCCATCGAAACACGGATTTGATGGGTTCTGCCTGTCAAAAGCTCGCACTCCACCAGAGACAGTTCGCCTTTCGTCTGCAAGGTCTTATAATAGGTAACGGCGCTGCGTCCGCCGGGGATGGGGCGGCGGTAAAAAGAAACCTCTTTTTTTCGCTCATCCTTTAAAAGAAAACCCTCGATTTTTCCGGCAGAGGGCCGGGGATTTCCCACCGCCACGCACAGATAGGTCTTTCGCAGCTCGTGGGTGCGGATTTTATCGTTGATAATCCGCAGCGTCTCTGCGTTTTTCGCGGCGATGACGATACCGCCGGTGTTACGGTCGATGCGGTTACAAAGGGCCGGGGCAAAGGAGTTCTCCTCCGCTGGGTCCCACTCGTGCTGCTGATAAAGGTATGCCTGAATGTGGTGGACCAGCGTGTTCACCTTTTCTGCTTCGTCGGCGTGGACCACAAGGCCTGGACGCTTATTTACCAGCAGAAGGTTTTCATCTTCATATATAATGTCAAGCTGGGGACGAAAGGCGGAGAGGAATTTGTCTTCCTCTGCGTCCGGCTCCTGAAAAAATTCGTCGTTGACGTACATCTGCACGATATCGCCCAATTCCAGCCGGACCTCCCGCTTTGCGCCCTTGCCGTTGACCTTCACCCGCTTGAGGCGGATATATTTCTGCACCAGAGCGGGGGGCAGAGTGGGCGCGGCCTTGGCCGTGAATCGATCCAGCCGCTGTCCGGCGTCGTTTTTGTTGATGGTAAATTCCCGCATAGGACCCTCCAAATATCGGTATAGGCACATTGTAGCCGATTTTAGGAAAAAAGCAAGGAAATCCGAAAAAGTATTTGACAAGTCTTTCAATATCCATTATAATACTGCTCGTGTCATTGCGAGGTGTGCTATGCGTTTGGATGTAAAACCGATTTTGAATTTGCCCGGAAAATCCTTGGATTTTCATTTTTCCATGGATTTGTCCGACGCGGAGCTGAACGGTCAGTATCCCGTGGGAGAGCCGGTTGAGGTGGAAGGGTCTGTACGCAACAGCGCGGGTGCGCTGGAGCTTTCCATGACTGCATTTGCCACGCTGGACGCCGTCTGTGACCGCTGCACGAAGCCTGTCCGGGTTCCCAAGGAAGTGGAGTTCTCCTGCCTGCTGGCGGAGGAACTGGAAAACGGGGAAAACGACGAGATCGTTTTGCTGGAAAATGGCGAGGTGGATGTGGGCGAGTTGGCCCGCACCGTGTTCATTCTTGAAATGGACGCCAAATTTTTGTGTTCTGAAGATTGCAAAGGACTTTGCTCCCGTTGCGGCGCCGACCTGAACCTCGGTCCCTGCGGCTGCAAGAAGGACGCGGACCCGCGTTTTGCGGCCCTTGCAAAGCTTTTGGAGAGCAACCAATAAATACGTAACAAGAGCGGAGAGGCCAAGCCCTACCGCTGATCTGAAGGAGGTGTCATCATGGCAGTACCCAAGACAAAAGTATCCAAGGCAAGACGGGATAAGCGCCGCAGCTCCACGTGGAAGCTGGCGACCCCCGGCCTCGTTGCCTGTTCCAAATGCGGTGCTCTGCACCTGCCTCACAGAATGTGCAAGGAGTGCGGCACTTACAACGGCCGGACCATCAAGGTCGTCAAGTCCGCGGCCGTGAACGCTGCGAAATAAGGTTTGCATCATAAATGGGGAGGAAAGAGTGCGCTCTTTCCTCCTTGTTTTGTGTCCGGCGAGGGATTGACCGCGCCGGTAGATCTGCCGCGCTCTGTTAGCTGAAATCAAAACGCTGTACTTTTTTGATATGTATGGTATGATTAGCTTGAAAATGAGAATTTTACCATAGTATCTTTGTGGACGCCAGCGTTTCCGCTTTGTGCGCCGGACTGGCTGGTGTGCCGCTTGATTGATCTAAAACGAAAATAGATGCATCGCTTGTTTTGCCCGGCTTTTGGGCATGAATATACAGAAACGGGAGGAAACCCATGAAACCCATTGTTGCCATTGTGGGCCGGCCCAATGTGGGCAAGTCCATGCTGTTCAATAAGCTCATCGGCCGTCGGCTCTCCATTGTGGAGGATACGCCGGGGGTCACCCGCGACCGGGTGTATGGTGAGACGGATTGGAATGGCCGCACCTTTACACTGATTGACACCGGTGGTATTGAGCCCCGGACGGACGACCAGATTCTCACCTTTATGCGCCAGCAGGCGCAGCTTGCAATCGACCACGCCACAGTCATCGTCTTTTTAACGGACGTGAAGACCGGACTCACCGCCTCGGACCACGAGGTGGCGAATATGCTGCTCAAAAGCGGCAAGCCCATCGTTCTGGCGGTGAATAAGATGGACTCCACCGGTGCTATGAACCCGGACTTTTACGAATTCTATAATCTGGGAATGGGCGACCCCGTTGCCGTCTCCGCCGTTCACGGCCACGGCACCGGCGACCTGCTGGACGCCTGTGTGGCCTATTTCCCTCCGGAAGAGGAAGAGTCGGAGGGGGCCGATGCCATCAAGGTGGCGCTGATCGGCAAGCCCAACGTGGGCAAGTCCTCTCTTTTGAACCGGATTCTGGGGGAGGAGCGGAGTATCGTCAGCGACGTGGCGGGCACCACGCGGGACGCCATTGACTCTCCCTTTGAAAACGAGCAGGGGAAGTTCCTGTTCATCGACACGGCGGGCATGCGGAAAAGGTCCAAGGTGGAGGAGGATATCGAGCGGTACAGCGTTTTGCGGGCCACCATGGCCATTGAGCGCAGCGACGTGTGCCTGATCCTCATTGACGGACGGGAAGGCGTGACCGAGCAGGACACCAAGGTGGCAGGTCTTGCCCACGAGGCGGGAAAAGCCGCTGTCATCGTGGTGAATAAGTGGGACCTTGTGGACAAGGACGACAAGACCATGGACCGGCTCACCGCGGACATCCGGCGGGATTTGGGATATATGACCTACGCCCCGATTCTGTTCATCTCCGCCCTGACGGGGCAGCGGGTGAACAAGCTCTTCGAGATGATTGTGGCCGTGAGCAATCAGGCGTCTTTGCGCATCACCACGGGGATGCTGAATAACGTCCTTTCCGACGCGCAGACCCGGGTTCAGCCCCCCTCCGACAAGGGCCGCCGCCTGAAAATCTACTATATGACGCAGGTGGGCATCCGCCCGCCCCATTTTGTGGTGTTCTGCAATGATGCAAGCTTGTTCCATTTTTCCTATCAGCGGTATCTGGAAAACCAAATCCGCGCCGTATTCGGACTGACGGGGACGCCCATCATCCTCTCCATCCGGCAAAAGGGCGACAGGGAGGAATGACGCGATGGCAAGCTATGTGTTGGCTGCGATAATCGCTTATTTTCTGGGCTGCTTTAACGGGGCGGTGATTGTCTCCAAGTATATTCTGAAAGACGATATCCGCACCCATGGCAGCGGCAACGCGGGCCTGACCAATTTTTACCGCACCTTTGGAGGTGCGCTGACCTTTGTCGTCATTCTGACGGACGTGCTCAAGGCGGTGCTTGCGGTACTGATCGGCATTTGGCTCTTTGTGCATTTTCAGGCGCAGACGGCGCTGTTCGGCAAATATTATGCGGGCCTGTTCTGCCTGATCGGGCATATGTTTCCCTGTATGTTCCACTTTAAGGGGGGTAAGGGCATCCTTTCCGGCGGCACGGTGGCCATTATGATCGACTGGAGGCTGGCGCTGATCGCCTGGGGCGCATTTCTGCTGATAACTGCGCTGACGCGGTATGTCTCTCTCGGCTCCGTTTGTGCTGCCGCCGCCTTCCCTACGGTCACGGTTTTTTTGTATCAGGATTTAGTGCTGACAATTCTGAGTGCGGCCATCGGCGGACTGATTCTCTATATGCATCGGGCTAATATCCGGCGGCTGCTTCGTGGCGAGGAGAGCAAGTTCAGCTTCCATCGAAAGCAATAATGGGCGGTTCAAAGGGGCTTTGCCCCGGAAAATTTCCACAGAAAGCGGGATTTGGATATGAAGGCAGTGGTTTTAGGCAGCGGCGGCTGGGGCACGGCTCTGGCCATGGTGCTGTGCGATAATGGGCACGACGTAACCCTCTGGTCCCACAGTCCGGGAAAAGCAGAGCTAATGGAAAAGAGTCGGAAAAATCCGGCGCTGCCTGCCGTGGAGCTTCCTTCTGCGCTGAAATTCAGTGGAGAGATTCGCTGCGTGGAGAACGCGGATATTGTGGTATCCGCCTCGCCGTCCTATGCTGTGCGGAGCAATGTCCGCCCTGCCGTACCGTTTTTGAAGGAGGGCACGGTGCTGGTCAGCGTGTCCAAGGGCATCGAGCGGGACACCAACCTGCGCATGAGCCAGCTTGTGCGGGAGGAAACGGGGGACCGATTCGCCGTGGCGGCCCTGTCCGGCCCCTCCCACGCGGAGGAGGTGAGCCTTCGTCTGCCCACCGGCTGCGTGGCGGCGGGGGAGAATGGCGAGGCTGTGAAGCTGGTGCAGGACGCGTTTATGAACCAAAATTTCCGGGTCTATACCAGCCCGGACATTGTGGGCGTGGAACTGGGTGGCGCGCTGAAAAACGTGGTGGCCCTGAGCTGCGGAATCTGCGACGGAATGGGCTATCAGGACAACACCAAAGCCCTTTTGATGACCCGGGCCATGGGGGAAATCGCCCGGCTGGGCGAGACGCTGGGCGGACACCGCCAGACCTTTGCGGGCCTTGCGGGAATGGGGGACTTGATTGTCACCTGTACCTCCATGCACTCCCGAAACCGCCGCGCAGGCATTCTTATTGGACAAGGGAAGACTGCGCAAGAGGCCATGGAAGAGGTGGGCGCGGTGGTGGAGGGCTATTACGCCGCAGAAAGCGTCCATCAACTAAGCCTGAAGGCGGGGGTGGAAATGCCCATTTGCGATCGTGCCTATCAGGTGCTTTACCGGGGCAGGGCTGTCCGGGACGTAGTGGCGGAGCTGATGGGCCGCTCTAAAAAAGACGAACTGGGCTATGACTGGATGTAATGTGCGATAAAATGTGGCCACGGGCGATTTTGCCCGTGGCCACAAAATCCTGAAGAAATAAAAATAACTCCCGAACCACTTGGCTCGGGAGTTAATTCTCATATCAGACCGCTCTGGTAACTTTGCCGGAACGCAGACACCGGGTACAAACATATACATGGCGCGGCGTACCGTTCACAACTGCTTTGACACGCTTTACGTTGGGCTTCCAGGGACGATTGGAACGTCTATGGGAGTGAGACACCTGAATCCCGAAGGTGACACCCTTATCGCAAAATTCGCACTTAGCCATCCGTTGCACCTCCTTGCTGTTGGGAAATCAAACCTGCTTTTCACAGGCACAAACGATATTTTAACAGATGAAAAGATAAAAAGCAAGGGGAAATCTTAAAAATATTCAAAAATATTAAAGAAGGGCGGGCGGGGTGAAACAGTTGCGGAAAACAGGCGTATACGCTATAATAGACATATACGCTCAATTGGGCGTAAGCGTTATAATAATAACCAAAAAGCGGTTATGATAAAAATACCAATTCATGCCGCAGCGGCGCTGTGCGTCTGCGAACTGAAAACACCGCAGGGCGGCAGGCAAAAGGCCGCCCCGGAAGGAGACTGGCGCTTATGACGGCGAACGGACTGAAAATGACCGAGTTTGCGGCTGCCTTTGATTTGCAGCTACTCAATCGGGGGAGCGATTATGAAGAGGCGGTTCTTACCATCACGGACGTAAATCGTCCGGGACTTCAGTTTTTGGGATTTTACGATTATTTTGATCCCCGCCGCCTTCAGGTGATCGGCAAGGCGGAGGTCATGTATTTGAAGGGCCTGAACGCACAGGAGCGGAAAAAGGCTTTTGACGACCTGTTTCTCTATGATATCCCGGCGCTGGTGGTTTCACGGAATCTGGACTGCTTTCCCGAGTGCCTTGAAAGCGCAAGGGAATACGAGCGGACGCTGCTGCGTACTTCGGAAACCACTGTGGAGTTCACCTCTCACGCCATTGAGTTTCTCAATCGCCGGCTGGCCCCCTGCATAGGGCGGCATGGCGTTTTGATGGATGTATACGGCGAGGGGATTCTGCTTACCGGGGACTCGGGCATCGGAAAGAGCGAGACGGCCATCGAGCTGATTATGCGGGGACACCGGCTGGTGGCGGACGACTCCGTGGATATCCGCCGCATTTCCAACGAGCTGATCGGCACGGCCCCAGAGATGATCCGCCACTACATTGAGCTGCGGGGCATCGGCGTGATCGACGTGCGGCAGTTGTTTGGAATGCGGGCCATCAAGGAAGAGGCCCAGATTGATTTGGTGGTGGAGTTGGAGCAGTGGGACAGCAGCCGGGTTTATGACCGGCTGGGGCTGGAGGATCACTATTTGGAAATTCTGGATTTGCAGGTGCCCTGCGTCAACATTCCCGTGCGGCCCGGACGGAATTTGGCCAGCATTGTGGAGGTGGCCGCCATGAACAACCGCCACCGCCGCTTTGGCTACAACGCCGCAGAGGAACTGGTTCGGCGGGTGGACGAACGGGCGGACCGGGGAGCGCAGTGAGATGTACGTCGGCCTGGACGTAGGGGGGACGAATCTGCGTGCCGGTCTTGTGGATGAAACGGGCCGCCTGCTGGCGGTGCGGAAAATTCCGCTGGGCGAATTTCGGGGAGCGGAGCCTTTTGCAAAAACACTTGCGTCTCTTGCCGCGCAGGCGGCACGGGACGGGGGCATATCCCCGGAGAGTCTTGCATACGTGGGTATGGGCATTCCCGGCGCGGCAGCAAAGGGAGAAGTGCTTTATACCTGCAATATTCCAATGAAAAACGTTCCCCTTGCGCGGTTGTTCCAAAGATATCTGGATGTTCCCATCCTGCTGGAGAACGACGCCAACTGTGCCGCCGTGGGTGAATATTTTTGCGGCGCGGGACAGGGGACGAAAAATTTCGCCGTAGTGACCCTTGGAACCGGCATCGGCGGAGGGTTTATTCTAAACGGAAAGCTCTACTCTGCCGGAGGAATGGCCGGTGAGGTGGGGCATATGGTTGTGGAGAAGGGCGGCGTGCCCTGCGCCTGCGGACGGCGGGGCTGCTGGGAGGCCTATGCCTCCGCCACGGGCCTGATCCGCATGACGAGGGAAGCCATGGAGCGAGATAAAACCAGTCGCTTGTGGGAAGAATCCGATGGCGGAACCGCCGTCACCGGCAGGACGGCCTTTGCGGCGGCCCTGCGGGGGGATGAGACGGCGAAGGCGCTGTGCCAAAGCTATGTTTCGTATCTGGCGGCGGGAGTTGTAAACCTTTTGAACATATTCCAGCCAGAGGTGTTTGCCATCGGCGGCGGAATCGGAGAGGCGGAGGAGGCGCTGCTGCTTGCTCCTCTGCGGGAAATTGTGGACCGGGAGAGCTATGCCGTCCACTGCGGCGGAAAGGTATCCGTGGTCCGGGCCGCGCTTGGCGGCGACGCGGGAATGATTGGCGCGGCGCTGCTGAGGCGGATAATCTGAATTTTTGAGGGGGAGCCGTATGGATTGGGCGGAGGAGCTGGACAAATGGGCGACGGACTATCTGCCGGACCTTGCAATGAAAACTGACGAGGCCATGAGCCGCCATACCTCTTTTCACATCGGCGGACCGGCAAGGCGCATGGCCTTTCCCCGCAGCGGGGAGCAGGCGGTGCTGCTGACGAACTTTGCAAAAAGCTGCGGCGCGCGGCCGCTGGTGATGGGAAACGGGACAAATCTGCTGGTGCCTGACGAAGGGCTGGACCGACTGGTGATTGACACCACCGCCGGGCTGAACCGGCTGGAGCTGGGAGTGGGGGAAAACGAACTGAAGGCCGAGGCTGGTACGTCTCTGGCGCGGCTGGCGGACCTTGCGCAAAAGCAGAGCCTTACGGGATTGGAGTTTGCCCATGGCATCCCCGGTACGGTGGGGGGCGCTTTATGCATGAACGCCGGAGCCTACGGCGGGGAGATGAAGCAGGTGGTGGCCGGAGCCGCCCTTCTGAACCCGGAGGAAGGTGTGAAGTACCTCTCGGCGGAGGAACTGGACCTTGGCTATCGCCGCAGCGTGCTGACTGACCACCCGGACTGGGTGGTTTTATACGCCGTCTTCCGCCTGACACCCGGCGATCCAGTCCAAATCCGGGCGAGGATGAACGACTTGAAAGCAAGGCGAAAAGCCAGTCAGCCTTTAGAGCTTCCCAGCGCGGGCAGCACCTTTAAGCGCCCGGTGGGCGCTTACGCGGGGACCCTGATTGACCAATGCGGGTTGAAGGGACTGCAGGTGGGTGGCGCGCAGGTAAGCGAGAAGCACGCGGGCTTCGTCGTGAACCGGGGGAACGCCACCTTTGCCGACGTGACGGAGCTGATTCGTCAGATTCAGCAGCGAGTGGAGGAGCTTTCCGGGATTCGTCTGGAGCCGGAGGTTAAAATCGTGCGGTGAGCGCCGCGCGGGAGAGAGAAGCGGGTGATTGTATGGAAATTCTAATTATTTCAGGCCTATCTGGGGCTGGAAAGAGCAAGGCCGCCTCCTTTTTGGAGGATTTGGGCTTTTATATCGTGGACAATATGCCCGCGGCGATGATTCTGAAATTTGCGGAGTTTTGCGCCGGGGGAAACGGACGGTATGACCGGGTGGCGCTGGTGTATGATGTGCGGACCTCGGATTCCTTCACAGAGCTGTTCGATGTGCTGGAAAAACTGCGGGGCATGGGCGGCGTGTGCCGGATGCTGTTTTTGCAGGCCTCGCCGGAGACAGTGATCAAGCGGTATAAGGAGACGCGCCGCCGCCATCCGCTCAGCGGAGGGACGGATACCTTGGAGGAAGCCGTCCGCCGGGAGATTGAGGTGATGCGCCCTGTAAAGGAACAGGCGGACTATGTGATCGACACCAGCAGCCTGTCCACTGCACAGCTTCGGGCCGAGCTTTTGCGCCTTTTCAGCGAAAAGGACGAAAAGACGGGGATGACCGTTGCGGTGACCTCCTTCGGATTTAAGTATGGTCTGCCGCTGGAGGCCGATCTGGTGTTGGACGTGCGGTTTTTGCCAAACCCCTTTTATATCGAGGAGCTGCGGGAAAAAACAGGGCTGGACAAGGATGTGTCCGGCTATGTGTTCTCCTTCCGTCAGGCACGGGAATTTCTCGACAAGCTGAAGGATTTGCTGGCGCTGACGCTGCCGCTGTACGCCGGGGAAGGGAAAACCAGCCTCACCGTGTCGGTGGGTTGCACCGGCGGACGGCACCGCTCCGTGGCCGTGGCCCATGCGCTGACAGGCTATATCCGTCAGTTGGGCTACCCCGTGACGGAGTATCACCGGGACATGCCCAAGGGCTGACAGGCCCCGAGGTGAAAGGAACGCCATGGAAAATCAACACACGCTCTACCGTCCTCCAAGAGCGCGGGGGCCCAAAATTGCCGTCATCGGCGGCGGACACGGCCTTTCCAACATGCTGCGGGGACTGAAGCAATATACGGAAAATCTCACCGCCATCGTCACGGTGGCGGACGACGGCGGCGGCTCTGGGGCGCTGCGCAGCGATTTGCGGATGCCTCCCCCGGGAGATATCCGCAACTGCCTTGAGGCGCTGGCCAATACGGAGCCGCTGATGGCGGAGCTGCTGCACTACCGCTTTTCGGAGGGGGTGCTTGCCGGACAGAGCTTTGGAAACCTGTTTCTGGCGGCGCTGAACGGTATTTCCCCCTCCTTTGACGCGGCGGTGAGCCGCATGAGCGAGGTTTTGGCCATCACGGGGCGGGTGCTGCCCGTCACCAATGCCAA
>NZ_DALZOY010000007.1:35388-47040 GCF_032018205.1 Oscillibacter sp. | reverse complement strand
GTTTGAAAACGGCGTGCGGGTGGTGGGGGAGTCGAAAATCTTCTACTGCAAAAAGGAGCAGGACTGCCGTATCCGCCGGGTCCGACTTCTGCCGGAGAAGCCCCCGGCGCTGCCGGAGGCGGTGGAGGCGATTTTGCAGGCGGACATGGTGGTGCTGGGGCCGGGAAGCCTGTATACCAGCATCATTCCAAACCTGCTGGTGGACGGCATTGTGGACGCCGTCAGGCAGGCGGGCGGACTGAAAGTCTATGTCTGCAACGTCATGACGCAAGAGGGAGAAACGGAGGGCTACACCGCCGCGGACCACATTGCGGCCCTGTTCAAGCACTCCGCGCCCGGGCTGTTTGATTTGTGTCTGACCAACGCGTCGCCCATTCCCCGGAGCGTGGCCCAGCGGTACGAACAGGAGGGGGCGGAGCCTATTTGCCGGGACAAGGAGCGGTGCGCCGCCCTTGGTGTGGAGCTTGTCAACCGGCCTGTTGCCACGGTGGAGGACGGCTTTGTGCGCCACGACCCCGCAAGCCTTGCGCGGGAGCTGATTCTGCTCCACGCGGAGCGCAGCGTCCGTATCGCGGGGGATCGGTTTGCCACAGGGGGAGACTTTTACAGGGCGGAACATATGAAAGAGTGAGGAGGTGAGCGGGATGTCCTTTTCCTACGACGCGAAAAACGAACTGTGTCGACTGGAGGTTCAAAAGCATTGCTGTGCTTTGGCGGAGGCATACGGGATCCTGCTCTACTGCAACACCTTTCACTCCGGAGAAATTCGCATTGTCACCGAGAACTCCAATCTTGCCGCAAGGCTGCCCCGGCTGTTTCACCGGGCCTTTCGGCTTCGGTTTGACAGAAAGCCGGAGCCGGACGCGCAGGGGAAGCTGGTGTTTCAAATCACCGACCGCAATAAGCTGGACGGGATTATCGACGCGCTGGGCTTTTCTCCGGAGCAGAACATGGTGCTGCACATCAATTTCGGCCTGCTGGAGGAGGAGTGCTGCCGGGCTTCGTTTCTGCGGGGCGTGTTTTTCGCGGGGGGGAGCGTCACGGACCCGCTGAAGCGGTATCATCTGGAGCTGGCAACCTCTCATTTGCAGGTGAGCCGGGAGCTGGAGGCCCTGCTGAGGGACAACGGCTTTCCACCCAAGAGCCTGAGCCGAAACGGGAGCTACATCACCTATTTCAAGCAGAGCGACCAGATTGAGGACTTTTTGACGCTGATCGGTGCGCCTGTGGCGGCGATGAACGTGATGAGCGCGAAGATGGAAAAGGACCTGCGCAACAGTGTAAACCGCCGTATCAACTGCGACAACGCAAACCTTGACAAGGCGGTGGACGCAGCGCTGGAGCAGGCGGAGGCTATCCGCCGCCTGATGGATGCGGGACTTTTGGAGCAGCTTCCGGACAAGCTGCGCGATACGGCGATGGCCCGGCTGGAAAGGCCGGAGCTGAGCCTTTCTGAACTGGCGGACAGCTTAGACCCGCCCGTGACGAAATCATGTCTGAACCACCGGCTGCGCAAGCTGACGGGGCTGGCAAGAGAGCTGCGGGGCGAACCGCCCAAATAAAGCGACGGTGTCCGGCCCGGCTTTCTCCGGAGGGTGGCCCATGGTTTCTGATAACAAAGGAGATCGCTTTGAATAAACGCATTGTGGATATGACCGGGGATCCCCGGCGGGAGCAGTTTGCCTATTTTTCGTCTATGGAAAATCCCTATGCCGGAGTGACCTGTCAGGTGGATATCACCGCCCTCATGGAGAGAATCCGGCAGGACGGCACGCCTTTTTTCCTCTCGCTGACCTATGAGGTGATGGCGGCGGCCAACGCTGTGCCGCAGCTTCGGCGGCGGATTGAGGAGGGGCAGGTGGTGGAATATGAAAGCTGCCGCTGTTCCTGCACCGTGGCGAAGCCCGATGGGGCCTATGCCTACTGCACGCTGGATACGGCGCTGCCCTTTGATGAGTTTCTAGAGACGGGGCGCACGGCGCTGGAGACAGCCAAATACGGCGGGACGATTGCAGAGGAGAAGGACCATGAGGAGTTCTTTTTCGTCTCCTGCGTGCCCTGGCTCCGCTATACGGACATGGTGATGCCGGTGCCCAGCCCCGCGTACAGCAACGTTCGGATTTCCTGGGGGAAATGGACGGAAGAAAACGGGCGGACAAGCCTGCCCGTGACGATTCTGGCCCATCATGCGCTGGTGGACGGCATTCATTTGGGAAGGTTTTACGAGGAATTGGAGCGTCGGGCGTCCAAAGCCCGATGAGACAGAAAAAAGGGGAGCTTTTATATGGATCGGTGTGCTGCGGCTTATCAATATCACAAGGCGGGCTACAACTGCGCGCAGGCGGTGGCGCTGGCGTTTGAGGATTTGCTGGAGATTCCGAAGCCGATGATCGCAGCCGCCGGGGGCGGGTTTGGCGGCGGCGTGGGCGGCAGTCATGCGGAGCTGTGCGGCGCGGTCAGCGGCGGCGTGCTGGTGCTGGGATGGCTCACGCCCCACACGGACGGCGCGGATGCAGATGGGAAAAAGAGGACCTATGCCGCGGTGAAGGAGTTTCGCCGCCGGTTTGAGGAGGTTTTTGGACTGACCCGCTGCGGGGACCTGCTGGCGGCTCATCCCCAACCCGACGAGAAAAACCCCGCTGCTCTGCGTCTGGGTATCACGGCCCACTGTGACAACATGATTGTCACGGCGGTGGAAATTCTTGAAAAAATGCTTAGAGAGCGGGCGGCGGACTAAGTCCGGCGTGGCGCTATTATAATACGATTTCGGCGGGCAGGCACGGTCTTGCCGTTGGAAAAGCCGATACGAAAGAACAGGAGCGACCTATGTCCTTTGCCCATTTACATGTTCATACGGAGTTCAGTCTGCTGGACGGGGCCTGCCGCATTAAGGAGCTGCCGGCCGTTCTGAAGGAGATGGGCCAAAGTGCCTGCGCCATCACGGATCACGGAGTGATGTACGGCGCGATTGACTTCTACCGTTCCTGTAAGAATGCGGACATCAAGCCCATCATCGGCTGCGAGGTCTATGTGGCCCCCAGAGGCCGCACCCGGCTGCAAAAGCAGCACGAGTTTGACGCGGAGAGCCGCCATCTGGTGCTGCTGTGTGAAAATGAGGAAGGGTACCGCAACCTGTCTTACATGGTGTCCATGGCGTGGACCGAGGGGTTTTACATCAAGCCGCGGGTGGATTTGGAGCTGCTGCGGGAGCACCACGGGGGGCTGATCGCCCTGTCCGCCTGCCTTGCCGGGGAAATTCCCCGGCGGATACGCAACGGAGAGTATGAAACCGCAAAGACCGTGGCGCTGGAAATGGCGGAAATTTTCGGGCCGGAGCATTTTTATTTGGAGCTTCAGGACCATGGCATCCCCGACCAGCAGACGGTGAACCGGGGGATTTTAAAGCTCCACAAGGAGACGGGCCTGCCCATGGTCTGCACCAACGACGCGCACTATCTCCGCAAAGAAGACGCGGAGGCCCACGATGTGCTGCTTTGCATCCAGACGGGAAAGCTCTTATCCGATGAGAACCGCATGCGCTATGAGCCGCGGAACTTTTACCTCCGGTCCGAGGAGGAGATGCGCGCCCTGTTTGAGGGATATGAGGACGCGGTGGACAATACCGGGAAAATCGCGGAACGTTGCAATCTGGAATTTGAATTTGGAAAATATCAGCTTCCGGAATTTCATCTTCCGGAGGGCTATGACGCGTATACCTATATCAAGGAGCTGTGCGACACGGGCTTTGTCGCGCGGTACGGCGGGGAGCACCCGGAGTATCGGGAGCAACTCAACTACGAACTGGAAATGATTGAGAAAATGGGCTTTACCGACTATTTTCTCATCGTCTCCGACTTTGTGCGCTATGCCCGGGAGGTGGGAATCCCCGTGGGGCCAGGGCGGGGCAGTGCCGCTGGAAGCCTTGTAAGCTACTGCCTTGGCATCACCGATGTGGAGCCGATGCGCTTCGGCCTGTATTTCGAGCGGTTTTTGAACCCAGAGCGGGTCAGCATGCCGGATATCGACATGGACTTTGGCGACGTGCGCCGGGGCGAGGTGGTGGACTACGTGCGCCGGAAGTACGGCGACGACCACGTGGCCCAGATCGTGACCTTCGGCACCATGGCGGCCCGGGGTGTGATCCGGGACGTGGGGCGGGTGCTTGGGATGCCCTATGCCGAGGTGGACAACATCGCCAAGCAGGTGCCCTTTACGCAGCATATCACCCTCAAGGACGCGCTGCGGCTTTCAAAGCCCCTCAGCGACCTGTATGAGGGCGATGATAACGTGAAAGTTCTCATCGACACGGCGAAAAAGCTGGAGGGGATGCCCCGCAACGCCTCTACCCACGCGGCGGGCGTGGTGATTACGAAGCGGCCCGTATACGAATACGTCCCCCTTGCGAAAAACGACGACGCGGTGGTCTGCCAGTACATCATGACCACGCTGGAGGAGCTGGGCCTTCTCAAAATGGACTTTCTGGGCCTGCGGAACCTGACGGTGCTGGACGACGCGGTGAAAATGGTGCAGTCGGAGCGGCCCGGCTTCCGCCTGGAGGACATCCCGGAAGACGACGCGGCAACCTATGAAATGCTGGGGCAGGGGAAGACCATCGGCGTGTTTCAGATGGAGTCTGCCGGGATGACCGGCGTGTGCGTGGGTCTAAAGCCCCACAATATGGAGGATATTTCTTCCATTATTGCCTTGTACCGTCCCGGCCCCATGGACTCTATTCCGAAGTTTATCGCCTGTGCACAGAATCCCAAGCTGATTTCTTATCTCCACCCGTCCTTGGAGCCGATTCTCTCCATTACCTACGGCTGCATCCTCTATCAGGAGCAGGTGATTGAGATTTTCCGCCGTCTGGCGGGGTATTCTCTGGGACAGGCGGATATGGTGCGCCGGGCGATCTCCAAGAAAAAAGCCGCCCAGATTGCCCGGGAAAAGGACGCGTTTATCCACGGCGAACAGGAGCGGAACATCCTCGGCTGCGTGGCAAACGGGATTCCGGAAGCGGCGGCAGAGGCGATTTATCAGGATATTTATGACTTTGCAAACTATGCTTTCAACAAGGCCCATTCCGTGTCCTATGCGGTGGTGGCCTATCAGACGGCGTATTTCAAGCGGCACTTTACCAAGGAGTACATGGCGGCATTGCTTACAAGCGTTTTGGACAACTCCGCCAAAATCGCGGGCTATATCACCGAATGCCGGGACTGGGGCATCAAGCTTCTGCCCCCGGACATCAATTGCTCCTGCGATACCTTCACGGTGGAGGAGGGGGGCATCCGCTTTGGGCTGGCTGCCGTGAAAAACATCGGGCGGGGATTTATTCAGGCTGTGATGCGGGAGCGGGAGGAACGGTCTTTTACCTCGCTCAGCGATTTCTGCGGACGGATGAACGGGAGCGACATGAACAAGCGGGCGGTAGAAAATCTCATCCGCTCCGGCGCGTTCGACGGGTTTGGGGCAAGGCGTTCCCAATTGCTCAAGGTTTATGAAACGGTGATGGACTCCGTGGCCAGCGCCAGCCGCCAGAATGTGGAGGGGCAGATCGACTTCTTCTCCATGGCGGCAGGAAATGATGATAAACCAAAGCCAGTAAAGGAAATGCACCTGCCTGATATTCCGGAGTTTACCCGGCAGGAATTGATGAACATGGAGAAGGAGACGACCGGGCTTTACCTCTCCGGCCATCCCATGGACCAGTACCGGGGCGAGGTGAAGCGGCTTCGCGCCCCCTCCGTTGCCTCCATTCTGGACGATTTTTTACAGGAGGGCGGCCCAACTCAATTTACGGACGGACAGCGGGTGTGCATCGCCGGGGTGGTGACCTCCAGCAAGACGAAGACCACGAAAAACAACTCCCTCATGGCCTATGTCACGGTGGAGGACGACACCGCCGCCATCGAGCTTTTGTGCTTTGCAAGAACGCTGGAATCCTGTGGCCCCTGCTTGCAGGAAAATCAGGCGGTGGTGGTGCGGGGACGGCTCTCCGTCCGGGATGAAAAGGCCCCGCAGCTGATGTGCGATTCCGCGGCCCCTCTGGGCAGCGGCACGTTGCCGCCGGACCCGGTGCCGGAGCGCCGGGAGGGGAAGATAGTCGAGGGCGGCGCTCTTTACCTGAAATTTTCAGGAAAGGACAGCCCGGAGCTGCACCACATGAAGCTGGTGTTTCAGATGTTCCCCGGCGGCACGCCGGTGAAGCTGGTGATGGCGGATACCCGCAAGGTGTTTGGAACGCAGGTGTTGCTCCACCGGGCACTGTTGCAGGAGGCGAAGGAGACGCTGGGCGAAGAAAATGTGGTCGTGAAATAAGAGAACTGCCCCGTGGTTTTCTTTCGTGCTGAAAGGCACAAAAGAAAACCACGGGGCTTCAATGATATGGGGTGATATGTTCAGCTTTTGATTCAAATTCTTTAATTGAGTGAATTTTCCCATCAGTGTGAAATTCCACAATAGAAACTCCGTCAAAGCCATGAACAATGTTGTTTTGCTGCTCTTTAAAAAACCATTCGACTACGACCAAGTTGTTTTCATGCAAGAACTGTTTTATGGCCCATTCCAATACCGTCTGTTTTTGCAGCATTGTGTCAATCCATTGATGTATTTCATGCAGTCCACAATATTCAGGGCCATAACATTCGCTATAAAATATATCTGGCGCAAATATGGAGTCTAAGGCCGAAAAATCGCGTTGCACCCACATATTAAAGTAGGCTTTTATTGCCGACTCTTTTTCTGCTGTATTCATCCGTATCATCTCCCGTTTCATATCCTTGCTGATAAAATTATAACAGTTCAGCATCACATATTCAACTAAAATGAAAAGAAGAACACCTTTTAAGGTAGCCCTTAGTAAAACAGTATTTGAGTGAAGTATGGCGTAGCGTAAAAGCTACGCCATTTCTTCATGTATCGGGTTATTTAGTTCCGGCAGAATCCCCACTAAGTCATAGCTGATGTGAATATTCTGCCTGCGTTTTCCGGGTAGTGTCAACATTTATGCGCAAAAAGGGTTGCAGCCTCTGAGAGAATGGAGTTACCCGGCAATGGAGGCATCATCGAGGACGGCCTCCAGATGCTTCATATTCATGTACTTCTTGTTTCCCCACTGGGTGCCTGCAACATGCCGCAGCCGCGCACAGACCAGCATAAGGGCGGAGTTCCCATCAGGGAAAGCCCCCACCACGCGGGTGCGGCGGCGGATCTCACGGTTGAGGCGCTCAATAGCGTTGTTGGTGCGGATACGCGTCCAATGCTCAAAGGGAAACGCCATACCCCGACGCCAAATACCAACGCTGCACCATACATTTCTACCGTAATATCTTCTCGGTTGTGCCGCGCTCCAAGGGCACGCTGGTCGCCAAAATGCTCAAAGCCATCCACGCCCAGGAGAGCAAGGCTGCGGCGCTGGCAAAGGCCATAGACGTAGTTGCCGCGCTGAAGGACTTGAAACTGAAGGAGACCGCCAAAAAGGTGGAGGACAGTGTGGAGGAGACGCTCACCTACATGGCATTCCCCTTTGAGCATTGGACGCGTATCCACGGAAAACCTCCATTCTCAGAGCCGCTATTAAAAGATGTACTGATTATGCTCTCCGAAAGTTCATAAGAAAAAAGAATACAGCGGTCTTGAATGTTATTTCAAAACCGCTGTTGGGCTATATTCTTCTGTTTGGCGCATAACAACCCCGCCGCTCAAACAACGGTTTTTTTATTACCGTTGAGCAGCGTTTTTGTGTGTTTCTATAAAGCAGTTTCCTTTTTCAATCTATGAAATGCCCATGAAAAACTGATGCCGCACATTGCTATAAGCAGAAGAACCATAAAGCTGACATCACGATAAATAATATCGCCTTGTAAAATCAAATCACGCAAAACATTTATTACATGAGTAAAAGGATTTAGGTTGACTGCAATTTTTAATCCCCCGGACAATCCATCTGCTGGAAACAATGCGGTACTTAGAAAAAAGATGGGGAGAACAATTGCATTCATTACCGTTTCATACATGACTTCATTTGGCAGACAAAGGCTAATGGCGTAAGTAAGTCCCGAAATAAAAAAAGCAGTTAATAATACTAAGAGAGCTATCAAGAGTATACCTTTGAATCCAGTCGCAATGTTTACCAAAAAAAACAAACTGACGATACACATAATAATAACTTCAATGAATGTACATACAACTGCTTCTAATACCTGCCCCAGTACGATAGAACTTCTTTTGACTGGGGCAATTAGTATTCGGTAAAAGCTCCCATCTGCTTTCATCGAATAATTCATAATACCGCTGCTGCTGCACGCTCCGAAACTAACCAATACAATTAGTCCGGGAAGAACAAAAGCCGTATAATTTGCAATTCCAATCCCTTTCATGGATTGTCCTGCAACAGCACTATACAAAACAAGCCATAGCATAGGCTGTAAAATGGTAATTACGATAGTAAAAGCATTATGAAAACGCCATTTTATATTGCGGTGTAACAAGGTTAGAATATCCATTAACTGGCCTCCTTTTCATTGTCACTGGTCAGGCTGATGAAAACATCTTCTAAGGTGGGCTGTATAATTTCAATTCCCAAGAATGGAATACCACGCTCCAATAGTAGGCGAGTTGTTTTTTCTAAATCGCTTCGTCCGCTTTTTAAGTTGGTAATGATTTTATCATGGCGCAAATCGGACTCTTTGAGAGCAATGCTTTCCTTTAGCGTTTCAAAGCATTTTTCAGCCTCTTTCTTTTCTGAAAAGCTGATTTTCAGCATATCCTGCCGTAAGTATGCCCGGAGAGAATTTGGAGAATCTTGAATGACCTCTTTTCCGTTTTTCATAATGCAGATTGTATCACTCAACTCGTCGGCTTCTTCCAAATAATGCGTTGTTAAAAAAATAGTAGTTCCGAAATCCTTTCTAATCTTTTTTACCATATCCCACATTGCCATTCGGGATTGAATATCCATGCCAACGGTTGGCTCATCTAAAAATAACACTTTGGGATTGGACATTAGATTTAGTGCAATATCAAGCCGCCTTTTTACTCCACCGGAGTAGGAAGAAACCGGGTACTTCAAATACTTTTCTAATCCAAAACAGGAAATTAGCATTTCCATGCGCTTTACGGCTTCTGACTTTGGCACTTTATATAGCTTGCTTTGAAACATCATGTTTTCTGTCAGTGATAAATGTGTATCAATAGAAGTTCTTTGTGCCACACAAGAGATTTTTGAACGAATTTCAGCCGCTTCACGATAAGCATCTTTTCCAAACATCGTTACGTTGCCGGAAGTAGGACGCAGGTATGTTGTTAGCACATTAATAAGTGTGGATTTTCCTGCTCCGTTCTGCCCCAAAAGAGAAAAAATTTCGCCTTCCTTTACCGTCAAAGCAAGGCCGTCTAATGCCTGTACTCCGCTTTTATACTTTTTAACCAAATCATTTACGCAAATAGCAGTCATTTTATTCCTCCTTGATTGGAAACAAAATCTCGGTGATATATTTATCCAGATTTCCTTTCAATAACATTCCCGGCCCCTTGACATAAACCTCACGAAACGGCGGTTGCAACTGTAAATTATGCTCTGCGGCATATTGGTCGATTGCTTTATAAGCAAGATGTAAAGTTTTATAAGAGCCGATATGAGTTGCACATATGGCTTTAATAGCCGGTATTTCTTTTACTTCAATTCCATTTCCCAAAGGATTTTGCTCTGTTGGTACGCATAAGTCCATTTCGCCTATTTTGGTTTCTGGATTCATAACATAGTAACAAAAAAACGGCGCACCATTTGCTTTACCCTGAATGGATTTGAAAACATTAGGAAAAAACTTGTTTGCTTCTGTTGCAACTCCTTTATAATGCAGGAAAGCAACATGTATTGGCTCAACATTCCTAATTTCAATTTGATATTCCATAAGTTTAATTCTCCTTTTCTTTTTTTACTGCAATCCATACTTCGGAATGTCCTGAACGGTTTAATTCCTTGCTGATCGGATAGACCTCTATATCGGGCAGTTCTGCATAGGCATATCCCGAAAAAGGAAGCCATTCTGTTAAAAATCTTTTGAATATATCCTGTACAGATTCTTTAAAGAAACCATTACTTTCAAACACCACCCATGTGGCATTTGGAATTTGATATTCAAACATTCCGTCCGGTACAGGTTGGTCAGTTGCCGCCGCAATGTAATAATAAATTTCATCATCACTTTGGCAGATCGTAGCTCCTAAAACATGCATGGGCAACTGGTTTGACAAGTTGCAGATTTTTGCAAATTGATTGTCTTTCAATGTGCTTTCCCAGAAAGGTGGGACGTTCCTTTTGTTTTCTTCCATATCCATTGTCAATGGAATACGGATACCTACAATTCTCATAGCTTCTTTTTCTTCGACCCGGTAGGGCATGACATTACCTCCTATTATGTTGACTGAAAATTTGATAGGTGGGTATGCATTCAATATACTTCCTTTTGCCTTTGCGGAAATAGGGGATATTCCATGCACATTTTGAAATGCCCGGTTAAAAGAAGTCGGAGAGGTATAGCCGTATTTTAACGCAACCTCCAAAACTTTTGTATCTGTGGTTTGTATTTCAAAAGCAGCCTGTGTCATTCTCCGGCGGCGAATATATTCGGATAAGGATATACCCGCTACATAGGAAAACATCCGCCCCAAATAGTAAGTAGTACAACACGCAATTTTAGCGGCTTCTTTGTAACAAATCTCGCCATCTAAATTTCTCTCAATATAATCAATGGCATTGCTCAGATTCTTCAACCATTCCATTTCTTTACCTCCCGACTAAATCATACTGTAAATAGTAAATTTATTCCTCGCTTTTGCTGTCCTCTTTTGTAAACTTAACTTTAGCGCAATAAAAATTTGTTATCAAGTATGAAGATGGATCGGATTACATATCGGGGAGGATAAAGACTTTATGGAAATGCTAGAAACCGCTGTCCTGCAAAATAGGACAGCGGTTTTTAGCATTTCATTAGATAAGTTTCAAGAATGAGCTTTCTTGGCAAAACAGAAAAACAGCGTATCATTCAATCTGAATGATACGCTGTTTTTTAGACATTTTACTTGGCAGTTGCCCATTAAAAATATGATTTGTTTATACTGTCTTATGCAGGACTACCTTATCGCAATTTTTTTAAGGCAGTATTTTTCATTGGCTGAGCGCAGAAAGCGGACTTTTGTAGGTAAAAAGGGGGGGTGGTGACTGCCTTAGATTTCGTCCTCCCGCGTCCGCTTGCCCAGCCGGATGGCCCGGATGTCGTAGGGCGCGGTCTGATAGACGTTGTAATTCAGCCAGTTGGTATACAGCAGATTGGCGCAGGAGCGCCAAGTGACCACCGGGGGCTGGGTGGGGTCGTCGTTGGGAAAATAGTGCTTGGGGAGCCTGATGGGGGAGCCCGTGGACACGTCCCGGTCATACTCGCCTTTCAGGGTGTCCCGGTCATACTCCGCGTGGCCCATCAGGAAAATCTGACGGCCCCCGTCGGTTTTCACGGCGTAGATTCCCGCCTCCGGCGACGAGGCCAGAATTTTCAGCTCCGGCACCGCCTCGATATCTTCCCGGTCCACGGTGGTGTGGCGGGAATGGGGAACCCAGAACACATCGTCAAAACCCCGGAAGAGGATGAAGCCCTG
>NZ_DALZOY010000007.1:2159-35378 GCF_032018205.1 Oscillibacter sp. | reverse complement strand
GCTCCTCCACCGTATGGGGAAACACGCCGAAGAGCTTCTCCGGCAGGGGGCGCTTGGGGATTCCGTAGTGATAGTAAAGTCCCGCCTGCGCGCCCCAGCAGATGTGGAGCGTGGAATGGACGTGCTCCTTGCTCCACTCCATGATTTCGCACAGCTCCGGCCAGTAGTTCACCTCTTCAAAGGGCTTGTTTTCAACAGGCGCGCCGGTGATAATCAGTCCGTCAAAGTCCCGGTCCCGCACCTCGTCAAAGGTCTTGTAAAAGGACAGCATATGCTCCTGCGGCGTGTTTTTGGGAACATGGCCCGAGGGGGCGATTAGCTCCAGCTCAATCTGAAGCGGAGTATTGCCCAGAACCCGGGCCAACTGCGTCTCCGTTGCCACCTTGTTGGGCATCAGATTCAGCAAAAGGAGTTGGAGAGGACGGATATCCTGCGTCATGGCGCGCTTTTCCGTCATGACGAATATATTTTCCCGCGTCAGCGTACCGGTAGCGGGCAATTCATTGGGTATTTTAATAGGCAAGGCCGGTGTCTCCTTTCAAAGCAAGGGAAGCGCTCACGCGTTCACCTGCTCCAACGCCTGAGCGATATCTCCGATCAGGTCTTCTTTACTCTCAAGGCCGCAGCTAATTCGCACAAGCCCGGCGGGAATCCCCGCCTCCTGAAGCTGCGCGTCCGTCATCTGGCGGTGGGTGGAACTGGCGGGGTTCAGACAGCAGGTGCGTGCATCTGCCACGTGGGTTTCGATGGCGGCAAGCTTCAGATGCTTCATAAACTCCCCGGCGGCGGCGCGTCCGCCCTTCAGCTCGAAGGAAACCACGCCGCAGGAGCCATGGGGCAGATATTTTGCTGCCAAGGCATGATACTTGTCATTGATTAGACCGCAGTAGCTGACGGAAGAGACCTTGGGATGCTTCTCCAGATATTCCGCCACGGCCTGACCGTTCTCGCAGTGGCGGGCCATGCGGACATGGAGGCTTTCAAGACCCAGATTCAGATAGAACGCGTGCTGAGGGGACTGGATGGAGCCCAAATCCCGCATGAGTTGGGCGGTGCATTTGGTGATAAACGCGCCCTCCTTGCCAAACTTTTCAGCGTAGGTGATGCCGTGGTAGCTGTCGTCCGGGGTGCACAGGCCGGGGAACTTATCGGCGTGGGCCATCCAGTCGAATTTGCCGGAGTCCACAATGGCCCCGCCCACGGCTGCGCCGTGGCCGTCCATATATTTAGTGGTGGAGTGGGTCACAATATCCGCGCCCCACTCGAAGGGACGGCAATTGATGGGGGTGGGGAAGGTGTTGTCCACAATCAGGGGAACACCTTGGCTGTGAGCCGCCTGCGCAAATTTCTCAATATCCAGCACCGTCAGGGCCGGGTTTGCAATGGTTTCACCGAACACGCATTTGGTGTTGGGCTGAAAGGCGGCGATTAGCTCCTCCTCCGTGCAGTCCGGGGAGACGAAGGTGCATTCCACGCCCATTTTTGCCATGGTGACAGAGATGAGGTTGAAGGTGCCGCCGTAAATGCTGGAGGAGGAGACGATGTGGTCTCCGCAGGAGGCGATGTTAAACAGGGCGTAGAAGTTGGCGGCCTGACCGGAGGAGGTGAGCATCGCCGCCGAGCCGCCCTCCAGTGCGGCAATTTTCGCCGCCACGTAATCGTTGGTGGGGTTCTGAAGCCGAGAATAAAAATAGCCGTTGGCTTCCAGATCGAAAAGCTTGCCCATGTCCTCGGAGGTGGCGTATTTAAAGGTGGTGGACTGGACAATGGGAATTTGCCGGGGCTCGCCGTTGCCGGGAGTGTAGCCCCCCTGGACGCAGACGGTTTCAATGTTCTGCTTGCTCATACTGTTGAACTCCTTTCTGTGTGACGCCTTGGGGCAAAAGAAAAAGACCCCCGCCTCAAAGCATCCTTTGAGACGAAAGCCATAACTTCCGCGGTACCACTCAAATTGCGCGCCGTAAAACGCGCCTCTCACAGGCTCCAACAAGCCCTCTGCCTTAACGCGGCGACACGGAAAGACCTGTCCCTTTGCGGGTTCGCCCTTTCGACTCGGGAGCCATAGACACTGAAAACGGTTTCCCACCGGCTCGCACCAACCGCCGGCTCTCTGAAAGGTCCGCGTCTTCGTCCTCTCCGTCACTGCCTTTTATATATACACTATGTTGGAAATAATTTTAACACGGTTTTTTGAAAAGTCAAGGCCCTCTTACTGCGTTCAAAGGGCCAAAGCCGCCTGCGCCGGGCGAAATCCTTGATTGACGGGGCGGCGCTGTTTGAAGTATAATAACACGATTGAGTACTAAAGGAAAAAACGGAGGAACCACCATGTGGATTGCGGAGAGCTGGCGGGATTATGAATTGCTGGACTGCGGCGGCGGCGAAAAGCTGGAGCGCTGGGACAGGCAGCTCTTGGTGCGCCCGGACCCTCAGGCTATCTGGGAGACGGACCGTGCCTATCCCGGCTGGAAAAAGGCCGACGGGCGGTATCTCCGCTCCCAGACCGGCGGCGGGCATTGGGAAAAAGGAAAGCTGCCGGAGAGCTGGCAGGTTCATTACGGAGAGTTGACCTTTCAGGTGAAGCCCATGAACTTCAAGCACACGGGCCTGTTTCCGGAGCAGGCGGTGAACTGGGACTTTGCCATGGAAAAAATTAAAAATGCGGGGCGGCCTATCCGGGTTTTAAACCTGTTTGCCTATACCGGGGGGGCCACGGTGGCCTGCGCTAAAGCAGGGGCCGAGGTGTGCCATGTGGACGCGGCGAAAGGGATGGTGGCATGGGCGAAGGAAAACGCCCGGCTTTCCGGCCTTGCGGACGCGCCCATCCGCTGGATTGTGGACGACTGCGCCAAGTTTGTGGAGCGGGAAATCCGGCGGGGAAAGACCTATGACGCCATTATTATGGACCCGCCCAGCTATGGCCGGGGTCCCGGCGGCGAGGTTTGGAAACTGGAGGAAAACCTGTACGAGTTTGTGAAGCTGTGCGCCGGGGCGCTGTCGGACAAGCCGTTGTTCGTGCTGATTAACTCCTATACCACGGGGCTTGCCCCATCGGTGCTGGGGTATTTATTGGGCATTCTGGTGAAGGAGAAGTACGGCGGCAAGTGCGCATGGGACGAGCTGGGCCTTCCCGTGACCAGAACCGGACTGTATCTTCCTTGCGGCGCCACGGGGCGCTGGTGCAGCGAATAAGGATTGGAAGTAGTAAAGATGTCTACGATTCTTGAAACGGAGCGGCTTCAATACCTCTATCCAGCTGTGGAGGAGGGGGAGCAGGCGGTGCAGGCCCTGAGGGGCGTGGACCTGAACATTGAAAAAGGCTCCTTCGTGGTGATTTTGGGGCACAACGGATCTGGGAAATCCACGCTGGCCAAGACGTTTAACGCCATACTTCTGCCCTCTGCGGGCCGGGTGCTGGTGGAGGGGATGGACACAGCCGACGAAGATCGGCTGCTGGACGTCCGCCGCCGGGTGGGGATGGTGTTTCAAAACCCGGACAACCAGATTGTGTCCAACGTGGTGGAGGAAGACGTGGCCTTTGCTCCGGAAAATCTGGGCGTTCCCACATCGGACATCCGCCGCCGGGTGGATGAGGCGCTGGGCGCGGTGGGCATGGCGGACTTTGCCCAGCACGCGCCCCATCTTCTTTCCGGCGGGCAGAAGCAGCGCATTGCCATCGCGGGGGTGATCGCCATGGAGCCGGACTGCATCGTTCTGGACGAGGCCACCGCCATGCTGGATCCCACAGGCCGGCGGGAGGTGCTCTCCACCGCCCACCGGCTGAACCGGGAGAAGGGCATCACCGTGGTGCTCATCACCCACCATATGAACGAGGCAGAGGATGCGGACCGGGTGGTGGTGATGAACGAGGGAGAGCTTGTCATGGACGGTTCGCCCCGGGAGATTTTTGCCCGGGTGGCGGAGCTGAGAAATCTGGGACTGACCGCGCCGGACACGGTGGACCTGCTGGACCGGCTTCGCCAGGACGGGTTGAATCTGCCGCTGGACGCGATCACCGTGGAGGAATGCGCGGACGCGGTGGCGGCGGCGCTGCGATAAACAGGACAGGAAGGAACGGAGCATTGGAACCGATTTTAAAGGTCATCGATCTGACCCATACCTACGGGATTGGCACGCCCTTTCAGCGCAGCGCCGTGGAGAACATGAGCTTCGACGTGGCGGACGGCGAATTTTTGGGCGTCATCGGGCACACCGGCTCGGGAAAGTCCACTCTGATTCAGCACCTCAACGGGCTGCTGCGGCCCACCTCCGGGCAGATTTTGCTGGAGGGGAAGGACATCTGGGCCCAGCCGAAGAAAATCCGGGATGTGCGGTTCCGGGTGGGGCTGGTGTTTCAGTATCCGGAGTATCAGCTTTTTGAGGAAACGGTTTATAAGGACATTGCCTTCGGTCCCGCCAATATGGGCAAAACCGGAGATGAGCTGGACCGCTGTGTGCGGGAGGCCGCGCGGCTGGTGGGCATCCGGGACGACCAACTGGAAAAGTCCCCCTTTGAGCTTTCCGGCGGGCAGAAGCGCCGGGTGGCGTTGGCAGGGGTGCTGGCCATGGAGCCGAGGGTGTTGATTCTGGACGAGCCTACGGCGGGGCTGGACCCGGCGGGACGGGAAAACCTTCTGGCAAATATCCGGGACTATCACCGAAACAAAAACGGCACGGTCATCATGGTGAGCCACAGCATGGACGAGGTGGCCCGCACGGCGGACCGCGTGCTGGTTTTAAAATCTGCCCGGGTGCTGATGGAGGGAACGCCGAAGGAGGTCTTTGGCCGGGCGGACGAGTTGCTCTCCGCCGGACTGGATGTGCCCCAGATTACCCGAGTGGCCATGGCGCTGAAAGCCCGGGGCCTTGCGGTGGACCCTGCGGTTTACACCGTGGAGGATTTGGAGAAGCAGCTTTTGGCCCTGCGGAAGGGGGCGGAAGGATGCTGAAGGATATCACCCTTGGGCAGTATTTCCCGGGAAACACCGTGGCCCACCGGCTGGACCCCCGAACCAAGCTTTTGCTGACGCTTTTTTATATCGTGGGCTTGTTTGCGGCGGACTCCGTGCTGACCTACGGAATCATGATTCTTGTGTTTATGGGCTGTGCCCGCGTCTCACGGGTAGGCGCCCGGGCGCTGGTACGGGGATTAAAGCCGGTGCTGTTCATTATTCTGTTTACCGGCATTTTAAATCTGTTCTTCACTCCGGGCGACGATCTGTTCCGGTTTGGCGTGCTTCACGTCTCACGGCAGGGGCTTACCATGGCGGTGCGAATGGTGCTGCGCATCATGCTGCTGATTATGGGGACGTTTCTTTTGACTTACACCACCAGCCCTATCCGCCTGACAGACGGTCTGGAGCGGTTGATGGGCGGACTGAAAAAGGTACGGGTGCCGGTCCACGAGCTGGCGATGATGATGTCCATTGCCCTGCGCTTTATCCCCACGCTGATTGAGGAGACGGATAAAATCATGTCTGCCCAGAAGGCACGGGGGGCGGATTTTGAAAGCGGAAACCTGTTTCACAAGGCCAAGGCCCTGATTCCCATTCTGGTGCCGCTGTTTATCAGCGCCTTTCGCCGGGCGGACGAGCTGGCGGTGGCCATGGAGTGCCGCTGTTACCACGGCGGCGAGGGACGGACGAAGCTGAATCCCCTGAAATACGCCGCGCGGGATGCTTTGGCTCTGCTTCTGGGGGGGATAGTGACGGCGGGCGTGATTGTTCTGGGCCGGATTGGTTTTTAAAATAATTCCGTGCCTTGCGGGCTGAATACCGGAAAAGCGAAAAGAAGAAAGGAGCGGTCGCTCATGAAAGAAAAAAAGCTGGTTTTCTGGCTTCTGGGGCTGGCGCTTGCGCTGTGCGCCGCGCTGGCGGGCCTCGTCCTATTGCAGGGCAGCCGTCTGCGGACTTTGCGTGAAAACGCCCCGGCTGCGATTTCTTCCCCGCAGGACGGCGCGCCCGTATCAACCACGTCGGAGAACTCCGCGCACCTGACGGCAGCGTTTGAGCTGACCCCTGCCGGGACGGACGAGACAAAGGGGACGGCGACGGCGGAGATCACTCTGCGGCTGTGGGAGGACCAGATGGACGCGGCGGTCAAGCTGCTGATTGAAGCGGGAGAGAAAACAGTTTCCGTTCCGATGGAGCAAAGCGCCAACCGGACCTATACCGCGCCTGTGACGCTGGCGCTCCCCGGCAAACAGAGCGGAGAGGACACGTCCGTATCTCTGACAGTGGAGGTGGAGGAAGGCGGCGTCCTTTCTCGGGAGCGGCTTTGGGAGTATCCCGATTCACGGTTTATGACCACGACACTGCGGGCGGATTTAAAAGAGGGTGGCATGAGCTATGTGCGTAAATCCCTTCCCACGCCGGGGGTGGGCCTGATGCGGATCAACCCGGAGTGCCGCCTCACCGTGATGGACGGGGATGAGAGCGTGGCTATAAAAGATCCGGCCTTTCGGTTATACTGCAACGGGGAGCTGATCAAAAACCTGCCCGCCGTGGAGGATGAGGCGGGGCAAAATCTATACGGCCCGCAAACGTGGGACAATGCGCTGGTGTGCCGAAACGGGGACTGGGTAAACCTGTCCTTTTCCTGCACCGGGGAGGATGGACGCTTCTACGAATTTCCGTTGGAAACTGCCCGCATTGCCCATGGACAAGGGGAAGTGGCCTCCCGGCTCATGCCTCCGGCTGTGTCGTGAGCAGAAGGGTTCCCCGAAGTGCAGGCCGCTTAGAAGCTGAGGAGGAGAGGTTATGCGAAACATTGCGCTGAAGCTGATGTACAACGGCGCCGCCTACCACGGGTGGCAGGTGCAGAAAAACGCCGTTTCCATCTGCGGGACGCTGGAAAAAGCGCTTGCGGAGGTTTGCGGCGGTCCGGTGCACCTCACCGGCTGCGGACGCACCGACGCGGGGGTCCATGCCGAGCGGTACGTGGCCAATTTCCGCACGGAAAGCCGTATTCCAACAGACCGGCTGCCCTTTGCCGTGAACACCCACACACCACAGGACATCGCCGTGCGGGAGGCGCTGGAGGTGGACATGAATTTCAACGCCATCGGCTCCTGCATTAAGAAAGAATATACTTACCGCATTTACAATTCCACTTTTAAGAACCCCTTTTACGTCAATCGGGCATATTTTTATCCCAAGCGGCTGGACGAGGAATTTTTAAGCCGCGCCGCCGGCATGTTTGTGGGGACGCACGACTTTGCGGCAGTGCGGAGTGTGGGGACGGAGACAAAGTCCACCGTCCGCACAATTTACTATTGCGACGTATCCCGAAGCGGGGACCTTTTGGAATTAAAGGTCTGCGCCGACGGGTTTTTGTATAATATGGTGCGTGCCATTACTGGGACGGTGCTCTATGCGGCGGAGGGGAAATTTACCCCGGAGGATATCCCGTATATTCTTGAAAGCCGGGACCGCAGCGCGGCGGGTCCTACGGTTCCGCCGGGCGGACTGTACCTGACAAAACTTTGGTATGAGGATGAGCGGCTCAATGGCTGATAAACGGAACGACATCTGGAATGATGACGACGAGGAGGACCGCCCGCCAAGGCACCGCCTGCGGGGTTTTCTGGCCTTTTTTTTGTTGCTTGTGGCGGTGCTGGGCGTGGTGCTGGCTGCGGCATGGAGAGATGGCACGGGACTGGACGTTCTGCGGCGCTATGTTGCCTATGGCAAAAGCGAGGGAGACGGGTCCACGGGCTATACTTATGACGCGTCCCACAAAAACCGCTATGCAAAGCTGGGAAATACCCTTGCGGTTTTGTCGGACACGGCCCTTTCTCTGGTGGACGGAAACGGAAAGACCATCTGGTCCGCGTCGGTGAAAATGGAGGCCCCGGCACTGATTGCGCAAGGGGACCGGGCCGTGGCCTATGACGTGGGAGGCACGGAGCTGTACGTATTGGATAAGACCGGGCTGGTTTATCAGCTCACCGCAAGCGAGACGGAGCCGTACATTGCCGTCGCACTGAACAAGAGCGGCGAGCTGGCTGTGACCGCCAAAAAGCAGAGCTACAAAGCTTCCGTCGTGGTCTATGACACGGCGGGAAACGAGCTGTTTGAGTTCAGGTCGTCGGAGCGCTTCATCTCCGGCGCCTATGCCACCGACGACGGAAAGTATCTGGCGGCTGTGACGCTTGGCCAGTCCAACGGAGCCTTTGCCTCAGGCCTTGTGCTCTATGACCTAACGGCGCAGGACCCTGTCGCGTCATGGACCGTGGGCGAGGGGATGTGCTACGACATGGGGACGGTGGACCGAAGTCTGGCGCTGGTGTGCGACGACGGAGTGTATTTCAGCGCCGACGCGCGGGCGCTTTCCGCCTCGTATTCCTATGGCGGCGCTTATTTAAGGGAATATGACCTCCATGGCGAGGGCTATGCGGTACTGCTGTTAAACCGCTACCAATCCGGCAGCGTGGGCCGTCTTGTGACGGTGGGGTCAGACGGACAGGAGCTTGCATCCTTGAACGTCAGCGACGAAATTTTGAGTGTTTCCGCTGCCGGGCGGTACATCGCGGTGCTGTATACCGATAAGCTTGCGATTTACACGCCGCAGCTTGAGCAATACGCATCTCTCAACGGCACGGATTACGCCCGGGAGGCGCTGATGGGCGAAGACGGCTCAGCTTTGCTGCTGGCGGCGGAGCGGGCAGTGCGCTTTTTGCCATGAACGTGCAATTCTGGTCGATATTTCAGCGCGGTTCACAAATTATTTACGAGTGAAGAGGTAGGCAAAGTTGAAAACTGCTGTTATAATAGACTGTATTCTCGCGGCTTTGCTGCTGGGCTTTTTGATTTACGGCGCGTGGCGGGGCCTGTTTCGCTCTGTGGTGGGGTTGGTGATTGTGGTTCTCGCTTTGACGGGGGCCACCTTTGCGGCTCGGGAGCTGACGCCCATGGCTGTGGATTTGCTTCGGCCTGTGATTGAGTCCGCCATTTCACAGAGAGTAGACGACGCAATGAGCGGCGGCGCATCCTCACAGGCGGAGGGCCTGTCCCCGGAGGGGAGCGAGGCCGTGACTCCGGTGCAGCCGGAGCTTCCTACGGAGAGCATCGGCAGCGGGTCGTCTGCCGCCGGAAGCGGCGGGGAGGACAGCTCCCTGCTTCGCATACAGGCGGGAGAATTGCTGCGGCTGATGGGCTGGGATGACACGCTGACAAAGTCCCTGTCGGATAAAGCGGCGGAAAAGGTTCGGGAAACCGGCGTTTCTCTGGCGATGGCGGTGGCGGACAGTGTGACGGAATCCTTCGTATACATGCTGATTTTCGCCCTGTCCTTCGTGGCGCTGCTGTTGCTGCTTCATTTGGTGGCAAAGGCGCTGGATGTGGCGACAAAGCTGCCGGGCATCCACTTTATCAACGGGCTGGGCGGCGCGCTCATCGGGTTACTTCAGGGGGCGCTGCTGATTTTTCTGCTTGTCTGGCTGCTGCGCAGCACCCGCGTCTCTTTTGACGCAGAGACGGTGGCCCAAACCCATTTATTGCGCTTTTTTGTCTCCAACGGTCCGCTGGACCTGCTTTTCTACTGAGCTAACCCGGTTTTCCGCACGTCGGCGCAGCCTGCGCGGGATTCCGGACATCCACTGTAATTCTGGAGGTATACAATGCAACCGAAACTTTGCTCAAGATGCAAAAAAAATGTGGCCGTGGTGTTCATTTCCCGTCTGGACGGGGACAACACGGTAAACGAGGGCCTGTGCCTGCGCTGCGCCAAGGATCTGGGGCTTCCGCAGGTGGATGATATGATGAAGCGGATGGGGATTTCCGACGATGATCTGGAAACCCTGAACAACGAGATGCTTCAGGCCTTTGACGGCGTGGAGAACGTAGAGGACCTGCCTAAGGGCGAGACAGCCGAGCCCGAGCCCGAGGAGGAGGAGGGGAAAACCGCCACCTTCCCGTTTTTGAACCGGCTGTTTAACAACGGCGAGTCCCCTCGGGGCGACGAGCAGCCCTCCGGTGGCTCTGCCCGCGCGGACCGGGATCGGGAGCACAAGGGCGACAAAAAGCGCAAATTTCTAGAGAGCTACTGCCTGAACCTGACGGAGCGTGCCAAGTCCGGCAAGCTGGACCCGGTCATCGGGCGGGAGCAGGAGATCGAGCGCGTGATTCAGATTCTCAATCGCCGCCAGAAGAACAACCCCTGCCTGATCGGCGAACCGGGCGTTGGTAAAACCGCCATTGCCGAGGGGCTTTCCCAGCGCATCGCGGATGGGAAGGTGCCCTTCAAGCTGCGGGATAAGGAAGTCTACCTGCTGGATTTGACCGCCTTGGTGGCGGGAACCCAGTTCCGTGGCCAGTTCGAGTCCCGGATGAAGGGGCTTATCGACGAGGTGAAACGGCTGGGGAACATTATCCTCATGATCGACGAGGTGCACACCATCGTGGGCGCGGGAGACGCCGAGGGCAGCATGAACGCTGCCAATATCCTAAAGCCCGCCCTGTCCCGGGGCGAGATTCAGGTGATCGGCGCCACCACCTTCACCGAATACCGCAAGTCCATTGAAAAAGACACCGCATTGGAGCGTCGTTTTCAGCCTGTGACGGTGAGTGAGCCGTCTTTGGAGGACTCTATTCAGATTTTGAAGGGACTGGCCCCCAAGTATGAGACGTTCCACGGCGTGAAGCTCTCCGACGGGATTCTGCGTCAGGCGGTGCTGCTCTCCGAGCGGTATATTACCGACCGGTTTTTGCCGGACAAGGCCATTGACCTCATTGACGAGGCCTGCTCCGATTTGAATCTGAAAGACCCGGACATTTCCCGCCGCATGGAAATTCAGCGGGAACTGGACGATTATGAAAAGGAAACCGCCATGCTGGAGGAGTTGGCCGCCGAGGAGGGGGCTGAGCCGGATTATGCCCGGATGGCCCTTTTGAAAAGCAAACAGGCCAAGCTTGGGACGGAGCTGCAAGTCCTTTTGGATAAGGGCGACCCGTTGCTGGCCATGGAAAATCTGGCCCACGTCATTGAGCTGTGGACGAAAATTCCCGCCTCCCGCATTCGGGAGCAGGAGTTCCAGCGTCTGAGCCAGCTTTCCAGCCGTTTGAAAACCCACATCGTGGGGCAGGACGAGGCCGTGGAGGCCGTCACCGCCGCCGTGCGGCGGAACCGGGTGGGCATCAGCCCCAAGCGCAAGCCCGTTAGCTTCATTTTTGTCGGCCCCACCGGCGTGGGCAAAACAGAGCTGGTGAAGCAACTGGCCACAGACCTGTTCAACACGCCGGATTCTCTGATTCGTCTGGACATGTCCGAATTTATGGAAAAGCACTCCGTCTCCCGCATTGTGGGGTCCCCACCCGGCTATGTGGGCTATGACGAGGCGGGCCAGCTTACGGAGAAAATCCGCCGGAAGCCCTATGCCGTGGTCCTCTTCGACGAAATTGAGAAGGCGCATCCGGACGTGCTGAACATTCTACTGCAGATTTTGGACGACGGAGAAATCACCGATGCCCACGGGCGGAAGGTCAACTTTGAAAATACTGTCATCGTCATGACCTCCAACGCAGGCAGTGCCACCAAGGAGGGGACGGTGGGCTTTGACCGCACTGCCGGACAGCAGGACAGGGCCAAGGCCATGAAGGGGCTGGAGCAGTTCCTCCGCCCCGAGTTCATCAACCGGGTGGACGAGGTGATCTGCTTTAACCGCCTCAGCGAGGAGAATTTCCAGTCCATCGCCCGCATCATGCTGGAGGAGCTGACCGCTTCCCTGAAGGAAAAAGGTGTGACGCTGACATATGGCGACGAACTGCTGGCGTACCTTACCCGCAAATCCTATTCCATCACCTATGGCGCGCGGAATCTGCGCCGCACTATCCAGAAAGAACTGGAGGACCCCATGGCGGCCAAGATGATTGACAGCTACGAGCATCCCGTGTCTCAAATTAAGGCCACGGTGGAGGACGAAGGAATTAAAATTGAGGCTCTTTAAGGGCTGTAAAGTGAGGTGACTTTCGTGCTGTTTCGTAAGGACATCGATCCCCGGTGTGCTTATTGTCTGCGGGGCGCGCAGATCAATGAGCGGGACGTGGCCTGCGTGAAGCGGGGAATCGTCCCCGTGGAGGGCAGTTGCCGCAGCTTCCGGTACGACCCGCTGAAAAGGGTTCCGCCCCGGCCTGCGGCCTTGGAGACGGCGCGGCTGAGGGAAGAGGACTTTTCGCTTTAAGAGCGGTTTGAAAACAGAACAAGGGGGAAAATGGATATGGCGATCCAGAGAGTACGGGTGGTTTATTTCAGCGCCACAGGCTCCACCGAAAAGGTGGCGATGGCTGTGGCCAAAGGGGCGGCGTATAAGCTGGGAAAACCGGTGACGGTTACGAATATTTCTCTTCCTATGACGCGTGCAAAGGAAATTTCCTTTACGCCAAGCGACTTGGTAATCGTGGCCACGCCCACCTATGCGGGGCGCGTTCCCAACAAGATTTTGCCCTATTTCCAGAGCAAGCTGACGGGCAACGGTGCGCTGGCCGTGCCGGTGGTCCTGTTTGGTAACCGGAGCTTTGACAACGCGCTGGCGGAGCTGTGTGCGGAGTTGGAGGCCCACGGCTTCCACACCGTGTCCGCCGCTGCCTTCGTGGGGCAGCATGCCTTTGCAACCGAACTGGCCCACGGTCGGCCCAATGCGCAGGACTTGGATCAGGCAGAAGATTTCGGCAAAAAGGTTGCGGAAAAGCTTTTGTTGCTGGCGGAGACGCCTGCCCCCGTGCAGGTGTCCGGCGACCCTGCCGCGCCCTATTACACGCCGCTGGGAACCGACGGTCAGCCTGCCAAGTTCCTGAAGGCAAAGCCCGTGACGGATATGAAGAAGTGCTCTCAGTGCGGCGTGTGCGCCGCCGTCTGCCCCATGGGAGCCATCGACCCGAAAAATGTGGCCAGTGTTCCGGGGACATGCATCAAGTGTCAGGCCTGCGTCACAAAGTGTCCGCTGGATGCGAAATATTTTGATGATCCGGCGTTTTTGTCTCACAAGGCCATGCTGGAGGAGAATTATACCCGACCGGCGGAAAGTGCGCTGTTTTTATAAAAAGTCTTTCCGACGCGCGGCGATACAATCGCCGCGCGTCCGTTTTTTGTAGAAGCCTTGGCTTCACCGGGGAAGAAAGCCCTGTTCCGGCAAACGAAGTTTGTCGCTTTGCATTCTCCTGAGCAGCCGGATTTGCTGGGTATTGGCTGAGTATTTTTGTTTTTCAGCGTAGGGCGAAGCTGGGATTTTTTTATCTCTTTTTGGGTGAATCCGCTTCCGATCAGGAAGCGGATTGATTTTGTGTCGGGTCAGGCTGTTTCCGCATAATCTGTGGATGAGAACAGATTTGGAGGAGACAATATGGCTACTGTAACCAATTTTTTTCTCGGCGCCAATGGCGGAGCCGGATTTCAAAGCCTGTTTGACCGCTTGGTCGGAGAAGATACATATGACCTGATGATTTTAAAAGGGGGCCCCGGTGTTGGAAAATCCACGTTTTTAAGAATGTTGGGAGAGGCAATGGAGGGGGCCGGAGAGCGGGTGGAGTATCTTTGGTGCAGCGGCGACCCGGATTCGCTGGACGGAATTTACCTGCCTGACATGGGCTGCGCGGCGGTGGACGGTACGCCGCCCCACACCATGGAGCCCCGCTATGCGGCGGCGGTGGAGCGAATTGTGGATTTGGGCCGGTTCTACGACCTGACGGCGGCAAAGGCCGCTCGGGAAGAAATCGTGACCCTGATTCGGAAAAACAAGGAAGCTGTGGCTGGGGCTTACCGCTGCCTGAAGGCGGCGCGGGAAGTGGAGCTGGAGACGGTGACGGATGCGGGGCGATGTTTTGACCTCCAGCGGGCAAACAGGCGGTTGGACGGGATTATTGCACGGGAGCTGCGCAAAAAGGGAAATCAGTCCGGCAAGACGGATTGGCGCTTTTTGGGCGGGGTTACCTTCCGGGGGACCGTATGGCGGTTTGACAGCGTAGAGGCTCTTTGTCCCAAGGTCTATGAACTGGCAGACCGCTGGGAGTTGGCGGGCCCGCTTTTGGAACGGCTGCGCAAGACTGCGTCGGACCAAGGCTGGGACACGATTGCCTGCCCGTCTCCCGAAGAGCCGGGACGGCTGGAGCATTTGTTGATTCCCGGTCTGGGACTTGGCTTCGTCACCTCCCGGCCCGGAATGGAGTACGAGGGAAATCCCTTCCGCCGCATCCGTCTGGACGCGTTGACCCGGACGGAGGAGAGGGGGAGAGAGCGGCTGCTGCGGAGAATGTCCGCCTCCCTGCGGGAAGAAGCCGTCTCCGCCCTGCGGGACGCCAAGGACACTCACGATGTGTTGGAGGCGATTTACAACCCCTATGTGGACTTCGACGGTGTCCGGGCGCTGGCAGCTATTGAAACGGGACGGCTTTTAAGCTGGCAGAGCCGCCGGTAAGTGTTGCAAAAGCGGCAGATGTCCGCTATACTTAATACGACAAGAGATTTACGAAGGAAAGGGAAGTGGTTCTGTGGAAGACGGCTTTTCCGTAAAATTTATCGCCCGTATTCAAAGCGATTTTCAAACAAAATTTGGCGTTCCCCGCCAGAGCGGATTGGTGGAAGAGCTGGAGAGCCGCGTGGTATTTCTCCCGGAGTACCGCAACCCCGATGCGTTGCGGGGGCTGGAGGGCTTTTCCCACCTGTGGCTGATCTGGCAGTTTTCCGAATCTGTGCGGGAGGGCTGGTCGCCCACGGTGCGGCCGCCCCGGCTGGGGGGAAACACCCGCATGGGCGTGTTTGCCACACGGTCGCCCTTTCGCCCCAATCCGATTGGCCTTTCCTGCGTAAAGCTGCTGGGCATTGAGGAGAGCGGGGCTGACGGCTGCATTCTCCGGGTGGCGGGAGCCGATTTGATGGACGGCACGCCGATCTTGGACATCAAGCCCTATGTCCCCTATGTGGACGCCCACCCGGAGGCCACGGGCGGCTTTGCACCTTCCGCCCCGGAGCGGAAGCTGACGGTGGAGTGCCCGCCGGAGGCGCTGGAACTTCTCCCGGAAGGGAGCAGGGCAGCCCTGATGGGCGTTTTGGCCGAGGATCCCCGGCCCGCCTATCAAGACGATCCGGGACGGGTGTACGGCTTCGGCTTTGCCGGGGCCGAGGTGAAATTCACCGTGGACGGGAACCGGCTTACGGTGCTCTCTGTCATAAAAAATTAACACACGGCGGCTTGACAGACACAATTTCAGGTGCTATATTAGCAATAATCATACCAAAAGGCTTGGAAAAGGACATCGTTCGGGAAAGACACCAGAGAGGGGCCGCGCTTGCTGCAAGCGGCCCTTGCCGGAACCGAAGCGACACCGCCTTGGAGCCGCCCGCCGAAAGGGGAAACCTAAGTAGAACGGGACGGGACCTCCCGTTACAGAGGACACGAGCGGCGTCTGTTTTGGCGCAAGCAGGGTGGAACCGTGGAATACGAATTCGTATCTCACCCCTGATTTTTCAGGGGTGAGATTTTTTGTCGTCAAAAATCTCCGGCGGCGCGTCCGCGTGCCGTCCCGGCCCCAATTTGAGGAGGAATTGAAATGTCTGAAGCAAATGAGAAGCAGTTTACCTTTGAAGACCCGGCCTACCGCAAAACCTATTGGCACACCTGCTCCCACGTGATGGCGCAGGCGGTGAAGCGCCTGTATCCCGAGGTGAAGCTGGCCATCGGCCCCTCCATCGATGAGGGCTTTTATTACGATCTGGATTCTCCCGTCCCCTTCACTCCTGAGATGATGGAGCAGATTGAGGCCGAGATGCGGAAAATCTGCAAGGAAAAGCTGAAGCTGGAGCGCTCTGAGATGCCCCGGCATGATGCCATCAAGTTTATGGAGGAAAAGGGCGAACCTTATAAGGTGGAATTGATCAACGACCTGCCGGAGGACGCGGTGATCTCCTTCTATAAGCAGGGCGAGTTTATCGACCTGTGCGCCGGCCCCCATCTGGACTCCACCGGACGCATCAAGGGCAATGCCATCAAGCTCACCGCCTGCAACGCCGCCTATTGGCGGGGTGACTCCAACCGCCAGACCCTTCAGCGGATTTACGGCATCGCTTTCCCCAAAAAGGAGGAACTAGACGCATATCTGGAGCGCATTGAAGAGGCCAAGCGCCGGGACCACCGCAAGCTTGGTAAGGAGCTGGGCCTGTTTGCACTGATGGACGAAGGCCCCGGTTTTCCCTTCTTCCTGCCTAAGGGCATGGTCCTGCGCAATACTCTGCTGGACTACTGGCGTCAGGTTCATAAGAAATACGGCTATGTGGAAATTTCTTCCCCCATTATTTTAAATCAGGAACTGTGGCATCGCTCCGGCCACTGGGACCATTATAAAAACAATATGTATACCACCGTCATCGACGGCGAGGATTACGCCGTCAAGCCCATGAACTGCCCGGGCGGTATGCTGGTTTACAAGACCGAGCCTCACTCCTACCGTGATTTGCCGCTGCGTATGGCTGAGCTGGGTTTAGTTCACCGACACGAACTTTCCGGCGCGCTGCACGGTCTGTTCCGCGTCCGCTGCTTCACGCAGGACGACGCTCATATCTTTATGACATGGGATCAGATGGAGGCCGAAATCCAAAACGTGGTTCGCCTGTTTGACGAGGTGTACTCCGTCTTTGGACTGAGCTATCAGATCGAGGTTTCCACCATGCCGGAGGATCACATCGGTGAGAAGGAAACCTGGGACTATGCCACCGAGACGCTGAAAAAGGCCATCGAGCACATGGGCAAGGAATACGTCATCAACGAGGGCGACGGAGCCTTCTACGGCCCGAAGCTGGACTTCCATCTGGCGGACTCGCTGGGCCGGACCTGGCAGTGCGGCACGATTCAGCTTGATATGCAGATGCCCGAACGTTTTGATCTTGAATATGTGGGTGAGGATGGCCAGAAGCACCGTCCCGTCATGATCCACCGTGTGGTGCTGGGCTCTATCGAGCGGTTTATCGGTGTCATTATCGAGCATTTTGCCGGTGCGTTCCCCACTTGGCTCAGCCCCGTGCAGGTGAAGATTCTTACCATTACCCAGCGGGCGGACGAGTACGCGAAGCAGGTGGCCGCCACGCTGGAGGCGCAGGGCTTCCGGGTAGAGGTGGACCTGCGGAACGAAAAAATCGGCAAAAAAATCCGCGAGGCCCAACTGGAGAAGGACCCCTTCATGCTGGTGGTGGGCGACAAGGAGGCAGAAAGCGGTCAGGTGGCGGTTCGTCACCGGGCCGACGGCGACCTTGGCGTGATGTCGTTGGAGGCGTTTACTGCGCAGCTAAAGGAATTGGTGGACAGCAGAGCCGCCAAGTAAGGAAATTGAGAAGAACGCCGCGTCCGGTTTGCGGACGCGGCGTTCTGGAAAATCAGGGGGATACGAAGCGCTTTGTAGAAACTGCCGGAAACGGACGAAAAATTTACGCAAAAGCTGTGGCGTTTTCCGAAATGAAAGAAACCGCCGGATTTTCGTTGCGGCGGAGCTTTACGGGGTAGTATACTGAATCAAATAAAAATTTGCGGACGCGCAGCGGCTCGCGGCGTTTTCAGAATGGAAAAAGCCGTCCCGCGCCTGAGGTGCGCGGAGGGAAGGAAGGAAAACCATGGGCAGAGAATTTAAAAAGGTGCTGGTGGCAAACCGCGGTGAAATTGCCATGCGCGTGTTCCGCGCGTGTCACGATCTGGGCTTGCAGACCATTGCCATCTATTCCAACGAGGATATGTACGGCCTGTTCCGCACGGCGGCGGACGAATCCTATCTCATCGGGGAGAACGAAAGCCCTCTGGGGGCGTATCTGGACATTCCCCGCATCATTGAGCTGGCCAAAAAGCACGGGGCGGACGCGATCCATCCCGGCTATGGCTTTTTGAGCGAGAACGGCGATTTTGCCCGGGCCTGTGAGGAAGCGGGAATCAAGTTTATCGGGCCCAATTCCAAGGTGCTGGATATGATGGGCGACAAGCTGTCCGCCAAGGCGCTGGCCATTGAGTGCGGCGTGTCGACCACACCCGGGACCAAGGACCCGATTCCTGACCGGCAGGTAGCCCAGAAACTTGCCATGGAGTTTGGCTTCCCTGTGATTCTCAAAGCCGCCGCCGGCGGCGGCGGGCGGGGTATGCGCCGGTGCGACACCGTGGAGGAAGTGGGCGTTAACTACGACCTTGTGAAGTCCGAGGCCAAAAAGGCTTTTGGCAACGACGACATCTTCATGGAAAAGTTTCTGGTTCAGCCCAAGCACATTGAGATTCAGGTGCTGGGCGACGAGCATGGAAATGTGGTCCATCTCTACGAGCGGGACTGCTCTCTTCAGCGGCGCTATCAGAAGGTGGTGGAGTTCACCCCCGCGTTCTCCGTATCAGAGGAGGTGCGCAGGGCGCTGTATGACGACGCGGTGAAAATCGCCAAGCGGGTGGGCTATACCAACGCTGGAACGCTGGAGTTTCTGGTGGACAAGGAGGGGCATCACTACTTCATTGAGATGAACCCCCGCATTCAGGTGGAGCACACCGTCACCGAAATGGTTACCGGCGTGGACCTTGTGCGCTCTCAAATTTTGATTGCACAGGGCTGCCCCCTCAGCGACCCCCGCATCGGCATCAAAAAACAGGCCGACGTGCATCGGAACGGATACGCCATCCAGTGCCGCGTCACCACTGAGGACCCGGCCAACGGCTTTGCCCCCGACACCGGAAAAATCACTGCCTACCGCTCCGGCGGCGGCTTTGGCGTGCGGCTGGACGGAAACGCCTATGCCGGTGCGGTGATCTCTCCTTATTATGATTCCCTGCTGGTGAAGGTCACCACTTGGGATTCCACCTTCGAGGGCGTGTGCCGCAAGGCCATCCGCGCCGTGCGGGAGGTGCACGTCCGGGGCGTGAAAACCAACCTTGCCTTTATTCTGAACATTCTCCATGACGAGGTGTTCCGCGCGGGCGGCTGCCACACCAAGTATATCGACGAAGCCCCCAGCCTGTTCGAGCTGGACGAGGGGCAGGACCGGGCCACCAAGATGCTGAAATACATCGCCAACATCGTGGTGAAGGAGCAGGGTCCCCAGAAGCTCTACGAAGACCCCCGCTATCCCCCTGTCACCGGGGAGCGGCCCGACGGATTAAAGCAGATGTTGGATGCCAAAGGCCCGGAAGCCGTTGCCAAATGGGTGCTGGAGCAGAAAAAACTGCTGATCTGCGACACCACCACCCGAGATGCTCACCAGTCTCTGCTTGCCACCCGCGTGCGCACGCGGGACATTGTGAAGAGCATGGAGGCCACCTCTGAAATTGAGGCGGACGCGTTTTCTCTGGAGTGCTGGGGCGGCGCAACCTTTGACGTGGCCTACCGCTTCCTCCACGAATCCCCGTGGGAGCGGCTGAACATGATTCGGGAAAAGGCCCCCAACCTGCTGCTGCAAATGCTGCTGCGGGGCGCAAACGCCGTGGGTTATACCAACTATCCCGACAATGTCATCCGGGAGTTTGTGCGGCAGGCCGCCATCAACGGCGTGGATGTGTTCCGGGTGTTCGACTCTCTGAACTGGATTCCCGGCATGGAAGTGGCCATGGACGAGGTGCTGAAGCAGGGCAAGCTCTGTCAGGCCGCCGTGTGCTACACCGGGGACATTCTGGACCCGGCCCGGGACAAGTATACCTTAAAGTATTATATCAATCTGGCAAAGGAGCTTGAAAAGCGGGGCGCACATATGCTGGCCATCAAGGATATGGCGGGCCTGCTGAAGCCCTACGCCGCCAAAAAGCTGGTTTCCGAGCTGAAGCAGGAGATTGGCATTCCCATTCAGCTTCATACCCACAACACCTCCGGTAATCAGGTGGCCGCGGTGCTGATGGCGGCGGAGGCTGGCGTGGATGTGGCGGACCTTGCCATTTCCTCCATGAGCTCGCTTACCAGCCAGCCGTCCCTGAACGCCGTGGTTGCCGCGCTTCAGGGCACCGAGCGGGACACCGGCATGGATTTGGAGCGGCTCCAGTACCTGACGGACTATTGGGAGGACGTGCGCACCCGGTACGATTCCTTTGAGGCGGACATTAAATGCCCCGCCACCGATATTTACCGCTATGAGATTCCCGGTGGGCAGTATACCAACCTCAAGCCGCAGGTGGAATCTCTGGGACTGGGCGACCGGTTCCGGGACGTGAAGGAGAACTATCGGAAGGTCAACGACATTCTGGGCGACATTGTAAAGGTGACGCCCTCCAGCAAAATGGTAGGCGACATGGCTATCTTTATGACCCAGAACGGCCTGACGCCGGAAAACATCGTGGAAAAGGGCGCGAACCTCGCCTTCCCCGACAGCGCGGTGAGCTATTTCTCCGGCATGATGGGCCAGCCCGCATGGGGCTTCCCCAAGGATTTGCAAAAGGTGGTTTTGAAAGGGAAGAAGGCTGTTACCTGCCGCCCCGGCGAGCTTTTGAAGCCGGTGGACTTTGAGGCGGTGCGCAAGGAAATGCTGGAATTCGACCCCGAGCCCGCCGACCGGTCCGTCATCTCCTATTGCCTGTATCCCAAGGTTTATCGGGACTATAAGCGGGATCAGAAGGAGTATGGCTACGTCACCCGTCTGGGCAGCCATGTGTTTTTCCACGGTTTGGCCGTGGGGGAGACGCACAAGGTCAACATTGCCGACGGCAAGACTCTGATGATTAAGTATCTCGGCCTTGGCGAGGTGGACAGAGAGGGGATGCGCACCGTCAGCTTTGAGCTGAACGGCATCCGCCGGGACGTGCAGGTTCCCGACGCGGAGGCCCAGAAGAGCATCGTCAAGGTTCCCATGGCCGACCCGGAGGACAAGAGTCAGGTGGGCGCGTCTATTCCCGGCGCAGTGAGCAAGGTGCAGGTGAAGGCGGGGGACGCCGTCGAGGTGAACCAGACCCTCATTACCATTGAGGCCATGAAGATGGAAACCGCCATCACTGCCCGCATGGCGGGCACGGTGGAGGCTGTTCAGGTGGCCGAAGGAGAGACTGTGAAGGGCGGACAACTGCTTTTGACCATACGATAACGGTTCGATAGCGGCAAAAACAGTCAAAATGCACAAAGAAGATTCCTGGCATTTTGAAGAAATTGGACGGGACGCGAAAAAATTTTTTCGCGTCCCGTCCTGCATTTATTTTCATCATTTTTACACATATTTCTTTATTTTTATGAATTTTTTATAAATTTTTTATAAAGAAAAGGGATGCCGGCAAAATATTGCCTGCATTTTAATTGTAGTCATGCAAGAATAAATTTGGCGTTTTGCAAGGAAAAATTCATAGTCTTGAAAAAAATTTGCACAAATCGCCGAAAAGCATGTTGAAACTTTCCAATTATTACGCTACAATATAACAAGTCCCGAGCAGATTGAATGAAAGAAAAGGAGTATTGCGATGAAAAAACTAATGTCTCTTTTCCTGGCCACTTTGATGATGGCCTCTGTCCTCTCCGGCTGCGGAAATAATGGAGGGACCACTCCTCCTGCGGGTTCCGGCAGCGGAGCCGCTTCCTCCGGTGCAGCCGCCGGCGCCACGGATTCCCTGACCTTCTCTACCGGCGGCTCTCAGGGTACATACTATGCCTTTGGCGGCGTGCTGAGCCAGTATGTCACCAGCAATACCGGCATGAGCGTTGTCGCCATCGAGTCCGGCGGCTCTCAGAACAACATTGAGAACCTGCAGGACGGCGCGGCTCAGTTGGGCTTTGTCCAGTCCGACGTCATGTCTTATGCGTATGCGGGCACCAACCTGTTTGCCGAGACCGGCGCTGTTTCCGACATCTCCACCGTGGCCAACCTCTACATGGAGCAGGTGCAGATCGTTACCACCAACCCCGACATCAAGACCGTTGCCGACCTGAAGGGCAAAAACGTCTCCATTGGTGCCGCCGGTTCCGGCGTGTTCTACAACGCGATGGACCTCTTGGGCGCTTATGATCTGACCGAGCAGGACATCAACCCCACCTATCAGGGCTTCGGCGACAGTGCCGATGCGCTGCAGGACGGCAAGCTGGACGCGGCTTTCGTCGTGGCTGGCGCCCCCACCACCGCCATCACCTCTCTGGCCACCGCCAAGAGCGTGTATCTGGTGAGTCTGGATGATGCGCACATTGCAAAGCTTCTGGAAACCTCTCCCTATTACACCGAGTACACCATCCCCGCCGGCACCTATGAGGGGCTGGACGTGGATACCAAGACCGTGGCCGTCGGCGCCGTGGTTGTTGCCCGCGACGATGTGAGCGAGCAGGCCATCTATGAGTTTGTTTCCACCATCTTTGAGAATCTGGACGCTATCTCCGCCCAGCATGCCAAGGGCACTGAGCTGAACGTGGAGTTTGCCGCTTCCGTGACCTCCGTTCCCTATCATCCCGGCGCTGCCAAGTATTTTGCCGAGAAGGGCATCACCGTTCCCACGAAGTAAACATCGGAAATCAGCATTTAGATGCAAGTGGCCGCGGCGGGCATCCGCCCGCCGCGGTTGCTTTCTGTATTTACCTCATGAGTTAAGGAGAAGGTATGAGTTTATTTAAAGACAAATCCGGGGACGAGAATCAGGAACGTCCTTTAGAGGATACCTCTGCCATGAACATCCCTCAGAATGTGGATGTGGGCACTGCGGCGGACGTTGAAGCCGTTATGAAAAAGTATGACCGTGAATCCAACGTCCGGGTCTGGGAGGGCATGCCCAAACGGGTAATCCGCTGGCTGATGGTGACGTTCTCGGTATACAGCATTTGGGTGACCTTATTCAGCAATGCCATGCCGGAAAAGCGGCTGACCATTTTTGTGGGTCTGATTGCCATTATGGGATATCTGACCTATCCCGCGAAGAAGGGCAGTGTGAAAGTCAACAGCCTGCCTTGGTACGATTTGATTTTAATGCTGTGCGGCTCCCTGCCGTTCTTCTATTATGCAGCCAACGCCGTGCAGATCATCAAGCTTTCCGCCAGAATCGAGCCGTATATGATCGTGCTGGGTCTGGTCGCGATTGTGGCTCTGATGGAGCTGTGCCGCCGAAGCGTCGGCCTCCCCATCCTCGTTGTGTTGAGCCTCCTTCTGATCTACACTTTTTATAATATGTTCCAAACCCCCAACGCGACGGGCTATATGGTCATTCGCCGGGTGATCTACACCCTGTTCTATACCTCCTCCGGCATTATGTCCACGCCCATTAACGTCTGTGCCAAGTATATCGTGGTGTTCATTATCTTCGGCGCATTCTTGGAGCGGACGGGCATCGCAAACTTTTTTATTCAGGTTGCAAATTCCCTTTGCGGCGCTGCCGCCGGTGGTCCCGCCAAGGTGGCGGTCATTTCCTCCGCGCTGTGCGGCATGGTGTCCGGCTCCTCCGTTGGCAATACGGTTACCACCGGCTCCGTCACCATCCCGATGATGAAAAAGACCGGCTATGCGCCGGAATTTGCCGGTGCGGTGGAGGCTGCGTCCTCTACCGGCGGACAGATTATGCCCCCCATCATGGGTGCTGCCGCATTCTTGATGTCGGAGTATATCGGCGTGAGCTATGCGCAGGTTGCCCTGCGGGCAATTCTTCCCGCGTTTTTGTATTTCGCTGGTATCTACATTGCCGTCCATCTGGAGGCAAAGCGTCTGGGCCTGCGGGGTATTCCCAAGAATGAGCTGCCCAAAATCGGCCTTCTGATGAAGAAGATGTATCTGCTGCTGCCGCTGGTGATTCTGGTGGTGTTGGTGTCCACCAACACCTACACCATGCAATTCTCCGCCGCTGTGGCCATCCTCATCGCCATTGTGGTGGGCTTTATCAATAAGGACGAGCGGCTGAATCTTACCAAGATTATTGATGCGCTGGAGAACGGCGGCAAAAACGTGATTACCGTTGCCGTGGCCTGTGCCATGGCGGGTATGATCGCCGGCTGTATCACCGTTACCGGCCTTGCGTCCAAGCTGCTGGGCGGCATTCTGGCCGCGTCCATGGGTATCCCGCTGATCGCCCTGTTCCTGACCATGATTGCCTGTATCATTCTGGGCATGGGCGTTCCCACCACGGCAAACTACTGCATCATGGCCTCCACCTGCGCGCCGATTCTGGTGCAGATGGGCTTCCCCATCATGGTGGCCCACTTCTTCGTGTTCTACTTCGGCATTGTGGCGGACATTACGCCTCCCGTGGCGCTGGCGGCCTATGCAGGCGCGGCCATTGCAAAGGGCAACCCCATGAAAACCGGAGTCAATGCAACGAGGCTGGCTATCGCGGCGTTCGTTGTGCCCTATATCTTTGCCTTCAGCCCCGTGATGCTGGGAATTGACGCCCAGTGGTATGACATGGTGATTATCGTGATTACCGCCCTGTTGGGTATGTTCGGTATTGCGGCGGGCCTTGGCGGATTCCTGTACAAGAAGATCAACTGGCTGCTGCGCATCCTGTTTGTCCTTGGCGGTCTGGGAATGATGATTCCCGGAACGGTGACGGACGTCTCGGGCCTTGCGATTATGGCTGCGCTGGTTGCCTATCAGCGCTTCTCGGCCAAGAAGGACCAGGCCACAATTGCCTGATCGCGTAAACCTTCTATTGGAAAGGCCCCGCCGTTCATCGGCGGGGCCTTTTTCATGCAAACGTAAAAGCGCAAAAAAAGCTGATTTTCGGAAACTTTTTTGATCGGTCCCGCGTCATATAAATAATGTAAGAAACTGCGGGCGGCAGATCAGTCTTGAAAACAGCCGGATACCTGAACTGTAACTGTTTTGTTGTTGATTTGCGCGTCATACTGTATTAACCTGATTGATACAGTTATTTTTTGTCACAGGCGGCTCTGTGGGAAAGGAACGGCAAATGGCAGAAGTGAAAGATCCGATAAAAAGCGGGGAGGCAGCACCGGAAGAGGTTGAAGCCTCGGTGTCTGGGAGTGAAAGCGTACCCGCAGGCGAGGTTTCGGCGGGTAAGGAGAAGCCAAAACGCCCGCCTATGACGCCAAAGCAGAAAAAGAAGCTGATCCGCTGGGGAATCATCGGCGGTGTGACTTTGGTTGTGGTAATTGCGCTGTCAAAGCTCCTGGGGGGCGGCGCGCAGGCGGAGGCAGCGGTGGTAGAGGATACGGTGACATACAATTCCATCACCTCCACCGTGCAGGGCAGCGGCATCACCAAGGCCAAAGAGAGCAAAACCATCACCCTGACCACCTCCGGCACCGTGCAGGAAGTTTTTGTCACTGAGGGACAGCAGGTCACGGCGGGAACGCCGCTCTTTGTGATTGATTCCGAAACTGCCCGTACCGCTGTGGAGAAGGCCCGGAAGGATGTGGACGGCTTTCAGAAGCAGCTCAACGCCATGCAGAAAGATATTGCGGGCTTGAATCTGACCCCGCCCTTCGCTGGGAAGCTGAAGGACATCGTGAAGCTGAACGTAGGCGAGGATATCAGCAAGGGCACAAAGGTGGCCACGCTGGTGGACGACCGTACCATGAAGCTTCAGCAGTATTACAGCTACGCCTATGAGGGCGACATCCGGGTGGGGCAGACTGCCGACGTATCCATTCCCGCGCTGATGGGGAATGTCACCGGCACCGTCTCCGCAGTACATATGGTGGATCGGATTTCTCCGGAGGGCGCCCGGCTGTTCGAGGTGGAGTTTTCCATCAAGAATCCCGGCACGCTGACCGGGGATATGGTTGCCTCCGCCGTGCTTACGGCGGGGGGCGAAAGCGTGTATCCCTATGAGGCCGGGAAGCTGGAATACAACCGCATTATTGATTTGAAGACCACCGTCAACGGAACGATTGTATCTACCGGGCTGCTGGACTATCTGGACGTGACCCCCGGAAAGGTGCTGGTACAGATTGACGGTGAAAATAGCGAGAACGAGCTGTTCTCTTTGGAGCAAAGCCTGACGGATGCGCAGAAGACGCTGAAAACCGCCCAGGAGAATCTGGATAACTGCAGCGCCGTGGCTCCCATCGATGGAACGGTGATGGGGCTTGCGCTTACTACCGGGGAGGAGGTTGCTGCAAATACCACGGTTATTTCCATTGCCGACACCACCACCATCCTGATTGACGCCACGGTAGACGAGCGGAACATCGGCTATGTAAAGGCTGGAATGTCGGTGGATCTGGACCAGTGGGGAACCCCGTTTATGGGAATGGTGCAATCCGTCAGTCTCAACAGCAAGGTGACAAACGGCGTGGCGGCCTATCCCATGGTGGTTTCTGTGGACAACCTTGACGGTTCGCTCATGAGCGGCAGCAACGTCACCTATTCTCTGGTGGCCAGCCAGAATGACAACTGCCTGACGCTGCCCATCCAGAGCGTGAAAAACGCCCAGTTTGTGGACGGTTCTTCCGGCTACGTGGTTTTCATTAAAGCGTCGAAGGCTCCAGAGAACGCCGCGGAGCTGGCAGTCCCCGTGGACGGTGTCCCGGAGGGATACTATCCGGTGCCGGTGGAAATCGGCATTTCCGACAACTATAACGTGGAGATTAAGTCCGGCGTGGAAGAGGGTACCGTTGTATTCACTACCACACAGATGGAAAACTCCTATGGATGGTAAGGCCCATGCTGATCGAATTGAAGGAAGTTTATAAAATCTATGCGGAGAGCCTTGAAAGCGAGGTCCGAGCGCTGGATGGAGTTTCCCTGAACATTGAGCGGGGAGAGTTTGTGGCCATCGTGGGCCAGTCTGGCTCGGGAAAGTCCACCATGATGAACGTGCTGGGCTGTCTCGACGTTCCCACCAGAGGTGACTATCTGCTGGACGGGGTGAACGTAAGGGAACTCAGCGATAAAGAACTCAGCCACATCCGCAATAAGCAGATTGGTTTTATTTTCCAGCAGTACAATCTGGTGCAAAACCTCAGTGTGCTGGAAAATGTGGAACTGCCCTTGATTTATCAAGGCATCGGGCTGGAAAAGCGCCGGGTGCTTGCCTTGGAGGCGCTGGAGAAGGTGGGTCTTGCGGACCGCACCAAGCACAAACCATCGGAGATGTCCGGCGGTCAGCAGCAGCGGGTTGCCATCGCACGAGCCATCTCAACAAAGCCCCCTATCGTGATGGCCGACGAGCCCACCGGCGCACTGGATTCCCACACGGGAAGCGAAGTGCTGAAATTTCTTCAGCAGCTTAATAAGGACGGCAGCACTGTCATCCTCATCACCCACGACAACGGCATTGCCGCTACGGCCCGCCGGGTGGTGCGCCTGACGGACGGAAAGAAGATTGAAGACCGTCCCCAGGAGGTGGATTGGCTATGAAAATTGGGCAGGCGCTGAAAATGGCGCTGAAATCTATTTTGGGAAACAAGGGCCGGTCCGCACTGACGATGCTTGGCATCATCATCGGCATTGCCTCCGTCATGACCATTGTCTCCGTTATCAATGGGTCCAACCAGAAGAGCATGGAAATGATGGCGGCCATGGGCACCAACAAGATCACCGTCTATGCCAGCTACAACAACGGGCAGGATGTGTTTCAGGATTTGTACGATTTCTGTTCGCAATTGAGTGAGTATGTAGACGGCGTGACGCCCAACAGTCAGTTTTCCGCTACTGTGGTTTACGGAACCAAAAACAGCAGTAAAATGGGCGGAGACGGTGGAATGAGATATATGGGCGGCGGAGTGTCGGTGTCCAGTGACGGCGGCGGGGGCGGCAGCCAGAACACTGAAATGCCCCCTACGCTTTACTTTGGCAGTGACCAGTATGCAATTTGCAACAACTTTCAGTTGGAAAAGGGCAGGGACTTGTCTTTACTGGATATCAAGGACTATAAGCAGGTCTGTGTCTTGGGAGCGCGGGCGGCACAGACCTTTTTCAATTACGTGGACCCGGTGGGAAAAGAGATGCAGGTCAACGGCCTGCCCTTTACCGTGGTGGGCGTCTATAAGGAAAAGGATGCGGACAGCCGCTGGTCTATGGACAATGTGATTGTGTTCCCCTATACCGTCAGCCGGACTCTGGCGCCAGACACTCAGATGAGCGAATTTTCTGTGAAGGCAAAGAGCGCCGACGCGGCGGTGGAGGCGACCTCCCGTATTATTGGATTTCTGACGGGATTGATGGGTCAGAACAATGAAAAAGGCTGGTATCAGGCCCAGAGTGAAAACCAGTGGCAGCAGAGCAGCAACGAATACGCCATGATGATGAGTCTGGTGATGGGCGGCATCGCTGCCATCAGCCTGCTGGTGGGCGGCATCGGCATTATGAACATCATGCTGGTAACCGTCACCGAGCGAACCCGGGAAATCGGCATTCGCCGGGCCATCGGTGCGGAGCGCCAATCCATCGTTACCCAGTTTCTGATTGAAGCCGCCATGATCTGCGGAATCGGTGGCATCATCGGTATTCTGATCGGTACGCTGGGGAGCAGGATTGCCGGAAAGCTGCTGATGCAAATGGATATCTGGCCCTCGGTGGATATTACCGTGGGGGCGTTTGTCCTGTCTGTGGCGCTGGGCATTTTGTTCGGTATTTATCCGGCGGCGAAGGCCTCCAAGCTCCAGCCTGTAGAAGCGCTGCGGGCGGAATAAAGAAGGAGAAGCAGAGAATGAAGAGACGAATCTTATCCCTATTGCTTGCCGTGTGCATGACTGCGTCGCTGTTGACGCTGCCTGCCTCCGCATCCACGACGGTGAGCTTCAGCGATATCAGTGACCACACCACCGCCGTGGCGGCAGAATGCCTGCGGCTGCTGGGTGCCATGGACGGATACGGCGGCGGAACCTTTAGCCCGGAAGGGCAGGTCACCCGCGCCCAGTTCTGTAAAATGGCCACCTTTGTGATCAAAGACGGAGAGAGCCAGCTCAGCCGTTACCGCACCGTCACGGTGTTTCCAGATGTGAAGCCCTCTCATTGGGCCGCGCCCTACATCAATCTGGCGTCCGACGCAGGTCGGGGCGCCACTGGTGAGGACAAGACGGACAATTCCATTATCAAGGGCTTTATGGATGGAAAATTTCATCCTGAGCGGGTGGTCACCGTGGGTCAGGCTGTTACCATTCTGATGCGGCTGCTGGGCTATACCGATGCCGACATGGGCGGCATCTGGCCGGACGGCTACATGGCTGCAGCGTCCACCGTGGGGCTTACCGACGGGGTGAGCACCGCCGCTTCTGTGCCCCTTACCCGTGCGACGGCGGCACGGCTCTTTGTGAATCTTCTGCGCAGTGACGCGAAAGGTGGAGGGTCCTACGGCACTTCCATTGCCGCCAGCTCCGTGGAGGGAATGCTTACCACCTCCAGCGCCACCGCGCCCGACGGCAGCGACACCGCCATGCGGCTGGGCAATTCCACCTCTTACTCCATCGCGGGAGGCAAGGTTTCCACCGGCGCGATGAACGGAATGAAGGGGATCCTTCTTCTGAACAAAGCGGGAAAGGTCATGACCTTTGTTCCGGAGATTGCCGGTTCCAGCCGCACTGTGGTTTTTGCCTCCGGCACTGCGGTTAAGCTCACCACCGCCTCCGGCGAGAGCTTTACAATCAAGGGCGATACGGCTATGGTAGTGAACGGAGAGCAGAAGACCTGGGAAACCGGCTACACTTGGCTGAATCCGGGCACTTCTTTGACATTGTATATTGGCGGCAGCGGCACAGTGGAATATATCTTTGCTGGCGTCAGCGCCACGGCATCCACGGCGGTGGTGGTTTACGAGAAGGGGTCTACATCGGGCTTCAGTGATCTTGCCGGCGGAAACAGCCGCTACTCTATTTATAAAAACGGCGGTGCGGCCACGGCAGGTGATATGCGCCCTTATGACGTGGCTATTTACAGCCCGGCTACCAACGCTATCCGGGTGTGCGACACCCGCATTACGGGTGTGTATGAAAACGCTTCGCCCAATCTCACAAACCCCAGTAAGATTACGCTGATGGGGACGGAATTTTCCGTTATGCCGACCGCGACGGACACCATGTCTAAGCTAAAACTGGGCAGCGCCATTACGCTGCTGCTCACCGAGGATAATCAGGTGGCGGGCGCTGTGGAGGCGGGTACGAAGGGTATTTCGGGCAATGCTGTGGGAATTCTCAACGGCAGCAGCGTGCGGTTGCTGTCCGGCCTTGAGATCAAAGGAACTTTGACCGTTACCGGTGACGCGCTGGATAAGCTGAAAAACCAGCTTGTTTCGGTGGCTTCCGACCAGAAAGGGAAAGTTTCCGTTTCCCGGATGATCGGCAACGTTCCTGGAGATTGGGATGTATCTGCCCGTAAAATTGGAAATAAGCTGCTGGCGGCTAACGTGGCAATTTTTCAAACGACGTCTTCCGGTCTTCAGGCTGTGGCAGTGGATAAAATTTCGGCCACGCGGGTGGCCTCCTCCGGTATTGTCTCCTGCCGAACCAACTGGGCCGGACAGATCGACCTAATTCTCGTATCCAGTCTTTCCAGTGGTGATTACCGATTCGGTCGCTTGCAGTTCAACACGGTTAGCACTGAGGATCCTCTTGGAAATCCGAACGGCTATTCACTTACCTCCGTTTCCATTTTGACAGGGTTCGGCACCCAGCTTGGCCCCTTCAATCTGCTGGCGGACAAGACCCTTCACAGCGGTGACTGGGTGGCTGCGGAGATTATAAGGGACAGCGCTCAGCTTGGCACCGTCTATCTGCTGACTAAGTATGCCAATATTTCCAACGCCGCATGGAGCAACGCTTCTTCTGTTACAATCAGTGGGCGAAGCTATACCGTTCCCACAGATGTCCTGTGCTATAACAAGGCCAACGGCACATGGATTACACTGGATGAGGCCCGTAGCTTCTCCACCTCCGCTACGCTCTATACCGACAAATCCGGCTATGTCCGGGTGGTGGAGGTTCAGTAACCGACCCAAAAGCCTGTAAGAGGGGGTCCGCCCGCGGGCGGACCCCCTTCTTTATACCGTCAAATTTCAATAGAAAATTTGACGGTGCTGGAAAAGTTTACATAAAATTATGGATTGACCAGAGCAAACAGTCTTTGCTATAATAGCCGGGAGGACAGGCAATATCTGGATGTCCCATGGGAATACGACTCCGCTTATTTTGAGCCAATCCGGGCGAAGAGAACGGCTTTGCCGCCCGCGCCGTGTCCTCTTTCCATCAGATAAAAGCAAAAACGGCTTTGAGCCGGTACGAACCGGTCCGAAGCTTCTTTTTTAAAATTAGATTCGACAGATTTCGACGAGTGTGAAGGGAGAGCCTATGGCGAAATTTCGTGTTTACCGCGCCGCCGCCGCGCTGGCGCTGTCCGCCGCCCTGCTGACGCAGCCCATGGCTGCCGCCGGGTTTCCGGACGCAGCCGGACACTGGGCGCAGAGCGCCATTGAAAAGTGGAGCGAGCGGTACGGTGTGCTTAACGGCTATGAGGACGGCTCGTTTCACCCGGACGACCCCATTACCCGGGGCGCGTTTGCGGGGATTCTGAACCGCTTTTTACAGTATCAGGCATGTTCCCCGGCAGGGGCCTTCAACGATACCAAAGGGGCCTATTGGGAGGACGCGATTCTGCGGCTTCACGCGGCGGGGGTGTATCTGGGAACCGATGGCGCGGCGCGCCTCACCGCCAACATTACCCGCCAGCAGGCAGTTACCATGGTGGGCCGGGCCTTTCAGTTGACCGAGTCCCAAACGGCGCTGACCTATGCGGATGCGGGAGACATTGAAATCTACGCCACAGGCTATCTCAGCGCCATGGCGGAGAGGGGTTATATTACCGACGTCGGGACGGACAACCGCTTTCGCCCCACGGAGCCGATCACCCGGGCGGAGCTGGTGAATCTGCTGAACAATATGATTGATACCCTCATTCAAAAAAGCGGAGATTATTCCGCCGACTCCGCGGGGACCCTGATGGTGAACGCCGCCGATGGCGCCACGCTGCAAAACATGAGTATCAAGGGCGACCTCATTATCGCCCCCGGCGTGACCGGCGGTGTGGTGCTTCAGGACGTGACCTTGAGCGGAGCCGTTCGCAATTTGGGTAGCGCTCCGGTGGACCAGTATGCCACCACGCCCGTGGAGGTTCCTGAAACCACTGTGCCGGCCGAGAATGTTCCAGACCTGAACTGGACCTACACCACCGACCGGAATGGTAAAAAAATTCCAAATTTCTCCGGCGTGCCTGTAAATCCCTTTGGGCAGGGCAGCTTTTATTGGAACGACGCGGGGCGGCTGGTGTACAGCGGAACGGACTTTACCACCCGCTTCGGAATCGACGTCTCCGCCTATCAAAACCGCGCGATTTCCGGAAACAACATTGACTGGAACGCCGCCAGAAACGACGGCGTGGAATTTGCCTTTGTCCGGATTGGCTTCCGGGGCACCGGCTCCGGCACGCTGAACAAGGACGCGTTTTACGAGAGGAATATCGACGGGGCCATGGCGGCGGGCATCGATACCGGCGTTTACTTCTTCTCTCAGGCCATTACGGTGGCCGAGGCTGTGGAGGAGGCTAATTACATCATCAGCCTTCTTGGCGGACGGAGTTTGACCGGCCCGGTGGCCTACGACTGGGAGATGCACGACAGCACCTACCGGGTGTATGGAACCAGCGCGGCGATGGCAACGGCCTGCGCCAAGGCATTCAGCGAAACCATTGAGGCGGCGGGCTATCGGGCCATGGTCTACACCAGCAGCTATGTAGCCTATAATAAATTCGATCTGTCTGTGCTGTCCGGCTACCCCGTCTGGTATCCGGAGTATAAGTCTAATGAATCCACAGCGCTGTATCCCCAGCTTTATTATCGGCCCGACTACTGGCAGTTTACCAGCAAGGGCTGTGTGGCGGGTCTTGCGGGCAACGTGGACTGCAATTTGCAGTTTATTTCCAATTGATTGCTTGAAGTAAAAATGAGAAGCGCAGGAGCGGCTGAGGGCCGCTCCTGCGCTTTTTTATGCAAAAAACGCCAAAACCAAAGTGATTGCCCCAGTCGGCTTTTTCAGGGGCCTTTTGCGGAGAAGAAAGCAGATCCCGCAGTCCATACCCTGCTGCCCAAGGAGCAGGCGCAGCGCTGCTTCCCGCGGGACTTGAATTTTTTCTCTATCTGTGATAGCATCATTCAGAAAACAGATGGGGATTTGCACAATTGCAAATCTTTTTTACGTTAAGGAGAGCAGATGGAAAATCATTTTGAAATTCGTATGACCACGGGGCGGCTCCAGACCGTCAGCAGTATCGGCCTTGCCCATGTGGGGGATGCGGTGTTCGAGCTGCTGGTCCGCTCTTGGCTCTGCGCCGGGGGAAAGGCCACCGCCAAAGGAATGCACCGTGCCACCGTGGCCATTGTCCGGGCGGAGTCTC
>NZ_DALZOY010000007.1:672-2149 GCF_032018205.1 Oscillibacter sp. | reverse complement strand
CCGCCTGAGACTCCGCCCGGACAATGGCGGCGCGGGCGGAGAAAATCTTGCCTGTTCTGACGGAGGAGGAGGCAGGGGTGTTCCGTCGGGGACGCAATGCCAATGTTCACACCGTTCCCAGCCATGCCAGCCGCGCTCAATACGCAGAGGCCACGGCGCTGGAGGCGCTGCTGGGCTGGCTGTACCTGTCCGGGCAAAAGGACCGGGTCAGCGAGCTGTTCGGTCTGATGATGGAAGGGGAGGGCTGATATGGCGCTGGACGCGGTCTGTCTGCGGGCAGTGGCGGAGGAGCTGCGGGGGCAGCTTTTGGGCGTGCGGGTGGATAAGGTGCAGCAGCCCGCAAAGGATCAGGTGGTTTTACTTCTGCGGGGCGGTCTGCGGCTGCTGCTAACAGCCGGGAACAATTCCCGTATCCAGCTTACCGGCCGGCTTCGGGATAACCCGGCGGAGCCGCCAATGTTCTGCATGCTTCTGCGCAAGCACTTGGTAGGGGCGCGGATTGCCGCCCTGACACAGCCGGGACTGGAGCGGCTGGTGGAATTGGAGATGAATGTGACCGACGATTTCGGTCAGCCGGGAAAACGGACGTTGGTTCTGGAAGCCATGGGCCGCAATTCCAACCTGATTTTGCTGGACGGGGAGCGGCGGATTGTGGAATGCCTGCGCCGGGTGGACGCGGAGATGTCCGCCCAGCGGCCCGTGCTGCCGGGACTTTTTTACCAGTATCCCCCCGCCGTGGAAAAAACCAACCTGCTGGAAGCGGAGGAGGACGACTTTTTTTCCCGTCTGGCCGCAGCCAACCCGGAGCGGCGGCTGGATGAGTTTTTGATGGATGGTTATTTTGGCGTTTCTCCGCTGCTTGCACGGGAGCTGGCTTTTCGCACAGCAGGGGAGACGGACAGCCGTCTTTTTTCTCTGGATGCCTCCGGAAAACGTCGGTTTTGGGAGGAAGTCTCCTCATTCCAAATGAGTGTCAATGAAAACCGGTTTACACCAACTTCTGTTTGGCGGGACGGAAAACCTATGGAATTATCCTGTTTTCCCATTGAGCAATACGGCCCAATGGCGGAGAGCCGCGTCTATCCCACCTTTTCCGACCTGTTGGATGATTTTTACGAGTCACGGGAGAGGCAGGAGCGGATCCGCCAGCGGGGGGCCGATTTGGTTCGGGCCGCCACCAACGCCCGGGACAGGCTGCGCCGAAAGCTGGCCATGCAGGAAAAGGACTATGCGGCAACGCAGGACCGGGACGCGCTGCGCCTCAGCGGCGAGTTGATTACCGCCAATCTCTACCGCATGGAAAAGGGGCAGCGAAAGCTGACATGCGAAAACTATTACGATGAAGGCCGGGAAATCGAGATTTTGCTGGACCCGCTGTTGGCGCCGCAGGAGAACGCGGCAAAGTATTTCAAGCGATATGCCAAGGCGAAAACCGCCGAGAGATACCTGAAAGAGCAAATGGAAATCGCGCGGCATG
>NZ_DALZOY010000007.1:0-558 GCF_032018205.1 Oscillibacter sp. | reverse complement strand
CGCCAGAAGGGGAAGGAAAAGAGGGGCCTTCAGCGTCCCGCAAAACCCCGGGAGTTCCGCACCACGGCGGGACTGCGGGTGCTGGTGGGCCGGAACAACCGACAGAATGACAGACTGACCCACGACGCGGACCGGCGGGATATTTGGCTTCACACCCAGAAAATCCACGGCTCCCACGTTATTCTCCGCACGGACGGCGGGGAACCGGACCGGGAGAGCATCGTGGAGGCGGCAAAGCTTGCCGCGTGGTACTCTCAGGCGCGGGAAAGCGGTAATGTGCCGGTGGATTTTACGCAGGTAAAAAACGTGAAGAAGCCCGCCGGGGCAAGGCCCGGCATGGTGATTTACACCACCTGCGAGACGGTGCACGTCACGCCGGAAGAAGAAACAGTCAAGCGGCTGAGCGTGAAATAAAAAGGAAAGGGACCCTCCGCGCATGAACCTCCCCCTGTCAAGTAGAGAGGTAAAAAAAGAAAAACAAGTATTCAAGGACGGCAGCCTGGTTCAGGCTGCCGTCTTTGTTCATGCGGCGGAGAGTATGTCCCTGTACTCCGCAGG
>NZ_DALZOY010000006.1:130875-166126 GCF_032018205.1 Oscillibacter sp. | reverse complement strand
AAGCTATAAGCTTCGGGGCGCGGCTTTATGAAACAGACCGTTCAAAAATGTAGGAATCGCGGTGGTTCATAGGGATCCGTACTGCCGTAAACGCGGATGAAAATTCACGTTGCATTGGTCTGTTTTTTAAAAGTCGATGTTTGCCATCACCTGCGCCGGGTCCACCTTTTCGTGAATCAACCCCACGCTGTACATCCAGTCAATGTTGGCCTGCCATGTTTCGGCGGTCTGGCTGAGGAAAGGGGTGTTCTCTGCCTCCATCAGGGGCAGCAAAGTCTGGCAGGACTGGGTTTCCACGGAGGGGGACAGGGGGAAGTTTTCCGCGTTCTGGTTGTCCAGCAGGATTTGCAAACAGTCGTCCGGGTCTGCCTGAAAATCAGCAAAGCCCTTGGCAGAGGCCCGCAGGAAGCCTGCCAAAATCTCCGGCTCGGCCTCGATCATCTTGTCATTTGCCAGAAACACTGCTTCATAATAGTTGGGAATGCCGAAGTCATTGACCATAAAGTAATTTACGTCAAAGCCCTCCTCCTCCATCTGGGGAACCTCATGGTTTACAAGGCAGCCAATGGTGGCGTCCACGTTGTCGGTGGTCATGGAGCTCATCAAATCAAAGCCCACGTTCACCAGATTCACGCGGCCAAAATCAGCACCGCTGGCGTCCATCATGGCTTTGACCAAGGACTCGCTGAGAGCCGTTCCTGCATAGCCCACGGTTTTACCCTCTAAATCCTTGGGGGTGTGGATGTTTTTATCTGCCAGAGACAAAATGATGTTCAGGGGTGACTGAACCACCGCGCCGATGGACTTAATCCCCACACCCTGATCGGCTACCGCCTGAATCACGTCCTGTTGATAGTACAGGCCAATTTCCGCTTTCCCTGCGGCGACCAAAGACAGCGCGTCGTTTTCGTTGGAGGGGAACCGGATGTTTACATCCAGCCCCTCGTCCTTATAGTAGCCTCGCTGTATGGCGGTGTAAATAAAGGTGTGCAGGGCGTTGGGATACCAGTCCAGCACCACGTTGATTTCCCGGAGGCTGCTGTCCTCTTCGCTGGCCGACTGTCCGGCGGATGCATGACTGGCGCAGCCGGAAAGCACTGTCAGCATCAGCATTGCAGCCAGAAGCAGAGCGGTAATTCTTCTCATAATAATTCCTCGTTTCTTATTGTCCGCGCCACGTAATGACGCGTTTTTCAATGATGCTGACCATTGCCACCAGAAGCATTGCCGCCACCGACAGCAATAAAATGGGCGCAAAAACTCCGGCCCCGTCCAACTGCGTCATCATTCGGCGGCTGAAATAACCAAGTCCGCTCTGAGCACCCAGCCATTCTCCAATGGCTGCGCCGATGACCGACAGGGGAATCGCCATTTTGATGGCGGAGAAAAAGTAGGGAAGGGCGGCGGGAAGCTTCAGCTTCCAGAAAATCTGGCGTTTGCTGGCCCCGAAGGTGAACAGTAGCTCCGTCATCTCCGTTTTTACAGATCGGAGCCCGTCGAATACCGTGATGGCGATGGGGAAGAAGGTGATCAGCACCGCCACCAGCACCTTGCTCCACAGTCCATACCCAAACCACAGCACAAACAGGGGGGCCAAGGCCGTGGTGGGAATGGTCTGGGACGCGACAATCAGCGGGTACAGTGCCTTTTCCGCGGCGGGAGACGCATCCATCAGCATGGCAAGCCCCAGCCCCAGAAAGACCGAGATGCCAAGGCCCACACCCACCACTGCCATGGTGGCGGGCAGATGAGCGGAAAACAGCGGCCCTCGCAGCTCCCACAGCCGCACAAGTACCTGCCACGGGCTGGGCAGAATATAGGCCGCATCCATACCCCTGGCGGCGGCCTGCCAGAGCATGACCAGCGCCAGCGTCAGCCCGGCGGCGGGGAGGTTTCCCCGATTTGCCTTTCTCATCCCGCGTTCCTCCTGAGCATGGAAATTAGCTCCTCCTTCAGCGACAAAAGCTCTGGCTGACGCAGGGTTTCCAGCGACCGGGGATACCCGGCGGGGACTGGGAAGGAGCGCAGACTGGTGATGGGCGTGCCCTCCGCCGCCAGAATCCGACCGGAGAGAAACAGCGCTTCCTCCACATCGTGGGTGATGAACAGCACTGTTTTGCGTTCCCGCTCCCACTGCTCCAGCAGCCATTCCCGCATAGAAAGGCGGGTCAGATAGTCCAGCGCGGAAAACGGCTCATCCAGCAAAAGAAGCTGAGAGCCGGTGAGCACCGTCCGGGCGAAGGCCGCCCGCTGGCGCATTCCGCCGGAAAGCTCTCCGGGCATTTTTTTGCCCCAGTCTCCAAGACCCACGGCCCCCAGCGCCCGCTCCACACGGGCATCCATTTCCACATTGGAGAGCCCGCCCTGTATTTCCAGCGGCAGACGGAGATTCTCCGCCACGGTGCGCCAGGGAAACAGCAAATCCTGCTGGGGCATATAGCCGCAGTAACGCTTTCGCCCGGCGATGCTTGCTCCGTCCACCAGTATTTCGCCGCGTTCGGGCGACAGAAGTCCGTTCACCAGACGGAAAATGGTGCTTTTTCCGCAGCCGGAAGGGCCGACCACGGATACAAATTCCCCCCGGTCTACGTGAAAGGAAAGCTGGTCGATGGTGGGGAAGCTATCCGACTGATATTGAAAGGTCACATTTTCAAAGGTCAGCATGTCTTACGTCCTCAACTCCCACGCCATATCCCAGAACGCGCCCTCATACCGGGAGCAGGCGATGAAAATTTCCTCCAGTCGCCGGAGCCGGGTTTCGGAATAGTCCGATGTCAGATGTTCGGTCAGCTCCATTAGCTTTTCATTGGCGTCGGCATAGTCGTCGCTTGCATAGCCGCGGACCCATTCGCCGTAAAAGGGATGTTCCGCGCAGGCGGGATTTTTTATGACCATTTCCTTGGCGATGACCTCATAGCTGAGGGCGCAGGAGAGGATCGCGGCGGCGATTTCCCCCGGCCCTTCCTCGTAGGCAACCCGAAGCATATAGGACACGTAGGAGAGATTATCCTGCGCCATGGGCGTGTGTTCCGCTTTGTCAAGGGAAATGTCCAGCCGCTCCATATAGCTTCGGTGGATATCCATTTCCCCGTCCAGAATCTGCGCCACATAGCCCGCGAACAGGGCCATGGACCCACGGTCCCGGGCTTTCGCAACGCCGAGTGCGAACACACGGGCATAGTCCAGCAGGTACAGATAGTCCTGCACCATATAATGCTTAAATTTTTCCCGGTCCAGAATGCCGTTGGCAATTCCCTGAACAAAGGGGTGGGCGTGATAGTCCGTCCATATGTCTTTCGCAGCGACCAAAAGGCGCTGCGTTGTGTTCTGCTTCATTTCCTCGCCTCTTTTGCAAATTCGCCGGCAAGGTCAAAGGCGTGGTTCATAGGGCCGGAGCCTGCGCCCAGATTCAGCATCGCCCCCAGCGCTTCGGAGATGTAGTCTTTGGCCCGCTCTACCGCCTCGTCCAGCCCGTAGCCCTTCGCAAGATTTGCGGCGATGGCGCTGGAGAGGGTGCAGCCGGTGCCGTGGGTATTGGGGTTGTTGATGCGTCTGCCGTTGAACCAGCGGGCTTCTCCGCTTCGGTATAAAAGGTCGTTTGCGTCGTTGAGCTGGTGGCCGCCTTTGCACAGAACAGCGCAGCCGTAGGTGTCCGAAATGGCTTTCGCGGCCCGCTCCATGTCGGCGGCGGTTTTTACCGTCATCCCCGAAAGAACCTCCGTTTCTGGAATGTTGGGGGTGAGGACTGTGGCAAGCGGCAGCAGCAGCCGCTTCAGTGCGTCCACCGCGTCGGCGCTGATGAGCCTCGCGCCGCTGGTGGACACCATCACGGGGTCCACCACAATGTTTACTGCTTTGTACTGCCGCAGCTTCTCCGCGATCACCTGAATCAGCCCCGTGGAGGAAACCATGCCGATTTTCACGGCGTCGGGCGGGATGTCGGTAAATACGCAGTCAAGCTGCTGGGCAAGAAATTCCGGGGGGACCTCGAAAATCCCCTGGACGCCGGTTGTGTTCTGGGCAGTCAGGGCCGTGACGGCGCTCATGGCGTATACGCCGTTGACGGTCATGGTTTTGATGTCTGCCTGAATCCCGGCGCCTCCGCTGGAATCACTTCCGGCGATTGATAATGCTGTTTTCATGAATGAAAACTCCTTTCCACTGTCAGCACTATTTTTATTGAGCGGCAGAGAGTGGTGCCCCCGGTCTGCCGCTATTTCAAGGCGCTGCCGCCTGCGAAATCTATGAAATGGTGGGGCCGGCATGCGCCGGCCCCGCAAAATGGGGCAGGACCTATTCGCGGCCCCCCACCAGCTTTTCCGCAAGCGCCCGCAGCGCGGCGGCGGCAGCGCCGGGGTCTTTCGCCCCGAAAATGGCGGATACCACCGCCACGCCGCCCACACCGCTGCCGGAGAGACGCAGAATGTTCTCCCCGGAAATGCCGCCGATGGCGACGGTGGGAACGTCCACAGCGGCGCAGATGGCGCGGAGGGTTTCAAAAGGCATCAGGTCCACGTCCGACTTGGTGGATGTGGAAAACACGGCCCCAAGGCCCAGATAATCCGCGCCGTTTTTTACTGCCTCCAGCGCCTCGGCCACGGTGTGGGCTGAAACGCCCACGATCATACCGTCGCCCACCCGTGATCGAACGTCGGCGGCAAGCATATCCTCCTGCCCCACGTGAATGCCGTCCGCGCCGGATTTGATGGCGATTTCCACGTTGTCATTGACGATAAAGGGTACGCCGTACTCCTTGCATAGCTTTGCCAGCGCTGTGGCCTCGGCGAGGAACGCATCCTCGTCCAGCTCCTTTTCCCGGAGCTGAACGCAGGTGGCCCCGTTTTTCAATGCCAGTTCCACCTGCTGATACAGGCTCAGCGGTCCCACCCATGCCCGGTCTGTCACCGCGTAGAGCAGCATCGCCTTTTTATCGCACTTCATACCGTGCTCCTTCCTCCAACACCTCCGGCGTGAGATTGTAAACCGCGTCGATGATGTAGTTCCGATAGCTGGAATTGCCGTCCTGCTTCGTCATGCGCCGCCGGGCCGTTTCGCCGCAAAGACCCATGGCGCAGACCGCCGCTGCTGCCGCGTCCAGTGTACGCCCCGGATTGGCGGTGACGTAGGCCGCCGTCATGGCGGAGAGCTGGCAGCCGGTACCGGTGATTCGGCTCATGTCCGGGTGGCCGTTTCGGATGCAGTAGGCCGTGTGTTCGTCCGCCACGATATCAATGGCCCCGGTAATAGCCACCACCGCGCCGGTCTTTTTGGAAAACGCTTTGGCAAAGGCCACCGCCTGCGAAAGATTCTCCTCCGTTACACGGTCAGCAACGTCCGCGTCCACGCCCTTAGTGGTTCCGTTTCCCTGTGTCAGCGCTTTGATTTCCGAGATGTTGCCCCGGATGACGGCAAACCGGACCTCACGAAGCAGCCTCAGCGCGGTTTCGGTGCGAAGAGCGGACGCACCCGCGCCCACGGGGTCCAGAATCACGGGGTGGTCCAGCGCGTTTGCCTTTTTCCCTGCGGCCAGCATGGCGGGGATGGTGCGCTGATTCAGGGTGCCGATGTTGATGTTTAATCCACCGCAGATAGAGGTGATCTCCTCTGCCTCATCCAAATCGTCTGCCATGATGGGCGACGCGCCGCAGGCCAGAAGAATATTGGCGCAGTCGTTCACGGTGACATAGTTGGTGATGTTGTGAATCAGGGGAGTGTGGAGACGAACATTTTCAAGCAGCTCACGCATCTGCTTCACTTCCTTTCTGCTGGTAAACGGATTGATTCAGACGGGACTGCATACCCGAAAGAGCCCCGGCTTTTTCCAAAGAATAGATTAAAAGTCCCGACAGGATGGAGCCGCCTGCGGTTGAGATGAAAAACGGGAGGATATATGCGTAAAACGCCAGCTCTCCGGCGGCTTTTCCCATGAAAAAAACGGCCACGGGATAGGCGCACAGCCCGCCAAGCACGGCGGTTCCAAACACCTCGGCAACCAAGGTGGGGAGCAGGCGGCGGCTTTTCCGGTAGACAAGTCCGCAAAGCAGCGCGCCGAACATACTGCCGGGAAATGCCATCAGGCTGCCAAGGCCCAAGAGGTTTCGGATCAGGCTTGCGCCGAAGGCCACGGCCACGCCGTAGCCCGGGCCCAGCAGCACTGCGCAGAGAATATTGACCATGTGCTGCACCGGGGCGCACTTGCTGGCGAACACAGGGAAGGAAAACAGACTGCCCACCACGGCAGCCGCGCAGAAAAGTCCGGCCACAGCCAGCTTTTGGACGTTGATTTTTTTCATTGTGATGCTCCTTTTGAATTTAACGGAGAAAACGGCAAGTACAGCGTCGCTTCCCTTTTTGACAGGAACGGGCAGACCTCTGCCCTGGAAGATCGGTCGAGGCTTATTGGCCTCCTCTCACGCCGGAACACGGCTTCCCATCGCTGCAATACAGGGCGCAGGGAGCTCCCCCTCCGCCCGCCACGGTCTGACCGTGAATGCCGCCTGTCACCATCCTTTCAAAGGGAACAAAAAAACGGAGACATCTGATACGATGCCTCCGAAAGCGTATATAACGGCTTCCTACGGCGGCATTACCCGCATCAGGTTCATGGGTCGAAGGCAGTACCTTCCTCTCAGCCTGCTTGCGCAAGCTCCCCTGGTTTTTCTGTTCGTAACTATAAAAATTCGGAGACGCCGATACGGCGCCTCCGACAAGAATCAAAAATTGACTCCCTACGGCGGCATGATCCGCATCAGGTTTCCAGGGTCGAAGTTGAACGACTTCCTCTCAGCCCGCTGTACGGACTCCCCACTTACAAGCACTATACTCCAGCCGCCCGAAAAAAGCAAGCCCCAAAAGAGGCGCGGCTCGAATTTTGCCAAAATATGCGCCCGTATGGGCCTTTCAGGATATTCCGGAAAAAGCGCCGCCGCATCAAGGGCGGCTCTGCCGGGCTTAAAACCAGCCCTTTTTCTTAAACCATAGAATCAGGCACCCGCAAATGACCCCGCTGAGCGCGATAACGGCGGGATAGCCGTATTTCCACTCAAGCTCAGGCATCCCCTGAAAGTTCATTCCATACCACCCCGCAAGCAAACTTAGCGGAAGAAACAGGGCTGTGATGACCGTGAACAGCCGCATCAGCTCGTTTTGCTGCAAGTCAAGCTGGGCCTGATACGCCTCGCGCATTTGCGTGACGTAATCCCGTAGGCTCAGCACAGTGGAAAGAAACCGCCGCGTCCTGTTCAGCAGGTTGGAAAAATGTCGCCGAGCGCTGCGGCTGAGCAGATTTTCGTCGTCGGCCGCCAGATTTTCAAAAATGGCGGACAATTGCTCGTAATAGCGCTTGCGGCGCAAAAGCTCCTTGCGATATTCCGTAATGCGGCCCATATAATCCTGCCGCTTTGTGTGGAGCACTGCACCGTCCTCGTCCTCCGTCACGGCGGCTTCAAAAGTGTCCAGCTCGTCGGTATCAGACTTCAGCAGGCCCGTAAAAAACTGATACAGCACCGTTTCGTTGTCAGGTCCTTCCATCGTCTCCGTTTGCAGGCGGGTGAGGGAGCGGCTGTCCTCGCAGAAGAAAAAAAGGTCCTCTTTGTCAAGATAAATCAGGATTTTTTCGGTGCCTGTCTCTTCGGAGGACACGTCGTACCAATCGAAGGCCAGCAGGTAAAAGTCTGCAAAGCCTTCAAACGCCTCTGTTTTTCCCTGCCGGAGGTAATCCAGCACCTTTTTGTCCATCTGGTCCCGGACTTCGTCCACCCGGTCCAGAGGCAAGAGCTTTCGCATCGCCCGCGCTCCTTTTATCTGCCGCCCGCCTTGCGGGCTGCTTTTTCAATCAAGGCCTGCCCCTCGCTTGAGCGGAGAACGTCCAGCACAGTGACGCGGAGAAGTTCCTGAAATTTTTTGCTGTTTAAAAACGCGTCGAACACCGAGCCGTCCTCCGCAGGAGCCGCCTTCTTCGCAGGGCGGACAGGTGCGGCTGGGGGAGCCGGGGCCGGATCGTCCATAAACGCGCCGTCCATCCAGTCGGACATCTGGGTGCGGTCGTCGCTCTCGCCCCGCAGATAAAAGGCGGAGACGCCGAAATAGGAAGCCAGCTTCTGCTGCTGGTCTTGTGTGGGGGTCTGACGCCCGGTTTCAAATTTTTCCACGGCGGTGCGGGGAAGACCCAGAGCGGCGGAGAGGGCCGGGGCGCTGACGCCACGCTCGGCCCGGAGCTGCTGAATGCGCTGTGCCATCGTAATCATGAGACTGCCTCCTGCTTGTTTACTGATTATACAGCAATTTTATCACGCTTGGAGCGCCGTGACAATCATTTTCCCCAAATTGGCTTGGTAAAATCCGCAGGTGAACGCCGGTAAAAACCCGTGCGGCCTGTATAAAGACCGCACGGGTTCAGAGGGCTTTTTCAAGCGTCGTCGGAAAGGGAGCCTTACCAGTGGATAACTTCATCCTGAAAGTGAAGCATGGCCCACGAGGCGAAGAACACGCCCAGCGCCAGCAGCACCAGAAAAAAGCTCAGCAGCATCCCCAGCCAGTCGTATTTGATGCGCCCCTCCTTTCGGGAGGAGAGAAGGACCTCTGTCCCCAGCAGAATTAACACGAGAGGGGAGAACCGCAGGAAAACCCGCAGATCCAGCGCGGGGTAAAACAGAGCCGCCGTCATGGCAAGGCCCGCCGCCACCAGCGTTACGCCGAAGGTGAACGTTCCCACCCGGCGCTCCCTGGGGGAGCCGGGCTTTGGCGCGGGGATGGGGCTTGACTCTGCCGCAGGGGCATGTGTAAGATTATTTTCCGTCATTATGCGTGTCCTCCTCTTCAATGGAATCGCGGCGTTCCTCTTTGTCGATACCGCTCTCCCATGGGGCGGATTTGCCGACCTCTGCTCCGGCGGCCTTTTCATGGCGGAGGATGCGGGACACTTCATCGGAAACCGCCCGGTATTCCGGGGCGCGGCCTTCGGCGTTGTCGGAAGCGGCAGCGGGGTTTGGCGCGGCTTTTCCCTCCGCCGCGTCGCAGGGCGGGGTGAAGCCGGTGAAGCCGTCGTCCTCGGGACGTGGCTTCGGTCCGCGGATAAACCATACCCCCAGAGCGATAATCAGCAGGAAGAGGATTAGCTGAGGGAGTTTGGTGCTGGCCAGCCAATAAAAGTCGAAGCCAAGCAGATCTGAGAGAAGGGTGGAGAAGGAATACGCCACCATCTGCCACATACCGTATAGACCCGCAAGCACCAGCACCCAGCCCACCAGACTGTGCCGCTTCGCCAAAAGACGGGAAAACTGTTCCCCGTCCATGAGGGAGATGCCCAGAGGGTAGGCGTCTGGCTCCGCTTCGTCGTTTTGCAAAGCGCGGGAGAGGTTATAGGTGTCAAAAAAGGAATACAGCCACAAAACAGGAAGCGCCAGCGCGAGCTGCCCGAAATACAGCCAGGTGGCAAGACCGATAATCACAGCGAACAGGGACATGAGAGACAGTCCCCGCTTCATGTAGCCCTGATACATCTGCCCGCAGCCGGGGATGCAGGCGGATAAAAACAGCAGAAACGGATTTTTACGGGTCATGAAAAAGCCCTCCTTAAAATTGGAATTGGTTTATTTAATCTCCGGCTCGTCCGCCAAAGGAGAACAGCTCGTTAAGTCGCAAAAGGCTGTCGCCTATGGTCCTGTCAAGCTGTTGCGCTTGCTGGGGAAAATCCGCTTGACGAAGGGCGGAGAGGGCGGAGCCCGACAATGCGGCGGAGCCTGTGACCAGCCCGCCAAAGACGTTGAAGCTCCACAAACTGGCGGCGATGGCAATGGCGGCTGCGGCGGTTGCAAACCGGCCGGCAAGCTCCCGGTTGCTGCGGCGGCGAATGCGCGGCCACAGCGTATTTCGGCAGGAATGCGCGGGGGTCAGCAGTGCCTCGCGGGGCAGGCGCTCCACGGAACGCAGAAGACACGCGTCGCAAAACTCCAGATGCTCCGCGATTTCCAGCCGGTCAAGCTCGGTGAGCGGTCCTTCGGACAAAAATGCTTGCAGAGCATCGTCCGTCAGATGCCCGCCGGAATCAAATGTATTCATGGGACGACCTCCTGTTCCACTGTTCCTGAATCAGCAGCTTTCCCCGGGAAATCTGGGTGCGGACGGTTTTCACCGGCCTGCCCAGGCATTGCGCGGTTTCCTCGGGGGTGCGCTCCTGTAAAAGATGGAGAACGCACACCTGACGGTAAGGCTCCCGGAGATTTTCGATAATCTGTGTCATGGCGGCCTGCTCGCTGTTTGCGATGGCCAGTTCCTCCGCCGGGGGAGACAGGCCGGGCGGGATGAACTCATCGCCGGGGAGAAGGGTGTGGCGGGAGTAGGCGTTTTGAAGGTGGTCTTTGGCCTTATTCACGGCAATTCTGACCAGCCATTGCCGCTCGAAGCCCGCCGGGCAGCGATCCCGGTGGGCATAGGCGGAGAGGAAGGTTTCCTGCGTCAAGTCCTCCGCTGCCGCTCCGTCCCGCACCAGACGGTGGCAAACGGTGTAGACCAGCCGTTCATAGTCCGCCACCAGCGCGGTAAATTCCTGATTTGTCATGATATGCACACCGGCGGACACCTCCCTTGCGTCTGATGATAATACGGCGCGGCGGAATAAAATGCTTCAACTTTTCAAAAACTTATCAATTATTTTACAGGAATCGGCCCCGCATGACACCCCAGAGCATGGCCCTTGGGCCGCTTGACGGCTGCTAGGAAAGCTGATAGACTGAACTGCATTAAATTAGACCGCGCAAAGCGCGGGACGGGAAAGAGGGATTGTCATGCATGAAATGCGCAGAAAGGACCGTCAGGTGACGGACCGGGCGGAAATCCATCGGGTTCTGGACGAGTGCGAGGTGTGCCGTGTAGGCTTTTTCGACGGGAAAGAGGTCTACATTGTTCCTCTGAACTTCGGCTATGAGGAGAAGGACGGCAAGCTGACCTTTTATTTCCACTCCGCCGGTCAGGGACGTAAGGTAGAACTCCTTGCCAGAGGGGAAAAAGCGGGCTTTGAGCTGGACTGCGGACACCAGGTGGTGCCGGGAGAGAAGGCCTGCAACTATACGGCGATGTATAAGAGCATGATCGGCACGGGCCGGACCTATGAAGTTATGGATGATGCGGACAAGCTGCACGCCATGCAGTGCCTGATGGCACACTATACCGACAAAACCGGCGAAAAGCCGGAGCTTCCCCCTGAAGCCCTGAAACGGGTGAGGATGTTCGCTCTGGAGGCGGAGGAGTTGAGCTGCAAGGAACACCTGTGATAGAGATGCTGCGCATTGAGTCCGCGCCGCTGGAGGGAATCTCCACATGGCTGTTTCGCAAAACGCATCAGCAAATGTTCGGCGGGGTGGACCGGTATTTCACGCCCTTTTTCTCCCCCACACCGGAGCGAAAGCTGACCGCTAAGGAGCTGCGGGACCTTTCTCCTGAAAATAATATAGGTGTTCCCGTCGTGCCGCAGATCATGGCGAAGCGGGCGGAGGACTTTCTCTGGGCGGCGGAGGAGGCGCGGGAGCTGGGCTTTGACGAGGTAAACCTGAACCTTGGCTGCCCGTCTGGCACCGTGACGGCGAAGGGCAAGGGCGCGGGGTTTCTCCTCCGCACGGAAGAGCTGGACGCGTTTTTTGAAGAGGTGTTTAAAAGCGTCTGTCTGCCGGTTTCGGTGAAGACCCGCATCGGCTATCACGACCCGGCGGAATTTGGAAGGCTCTTGGAGATTTTTAACCGCTATCCCATTCAAGAGCTGATTATCCATCCTCGCCTGCGTGGGCAGTTTTACAGGGGAGAGGTGCATCTGGACGCGTTTGCCGAGGCACTTGCTGCCAGCCGCCTGCCCGTGACCTATAACGGAGATCTGGTGACGCAGGAGGATGTGGCGGGATTTTCCCGGCGTTTTTCGTCTGTGGACACGGTGATGATTGGCCGGGGGATCATTGCGGACCCGGCGCTGCCCCGCAAGCTTCGGGGCGGCCCCCCCGCCAATCGGGAGGAGATACGCACCTACGTCCGTACACTCTACGAGGGCTATCGGACGGCCTATGGCTATCCCGGTTTCGCGGCCCAGCGGATGAAGGAGCTGTGGTTTTACCTCATCAACCTGTTTGACGACGGAGATAAATACGCCAAGAAGCTGCGCCGGGTGGGCAACGCGGCGGAGTATGAGCATTTGGAGGCGGGTATTTTCCGGGAGCTGGAGCTGCTGACCCAACCCCGTAAGCCTCTGGACGGAACAGGGCAGGGGAAAACATAGCCGGCCGCAGGCTGTGCTTAAAGAACAGCCCTTGGCGCGCATGATTTTTCTCCTGCGGGGAAAACTTCTCCAGAGGTGATGCGAATGGATACCAATGAGCTGCCCCTTGGCATGGGGATGGCGCTGGCGCAGGACGTGGCCGCTATGGAGCGGTTTTCCGCCTTACCCGAGGCGGAAAAGCAGTCCCTGATTAACGGCGCCCGCGCCGTCCGGTCCGGCCCGGAGATGCGGGCATACCTGCAAACCACACTGCGCGGGGAATAGCGCACAAGGCTCCCGGGACATTTCGTCCTCGGGAGCCTTGCTTTGCGTGGAAAGCTTGAAAAAGAATCGCAGAATTACCGCTGTCGGTCTTAGCAGCCATGCCCTGCGAAGCACCTTGTAAGTCTGCGCAGGAAGGGGACTGTGCTGCACAAAATCTTTTGCAAACAGGGCTGCGAAGGCCGGATAAGACAAAAATGAGCGCAAGCAAGGCGGCAGAAGTTCAGGGCTTTTGGTTGTTGCAGTCGTCGCAGTTGTCACTAAGGCCACAGCGGTCGTAGCAGCCGTCGCACCCGGCACAGCCGCCTTTATGCCGATGCCGAAAGTGGAGCGCCGCCGCAAGCCAGAGTGCCAGCGCCAGAAGAATCAAGAATTCCAGCATAAACCGCCCTCCTCGGAAAATTTACGGAGCGCTGCGTTTTAAAGCAGCAGGACCAGCCGGTAAACCACAAAGGCCGCCAGCCACGCCACGGTGCACTGTCCCACCGCCACCTCCGCCGCCTTCCAACCGGAACCAAGTTCCCGCCGAACGGCAGAAATCGCCGCAACGCAAGGAGTATAAAGCAATGTAAAGGTTAAAAAGCTGACGGCGGAAGCGGTGGTGAACAGTCCGCCCAAGGCCCCTGCAACATTACCCGCCGCCCCGGTAAGCACGCCCAACGTGGATACTACGGACTCCTTTGCGATAAAGCCGGTAACCAGCGCGGTAGATACCCGCCAGTCCGCAAAGCCCAGAGGGGCGAACAGGGGGGAGAGAACTGCCCCCGTCAGAGCCAACAGACTGTCCGCGCTGTCGTCCACCACGTTGAACCGCATGTCAAAGGTCTGGAGAAACCAGACAACGAGGGTGGCGATAAAAATGACGGTAAAGGCCCTTTCTAAAAAATCCTTTGCCTTGTCCCAGCAGAGCCGCCCAACGCTTTGAAGCGAGGGGAAACGGTAGTTGGGAAGCTCCATGACGAAGGGGACGGGGTTGCCCCGGAATACCGTGCCGCCCAAGAGCTTTGCTGCCAGAATGCCCGCCAGAATGCCCATCAAATACAGCGAGGTCATTACAAGCCCGCCCTTTCCGGGGAAAAAGGCGGCGGTAAACACGCCGTAAATGGGAATTTTGGCTGAGCAGCTCATGAAGGGGGTCAGCAGAATTGTCATCTGCCTGTCCCGCTCGGAGGCCAGCGTCCGGGTGGCCATAATAGCGGGGACAGAGCAGCCGAAGCCCACCAGCATGGGCACGATACTGCGGCCCGACAGGCCGATTTTTCGAAGAAGCTGGTCCATGACGAAGGCCACCCGGGCCATATACCCCGTGTCCTCCAGAATAGAGAGAAAGAAAAACAGCACCACGATGATGGGCAGGAAGGACAGCACGCTCCCCACTCCGGCAAACACCCCGTCGATCACCAGAGAGTGAACCACGGGATTCAGGTCGTACTGCGTCAGAGTTCGGTCCACGATGGTGGCCAGCGCGTCGATGCCCATTGCCAGAAGATTGGAAAGGACCGCGCCCAAGACGTTGAAGGTGAGATAGAAAATAGACAGCATCACGCCGAAAAAGATGGGCAACGCCCAAATCCGGTGAGTGAGCACCCGGTCAATCCGCTGGCTTCTTGCCCGCTCGGCAGATTGAGAGGGCTTTACCACCGTGTCGCGGCAGACCCGCTCGATAAACTCATAGCGCATGTCGGCAAGCGCCGCGTTGCGGTCCATGCCGCGCTCCGTCTCCATTTCCGTGATGCTGTGCTCAATCAGCTCCAGCTCGTTCTGGTCCAGCTCCAGCCGGACGGCGAAGTCTGAATCGCCCTCGATCAGCTTGGTGGCGGCAAAACGGACGGAGATGCGGGCGGCCTGCGCATGGTCTTCAATTTGATGGGCCACCGCGTGGATGCAGCGGTGGACGGGGCCGGGAGGACAAAAATCCTTGACGGCGGGAAGCGCACGGCGCTTGGCGGTTTGCACCGCCGCGTCCACAAGCTCGCTCACGCCCTCGTTTTTCACGGCGGAAATGGGAACCACCGGAATGCCCAAGGCTTTGGACATGCCTGCCACATTGACGGTGCCGCCATTTTTGCGTACCTCGTCCATCATGTTCAGCGCCAGAACCATGGGAATCTGCATTTCCATAAGCTGTAGCGTTAAGTACAAATTTCGCTCAATATTGGATGCGTCCACGATGTTGATGATACAGTCGGGGCGCTCGCCCAGAATGAAATCTCGGGTGACAATCTCCTCCGGCGTGTAGGGCCGGATGGAATAGATGCCCGGCAAATCAACCACCGTGCAACCCTTCTCGCCCCGGATTTCCCCAAATTTCCGGTCCACCGTCACGCCGGGAAAATTGCCAACGTGCTGGTTGGAGCCGGTGAGCTGATTAAACAGCGTGGTTTTTCCGCAGTTTTGATTTCCCGCCAAAGCAAAGATCATGGCATGACCTCCACTTCGATGTTCCGGGCGTCTTCCCGGCGCAGGGACAGGGAGTAGCCCCGTACCAACAGCTCCATCGGGTCCCCCAGAGGGGCCACCCGCTCAATCCGCACCACGGTTTTCGGAATCAGCCCCATGTCCAGCAGGCGGCACCGCAGCGCGCCCTGCCCGCCCACGGCAGTAATGACGGCCCTTTGGCCGATGGGTAAGGTATCCAACTGCATCTCATACGCGTCCCTTCGACGTAATTCGGTTTAAGAGTTAGTAAACGGTAACTCTATAAGGTTAGAGTAGCATAACGCCGCCCGCCTGTCAAACCCCGGCTTGTGGAAAGTGCACTTAAATTTGCCACCCAGATTTGTGAAAAACAGCAGAGCCGGGCCATGTTCAAGCGCAAAAAAGCGCGGAGGCCAAAAGGCCCCCGCGCGGGAGACAATTATGGAAAGTTATGGAGCAGCTAAGGAAAAGTCCCAAAAATGCAAAAAGGCACAAAATTCGTGGAAAGCGAGGGGCTCCACAAAAAGCAGAGAGACGTAGGGCCGCCAAGGGAAAATCCGTAAGGATTCGGGAACGTCAGGGAAGGCCGCGGATGAACTGAAGGCGGTTTCCGGAAGCAGAGGAAAAAGCGTCAGTCCGAACTGCCGAAATTTTTTTGCTTGATACTGCACAGCGCCGCGCCGATGGCGGTTGCAAAGGTGGCGTTTTCGGGAATGATATAGCGGATGCCGTACAGCTTTTCAAATACCTGAAAGGCGGGCTCCGCCTGATCCAGTGTGGTCATGGAGCCGGTAAGAATGACCGTGTCCGTCCCGCAGCAGCGGCAGGCCAGCACCGTCATGGTGCCGATGGCCTGAAGCACCAGATTCACCGTTCCGGCGGCAAGGTCCGCGGGAGAGGCGTCCTCGGCCAGATTGCCGAAGTTTGCAGCGGTCATGTCCGGGTGCAGGGTTTTAGCGGCCTCTGTGACGATATCCGCGATGCGCAAATCCACTTGGGAGAGGTCCCCGCCAACGGCCAGCTTCTTGATCTGGCCAAACCGCTCCACGCCCACCAGTTTGCGGCAAAGGCCGCCCAAAGTGCCGCCGCCGATGCCGCTGCCGCACAGGTGCTCCACTTTTCCGTCCTTTGCCCAGAGGAAGGCCGTGCCCGTGCCCATGGTTGCCACCACGCCCTCTGACTGGCCGGAGAGCGCCAGCGCCCCGGTGCCGCTGGCGGTAAATTCGTCCACCCGGCAGGTGGGGATGCCGTGGATATCCTCCTGCACATAGGAAGCGCCCACGCCGGTGAGCACAATCTGCTGCACATCGTCCAGCCACATGTGGTTGCTGACAAGATAGTTTCCCAGCGCTCCGAATAACGACGTAAGCTGGTCCTCCGCCCGGACGCGGAGCATGGATATTACGGTTCCCTGCTCGTCCAGACCCACAATCTTTGTGGTGGAGCCGCCGATATCGATTCCCAGAATCAGGCCCATGCCTCTGGCTCCTTTCAAGTGCGGACGCGGCGCGCGGTCATATGTCCGCCATTATAAAATATGCTTGTATCATAGGGGAGAAGCGTGGGATTGTCAATTCAAAGAGTCGACAAACTTTTGAGGAAAAATGCGGAAAACATTGCTTTCCCCGGCAGGGAGCGCTATAATCTATGCAATTACCTCCGTTTTTGACGGAGTACGTTTGAGGTGCGATATGAGCGTCCGCGGGAAACTCAATATGTCCATGCTTTGTGACTTCTATGAGCTGACCATGGGAAACGGGTACTTTGAAACGGGCTTTCAGGACCGGATTACCTATTTCGATGTGTTTTTCCGTAGCGTGCCGGATCAGGGCGGCTTTGCTCTGGCGGCAGGACTGGATCAGGTGATCGAATACATCGAGGACCTGCATTTTTCAGAGGAGGACCTTCATTATCTCCGGGGACGGAAGCTGTTTTCTGAGTCTTTTCTGAACTATTTGAAGCACTTTCGCTTCACCGGCGATTTGTACGCCATCCCGGAGGGAACTCCCATTTTTCCGCAGGAGCCGCTGATTACCGTCCGGGCCCCTGCCATTCAAGCCCAGCTCATCGAGACGTTTTTGCTGTTGGCTGTGAACCACCAGAGTCTGGTTGCCACCAAGGCAAACCGCATTGTCCGGGCCGCCAAGGGGCGCACGGTGCTGGAGTTTGGCTCCCGCCGCGCACAGGGGACGGACGGCGCCATCACCGGCGCACGGGCTGCCTATATCGGCGGCTGCGGGGGAACGGCCTGCGCCATTGCCGACCAGATTTACGGCGTTCCCGCCGGGGGGACCATGGCCCATGCATGGGTCCAGATGTTTGACAGCCAGTATGAGGCCTTTCGGACTTACTGCCGCCTTTACCCCAACAACGCAACGCTGCTGGTGGACACCTACAACACGCTCAAATCCGGCGTGCCGGACGCCATCCGGGCCTTTAACGAGGTGCTGCGGCCTTTAGGTATCCAAAAATGCGGCATTCGTCTGGATTCCGGCGACATGGCGTATCTCACGCGGGAGGCCCGGAAAATGCTGGACGACGCGGGCTGGCCGGGCTGCGAGATTTCCGTGTCCAACGCGCTGGACGAGTATTTGATTCAGGATTTGGTGCAGCAGGGGGCCAAAATCGACATGTTCGGCGTGGGCGAGCGGCTGATTACAGCCCGCAGCGAGCCGGTGTTCGGTGGGGTGTACAAGCTGGCGGCGGTAGAGGACGACGAGGGGAACATCTTTCCAAAAATCAAGGTCAGCGAAAATATCGCAAAGATTACGATCCCCCATTTTAAAAAGACATATCGGCTGTACGACCGGGCCACCGGGAAGGCGGAAGCGGACTATATCTGTCTTCACGACGAGGTTTTGGACGACACAAAGCCCTTGGAGCTGTTTGACCCGATGGCCACATGGAAGCGGAAAACTTTGACGAATTTCACTGCGCGGGAGTTGCAGGAGCCGATTTATCTGGGAGGAAAGTTGGTGTACCGCCAGCCGGAGTTGCGGGATATCCGGGCATACTGTGCCCAGCAGGTGGACACGCTGTGGGACGAGGTGAAGCGGTTCGACTATCCCCATAAATATTATGTGGACCTGTCCCGGAAGGTATGGGACATCCAGCACGACCTGCTGAAGCAGAGCAGATGAGGCCGACGGGGTCGGCACAGCGGTACGCCGCCAAGGCGGGACGCCGGATTGACAGGAAGGGAGCGGTTTATGCGCCGGACAGGAGACAGACAGGCACGCAGCCAGAGAATTGAACGGCGCATTTCCGCCGTGTCCAGCATTGCCATGTGCGTGCTCACGGTGTTGGTGCAGATTGTGGTGACGCTGCTGCTGACGCGGCTTTTGAAGGAGCATGCCAGCCTTGCCTATGCGATTTTGGAGTTGATGGGCGTGGTGATGGCTGTGAGCGTATTTCTCCGCTCTGGAAGCCCCAGCTATAAGCTTAGCTGGCTGTGTCTGCTGCTGGTGCTGCCGGTGTCCGGTATGCTGCTGTTCTTTCTGTGGGGCGGCACCCATCAGGCGAAGACCTTGAGCCTGAAAAAGGTTCCGCCGCCTGCCGAGCGGGAGAGCGCCCGCCGCCAAAGCGAAAACAACGTGGCAAAGCTCACCCGGAAGGACGCGGCCATGGGCCGCGTGGCGGCCTATCTCCAAAAGCGGGACTTTCTGCTTTACAACAGGACTTCCGCCAAATATTTTGGCGACGGTATGGAATTTTTCGATGATTTAATCAGCCACATCCAGCAGGCGGAGACGTATATCTTTCTGGAATATTTCATCATTGCCGAGGGAAAAATCTGGGACCGGATTCTGGACGCACTGAAGGAGCGGGCCGCCGCCGGGGTAGAAATCCATGTGATTTTTGACGATTTCGGGAATCTCACCCGCTTTTCCGACGACATGATTCAGTCCATTCAGGACGCGGGCATTGAAATTCGGGACTTCAACCCGGTTCACCGCTATGTGAACCGCATCTACTTTAACTACCGGGACCACCGCAAAATTGCGGTGATTGATGGACACTGGGCCTATACCGGGGGCATCAATCTGGCAGACGAATATGCAAACCTGTTCGAGCGGTTTGGGTGGTGGAAGGATTCCGCCGTCCGCATTGAAGGAGATGGAGCATGGGCCTTGGCTGCCCAATTTATCCAGATGTGGGAGATGATGTACGGAACTCTACCCAACGAGGACGATTATTACCGTCCCCGGACGGAGGGGCCGGATACCCCGGGGTTCTGTCAGGCATTTACAGATGGGCCGCTGAACAACCCCGACAACCCCATGGAGGATACGTTTTTTCAGCTCATTTCTTCGGCCACCCGCTTTCTCTATATCACAACGCCCTACTACGCGGTGGAGGAATCCATGCAGCAGGCGCTGTGCATCGCGGCGGACTCCGGCGTGGACGTGCGGCTGATGATGCCCGCTATTCCGGACAAGAAATACGCTTATGTAGTGGCAGAAACCTATTGGGGCGAGCTTTTGCGCCATGGGGTGAAAATCTACAAATACACCCCCGGCTTTATCCACGCAAAGAGCGTGCTGGTGGACCGGAAAATGGCGTTGGTAGGCAGCCCCAATATGGACTACCGTTCCTTCCAGCTCCATTTTGAAAGCGCTGCCCTGCTTTATGATATGCCGGTGGTGGAGGAACTTTTGGAGGACATGGACGCCGTGATGGCCCAGAGCGCCCTTTATACCATGGAGGACTGGAAGGAGCGCTCGTGGCTCCGGCGGACTTTTGCGTCGCTTCTGAAGCTGGCCGCCATCTGGTTTTGATACCTTCGGTTTGCTGCTTTTTCAGTCAAGTGAGATAACTTTACACATATTGGAGAGAAAACTATGCCAAAGGACCTGACCCCTTGTGAAACCGCGGAGCGGAGTATCATCAAAAAGTACCGTAAAACACTTTGGAACCCCTTTATCGCGGCGGTGAAGAGGTATGAGCTGGTGGCTCCCGGAGACAAAATCGCCGTATGTATTTCCGGTGGGAAGGACTCCATGCTGCTGGCAAAGCTGATGCAGGAGCTTCGTCGCCATACCGACCGGCCCTTTGAGCTGACGTTTATGGTGATGGACCCGGGCTATGCCCCGGAGAATCGGCGGCTCATCGAAGAGAATGCCGCCGCACTGGAAATTCCTGTGACGATTTTCGACAGCGATATTTTCGACGTGACGGTGCAGGCAGACCGAAATCCCTGCTATTTGTGTGCGCGGATGCGCAGGGGGTTTCTCTATGCCAAGGCGCAGGAGCTGGGCTGCAACAAAATCGCTCTGGGGCACCATTTTTCCGACGTGGTGGAAACCACCCTGATGGGCCTGCTGTACGGTGCGCAGATTCAGGCCATGCCGCCCAAGCTGCACAGCAAAAACTTCCCTGGTATGGAACTGATTCGCCCGCTGTACTGTGTCCACGAGGAGGACGTTATCTCCTGGAAAAATTACAACCACTTGCAATTTTTGCAGTGTGCCTGTCGGTTTACCGAGGAGCGGGACGCGGCCGATGACGGGGTGGGCCACAGCAAGCGGCAGGAGATGAAGGTCCTGCTCCGGGAGCTGAAAAAGACCAATCCCAATGTGGAGAAGTCCATTTTTGCCGCCATCCACGGGGTACAACTGGATACCATGGTGGGCGTGAAGTCCCGGGGAAAGGAATATTCCTTTCTGGACCTGTATGATCGAAAATTGGGGACTTGACCGCAAAGAAAAGTGAAATAAGACCGCCGGTTGGCGGCGGAGACAAACTTCTCCGCGCCAACCGGCGGCTTTGTGTTATAAAGGATTTGCGGGCATGGAAGGGTCATTCCTCCGGAGTCGGAGCCGGCCCGAAATATCCCTTGGGGTGATTTCCGTCGTCGAACAGGTGGTTATAGGCCATGATGCGATAGCTGTTGTAGAGCCGTTCCTCCTTTTGGGAAAGGCTGCTCTCCTCCGTGTCGCCAAGAAGCGTGCCGTCCGCCTTTCCAAAGCCCACGGTGGAGTTGACTGGCAGCGTGTCCAGCAGCTTTTGGTGCAGCTTCTCGTAGCCGGTGGGCTGAATCCCCGCCAAATCCATGGTCAGCGTACCCAGCAGATTTGCGCTGATGGTTACGTCCTGCTGCTCTGGCAGATCGTAGTTGGCCCAGATAAAGAACGGCGTTTCATACTGCTGAAATACCTCTGCCGATGTGCGGTCGTCCAGCTTTTTGCCATATAGCTTCTCATAAAAATCGTTTCCCAAGGGAGGCTGATGGTCGCCAAAAAAGACGATCATCGTCCGCTCGTCGGAAGCCTTGTAGTGCTCAATCAGTTCACGGATGGCATTGTCGCTCTCTCGGAGAAGGGAAAAATACTGGGCCGCCACGGCGGAGGAGCCTTTGCTGGCCCCGTCCAGCTCCACGGCACGCTCCAGATTGTTCCAGCCCTGAGAGTAGCCGCTGTGGTTCTGCATGGTGACGTTGAAGACAAACAGGGGGCCATTCGTCTCATCGGTGAGACGGTAAAGCTGCTGATAGTCCGACGCGTCGCTGATGTAGTTTCTTATGTACTGGGGTTCCCTCACGTCCTCTTGATACATCTGCCGATCAAAGCCCATCCAACGATAGACGGACGTGCGGTTCCAGCCGGAGGAGAGATAAGGGTGGAAGGCCACGGAACGATATCCCAGAGAAGACATCTGCGACACCATGGAGGGCATTCCATCATAGCAATAAAGCTGATAGGCCACGGTGGAGGAGGGGAGAAATGCCAGAGAGTCGCCCGTGAGGTACTCAAACTCCACGTTGGCGGTGCCGCCGCCCGTGACGGGGGAAATCATCGTGCCCTTCACCGTATTTTTCGTCAGAGAATGGAGGAAGGGCAGGGGGTCCTCCGTCAGCTCCAGATTGGGAAAGCTGGCCTGCATATCCGCAAAGGACTCGTTCATAATCACCAGCAGGTTTTCCGGCGGCGCAGCGGACACCGTTCCGCTTACGGTCCCGGCAAAGGTCCCCCCGGCAATTTTTTGGGCCTCCTCCGCAGAGTAGCCATCCGGCGCGGAGACAAAGCTGTACCGCAGAGCGGTCATGAAATTCAACATAAACCCGTTTTGCTGGGTTTTCCACTGCTGCGCCCAGATGCCAACGCTTGGGAGCAGCGGCGTACAGAAAAAGGCGTACAGAAAGACGGCGGAGGCCGCCAAAGAACCAAAAGCCGTAACCCGCCGCAGCTTTTGCCGCCCCTTGATCTGCTTGGGGATCAGGGCCAGCAGCAACAGGTACACCGCCAGAATGGCCGCTGCCAGCCAAACGGTTTTATCCGGCCTGAAATCATAGCCGGTGGCCACGTTGGCGGCGGTGCCCAGCGTCATCAAATCCACAGGGAAAATAATACGTCCCCGGAACTTCAAAACATAATGATTCGCAACCCCCAGCAAAAAACAAAAAAACGCGCCTACGCCCGCGGCGGTCTTGAGCCGCCCCGTAAGCATCCGGCACACCCAGAAAATGAGATAGTACCAGAAGGCGGAAAAAAGAAGCTGGGTGGCATTCAGGGCGGTAAAGGGGTTGTTTTCGTTCAGATACTCCACGCACAGATACGCCACCCACGGTCCCAGCATAAAGAGAATTCGGACGGGGGTGCGGGCGTTGTGAAGCACATTTTGAAGCCACCGGCGCACACGGGAAATCTTTTTTTCCGGAGGGGCTGAGAGCTCCTCCGGGCCGGAAGGCTCGGTCTGAGGAATCATAGTTTCGTTGCTCAAGGGAAAACGCTCCTTTCAAAAGCGGAGATGGCAGGCGGCTTGCACCGCCTGCCATGCCGGAAAAGCGCTTACTTGTGCAGAAGGGGAGACAGGGGCTTGTAAATCAAAAAGCACAGCGCCACGGTCAGAACTCCCTTCAGGAAGGTAAACGGCATGTTAAAGGTGACAAGACATTCCAAAAGTCCGTTCACAGAGGGACGGATAGCCTGATACATGCCCAGAATCACATCAATGGGCATGAACTTGGCGTAGACGGGATAAGTAAAATAGTAGTTCAAAGGCACGGAGATGAGCGCCATGCACACCGCCCCAATCAACGCGCCGACCAATGCGCCCTTGCGGCTCTTATGCTGGCCGAAGCGATGATAGATAACGCCTGCGGTACCCACAAAAACGGCGCCCATCATAAAGTTTGCCGCCTCGCCCACGCCTCCGGTGGAGGTTTGCAGAAGGTGAAGGGCGTTCTTGATGAAGCAGACCGCCACACCGTACCACGGGCCGAGACTAAATGCGGCCAGCAGAGCGGGAAGCTCCGACACGTCCATCTTGACAAACGCGGGAATCAAGGGGACCGAGAAGTCCAGAGTCATCAGGACAAGGGCGACGGTGCTGAGCATGGCGGTGACGGTGAGCCGATGGGTACGGGATTTTGCATGGGTGCGGCCTGCTGTGGTGGTTTCTGGCTGGGACATAAAAAACACACTCCTTTAATTGTCTTGAAAACACCTTGAGTACTGAGTCTTCCCAAGGTGAAACAAGCAACAAAGGAGTACGCCAAGGCGCAGCTCTGCCGCTATGATCTTCTTCCATCCAGACTGTGCCTCTTTTTCGGAGGCTTCACTGTCGGTCCCGGAGTTGCACCGGGTCAGCGGACATCCAATGGATGCCCGGTCGCGGACTATACCGCCGGTGGGGAATCGCACCCCGCCCTGAAGACACGTATTCAGTTGCTTTCTGCCCATTAGTATACGACGGCGATAAAAAAAGTGCAAGAGGGAAATATGTCCTAAAAGAAAATTTTCGACTTTTTTATAGGTTTTCAAATTGGACTTTACAAATAAGAACGTCTGTTCTATAATGGTGCAGACTAATACCTATTGAGAAATATCGTCCGGCTACTGGCACAATACGCAGCTTGCTGGAGAAAGTCCTTTTTGCCAGAGGGGACGAAAGAGAAAGGGGGGAACCGCGAATGCGGGGAAGACAGTCGGCCTGCTGCTTTACGGGGCATCGACCGGGAAAGCTGCCCTGGGGCTATGAGGAGAGCGACCCTCGCTGCACGTCCCTGAAGATGCGGCTTTTGGATGCGGTGGAGGTCGCCTATGCGGAAGGATACGGACACTTTCTGTGCGGCATGGCGCAGGGCTGCGATCTATATGCCTGCGAATGCGTGCTGGAGCTGAAGCAGCGACACCCGGAGGTGACGGTGGAAGCGGCAATTCCCTGTCCCTCGCAGGCAAACGCCTGGTCCGAGGCGGAGCAGGCGCGGTATCGGCGGCTGCTTGCCCGGTGTGATTATGAGACGGTGGTTTCCGCCGCGTACAGTCCAAGCTGCATGCAGCGCCGGGATCGGTATATGGTGGATCACGCGTCGCTGCTGATCGCCATGTTCGACGGCAGCCCCGGGGGTACCCGCTATACCATTGAATATGCCATGCGGCGGGGACTGGACGTGGTGGATTTGCCGATTGTGGAGGAAACATGATGAAGGAATTAACTCTTTTTGCCCCGGCGAAGTTGAATTTAACGCTGGATATTCTCCGCCGCCGGGAGGACGGCTATCATAATTTAAAAATGGCAATGATTTGCGTAGACCTGCGGGACACGCTGACGGTGCGCCTGCGGGAGGATGGAAAGATTCTCGTCCGCGTCCCCGGCACGGATTTGCCAGAGGGGGAGGACAATTTGGCGGGTCTGGCCGCCCGGATATTTTTTGATGAAACCGGGTCTGCGCCCGGTGCGGAAATTACCATTGAAAAGCGTATTCCCGCGCAGGCGGGCATGGCCGGGGGCAGCGCCGACGCGGCGGCGGTTTTGCGCGCCCTGCGGACGCTGCTGCACCCCGCGTTGACGGACCGGAAATTGGAAACCATGGGGGAGCGGGTGGGCAGCGACGTGCCCTACTGTGTCCGGAGCGGAACGGCTCTGGCGGAGGGACGGGGAGAGCGGCTGACGGATTGGCCCTCTATGCCGCCCTGCCGGATCGTGGTGTGTAAGCCGGACTTCGGCCTGCCCACGCCGGAGTTGTTCGGACGGGTGCGGGTGGAAAAGCTGCGGGCGCATCCCGACCACGAGGCCCTGCACGCTGCTTTGCTGGGAAAAGACCTGCGGGCGCTGGCGAAATTGATGGTCAATGTGTTTGAAGAGGTCCTCACGCCGCAGGAGGCGGAGACGATTGGGGATATTAAGGCCCGGCTGCTCCGCTTTGGCGCGGCAGGTGCGGCGATGACCGGCTCCGGGCCAACGGTGTTCGGCCTGTTTGAAGACGAAGCGTCGGCTCGTGAGGCGTTTGATGCGCTGAGAGCGGTATATCCCCAGACCTTTTTGACCCGGCCCGCGCCGGAGGTATGAAATTCTGCGTTTCTGTCCAAACTTTTACAAACGGGCCGATTGCCCGGTACATCACCCGCCTTTCGGCGGGAACGTAAAAGGTAAAGGACGGAAACGGTATGGAAAAGACGAAGGAGCGCCGCGCTCGCCGAACGGGCCGCGTGCTGGAAATCGCGCTGGGGATCGGCCTTGCAGCGGCGCTGGTGTGGGGGATGTCCTCGCTCCACCGCCAGCAGGAGCTGGCGGACCGCGTGGTACGGCTGCATATTCTTGCTAACTCCGATTCGGAGGAGGACCAGGCTTTAAAGCTGCGGGTCCGGGACCGACTTTTGGAAAGAGCCACGGAAATTCTGGAAGCTTCGGAGGACCGGGCGTCGGCAGAGAAGGCCCTACGGGCGGCTTTGCCGGAGCTTCAGACTTTGGCGGCGGAGGAGATCGCCACAGAGGGGTATACCTACGCCGTGACGGCGGAGCTTGAAGAAACCACCTTTCCCACACGGGAGTACGAGGATTTCACCCTTCCGGCAGGTGATTATCTGGCATTGCGGGTGCTAATTGGCGAGGGCGCGGGGCGCAATTGGTGGTGCGTGGTGTTTCCGCCCCTTTGCACGGCCTCCACCACCAGTCTGGCTCAGACCGCCATGTCGGCGGGACTGAGCGACGACGACGTGAAGCTCATCACCGAGGACGAGGGCGGCTATGCCATCAAATTCAAGTCCATTGAGATTTGGGAAGCGCTAAAAGAGAAGCTTTCCTGAGGAATGCTTTTAAGATGGAATGTCTGTGGACTTCCATAGGCATGTTGCCCATTAAACTTCTGATTGATAAAGCTTTCGTTTATCGGTTTGCAGCTTTCGCCCTTGTGATTTGTGATTTCAATATGTAAGGGATAACCAAACGGCTCCGCCGGAACACTGTTCCGGCGGAGCCGTTACTGATATGGGATACATATGCGCAGCCGCATAGAATGGCTGCATCCGGTGCGAATGATATAAATGGATGGCAGGGGAGGGAGCTTACAGCGAAGGGCCGCTTAGTTGTCTTTTAGCTGGAAGCGGTCCACCAGCTCCCTCAGCATCTGAGCCTGCGCGGACAGCTCCTCACTGGAGGCGGCGGTTTCCTCCGCCGTGGCACTGTTGGTCTGCACCACGCGGGAAATCTGCTCCACACCCTGAGAAACCTGCTCAATGGAGCGAGACTGCTCGTCGGAGGCCTGCGCAATCTGGTCCACCGCCTGTGTGACGGCCTTAATGTCCTCCACCGTGGAGAGGAGGGAAGCGGCGGTGTCGTCCGCCAGAGCGCTGCCCCGTTGGACGGCCTCCGTAGAGGCCTGAATCAGGTCGGCGGTTCCCTTTGCGGCCTCGGCGGACTTGGAGGCCAGATTCCGCACCTCGTCCGCCACCACCGCAAAACCCTTACCGGCGGAACCCGCGCGGGCAGCCTCCACGGCGGCGTTCAGCGCCAGAATGTTGGTCTGGAACGCAATGTCGTCGATGGATTTGATGATGCGGCTGATCTGGGCAGAGCGCTCGTTGATATCGCTCATGGCGGAAATCAACTGCTGCATCCGCTCGTTGCTCTCGGAGATGCGGGTTGCGGCAAAGTCCACATCGTTGCTGGTTTTACGGGAAGCAGAAGCATTTGCGCGAACCTGCTGAGCCAAATCATCGATGGTGGCGGACAGCTCCTCCACGGCGGAGGCCTGCTCCGTTGCGCCCTGAGAAAGAGTCTGCGCCCCTGCGGAGAGCTGATCCGCGCCTACGGAAACCTGATCGGACGCCTGATTGATCTGCGACAGAGTCTGGTTCAGAGAGACAGAGATGTTTTCAAGCGCCGCCTTGATGCGGGCAAAGTCGCCCAGATACGCTCGCTTCAGGGTAAAGGTGAGATTGCCTCCGGCGATTTCATCCAAAACGGCGGAGATTTCGTCGATATAGTCCACATAGTCGTGGAGACGCTCCGCGGTTTTTCCGAAGTTGGCCGTTAGGGTGCCGAATTCGTCGCCGGAGAGGTGGTTCAGCTTGACGGTCAAGTCACCATCGGCCATGCGGCGGGCCGCAGCGTCCAGCTTCTTTACAGGGGTAATGACGATCAGACGGCTTATAATAAAAATCATGGCGATGAGAATCACAATGGATACAAGCGCGATGGTGGAAAGCAGAGTGGTCAGGAAATTCAGATCCTGCAAAATCTCCGCTCTGGGGACATAAGAAACCGCCACCCAGTTGCAGCCGGGAACCTGCTTGAGGTCCAGAGAGATTGCATCGTCGCCGGAGCCAAAGATTTGAAGGCCGTATACTTCCCCCGTAATCCACTGGGACACCTGCGAGTAGAGGGGATTGTCGGTAAGCTCGGAGAGGACCTGACCCGAAAGGGCGTCGTCCCTGTGTCCGATAATCATGTCGGTGTTGGCGTCCACTAGAAACGCGCTGCCGGTCTGCTCAAGCTGCACCTGCTTCACGATGTCGGAAAGGGCGGTTAAGTAAATGTCCGCGGCGGCCACGCCTCGAACGCTGCCATCCTGATTGTGCAGAGAGGAGGAGACGCTGACCACATTCATTCCCGTGATAATGTCCAGATAGGCAGAGCCGAAAACAAAACTGTCGGAGTTCAGGCCCTCTTGATACCAAACTCTTTCACGGGGCTCGTAGCTGGCGTCGGGAACGAAGCTCTGATGGAGAAAGGCACCGTCCGTGGTGGCAAAATAGAGGCCGTCGGGGAAGTCGTCGTCAGTACCGGCAATGTGGCGAAGGTACGCCAGCTCCTCCTCGGGCGTCATAGCCATATATTCCAGCGTGTCGCGCTGGGCGTCCAGCGTGGAGGTGACGCCGCTCATCCACGTCTGGACCATGCTGACCACGTTGTCGGTGTTGGCCTCCAGCAGGGAGTCTCCTCTTTCCAGAAGAATTTTGGAGGCGGCGGACTGGATAATCACCAAAATCCCGATGATGACCACAGCAATTATGGGAATCAGGGTAATCAGTAGCTTTGCCTGAATACCAAGCCCTCTTTTGCGGCCTGTTTTAGAAGAAGTCAAGGAGGCGGAACTTACGGCTGCTGCTCTCTCTTTTACACTTTTCATAATCTGTTCTCCATCCTTTCAACATCGAAATAGGTGCAAGCCCGTGTATGTGCCGCAGGATCTGGCGCTTTAGCAATGTTTATTGGAAAAGTTTAGTGGGGCTATTATAGCAGTTTGAATTCGACAATACAAGACAGAGAGATACATTTTCATAGAAGAAATTTAGTATATACGAAGAATTTTATATGGTTATTTTTAACAAAAAATGCGCAAAATTTTCTATTTATCCATCAATAAAACGCCTGCGGGGCCTTATTGGCCCCGCAGGCGTTTTATGCGATGAATCCGCGGACTAAAGATCCGAGTAGTGCAGGCTGGAGACAAGAGATTCCATTTTCTCCGCAGGGGTGCTTTCAATCCGAAGCAGGAGCCGCTGCTTTTCCTGAGGGGTGCAGGCGTCGTAAATACGGGCGGCCTCCGGGTTGTCCCGCAGCAGCGCGCCAAAGGCCATGGCGGAGGAAATTCCGTTGTCCATAATCATCACCTCAAGAAGAAGTATATCGCTTCCGGGGAAATTTATACCGCATAGAAGGGAGGAAACCTTTCGGCGGGAAGGGACTGCGCCGTCCCGTGACGGAAAGGGGAAAACAGATAAACAGGTCCTCGAAAAAAATTTGGATTTTTCTGTTGACAAAGCCGTTTTTCTTTGCTATACTGACAACTGTTCTGAGTGTTGCGGTTGCTACACAGCGTTGCGGGGCAAGGGATTCGGGGATTATCACAAACATATGTATGTGGTGTTTTCTTTCTCTTTGAAGAATCAAAATTTATATTTGCACTCACTAGTATCTGGGGGATTAGCTCAGCTGGGAGAGCGCCTGACTGGCAGTCAGGAGGTCAGCGGTTCGATCCCGCTATTCTCCACCAAGAAAAGTTCTGAAACATAACTGTTTCAGGACTTTTTTTTGTGAAATTTTAAAAGTAGCCGCAATGTGGTCGCAATAGCTTTCATATAGATGCTCAGTCTTCGCAGGGGTCTAGCTTAGCCATTTCCTGGTGAAGTTTATTAATATCGGCTTGTATATAGATGTCACTGGTAATGTCAAAATCAGCGTGGCCAAGTATTTTGGATAGAGTGTCATTGTCTATACCCAGGCTATGTTCGCCGCTCACAGACATGTCCAGCAGCTCCTGCAAGCGGAATCCGGTATATAAAAAGATAGCAATGATTTTTGACGTCTTGCTGGTGGCAGCGTCAGATAATACCAGATTGATTTCCTCCTCTGTAAATACATCCTCTCATGGGTTGATCGGGAGCGCCCCTTAGAGACTTCCACATCAACCGATGCTTGTATCGTGGCTGTGCTGATATCTCGCATTTTTATATGCTTGACATCTGCTAACTTCCCTCATGCAAGATCATACATCTCCTTGCTTTTTACTGATAGTTTGGGATAGTCTTTATCTTTACCAGATGTCGCAAACATCCTGCAGAGTGAGGTTGATTGTATCTGCAAGCCGACGCTTACTGTTTAGTTTATCCAAAAATTGCTGGGCGGCCTCCATGGGTGGAAAGTTCCCGATCCGCTTTTCGCCCTTCTCCACGCGGTAAGGTTTCCTACGGGGCCTGTCGGTCATTTTGCGGATGCACCCAGTTCCATTAGGGCGCTTCCGTCGCTTGCGCTCCTTGCGGATGAGCACCTTGCCGCAGTAACAGCAAAATACCCCATCATCCGGATATCCTTTTTGCATTTCGGACAGTGCATGGTCCCTCTTATGGCAAGCGCCGCCCCAGCGGGGCGGCGCTATTGATTGCTGGGCTTTATTCAGCCTCCGTGTCCAATTCGGGCACAATTTATTTTAGATGATTTAATTTAATAGTTGTGCTTCGTCAACTTCGAGGAGTATTTACGGCAGGTGTCCTTGACTATTTCATGGAAAAAGACTGAAGTTTCTCTATGCAGTGGGGGTATCCGCGGGGGCCTGCAATCTGTTGGGATATGCGGCTCAACAGATTGGTTATACAAAAAATTGCATGATTCAAAGAGATGCAAAAAATCAGTACTTTGGTGTGAAGCAACTGATTCATGTGAAAACCATTATCAATCTGGACCGCATTTTTTTGAATATCCTTACAATCAGCTTCCATTTGATTTTCAGGCGTTTTTCATTCCGGCATTCAGACAGAATTTGTTGTTATAAACAGCGCTACCGGAAATGCGGAATATCTTTATGAGAACCGCGATGCACATCGGCTCGGTACATTAGGGAAAGCTTCCGCGAGTGTGCCGCTGTTTTCCAAAATGGTAGAACTTGATGAGAAAAAATACCTGGATGGCGGATTGGCAGATTCGATACCCGTCGAGTGCGCGATGAAGTAGGGATTTTTAAAAAATGTGGTTATTTTAACTCGTAATGCGGACTCCGGCCTGACTATGAATCCTTATCAGCACAAATTATATCAAACATTTTACAAGAATTTTCCTCAGCTAATTCAGACGATATTAAATCGTCTGAATTAGCTGAGGAAAAATCAGAGGGCATTAGTGGATCGTCTTGAAAAAGAGAGAAAAGCATTTGTGATATGCTCCCTTCCCCATGTTCAGTGGTTTTTTATTTCCACTGTCTACTTTGAAGGGAGCATATCAGCATCGCGCGGAGGGGCCCTTTATTGTGCGGAAAATTTAATCCGATTCACCGAATCAGAGCTTTTTCATATGCGCACCGGCGGATTTCAGCATTAGCTTTTTTACGCCCTTTTCCTCAAAGTCCACTTCCACCAGCGCGTCGCCGCCCATAGGACGCACGGACAGCACCGCGCCTCTGCCGAAGGCGGTATGCTCCACGGTGTCACCTTGCGCCACCGCCATCAAAGTCTCCGACGGGGCTGTTGCTCTTTTCGGCGCAGGCGGGGTCGGTGTGCCGCCGTCACGATAGGTGCGAATGCCCCCGCTTTTATGGGAGGTACTACCGAAGCTGTCGGACCGTCCGGAATATCCTCCGGGGCGTCCGGAGCCTCCGCCAAAGCCGCCGGATTGCCCGTCCGCGCGCCCGGAATATCCTCCGCCAAAGCTGTCGCCAAAACCGGTGGGGGAGTCGCCAAAATTGTCCCAACTCCCGCCGCTTTCCGAAGAAGCGGCACGGACCTCCGGCTTTCCGAACCACTCATAGGTTTCCTCCGGCAGCTCGTCTAAGAACCGGGATGCGCGGTTGGCGCTGGTGCGGCCATACAGCATCCGCTGGCGGGCGTTGGTCAGGGTCAGCCGCTCCTTGGCCCGGGTCATGGCCACATAGCACAGCCGTCGCTCCTCCTCCAGCTCGTCCTGTTCGAACAGGGCGTTCATTCCGGGGAAGATACCGTCCTCCATGCCTACCACGTAGACGCTGGGGAACTCCAGACCCTTTGCGGCGTGGATGGTCATAAGGGTCACGCAGTCGTCGCTGCCGTCCATGGAGTCCAAGTCTGTGTACAGCGCAATTTCATTCAAGAAGCCGGACAGGGTGGGGTCCTCGGGACTTCCATCCAGAAAAGCCGCAATGCTGGATTTCAGCTCCTGCACGTTTTCCAGTCTGCCCCGGCTCTCCATGTCGTTTTTCTCTTCCAGCACCCGGACGTAGCCGGTCTGGTCGCACACCGCGTCGTAAAATTCCGGAAGGGCAAGGGTGCTGCCCAGCTTTCGCAGTCCGTCCACTAAATCCGCGAACTTCAAAAGCTTCGGGGCGGGGGCTTTCAGCTCAGGAAACAAGTCCGCGTTGCGCATTACTTCGTAAAGGGAAATACCTTGCTGGGCCGCGACGGACGAGGCTTTATCTATACTGGTGTTGCCGATGCCCCGCACGGGGACATTCACGATGCGCCGCAGGCGCAGGTCGTCCAGCGGATTGTTTAGCACGCAGAGATAGGCCAGCATATCCTTCACTTCTGCCCGGTCGTAGAACTTGGTGCCGCCCACCACCTTATAGGGCATTCCGTTGCGGCGCAGGGCGTATTCCAGCGCGTTGGACTGGGCGTTCATGCGGTAAAGCACCGCGCACTCGGAAAATTTCCGGCCTCGGTTTACCTGCATCATAATGTCGCCAACCACAAAATTCGCCTCGTCCGCTTCGCTGTAACTGGTGCGGATAGAAACTTTGTCGCCGCTGCCATTGTCCGTCCAGAGGGTTTTGCCCTTGCGGCCGGAGTTATTTTTGATGACTGCGTTGGCCGCGTCCAGAATGTTCTGGGTAGAGCGGTAATTCTGCTCCAGCCGGATGGTGCGGGCGTTTTTGTACTGCTGTTCAAAATTCAGGATGTTCTCAATGTTCGCACCCCGGAAGCGGTAGATAGACTGGTCGTCGTCACCCACCACGCAGAGGTTTTTCCGCCCGCCCGCAAGCAAGGAAGTGAGAAGATACTGCAAATGGTTGGTGTCCTGATACTCGTCCACCAGTACATAGCGGAATTTGCGCTGGTAGTACTCCCGCACCTCTTTGTCTTTTTGCAGCAGGGTCACGGTGTGGAAAATAATATCATCAAAATCCAGCGCGTTGGCAGAGCGGAGCTTCTCCACGTATTTGGCGTAGACCTTGGCAATGCGGGTCATTTTCCAGTCGCCGGAGTTCTGATACTGCTCTGCGAATTCCTTCGGGGTCTCGAAGCGGTCCCGGGATTTGCTGATAATGCCCAGCAAATCTCTGGGGGGAAAGGCCTTTTCGTCATAGCCCAGCTCTTTGAGAATGTCCTTGAGGACCCGCTTGGAATCGTCAGTGTCGTAGATAGTGAAGTCCTTCTGAAAGCCGATGCGCTCAATATCCCGCCGCAGAATGCGCACGCAGGCAGAGTGGAAGGTGGAGGCCCAAATGTCGTTTGCCTCCGGCCCCAGACGGTCCGCCAGCCGGGTTTTCAGCTCGCCCGCCGCTTTGTTGGTGAAGGTGATGGCGATGATCTCCCAAGGCCGGGGCGGGTCCACGGCGCAAAGCCGAACCGCCCGCCGTTGTTCCTCCGGCTCCGGGTCGTCGGGAAAGCGCTCCAAAAACAGAAGGTCCTCCTCCGTCGCGTCCTCGGGAACCTCGTCGCAGTCGCCGCCCCGGCCATAGGTCAGCAGATTATACACCCGCTGGATCAGAACGGTGGTCTTGCCGGACCCAGCTCCCGCCAGCAGCAGAAGCGGCCCCTCGGTGGTCATGGCGGCTTGCCGCTGCATAGGATTCAGCCGCCGAAGGTCCCGAGAAATAAAGGCTTTCAGGGCGGCAATAAAACGCTTGTTGAAGTCAGTCATATGTTCACCAGTTTTCTATAATCTCAACATCCATTTTAGGACAAAATAGGGCCGGGGTCAACCGTGGGTTTTATATTTCGCGCTTGACCGGTGCAGGCTGTGCATTGGAGCAAAGGCATAAAATCCCGTTTTTGTTGACGCTGCTTGATTGGAGTGATATCCTGATGAAAAAGGAGCGGGAGGGGAATCTGTGGGCAATTTTCGCGCGAGTTCATTGATGAAGCGTCCCGCAAACGTTCTGACGGCGGGCCGCATCCTGTTGTCTTTTCCTCTGGCTTGGGCCGCGCCCCTGTCTCCGGTATTTTATGTCCTCTATACGCTGGCGGGCGTCACGGACATGCTGGACGGCCCGGTTGCCCGCAGAACCGGCACCGTGAGCCGGGAAGGGGCCATGCTGGACAGCGTCGCGGATGCCGTGTTTCTGGCGGCGGCGCTCATCGCGCTTTTTCCGGTTTTGAGGGAGCGCTGCCCGAATTGGGGACTTTGGCCGGTTCTGGCGGCGGCGGCGCTACGGTGCGGGGCCTATGTCGTTGGTTTTTATAAGTACCGCCGCTTTGCCGCGTATCACACGCGGCTGAACAAGCTCACCGGGGCGGCGCTGTTCTGCGCGCCCTATCTGCTGTCGTTTTTGCAGAATGCGGAGGTGCTTTGGGCGGCGTTGTGCACTGTGGCGTGCGTCTCCGCCGGGGAGGAATTGTTGATTCAACTGCTGAGCAGGCGGTATCATCCGGATACACGAAGTGTGTTTGATTCAAAGAGGAGGGATTTCCATGTATGAATTGATTCAGGCCGCCCCGCGCACGTACTATATTCAAAGCCCTGCCAAAATGGGAATCTGGAAGCCCGATGGCGGCGACGCGGTGCTGATTGACAGCGGCGGCGATAAGGACGCGGGCCGCAAAATCCAAAAAGTTCTGGAATCGCAGGGTTGGACGCTGGGGTGCATTCTCAATACCCACGCAAACGCCGATCACAACGGCGGCAACAGCCTGCTGCAAGCCCGGCTGGGCGTTCCCGCCTATGCGCCGGGGATTGACGCGGCCATCACCACGTATCCAATTCTGGAGCCGTCGTTTTTATATGGGGGATATCCCTGCAAGGAACTCCGCAATAAGTTTTTGCTGGCCCAGCCCAGCGATTGCCGGACCCTGACGGCGGAAACTCTGCCGGAGGGGCTGAAAATGCTTCCTTTGCCCGGCCATTTTTTCGACATGTGCGGCTTTCAGACGGAGGACGGTGTGTGGTTTCTGGCAGACTGTCTTTTTGGCGCAAACATTCTGGAAAAGTACCATGTTAATTTCATCTATGATGTGGCGGGCTATCTTCAAACCTTGGATTTGCTGGGGACGCTGGAAGGCAGTCTCTTTATCCCCGCTCACGCCGACCCTGCGGAGGATATCCGCCCTCTGGCGGAGTTGAACCGGGCCAAGGTGCTGGAAATCCGCGGGCTGATTGTGGAGCTGTGCGGGGAACCGATTTGCTTTGAAGAGCTTTTGCAAAAAATTTTCCAGCGCTATCAGTTGACCATGGATTTCAATCAATACGTGCTGGTGGGGAGCACCATCCGCTCTTACCTTTCCTATCTCCACGACAAAGGGGACTTGGCGGCGGAGTTTTCCGCGTGCAGGCTTCTTTGGCATAGAGCATGAACCTTTTACAGCCGAGCGCCCCACGTCTCTTGCGGGCGGCAGGGGGCAGGATACTTTCAATATGACCGAAAGCCCCGCGCACAGACCAACGAGCAGCGCTTGGACACTGAAACGG
>NZ_DALZOY010000006.1:0-130847 GCF_032018205.1 Oscillibacter sp. | reverse complement strand
CCGTGTGTCCGTTTGTGCTGGGAAGAGCCGTCCGCTTATTTTTTAAGCGGCCAGAGCAGCTCTTCAAAGCTTTTGATATACACGTCGCAAAAGCCCCGCATCTCCGCTTCGTCCTTTGCGAAATAGCCGTCGTAAACGCCGACCACCCGCATTTTCGCGGCGCGGGCGCCCTTACAGGCGGCGATGCTGTCGTCAAACACGGTGCATTCCTGCGGCTCTACGCCGCAGACTTCGGCGGCATGGAGCCAGACGTCGGGGTCTTTCTTTTCAAGGCCCAGATCATGGGCCAGCACAATGCGCTCGAAATACTTATCCAGCTCCAAATGCCCCAGCGCCGTGCGGCAATGGGTGGGCACGCTGCTGGTGACCACCGCCATCCGTCGTCCCTCCGCCTTGCATTGGCGCAGATATGCCCGGACGCCGGGCTTGACGGACACGCGCTCATAAAGACTGCCGGCAAGCTCCATCCACTCTTTGATGATTTCCTCGGGGGACTCGGGGAGATGGCAGTGTGCCTTGGTGAAGATTGCCGCCTTGGGCATGATGGTGTGGGCCACGCCTTCGTAAAACGCGTGGGTATAGGGCAGGCCGCGCCGGGCCAGAAATTCCCGGTCCACATCCTTCCAGATGCTGTTGGAATCGATCAGCGTGCCATCCATATCAAATAAAAACATATGCGATCCTCTCTTTCCGGTCAAAGTTGCAGAGCTTTCCGGCAGCTTCCGGGCGGGCCTTGCCGCTTCGTCCGGAGAATATTTCGGGGAAGACTTGCCATTTTTTCTTCCTGATGGTAAGATAATTGGGTTTTACGGTTCTTTTGGGCGGAGAGACTCCGCCCTTCTTGGCATAATACGGGTATTTTATCATTTTTAAAGGATGGGAGCAAGAGCCATGCAAAAAACCAGATTCATTCGCCAAAACGTTTTTCCGATTCTGGCGGCCTTCATATGGGGAACGGCTTTTGTCGCCCAAAGCGTCAGCACGGAGTTTGTGCAGCCCTTCACCTTCAACGCCGCAAGGTTTTTCATTGCCTTTATGTTTACACTGGGACTGGCGGCCCTGTTCCGCGCACGGCGAAAGAGGGACTTTGGCGAACAGGCAAAGCCCCGGCCCCATTACCGCAGGGAACTTTTGATCAGCGGCCTTTGCTGCGGTGCGGCGCTGACACTGGGGACTAATCTTCAGCAGCGAGGCCTTGAAACCACCACCTCCGGCAAGGCGGGCTTTATCACGGCGCTGTATATCGTGATTGTTCCCATTCTGGGGATTTTTTTGAAAAAGAAAGTGGGCAAGGGGATTTGGGCCAGCGTTGCGCTGGCTGTGGTGGGGCTCTATTTCCTGTGCATCCGGGAGGGCTTTGCCATCTCTGAGGGGGACTTTTTCATGTTCCTTTGCTCCCTCTGCTTCTCCGCCCACATTCTCATGATAGACCATTTTACCGAAAAGGTGGATGGGGTGGAACTGTCCTGCGCGCAATTTTTGGTGGCGGCTGTTTTTTCTGCCGTGGGCATGCTGGCTGCGGAGCAGCCTTCATGGGAGGCACTGCAAGCATGCGTATGGCCTATTTTGTATGTGGGCGTTTTCTCCAGCGGCGTGGCCTATACGCTGCAAATTCTGGCCCAGCGGGGCTCCAACCCCACGGTGGTGTCGCTGCTGCTGAGCCTTGAGGCCGTTTTTGCCGTTCTGGCGGGGGCGCTGCTGCTGGGCGACCGCATGAGCGGACGGGAGTATTTTGGCTGTGGATTGATGCTGACGGCGGTGGTGCTGGCGCAGATTCCGTGGGGGGCGAAAAAGACCTTACCCGCCGGGGAGCCGGATAAGGCCGCTGTGTTACCGCCGGAGGAACCCGGGCAGATTTGGGTTCCAGAGGATTGAAAAATGCAGCGAAATTCCGAAGAGAAAAGCTGAGTGCGGCTATGATTACCCCCATCTCGGGAAGAGAATAAAAAGCAGCACGCAGTTGGCGGCTTGCTTTACAAGCTGGCGGAGGTGTGATATGATTCCCCCGTCGCAGATTGCGCCCGGAGGGCCTGAAGGAGGATTGTTTTTACCATGAGCAGTCAAAAGCCTAAAAAGAACAGGCAGTCCGCCATGGAGCGGGAGGCGGAGATTGCCGCCGCGAAGCTTCTCGGCAAGCAGATTTCAAAGGAGAAGGCGGCGGCGCTGCTGGCGGTGACGCTGATTGCCTGCGCCTTACCCATGATTTTGGGCGCCCGCCTGTGGAACAGCATCCCGGAGTTTGTGCCCAGCGGACTGATCGGAAGCGGCGGTAAGGATGACTCCATTCCCCGTTGGGTGGTGGCCTTCGGTCTGCCCGGCTTTATGTGCCTGATGGACCTGCTTGGTCACGGACAGCTTATGGCAAATCAAAAGCGCATGACGCTTCCAAAGCCCTATGTACGACTGGTGGGCAGGTGGGGGTTTCCGTTAATTTCCGTCCTGTTTTGCAGCGGCATGATTTTGCAGTCCTCCGGTGGGGACCTGACGCTGCCGTTTGTGACCCCTTGCTTGCTGGGTCTGCTGCTGATGATTCTGGGCGGCCACATGTGGGACTGTCCCAGAGATGCACGGATTGCCTTGCGTTTTTCCGCCACGGAGCACAGCGACGATGCATGGCGGGCGGTTCATCTGTTTGCCGCCCGCGTCTGGATGGCAGCGGGGCTGCTGGTCATCGCCGGGGTGATGGTCACCGCTACCTCCACTGTGCTTACCGCCGCGCTGATTGCGGCGGCGCTGCTGGCCCCCGCGATTTATGCGTCGCGGCGCAGGGACGCAGATCAATTGTAAAATATTTTCCGAAAAGCGCCGTCCGCGGGTACGGCGCTTTTCGGAGTTCTATGACTGGTTTTTGACGGTTATTCCAAAAAAGAGCGATTATTTTCTATGTGTAGTTCATTGACGGCAAAAAAAGACGATGGTAGCATGGTATTACCAAACAAGGAGGCACAGCAATGCAATTGGAAAAGATTCAATACGTACCGCCCAAAATTCCGGAGCTTGTAATGAAGGCGCTGCTCGCCGCGATTGACAGCGGCCATATTCGCGTGGGGGAGGAGTTGCCCTCAGAGCGTGATCTGGCGGAGACGCTGGGTGTTGGGCGAGGCTCCCTGCGGGAGTGCTTTGCCATTTTGGAGTTTTTGGGCGCCATTGAGAACCGGGGAAACCGGAAGGTTGTGGTGCGGGACGCGGACTATATTCAAAAGGCGATGTCCTTTGTCCGTCTGTCCAACCAGACGGATATCCGGCAGGATTTTAACGAGTTCCGCCGTATTAACGAGGTGGCGATTGTGGAGTTGGCCTGCCAGCGGGCAACGGAAGAGGATATGGCCACCATTCGTGAGGCGGTTCGCAATCTGGACGCCGAACCTGATAATTATATGAACGACGTGGCGTTTCACGACGCGCTGGCCGAGGCCAGCCACAATGTCATGCTGGCGGCTACGATCCATTTGGTGGGCAGTCTGCTCGCAGATGTGCGGCGGCGATTCTTTGGCTTGCCCGATTATCAGCAGCGCACACAGGATTCCCACCATGCCATTTATGAGGCGGTGAAGGCCCGGGATCCGGAGCTGGCGAAGCGGGAAATGACACTTCACCTCGGAATTGTGGATGAATTTTTGCAAAAGTACCCGGAGCGGGACTGATTCGTTAAAAATATTGTGCAATTGTACTAATAAAACAAGGGAAGATTTGGGCGGCGTTTCCTCAGTCTGAACTTGACTATAAAGAAGCTGAATGGTATGGTGGTCTTATAGCCCGAGTGGTAGGACCAACATACCGTTTTACCGTCGTACGGTGATTGGTAAGACCAAAACAATAAAAAGGGGCGTGTGTTGATCATTAACAGTCTGACAAAATACATGGAGACGGGGTCGCTGAATCCCTATTATAATCTGGCATTTGAGGAAACTGTGCTGGAGCGCAGTCGGTCGGGAGATTATCTGCTTTTGTGGCAGAATGACAACACCATCGTGATCGGTCAGAACCAAAATGCCGAGGCGGAGATTAACCGCGCCTTTGTGGAGGAGCACGGCATCCATGTGGTTCGCCGTACCACCGGCGGCGGCGCGGTGTATCACGATCTGGGAAACCTGAATTATTCCTTTATCACCGACGCGGGGAATTCCGAAGAGCTGGCCATGGAGCGATTTACAAAGCCCGTAGTGGCGGCGCTGAAGGGCCTTGGCCTGAACGCGGAGGCCTCCGGCCGGAACGACATTCTGGTGGAAGGGCGCAAGGTGTCCGGCACCGCCCAGCGGATGATGAAGGGACGCATTCTGCACCATGGGACGCTGCTGTTTGACGCGAATCCCGGCATGGTGGCCGGCGCGCTGAACGTGGACCCGGCGAAGTTTCAGTCTAAGGGCGCAAAATCGGTCAAGAGCCGCATCGGGAATATCCGGGAGTTTTTGGCAGAACCTATGGATATGGCGGATTTCTGGAAGTACCTCAAGACGGCTCTGGCAGGCGGCGGCCTCACGGCGGATTCCCTCACGGAAGAGGAGCTGGCTGCCGTGGAGGAGTTGAAACGGACAAAGTACGACACATGGGAGTGGAATTTCGGGCGCTCTCCCAGATACGATTTTACCGACAAGCGCCGGTTTGACGGCGGAACGCTGGAACCGCGGATCGCGGTGGAGAAGGGCCGGATCATGGAGATCGTATTTTACGGCGACTTTCTCTCTGTCAGTCCGCTGGACGAGCTGACGGAAGCGTTGAAGGGCTGCGCCTTCCGGCGGGAGGACGCTGCGGCGGTGCTGGACCGCTTCCCGCTGACGGAGCTGTTCGGCGGGATTCGCAAAGAGGAAATTCTGGATACAATGTTCCGCGCGGAATAAAAAGGGGGCGGTTCCTTGAAAACGAAGGAAACGGTTTGCGGAGCGGACTGGTATTGCGAGGCTTATCGAAGGATGGCACTGATTCGGGCGTTTGAAACGAAGGCCGCCGACTGCTTTACCCGCAGCGAGCTGGCTGGCAACATCCATCTCTATATGGGTCAGGAGGCCAGCGGTGTAGGCGCATGCCTTGCCCTGCGGGAATCCGACTATATCACCTCCACTCACCGGGGACACGGGCACTGCCTTGCAAAGGGCGCCCGGGTGGACCTTGCCATGGCGGAGCTGTTCGGCAAAGAAACCGGCTACTGCCGGGGCCGGGGCGGGTCCATGCACATCGTGGACGTAAGCCTTGGGATTCTTGGGGCCAACGGCATTGTGGGCGCGGGCATCCCGCTGGCGGCGGGCAGCGCCCTTGCATCGAAAATCAAGGGCGACGGGGCGGTTACCATGGCGTTTTTCGGCGACGGAGCCTCCAACCAGGGGACCTTTCACGAGACGCTGAATATGGCCGCCGTGTGGAAGCTGCCAATGGTGTTCCTGCTTGAAAACAACCAGTACGGCGTCTCTACGGAAATTCACCGCATTACCAATACCGAGCGTCTATCCGTCCGTGCAGAGGCCTACGGTATCCCCGGCGTCACCGTGGACGGCACTGACGTGGAGACGGTTTTCCATGCCGCCGCCGAAGCGGTGGAACGCGCCCGTTCCGGCGGCGGCCCCTCTCTTGTGGAGACAATGGTTTACCGATATCAGGGCCATTACTGCGGAGATCCCGCCGCATACCGGCCCAAGGAATATCTGACGGAAGGGAAGTCGAAGGACCCCCTTAACAATACACGTATGCGGCTTTTGGCGCTGGGCGTTGCGGAGACAGAGCTTGCGGACATTGACCAAGGCGTTGCGGAAGAAATCGAAAACGCCTATCAGTTTGCAAAAAATTCTCCCGACCCGGACCCGTCGGCGGTGATCGACAACGTGTATTCTTCCGACAACGAAAGGAGCGTGCTGCGATGAAGCTCACTGTGAGCAAGGCCATCGGTCAGGCGCTTCATGAGGAGATGGCCCGGAATAAAAACGTGATTCTTCTGGGCGAGGACGTGGGCGTCATGGGCAACGTGTTTGCCATCACCGCGGGCTTTCGCGATGAGTTCGGCTCCGACCGGGTGATTGACACGCCCATTAGCGAGTCCGGCTTTACGGGCATCGCCGTGGGCGCGGCCATGCGAGGGCTGCGGCCCGTGGTGGAATGGATGTACAACGACTTTATTTCCGTGTGTCTTGACCCGGTGATGAATCAGGCGGCAAAGCTGCGCTATATGACCGGCGGGCAGGTGAAAATCCCTGTGGTGTTCCGGGCGCCTATGGGCGCGGGGCGGCGCAACGCGGGGCAGCACTCCCAGTGTCTGGAGGCGTTGTTCACTCACATTCCCGGACTGAAGGTGGTCTGCCCCTCCACGGCGGCGGATGCCAAGGGTCTGCTGAAGGCCGCCATCCGGGACGACGATCCGGTGGTGTTTCTGGAGCACAAGCTGCTTTACGCCAGAAAGGAAGAGATTCCCGATGGCGAGTACGTCATTCCTCTTGGAAAGGCTGATATCAAGCGCCCGGGGAAGGATATTACTATCCTCACATGGTCCCGGCAGGTGCTGTTTGCGCTGGAAGCCGCCGAAGCTTTAGCCATGGAGGGAATCGACGCGGAGGTCTTGGACCTTCGGACGCTGGTCCCTCTGGACTGGGAGGCCGTCCGCGCCTCCGTGTGCAAAACCCACAACGCGGTGGTTGTGGAGGAGGGCGTGAAGCGCGGCGGCGTGGGCGCGGAGCTGTCCGCGCAGATTACGGAGGAACTGTTCGACGAGCTGGATTCCCCCGTGGGCCGCGTGGCGGGGATGAATGTCGTCTCTCCGTTTTCCCCCGTGCTGGAGGATGCGCAGTTTCCTCATCCCGAGGATATCGTGGCCGGCGTGAAAAAGACGCTGGGCCGCTGAGGGGGGCGTATGGCTGAGAAAACAAGACTCCGTGCGTCGCCCTATGCCCGCAAAGGTGCGCGGGAGCTGGGCGTGGCGCTGGATGCGATTACGGGCACCGGCCCCAACGGACGGATTGTCCGGCGGGATGTAGAGGCTGCTGCAAGGCCGTTGGTCAAAGCCCCGGCAGAGACTTTTACGGAAACGTCTGCCGGATGTTACGCCACGGCGGACGTGAGGGAGCTGTTGGCGGCGCTGAACACACTGAGCGGTGCGCTGACCTTCTCTGTGTTTGCGGGGCGGGCGGCGACCCGATTGGGCGTACCGCTTCGTCCGATGGAACGCGGCGTAGAGGGAGCGATGCCCGCGCTGCGTCCCGGTGAGAGCGCCGTTTTGGCGGTGGGGGATGTGACTGCGGATGAAACCGTGCGCATCCACCTGACCTATGCCCCCGCGGCGCTGAGCGACGGGGCGGCGGCAGACCTCCTGCGCGCCATGAAGGGCTTTTTGGAGAAACCGCTGACGATGTTGCTATAGCGAAAAAGAACGCGCAAAGCGCGTTCCCAGGACTTATGAAAAGCGCTCCTGTTGAAGCGGATCGAGAAACAGCCGCACATCCTCGGTCGGGACCTGCTCCGCAGCCCGCAGGGCAGCGCGGCGGTAAGCGTAAATATCGTCCTGCTCAAAGGGAAGGTGATATACCGCCAGATGACGGGGGCGGATGAACTGCTCAATGAACCGCCGCCCCTTGCTCAGTGTAATCCATGGAAAGTTGAGAAGTGCAAGATCTACCGGCCCGGTTTCCAGCAGGAATTCCCGCAGAGTGGGGCTGGCCACGGCGCAGTCTCCCGCAATCAAAATCCGAAAGCCCTCATGCTCCAGAAGGCAGCCGTAATGTGCCACGGCGGCGTATTCCTTCCCCTCGTGGGGCAGGTGGACGAACTGGACGGACAGCTCCGGAAGCACCAGCCTTTCACGGGGCTGGGAGAGCAGGATTTGACGCTTAAACTGCCGCTCCGGCAAAATCACCTCTGCAAGGGGCCAGCGCTCCATCGCCTGACCCAGCAGACGGCGAGAAAAGTGATCCGGATGACAGTGGGTGCAAAAAATCAGGTTTGGCTGCTGAAAGTCCGGGTGGGTCATTACGGCGGACTGAAGCGCGGGGGAGAGGACGGAAAACCCGGAAACGGGCTCTTCGTGTAAAGCGTCCACCCAAAGGCGGACGTCACCCAGACGCAGGGCAACCCCGGCGTTGGCGCTGAATGTGATCTGGCGCAACGGCATGGCGCAGGACTCCTTTGCAGAAAGCGTTGAATGGGTCTTCCCAATTTCACGGACATGACCGACCTTGAGTATAGCACGACGGCTGAAAAAAGCCAATAAAATTCCGTGCCTTTTCATAAACGGCGCGATATATGATAAATGTTCTTTTTACTTTGCGCGAAAGATGGAATACTGAACGGTACGGCAGCTCTTTTAAAAATTGCGTTTTTGTGTGTCTTTAATAGATTTGTCCACATTTGCAGAAACTAAAATTTTCTGTGGAGCGGCACCCGACGGAGGAGAACCTTTGCGCCGGCGTCTGAGCGCATGACGGATGCTTTGAAGGCGGCGGGAGAAGTTTCGGAAGGAAGGACCGCGGTATTAACAGGAGGGATTAATTGAATGAATGTCTACAAAAAGATCATGGATGTCGTCGCCACGATTGAGAAGCTGATTCTCTGCGTGGGTCTGGCGTTCATCACGGCAATCACCTTTGCAAACGTGGTGGTCCGGAAAATGACGGACAGCCAGTTTGCCTGGACCGAGGAAATGGTCATCAACCTGTTTGTTCTTCTGGTCATGCTGGGCTGTGCGCTCTGCGCCAGAGAGGGAAGTCTCATCAGCCTGTCCCTGATTTTCGATTTGCTGAAAAACCGAGGCAAAAAAATCTTCGTCTCCATTATTACAGTGGCAAACATCGCGTTCTATCTGGTGCTGATGAAGACCGGCTTCGATAAGGTGGCGGTGCAGTTGGCCAACGGAAAGCGTACCTTCTCTCTGGGCTGGCCCGAGTGGGTATTCACAATTTTCCTACCCATCGGCTGCGTGTTTTTGATTCTGCACACCGTGGAGTTCTTTGTCGACGTGATGAACAACAGAGCGGACTGTGTAAAAACCGGGGATGAAGGAGGAAACGTCTGATGATCAATCTGATTTTGTTCGGAACCTTCTTCATCATGCTGTTTTTGAACATACCCATCAGCGTGGGACTTGGCCTTTCTTCCATTCTTGCAATGGTTTATGCCGGGGATAAGCTCTCCGTGGTTCCCACCAACGTTTACAACGGCATGGCAAAGTTTCTTCTTTTGGCGATTCCATTTTTCGTGCTCTCCGGCAACATCATGGCAAAGGCCGGAATTTCCACCCGTCTGGTAGAGTTTATTGACGACTGCATTGGACATCGCCGGGGCGGCATTGCCATCGTGTGCGTCGTTGTGGCCTGCTTCTTCGGCGCAATTTCCGGCTCCGGGCCCGCCACAGTGGCGGCGCTGGGCATCATTCTGATTCCCGCCATGATTAACCGCGGTGGGTTCTCCGCACCCTTTTCCTCGTCTTTGATGGCTGCGGCCTCATCCATCGCCATTGTCATTCCGCCTTCCATCTCCTTTGTGGTGTACGCCTCTATCACTGGCGTGTCCGTTGGCGACATGTTCATGGGCGGGATTCTTCCCGGCATCCTGATGGGCATTGCGCTGGTGGTCATCATCATGATCGAGGTCCGCGTGAAGGGCTTGGAGGCTTCCCGCGAAAAGGCATCCTGGGGCGCCCGCTGGAAGTCTTTCCGCTCCGCATTCTGGGGCTTTTTGATGCCCGTGATTATTCTGGGCGGCATTTACGGCGGTATTTTCACACCTACCGAGGCGGCTGCCGTCTCTGTGGTGTACGGTCTGATTATCGGTGTGTTCATTTACCGTGAGGTGAAATGGCACGACCTGTATGATCTGCTGGTGGATTCCGGCAAAACCACGGGCAGCATTATGCTGATTATCGGCGGCGCCACGCTGTTCTCCTATATCTGCACGGTCCACGGGATTGCAGGCGCGGCCCAGACGCTGCTTCTGGATATCTCCGGAAACAAGTATGTGTTCCTGCTGATTGTCAACGTGATTTTCCTGATCGCAGGCTGCTTCGTGGACGCAAACTCCGCCATGTATATCTTCATCCCCATCATGTTCCCTGTGGCGGTGAAGCTGGGCATCAATCCCGTTCACTTCGGCGTGCTGTCCACCGTGAATATGGCCATCGGTCAGGTGACTCCGCCCGTGGGCGTGAATCTCTTTGTGGCCATCGGCGTCAGCGACAAGCTGAAGAATATCAAGGACAAGACCAGAGTCACCATTGTGTCCATGTCCAAGGCTGTGTGGCCCATGATCGTCGCCTGCGTGATTGCGCTGCTGGTTGTCACCTATGTGCCTTTCTTCTCCACCGCGTTTTTGGGCGCTGCGACCTGATTGAAGGAATCTGCCATCACGAGAGTGATTTCAGATACGCAACTTAACCTGCCATCAAAATTTGAGGAGGAACATTATGAAAAAGTTTCTTGCACTGGCCATGGCGCTGACCATGACCGCGACGCTGCTGGCCGGTTGCGGCGGCGACAAGCCCGCCTCTTCCGGCACAGGTTCCGGCTCCGCCGCTGGCGGTGGAGCGACCTTTGAAAAGGCGACATGGAAGTTTGCCTGCTCTGCCACGGAGAACACCGTTTGGGCGGATATGGGCCGCGACTTTGGCCAGATGGTGTCCGACGCCACGGGTGGCGCCATCACCGTGCAGGTTTACGCCGCCGACCAGTTGACCGCCGGTAACCAGTCCGAGGGCATTCAGGCCGCCATTGACGGGACTACCGAGCTGTCCGCCCACTCCAACCTGATTTATTCCGCATTTGACCAGCGGCTGAACGTTGTCTCTCTGCCCTTCCTGTTCGACTCCTTCGAGGACGTTGACGCGAAGCTGGACGGCGAGGGCGGCAAGGCACTGGGCGAAGTCGTTGAGAGCATGGGCTTGCACCTGCTGGGTATCGGTGAAAATGGCTTCCGTCATCCCACCAACAGCGTCCATCCCATTGCTTCTCTGGCCGACATGAAGGGGCTGAAGCTCCGCGTGGCCGGTTCTGAGCTGCTGAGCGCCGCCTATGGCAAGTGGGGCGCCAACTGGGCCAACGCCAACTGGTCCGAGGTTTACACCGGCTTGCAGACCAAGACCTATGACGGTCAGGAGAACCCTCTGCCCACCGCCGACGGTGCCTCCATCGCCGAGGTTCAGAACAATGTTACCTATTGGACCGGCGTGTATGACTGCATTTTCTTCACCATGAACGGCGAGCTGTACGATTCTCTGTCTCCCGAGCTGAAGGCCATCGTTGACGAGTGCGGGCAGAAGGCTGCACAGAATCAGCGCAAGCGTGAGCGGGAAGAGGACCAGAAGATTCTGGAGAAGTGGAAGGCCGCAGGCGTCACCGTTACTGAGCTCACGCCTGAAGCCGTCGCAGAGTTCAAGGCCGCGTCTGATCCCCTGTACACCGAGTTTGCCGACAAGCTAACCCCCGAGCTGATTGGCGCTTTCACGAAGTAAACACCTGTTCTCTGATGAAAACGGAAAGATTTTAAGTTGCGTTCACTGGGAAAGCGTGGCTGCAGTGGTCTGTCGCCACGCTTTTTCAGAATCATTCGCGTGAAAATTTTGACAGTTTGGTCAAAATGAATTGGATAATTTTACAACTAATACAAAAAACCGACAACAGTCGGCAGAAGGGAGTTTTTCCTATGGCAACAGCAAAAGCCGCAAAGGCAGCATATACCCAGGACCAGGCCAGGAAATTTTACGAGACAATGTCCACGATCCGCCATTTTGAGGAGAGTATTAAGCATGACTCTCTGGCCGGCGAGATTCCCGGCTTTGTGCATCTGTATATCGGCGAGGAGGCCATTGCCACCGGTGTGTGCGCCGCCCTGCGAAACGACGATTCTATCGAGTCTACCCACCGGGGCCATGGACACTGCATCGCCAAGGGCGCCGATGTCAACCGGATGATGGCCGAGATTTTTGGCAAGAAGACCGGTCTGTGCGAGGGCCGTGGCGGTTCCATGCACATTGCGGACTTCTCCGTCGGTATGCTGGGAGCCAACGGCGTTGTGGGCGGCGGGTATAACCTTGCCACCGGCGCTGCGCTGGCCAACAAAACTGTTTTGAAAAACGACAAGGTTTCCGTGGTGTTCTTCGGCGACGGCGCATCCAACCGCGGAACCTTTCATGAGGCTATGAACGTGGCCTCCGCGTGGAAGCTGCCCATTATTTTTATCAACGAGATGAACTGCTGGGCCTCCACCACGCCTTACCGTACTACCTGCAACCTTGAAAACATTTCCGACCGCGCGGCGGGCTATCATATCCCCGGCGTGATTGTGGACGGACAGGACGTTTTTGCCGTGTATGACGCCGCTGTGGAGGCCGTTGCCCGCGCCCGGAGAGGGGAGGGCCCCACCTTCATCGAGGCCAAGACCTACCGTATCGAGGGCCATTTCGTGGGCGACCCCGAGATGTACCGCACGAGAGAGGAAACCCAGAAAATTTTCCACGACACCGATCCTCTCCAAATGTTCCGCAAGAAAGCTGAGAAGTTGAAGCTGATGACCGCCAAGGAGTGCGAAGCCGTGGACGCGGACTGCGTTGAGAAAATCAAGGCAGCCAAGAAATTCGCCATGGAGTCCGAGTATCCCGATTCCGGCGAGTTTATGAAATACGTCTACGTGGACTAAGAACTGAGGAGGATGACAACAATGCGTGAATTAACGTTTTCTCAGGCCACCTGCGAAGCAATGGCCGAGACTATGGAAAAGGATGACAAAATCTTTGTAATGGGCGAGGATCTCGCCCGCCAAGGCGGCATCTTCGGTCAGTTCAAGGGCCTGCCCGAGAAGTTTCCCGGCCGGATTATTGATACCCCCATTTCCGAGACGTTCATCATCGGCGGCGGCGTGGGCGCAGCTTTGGCCGGAGCGCGGCCTGTGGTGGATATGCACTTTGCCGACTTCATCGGCGTTGCCATGGACGAGGTGTTCAACCAGATGGCCAAGGCCCGCTATATGTTCGGCGGTCAAGCCAAGGTGCCTCTGGTGCTCCGTGCGCCGGATGGCATGACCTTTCAGGGCGCGGCCCAGCATTCCCAGTGCGTGGAGGCGTGGTTCCCCCACATTCCCGGCATCAAAGTAGTCGCCCCCTCCAACCCCTATGACGCAAAGATGGTGCTGATTGCTGCCATTGAGAGCGACGATCCCGTCATCTATTTTGAGAATAAGATTCTCTATAAGGAAAAGGGCAAGCTGCCTGAGCTTGCAGATCAGGTGCCCTATACGCTGGGGAAAGCCCGCGTGGAGCGGGAGGGCAGCGACGTGACCATCGTGTCCTACTCCATCGGCATGAAGAATGCCCGGGGCGCGGCGGACCTCTTGGCGAAGGACGGCATTAAGGCCGAGGTCATCGACCTCATCACCCTGTCCCCTTGGGACAAGGAGACGGTGCTGAACTCCGTAAAGAAGACTCACCGGCTGTGCGTGGTTCACGAGGCGGTGAAGCAGGGCGGCTTTGGCGCGGAGATTTCCGCCACCGTGGCCGAGGAGGCAATGGAATATCTGGACGCACCCATTCTGCGGTACGGCGCTCCGTTCTGCCCCATTCCCTTTGCTCCCACGCTGGAGAAGATGGTGCGCGTGTATCCGGAGGACCTGTACAAGGGCATCAAGGGCATCTTTTAATGCCTGAAAAAGGAGATTTTCAAATATGGCAACTGAAGTATTGATGCCTAAAATGGGTCTGACTATGACCGAGGGCACCATTGAAGAGTGGAAGAAGAAGGAGGGCGACGCCGTTCAGGCGGGCGATATCCTGTTTTCCGTGGCTACGGATAAGCTGACCAACGACGTGGAAGCCGACACCAACGGAACCCTTCTGAAGATTCTCTTCGGCGAGGGTGAAACCGTGGAGTGCAAAACCGTCATCGCATGGATCGGCGCGCAGGGTGAGGCTGTTCCCGGCGCACCCGGCGCCTCTGCGGCTCCGTCTGCTGTCGCGGTACCCGCTGCGCCCGCAGTATCTCCGGAGGTGTCGCAGGCCACTGCGCAGACCGCGGAACGCGCTCCCGGCGGCTTTGTTTTGGCAACACCTTACGCCCGAAGGCTGGCAAAGGAGAAGGGCTATGACCTGTCCCGGATTTCCGCCACCGGCCCCAAGGGGACCGTGGTGGCTAGGGATGTAGAGTCCTTCACCGCAGGCCCCAAGGCCAGTCCTATGGCCGCAAAGCTGGCCGCAGAGTTGGGCGTGGATTTGACCGGCCTGAATGCGGACGGACGGGTGATGAAGGCCGACGTGCTGGCCGCCGCGGGAAAGGCTGTCGCCGAGACACGGAGTGTGCCTGCGGGCGTGCAGGGCAGCAACGACGAAGCGCCTAAAAAGGTGGATCCCCTGCGCCGCAGCATTGCCGCCAATATGACCGCCTCGTGGCTGACCTCTCCCCGCGTGACCTATACGCGCCCGGTGGACGCCACCGCCATGAAAGAGCTGCGCGCCAAGCTGAAGGACGGGTTGAAGGAACGGGGAATCAAGCTGACCTACAACCACATTCTGATGAAGGTGGCCGCCAAGGCGCTGACGGAGTTCCCGGATATCAACTCCAGCTTTGCGGACAACATGCTCACCCACCACACCCATGTGAATATCGGCCTTGCCGTGGCCAAGGGTACGGGATTGATCGTCCCCAACGTGAAGAGCGCTGAGGCCAAGTCTCTTTCTGAGATCGCGCAAGAGACGGAGGGCCTGATTTCCGCCACGCGGGATGGCAAGCTTTCAATGGAGGACATGACCGGCGGAACATTTACCATTTCCTCGCTGGGGCCCTATGGAATCACCAATTTCTCCCCCATCATCAACCAACCGGAGCTTGCGATTCTGGGCGTGTGCGACATGGTAGACACCCCCGTGGTGCGGGATGGGGAAATTGTGATTCGTCCCATGATGAACCTGTGCCTTACCGCCGATCACCGGGTGGTGGACGGCGTGATGGCCTCCAAATTCCTCCAGCGCCTGTGCGAGCTGCTGGAAAATCCGTATATGCTTCTGGTGTAAAGAGGGGACTTCGTCCCCCCGTTAGATTCCCCCACACCAGTGACATCGGTCACTGGTGAACGCCGCCCAAGGCGGCTGGAATTATGTATCTTTGTCAGGCGCATTTCCTGACAAAGATATTTTGAGTTGGTTTTCCGCAGTGCGGAGAAGCTTTTTTGGGGGCCTGGCTGAGGCCGGGCCCCCTGCCTGATTGAAGAAAGAAGGACATTTACTATGGCAATTGAAGTTCTGATGCCGAAAATGGGCCTGACGATGACCGAGGGCACCATCGAGGAGTGGAAGAAAAAAGAGGGTGACGCCGTAAAAGCGGGGGACATCCTGTACTCCGTGGCCACGGACAAGCTGACCAACGACGTGGAGTGCGACACCGACGGCACGCTTCTGAAAATTATGGTGGGTGAGGGAGAGACGGTGGCTTGCAAGACCGTGGTGGCCTACATCGGCCAGCCCGGCGAGGCGGTTCCCGCCCCGGGCGAAGTAGCCATCGCATCCGCTATCCCCGCAGCGGAACCCGCTGCTGCCGCACCCGCATCCACTCCGGCGGCAGCCGCGCCGACGGTTGGCGCGAAGACCGTTTTGGTGGTGGGCGGCGGCCCCGGCGGCTATGTTGCCGCCATCCGGGCTGCGCAGTTGGGTGCAAAGGTCACGCTCATCGAGCGGGAGCATTTGGGCGGCACCTGCCTGAACATTGGCTGCATCCCCACCAAGTGCCTGCTTCACAGCGCGGAGCTGATCTCCCAGATTAAGGAGCAGGGAGCGGAAATTGGCGTAAAGGTTGATAGCGTTACAGTGGATTTCCCGCAGGTGATTTCCCACAAAAATGATATTTCCAAAAAACTGACCTCCGGTGTGGCGGGTCTTCTGAAGCTGAATAAGGTGACAAAGTTTGACGGTGAGGCGGCCTTCACCGCACCCAAGACCCTGTTGGTGAAAAAGGCTGACGGGTCTTCCGAAGCCATGACTGCCGACGCGATCATCGTGGCCACCGGCTCCGTCAACTTCGCGCCGCCCATCCCCGGATTGAAGGAGAACCCCAACTGCATCGACTCCACCGGCGCACTGAGTCTTGAGAAGCTGCCGGAGAGCATGGTGGTGATCGGAGGCGGCGTGATCGGACTGGAGCTGGCCTGTGCCTACTCCGCCTTTGGCACGAAAATCACGGTGGTGGAAGCGCTGGACCACATGCTGCCCATGCTGGACGGCGACCTTACGGAAATCGGCGTGGCTCACATGAAGAAGATGGGTATGGAGTTCCATTTGGAGTGCCCCGTGCAGGCTGTGGAAGCATCTCCTGCGGGTGCAAAGGTCGTCTGCAAAAATAAGGTGGGCGAAACCGTCAGCTTTGAAGCAGAGAAGGTTTTGGTGGCAATCGGCCGCCGCGCCAACACCGCGTCGCTCAATCTGGAGGCAGCCGGGCTGAACAACGACCGGGGCCGCATCATCGTCAATGAGAAGATGGAAACCAGCGTTCCCGGCGTGTATGCCATCGGCGACTGTGTGATGGGCTACGCCCAGCTCGCCCACACCGCCTCCGCCATGGGCGAGGTGGCTGCAGAAAATATCTGCGGCGTATCTGCGGTGTACGACGAGAAGACCAACCCCACCTGCGTGTATATGGAGCCGGAGGCCGCCGGAGTGGGCCTCACGGAAGAGCAGTGCAAGGCGAAGGGCATTGCCTACAAGGTTGGCAAATTCCCTATGAGCGCCAACGGAAAGGCTCTGATTCTCAACGGTGGAGAAGGTTTGGTGAAGATCATTGCCGACGAGAAATACGGCGAGGTTTTGGGAATGCACATCATCGGGCCACGGGCTACCGACCTCATCGCTGAGGGTGCGCTGGCGCTGCGGCTGGAGGCCACGGTGGAAGAGCTGATTTCCACGATTCACAGCCATCCCACCGTCACGGAAACGATGCGCGAGGCGGCTTTGAACGTGGAAAAGCGAGCCATTCATACCAAAAATTAAGGGTGACCCCTCTTTGAAAACGCTGCCGCCCGCCGTAAGACTACGGCGGGCGGCGGCATGTGGAATTTTTTTGACTCGGAGCGGGAAATTTAAAGAGCGCTTATTCAGGAAAGTCCAAACCCGCCTGAAAACCATTTGCCCCGGTGACAATGATGTCCCCTGCCGCCGGAAGCCCCTCGCAGAGATACAGATTTACCTGCACGCCATCAGGATGCCCCGGATAATTTAGAACGCTGTATGTATAGCGGGTGACCTGTTGGCCCTTCAGCTCCGCCAAATCAAAGCCCTGCTCCCGTTGAAGATCATTGTAAGCCTCGTAATCCTCTGTCAGGGGGTCTGGAATGCGGATTTGCAGGGTGGATACCGGGTCGGGGGAAACCTCCCAGCCCAGCTCCTTTAAGTAGCCGTTGCGGGCCTCCTCCGTGTCCAGCCGCGCGGCGCCGCTCTCCGCCGGACTGCGGAAAATACCCCCGAGCACCACCAGCAGAATTGCCAGCGCGGCAAGCAGCACTACTGCCGCAAGCACCCGTTTCTTTCGCAGATGCGCCGTCCAGATGAACATAAACAACCATCCCTTTCTCCCCGCGCACTGCAAGCTGCCGCGCGCAAAACCATGACGCTTTGGACAAACTCTCCTACCCTTCCGTCATTTCCTTATTCCATTCGCCGCCGGGATATGCTAAAATTAAGGACAATCGCAATGGAAAGGGGGGAGTAAGCCGTGGAAATGCAGAGACTGGACAAGCTGCTTTCCGGAACCGGGAAATGGTCCCGGCGTGAGGTAAAGCTGCTGGTGAAGCAGGGACGGGTTCTGGCAGACGGTGCACCTGCGCCCTCGTCGGAGACGAAATACGACCCGGAGACTGCGGTTCTGGCGGTGGATGGGGAGCTTGTTGTACTGTCCCGATACACATGGGTGATGCTGAACAAGCCTGCGGGCATTCTCTCCGCAACAGAGGACGGGCGGGGCCAAACCGTTTTGGACCTTCTGCCAACCGAGCTGCAAAAGCTGGGGTTGTTTCCGGTGGGGCGTCTGGACAAGGACACCGAGGGGCTGCTTTTGCTGACAAACGACGGGCAGACCGCCCACCGGCTCCTCTCCCCGAAATATCATGTTGACAAAGTGTATTACGCAAGAATAGCTGGGAGGCTGGAGGAAGCAGACAGCCGTGCGTTCGAGTCGGGCATGACGCTGGAGGACGGACTTGTCTGCCTTCCGGCGGGCCTTGAAATTCTGTCCACAGGGGAGACGAGCGAGTGCCTTGTGACGCTTCGAGAAGGAAAGTTCCATCAGGTGAAGCGTATGCTGGCGTTTCGGGGGAAGCCTGTGTTGTATCTCAAGCGGCTGTCCATGGGCAAATTGACTCTGGACGCGGCGCTGGACTCCGGCGGTTTTCGGCTTCTGGCAGAGGAGGAGCGGCAGATGTTACAAAACGGTGAAAGCGGAATCGGTTGAAAGCTTAATATCACACAAAAAGCCGTCTAAAAATTTGTTGAAAAAAGAAAAAAAGTCTTGCATTTTCACAAAAATGTCGATATAATATGGGCATTGACAGAATGCACAAAGAAAAACGCAGAATGTGCGCTAGGAGGGCCGGCAATGTCGGGAAGAATTTTTCAGAATGTAGTCCTGCAGCTCAAGGAGAACGCGGACCGGACGGTGGGCGTGATCGACGGAGAGGGAATCGTCATCGCGTGCAGCGAGCTTTCCATGATCGGGCAACGGTGGGCGGAGTTTGTCCCCGCGATCAATACCGCAGGGGGGAGCATGGTGGTTTCCTCCGGAAAGACGTTCAAGGCGCTGAACGGCTGGGGGGCGCAGTTTGACTATGCCGCGTTTGCCTTCGGCGACAACGAAATCAGCAAAACAGTCTGCGCCCTTGCCGCCGTGGCGCTGAATTCCGCCAAGTCCTATTATGAGGAAAAGCACGACCGCGGCTCCTTTATCAAGGATATTATCACCGACAACATCATGCTGGGCGACATTTATATGCGTGCCAAGGAGCTGCGGGTTTCCAGCGACGTGGCCCGGGGCGTGTTTGTCATTCGTTCCCTGAAAAAGACCGAGTCCGTCCCCACGGACGCGATTCAAACCCTGTATCCCGACCGGCAGAACGATTTTGTTCTCTCTGTGGGCGAAGGAAACGTGGTTTTGATCTGCCAGCTTCCCGAAGGGGCCGGCGTCCGCGAGCTGAACAAGATTGCGGCCTCCATTGAAGAGGCGCTTCAGGTAAGCGGCGAGCCTGCCGCCGTGGTGGGCATCGGCACCGTGGCAACCCATCTGCGTGATTTGGCCAAGTCCTATAAGGAGGCGCAGATTGCCATTGAGGTGGGCAAGGTTTTTGACACGGAGAAATACGTCATCAATTATGAAAACCTTGGCATTGGCCGTCTGATTTATCAGCTTCCCACCACACTGTGCGAGATGTTCTTACAGGAAGTATTCAAGAAAAATCCCATCGATGCGCTGGATAAAGAGACACTGTTCACCATCCACAAGTTCTTTGAAAACAACCTCAACGTCTCCGAAACCGCCAGAAAGCTGTTTGTCCACCGCAACACGCTGGTGTACCGGTTGGAGAAAATCAAAAAGCTTACGGGGCTGGACCTTCGGGAATTTGACGACGCCATCACCTTTAAGGTGGCGCTGATGGTCAAGAAATACCTGACCTCCCGGGGCATCGACGCCTGATTGAAATAGTAAAAAGAGCGGACGCACGTCCGCTCTTTTTTTCTGTGGCGAGGTGCGTTTTGCCCGCTGTCCCAGTGGGAAGCGCGGACAAATTCAGGAATTTTTGCGTTGGACAAAGGTTCCCGGATATGATATAATGCAGAGTTGTATGAGTGTGAAAAATGTACGAGGTGTTTCCATGCGGATTGATGTGTTGGGCGTGGGCTTTGACAATTTGACCATGGCGGAAGCCGTGGCGGAAGGGCAGCGCCTTTTGAATACGGAGGGAGCGCATTATGTTGCGACCCCCAACCCCGAAATTATAGAGCTTTGCCGGGAGGACCCGGCGGCTCTAAGCGTCGTGAACGGCGCGGCGCTGGTTTTGCCGGACGGCATCGGCGTCATTAAGGGCGCGGTGATGCTGGGGACTCCCCTGAAGGAAAAAACGCCGGGGATTGAATTTGCAGAGCGTTTGATGGGGAAACTGGCGGAGGAGGGGAAGTCTCTCTACCTGCTGGGGGCGAAGCCGGGGGTTGCGGAGGAGGCGGGAATCCGCCTTGCGGCCCGCTATCCCGGCCTGAGGATTGCCGGGACCCACGACGGGTATTTTAAAGAGGACGCACCTGTGGTGGACGCCATCCGCCTTAGTGGTGCGGACTGTGTGTTTGTGTGCCTCGGCGCGCCGAAGCAGGAAATGTGGATGGCGAAAAACGGAGAGGCCACAGGAGCACGTCTGCTGTGCGGCCTGGGAGGAAGTCTGGACGTATTTGCGGGCCGGGTGGAGCGCGCTCCGGAATTTTGGTCCCGCCACGGGCTGGAGTGGTTTTACAGACTGTGCAAAGAGCCTCGCCGCCTTGGGCGCATGATGAAGCTGCCTCTGTTTCTGATCCATGTGCGCGCAGAGAGGAGACGGCGGAAATGAACGGAAAGCTGATTGTGTTTGAGGGGACCGACGGTTCCGGCAAGGCCACACAGGCCCGGCTGCTGGGAGAGAGACTGAAGAAAATGGGCGTGCCCTTTTTGGAGATTGACTTTCCCCGGTACGGAAATCCTTTTGCCGAGCCTGCCAGACTGTATCTGGACGGGGCGCTTGGGAAAAATCCCGGCGATGTCAGCGCCTACGCGGCCTCCGCGCTGTATGCGGTGGATCGGTACGCCTCTTATAAGCAGGACTGGGGCGCGGCCTACGAGGCCGGAGGGCTGATCCTTGCCAACCGGTATACCACATCCAACGCGGTGCATCAGGCGTCGAAGCTTCCGCCCGCCGAGCGGACGGACTTTTTAAACTGGCTGTTTGATTTGGAGTATTGCCGTATGGAGCTTCCAAAGCCCGATCTGGTGCTCTATCTGGATTTGCCCACGGAACTTTCGGAACAGATGCTCCGTCAAAGGGAGCGCAGCACCGGGATCAAAGCAGACATCCATGAGCAGGACGACGCATATCTGCAGGAATGCCGGGAGAATGCCCGAAAGATTGCCCGGGACCTTGACTGGACGGTGGTGAACTGCGCCAGAGAGGGACAGATTCGCTCTGTGGAGGAAATTCACGAAGAGGTGTGGAGTAAGATGGAGAAATATCTGTAAAGCTTGTCCTCTTTACGCGCTGGGAAAACGGGACGCAGCGCGTCCCGTCTGCCCGTGGAGGTGGATCAGCAGCAGTTGTCGTTGCAGCCGCAGTTGTTTCCGCAACTGTTTCCATTGAATCCGTTCCCGCAGCAGCAGAAGAGAAGAACGATGATGATGAGCCACCAGCAGGAGTTGTTGCCATTCCCCGAGTTAAAGCACATGGATTTGTCACCTCACTTAAAGTCTTTGTGATAGTCTATGCACGGGTTTGCAAAAGGGAGACTTGGCCATTAAAATTTTCTTAACGCGGCAAAATCACAGGAGGTATGACAGGTTATGTCCGAATATAACAATCAGGAAACCGCAAGCTGGGATGCGAAGCAGGTTCGCCGGGAGGGCGGCCGTCCGGCGTCTTCCGGTCATGGAGAGCGGGGAGAAGGTCCTCGCCGCCGTCGCCGCCACAGGCGGTTTCTCAGCGGGTGGAAATATGTGTTGTTTGTGTTGCTGACTTCTGTGCTGGTGGCGGGCCTTGGCTGGCTGCTGGTGAATGATTTTTGCGCCTTCAGCAAGCCGGATGTCACTACCACCGTTGAAATCACGGCGGACGACAATTTGAAAACCGTTTCCAACAAGCTGAAAGACGCGGGGCTCATTCAGTACAAGTGGTTCTTCCGGCTCTTCGGCGGATTTGCCGACGCCAACGAAAAAATTGGTATTGGCAACTATGAGTTGAGCACCGAGATGGACTACATGGCGCTGATCAACGCCATGCACAACTCCTCCGGCGGCATGAACACGGACACCGTCCGCGTCACCATTCCTGAGGGGTACACCGTCCGGCAGATTATTGCTCTGCTGGCCAAAAACCGTGTCAACACGGAAGCGGCTCTCACCGAGGCCGCCCAGAACAGCACGTTTAATTATGATTTTATCGACAACACCTCTAAGGAGCTTTCCCGGCTGGAGGGATATCTGTTCCCGGACACCTATGATTTCTACGTGAACGAGAAGCCCGAAAGCGCCCTGCGCCGCCTGATTTCCAACTTCTCCGCGAAGATGGACGAGGATATGATGGCGCAGGTGGAGGCATCCGGTTACAGTCTCAAGGAGATTGTCACCATCGCCTCCCTCATTGAGAAGGAAACGGCTGGCGGTGATCAGGCCACCATTGCCTCTGTCATTTACAACCGGCTGGCGGACACCGGAAGCCACGGAACCTATAAAATGCTTCAGGTGGATGCGTCGCTGCTGTATGCCATCCCGGATCATGAGGGCATCATTACCAATGACGACAAAAAGGTGGATTCTCCATACAATCTGTACAAATACGCGGGCCTGCCGCCCACGCCCATCGCAAACCCGGGTCTGAAATCTTTACAGGCGGCGCTGAGCCCCGAAACTACCGGCTATTATTTCTACGCACTGGGCAAGGACAGAACGCACTTTTTCTCCGCCACCCTTCAGGAGCACAACCAGTTTATCAACAGCGATCAGTATGTCGGAAATTAAGCTTCCGGAGCTGCTTTGCCCTGCGGGGGATATGGAGCGGCTGAAAATGGCTGTGGCCTACGGGGCGGATGCGGTATATCTGGCGGGTACCAGTTTTGGGATGCGCTCTTTTGCCGGAAATTTTTCGGATGAAGAGCTTCCCGTCGCGGTGGAATACGCCCACAGCCAGGGCGTGAAGGTCCACTGCACGGTGAACACCGTGCCCCGTAACGACGAGGTTGCCAGTCTCCCGGCGCATCTGGAAATGCTCCAGAGCGCCGGGGTGGACGCGCTGATTGCGGCGGATATGGGTGTGTTTGCGTTGGCGGGAAAATATGCTCCCCTGTGCCAACGGCACGTCTCTACGCAGGCGGGCATTGCCAACTATGAAAGCGCCCGGGCGTGGCACGATCTAGGCGCAAATCGGGTGATTCTGGCCCGGGAGCTGAGCTTGGAGGAGATCCGGGAAATCCGGACCAAAACGCCGAAATCTCTTGAGGTGGAGTGCTTTGTCCACGGGGCCATGTGCGTGAGCTATTCGGGCCGGTGCCTTTTGAGCAACTATATGACCGGGCGGGATTCCAACCGGGGCGCCTGCGCCCAGCCCTGCCGGTATCAGTACGCCCTGATGGAGGAAAAGCGTCCCGGCGAATATTTCCCGGTGTTTGAGGATGAGCAGGGAACCTACATCATGAATTCCCGGGACATGTGCATGATCGACCATCTGGACGATTTGTGCGCCGCTGGGATTGACAGCCTGAAAATCGAGGGCCGGGCAAAGTCGGCCTATTACGCGGCGATTGTCACCGGCGCGTACCGCCGCTGCTTGGACGCAGTGGGTGCGGGGGAGCCGATCGATCCCGTGTGGCGGGACGAGGTGGACCACGTCAGCCACCGCCGCTATTCCACCGGTTTTTTCTACGGACAGCCGGGGCAGTACGTGGCCGACTCCCGGTATATTCGGGAATGGCAGGTACAAGCCCTTGTCACCGATTGTGACGAAACGGGAAACGCCACGCTGTCCCTGCGCAATAAGCTGACCTGCGGAGCGCAGGTGGAGGTGGTGGGACCGGACTGCCGTCCCTTTGCCATGACCGTGCCGGAGCTGAGGGATTCGGACGGTTTGACGGTTCAGGAGATCAAAACGCCCCAGGCCGTATTTCAAATGAAGCTGCCCCGCCCCGTGCCGCCGCTGTCTTTGGTGCGGCACGCCGTGGAGCTTTCAGGAAAGTAAACGCCAGCCAGGAAAATAAGGAGAGAAACGATGAACGCAGACGTTGTGATTGTGGGTGCGGGCCCGGCCGGTATTTTTACCGCGCTGGAGATGCTCAAAAAGGGCAGTAAACAGAAAATTGTGATGGTGGAGAAGGGCCAGAGCGTGGAAAAGCGCCACTGTCCCAAGGACAAAACGGGCTACTGCGTGAACTGCAAGCCCTATTGCCACATTACCACCGGGTTTTCCGGAGCGGGAGCCTTTTCCGACGGAAAGCTGTCTCTCTCCTATGAGGTGGGCGGCGACCTGCCCACGCTGGTGGGAGAGGATCTGGCGCAGGAGACAATCAACTACACCGACAAGATTTATCTGGATTTTGGCGCGGACGAGCATATCGAGGGTCTTGGCAACGACCTTGAGCGCAAGGAAATCCGCAAGCACGCCATTCAGGCAGGACTGAAGCTGGTGGACTGTCCCATCCGTCACCTTGGCACAGAGAAGGCCCAGAGTCTGTACTTTGCCATCGAGCGGTATTTGCAGGAGCATGGTGTGGAGATTCTCTTCGGCTATGAGTGCTCCAACATTATTCTGGAGAACGATGTGTGCAAAGGCATTTCCATTTCTAACGGGAAGACGGAGCAGGAGATTCTGGCGAAGCATACCGTGGTGGCCACAGGCCGCCGGGGTGCGGACTGGCTGGAGCGTCTGTGTGCCGAGCACAATATTGCCCATGCTCCCGGCACGGTGGACATCGGTGTGCGGGTGGAGGTTCGCAACGAGGTCATGGAGATGGTGAACCGGGTGCTGTATGAATCCAAGCTGGTGGGCTATCCCCGGCCCTTCAAGAACAAGGTCCGCACTTTCTGCCAAAATCCCGGCGGCTTTGTCTCTCAGGAGAATTACGACAACAATCTGGCGGTGGTGAACGGACACAGCTATAAAAATCTGAAAACAGACAACACGAATCTGGCCATTCTCTGCTCCCACAATTTCAGCGTCCCCTTCAACCAGCCCATCGCCTATGCCCAGAAGGTGGGTGAGCTGACGAATATGCTGGGCGACGGACACATTATGGTGCAGCGCTTCGGCGACATTCTGGACGGCAAGCGGACCTGGCCCAAGGAACTGGCCCAGTCCAACATCCGCCCCACGCTGCCGGATGCCGTGGCGGGGGACATCACCGCCGCCATGCCTTACCGTTCCATGGTGAACATCATCGGCTTTATTCAGGCCATGGACCATGTGGTTCCCGGCTTTGCCTCCACGGAGACGCTGCTGTACTCTCCCGAGCTGAAATTCTATTCTAACCGGGTGAAGATGGACACCGACTTCAACACCAGCCTGATGGGGCTTCACTGCCTGGGGGATTCCTCCGGCTGGACCCGGGGGCTGATGATGGCCTCTGTGATGGGAACCCTCATGGGCCGGAAAATTGCGGAGGAAGGCTGAACCCCTTTCATTGACAGCTCGACAAAGCGAGCGGGGAAGAGCGGGGTGCAAATTGCCTGCTTTTAAAAGAAAATAGTCAAATCAACCCGAATATGAGGTAAAAAGGCGCGGAACGTATTGTTCCGCGCCCTTTTTTGTGCAAATACCTCCGACGGCAGTTTTATATTTTTTTCCGTTGTCAAGCCTGAATTTTACTTTGATTGCGACCTGATTTTTGCACCGGCTGTCCTATAATGGGGGATACACAGCCACATGATGCGGGGAGGGATTGGCGAGAGATGACGGTGGTGTACATAGACAGCGTGTTCGCGCTGAACGCGCTGGCGGACTATCTGTTGGTATATTCCGCCGCCCAATTGGCGGGCGCCAGGCTGCGAAGACTGCGGTTTCTTCTGGCGGCGCTTCTGGGGGGCGCGTATGCAGCGGCAGTGTTTCTGCCGGGGATGGGCTGGCTGACCGTTCCGCCGGTGAAAATCGCGGCGGGTGTGCTGATGGCACTGGTGGCCTATGGCGGCGAGCCGCGCTTTTTGCGGATGACGCTGCTGCTGTTTCTGGTGTCCTGTGGGTTTGCCGGATGCGTGCTGGCGCTGGGATTAGCCGCAGGGCGGGCCATGCCTATGGAAAGCGGGGTTTTCTACACAAATGTGGATGCGAGAGTCTTGCTGATTTCGGCAGCGGCGGCCTATCTGGTGCTGGCTGTGGTCTTCCGGGCCAGCGCCCGCCGCAGCGGGGCGGGGGGCTTTCTGGTTCCGGTGACGGTGGCTTTTTGCGGCACTCGCGCCACGCTGACGGCCCTGTGCGACACCGGCAACACTCTGCGGGACCCCGTGACAGGCAGGCCAGTGTTGGTGGCCTCGGCGGAAAAGCTCAAGCCGCTCTGGCCGCCGGAGCTGGGTCCGCTGCTGACGCCCCACGCCCTTCGCGCCCCCGCCCAGACGATGGAGCGGCTGGCGGGCGCCGGTGCAGATATCGCGCGGTTCCGCCTGCTGCCGTACAGCGCGGTGGGCGTGGAGAGCGGTTTGCTGCTGGCGGTCCGTCTGGATTGGGCCAGCGTCAACGGAAAACGGCAGGAACGGCTGCTTCTGGCGCTGTCGCCCACCTCGGTGGGGGACGGCTGCGACGCCCTCTGGGGTGAACTGGAGGGATATAAACCATGCCGATAAAGATGAAAGGGAGGACCGAGAACATGCCGCATTGGCTGGAAACATTCAAAAGGCTGCTCCGCCGCTTGGGGCTGCTGCCCCGGACGCCCGTCCACTACATCGGCGGCAGCGACACGCTGCCCCCGCCCCTGACCCGGGAACGGGAGACGGAGCTTTTATCGCGCATTGAGGACACGGAGGCCCGGCAGGAGTTGATTGAGCACAATCTGCGTCTGGTGGTGTACATTGCCCGCCGCTTTGAAAATACGAAAATCAACATCGAGGATTTAATTTCCATTGGAGCAATCGGCCTGATTAAGGCTGTGGAAACTTATAACCCCAATAAAAATATCAAGCTGGCAACCTATGCAAGCCGTTGCATCGAAAACGAGATTTTGATGTATCTGCGCAAAAACGCGGGACGGAAGGGGGAAGTCTCCTTTGACGAACCGCTGAATACTGACTGGGATGGCAATGAACTGCTTCTCTCGGATGTACTGGGAACGGACGCGGACGTGGTAATGCGCCCCATTGAGGACGACGTGGACCGAAGTCTTTTGACCTCCGCCCTGAAAATTCTTTCTCCCCGGGAGAAAGAGATTATCACCCTGCGCTTTGGGCTGAACGGAGGACAGGAGCGAACACAAAAAGAGGTGGCAGACCGTTTGGGCATCTCCCAGTCTTATATTTCGCGGCTGGAAAAGCGGATTATCCAGCGGCTGAAGAAGGAAATTCTTCGTCTCAGCTAATCAATATACTGACAAATACTTTTACTTTACATGAATTGAAATTTATTAGTAAAGCTCACCTGAAAGGAGAAAAAGGCGCCCGGCCGCAGCGCGGCCGGGCGCTGGGCATTTCTTTGGAAGGAAGTGCGGCGTTTCGCCGCCGGAGCGGCAAATTAAAATCCATTGGCGGGTGCCAGACTGCGAAGATTGCGGTTTCTTTTAGCGGCGGCGTTCTTATTTCTCACGGAAATGAGGGCGTTCACAGAAAACGCGCCGCAAAGCAAACGCCCCGCTGCCCGTTTTGGCGGACAGCGGGGCGCAGAATATGGCGCATCTTGTTTAAAAATCCGATCAGGGAAATTTTTAAGAATAAAGTCACCCCGCTCGGCCGTGTAGACCCCGTTATAACCTGCACCTTTACGGACAGGTGGGTCGCCTCCAGCACGCTTTATCGCTTCCAACATCCAGCCGCAAACAGCAGCCGGGAGGCCTGCGAACCACGGTCTGATCCGGCATCCCTTATAACGAAATGTGGGTTAAAAAAGGCCTATCACGCACCGCGCAGGGTTTCTTGAGTACAGTTACATCATGGGTACGGAAAGAAGATCGTCAGGAATCTTCCTCTTCCTCGTCCTCAAACAGGGCCTCCATGAACAAACCGTACACTGCGTCCAGCTCTTCATCGGAGTCTAAGGTGGAAAGCAGCTCCTCGCCGTTTTCTGTCAGGACCTTCAGAATCACAAGACCGGTATCGGGATCTTCTTCGTCGGAGTCCTCCGTCTCGGCGGGAAAGAAAGCCATGTATTTCTGGCCGTTGTGCTCCAGCGCGTCCACGAGTTCCAATTCGATATCGTTTCCGTCCTCATCGGTGATGGTGACAAAAGTGGGGCTAAACTCCTCGCTCATAGAGGTGCCTCCTTACGGTTAGTTTCGTTGAATGTATTGTACCCGCTCCATCGAAAAAATGCAAGTGAATCAGGTGTGCAAATCGTGGGAAAATGAAATTTCAAGGCAGGTAATTTTTCCTGCATATAAAAATTTTCCCTGAATTAAGGAACTTTTATCAAGAAAAAAGCGACAATTTTGGTGTTGACAGGAATGGTAAAATGAAAGATACTATGGCGCATTATGTGCAGCCGTTTTGCCAAGGAAGGGTGAATCGACTGCTCCCCTGAACTAAGGAAAAGGAGGTGTTCTGCAATGGAAGAACACGGCAGACACCGGGAATCGTCCCAGCCCCATGAGCACCGCCGCCGCCGCAGGTCCGCAAAAAATCCGATGGATACAATCTGGTTTGTAGTTCGGACCCTGCTGTTGGTTGGCATTCTCTCCGGCGCGATGATTGCCGGTATTTTCATGTATTATGTGAAAACGACGCTGACGCCCGCTTTGGACATCAATGCCGACGACTATACCATGAACCTCAGCTCTGTCATCATGTATGAGAACAGCGAGACGGGGAACTGGGAAGAACTGCAGATGATTTACGGCGACGAAAACCGTATCTGGGTGGATTATGACCAGATTCCCAAGACCATGTGGGAGGCGGCAGTGTCCATCGAGGATGAACGTTTCTTCGGCCACCACGGCGTGGACTGGCTGCGAACCGCCAGGGCCACGACAAATCTGTTTTTCCGCACCAGCAGTACATTCGGCGGCTCCACCATTACGCAGCAGTTGCTCAAAAACATGACCCACGACGACGACAACACGGTGAACCGCAAGGTACGGGAGATTTTCCGGGCGCTGGAGTTTGAGAAAAAGTATTCCAAGGAAGAAATTTTGGAGCTGTATCTCAACCACATCTATCTGGGCCAGAAGTGCTACGGTGTGCAGACCGCCGCGCAGTTTTACTTCGGCAAGGACGTGTCGGAGCTGTCGACTGCGGAGTGCGCCAGCATCATTGCCATTACCAACAATCCCTCGCTATACGGGCCCATGTCCACCGTGGTCATCACCAACAAGGAAACCGGCGTGAAAAAGACGGCCCGGGAGATGAACAGGGACCGCCAGCAGAATATCCTGAAAAAGATGCTGGAACTAGGATACCTGAGCCAAGAGGAATACGATCAGGCGGCGAACGAGGAGCTGAAGTTTACCGACGGCTCCGTCTCCGCCCAGGAACTGGTTGCCGCCGACAATGTTGAAAAAAGCGGCGGAACTTCCACCGGCATCAACTCCTATTTTGTGGACAAGGTGATTTTGGACGTCTCCGAGGACTTTGCCAAGCAGCTTGGTATTACCACCGGGGCGGCGCGCAAGCGGCTTTACAACGGCGGCTATACGATTTACTGCACCGTGGACCCGCATATTCAGGAAATTGCCGAGTCCGTGTATCAGGAGCGGGCCAATTTGGACGTGACCTCCTCCAGCGGACAGGAGCTTCAGTCCGGCATCACCATCGTGGACCCCGCCACAGGCAATGTAAAGGCCATGGTTGGCAAGGTGGGTACCAAGCTGGATAATCTGGGCTGGAACTATGCCGTGGGCAAGCGGCAGTGCGGCTCTGCCATCAAGCCCATCACGGTTTATGCCCCTGCGCTGGACGCTGGAGTGGTTACCATGGCGTCTACCTTTGACGACTATCCCGTGCGCCTGTTGAACGACAACCCGTGGCCGAAAAACTCCCCGCAGGGCTATAAGGGATGGACAACTCTTTCAAACGGCGTTGCAAATTCCGTCAACACCGTGGCCGTGCAGGTAATCGAGAAGCTGGGGGTCAAAAACTCCTTTGACTTCGCCACGGAGAAAGAGAATCTGGATCTGGTGGCGGACGACATCAACACGGCGGCGCTGGGTCTGGGTGGCCTGACCTATGGTGTTTCAACAGAGGAAATGGCTGCGGCTTTCGCGGTGTTTGCCAACGGCGGCGTGTACAATTCCCCCCGTCTTTACACGAAGATGGAGGACAGCAACGGCAACGTGATTCTGGACAACGAGACGGAAACCCATGTTGCTGTGAAGGAAACGACCGCCTATTTCATGAACCAACTGCTTCAGGGCGTGATGAACGGGGGCACGGCTTCCCGGTACAAGCTTTCCGGTATGACCAGCGCCGGTAAGACCGGCACCACTAGTGATAATAAGGACCGGTACTTCGTGGGCTACACGCCCTATTATGCCGCGGCGGTCTGGTGCGGCTATGACAAGCCCGAGCGCATCAGCTATTCCGGAAACCCAGCCGCCTCCATGTGGCAGAAGGTCATGCAGAAAATTGCGGACGAGCAGGAGAACAAGTCGTTCACCAAGCCCAGCAGCGGCCTTGTTAAGGTGACCGTGTGCGCTGACAGCGGCCTGCGGGCCACGGACGCCTGCGCGTCGGACCTGCGGGGCAGCCGCGTACGGGAGGTGGAGGTGGCTGCGGGCACCGCCCCTGTGGAGGAGTGCAGTCTCCATAAATTCTACGACTATTGTACCGAGGGCAAGGTCCTTGCTACGCCGCTGTGCCCTGCGGCCAGCGTGAAGCCGGTTGCCCTGCTGGACTATACCCGGGTGGACTACGGTCCCAGCATCAAGGCGGACGATGACGCCTATCTGATTGGATCCTTGCAGACAAAGTTGGAGGACGGAACGGTTGTGATTCCGCCTTGTCCGGTTCATCAGGATGGCGTCCTGCCCACCGACCCCGACGGCGAAGGGGGGACGACGATTCCTGAAGATGGAGGAGACACGGGGCTTGCCCCGCCGCCGAAGACTGAGCCCGGCGGAAGCGGCTCCGGCGGCGGAACGACTTCGCCGACAGAACCCACGCTGCCAACAGAGCCGACCGAGCCTTCTTCCGGGATAGACGATTGGATTAACAACGTCTGGAACACGGGAAACTGATCAGTACAAAAACCGCCGCACGACTGTGCGGCGGTTTTTCATTTGTGCGGAACCAAAGGCGCACAGTTTCGCGGGTAAAGGTGGGCGCGAAATTCATGGTGCGAAAATACCCGAGGACATTGAATAACTTAATTTTCGCCGTTTTGTGAAATCAGGCCGCGAGGTATGGACATTTCACCGAAAAATTTTCCCGGAGGACGGAGAAATTCTTGTGTTTGTGCATTGCAACCTGTTGGCTTCTATGGTAAACTAGTCGAAGTGTAAAGACAAATGACCATGGGAGGCGGACGAGATGGGCAGAGAGGTCAAATTCTATATTGTAGCGGCGGACGCCCTGCCGGAGATTTTTGTGAAGGTGGCCGAAGCCAAGCGCATGATCCAAACCGGGGAGGTAAACACGGTGGGCGCCGCCACCCGGTTGGCGGGCATCAGCCGCAGCGCGTTCTATAAGTACAAGGATTCCGTGCAGCCCTTCAACGATTTGAAATCGGAGCACATCATCACGTTTTACGGAATGCTGAAGGACGCGCCGGGCGTGCTGAGCCGTGTGCTGTCAGGTTTCGCGGGGGCGGGCGCCAATATCCTAACCATCAATCAGAGCATTCCCACCAACGGCTGTGCCGCCGTCACCGTGTCTGCGGAAACCTCGGACATGGAGATGACGCTGGAGGCATTTTTGGAGCAGGTTTCCGGCGTGGAGGGCGTGGTCCGGTTTGAGGTGCTGGCCGGATAAAAACAGCGAAAGGATCGATCCATGAGTAAAATTGCAATTTTGGGCCTTGGCACGGTAGGGACCGGCGTAGCCAAGGTGGTGGCGGAAAACGCCCGGCAGATCGAGCGAAAGCTGGGGGAGCCACTGAGTGTGAAGTCCGTTCTGGTCCGGCATTTTAAGGACGGCCCCTACCGCCAGCTTATGACTGACGATTTCGCAACCATTGAGCGGGACGATGAAATCCGCGTGGTGGTGGAGACAATCGGCGGGACAGCGGCGGCGTACGAGTATACCAAGCGGGCGCTGGCGGCGGGAAAGCATGTGGTGACCGCCAACAAGCAGTTGGTGGCCGAAAAAGGCTGGGAGCTGATGGAGTTGGCTCAAAAGAATAACGTGAACTACCTCTTTGAAGCCAGCGTGGGCGGCGGTATCCCGGTGCTGCACCCGCTGACGGAGTGCCTGTGTGCCAACCGGGTGGATGAGATTTTCGGGATTCTCAACGGTACCACCAATTACATTCTCACCCGCATGGTCCGCACCGGCGCCTTTTTTTCCGATGCGCTGCGGGAAGCGCAGGCCAAGGGCTATGCCGAGGCAGACCCCACCGCCGACGTGCAGGGTATTGACGCGGGGCGAAAAATCTGCATTCTGGCGGATTTGGCTTTCGGCGCGCAGGTGCGGCCAGAAGACGTTCCCATGGAGGGGATCACGAAGCTGTCCCTCCGGGACGTGAAGGTTGCCCAGCGGGCGGGTTACCGCATCAAGCTACTGGGCCGATGCCTGCGGATGCCCGGCGGGGGGCGCACTGCCTACGTTGCGCCCCATCTGGTGCCGGAGGAGCACCCGATGGCCAACGTGGAGGACGTCTACAACGCCGTGGCCATCCGGGGCAGCGCCGTGGGCGAGGTGATGTTTTACGGCAGGGGCGCGGGAGAGCTGCCCACGGCTTCGGCCTGTGTGTCGGACGTGATGGAGAGCCTTCGTCGCAGTCCCCGGCAGGAGGGGCTTGGCTGGAGCGGCGACCCCGACGGGTTTGTAGACCCCGCAGAGGTGCCTACCCGCTTCTATTTCCGCATTGAGGGCAGCCTGATGGACGCGGCGATGGCCTTCGGTCAGGTGGAGGTACTCAGCGAGGATGGAGAAACCGGTTTTTTGACGGATTCCATCCCTCTGCGGGAGGCACTGGAAAAGTCCGAACGCCTGAATGTACTTGCCCGGCTGCGGGTGCTGGGCTGAGCGGAACTGATTGACCGGTTATCCAGAGGAGAAGGGGTTAAAGCAAATGAGTTTGATTGTGCAGAAATTCGGCGGCAGCTCGGTGAAAAACGCCGAGCGTATCCGCCATGTGGCCGAGATTATCGAGCGGACCTATCAGGCCGGAAACGATGTGATCGTGGTGCTGTCCGCGCAGGGCGACACGACGGACGACCTGATTGAGCGGGCGCAGGAGATCAATCCCCGTGCCTCCAACCGGGAGATGGACATGCTGCTGTCGGTCGGAGAGCAGATTTCCATTTCCCTGTGCGCCATGGAGCTGGAGCGGCGCGGCCTGCGCTGCGTGTCTTTGGCAGGATGGCAGGCAGGGGTCCAGACCTCCGCCGTGTACGGCGAGGCCCGCATCAAGCGGATAGACGCGGAGCGGATTCAGTCCGAGCTGGACCAGCGCCGCATCGTTCTGGTGGCGGGATTTCAGGGCATTGACCGCGCCGGAAACATTACCACGCTGGGCCGGGGCGGGTCGGATACCAGCGCCGTGGCTCTGGCGGCTACTTTCCATGCGTCGCTGTGCCAGATCTTTACGGATGTGGACGGTGTTTATACCACCGACCCTCGGGTTGTGCCAAACGCTAGAAAGCTCAGTGAGATTACTTATGACGAAATGCTGGAGCTGGCAAGTCAGGGAGCACAGGTGCTTCACAACCGCAGCGTGGAGCTGGCAAAGAAATTTCATGTGAATTTGCAGGTCGTGTCCAGCTTGGAGGATAAGCCTGGCACGACCATCAAGGAGGTTACGAAAGTGGAAAAGACGAATATCGCGGGTGTGGTTAAGGATTCCAGTATTGCCCGCATTGCCCTGGTGGGCCTGCAAAACAACCCCGGCGTGGCGTTTCAGGTCTTTGACCTTTTGAGCAAGGGCAACATCAACGTGGACGTGATTTTGCAGTCCATCGGACGGGAAGACACAAAGGACATCACCTTCACCGTCCACAAAAAGGACGTGGAGCAGGCTGTGGAGCTGCTGGAGGAGCACAAGACGGCGCTGAAATTCGACCACATCAACACCGACGAGCACATCGGCAAGGTGTCTATCGTGGGCATGGGACTGATGAGCAACTGCGGCGTGGCCGCCAGAATGTTTGAGGCGCTGTATGAGGCGGGCATCAACATTCAGATGATCAACACTTCCGAAATCCGCGTTTCCGTCCTGCTGGACGAGGCAGATGTGGATAAGGCCGTCCGCGCTATCCACGCAAAATTCTTCGACGAAACCTGATTTTCACAGCGACGGGGCCTGAAAGAGACCAAGCGGTTCTGATTTCTCTCTGGGGCGCATAAAGTCTCAGGGAGGTGAGTCGTCCTATGAAAAATCGTTTTGCGCATTTTTCCATCCGCTTTATGACGGTTCTGCTGGCGGGGCTGTTTTTATTGCTGCTTCGCTCGGCGGGAAGCAACCCGGTTTTTGCCGTGCTGACGCCTCGGTTTGCAAGTCCGTGGGAGCTTGGGAAGCTGCTGTTCTGGCCGCTGCTGTTGGCTGCGGTCATCCCTTTGCGGGACGGCGGAAAATTCTCTGAACGGCTTCCATGGCTTACGCTGGCACCGTTAGCCGCCGTCCTGATTTTCTGGGCGCTGAGCGCCATCGGGCCGGGACCGGGGGCGTATCTGCTGGCGTGGATCGTATTGTCGGCCATGGCGCTGGCGCTGGCCCAGAGGGGTATCCTTTCCAAGGGAGATCGCTCCGTCTGGATGGTTTTGGCGGTGGCGATGGGCATTTTATTCATCATGCTGACTTTCCTGCCGCCTGCCTTCGGGCCTTTTTTGGACCCGGCGGACGTGGCGGCCATGGCAACCATTCCGTGCTGACGGCACGCGGGGGAAAGGGCGCCGATGGGCGGCCCTTTCCTTGCTTTGCATGGAATTTTACAGAGGAACGGCGCGGCGCGGTCTGCGCAAAAACAAGAGAGAGGAAGATACAAATGAACGCAATCGTAACGGTGGTAGGGGAGGACAAAGTCGGCATTATTGCCGGCGTTTGCACGCTTCTGGCAGAGAATAACGTCAATATTTTGGACATCACGCAGACTATCATGCAGGGGAGCTTCACCATGGTCATGGCGGTGGACGTGGGCAAGGCCCCCGTGCCCATCGGGGAGCTGGGCGCACGGCTGGACACTTTGGGCAAGCAGCTTGATATCTCCATCCGCATCCAGCGGGAGGAAATTTTCGACGCCATGCACCGCATTTGAGGGAGAGGCCATGTTAAATCAAAAGGACATTCTCTCCACCATTGAGATGATTGATCAGCAGCATCTGGACATCCGTACCGTCACGATGGGCATTTCGCTTCTGAATTGCTGCGATCCCGACCCCGTGCGGGCCTGCCAAAAGATTTATGAAAAAATTGCAAAATCCGCGGAAAAGCTGGTGAAAACCGGGGAGGACATTGAGCGGGAATTTGGCATTCCCATCGTTCACAAGCGGATTTCTGTCACGCCCATGGCGCTGGTGGCCGGAGCCTCCGACACGGAGAACTACGTGCCTTTTGCGCTGGCCATGGACCGGGCGGCCGGGGCTTGCGGCGTGAACTTTATCGGCGGATATTCCGCTCTGGTGCAAAAGGGAATGACGAAGGCGGACGAAAAGCTCATCCGCTCGATTCCCGAGGCGCTGGCATCCACGGAGCTGGTCTGCTCTTCCGTTAATGTTGGCTCCACCAAGGCGGGTATCAACATGGACGCGGTGGCCCTGATGGGCCGCATTGTCAAGGAGACGGCCGTGCGCACGGCTGACCGAGACGGGCTTGGCTGCGCCAAGCTGGTGGTGTTTTGCAACGCAGTGGAGGACAACCCCTTTATGGCCGGAGCCTTCCACGGCGTGGGCGAGGCGGAGCGCGTGATCAACGTGGGCGTCTCCGGCCCGGGCGTGGTGTGCAGTGCGCTGAAGGCCGTCCGGGGCCGCCCCTTTGACGAGCTGGCGGAGACGGTGAAAAAGACTGCGTTCCGCATTACACGCATGGGCCAGTTGGTGGCACAGGAAGCGTCCCGTCGGCTGGATGTACCCTTTGGCATTGTGGATTTAAGCCTTGCACCCACTCCTGCCGTGGGTGATTCCGTGGCTCGGATTCTGGAAGAGATGGGGCTTGAAACCTGCGGTACCCACGGAACCACGGCGGCCCTCGCCCTGCTGAACGACGCGGTGAAAAAGGGCGGCGTGATGGCGTCCTCCTCCGTGGGCGGTCTTTCGGGCGCGTTTATCCCCGTCAGCGAGGATGAGGGCATGATTGCCGCCGCCCGGGCCGGAACGCTGACCATAGACAAGCTGGAGGCCATGACCTGCGTGTGCTCTGTGGGGCTGGACATGATTGCCGTCCCCGGTGATACCTCTGCGGACACCATCTCCGCCATCATTGCGGACGAGGCTGCCATCGGCATGGTGAACTGCAAAACCACCGCGGTGCGTATCCTGCCCGTCCCGGGCGGAAAGGTGGGAGACACCGTGGAGATGGGCGGATTGCTTGGCAGTGCGCCGGTGATGCCGGTCCACACGGAGTCCGCCGCCGATTTCATCGCCCGGGGCGGACGCATTCCCGCTCCGCTCCACAGCCTGAAAAACTGAAAATTCCCCTGCGTTACACACTGGTACCAGTCCGCATACACTGGCTGGGGAGGGATACTCCGTGAAAGAAAAGCTTATCAAGCTGATTGATGTGAAGAGCATTGTGACGTTCCTGCTCACCGGAACTTTTGCCGTGCTGGTGATTCGGGGAGATATCAGCGAGCGGGAATTCATGACAGTCTTTACCGTGGTAATCAGCTTTTATTTTGGCACAGAGATTCAAAGGTGTGTCAGCGAGTCCAGAAAATAACGGCTTTGCCGAGTATAAATGCTTCAACGCCCCCGCACCCTAAGGTGCGGGGGCGTTGGGGCAAATATGAAGGGGTTTTGCTAAATTAGCAGCAGGGAGTAGAATTGCAGCCGCCGCAGTTGTTGTTGCAGCCGCAGCCGCCGCAGTTGTTGTTGCAGCCGCAGCCGCAGTTGTTGTTGCTGCCCCAGCCGTTGCCGCAGAAGCAGAACAGAAGGATGAGGATAATGATCCAGCAGCAGTTCCCGCCGCCAAAGAAGCCGTTATTACACATAATTGGACCTCCTATGAAATCGTAGACCGACCATGCATCAGTCTCAATCCATAGTATGCGGGCCCCGGTTGTGTGTTACGAAAGACGCGAAGAGGAGATCATTGCTTTGGCGAAGGAGTGCTCCTCCGTTGTGAAAACACCCCGGCTTAACAAAGTCTGGCACAAAGTCCCTCCCGTACCGGCGACCTCCGCGTCCAGCGCGTACCAAGAGACATAGACTAAGTTTGCCCGCAGAAAGGAGCCTTTAGACAAAACGGTGCGCTCCGCAGCGGTCAGAACGCCGCAGTCTACCGCCCGGTCCAGCGTCCCGGTCAAATCCGTGGTGCCTGTGGAGCTGTGGCCCAGTGCCCGGAGGACAAATTCTACATATTGATAGGAGTTTACCTTCTGCCCGGGACGGAAGGTGGTCTTCGTATAGCCGTTGGAATAGCCCTTGGAATAGGCGTAGCCCACGTATTTCGCGGGCTCGGACCCGGCCTCGATGTCGGTGAAGGGAGTGGAGCCGGTATAGGCCAGCGCCGCGTCTTCCTCACCCAGCAGGCGGATGAACATAATCAGCGCCTGAAGCCGGGTGGGGGATACCTCCAGATCAAAGCCCTCGCCGTAGCCGGTGAGGCTGCCCCGGAACAGGCGAACTGCCTTCAGCGCGGACGCGATAGCGTTGTAGTCCGTGGCGGAGGAATAGGAAAGGCTGTTGGGTCCCTGATAGGACAGCACGGCGGTTTTCCCCGTCACCGAAAAAGCGGCGGACGTGTTCTCCGCCACCAGATAGCGGTGCCGAGAGAGCAGAGCGGAGCCGGAGGAAATTTCCGTGCCGGTGGTTGCGTCTACCACCGCGCCGGAGGAAAAGGTGACGCCGATCTCTCCTGCCAGCGGCAGTACGAACGTGCCTGTGGAGCCGGAGAGCACATCCCCGGATTTCAGCCGGACTTCCGTCCATTCGGCTGCGCCGGAGAGTTCACCAGCGGACGTACCGGAACCCAGCTCGTTAACCTTCTGGCGCACCGTGTCGGTAAAGGTCCCGTTCAAATAGGAGAGGGAGACAAGCGGATCATCGGACCCGCCGCCTGCTGCGGCGGCGTACCAGCCAACCATGGCCGACAGCAGCAGAAAGAGCGCGGGAAGCAGCGCCCGCTTTTTCATAGGAACTCCTTTCACGCGCCAGAGCGGCTCAACGGTTTGCGATGCGGTAGCTCAGCGTCAGCAGGCTGTCTGCGAAGTGGATGTTTTCAAACTGCACCACGGGGTCCGTGCTGGACAGCTCAATGTTGGTAAAATTCCAGAAGCCGCGAATGCCCAGCGCAATCAGGCGGTCGGCCATCTCCTGCGCCACGTGCTGGGGAATGGTCAACGACACCACGTCCACCGAATGAGACCGGATAAACGCGTCCAGCTCGTTCATAGAGCGGACGGGAACGCCGTTAATGCTCGTTCCCACAAGGGTTGGGTCCACGTCAAAAGCGGCGTCCACGGTAAAGCCGGTCTGAGAGAAGGGGAAGTTTTGCAAAAGGGCATGGCCAAGATTACCCGCACCGATCATGACAAGATGATGATTCTTGTCCACGCCCAGAATGTGGCCGATTTCCGCCCGCAGCTCCTCTACGTTATAGCCGTAGCCCTGCTGTCCAAATTCGCCGAAGCAACTGAAGTCCTGCCGGATTTGGGAGGCGGTAATGTTCATTTCCTGACCCAGAGAGTGGGAGGAAATGCGCACAACGCCGCTGTTGTGCAGGCTGTTGAGCTGGCGGTAGTATCGGGGAAGACGCCGGATTACGGCGTCGGAGATGTTTTCTTTTTTCAAAGGGATACCCCTCCTTAGACAAAATCCGTTAAATATTTCTCAAATAATAGTTTAGACCAAAACAGGAATAATGTCAATTTTTTTAACAATCTTTTTAAGAAAAATTTTTTCTGTAACGGGGCTTTACTTTTTGGGAATTACCTGTTATACTCATTTTTGCTGTTTGGTTGTTTCCAAGTGGCAGGTATGCGCCCGTAGCTCAGTTGGATAGAGCGTTAGACTCCGACTCTAAAGGCCACTGGTTCGAATCCAGCCGGGCGTACCACAACGAACCCCCCGAGGTTTAGAACCTCGGGGGGTTCGTATTTTGTGTAGGTACACATAAAAATATATTTAATATTATTTATATAAGGTTTACGGAGGGTATCAATGAAAAGGTTCGCAGCAATTATGTCTTTCGTCATCATTGTTTCTGGCATGACAGCGTGTGGGGCGGAGGAGATTACCTATGGCGGCTTGAACGCGGAGATTTTAGAGAAAAACACCGAGCTGAAAGGATTTGTAGTAAAGAGTCTAGATGAGGACGGGATTTTAGGAGAAAAATGTTATATCGGGCTTGAAAACGAGAATATATATTATCTCTATGTAAATAACGAAACCGGTGAAATCAAAGATTTATCGTATGAGGATTTTGTAGTTGGAGATGAAATTACGGTTGATGTGAAATCAGTCGAAAACAGGTATGCGTTAGCCTCTCGAATTCAACTGCTTACTCAGAGAAAATAAGTATCATGGGAAGACTGTAAACCAAAGTTTACAAAAGGCAAGTCTGCTTTTTCGGATAAAAAAGCAGACTTGCCTTTTTTGCACTATAATTTTGTGCATATTTGACAGAAAAAAGAAATAAATTGTACATGTTAAGATGTGCAAAATTTGCTATACTTTATAGCAAGACAAATCATCTGCAAAGTATTCGATATATAAAAACAAAGGAGATGGAATGATGTCTAAAATTACTGCCGTGACAGCAAGGGAAATTCTGGATTCGAGAGGAAATCCGACGGTTGAGGTAGACGTTGCGCTGGAGAGCGGAGCGATGGGCCGGGCGGCGGTTCCCTCCGGGGCTTCCACCGGAACGAGAGAGGCCGTAGAGCTTCGGGATCACGACGAAAAGCGGTTTCATGGCAAGGGCGTTCAGACGGTCGTCGGCAATGTAAAGACCATCATTGCGCCCGAAATCGTGGGCTTTGACGCGCTGGACCAAAGAAGGCTCGACCGTACGCTCATTGAGCTGGACGGTACGGAGAATAAGTCGCGGCTTGGCGCGAATGCAATCCTAGGTGTGTCTCTTGCGGCGGCAAGGGCTGCCGCCGCTTCGTTGAATTTGCCCCTGTTCCGGTATATCGGCGGAGCGGGAGCCTGCGAGCTGCCGGTCCCTATGATGAACATTCTCAACGGAGGAAAGCACGCGGACAACACCGTGGACGTGCAGGAGTTCATGATTATGCCTGTGGGAGCGGACAGCTTTGCCGGGGCACTGCGAACGTGCGCGGAGGTATACCAGACCTTGAAGGGCGTTCTGAAGGATAAGGGAATGAATACCGCCGTGGGGGACGAGGGCGGCTTTGCGCCGGATCTCGCCACCAACGAGGACGCGCTGAAGCTGATTGTGGAGGCGATTGAAAAGGCGGGCTACCGGCCCGGAGACGACGTGTGCATTGCGCTGGACCCCGCTTCCTCCGAATTCCGAGTTGACGGAAAATACGTTTTTGCCGGCGAAAAGGTCAGCCGCACCTCTGAAGAAATGATCGACCTTTACGCCGAGTGGATTCGCAAGTATCCCATTATCTCCCTTGAGGACGGGCTGGCTGAGGACGATTGGGACGGCTGGGCCGCGCTGACGAATCGGCTTGGCGACAGGGTTCAGTTGGTGGGCGACGATATATTTGTCACCAATCCGAAAATTCTCAAGGAGGGAATCCGGAAGCATGTGGCAAACTCAATCCTGATTAAGCTCAACCAGATCGGGACGCTGTCCGAAACGCTGGAAACGATTCAAACGGCGCAGAAAGCGGGCTATACCGCCGTCGTCTCCCACCGGTCGGGAGAAACGGAGGACACCACGCTGGCGGATGTGGCGGTTGCGCTGAACGCGGGCCAGATTAAGAGCGGCGCGCCCTGCCGAGTGGACAGGATCGCAAAATACAATCAATTGCTCAGAATTGAGGAGCTGCTGGGCGGCAGCGCCGTTTTCAGAGGGAAGGACAGCTTTTACAGCATCAAGAGATAAACGCAGTCTCCACCCGCAGGGCCAAGCGCTGTGCAGAGGGCGCAAACCTCTGCGACAGGCTGCGAAGTCCGGGCCTTGGAACACAGAGGAAAAGCCGAGGAAGACAATATAAAAAAGCAAACAACCTCCCCACAGGAGCCTTCCGGTTCCTGTGGGGAGGTTGTTGCGTGTAAATACATATCTGTGCTCTGTGCGTCGTGCCACCCGTTATTCCCAGCGGTGGGTATTGATCATATACATCTTTAAAGCAATCTCCACGGCCAACTGAATCTCATGCTCCCGCAAGTCCAGATCCAACAGCTCGCGGATTTTGGAGTACCGGTATTTAACGGTATTATAGTGGACAAACAGCGTTCCGCTTGCATCTTTCAAATTCCATCCGTGCTTGATAACGGCTTGCAGCGTGTCCAGTAAATTCGTGTGATTCTTGGAATCATAGTCCATCAGCGGCCTGATATAGCGATTGAAGCAATCCTCCGATTCAGGGGAGTGGGCCGTGGTGGCCAGCAGACGGTATACCCCCAGCCGACTGTAAAACAGCGCACAGTCAAATGCTTCAAGCTGGTATCCAAGGTTAATGGCCGTCCGCGCCTGAGCATAGCTGGTATGGATGTCCCGAATATTCTCCACATATTCCCCCACGCCCATGGTGATGGTAAAGGATACCCGGTTTGCAAGCGTTTGGCGGATTCCGTTAAAAATCTCCTCCAATCGGCTATATACCGCATCCTTGTCAGATTCACGGGCGGAGATGATAAAAGCGATGGTATCGCTCTGCTTGCAGTATTTCGCATCCGGGAAAGCATCCAGCATGCATTGAATAGAAACGGAGTAGATGCTTTGGGTAAACCCTTCCAGACGCTGATTCGTCTGGGTATCCAGACTTTTCAGATAGCACTTTTTAATATTGTTGATATCAATGACCGCAACGATTCCGCCGCTTTGAAAATTCCAACCGTAAAGCTGGGCGCGGTTGTGAATTTCCTCCTCCGTTTTCACGTTGTTCAAAAGCAAATCCTCCATAAAGGAATCCCGATATTTTTCTTCGATTTGCTGGTTGGAAATACGCGTCTGCATCCGGAGAATCAGCACAACAGCCGCATATTCGATTGCTGTCTGCACAACCTCCTTGTCCATTTCGCTGGTTCCCAGAGAATCCATCAAAAGGTAGCCAAAATTCTGACTTTTGTTTTTTACGACGTAATAAGAATACTGCGGGAAGACCTTTTGCGCCAAATCCTCGAATTTCAATCCCATAATTTGCTTTGCTAGTGCGCTTTCCGAGTTTGAATAGTAACAATTCCGAAAATGGATGTCCACAAACGCGACGGAGCAATCCAGAAGAGAGCCCAGCGTTTTCAAAATCTCAAGGACGTTGTTGCTGTTTACCGCAAGTTCCTGAAAGGTTTTATGGATTTTACTGGATTGCATCAGCAGCGCCGACTGCCGATTCACAATCAGCGACAGTACGGGATTGATAATATCGCTGAATGCATAGCGATTGGGAATAAACACAATGGGGAAGCACTGCTGTTCCGCAAATTCCAGTACCTCCGGCGGAATACTTTTAATGTATCGCTCCCTCTTGATTCCAAGACCCGAGACCTTGCACGCCACAAGCTGCTGAACCATGGACATGAGCAGGTGAGCGCCGTCTTTCACGGCAAAGCCGGACGTAATTACAAATTCTCCGCCCCGACTCCATGAAAGGCCGTCCGGGGCGTCAATCACGGTAACGGTGGAAATAATCCGATGCAGGCCCGCCTTTCCGGACACCAGCTCCAACTCACTCAAAGCCGGCATTTCAAGCAGTTCACCCACGGTCATGTGCTTTTCCTCCTTACGGTTGCGTATCGGTTGCTTCTGACCAAGCTTTCTATGTGTACAGAAGACGAAAATGAATCTTTGAATTTGTCCCTTGCGGCCTGTGCTGAAAACAAAAGCACTCTTAAAGATACTTGATTGTACGAGAGGTACATAGTGATGCGTGATGTTTTTAAAAAATCTGGGTTATTCAGCGGAATTTTTTTAATACTCTAAATATTTTTGTTCTATGAGTACAGATTTAGCTGCTTTTATTTGTCCCAATTTGAAATGTTCGCTTATTTTATTAACTATATCAGTCTCGGATTATCTGTCAAGTCTAATTTATTTCCCAAAGCTCTGTGATAGTATGATAACAAGGTACACTGCCTTGGCGCGGCAGCATCAATGAAGCAAATGCTGCCGGTCAATCATGGGGAGGAGAGGGAAAACGATGGAAGACTATTTAAAAACAGCAAACTCAGGCACAGTGTGGGCGCTGTGCGCAATCACGGTGGTAATTGCGTTTATTCAGGCGTTGCTTTATATGCGCATGGCAAAAAAGACCGCCGCAAAAATCCAGTTGCCCGGGGAAATTCCCAATAAGGCGTTCCGGATCGGACTCATTTCCGCAATCGGACCGGCTATGGGCGTTTTCATTGTTATGGTGGGGCTTATGGCGGCCATCGGCGGGCCGATGGCATGGCTGCGCCTTTCCATCATCGGCGCTGCGCCCACGGAGCTTACCGCCGCCACCTATGGTGCGCAAGCCTCCGGCGTGGATTTGGGCGGCGCGGGCTATACGCTGACGGCCATGGCGGTTTCTTGGTTTGCCATGGCTTTGAACGGCGCGGGCTGGCTGGTTATGACCGGCCTGTTCACGCCCGGACTTGAAAAGCTGCGGAACAAAATGAGCGGCGGAGACACTCGCTGGCTGGCGGTTCTCTCCGGCGCCTGCTCTCTGGGTATCTTCGGATATCTGAACGTCAATGAAATATACAAGGGCTGGGGGAATGCGTTGGCCTTGATTTCCGGTGCGCTCAGCATGGTGGTTCTGGTAAAGTTTGTCGTTCCAAAATTTCCAAAACTCATGGAATACACGCTGGGGCTTGCAATGATTATCGGGATGTTTTTCGCGGTTCTCTATGATCTGGCGGTTGCCTGAGGGCAGACAGGAGGAATAACAATGGACAACAACTACTTAGCCACTTGGAAAAAGAAGAGCGTGTGTATTGGCGCACCCACCAATCTTCTGGCGGCAGTCACGGCGTTTATCCCCGTTTTATGGCTTTGCTCCACCTACAACTGCTGGCCCTCTCCCAGCGTCGTTTTGACGGCATGGGGAATGGTGCTTCTGTCCTTCGGCCCGTTTTACATTGTGGAGCCGGTTTCCTATTACGCCGCGCTTGGAATGACGGGGACCTATCTTGGCTTTTTGTCGGGCAACATTGGAAACATGCGCGTCCCGGTGGCGGCACTGGCGCTGGAAGCCACCGACAGTGAGCCGGGAACCTTGCAGGCGGAGGTTGCCTCCACCATGGCAATCTGCGGCTCCATTTTCACGAATCTGGCCTTTACCACGCTGGCAGCGCTGGTTGGCGCCGCGGTTGTGGCGGTTCTGCCTGATTTTATCGTGGCCGCGCTGACAAAGTACGCCGCTGCGGCGATATTTGGCGGCACCTTTGGAAACTTCGCCATTAAGTATCCTAAGATCGCCGCATTCGCTCTGCTTGCAACATTGGGCGTGAAAGCGCTGTTTGCACCGCCTGCGTGGATAATGATTGTTTTCGCTGTATTTGGAAGCCTGCTGTTTGCCAGAATCCTGTATAAAAAAGACAGTAAGAAGGCTTCTGTCACTTAATTTGGAGGAATTTCTATGTTTGAAAAGTGCAAGGAACTGCAAAGCTACATTGTCGCTGTACGGAGGGAGCTGCATCAGGTTCCTGAGATCGGAACGAATTTGCCTGAGACGCAGGCAATTATCGTGCGGGAACTGGACCAAATGGGTGTCACCTACAAAAAGAATCAGCGGGATTCCGGCATCATCGGAGAAATCAAAGGCGCGCATCCGGGAAAAACCATCCTGCTGCGGGCGGATATTGACGGACTTCCCATTACCGAGGCCACGGGGGTGGACTATACCTCAAAGCACGAAAGCTGTATGCATGCCTGCGGACACGACGCGCATGGGGCCATGCTGCTTGGTGCGTTGAAGGTTTTGCAGGAAAACAGGGAGAACATAAAGGGCACCGTCCGTTTTGTCTTTCAAACGGGAGAAGAAATTTGCAGGGGCGCCAGAGTGGCCATTGAAGAAGGCGTTTTGGACGGCGTTGATAATGTGTTTGGACTGCACATCGGCTCCATTGCCGGGGCGGATGTCCCCGCAGGAACCTTGGTGGCGGTTCCCGGGTGCTGTATGGCTTCCTTTGACCGGTTTATCCTGCGCATTCGCGGGGTGGGCTGTCATGGGTCTACACCGGAAAAAGGCGTTGATCCCATTACGATCGCCGCCAACATTACGCTTTCGCTTCAGGAAATTTTGGCAAGGGAGATTCCTGCCATGAATCCGGCTGTGCTGACCCTTGGAAAGATTGCCGGAGGCGCGGCTTACAACGTAATTCCCGGCGAAGTGGTGATTGAGGGGACGACCCGTGCGCTGGACGATGGCGTGAGAAAATATCTGGCAAAGCGGATTGGTGAGATATCCAAAAGCGTTGCAGAGGCTTATCGCGGCATCTGCGAGTTTGAAATGGACTGGGGTGCGCCGCCCGCGGTCAACGACCCGGCTATGACGGAGCTGGCGCAGAATGCCGCAGTAAAAGCCTTGGGAAAGGAACATGTGATGACGTCTCTGGCTCCCCTCATGGGCGGGGAGGATTTTGCCTATTACTTAATCGAAAGACCGGGAGCCTTTATGTTCCTGAGCTCCGCCAATCCGCAAAAGCACACGGATGGGCCACATCATAATCCCAAGTTCAACATTGATGAGGATGTTCTGTACATGGGGAGCGCAGCCTTTGTATCCATTGTGGAGGAATATTTTAATTCCTAATTCCGCATAAGCTGATCTCAGGTGTGGGAGCAATTTAAGGCAACACCGTGCCAAGAGCAGGTGAGGTTTGAAGCGCAGACTTGCCTGCATCTATTGCATCATGCTTCACAAAAACCCCTTACAAATACAACTGGTATTCGCTGTGGCGTTTGTTTCGCCTGTTGAAAAATCTGACGGTGCAGCTTTGCGCTTCCCCTTGTGCGGTGTTGACTTATAATTAAATCCTCCGCAGGAGCCGATCGGCTCCTGCGGAGAATTTTCGTGTGCAAACTCGTGCCCATTTTTCAATTATTTTTTGGCACAAGCCATTCTTTTGCGAAAAAATGCCAATCAACGGAAAATTATAAATCCATTGCGGCTCTAAACGAAAAGAAAAGAAGCCTTGAAAAATCAAGACTTCTTTTCTGGTACGCCGTGAGGGATTCGAACCCCCGGCCTTCTGGTCCGTAGCCAGACGCTCTATCCAGCTGAGCTAACGGCGCGTACCACTGTTTTCAAACAGCTTAGTTATAATAGCATGGCATTCTATAAAATGCAAGCATTTTCTTCATAAAATTTTCACTTTTTTTCCTGGGGCTTGTAATGGGAAAAACGCTATGCTATAATTATCAAAACTTGCAAAGCCCACGGACGCCGGTTGGATGCGCGGCGGCAGAGGCCTTTTGAGGGCGTTGCCCGCAGGAGAAGGTCTGCCCTGAAAGCCCCGGTAAAGGCACGGGCGGGACCCGGAGGAGGAGCGGCAAACATGGAAGTGAAAAATTTCAGAAGCGTTGCATTCGGCGGTTTTGATAAAGAAGAAGTTATTCAATACGTGCAGAAGACCGCGCAGGAAAGCGCAGACGCGCAGGAAGCGCTTCGCAAGGAAAACAGCGCCCTGCGCCAGGAGAACGAGAGTCTGAAAAAACAGATTGAGGTCTCCCTGCGGGAGCAGGCGGAAACCGCCCGGCGGGAAGGGGCGGAACTGCGTGAGAAAATTCGCGTCCTCACGGCCGAGCTGGAAGAACTGCGTCCCCAAGCCCTATCTTATCAGGAGGTCCGGGCGCAGGTGGGGGACATTGAATGTCAGGCCCGGCGGCGGGCAGGGGAGTTGGAGACCGCAACCACCTCGCGGCTGAACGCGCTGGTGGGCGATATTCAAAAACAGTATCAGGATTTGGCTGGGGCTTTTGACATAACCGCAGCACAAGTCAGCGCGGAGCTGCGGAAAATTGAGGTCAGTCTTTCCCAACTGCCAAGAGCAATGGATCAGGCGGGGAAGGAACTCAGCGAGTTGGTGTCCGCCACAGGCGGCGAGAAAAAAGTTTGATGTGCACAGACAGAGTACTCTCCGATAGGGGGTGCTCTGTTTTTTCATACCTCTAAAAATTTTTTTTCCCGCCTAAAACTATTTATACTGACGGATATAGTAAATTTGTGCACGGATATTGCTGCCTTTTGCGGTGATAAAGTGAAAAAAATTATTAAGGCGGTTGTAAGGTTTGGAAAAAATAGCCTTGCTTTACAAATTTGAATGCAATATAATGGATTAAAGTATTGTGCGGAGTCCTATTCTTTAGAGCAATACGAAGTCATTGGGAGAGAAGGTGATTAAGGAATGTCACTGGAAGCCATTGAAACCGTTGCCAGGGCGGAAAACGAGAGCAAGGCACGCAAAATTGCCGCAGAGCAAGAGGCAAAGGAGCGGATCGCCCAGGCAGAAAAGGATGGTCCCGCGCTTCTGGAGCGGATGCGCACTGCATCCGTGCAGGAGGGCAAGCGGCTGCTGCGGGAAGCGGAGGAACGCGCTGAAAAACGGTGCGCAGCGATTCGGGAGGATGCCGCAAAGGAATGCGAGGCCCTGATCAAGCAGGCGGGGAGCCATATGTCCGCCGCCGCAGAGCGCATTGTTGGAAAGGTCGTGAAGCAGTAAAATGGCCATCGTAAAAATGAAAAAGCTCCGGGTGGTGGCCATGGCGGAGGAACGGGATGCGCTGCTGCGGGAGCTGCTGCGTCTGGGCTGCGTGGAAATCAGCGAGCCGGACGGCCAGTTGGAGGATTCGACCATGTCTGCGCCGCTGGCTCGGAACGTATGTTCACTGATGGATACCAAGGGCTCCGTCGCCGACGTAACCACCGCGCTGGGCGCCATCCGGCGGTACGCTGCCGTAAAGGATGGATTGTTTATTAAGAGAAGGCCTGTTAAAGAGTCGGAATTTCACAGCACCGATTCTGCGGAGCAGGCCAAAGAAACCTGCGAAAAAATCAACGGCTTACTGACGCAGTTGTACAATATCCAATGCGATGAGGGACGGGCCGCGGCTCAGTCCGCCGCTCTGACGCCGTGGAAGGAGTTGGATTTTTCGCTGGAGACGCAGGACACGGCCCACGTCGTTTTTCGCATGGGTGTGTGTCCCGCCGCTGCGGATATAGGCGCGCTGCGGGCGGAGCTTAGCGGCGGGGAACTGGCTGCGGAGCTGTATCCCGTGGGGGCAGACAAAACGCAGCAGTACTTGTTCTTCATCTGTCACCGGGCGGATGAGGCGGCGGCCATGGAAATTCTGCGGCGTGCCGGATTCAGCGTGGTGACCTTTCCAGATTACATAGGGACTCCGGCAAAAAATCTGGAGGCGATTGACTGCTGCGTGCAGGAAGCGCGGGCCGAGCAGGCGCGCATCACGGATGAGCTGGCCGCCTGCGGCGGCGCGCGGGATGCGTTGCGCCTTCACTCTGACCGTCTGAATACGGAGGTGGCGCAGGTCGAGGACGCCCAGCGCATCCTCACCGACGGAACCATTGCCTTTTTTGAAGGATGGGTTCCTGCGGAGGCGGAGGGAAAGCTTGCTTCTTTGCTGGAGAAGCGGGGCTGCGCGTGGGAAACTTCAGAGCCCAGCGAGGAAGAGTATCCGGACGTTCCCGTACAGCTGAAGAATAACTGGCTGACAAAGCCGTTGAACATGGTGACGGATATGTACTCCCTCCCGGCGTACGGAAGTCTGGACCCCAACCCGCTGATGGCGCCGTTTTTCATTTTATTTTACGGCATCATGATGGCGGATATGGGCTATGGACTTTTGATGCTGCTGGCCTCATCGATTGTGCTGAACAAGTACAAACCAAAGGGAGGCATGGAGCATTTCTTTGGCCTGATGCGCCTTTGCGGTGTCAGCGTGTTTATCGTGGGGGCACTGACCGGCGGTTTCTTCGGAGACTTTTTGACCCAGCTCGTGGGAATTATCAGCCCGGGCACGGTGTTTACCCTGCCCGCCCTGTTTACTCCGCTGGATGATACGCTGATGATTCTGATTGGCTCGATGTGTCTGGGCTTTGTTCAGATTAACGTGGGCATGGTCATCAGCTTTTACAAAAAGCTCAAGCGGGGGCAGATGATGGATGCCCTGTGGGAAGAAGTGACGTGGTGGATCGTGTTTCTCGGCGGGGGGCTGGCTGCGTTGGGTGTGACCAAGCTTGTGCTGTTTGTCGGCGGCGTGATGGTGCTGGTTGGCTCCGGCTGGAACGCCAAGGGCTTTGGCAAGGTGGGGGCCGTGTTTGGCTCGCTCTATAACCACATCACCGGCTACTTCGGAGACATTTTGTCCTATTCCCGTCTGATGGCCCTCATGCTGGCGGGCAGCGTCATCGCGCAGGTGTTCAACACCTTGGGCGCCATCCCCGGCAACGTGGTGGTGTTTCTCATCATCTCTCTGGCGGGCAACGCCCTGAACTTTGCGCTGAACCTGCTGGGCTGCTACGTCCATGACCTGAGACTCCAGTGTCTGGAGTATTTCAACAAGTTCTACGAGGACGGAGGCAAGCGGTTCCGGCCTTTGGAGATTAAAACCAAATATGTTGATATCGTAAAAGAATAAGGGAGGAAACTTACAATGAGTGATTTAGCACAGATGGTAGAACTCCAGCAGAGCCTGACCTTTTTGGGCAGCATCGGCGGTCTGGCTCTGGCGCTGTTGGGCGCGGGTCTGGCGGCGGTTCTTTCGGGCATCGGCTCCGCAAAAGGCACCGGCATTGCCGGCGAGGCGGGCACCGGCCTGCTTTGCCAGGACCCCAGCAAGTTCGGCAAGGTTATGATTCTTCAGGTTATCCCCGGCACGCAGGGTCTGTACGGTCTGGTGGTGTGGTTCTTCGCCATTTTCCGCATGGGCCTGCTCGGCGGGGAACTTCCGGTTCTGACGGTGGCACAGGGCATGCAATATTTTATGGCCTGCCTTCCCATGGCGCTGGGCGGACTCTTCTCCGCCATCGCACAGGGCCGCGTGGCCGCAGGCTCCATCAATATTCTTGCCAAGAAGCCGGACGACTGGTCCAAGGGCATGGTGCTGTGCATCACCGTGGAGTTCTATGCCATTTTGTCCTTGCTGGCTTCCATGCTCATGCTGATCAACATTAGCTGATGGCCCCACAGAAAGGGGAGTCGATATGAACGGAATCGAAAAGATCACGGACCGGATCGCCGCGGAGGCGCAGTCGGAAATCGACCACGTGCTGGCGGGGGCGAAGGCCGAGACGGAGAAAATTGCTGAAAAGTATCGTGCTCAGGCGGACCGTGAGGCGGCGGAGATCGCTGCGAAGAATGAAAAGGCCGCTGCGGAGCGGGAGGAGCGCCTTGTAAGCGTTGCCCAGATGGAGGCCCGGAAGGACCTGCTGGCCGCGCGGCAGTCTCAGGTAGAGGCCGCCTTTGAACTGGCGCTGAAGACCCTTCGGGATTTGCCGGAGGATCGGTACATTGCCGTGGCTGCGGACCTGCTGGTCCGGGCCGCCGGTGCGGGCGGGGGAGAAGCTGTGTTTTCTCCCGCAGACCGGGAGAAAATCGGCCACGCCGCGGTGGACGAGGCCAATCGGCGGCTGAACGGAAAGCTGGCCCTCTCCGAAGAAACAAGACCGCTGAAGGGCGGCTTCATTCTGGTGGATGGCAGCGTGGAGGTCAACTGCACTTTTGACACACTGGTGCGCCTGCAAAAGGGCGAGATGGCCGGTGAGGTCGCCGCAGTGCTGTTCCCGGAAGGGTAACGAATCAACGAGCTGGGAGGAAGCGCCTTGTCAAATAAAATCAAGGACACCGATTATCTGGTGATATCTGCCCGCATCCGCGCCATGGAAACGGGGCTGCTGACGGGCGAGAGAATGGAGCAAATCCTCTCCGCCCGCAGCGACGAAGAAGTGGTGAAGCTCCTGCAGGAAAACGGGTATCCCGACATGAGCCTTGAAAGTCCGGAGGCTATGGACGCGGCAATTACTGCTGCAAGGGAAGAGACTTTACGGGACTTGGGGGACAGCGCCCCGGACGGGAGATATCTGGATATCTTCAAGCTGAAATACGATTACCACAACGCCAAGGCCATTTTAAAGGCGCAGGCGCTGGGCATGAACCCGGACCATATGCTGACGGATTTGGGTCGGGTTCCGGCGACGGAGTTGAAGGAAGCAATTATCGGCGGCGAGGGCAACCAGCTTCCGCCCCTGCTGGCCCTTGCCATCGCCGAAGGGAAGGCGGTTTTGGACACCACCCGCGATCCTCAGTTGGGGGACATGGTGCTGGACCGCTGGAGATATCGGGATGAGTTGGAGACAGCGAAGGAAACCGGAAGTGAATTTCTTCAGGGCTATGTCCGTATCTCTATTGATGCGGCAAACCTCCGCGCACTGGTTCGGACTATCCGCATGGGTAAGACAGAGGCCTTTTTGGAGGGCGTGCTCTTTTCCGGTGGAAGCGTGGACGAGAGCGAGGTGTTAGAGGTTGCGTGCGACTGTGGAGACAACCTTGAGGCTTTGTACGCGGGCACGGAGTTGGAAGCTGCTGCAAAGGCCGGCTTCGACTCGTTGAAGGGCGGCGGACTGACGAAGTTTGAAAAGCTGTGCGACGACGCGGTGTCCGGGTATCTCTCCGGCGCACAGATGGTGGCGTTTGGCGAAGCGCCGCTGATTGGCTATCTGGCCGCGCGGGAGACGGAGTATACAAATCTTCGGATTCTTCTGATGGGCCGGGCCGCGGGGCTGGACCCGGAGATTATCCGGGCGCGGCTGCGGACGTAAGGAGTGTGAAAAAATGGCAACGACCTATCGCATCGCGGTGGTGGGGGACTGGGAATCCGTCATGGGCTTTCGGGCTTTGGGGCTGGATACCTATCCCATTTCCGTGCCGGAGGAGGCCCGCAAAAAGATTCACGAGCTGGCAAAAACCGACTGCGCGGTGATCTATCTGACGGAACAGTTGGCGGCGAAGCTGCCGGATGTGCTGGACCGATATAAGGACGAGCTGCGCCCCGCCGTCATCCTGATTCCCGGACGGGGCGGAATCCTTGGTATCGGCAGGCGCAACATCCAGAACTCGATTGAAAGGGCGGTCGGCGCCGATATCCTGTGACGCGGGGAAGGAGACTGCGCTCTTGCCATGAACGCGCCTCCCGTCCAGAGAGCGAATTTATCCTGAAAGAAGGTTGTCTGTTTGAGCGGTAAAGTTGTAAAAGTATCCGGACCGCTGGTGGTGGCCACGGGCCTGTCGGACGCCAATATGTCCGACGTGGTGCGTGTGGGCCCCCAACGGCTGATCGGCGAAATTTTGACCATGACGGGCGATTCTGCGTCCATTCAGGTCTATGAAGAGACCTCCGGCTTAGGCCCGGGCGCGGAGGTGGTGACCACCGGCGCGCCCATGAGCGTGGAGCTGGGGCCGGGCATGATTGAAGGCATTTACGACGGCATCCAGCGCCCGCTGGAAAAGATCGTGGAAAAGGTAGGCTCCAACATCACCCGCGGCATCGAGGTTCCTGCACTGGACCATGACAAGAAGTGGGACTTTACACCTGTTGCAAATGTTGGTGATAAAGTAATTGGCGGCGATATTCTGGGCACCGTTCCTGAGACGCCGGTTGTGCTGCACAAAATCATGGTGCCGCCGAATGTCAGTGGTACGGTGAAGAAGATAGAAAGCGGCTCCTTCACCGTTTTGGAGACGGTGGCGGTGATTGAGACGGAGGACGGCAAGACGGTGGAGCTGGCCATGGCCCAGAAGTGGCCTGTCCGCGTGGGACGTCCTTATCGGCACAAGTATCCTCCCACCCGGCCCCTTTGCTCTGGCCAGCGGGTCATTGATACCCTGTTTCCCATCGCCAAGGGCGGCACTGCCGCCGTACCTGGTCCTTTCGGTTCCGGCAAAACGGTGGTTCAGCACCAGTTGGCCAAGTGGTCCGACGTGGACATCGTGGTTTACATCGGCTGCGGTGAGCGGGGCAACGAAATGACCGACGTACTGCGGGAATTTCCCGAGCTGAATGACCCCCGTACCGGCGAGTCCCTGATGAAGCGCACGGTGCTGATCGCCAACACCTCCGATATGCCCGTGGCGGCCCGTGAGGCGTCGGTTTATACCGGCATCACCATCGCGGAGTATTTCCGCGACATGGGCTACGACGTGGCGGTTATCGCCGACTCCACCTCCCGCTGGGCCGAGGCGCTGCGCGAAATGTCCGGCCGTCTGGAAGAGATGCCCGGTGAAGAGGGCTATCCCGCATATTTGAGCTCCCGTTTGGCCCAGTTCTATGAGCGGGCGGGCAGCGTGGAATGCATTGGTTCCGGCGAGCGCCGGGGCAGCCTTACAGCCGTAGGCGCGGTGTCGCCTCCGGGCGGCGACTTGTCCGAGCCAGTATCCCAGGCCACCATGCGGATTGTGAAGGTCTTCTGGGCGCTGGATTCGTCTCTGGCCTACAAGCGTCATTTCCCGGCCATCAACTGGCTGAACTCCTACTCGCTGTATCTGGATTCCCTGAAGCCATGGTTTGACGAAAACTTGGGCGAGGGCTTCATGAAGGACCGGAGTCAGGCTATGAGCATTCTGCAAAACGAGGCCAGCCTGAACGAAATCGTCCAGTTGGTGGGTAAGGACGCGCTGTCTGCCAATGACCAGTTGACGCTGGAGACGGCCCGTATGATCCGGGAGGACTTTTTGCAGCAGAACGCCTTTACGGACATCGACGGCTATTCCAGCTACGACCGGCAGAAGAAGCTTTTGCTGATTATTTTGCGATATGATCAGCTCTGCCGGGAGGCAATCGCGGGCGGCGCGGACGCGGCAGATTTGTTTTCTATCCCGTCTCGGGAATCTATCGGACGCGCCAAAAGCGTGCCTGCGGAGGAATACGAGGCGGCGTACGCCGCCATGGAAGATGCCATGTCACAGGAGATCGCGGCGATTGCCGCGCAGGGAGGTGAGGACTGATGATTAAGGAATACCGCACCGTAGAACAGATTGTCAGTCCCCTGATGATGGTCCGACAGGTTGAGGGCGTCACCTATGACGAGCTGGTGGAGGTGGAGCTGCAAAACGGCTCCGTCCGTCAGGGCAAGGTGCTGGAGGTCAACGGCGATACCGCCGTGGTTCAGCTTTTCGACTCTGCCGCGGGCATCAATCTGGCGCAGTCCAAGGTCCGTTTTCTGGGCCACCCGCTGCGTCTGGGCGTTTCCGCCGATATGCTGGGCCGTGTGTTCAACGGCATGGGCGAGCCCATCGACGGCGGCCCCGCCATTCTGGCGGAGGAGTACCGTGATATCAACGGCCTGCCCATGAACCCAGCCGCCCGGGATTACCCCAACGAATTTATTCAGACAGGTGTATCTACCATTGATGGACTGAACACGCTGGTTCGTGGGCAGAAGCTGCCCATTTTCTCCGGCTCCGGTCTGCCCCATGCGAATCTGGCGGCGCAGATTGCCCGTCAGGCCAGAGTGCGGGGCGATGAGGCCTCCAACTTCGCGGTGGTGTTTGCCGCCATCGGCATCACCTTCGAGGAGTCGGAGTTCTTTGTCAGCGAGTTTAAGCGCACCGGCGCCATCGACCGGACCGTGCTGTTTTCAAACCTTGCCAACGACCCCGCCGTGGAGCGCATTTCAACGCCCCGTATGGCCCTGACCGCTGCGGAGTATCTGGCTTTTGAAAAGGATATGCATGTGCTGGTTATCCTGACGGACATCACCAACTATGCCGAGGCGCTGCGCGAAGTTTCCGCCGCAAAGAAGGAAGTTCCCGGACGCCGGGGCTTCCCCGGCTATCTGTATACCGACCTTGCCACCATGTACGAGCGGGCAGGCCGCCAGCTTGGGAAGAAGGGCTCCATCACGCTGATTCCCATTCTGACCATGCCCGAAGACGACAAAACTCATCCCATCCCGGATCTGACCGGGTATATCACCGAGGGGCAGATCATTCTGGCCCGGGAGCTGTACCGCAAGAATATCCATCCCCCCGTGGACGTGCTGCCCTCTCTGTCCCGTTTGAAGGACAAGGGCATCGGTGAGGGGAAGACCCGTGAGGATCACGCCAGCACTATGAACCAGCTTTTTGCTGCGTATTCCACCGGCAAGGATAACAAGGAGCTGATGAGCATTTTGGGCGAGGCCGCCCTGACGCCCACGGATTTGCTGTATGCAAAATTTGCGGACGAGTTTGAGCGGCGGTATGTAAATCAGGGCTATGACGAAAACCGCTCCATCGAGGAGACACTGGACTTGGGCTGGGAGCTTTTGAGCATCCTGCCCAAGGGCGAGTTGAAGCGCATCAAGCCGGAGCTGATTGAAAAATACTGGCCCAAAAAGGATGAACAGTAAGGAGGGGGGACCATGCCAAAGCTCAATGTGAACCCCACCCGCATGGAGCTGACCCGGCTGAAGGGAAAGCTTCGCACCGCCCAGCGGGGCCACAAGCTCCTCAAGGATAAGCGGGATGAACTGATGAAGCAGTTTCTGGAGACTGTCCGGGAGGTGCGCGCCCTCCGGGCGGAGGTGGAAGCGGAGTTGATGACCGTCCACGATTCGTTTACCGTGGCGTCGGCGCTCATGTCGTCTGAGGCGATGGAGCAGGCGTTGCTGTATCCGAAGCAGAGCGTGGAGCTGACCATGGGTTTCCAGAACGTCATGTCCGTCAATGTGCCGGTCTATGACTTCAAGACCAAAACCCAGTCGGACAGCGATATTTACCCCTATGGCTTTGCTGGAACTTCCGGCGAGTTGGATACGGCGGTGGACGCGCTGGGAAAGGTTTTCCGCAAGATGCTGAAGCTGGCGCAGATTGAAAAATCCGCCCAGCTCATGGCGGAGGAAATTGAAAAAACCCGCCGCCGTGTCAACGCGCTGGAGTACGTGATGATTCCCAATACGCAGGAAACCATTCGGTTTATCAATATGAAGCTGGATGAAAATGACCGCGCCACCACCATCCGTCTCATGAAGGTGAAGGATATGATCCTGAAAGAGGCGCTGGAGGAAAAGCGGCAGCAGGATGCCAAGGCGCTGGAGACTTTCTCAAGGTAAGCCGGAGCCTTGCGGTGAATGAAAGAGGGCGAAACCACGAAAAGAGTTTTTACAGGATTTCTGGCGATCGCGCTGCTGCTGGGACTTCTGAGCGTGGGGGCTTCTGCTGCGGAGACGAAGTACAAACCTTTGACGATGACGCTTTACAGCTTTGCAACGCTGACCATTGACAAAGCCAGAGTGACAGGCGAGGAAGACGGGTATACGATTTACGGTGTACCCGCAGATGCGAAAGCCACGATTACCGTCGCTGGCGGAGAAAATGGATTTGATTTCTACATCGGCGCCATTTTCCAACTGTATTCGAACGACGGCGACGCAGATACCGGCCGTGTAAGGTTAGAAAGCGCTGAGTGTATCTTAAACGCCGACAGGGTGTTGCAGTGCGTTTTTCCCATGGGTGAGAGAGACGGCGAGCCGGTGGAGGACAACAACTGGGTGGGCAACCCTGATTATATCTGGCAAAACGGAACCTACAGCTTTACCCTTAACGCCACCGACTATGTGGGCTGGAATTTCAGCATACTCTGTGGCATGAAGAAAATTTCACATGTTGGCTCGCCCGATACAGTTGTTCACGGCTATTTTTTAGAAAGCTACTTTGGACAGGTAGGAGACCAATCGGTTTTCTTTGTGGTGGAAAAGGCGGTTGGCGCGGCGTCTTCGATTGCGCCGAGTACCGGAACCTTTACCGACGTGGCGGCGGGTTCCTACTGCTTCGATGCGGTGCAGTGGGCGGTGGCGCAGAACATCACCACCGGCGTGACGACAACCAGCTTCGCGCCCGGCGAGACCTGTACCAAGGCGCAGATCCTGACGTTCCTGTGGCGGGCCAACGGCCAGCCGGAGCCTGCCGCAGCCAATCCCTTTACGGATGTGACCGAGCGGGACTATTTCTATAAGACTGCGCTGTGGGCCGCGGAACAGGGACTGGTCTCCGGGAGCGCCTTTGGCGCGTCCGCGCCCTGCACCCGGGCCATGACGGTTGAATATCTCTGGACGCTTGCGGGAAAGCCTGAAGCTGAAAAATCCACCGCGTTTCCCGACGTGCCTGCCGACGCGGCATATGCCAAGGCCGTGGCGTGGGCGGTGGAACAGGGCGTTACCACCGGAAAAACCACTGATACGTTTGCTCCCGATGCTGTTTGCACTCGTGGACAAATCGCCACATTTTTGCATCGGGCCATGGGATAAAGCATGATTTTTTCAAAATGAGCTGTTTTGCGCATGTCTGCGTAAAGGCCGTTATAAAGTCATGGAAAAAGAGCGGCTTTTGCCGCTCTTTTTCTGTATAATCTTCCGGACGCGGCAAACACTACCTCCACACAGAATTTGAATCAAAGAATTTACAACAGGAGGTCGTGTTCCCTTGAAAATGTCAAATAAGAAAGCCCGCGTATCGGCGTTGCTGCTGGCGCTGCTGGTGACGCTGACCGTGCCCGCCCAGGCGCTGTTCGGCAAAAAGAGCGAAGAGTCGGCACCGCCGGTTCAGGGCGCGCCCATCGCAAAGGAAATCTCTGTCAGAACCTACCGCAACATTCCCTACCGCGCACAGTTTTTAGCCTCGGACGATGAGAACGGCGAACTGACCTTTACCGTGGACACGGCGCCGAAGAAAGGCACTGTCACCGTGGCGGGGGACGTATTCACCTATACGCCGACAGAGGGCAAAAGCGGGAAGGATAGCTTCACCTATGTGGTGACGGACCCTGCGGGGAATGTTTCCGCTCCGGCCACCGTTACTGTGATGGTGGAAAAGACAAAATCCGGCGTGGAATATCAGGATATGGGAGACAGCTCCGCTGCTGCCGCCGCTCAGTATTTGGCGGAGAAGGGGGCCTTTACCGGTGCGCGCATCGGCGGGCAATATTATTTTGAGCCGGAGCGCACGCTTTCCCGGGCCGAATTTCTGGCCATGACTATGGAGCTTGCAAATCTCCCGGCGGATACCGTTACCATGACCGGCTTCTCCGACGATGAGGCAATCCCCACATGGGCCAAGTCCTATGCGGCGGCGGGCCTTTCTGAGGGAATTATCCGGGGCGTGTCCACCGAGACAGGGGCGGCGTTCCGCAGCAATGAACCCGTGAGCTTCAACGAAGCGGCTGCCATTTTGGACCGGATGCTGGCGGTGGGCGACGTGGACCTTGCCACATGGTACGCTGACCGGGACGCAACGCCTTCTTGGGCGGCACAGGCCGTGGGGAATCTGGAGGCTGTCAGCGTGATGTCCGTGGGCAGCTTTGGAAGCGGCACACTTGCCCAGCCCATGACCCGGGCGGACGCGGCGCAGATGCTCTGCGCGGCGGGGACGCTGCTGGACGGAGAGCAGACCGGACTTCTGGACTGGATGCGCTGAAAAAAAGCCCCGGCGCTTCATGAAGAAAAAAGCACAGGAACCTGCCGAAAAGTATTTGCGGCAGGTTCCTGCGCTTGTATTCACGGAAAATTTGTGCTAAACTGGTACGGATTGCAATAGCTATTGGATAGTCCGGTCCCGCCTGTGGCGGGCTGTGGGAAAAGGGCATTTGTGTGGGCCGCCGACGGCGGCGGAAGGAGGAACCATGAAGATCGTGGTATTGGCCGGCGGGCTTTCGCAGGAGCGAGAAGTTTCGCTGGTTACGGGGACGGCTGTGTGCCGAGCGCTCCGCAAGGGGGGCCACAGGGCTGTTTTGGTGGATCTGTTTTTGGGGCTTGAGGACTATGACGGTCCGCTGGAGGCCGTGTTCGACGCACCGGACGGACGCTGCGGAAACGCTGCCATTAAAACCACCGCGCCGGATCTGGAAGCGGTGCGCCGCAGCCGGAAGGACCAAGGCCCCAGCCTGATCGGAAAGGATGTTTTAAACGTCTGTGCTTTGGCCGACCTTGTGTTCGTGGGGCTGCACGGCGAGAGCGGGGAGGACGGCCGCATTCAGGCTACGCTGGATTTGCTGGGAATCCCCTACACCGGATCGGGACATCTTTCCTCCGCCATGGCGATGGATAAGGTTGTGACGAAGCGGCTGATGGAAGCCGCCGGGATTCGCACGCCCAAGTGGCGGCTGGTGGAGTATGGCGAGACAGAGGTGGATGCCCTGTCCGAAGAGCTGCCGATGCCCTGTGTGGTGAAGACGCCGGGAGGCGGCTCCTCCATCGGGGTTTACATGCCTGAGACACGGGAGGAGCTGAAAGCCGCTCTGCGGGATCTTCTGCACTTTGACGGGCAGATTATTGTGGAAGAGCGGATTGTGGGCCGGGATATTTTCACCGGCGTACTGGGGGACCGGTGGCTGCCGTCGGTCGAAGTGATTTCCGCCAAGGGGAAATTCGACTACGAGGCGAAGTACCAGTCTGGCGGGGCGCTGGAGCTGTGTCCGGCCGATATCACCGGGGAGCAGCAGGAGGAGATTGGCGAAATGGCGCTGAATCTTCACCGTCTGATGGGATTGTCGGTGTATTCCCGGGCCGATTTTGTGCTGGATGAGGCCGGCGTGCCGTGGTGTTTGGAGATTAACTCTCTCCCGGGCCTGACCTCCGCCAGTCTCATGCCCAAGGAGGCTGCCGCCGCGGGGCTTACTTATGAAGAGCTCTGCGAGGAGATTGTTCAGCTTTCTTTAAGGAGGACGTGTCATCATGCTGCCAATGACTGTCAGGGAGATTGAATCCGCCGTCGGCGGCGTGTGGTGGAATCCCCGGGAGGACGCGCCTTCCATCTCCGCCGTGTGTACCGACAGCCGGGAACTGCCCCCCGGGTGCTTGTTTGTGCCATGGAAGGGCGAGCGGTTTGACGGCCATGATTTTATTGACAGTGCGCTGGAAGCGGGCGCTGCCGGGACGTTGTGCGCCCGTCTGCCCGCTGATCTCCGGCCCGATAAATTCTACATCAAGGTGGACGACACCCGTTTGGCGCTGAAGGCGCTGGCCTCCGCCTACCGGGATCGGTTTGACATTCCCTTTGTCCAGATTACCGGCTCCGTGGGGAAGACCACCACCAAGGAGATGATCGCCACAGTCCTCTCGGCGGGACTAAAGGTGCTGAAAACGCCGGAGAATTTCAACAATGACATCGGAACGCCCCTGACGCTGTTCGGCCTGACACCGGAGCATCAGGCGGCGGTGATTGAAACGGGCATGAACCACTTCGGAGAGATTCACTATCTCTCCGAGTTGGTGCGCCCGGATATTGCCGTGATTTCCAACGTCGGGGACGCCCACATCGAATTTTTGGGCAGCCGGGAGGGAATTTTAAAGGCTAAAAGTGAGATTTTTGACTTTTTGAAGCCAGACGGCGTGGCAATTCTCAATGGAGACGACGCGCTGCTGAACACGCTGAAGCTGCCCTTTACCACATTGCGGTGCGGACAGTCGGAGGGGTGCGGCGTGCGGGTCAGCGATGTATCCGACCGGGGGCTGGACGGAATCTGCTGCCGCATCACCACAAAAAAAGACGTATACGATTTGACGATTAACGCGCCGGGGCAGCATCTGGTGTACTGCGCCTCTATGGCCGTGGCCATCGCGGAGTTGCTGGGTCTGGATCATTCACAGATTATCTCCGGCGTGGCGGCCTTTCAGGGTGTGGGAAACCGGATGGAGGTGGTGCGTCTTCCCGGCGGACGCATCATCCTGAACGACTGCTACAACGCCAACCCTCAGTCGGTTGCGGCGGGGCTGGAGGTGCTGGCAAAGAGCACCGGCTCCCGCAAGCTGGCAATTTTAGGGGATATGGGCGAACTGGGTGATCACGGAGAAGCCGCCCACTATAATATCGGCGCGCTGGCGGCTATGCTGGGCATCGATATGGTGATCGCCATCGGGGAAAAGGCGGAGAAAATTGCGGAGGGTACGCTGGCATCCGGCGGCTGCGCGCTCCACTTCCCGGACAAGGACGCGGCGAAGGATGAACTGCTGTGCCAGTTCGAGCCGGATACCAGCGCACTGGTGAAGGCTTCTCACTTTTCCATGCATTTTGAGACCATTGTGGAGTTTTTGAAAGCACAGGATTATCAGGATTAAGGAACGCAAATGATAGAAATACAGGTAGAAGGGCTGGTCAAGTCCTTTGATTTGGAAAAGAAAATACTGGACGGGCTGACCTTTCAGATCGACGAGGGAGAACGGGTGGGGCTTCTGGGTCCCAACGGCGCCGGGAAAACCACGCTGTTCCGCATTCTCACCGGAGAATTGGACTATGACGCTGGAAGTGTATCTCTGGCAAAGGGCCGGCGGCTGGGGCTGATTTCTCAAATTCCCGTCTATCCCGAGGGGTATACGGTGGAGGATGTGCTCCGCACGGCCTTCGACCGGCTTTCCGCCCTTGCAAAAGAGATGGAAGACCTTGCGGGACGCATGGCGGCAGGGGAGAGCGACCCGGCGCTGCTGCGGCGGTATGGGGCGCTGACGGAAAAGTTTGAATTGTTCGGCGGGTATGACACAGAGGTGGCCGTCAACAAGGTTGCAAACGGCCTCTCCATTCCGCAGTCCATGCGCTCAGAGCCCTTTGACCGTCTTTCCGGCGGAGAAAAGACCCGGGTGAATCTGGGCCGTCTAATTCTGGAGGATACGGACGTTTTGCTGCTGGACGAGCCCACCAACCATCTGGACCTTCACGCAACGGAGTGGCTGGAGGATTATATCTCCCACTTCAAGGGTACTGTGGTGGCAATTTCCCATGACCGGTATTTCTTGGATCGGGCCGTGACGCGGATTATAGAGATCAACGGCGGCAAGGCAGAGTTTTACAGCGGGAATTACAGCTTCTACGCCGTGGAAAAAGAGCGGCGCTATCAGGAAAAACTGAAGCAGTACGAAAAGGAGCAGGCCAAAATCGCACAGCTTACCGAGGCGGCGGATCGCTTGCGGCTGTGGGCTTTTATGGGAAATGACGCCATGTATAAACGGGCGTTTTCCATGGAAAAGCGCATCGAGCGGATGCGCACCACCGACAGGCCCACAAAGCGCCGGAAAATGGACGCGCGTTTTTCCTCCATTGACTTTCAGGGGGACGAGGCCCTGACGATTCGGAATGTGTCCAAGTCCTTCGGGGCGAGGAAGCTTTTCGAGGACATCAGCCTGAAGGTGGAGGGAGGCGAGCGCATCGCCCTCATCGGCGATAATGGGGCGGGAAAGTCCACACTTATCAAGATGGTAATGGACGAGGAGTACCCCGATGAAGGGCGCATCAAGCTGGGGCCTGCCGTCAAGGCGGCCTGCTTACCCCAGATTATCCATTTCGACCACCCTGACTGGAACTTGGTGGAGAATCTTCAAGCTACCAAGCGGGGCATGACGGAAACCAGCGCGAGGAACCGGCTGGCGTCCTATGATTTCCGGGGAGAGGACGTATTTAAGTCCGTTTCCGTCCTTTCCGGCGGGGAAAAGAGCCGCCTGCGGCTGTGTATGCTGATGGACGGGGAAATTAACTTTTTGATTCTGGACGAACCCACCAACCATCTGGATATCGACTCCCGGGAGTGGATAGAGGACGCGGTGGAGAGCTTCGACGGAACGCTGCTGTTTGTCTCCCATGACCGGTATTTTATCAACCGCTTCGCCACCCGCATCTGGGAGGTAGCCGACGGAACCATTACCGACTGGCCCATGGGCTTTGCCCGTTACCGGGAGGAAAAAGACCGGGAAACGCAGAAAAAGCATGAGAACACAAAAGCTGTAAAGGATAAGGCCGTTACACAAAAGCCGCCCCGGACGGGACGGGAACAGACCGCAGCCCGCAAGCAGCTTGTCATTTGTGAGCGCCATATCGGTGAGACGGAGACTCTGCTTGAAAAGCTGGACGCGGACATGATGGCTGCAGCCTGCGACTATGAAAAGCTGAACGTTTTGCTTGCGGAAAAAGACGCGGTGCAGGTGGCGCTGGATGAGCTGTATGAAAAGTGGGAGGCACTTTCGGAGGCGGCGGAATGAAAAAATCGGTTCGAATTTCTCTGGCGGCGGCAGGCTTGGCGCTGCTGGCGGGAATGGGAATCTGGTTTATCCCCGGCATGAAGTTTTCTGCGTGGCTGTGCGGTGGAATTGCCGCAGCTTTACTCCTGTGGGCCGGACTGATCCGGTGGAGCGAAAAAAGCAGGGGCGGAAAAGTCTGTAAAGTGATTTTTCTTGCTTGCGTTATAATGGGGATTCTGTCCTTCGCGGTCGTAGAGACATTTTTGGTGAAGGTGGGGCGGATTCCACCCTATGGGGACCCGCCCGCGGCGGTGGTTGTGCTGGGGGCGGGGGTCAACGGAACAACGCCCTCTCTGGTGTTGGCCTCCCGGCTGAACGCCGCCAAAACCTATCTGAGCCAGATTCCATCGGACACCCCCGTAATCCTCTCCGGAGGACAGGGACCAGGAGAGGACGTCACCGAGGCCCAGGCCATGTACAACTATCTGACTGCGGTTGGAATCAGCGGAGAACGACTGTATCTGGAGGAGCGCTCTACCACTACGGCGGAAAATCTAGCCTATTCCGAAACTATCCTCAGCGAATTGGGGATTGACACTTACAATAACAGCGTGGCTGTTGTGACCAACGACTTTCATATGGCGCGGGTCCGCTATCTGGCGGATTTTGAAACGCCCATCACTGTGACCGGGGTCCCCGCGCGGCTGCCCTATTGGTGGCTGACGGCAAACTATTACACCAGAGAGTATTTCGCGCTTGCAAAGGCCATGTGGAACAGGCTGAACGGGGCGTAGTGAGGATTTGACCGCTGAGGACAGGCGGGTTTTGCCCGCAAGAGAAGCAGGGAGGTCTTATGAGCGATATTTTATGTATGTATTACTCCCGCACGGGGAACACCAAGACGGCGATGCAAGAGCTATCCGCTGCGCTGGACGCGGAGCTGGTGGAATTAAAGGATGGAGTGAACCGTTCCGGCGTGAAGGGCTTTTTACGCAGCGGAATGGACGCCATGCGCCGCACGGTGGAGACGCTCCAGCCCTTTGAAACGGAAAAGCCCCTGACGAATTATAAGTTGGTGATTCTTGGAACGCCGGTTTGGGCCGGGCGGTGCAGCAGCGCCGTGCGCAGCTTTTTGCAGGAGCAGGGGCATCTCCTGACCGACGTATCCTATGTGCTGCTTCGGGGTGGAAACGCCAAATACGAGGAGATTTACGACCAGATGGACAAGTATCTTTCCCAACCCCATCAAACCGCCGTATCTTTGCGAGCCGGGTCCGTGGGCTATCACTTTTGGCAGGAGGAATTTCTCCGGCGGACCCGGGCGTTTTTGGAGGGGCGGGAGTGTCAGAGTTAGCGGCCTTCCCGGCATAAAAGAGGGGAGGCAAACTGCTTGTTTGAAAAACTAAAAGAGATTGCGGTCCGGTACGACGCGCTGCAAACCCAGCTTGGCGACCCGTCGGTTTATGGTGATGCGGACCGGCTGCGGGTGGTGAATCAAGAGCTGAAGGAGCTTGCTCCGGTGGCGGAGGCTTTCTCCGTCTGGGCGCGGGCAAACCGCCGCCTGCGGGAGACGGAGGCGCTTTTGAACGATCCGGAGCTGCGGGCCATGGCACAGGAGGAACTGCCAGAGGCACGGGCGGAGTCGGAACGACTGGAGGCGGCGCTAAAGCCCCTGCTGCTGCCCCGGGACCCGGACGACGGGCGCAACGTGGTGGTGGAAATCCGGGGTGGCGTCGGCGGGGAGGAAAGCGCGCTGTTTGCAGCGTCCCTTTTTCGAATGTACCTCATGTACGCCGAAAAACGGGGGTTTTCTGTGGATGTTGTCAACGAAAACCGCACGGAGCTGGGTGGCGTAAAGGAAATTAGCTTTCTGGTAGAGGGCGACGGCGCATGGTCCCGGTTCAAGTTTGAAAGCGGGGTCCACCGGGTGCAGCGGGTACCGGAGACGGAGTCTGCCGGACGCATCCACACCAGCGCTGCCACCGTTGCCGTGCTGCCGGAGACACAGGAAGTGGAATTTGCCATTGACTCCGGCGATTTGCAGATAGACACCTTCCGCGCTTCCGGTGCGGGAGGGCAGCACATCAACAAAACGGAGTCTGCCATCCGCATCACACACGTGCCCACCGGGACGGTGGTGGAATGTCAGGACGAGCGGAGCCAGTACAAGAACCGGGAAAAGGCAATGAAGGTGCTGCGTTCCCGGCTGTACGAGGCAGAGCTTGCCCGGCGGGACGCGGATCAGGCCGCCCGCCGCCGCAGTCAGGTGGGCAGCGGAGACCGGAGCGAGCGCATCCGCACTTATAACTTTCCACAGAGCCGGGTGACAGACCACCGGATTGGCCTGACGCTGTACAAGCTGGACAGTGTGATGAACGGCGAGCTGGACGAGCTGATTGACGCGCTGATCGCCGCCGACACGGCGGAAAAGCTGCGAAAGCAGGAAAAATAAAAACGGGCGAAGCCCGCGTAAAACAGAAGGTAACCGCATGGAGACAAAATTTATTGATTTAACCAACATCAAGGGCCAGCAGCGGATTGTGGAGGAAAAAATTCAGACAGCCGCCGATATTATTCGCTCCGGAGGGCTGCTGGCCGTGCCCACAGAGACGGTATATGGCCTGGGGGCCAATGCGTTGGACGAAGAGGCGGTGCATAGGATTTTTGAGGCGAAGGGACGGCCGCAGGACAATCCTTTGATCATCCATGTTCCCTCCGCCCAGTGGCTGCCCCGGTTCTGCGTGGATGTACCGCCGCTGGCGTATACGCTGGCGCGAAATTTTTGGCCCGGTCCTCTCACCATGATTTTAAAGCGAAGCCCCGCCATCCCCGCCGCAGTGACGGCAGGACTGGATACAGTGGGCGTTCGCTGTCCGGCCCATACGGTGACGCAGGCTATCATCCGCTATGCGGGGGTGCCCATCGCCGCACCTTCCGCCAATCTATCAGGTCGCCCAAGCTGTACCTCTGCCGCAGACGTGGCGGCGGATATGGACGGCAGAATTGAGGGAATTGTGGACGGCGGTCCCTGCACTGTGGGGGTGGAGTCCACCATCGTGGATTTGACCGTTTCGCCGCCCCGGATGCTGCGCCCCGGCGGACTTCCGCTGGAAGACCTCCAACGGGTGCTGGGGGAGATCGAGGTGGACAAGGCCGTCTCCGCGCCGCTGGGGGAGGGCGAAGCGCCCAAAGCCCCCGGCATGAAATACCGCCATTACGCACCCAAGGCCGCCGTCACCGTGTTCACCGGGAATCCCCGGAGGACGGCGCAGGCCGTTGTTCAGCGTTTGAAGCCCGGTGTGGGCGTCATCTGTTTTGACGAGTTTGAATCCCTGTTTCAGGGCTATGAAACCCATTTACTTGGCCCCGTGGACGACAAGGAGATTCAGGCCCAGCGCGTGTTCGACGCGTTGCGGGCCTTTGATACAGGCAACGTGACGGAAATTCTGGCTCAGTGCCCCGACAACCGGGGACTAGGGCTGGCCATCGGCAACCGACTGAAAAAGGCGGCGGGCTTCAACGTGGTGGACGTGGAGGAGGAGCGCATCATCCTTGGTCTCACCGGCGGAACCGGCGCGGGGAAAACCAGCGCACTGAAGGCCGTGGAGGATTTAGGCGGGCTGGCGCTGGACTGTGACGCGGTGTATTACGAGCTGCTGAACACCGACCCGGGCTTGCGGGACGCGATCGCAGGCGCCTTTGGCTCACAGGTCTTTAACCCCAATGGGGCACTGAATCGCAAGGCGTTGGGCGAGCTGGTCTTCGGAGATAACGACCGGCTGGACCAGCTCAACGACATCGTGTTCCGTTTCCTGCGTCCGGAGCTGGAGCGGCGGATTGCCGCTTTTCAGGGCAAGCTCTGCGCGCTGGATGCCATCAACCTCTTTGAGTCTGGCATTGACAGGCTGTGCGACTGCACCGTGGCGGTGACCTCGCCCATCGAAATGCGGGTACGGCGGATTATGGAGCGAGACGGAATCGACGAAAAGTATGCAAGGCTCCGTGTCTCCGCCCAGCAGCAGGACGATTATTTCCGGGAGAAATGCGACCGGGAGCTGAGCAACACCGCCGAGACGCCCAAGGCGTTTCGGGAGGCGGCGAAGGAATTTTTCATACGTCTGATTGAGCAGATTAAGGAGGATAAGGCAAATGGCAGAAAATAAAAAGACGAAGGACCTGCGCGAAAAGCTTCTCGCCGGGAAAAAGCACGGCTACGACCAGTTCGATCCCAAGGACGAGAAGACCATGGAGTCCTACTGCGCGGATTACCGGACATTCTTAGATGCGGGGAAGACCGAGCGGGAGTGTGCAGGGGAGTTGGTGCGTCTGGCGGAGGCGGCAGGATTCCGTGCTTTCACCCGGGGCATGGAATTGAAAACTGGGGACAAGCTGTATTTCTGCAACCGGAGCAAGAGCGTGTATCTGGCCCGTATCGGTAAGCAGCCGCTAAGCGTCGGCGCGCAGATTGCCGCCGCCCACATTGACTCGCCCCGGCTGGACTTGAAGCCCAATCCCCTGTATGAGGACGGTGAGCTGGCCTATTTCAAAACCCATTATTATGGCGGTATCCGTAAGTATCAGTGGACCACCGTGCCTCTGGAGCTTCGGGGCGTGGTGGCGCTGAAAAGCGGGGAGACAGTTTCTGTGCGCATCGGCGCGGATCCGGGGGACCCCAAGCTGATCATCACAGACCTCCTGCCCCATCTGGGGGCGGAGCAGAACAAAAAGCCGCTGGGCGAGGCGGTTCCCGGTGAAACGCTGAACCTGCTGCTGGGCAGCCGCCCCTTGCCGGACAGCGAGGGCAGCGACCGGGTAAAGCTGGCGGTGATGCAGTTGCTCAACGAAAAATACGGCATCGTGGAGGAGGATTTGACCTCCGCTGAGCTGGAGGCCGTCCCTGCCTCGATGTCCTGCGACATCGGGCTGGATCGCAGTATGATCGGCGCCTACGGCCACGACGACCGGGTGTGCGCCTACGCGGCGTTCCGGGCGCTGGTGGACTTGGAGGAAACGCCGGAGAAGACGGCGGTGTGCGTTCTGGCGGACAAGGAGGAGATCGGCTCCGACGGCGTAACCGGCTTGCAGTCCGCCGCGTTTGACACTTTTATGGAGGATTTGTGCGAAGCGCAGGGTGTTCCTCTGCGGGTGTGCTTGGAGAAGTCCTTCTGTCTCAGCGCGGACGTGACGGCTGCGTTTGACCCCAATTTCTCTGATGTGTTTGAAAAGCGGAACGCCGCCTGGCTGAACCACGGCGTGGGACTTTGCAAGTATACCGGCGCACGGGGCAAGTCCGGCGCGTCCGACGCGGACGCGGAGACAGTGGCCTATGTCCGTTCTCTGTTCGACGAGGCAGGCGTGCTTTGGCAGATCGCAGAACTGGGCAAGGTGGACGCAGGCGGCGGTGGCACAGTGGCGGCCTATATGGCCAACCGCAACATTGCCACGTTGGATGCGGGCGTTCCGGTGCTGAGTATGCACGCTCCCTTTGAGGTGGTGGCGAAGCTGGACTGCTACGAAACCTATAAGGGCATGAAGGCCGTGTTTTTAGCACGCAAATAACTTGCGACCAGCATACGGAAAACAGGAGGGATGCCGTGGCATCCCTCCTGTTTTATGCAGATTGCCGCCTTCTGCGGAAGAAAGAGCAGCTATCGGCTATTCCGTTTCTCTCAAGCGCTCAACAACGGGGTGTCTGGCAGCCACCCGGTATACTGCCAGCGGCACTGCGATGCCCAGAAGAGCAAAGACCGGCGCCAATGACAATATGGGTAAGGCGGTAAACCGATAGGTGAAGAACCAAAACGTGCTCTCCAGCACTCTGGACAGCAGAGGTCCGGAGGCAAGGCTGAGAACCAGCGATACGGACACTGCGCCCAGCGCGTAATACAGCCCCTCCCAAACCAGCATCATTTTCACTTGTCTGCCAGTCATGCCGATGGCCTGAAGCATGGCAAGCTCCCGGCGGCGCGTGAGAATCCCGGTTAAAATTGCGTTGAGGAAATTGAGCACGCCTACAAGCCCCACGATAAAGCTCAGCACGCCCCCCAGCATCAAAAACATGTTCCGAAAGGAGTCAAATTCCGCGACATAAGTCGCCTTGCTCTCATAATCAAGCTGCGTCTGCTGCTTCGTTGTCAACTCGGATAAATAAGCCTCCATACCGGCTGTGCTCTCGTCGCTCACATCGCAGGCGTAGTACATCACGTCGCTGGTGCCGCTGTCATTCAAAAAGGTCTGGTCGTTCATGATGAACTCGTCAGCGCCGTAATAGCGGTAGCTGAGGGTATTGGGCACGGTGACCAGCGCTGCCACTTCATAGTCAATGTCCCGATAAGCTTTGGCCCTGTACCGGAAGGGCTGGTCATCCGGGATATTGCCCGGGTCAAGTATCTCCCCCGTATCCGGGTCGTAGTACTCGTATTCCTCCACGTAGCGCAGCGTAACGGTATCACCCAGCTTTGCCCAGTGAGAGTCCGGCTGAGGATTGCCGTAGTCGTCGTCGGAATAGACCGCCGCGACATAGCGTCCTCCCGGCTCGTAGAGCTTGGACAAATCGCCCTCCAGCACGGGCAGCTTATCAAGGACATAGCGCTCCATACCGTAAAGCTGTGTCCGTTCGGCCAGCAGCCCTGCGTCATTCTTTTCCGCAAAGGCAATCTGAGAATTCAGCGTTTCCGCGTCGTTCCACACCCCATACAGGGTGCGGAAATAATCCTCCGTGATGAATTCCTCTACCGGACTGGTCTTGCCGTAGACACGTCCCCCGCTCTCAATTCCGGGCTGGGCTTCCAGAGCGGTAATCGTATCCGCGGGCAGCGCCCGGTCGGCGCCCCAAAGTGCTCCTGTCTGAAAATAACCCGCATCGGATACGATGAAATCGGAAACCATGTTAGACAAATATTTGTCCATGTCAAAGCCGTTTGTAAAAGTGACCGTGATATTAAGCAGAAGTACCGCAAGGGACAATGATGCCACGGTAACCGCCGTCTTGCCTCGACTGCGCCCCAGATTTGCCCATGCCATTTTTGGCAGCGATGCGCCTGACTGAGACTTGCGTATTGCCTTTTTACCTGCCGTCCCCTCGGTGTAGCGAACCGCCTCCACGGGGGATACTCTTGCCGCCAGCCGTCCGGGTCTGCGGCAGGAAATCAGCACGGTGACCAACGCAAAAAGCGCCGAACCAATAAAAATCAGCGGACTTGCCGATACCGTATCCTGCACAACGCCGTTGAGCCGGGAAAGGATTACAGGGGTCAGCATAATCCCGACGGCGTAGCCAATCAGCAATCCGATGGGGATTCCGATGAAGGAAAGCAGCAGTGCTTGGCGGCGGATAATGCGCCGCAGCTGCCGCCCCGTTGTGCCGATGGTTTTCAGCAGGCCATAGAAGCGAATATCGTTTGAAACCGAAATTTGAAATACGTTGTAGATAATCAGGTAGCCCGTAAAAATAATAATCAGCAATAGCCCCACGATTGCGGCGGCGGTAAAGAAATCCATGCTGTCGGCAAGCTGGGCGCCGCTATACCCCCAGTTTACGCCAACTGCAATATAATTGTCTCCTGAGGAGCGGCTTTCCGTCTGGTAGCCATGATTTGCAAGGATTGTTTTTAAGTCCTGTTCGATGTGCAGGGAGCTTCCCAGCATGACATCCATGTTCCACGAGCCGGTCATTCCGTCATTGCCAATGCCGCTGCCGACGCCCACTTGGTCATAAATCGCCTGAGCACGGCTCAGGGGGAGGAGAACGTGGTTTGCGACAACCGCTTCGTCATATTCCCACCAGCCGCTCAGGACAAAAGATTCCGTTACCTCCGTGCCGTCCACGTCAAAGGTCATGGTGAACTCGTTTCCCAATACCGGCTCGACACTCAGCAGCTCCAACACCCTTGTGTCGGTGGCGGCTTCCTTGGTGCCTTCGGCGGGCAGGCGGCCCTCTATGGGGTCGCAGTACATCCAGTGGGCCTGGTTTTCGTCGCTGTACCCCACCTCTACATGGGACTTGAGAAAGGGCGAGCCCTCCGGCATACCAACAAAGCGGCGCAGCCCATACTGTTTAATGAGCGGATCGCCTTTGATCGCTTCAAACTGCTCCTGTGTTAGATACTTGAATCCGGCGTGGCTCCAGCCTCCGGCCTGTCGGAAATTTGCCTGCTGAAAAGAGTCGTTGATGGAAAGCGCCACTGTGAACAGGGTTGTAAACAGCACGGCGGTCAAGGCGATGGCAAGAATCGCAATCAGGTTTCGTGATTTTGCCGCTTTCATGCTTTTCATGCTCAGCGCGCGGATGCATTTCCCGTTGGCTACATTCATGATCCGGCCCCCTTATCGAGAAACGATCAGGCCGTCTTCGATACGGACGATGCGGTCTGCCAGTTGGGCGATCTCTTCGTTATGGGTAATCATTACAATGGTTTGGGAAAACTTCTGACCTGTGACCTTCAAGAGACCCAAAACATCCTGACTGGTTTTAGAATCCAGATTCCCGGTTGGCTCGTCCGCAAGGATGATGGCAGGCTTGGCGGCCAAGGCCCGGGCGATGGCAACCCGCTGCTGCTGGCCCCCGGAAAGATTATTCGGCAGGTTTTGCAGCTTGGAGGGAAGTCCCAGCGTTTCGATGATGCTATCCACATAGGGGCGATCCGGCGTGTTGCCGTCCAATTGAATGGGCAGCACAATGTTTTCATAAACATTGAGCACCGGGACCAGATTGTAGTTTTGGAACACAAATCCAATCTTGCGCCGGCGGAATATTGTCAGCGCCTCGTCTTTCAGGGAGAAAATGTCCTTGCCATCCACTGTAACCGTGCCGCTTGTGGGGCGGTCCAGTCCGCCCAGCATATGCAGCAGCGTACTCTTACCGCTGCCGGACGTGCCGACGATGGCCACAAATTCACCTGTTTCCACCTGCAAGCTGACACCGTCCAGCGCGTGAACCGCGTTTTCACCGGTACCGTAAAGTTTTTTTAAATCATGGGTCTGCAAAATTGTCATAATATCTGCCTCCAAAGATAAAGTCTGCAAGGTTTGATACCATGCAGATTCTATCGCACGTTTCTTTCCAGAATCTTTCCGGCGGACAGGCAATTCTAACAGTTTTGCAAGAATTCAGGCCTGACGGGGCAAGAACATGGAAAAAACCGAGCCGCGGCCGGGGGCCGAAGTCACTTTGATATATCCCTCCTGACCGACCAAAATCTGGCGGGTCAGATATAAGCCGATTCCCGCACCGTCCTGCTCGCTGACGGTCTGTGAGCGATAAAAACGGGAAAATACCTTTGCCTGCTCCGCTTCTGAGATGCCAATTCCCGTATCTGCGACATCAACCCGGCAGAACAGCTCGTATTCCTCAGCCGAAATCCGGATGCTGCCGCCGGAGGGCGTGTATTTGACGGCGTTATCCAGCAGATTGCAGAGTGCTTCCGTGGTCCATTTCCGGTCAAACACCGCACGGACGTCCGTAGAGTTCGCGGTTATCTGAATCTTTTTTTCCGCAGCTTTGGGCGCGAGCTGGTTTGCCGCTTCCTCAACCATCGGGGCAATGGCGTTCAGGACAGGGTGGAGGGTAATCACACCTGTTTCCAGCCGCGACAGCTTCAGCAAAGCGGCAATCAAAAAGCTCAGCTTTTCCGCCTGTCCCCGCAGCGCCGCCACACAAACCACGCTTTCTTCCGGCAGGTTCTGCTCCTCCAACAACTGCGCATAGAGCAAAATATTTGCAATCGGCGTTTTGGTCTGGTGAGAGATATCCGCCAATAATTCCTTGACTTTTTCCTTTTCTGCGGCTAAATTGCGTGCGGATACCGAGGATGCGGCTAAATATTGGTTGAATCTGCTTTCCACAGCCGAGAGTAGGCTTTCGTCAAAGGTGTGTTCCGCAAAGCTTCCGTCCATAGTGCTATCCAGCATTTGACTGAGCCTTTTCATCACGTTTCTTGTGTTTCGGCGCTCCAGCAGCACGAGCGCCGCACACAGGAGAATGCCTGCCAGCGCAAGGAGAAGCAGGAGTAAATTCCGGTCATTCATCCTGCTTCACCACCCATACATACCCTAAACCGTAGACAGTTTTGATATACCGCGCGGCGTCCAGCTTGTCCCGCAGCCGTTTGACCGTGACAGAAAGCGCATTTTCATCCACATAGTCCGCGCCGTCTGTCCAGATGCGATCCAGAAGAACCGCACGGGTCATCGTTATGCCCCGATTTTCCACCAGCAGACGGAGAAGCTTCTGCTCCGTTTTACTTAGCTCAACGGGAGTATCCTCCTGATAAAATGCCATCTGCTCAAAATCAAACCGATAGCCGTCAATTTCCAGAACAGACGTGTTGGATGCCGGAGGCACGTCACGGCGCATCTGCGCCTTGACCCTCGCGCGAAGAATCGCCAGACTAAAGGGCTTGGTGATATAGTCGTCCGCACCGTGTTCCAGCCCCGTCACCACATCCATCTCAGTATCGTTGGCAGTTAAAAGAATCACCGGAACGGATTCGCTCCTGACTTTTATCTCGTGAAGCAAGGCAAGTCCGCTGCCATCCGGAAGGTTAATATCGAGCAAAATGAGATCCGGCGCGCCATCGGCAAGCAGCTCACGCGCGGATTTCAGATCAAAACACGGAATAATCTGAAACTCCTGATCCTTTAACGCAAGACACAGGCCATGGTTTAGATTGCGGTCGTCTTCGACAATCATAATACGCTTCATCATTTTCCTCCTTCATTTTCAATTTACCCTTACTCTGCCCCTCAGAGCTTGCGTTGCTTTACGAAAAGTCTCCTACAACTCAATGATACGCTCCAATTTCTCCGAAAAATAAAAAGCTGCTTGAGCTACTCGGCGTCAATATCGGCTTTTGGTAAAGCCAATCGTTTGTGGTTTTCTGTGCATTACGGATTTTGTCTGTACGGTAATGATACCACAATGAATGAAGATTTCAAATTGTAATTCATCACCATGCGGGAGTCTTGCCGCTGCCAGCAACGCCACAGCATACAGTACGGGCTTTGGCACGTACGCAAAAGGACAGGGCAGACAGCAAAAACTGTCCGCCCTGTCACGGAGATTGATACCCAGTTCACTTTTTGCCCCTATGAAACCCCGCCGAAAGGCTGGGCCGGGAACTTATTGAAGGCACAGGAAGACTTACAGAAGAATGATACCCGCCTCTTCGCAGGCGGCAATCGTGTCCTTGTCCCAAAGACTGGCCTGAACCTCGCCGATGTGGCAGGTGCCAAGCAGCAACATGCACAGCCGGGACTGACCGATGCCGCCGCCGATGGACTGAGGCAGCTCACCGCTTAGCAGCATCTTATGGAAGGGGAGGCTTCTCCGCTCGTCGTGGCCGGAGAGGGCGAGCTGGCGGTCCAGCGCCGCCTCGTCCACCCGGATGCCCATGGAAGAAACCTCGAAATTGCGCTCCAACACAGGATTCCACATGAGGATGTCGCCGTTCAGCGTCCAGTCGTCATAGTCCGGGGCGCGGCCGTCGTGAGGCTTCCCGGAGTTGAGCTTCCCGCCGATCTGCATGAGGAACACGGTGCGGTGCTTCTGGCAAACGGCCTTCTCCCGCTCGTTGGGAGTCAGGTCGGGGAAACGGTCCTCCAGCTCCTGCGTGGTGATGAAAAACACGTCCCGGTCCGGGCGGAAGGTGAGCGCCGGATAGTTCTTGCGCAGATCCTCGGCCGTGTCGCAGATGGAGCCAACAATGGTGCGGACGGTATCCTTGAGGTACTGGAGGTTTCGGTCCTCGCGCTGGATGTGCTTCTCCCAGTCCCACTGGTCCACGTACACGGAGTGGAGATTGTCCACCTCCTCATCCCGGCGGATGGCGTTCATGTCGGTATACAGGCCCGTTCCGGCTTTGAACTCATACCGCTTCAGCGCCAGACGCTTCCACTTGGCGAGAGAGTGAACCACCTGCCCGTCGGTCCCTACGTCGGGGATGTCAAAGCTCACAGGGCGCTCCACGCCGTTAAGGTCGTCGTTCAGGCCCGTGGCCCCGTCCACGAACAGCGGGGCGGAAACCCGGTGAAGGTCCAGCCGCTCTGTCAAATTCTTCTGAAAGTCGGCGTGGATAAATTCGATGGCGCGCTGAAGCTGGTTGTTGGTCAGGGGCATTTTGTAACCGGCGGGAATCACAATTTTACTCATGTTGGGCTACCCATCCTTCTGAATTTGAATTTCTTATGGAGAAGTCTCAATCAGCGCTCAGCCCAGCAGGGAGAGGCCGTGGCGCAGTCTTTTCAGCGTTTCGTCTTGCCCAAGAATGCGGCAGATTTCCACCGCGCCGCCGGGCGTCACCAGCTTACCCGCCGCCGCGATGCGCACGGGCCACATCAGCGTGGCGTTTTTTACCTCCAACTTTTCCGCAAGGCTCGTCAGCGCGCCATGGACTGCGTCCGTGTCCCAAGTGGGCAGGGCCTCCAGCGTGGAGATAGCGGCCAAGAGCATCGCCTTGGAAATGTCCTTATCCGTTTTGGACTTCTTATTGACATAAAATTCAACATCATAGGCGGGAAGCGCGTCAAAAAAGTCCACCTTTTCCGGAATTTCCGTCAGCTTTTCGCACCGGGCCTGCAACAGCGCGGCAATGTCCGCGGGGTTGATGGCGGTTTTTTTCACGCTTTGGCGGATATATGGCTCCGCAATTTTCGCAAATTCCTCCGGCGCAAGGGCGCGGAGATAGGTGGCGTTGAAGTAATCCAGCTTTGCCATGTCAAAAATCGCAGGGGACTTGGAGATTCCCGCAATGTCGAAAGCCTCCACCAGTTCGTCCAGAGAGAAAATCTCCTGCTCTTTTTGCTCACCTTTAGGCGCCCAGCCCAGCAGGGCGACATAATTCAGAACGGCGGTAGTGAGATACCCTTGGGCGATCAGGTCTTCATAGGAGGGGTCTCCGTGGCGCTTGGACATCTTATTGTGCGCGTCCCGCATGACGGGAGAGCAGTGGACATAGGTGGGAATCTCCCAGCCGAAGGCCTGATACAGCAAATTGTACTTGGGTGCGGAGCTGAGGTATTCACTGCCCCGGACCACATGGGTGATGCCCATGAGATGGTCGTCCACCACGTTGGCAAAGTTGTAGGTGGGCAGTCCATCGGACTTGATGAGCACCTGATCGTCCAGCGTGTCGTTTTCCACGGTGATGTCACCGAAGGTCACGTCATGGAAGGTGGTGCTGCCATCACGGGGGATTCTCTGGCGGATGACATGAGGTTTGCCCGCGTCCAGCTTGACCTGAATTTCGTTGAAGGGGAGGTCAGGACAGCCGCACTGGTGCTTTTTGACCTTCACGCCCTCGGCAACCTCCTGCGCCTCGTCCTCCTCCTTGCCGCAGAAGCAGCGGTAAGCAAAGCCCTTTTCCACCAGCAGCTCGGCGTACTTTCCGTACAGCTCCCGCCGCTCCGACTGGATATAAGGGCCTACCGGGCCGCCCACGTCCGGGCCTTCGTCGTGACCAAGGCCGCACTGAGCCATTGTCTTGTAGATGACGTCGGTGGCACCCTCTACAAGGCGGCCCTGATCGGTGTCCTCAATGCGCAGGAGGAAGGTGCCCCCCGCGTGGCGGGCGATGAGCCAAGTGTACAGTGCGGTGCGCAGGTTGCCCACGTGCATATAGCCGGTAGGGGAGGGGGCGAAACGGGTGCGGACTTTCCCCTTGGGGATGCGGGACTCCATTTCGTCAAAGAATGCTTTATCTGTGGCCATGAATTTACCTCCATGTATTGTTTAACAATTTATTATCGCTTTTGCAGCCCGGAATGTCAAGGGGTTTCCTGCGGTAAACGCGGCCGGGGCAAAGCCGCACGCGCCGGGCTAAAATCACCAAAACAGATTGCACTTTCCAATGCTTCGTGCTACAATAATTAGGCTATATTGCCGCTTTCTGGCCAAAGGGCGCGAGAGCGGCGGATTTTGAGGTGGTATCATGGAAAACGAGACGCTTAAACGGCGGATTCTCAGCGGAATTCAGCCCTCCGGCGACCTGACCCTTGGCTCCTATCTGGGGGCCATCCGCAACTGGGCGGCGCTGGCGGACGAGTACGACTGCTTTTATATGCTGGCGGATATGCACACCATCACGGTCCGGCAGGAGCCGGCGGAGCTTCGGCGGCGTACGCTGACACAGGTGGCAGCCTATATTGCCTGCGGCCTGGACCCGCAGAAAAATACGTTGTTCATTCAGTCCCACGTCCCGGCCCACGCCCAGTTGGGCTGGGTGCTGGACTGCTACACCATGTTCGGCGAGCTGAGCCGTATGACCCAGTTTAAGGACAAGTCCGCAAAAAACACGGAAAACGTCAATGCAGGCCTGTTTACCTACCCGGCCCTGATGGCGGCGGACATTCTGCTGTATCAGGCGGATTTGGTGCCGGTGGGCGGCGACCAGAAGCAGCATGTGGAGATCTGCCGGGACATTGCCACCCGGTTCAATGGGATTTACGGCAACGTGTTCAAGGTTCCCGAGCCTTATATTCCCAAGGTGGGGGCGCGGATTATGAGCCTGTCCTCTCCCGAAAGCAAGATGAGCAAGTCCGATAAGGACCAGAACGGCTGCGTTTATATGCTGGAAAAGCCGGAGGATATTCTGCGCAAGTTCAAAAAGGCGGTGACGGATTCCGAGGCCTGCGTGCGGTATGACCAGAAGGAAAAGCCGGGCGTGTCCAACCTGATGCAGATTTACTCCGTGTGCACAAATCGGGATTTTGACGCCATCGAGGCGGAATTTGCCGGGCACGGCTACGGGGACTTCAAGGCCGCCGTGGGTGAAGCGGTGGTGGAGCTGTTGCGCCCCATCCGGGAGGAGACGGAGCGTTTGCTTGCGGACAAAGCGGCCCTTCAGGCCATCTACCGCGACGGCGCGGAGCGAGCGTCCCGCGTGGCGGGGCGGACGCTGGGCAAGGTTTACAAAAAGGTCGGCTTTATCGACCGGTGATTACGGCGCGCGCCGCCATGAAGGCTGAAAAAGCGCGCGGTGAAAGGAAACGTTGTCGCAATGCTAATCAATACAAACTTGCTGGCCGGGGTGTTTCTGGCTTTGGTGGTGGCGCTGGTGGTAAGCTTTCTGGCGTCTCCGGTGGTGAAGGCGTTCGCCTATAAGGTGGGCGCCATCGATGTGCCCAAGGATAACCGCCGGATGCACCATATCCCTATCCCCCGGCTGGGGGGGCTGGCTATTTTTCTGGGCTTTATCGTCAGCATTTTGCTGTTTGCTAAAATGACAAATCAGTTCCGCAGCATTTTGCTGGGAGCGGTGATCATCGTGGTGCTGGGCGTGGTGGACGATATCACGCCGCTGCCCGCCAAATTTAAGTTTTTGATCCAAATTGGGGCGGCCCTGATTCCCACGCTGAACGGCGTGCAAATCCATGTACTGAGCAATCCCAACCTCTTTTCTCCCAATCCCTATTGGGACATGGGCGTGCTGTCCATTCCCGTGACCGTGCTGTGGATTGTGGCCATTACCAACGCCGTGAACCTGATCGATGGGCTGGACGGACTGGCCATCGGCGTGTCTGCCATTTCTGCCACCACCGTGCTGGTGATTTCCCTGCTTGTGAGCGAGGTGCAGGTGGCCGTGGTGATGGCGGCGCTGGTGGGTGCGTGCGTGGGGTTTATGCCCTATAACCTCAATCCCGCCAAGATGTTTATGGGGGACACGGGAGCCACGTTTTTGGGGTATATTCTGGCCTGCATGTCCGTAGAGGGGCTGTTTAAGTCCTGGGCCATCATTTCCTTCGCGGTGCCGTTTCTGATTCTTGGCCTGCCGATTTTCGACACGGCCTTTGCCATCCTCCGCCGCCTCGCCCACGGGCAAAGCCCCATGCAGGCGGACCGGAGCCACATTCACCACCGCCTGATCGACATGGGATTGAACCAGAAGCAGGCGGTTGCCACGCTGTACGTGATTTCCGCGATTCTGGGCCTCAGCGCTGTGGTGCTTACCACCAGCGGGGAGCTGCGGGCCATGATGTTCTTCGTGTCGCTGTGCGTGGTGGCTGTGGTGGCCGCCAGAGTGATCTTCCCCAAGGAGGTCCGGGAAGAGCTTCACGAGGAGATGGAGGAGCTGAGGGACCACGGACACCGCGCCGAAAAGCAGGAGAATGCGGAAGTTGCCGCTCCTCCCGCCGGGGAGGAATCGGAACAGGAAAATCTTCCCAGTCCCCGCGACGGGAATTTGGAAGCTCCGCAGGATGAGACAGCCTCGGCTTTGGCAGACGCCGAGCCGAAGGCGCAAGAGCCGGACGGCTGGGAAGGAGAGGAGGATCAGTAATGGAGAAAATTCGCGTCATGAGCGTCTTTGGCACCCGGCCGGAGGCCATTAAAATGGCGCCGCTCGTTAAGGAGCTTGCTGCCCGGGAGGGGATCGAGAGCCTTTGCTGCGTCACCGCTCAGCATCGTCAGATGCTGGACTCCGTGCTGGAGGTTTTCGACCTGAAGCCGGACTGGGATTTGGACATTATGACCCCACGGCAGACGCTTTCCACCATCACCAGCAAGTGCCTTCTGGGGATGGATGAGGCTATTGATGCGCTGAAACCGAATTTAATTCTGGTGCATGGAGATACCTCCACTACCTTCGCGGGGGCGCTGTCGGCATTTTACCATCAGGTGAAGGTGGGCCATGTGGAGGCAGGATTACGAACCTATGACAAGTATTCTCCCTTTCCGGAGGAAATGAACCGGGTGATGACCTCCCGGCTGGCGGATCTTCATTTTTGTCCCACGGCGGGCAACCGGGACAACCTGCGCCGGGAGAGTGTGCGGGGGGATTTGTTTATTACCGGCAATACAGTGATTGACGCGCTGCGTACCACCGTCCGTCCCGGCTTTTATTTTTCCACAGAGGAGCTGAACCGCCTTCCCTACGGGGAGAAAAAAGTGTGTCTTGTCACTTGCCACCGCAGGGAAAATTACGGCGAGCCCATGAAAAACATCATGATTGCCCTGCGTCGGATTGCAGAAGAAAACAAGGATGTGGAGCTGGTGTATCCCGTTCATCTCAGCCCCGTGGTGCGGGAGAGCGTGGACCAATATCTCCGGGGCGCACCCCGGATCCACCTGATCGACCCGCTGCCTGCCGACGAAATGCACAACCTGATGGCCCTGTGCTATCTGGTGCTGACCGACTCGGGAGGACTTCAGGAGGAGGCCCCCGCCCTCGGCAAGCCCGTGCTTGTTTTGCGGCGGGAGACGGAGCGGCCAGAGGCCGTGGCCGCCGGGACGGTGAAGCTTGCCGGGGTGGCGCAGGACGATATTGTGACTATGGCCACCCGTCTGCTGCGGGACCGGGAAGCCTATGACAAAATGGCCCGCGCCGTGAATCCCTATGGCGACGGACGTGCCTGCGGGCGCATTGCGGACGCGGTGGAGTGGCATTTCGGCCTGCGCCGCGACCCGCCGGAGGACTATTCCGGCGTCTGAGCCGGACGTGCGGAGAGGGGGGCCTCATGAGAAACAGCAAGGTTGGAAAATTTACCGTTGCCGGATTTGTCATCCTGATTTTGCTGGTGGTGGCAATTCTTTTGAGCAATGGCCTGCGCCGTTCCTCCCGCATTGTGCTGCCGGATACCGTTTTGCCCACGGGGGATTCTTCGGCTTCGGGCGGCGGAGAGGACGGCGGCATTGCGTTGATTGCCGTGGCGCCGGGGACGGTGCAGTCTGCGATTGAGTCGCTTGAGCGCCCCGCCGCCTACCGGCGGAGCATTGCCGAGGAGCGGTTTTGGACCGGCGGCAGCGGCACAACACAGGTGCTTGTCTCCGTCAGCGGCGACTGGACCAGAACGGACTACGCGCCGAAGGGCCAGCAAATCCGCCACTCTCTCACCGACGGAACCACCACGTATATCTGGTACGGCAGCCAAGCCGAGGTTTATCAATGTCCCGCCGGAGATATCGCCGCCGATCAGGAGCAGGGCGTCCCCACCTATGAGGATGTGCTTGCCCTGCCGGTAAATCAAATTGAAAAGGCAGACTATCGATCTCTTTCCGGGGTCAACTGTATCTATGTGGAAACGGGAGAGGATGAAAACGGCTTTGTCCTGCGGTACTGGATCAGTGTGGATACGGGCCTTCTGGCGGCGGCAGAGTGGTTGAAATACGGCGAGACAATCTATCGCATGGGTTCTCTCACGCTGGATGCGGCTGGCCCCGTCACCCAGGATTTTACACTTCCCGACGGAACGGTGCTGACCGCAATTGAATAGGAAAAAAGCGGCTTTCCCACTGCGGGAAAGCCGTTTTTTAAAGGATCAGCAGAAGACCCAGAGCGATTAAAAGCTCCTCGTCCGCTTCTTCCCGGAACAGGAAGAAGATCATCAGAAGGAGAATCAGATCACCGGAATCCACGTTGTCCAAATGTAGCTTATCCAGCAACCGCCGCAGCGTGGCGGAGAAGCCTTCGCCGTGAAGCGGAGGGGGCGGCGGGCCAAAAAATGGGTCCTTGGGGGGCGGAAACGGCCCTCCTCCCCCGCCGCCGGGCGGGGGAGGGGGTCCGCCGGGCCCAGCTCCAAAGCCGCCGCTGGGCGGGGGAGGAGGTCCACCGGGACCGGGCCCAAAACCGCCGCTGGACGGAGAAGGTCCTCCGGGACCGGACCGTGCGTCCTCTTCGGGAATGCGGGAATAAGAGCCGTCGTCGTTGCGGATATAGCGGTTATACATCCCTCATCCTCCCTTACGTCTCCCAGTTTGCGATGAATTTTTTCCCAATGTGGACAATGCGCGCCAGTTGGAGCGCCCGTTCGATTTTTGTCTGCCGTTCGACCTTTAAGTAGGGGCGCAGAGCATACAGCAGCGCACGGCTGTTGTTGTTTTGGTGACTGCCCAGCTCTCCAATCAGGGGCATCAGGCGGGCAATGGTGCTCGGGTCGATGCTGCCCAGTAAGGAGCTCAGGGGATTTTCCCCGGGGGCAGGTCCCGGCGGGGGAGGATAATTCCCCGGCGGGGGGGCCTGATAGCCCTGCCCCGGCGGAGAATACGGGGGATAGCCGCCCTGCGCCTGCCCTGGCGGAGAGGCCGGGGCAGAGCCGTTCCCCCCGCCAATGGACTGCGCAAGCTGCATAATCTGCGCCATGCTGTTGGGGTCCGACAGTATCGCGTTCAGCTTATCCTCAAATTCCGCCATTCCGTCCGCCCCTTTTCGGTTTATTTTTGGGTTGCCTGATTGATGCGTTCTACCAGTGCAGCCCCTTCGGGGCTTTGCATCAGCTGGTTAATCATCTGCGTAATCCGGGTGGAGTCGCCTCGCATGGCGCTCATTGCCGCTTGCTGTATGGCAGCGCCTCCGTTTGCTTGGGACATCATTTCCACCAGCCTGCGTCCGTCCTGCGAGGTAAGCAGGCGCTGAACCGTGGCCGGGTCCTGATTGAGCTGGTTAATGGTCTGTCTGGTCTTGTCGTCCATGATAGCCTCCTGTCGGTGGTTGAACAATCGTTGTCAAGGCAGTATATGAACGAATTGAAAAAAAAGTGCGCCTTATCGGAAAATTCCCGCTTGGACAAGGTATTCCTCGTGGGAAGGCCTTTATCAAAGCGGGAATTTTCGTGCGGGACGGTGAAAGAAGTTTACCGTCCGCTCAGATATGTGTCAATCTCAAAATCCAACAGGGCCGTGTCCTGCCGGAGATACAGCGGATGGTGGGGATGCCCGGATTTCAGGAGAGGGCCTGCGGAAAACCAGTTAGCCCCGGCGGAGCGGCCCTCCCCGGCGAAGTCCCGCAGGCAGTCCATCAGATAGGGCCGCTTTTCAATGATATTGCCCCACGCGGCCCAGACGGCAGGCCGGGGAGACAGGGACAGGAGATACGCAAAGGCCCTGCGGTTTTCTCCGTGGAGATAGGCGTTGCAGGAGTGCTCCATGTCGTTGGGCCGGGTGGCCCGCTGGGCGTAGACATTGAACATGAGGAAGCTGTCGTACCCGTTGTTCAGGGCGATGCGCCGGGCGGAGCTGACGGTGGGGTCCAGCTTGTCCGGCACAGCGGTGGAGGGGTTAATCCCTAAGCAAATTAGGGGTTTTTCCCCCCGAGTGCCCAGAATGTAACGGTATTCGGAATAAGCGTTGGGAACGTACAGCCACTTGTCGGCGTCGTAAGCCGGGTTGGGGCGCAGCGCGGCTTCCAGCGCCGCGTCAAAGGAAAGGACCTCAATTTCTCCGGTGGTGGAACTGGGAATATGCATGGGCGCGGCTCCTTTTCGACAATTTTCTTCAGTGTAGCAGGCCCGGGGCAAAAATGCAAATCGGGTGTTCAATTGCGTCGAACTGTGGTATCATGTCAAGATAACGCAGATGAACAATTTTGACCGCAGGAGCGTGACGCGCATGCGGTATTCGAGCCTTTGAAAAGGCGCCGGAGGTGCTTTTGCAGGGGATAAGGCCCAATACGGGGAAAGGGAAGAAAGCCATGCTGAAAATTCTCATGGGACGGGCAAGAAGTGGAAAATCCCGCCGGATTTTAAAGGAAATTGCGGAAAAGGGCGATTCCTCCCGCCAGATTCTGCTGGTGCCGGAGCATGCCTCCCATCAGGCGGAGGTGGATTTGTGCCGCGTCTGCGGCGACACCGCCAGCCGCCATGCAGAGGTTTTGAGCTTTCGCCGCCTTGCCACCCGTGTACTTGCCATCACAGGCGGCGCGGCGGACGTGAGCATTGACGCGGGAGGAAAGCTGTTGCTGCTGCAACGATCCCTGACGGAGCTTGCCCCGGTGCTGAAGGTCTATCGCCGTCCCAGCCAGCGGGCCGGGTTTCTGGAACAGCTCTTGGGGCTGTTGGACGAGTTGACCAGCTATGCCGTCTCGCCCATGACTCTGGCCGCGCAGGCGGAGGATATTCCCGGCGCTATGGGGGACAAGCTGCGGGACCTTGCGCTGATTTACGCCGATTATGAGGCGCACCTTCACCGCCCGGAAAAGGACGGCAGAGATCGTATCGTAAAGCTGAGGGATCACCTGGAGGAGTCTGGATATGCCGATGGAACGGACGTGTATCTGGATGGCTTTTCCTACTTTAACGGACTGGAAGTAGAAATTCTGTCCGTATTTTTGCGGCGCGCCGCCAGCGTGACAGTGACGCTTTTGGGGGACGAGCATGACCCGGGGGAGATTTTCGAGGTATCCGTGCGCACCCGGGACCGGCTGCGCCGATTGGCGGAGGCGGCGGGAGTGCCCTTTGAAATTCAGTTCGTCACGTCCTATGACGACTCGGCCATGGGTCTTGTGGAGCGGTCATTTTTTGGCGGAGACGAGATTTGGAATGGGGAAGCCCTCACTGTGCGGCTGCGGGAGGCGGACTCTGCCTTCACAGAGGTGGAGCAGACTGCCGCCGACATTCTGCGGCTGGTGAAAACGGGCAAATGCCGCTTCCGGGACATCACCGTGGCGGTGCGAAACATGAAGGATTACGCGTCCGTCATCGAAAACGTCTTTGAGCGGTACGGCGTTCCGGTGTACCTCAGCCGTCGAAGCGACATTCTGGAAAAGCCGGTGCTATCTCTGCTGACCGGCGCTTTGGACGCCGTCACCGGCGGGTGCGAATACGAGGATATGTTTCACTATCTAAAAACCGGTCTGGCGGGGCTTTCGCCCGAAGAGTGTGACCGGCTGGAAAATTATGCCCTCACTTGGGAAATCCATGGCACCCTCTGGCTGCGGGAAGCGGACTGGTCCGCCAATCCCGGCGGCTATGGCGCACCGTGGACCGACGCGCGGCAGGCCGAGCTTGGAGAGCTGAATGAACTGCGCTGCCGGGTGCGCGGACCGCTAAAGCTGCTGTCGGACGGGATGAAGTCCGCGCAAACAGCGGGGGATCAGGTGAATGCGCTTTACAGCTTTATGGAAACGCTGCACCTCCAATCCGCTCTGGAGGAGCAGCTTCGTGCCCTTGGAAATCAGGGAGAATTACAGACGGCGGAGGAAACGGGCCAGCTCTGGGGGATTCTTTGCGGCGTGCTGGACCAGTTCGTGGAAATTCTGGGAGATCAGGCCATGGACGCGGAGACGTTTTCCCGCCTATTCCGGCTGCTGCTGACCCAGTACAGCGTGGGAACCATTCCTCCCGCGCTGGATCAGGTGTCCGCCAGTGAGATCACACGAAACGACCGCCACACAGCGAAGTACCTCTTTTTGCTGGGGGCCAACGACCATGTTCTGCCCGCCGTGGCACAGCGGGGCGGCGTGCTGAACGACGAGGACCGGGAGGAGCTTGCCTCCAGGGGGATTCGTCTGGCCCCCACTGGGATGGAGCAATTCAACGTGGAGCTGCAAAACCTCTATGCGGCCCTTGCCCAGCCCACGGACGGGCTGACTGTCAGCTATCCCGTTTCCGACGTCAACGGAGCGCAGCTTCGGCCCTCCTTCGTGGTGGAGCGGCTGGGAAAGCTGTTCCCGGAAAACCGGGTGGAGCGGGAGAGCGGAAAAAGGGAATACCGTCTGGCGGCCATTGCCCCGGCGCTGGAAGCAGCGGGGGCAAATCCGGGAGGACCGGTTTGGCGCTGGTTTGCGGAAAGGCCGGAGTGGACGGCCCGGCTTCAAGCGATGGAGCGGGCCGCCGCCATGGGCCGGGGGCGGCTGAGTCTGCCCGCCGTCCGGGCGCTGTACGGTGAGCAATTCAGTATGTCCGCCTCCCGGCTGGAACGGCTGCGCCAGTGCCATTTTGCTTATTTCATGCAGTATGGGCTAAAGGCACGCCAACGGAGGACGGCCTCCTTTGATGCGCCGCAAATCGGCACGTTTTTGCATTTTATTTTGGAAAATGTCACAGAAGAAGTGGCGAAACAGGGCGGATTTACAACTGTTTCCCGGGAAATGCTTTTTAAGCTGACCGACCGTTTTATGGAGGAATACGTACAGGAGGAGCTGCCCAATCTCCAAGATCGGACGGCCCGGTTCCGCTATCTCTTCTCCCGGCTGCGGACCACGGCCTATGCCGTGGTGGAGGAAACGGCGCGGGAACTGGCGCAGTCGGACTTCGTGCCTGTGGAATTTGAGCTGTCCTTCGGGGACAAGGGGACGCTGCCCGCTGTCACCGTATCGGAGCCAGACGGGGAGCTGCGGGTGAACGGGAAGGTAGACCGGATCGACGGCTGGGTGAAGGACGGTAAGCTCTACCTCCGGGTGGTGGATTACAAAACCGGGAAGAAGACCTTCGATCTGGCGGAGGTCCGCATGGGACTGGACATCCAAATGCTGCTGTACCTGTTCACGCTGAAAAATCAGGGCAGCGCCTATTTTGGGCAGGAGGTGGTTCCCGCCGGGGTGCTGTATCTCCCGGCCCGGGATGAGATTTTGGCGCAGGAGCGGAACGTGACCCCGGAGAAATTGGCGCAGGAGAGGGCGAAGGCATTGCGTCGCAGCGGCCTTTTGCTGAACGAGCCAGAGGTTTTGCAGGCCATGGAGCACGATGCTCTGACGGAGCCGAAGTATCTTCCTTTGCGGGTAGACCGGGAGGGAAACCTCTCCGGCGGGATTGCCACCGCCGCCCAACTTGGGCGGCTTGGCAGCTACGTGGAGCGCCTGCTCCACGACATTGCCGCCGAGGTGCGGGACGGCGTGATCGACGCGGACCCCTGCTGCCACGATGAGAATGACAGTGTGTGCCGGTTTTGCGATTGGGCCGGGGCCTGTCACTTTGAGGATGGCCGGGGCGGCGACCGCCTACGCTACATCCGAAAGGTGACGGCGGCGGAATTCTGGCAGGAACTGGACGGAGAGGAGAACGGACGTGGCTAAAATTCAACTGACCCCCGCCCAGCGCGCGGCGGCGGAGAACCGGGGTGGAAGCCTGCTGGTGTCGGCGGCGGCAGGGTCCGGTAAGACAAAGGTGCTGGTAGAGCGCCTGTTTCTCTATATTCTGGAGGACGGCTGCAACATCGACGACTTTCTCATCATCACCTATACCAAGGCGGCGGCGGCGGAGCTGCGGGGGAAAATTGCGTCGGAGCTTGGAAAGCTTTTGGGAGAGCATCCCGGCAACGCCCATCTTCGCCGCCAGCTCATGCGGGTGTACCAAGCGGACGTGAAAACCGTGGACGCATTCTGCACGGCGCTGCTGCGGGAAAACGCTCACCTGCTGGCAAAGGAAGGAGAACGGCACTGCCTGACCCCGGACTTCCGGGTGCTGGATGAGGGCGAGGCGGAGCTGCTGCGCCGCCGGGTGCTGGATCGCACGCTGGAGGATTTCTATAAAAATCTGGACGACGCTCCCGGCGGTACCCTGCTGGCGGATACTCTGGGTGCAGGCCGGGACGACGGCGCACTGGCGGAGCTGGTGCTGGAGCTTCACGGAAAGCTTCAGAGCCACGCCTATCCAGAGCGGTGGCTGGAGGAAAACCGGGAATCCTGGCTGAACCTGTCCGGAACCTTTGATGAGACGCCCTACGCCAAGGAGTTGTTGGAAGGAGCCGCCCGCAGAGCGGCGTCGTGGGCGCAAATCTTTCGGTCTGCCGCTCAAAGCGTGGAAAGCGATACGGCTTTACATACCGGATACGGTGAAAAGTTTTTGTCTGCTGCCGCTTCGCTGGACGCGCTGGATGAAGCGGCGAAAAAGAGCTGGGACGAAGCGGGAATGATGGCGGAGGCGGTGGACTTTCCCCGTCTGACCACACCCAAAGGCCGCAAGGACGACCCCGAGGTCCTGCGGCTGAAATCCCTGTGGGACGGATGCAAGGCCGACGTAAAAAAGCTGCGGGCCGAGCTGAACGTCACCGGTCAGGAGGCCATGGAGGATTTGACTGCCGTGGCCCCCGCCATGGCCGCGCTGTTGGAGCTGACGGGGGAATTTTCCCGGCGCTATCGGCGGGAAAAACTGCGGCTGAATCAGGCGGACTTTTCGGATCAGGAGCATCTGGCGCTGGAGCTTTTAACGGGGGAGGACGGAACGCCCACGGAACTGGGAGAGCAGATTTCGGCCCGCTATATGGAGATTCTGGTGGACGAATATCAGGACACCAACGAGGTTCAGAACCACATTTTTCAGGCTGTGTCCCACGGGGGACGGAATCTTTTTACTGTGGGAGACGTGAAGCAGTCCATCTACCGCTTCCGGCTGGCGGACCCCACCATTTTTCTGCGGAAATACGCCGCCTTCAAGCACCATACCGATGCGCAGGCGGGGGAGGAACGGAAAATTCTGCTGTCTCAGAACTTCCGCTCCCGCCGGGAAATTCTGGATGCGGCCAACTTTATTTTTGAAAACATCATGTCCCCGGAGCTGGGAGAGATGGAATATGGTCCGGACGAAAAGCTGTATTTCGGCGCGGAGTATTACCCGGAGCGGGGGGACTGCGCCCCGGAATACCACCTGATTTGTGCCCATCAGCGGTCGGCAGAACTGGAGCGCCCGGTAAAAAAGGGCATTGCGGAGGCCCGCCTTGCGGCGAAGCGGATTCGAGAGCTGTTGGACGAAGGGTACCCCGTCACCGGCGAGGACGGTGTTTTGCGGCCCTGCCGGGCGGAGGATATCGTGATTCTGATGCGCTCGCCAGGGAGCCGGGGATTGGCGTTTTCGGCGGCGCTGGCAGAGCGGGGCGTACCCTGTTCCTTTCAGGAGCAGGGGGACTACTTCTCCTCCATGGAGGTAGCCACCGCTTTGAGCCTTCTTCAGGTCATCGACAATCCCCGGCAGGACGTGCCGCTGATTGCCGTGCTGCGTTCGCCCCTGTTCGGATTTACGCCGGACCGGCTGGCCCGTGTGCGGGCATGCACCGCGGACGGGGATTATTACGACGCGGTGTGCCGAGACGGGGGAGAGGACTGCCGTTCCTTTCTTGAGACGCTGGACAGTCTGCGTCTGCTGGCCCGGGACATGAGCGTGGAGCGCCTGCTGTGGCGGATTTACAACGAGCTGAACGCACTGGGCGTGTTTGGCGCCATGGACCGAGGCGAGGAGCGGAAGGAAAACCTGATTGCGCTGACGGAGCACGCGGAGAATTTCGAGGCCAACGGCTGCCGGGGTCTGTTTCTGTTTTTGGAACAGCTTCAAAAGCTCATCGACAGCGACCGAGCCCCCGCAACCCGGGGAAAATCTGACGCGGGGGGCGTGCGGCTGATGAGCGTCCACAAATCCAAGGGGCTGGAATTTCCCATTGTGCTGCTGTGCGATTTGGACCGGGCTTTTTCCCGGATGGACTTTGATACCCCGGTGCTGGTGCATCCCGAGTTGGGCCTTGGCCCCCGGCGAGTGGATTTGGACCGCCGCATTTACTATCCCACCATGGCCCGCCGGGCCTTGGAGGGAAAGCTCCGTCGGGAAAACCAGTCTGAGGAGCAGCGCATTTTGTACGTGGCTATGACCCGGCCCAAGGAAAAGCTGATTTTGATTCACAGTCTTTATCACGCTCCGGGTGAGCTGAAGCAATTAACCAGTCTTGCCGCCTGCCCTGTTCCGCCGGAGACGGCGGCGATCTGCCGAAGCTATGGGGAGTGGCTGTTGCTGCCCCTGCTGTGCCGCCCGGAGGCAAAGCCTCTGCGAGATCTTGCGGGCGTGGAACCGGAAAACTATTATGCCGGGGACGAAAATACATGGCAAGTATTTATCCATGACAGCGAGGATTTTCAGGAGATTTTAACGACTAAATCGGAGAGCGAAGAGGACAAGGCGCAGCATGAGGCGGATTTGAGCCTTCTGGAGCTGACCTATCCTTACGAGGCCGCCACCCGCTTTCCCGCCAAGCGGACGGCCACCCAGCTCAAGGGCCGGGAGAAGGACGAGGAAGCGTTGGAAAACGCACCCCACCCAACGGTGCTGCGGCCATTGGACCAGCCTCGTTTCCGACAGTCCGGCGGAGGGCTTACCCCCACGGAGCGGGGCACGGCGGCTCATCTGGCCCTTCAATATCTGGACTTTTTCAACCCGGACGCGGCAGGGCAGGTGGCGACTTTTGCGGAAAAGCGCCTTTTGACGCGGGAGCAGGCGGACAGCGTGGACATCACACAGCTAAAAGCATTGCTTTTCTCTCCGCTGGGGGAGGAGATTCGCCGGGGAAAAAATGTTTTGCGGGAGTATCCCTTCACCGTTCTGATTCCGGCCACGGAACTGGACGGGGACGCGGGGGACGATCAGGTGCTTCTTCAGGGCGTGGTGGACTGCTGCTTCGAGACGGCGGAGGGACTCACCGTGGTGGACTTCAAAACAGACCGTGTGTTCGGTGAAGCGGTGGCTCGCCGTGCGGAGCATTACCGTCCGCAGCTTGCGGCGTACGGTGCGGCGCTGGAGCGGGTTTTGGAGAAGAAGGTGGTTCGTAAGGCACTCTATTTTCTGGCCTCCGGTGAAACGGTGAGTCTGTGATGCAAACCGTCAAAAACCACTGGAAAATTTGACCGGATCGTGGTATACTGTCAATTTAACAATTGATCCTTGTCAGAAACGAATATTTGAGGTGAATTCATGGAAAATGAAATGAGGACCTTTGGCTATCTCTGTCCCGCCTGCGGAAAACCCGTGATGGCGGCCCGGTCCCTGTTCGCGCTGGAGGCCTCCGGCGTGGAGGTGGAGTGCGGCTGCGGCGGCTCGGCCCTGCGGACGGAATTTGACGGGCAGCGGTGCAAGCTGTTTGTCCCCTGCGGGCTGTGCGGCGAGACGCATACCACCCGGTGTGCCCCGGAGGATTTGACGCGGGAGGGCGGCGTGGCCTTCGGCTGCGCTCAATCGCAGGAGTTTTGCTGCTACGTGGGGGACGAGGGAAGCGTGGAGAAGCATTTGCGGACGCTGGAAGTTCTGGCGGAGAAGGAAAAACGAAATCAGGAGAATGGCGGCGAGCCGTTTTTGGACAGCGTGATTATGTATGAGGTTCTGTCCGAACTGAAGGAGATTGCCGCCCGGGAAAACGGAATTACCTGCGGATGCGGAAGCCATGACTATGCCATGGACATCCGCCGTTCCGCCGTGGATTTGAGCTGTAAGGACTGCGGCGCGAAGCTGCGGATTCCCGCCGCCACGGAGGACGATCTGGATGATTTGTGCTGCCATCTGCGGCTGACAATTCCCGGCGGGGCATAAGGGACTGCGTCCCTTGCGGACATTGTGCCGGAAGCGGGCGAAACAGCGGTGCCCCAGCGGGAAAGGAGTTGACGGTATGATACGACTTCTTGCAAAAATCTTTATTAAAGACCGGGCTGACGGGCCGTCGGTGCGGACGGCCTACGGCGTTCTTTGTGGGGCTGTGGGAATCTGTTTAAATATCCTGCTGTTTGCGGGGAAGCTGTTCGCAGGCTCCGTCTCCGGATCCATCGCCGTCACTGCCGACGCGTTTAATAACCTCTCCGACGCGGGCTCCTCCGTTATCACGCTGACGGGCTTTCGTCTGGGCGGGCATCGACCGGATTCCGAGCATCCTTTCGGCCACGGGCGAATCGAATATATCTCCGGTCTGCTGGTGTCTATGCTCATCATTTTGATGGGCTTTGAACTGGCCCGGACCTCTCTGGAGAAAATTCTGCGTCCCGTGCCGGTGGAATTCTCGTGGCAGAGCGTGGTCATTCTGGTGGCGTCCATCTTCGTAAAGCTGTATATGTACCGTTACAACCGGACGGTGGGGGAGCGCATTGGCTCCACCGCCATGCACGCCGCCGCCATAGACAGTCTCAGCGACAGCACGGCCACCGCCGTGGTCCTGCTGGCGACGCTGGCGGGCCGCTTCACCGATGCGAATATTGACGGCTGGTGCGGCATTCTGGTGGCGCTGTTCATCGTCTGGTCCGGGCTTTCCTCCGCCAGGGACACGCTGAATCCCCTACTGGGGCAGCCACCTTCCGCTGAATTTGTGAAAAACATCCGAAACATTGTGACGAACCATCCGGGCATTTTGGGGGTTCACGATTTGATTGTCCATGATTACGGCCCCGGGCGGTGCATGATCTCGCTCCATGCGGAGGTCCCCGCCAACGAGGACGTACTGGTGCTTCACGACGAGATTGACAACATCGAGCGGGAGCTGAAGCGCACACTTGGCTGCGAGACGGTCATTCACATGGACCCCATCGTGACGGACGACGGCGTGACGAAGGAAACCCGCCGGCGTGTGGAAGCGCTGGTGGACTGCATCGACGAGGAAATCTCCATCCACGATTTTCGCATGGTGACGGGACCAACGCACACGAACCTGATTTTTGATGCGGCGGTGCCCTTCAAATTCCGACTGACGGACGAGGAGGTTCGCACCAAAATCTGCACTGCGGTACGGGCGCTGGACGGCGATTATTTTGCGGTGGTGAACGTAGAGCGGTCGTATACCGCGTGAGGCCCGTTGCGAAAGAGTGGCCCCCAGCCGACGCATCGGCTGGGGAAAGAATTAGCGTCGTCATAATCACCAAAAATGATAGAGGAATTTTTCAAAAGGCGGGAGAAATCCACTCTTGCAATTCATCCTCTGTTTTTGTATAATCGTACGGATAAGTGCGAGAGGGGGCTGGAGTTATGACGGTTTGGAAGGGTCTTAACACTGCCTTTTTTTGCGACCCCATTTGACCGGCCTTTGTGCCGGTATTTTTTTGCGCAAAATAGAGAGGAGATCTGCCATGAACGAGAAAAATTCCGCCCCTGTCCGGGACGCAAGGACCCTGGGCATCCCGAAGATGATGCTGTTGGGCCTTCAGCACATGTTTGCCATGTTCGGGGCAACGGTTCTGGTCCCCATCATCGTCAGCGGCTACGGACTGCCCCTGTCCATCCAGACAACGCTTTTGTTTGCCGGACTTGGTACGTTGCTGTTCCACGTCTGCACGAAATTCAAGGTTCCGGCGTTTTTAGGGTCCTCGTTCGCGTTTCTGGGAGGGTTTGCCGCGGTGGCGGATCTGAACAGCGGAAAGTACGCCGCTATGACCGGCGCGGAAAAGCTGCCTTATGCTTTGGGCGGCGTGGTGGTTGCTGGCCTTCTGTATCTGGTGCTGGCGCTGCTTTTCAAGGTGGTGGGACCTTATAAGGTGATGCGCTACTTCCCACCGGTGGTCACCGGGCCTATTATCATCCTGATCGGCTTGATTCTTGCCCCCACCGCCGTGACCAACGCCTCCACCAATTGGCCCTTGGCGCTGCTGGCCATTGTGACCATTATCGCCTTCAACATCTGGGGGAAGGGTATGCTGAAAATCATTCCCATTCTGCTGGGCGTGGTCATTCCCTATGCGGTGGCCCTGCTTACAAGGCAGGTGGACTTCACCTCTGTGGGACAGGCGGGCTTTGTGGGCCTGCAGCCCTTCGTACTGGCGAAGTTTGACGTGTCCGCCATTTTGGTCATGGCGCCCATAGCCATCGCTGCCATGATGGAGCATGTGGGCGACGTATCTGCCATCTCCGCCACGGTAGGAGAGAATTTTCTGGAAGACCCGGGCCTTCACCGCACGCTGGTGGGCGACGGTCTGGCCACGGCCTTGGCGGGCATGTTCGGCGGTCCCGCCAACACCACGTATGGAGAGAACACCGGTGTGTTGGTGCTCAGCCGGGTGTACGACCCTAAAGTGGTGCGGCTGGCTGGCCTATATGCCATCATTTTGTCCTTCAGCCCCAAATTTGCCGCCGTCATCAACTCCATTCCCCCGGCGGTCATCGGTGGCGTCAGCTTCGTGCTCTACGGGATGATTTCCGCCGTGGGCGTACGTAACGTGGTGGAAAATCAGGTGGACTTCACCCGCAGCCGCAACCTTCTCATTGCGGCGGTAATTCTGGTTTCCGGTCTGGGTTTTAACGGCACCGGCGGGCTGACCTTCGCCGTGGCGGACGCCCATGTGACGCTGACGGGGCTGGCCATCGCCGCAATCGCGGGCGTTGGGCTGAACGCCATTCTTCCCGGAAACGACTTTGCCTTCGGCAAAACTGCCTCCGCGGATGGCTCTGCCGACCTGGGCAGGTACTGAGCTTACCCGCGAGAATGTTTGCCCCGTTTCAAGTCAGACCCGTCTTCTTGACAAACACTGAAAAAACGGGTATACTGTCTGACGTATACAGTAATACAGTGATGATGGGGAGAAGTACCCTGCGCGGTGCCGCGAAGAGAGCCTCTGGCTGGTGTAAAGAGGCGGGCGGGCGTGAGTGAATACACCTCTGAACCGGCGTCCAAACGGCTAAAATTTGGCCCAGTAGGCGCGCTCGGGCAGCGCCCGTTACAGCGCGGCCGCACCTTGGGTGCGGCAAGAGGCGTCCGCCTGCGAAGGCGGCGCGAACAGAGGTGGTACCGCGAAGCGATTCGCCCTCTGTCCCCATGGGACGGAGGGCGCTTTTTCCACGTTTCGTCCCATATAAAAACTTCTTAGACAGGAGAATTGAGACAATGGGAATTTACGAGGAATTGAAGGCCCGCGGCCTGATCGCACAAGTGACGGACGAGGAGGAAATCCGAGAGCTTCTGAATAACGGAAAAGCCGTGTTCTACATTGGCTTTGACCCCACGGCGGACAGTCTGCATGTGGGCCACTTCATGGCGCTGTGCCTGATGAAGCGGCTGCAAATGGCAGGAAACAAGCCCATCGCCCTGATCGGCGGCGGTACCGGCATGATCGGCGACCCATCCGGTCGTTCGGATTTGCGCCAGATGATGACCACCGAAACGATTTGCCATAACTGCGATGCCTTTAAAAAGCAGATGGAGCGGTTTATTGAATTCGGCGAGGGCAAGGCCATGATGGTCAACAACGCGGACTGGTTAATGAAGCTGAACTACGTGGACATGCTGCGAGAGGTCGGCTGCTGTTTCTCCGTGAACAACATGCTGCGGGCCGAGTGCTATAAGCAGCGGATGGAGAAGGGTCTATCCTTTCTGGAATTCAACTATATGATTATGCAGTCCTATGACTTCTATCATATGTTCCAGGCCTTTGGCTGCAACATGCAGTTTGGTGGCGACGACCAGTGGAGCAATATGCTGGGCGGCACGGAGCTGATTCGCCGCAAGCTTGGCAAGGATGCCTATGCCATGACCATCACTCTGCTGATGAATGCAGAGGGGAAGAAGATGGGCAAGACCGCCTCAGGCGCGGTGTGGCTGGACCCCAACAAGACAAGCCCCTTCGATTTTTACCAGTACTGGCGGAATGTGGCGGACGCGGATGTGCTCAAGTGTATCCGGATGCTGACCTTCCTGCCTCTTGAAGAGATTGACGCCATGGACAAGTGGGAGGGAAGCCAGCTCAACCGGGCCAAGGAGATTCTGGCCTATGAGCTGACAAAGCTGGTCCACGGCGAGGACGAGGCGGAAAAGGCGCAGGAGACGGCACGCGCCCTTTTCGCCGGCACCGGCGACGCGGAAAACATGCCCTCCACTCATTTGACAGAGGAGCGGTTTGAAAACGGAAAAATCGGCGTTCTGAATCTTCTGACGGCTTGCGGACTCTGCGCCTCCAACGGCGAGGCCCGGCGGCTGGTGCAGCAGGGCGGCGTGATGGTGAACGACAAAAAGGCGGAGGTGACCGACGTATACGACCGGGAGGAGTTCTCCGGCGAGGGTGTGGTCATTAAGAAGGGCAAGAAAATCTTCCACCGGGCACAAATTTAACCGTCGCCGTGAATCTAAAGCCGCCGTAAAATACGGAAACATCAGCAGCGGCAGACGCGCCTTGGCGCGCCTGCTGCCGCGCTGAAATACGAAAATAATAAAAAGGAAAACGAGAATGATTACAGTCAGTGAGCTCAGCTTAAATTTCAGCGGCCAGCCGTTGTTCAAGGACGTGAATCTGAAATTCATCTCCGGCAACTGCTATGGCATCATCGGCGCCAACGGCGCGGGCAAAACCACCTTCCTCCGCATCCTCTCCGGCGAGCTGGAGCCCAGCACCGGAGACGTGTTCATCTCTGACAACCAGCGGATGTCGGTTTTGAAGCAGGACCATTTCCAGTACGATGAGTACACTGTGCTGGACACGGTCATCATGGGCAACCAGCGTCTGTACGACATCATGAAGGAGAAGGACGCCCTGTATGAGAAGGAGGATTTCTCCGATGCGGACGGCGTGCGCGCCAGCGAGCTGGAAGCGGAGTTTGCCGACATGGACGGATGGGAGTCGGAATCCGACGCCAGCCGCCTGATTCAGGGACTGGGTCTTTCCAACGACATTTTATACAGTCAGATGTCCTCTCTTACCGCCAAGGAAAAGGTAAAGGTTTTGCTTGCGCAGGCACTGTTTGGAAAGCCGGACATCATCCTGCTGGACGAACCTACCAACCATCTGGATTTGCAGGCCATTGAATGGCTGGAGAATTTCCTGATGGACTATGAGGGTCTGATTATCGTGGTGAGCCATGACCGCTATTTCCTGAACAACGTGTGTACCAGCATCGTCGACGTGGACTACGGCAAAATCAGAATGTATGTGGGCAACTACGAGTTCTGGTATGAGTCCAGCCAGATGGTTCAGAAGATGATGAAGGACCAGAACCGGAAAAACGAGGACAAGATTAAAGAGCTTCAGCTCTTCATCCAGCGCTTCTCCGCCAACAAGTCCAAATCCAAACAGGCCACCTCCCGCCGAAAGCTTCTGGATAAGCTGACGGTGGATGAGATGCCCGCCTCCTCACGTCGGTATCCCTTTGTGGGCTTTGCGCTGGACCGGGAGCCGGGGAAGGAAATATTGACCGTGGAGGGCCTGAACAAGACCATCGACGGGCGGCAGCTTTTGAACGACGTGTCCTTCCGGGTGAACAAAGGAGACAAGATCGCCTTTGTGGGAGAAAACGAGCTGGCAAAAACCACGCTCTTCCGCATCATTATGGAGGAGATGGAAGCAGACGCGGGCAGCTTCAAGTGGGGCACCACCATTTCCACCAGCTATTTTCCGCTGGACAACTCTGCCTTTTTCAACGACTGCAACCTGAATCTGGTGGAGTGGCTGGGTCAGTATACGGCGGACAACGCGGAGGAGAGCACGGAGTCCTTCAAGCGCTCCTTTTTGGGACGGATGCTCTTTTCAGGAGACGACGTGTTCAAGGCGGTCAAGGTACTCTCCGGCGGCGAGAAGGTGCGGTGTATGCTCTCTCGGATGATGCTGTTCGGCTCCAACGCGCTGGTGCTGGACCAGCCCACCAACCATCTGGATCTGGAATCCATCACTGCCGTCAACAAGGGCCTGATTGAATACAAAGGCGTGGTGCTGTTCGCCAGCCACGACCATGAGTTTGTACAGACCGTGGCTAACCGCATCATCGACTTCCAGAGCGATGGAACCATCATCGATAAGGCCTGCACCTATGACGATTATATCGAGCTGCAAAAGGCGGGAAATGCCCGCTGAACCTACGTAGAATCAGAATTACAAAAGCGCCTGCCCGCAAACTGCGGGCAGGCGCTTTTCCTTTACAGCGTTTGTTATTTCGCGGTAATATAGCCCTTTTTGCACAGAAGCTCTGCCAGCAGCACGCCTCCGCCGGCTGCGCCCCGCAGGGTGTTGTGGCTTAGGCCCACGAACTTGTAATCATACTGACTGTCCTCCCGCAGGCGGCCAAGAGAAATCGCCATGCCGTGCTCCAGATTCCGGTCCAGCCGGGTCTGAGGGCGGTCGGCCTCCTCAAAATAGTGGAGGAACTGCTTGGGAGCGGAGGGCAGCTCCAGTTCCTGCGCGGGGCCGCGGAAAGAGGCCCAGTCTTCTTTGATCTGCTCAATAGAAGGCTTGCAGCCGTCCTTAAATTTCATGAACACGGCGGCCATATGCCCGTCTTGACAGGCCACGCGGAAGCACTGTGCAGTGATGACCGGCGCGCTGGCGGCGACGATTTTTCCATCCTCCACCTTGCCCCAGACCTTCAAAGGCTCCTGCTCGGACTTTTCCTCCTCGCCGCCGATGTAGGGGATGCAGTTGTCCACCATCTCGGGCCAGCGTTCAAAGGTTTTTCCCGCGCCGGAAATGGCCTGATACGTGCAAACCAGCGCCTGCTCAACGCCGTATTTCAGCAGGGGATGGAGCGCGGGAACATAGCTCTGGATAGAACAGTTGGACTTCACGGCAATAAAGCCCCGCCTTGTGCCAAGGCGGCGGCGCTGGGCCTCGATGACCTTGAGATGCTCTGCGTTCAGCTCCGGCACCACCATGGGCACGTCCTCCGTCCAGCGATTGGCGGAGTTGTTGGATACTACGGGGCACTCCAGCTTCGCGTATCTCTCCTCCAGCGCCCGGATTTCCTCCTTCTTCATATCCACGGCGCAGAAGATGAAGTCCACTTGGGCGGCGAGCTTTTCCGCGTCGGCTTCCGCGTCCAGAATGGTCAGTGCCTTCGCCTCCTCCGGAATTTCAACCTCCATGGCCCAGCGGGCGGTCACGGCCTCCCCGTAGGCTTTTCCCGCGCTGCGTGCGCTGGCGGCCACAGCGGTAAGCTGGAACCATGGGTGATTTTCAAGCAAGGTGACGAGGCGCTGGCCCACCATGCCGGTGCAGCCTACAACGCCCACTTTGTACTGTTTCATCAAGATTTGCCTCCTATGTGATATGATTTGGCGGGGAACGTCGAATTTCTGTTGAATGTAGGGCTTTCCTGTACTATAATATAAGTGTATTGCGTTTGAGTGAAAATTTCTGTTCACCTGTTGCGGACATTTGTATTATGGTAGCACTATTTTCTTGTTCCGTCAAGGGGAAAGCCATGGGGAGGATGTATGAAAAAACTATTAGGGGTTCTGTCGATTCTCGTCATATTTCTGGCCCTTGGCACCGTGTCGGCCTCCGCCGCCGTAAACGGCACAGTGAAGGTGGGGCTGCGATTCGGAAGCTCCGCCGTCTCCTCCGCCAATCTGGAAAATACCCAGAGCGGGGGATATTCTCTCGGCTATTACGACGATGGGAGGAACTTTGTTCCTCTTGGGAGCATTGCTCAAGCAGCCATTACCATGCGGCCGGGGGCGGACCTTGGCAATTTTGATCAGTCGGGGCCTTACGGCTCCTATGCGGAGGCAGCCTCTGCCGCTGCTGGTATGGGCGGCTGGCCTGCCTATGTGAGCGGGCAGTATTACGCCCGCCAGAGCGGCGGCGGCAGCGGGCGCACGTCCACCGCCGTGGCGGTAACGGATACGTCCTCTTCGGCGGTTCTTTTTGAGTTTGACAGTCAGGGTATTTACAACCTCGGTGTTCTGCCGGTAGGCGGGCCTACCTGGTTCAAGGGCTATCGGTATGCCGGGGGCTTTGAATATCCGCGGGTCACAGGCGGGGGACTGTATGTTGTGAACGTGGTATCACTGGAGGACTATGTGAAGGGCGTTCTTCCCTATGAAATGGGGAAAGGCTGGCCCGAGGCCGCATTGCAGGCTCAGGCCGTGTGCGCCCGGACCTATGCCTCCGTGACCGCCAAGCATCTAAATACCTACGGCTTTGATTTGTGCAACACCACGGACTGTCAGGTGTACAACGGCGTGAACGCCGCCGGCGGGGATACGGACGCCGCCGTGGATTCCACGGCGGGGCAGCGGGTGTGGTACCGGGGGACGCTTGCCGAAACGGTGTATCACTCCAGCGACGGCGGCGCCACCGAGAGTGCTGAAAACGTCTGGGGCGGCACGGTGGGATACCTGATGGGAAAAGCCGACCCCTATGAGGCCACCGTCTCCATCCCCAATTACAGCTATACCGTGACCTACACGCCCTCGGAGCTGACATGGGTGCTGCAAAACAGCGGCTATTCCATCGGAACGGTGAAAAATGCCTATGTCTCAGAGCGCACCTCCACCGGAAACGTTTACAAGGTCACTTTTGTGGATACAACGGGAAAGAGCCTGACGGTGAAGGGCGAAACCTGCCGCATGGCGTTTTACAGCACTACCTATAGTAAGAATGTGAAAAGCATGCGCTTTTCCATCAACGGGGATGACAGCGGAATGAATTCTGCCTCGGGCTACTATGTAAACGGCTCCGGCAGCACGCTGTCTTCCATCAGTGGAGCCTACACCGTCTCCGGCAGCGGGGCGGTGGCCCCTTATACGGGAAACGCGCCCTATGTCCTCACCTCCTCGGGTGTGCAGGCGCTGAGCGGGACCTCCGGCGCGGCGGTTCCGTCTTCCGCATCCTCCGCGTCTCCCGGCAGCTTTGTGATTACCGGCACGGGAAACGGACACAATGTGGGGCTGAGCCAATACGGCGCGCTGGCCATGGCGAAGCAGGGGTATTCCTACCGTGACATTCTGAATTTTTATTATACGGACATCACCGTGGAGTGATGCGGAACATTGGCAAGCCGCCCGCCAAAAGCGCGGCAGAGCCGCGTTAGATCGAAAAATTCTTCCTTGGCGGAGTTTTTCAAAAGTATAGGCACGCGGACCCATGGAGAAGTACAGATGAAGACCAGCGATTTTTACTATGACCTGCCGCAGGAGCTGATTGCCCAGACGCCCATTGAAAAGCGGGATGCATCCCGTCTGCTGACGCTGGACAAACATACGGGCGCTTGGGAGCACCATCATTTTTATGAGCTGCCGGATTTTTTAACGGAAAAAGACTGCCTGATATTAAACGATTCCCGGGTTTTGCCCGCCCGCCTTTTGGGCCAGCGCCTTCCCGGCGGCGGCGCCTGCGAGGTGCTGCTGCTGACGGATAGGGGAGACGGCGTTTGGGAATGTCTGGTCCGCCCCGGGAAAAAGCTGCGCCCCGGCGCACAGGTGTCCTTCGGCGAGGGAGAGTTGACGGCGGAGGTCACAGAAGAGGTGGAGGGCGGAAACCGCCTTGTGAAATTTCACTATGAGGGGATTTTCCTGGAGGTTTTGGAGCGCCTTGGCAAAATGCCCCTGCCGCCTTATATCAAAGAGGAGTTGCGGGACCGGGAGCGGTATCAAACCGTCTATTCCAAGGAGCTGGGCAGCGCCGCCGCCCCCACGGCGGGCCTTCATTTCACAAAAGAATTACTGGAGAAAATCTCTGCCAAAGGCGTGGGGATTGGGTATGTGACGCTCCATGTGGGCCTTGGCACCTTCCGCCCTGTGAAGGAAATGGAAATCCTTGACCACGAGATGCACAAAGAGTTCTGCACCATCTCCCAAGAGGTGGCGGACCTCATCAACCGCACCCGCGCCAACGGGGGAAGGGTGGTTTGCGTAGGCACTACTTCCTGCCGCACTGTGGAATCCTGGGCCAAGGAGGATGGGACCATGGAGCCCCGCTCCGGCTGGACCGGCATCTATATCTATCCCGGCTATCGCTTCAAGGTGACGGACGCGCTGATTACCAATTTCCATTTACCGGAATCCACGCTGGTGATGCTGGTTTCCGCTCTGGCAGGACGGGAGCACATTCTGGCGGCTTATGAGGAAGCCGTGCGGGAGAGGTATCGGTTTTTCAGCTTTGGCGACGCGATGTTTATTTATTGAAGACTGCCGCTATAAAAAAAGTCCCGGAGAGCCTTGTATGAAGGCTCTCCGGGACTTTTACCGTGATTTTTGCGATTTTAAAACTTACCTGCCTGTTATAAAAATCCGCTGCCCATTTCCAGTCGTATTTTCTCCGACGGGGGTTCGCGGCTGATTTTGGTGAGGGGCAAAATCACGCGCTAAAGCGTCACAGTAAAGCAAGTCCATGCGCCCTCTTTCCCTGACACGGAGATCTTTCCCTTGTGAAGCTCTACCAATGACTTGGCAATGGCGAGGCCAAGACCGTATCCGCCGGTCTTGGTGGAGCGGGACGCGTCGCTGCGATAAAACCGCTCAAAAATCCGATCTTTTTCCTGCTCGGGAATTCCGGCGCCGGTGTTGTATATCTCCAAAACCGTCTTTTCGTTCTCCCGGCGCAGCGTTACTTTTATTTCATCCCCTTTTCCGGAGTGCTTAATGGCGTTGTCCATCAGGATGGCAACAAGCTGCTTGATCTGCGGCTCTCCGCCGGTGTACCGAAGGCCCTCCGCCACGTTGAAATCCAGATTTTTCCCATCCTCAAAAGCCTGACTTTCAAAGGCCAGAAGGGTGCTCAGCACCGCGCGGCTTAAATCAAACTCGGTTGCCACCAGTTGATTGGCGCCTTCGTCGGCTCTGGCCAGGGCAAGCAGATCGTGAACCAGTCGGGTCATTCGGTCCGCCTGATCCCGAATTTGCTGAAGCCGGATATTTTCTCCGATTTCATTCTCCAGCACATCCACATTGGCCGAAATAATGGTCAGAGGTGTTTTCAGCTCGTGGCTTGCGTCGGAGACAAATTGGCGCTGCTTTGCAAAGGTCGCTTTTACGGGCTTGACCACCCATTTGGATAAAAGCACGGAAAAGCCAAGCAACAGCACACAGGTCACCGCCGTGACGATCATGGAGATAAAAATGAGCTCGTCCAGTATTTTCAGCTCCCGGCTGTTCTCCACAAATACGACGATTTTGCCATAGTCCTTTTCTGCAATCAGATATTGATAATCGTCGTAGGAGCCTCTCTCTTTTCCGCTCAGCAATACCGCTTCGGAATAAGAGACCGCCTCCTCCTGTGTAAAGCCGAACATCATATCGTGCTGTACCTGCAAAACCTGATCCTGCTTGTCCAGCTTGACAAAAAACAGACGCGCCGCCCGCATGGACTGAGAGTCAAAGCGCGGAGGGACTAAAAGCTCCTGATGCGCGTCCTCTTCCGTCCGGCCGGGAGGAAGAAAAAACTCCATTCCGTCCTGCTCGGCCACCATCCGCAAAATGTTGTCCGTCTGCTCGGCGTTGCTCATATACACGAAAATATTCAGTGTTGCCACCAGCACTGTAAAAACCAGAAACAGGACGCCCATCATAATGCAGACAAACTTAATTTGCAGCCGCTTAATCATTCCGTTTCCTCCATGATATATCCCACGCCCCGCACCGCTTTGATCTGCAAGGGCGAGCCGATGACAGCCAGCTTCTTGCGGATGAAGGAAACATACACCTCAATGGCATTGTATTCAGCATCGCTCTCATAGCCCCAAATTTTTTCGATAAACCGCTCCTTGGGGATAATCTGGCGGTGATTCTGCATGAGCATTTCCACAATCTGATATTCCTTTTGCCCCAGCTTGACGGAGTTGCCCTTATAACTCAGCTCATAGCTGCGCTTGCTCATCCGGGTGTCTCCACAGGCCAGCTCGTCTCCGGTAAATTCGCCCTTTCTGCGGGAAATCGCCCGCAGGCGGGCCAAAAGCTCTCCAGAGGCAAAGGGCTTTGTGAGATAATCGTCCGCCCCGATATCAAGACCCTCTATTTTATCCTCCACCTCGGATTTGGCTGTCAGCAGCAGCACCGGGGTGGAGTTGTTCTGTTCGCGCAGGGCGCGCAAAACCTCCAGACCATTTTTTTGGGGAAGCATGATATCCAATATAATGACGTCGTAAATGCCGGTCATGGCGTATTCCTCGCCGGAGACGCCGTCGTAAACCGCATCCACGGCGTATTTATCCTGCTTCATCAAAGCAACCAGCACATCGGAGAGCTGGGGCTCGTCCTCAATAATCAATACATTCATCATAAATCCCTCCTTATGGCTCTCATTATAACAGAAATGCTTGAAAAAATCTTGAATCAAATCTCAATGTAGCTTCAAGGCAGACGGGTTATTCTTTGCGCATACCAAATTGCAAGGAGGTTACCCATGAAACCGCGTCACGAATTTAAGCACAGTCTCAATTATATGGACTATATGATTCTGCGCAACAAGCTGCGGGCCATTTTACCCCACGACCGCAATGTGGGTGAAAACGGAGAGTATATCATCCACAGTCTCTATTTTGACACGCCGGGGGATAAAGCGTTGCTTGAAAAGCTGAACGGCGTCAACCGCAGGGAAAAATTTCGACTCCGCCGCTATAACGACGATACGGAGTTTATAAAGCTGGAGAAGAAAAGCAAAGTAAACGGACTTTCCTACAAGGAGTCCAGCCGCCTTTCAAAGGAAGAGACAACCATGCTGCTGCAAGGAGACTGGGACTGGATGGTCCAGCAGAAACGCCCTTTGGTGGCCGAGCTTTACAGTAAAATGAACGGCCAGCTCTTACAGCCAAAAACCATTGTGGACTATACCCGGGAGCCGTTCACCTATCGGGCGGGCAACGTCCGCATCACCTTTGACCGGGATATACGCACTGGACTGCGCTCCAAAGACTTTTTGGGCGAGAATGTTCCGACGCTTCCGGCGGGGGATGAGCTTGTGATTCTGGAGGTCAAATACGACGAGTTTATTCCGGGCTTTATCGCCGACCTGCTTCAATTGGGGAACCGAAAAGCATCGGCCTGCTCCAAATATGCTTTGTGCCGCACCTACGGATAAGAAATCAACAAGACAATGAAACGATAAAGGAGATTATTTTCATGACCTTTGACGATATTTTTAAATCAAGCTTTCTGGAGAACGTAACCAGCATCTCTCTTTTGGATATGGTGCTGGCCTTGGGCCTTGCCTTTGGCATCGGTGTGTTCATCTTTCTTATCTATAAGAAAACCTTTAAAGGCGTGATGTATTCCGCCAGCTTCGGCGTTTCTCTCATTGCATTGAGCATGGTCACAACCCTTGTCATTCTGGCGGTTACCAGCAACGTTGTGCTTTCCCTCGGCATGGTGGGCGCGCTTTCCATCGTCCGCTTTCGCACGGCAATTAAGGAACCGCTGGATATCGTGTTCCTTTTCTGGTCCATCGCTTCGGGAATTGTTCTGGCAGCGGGCATGATTCCTCTGGCTGTATTCGGCAGCCTGTTTATCGGCATCATTCTGCTGGTCTTTGTAAACCGCAGCTCTGTTGATACGCCCTACATTGTCGTGCTTTCCTGTCTGGATGCCGAAAGCGAACAAAATGCGGCCCGGCAGTTGAAGGGCTTTGTCAAAAAGAGCGTGATCAAGAGCAAAACAGTCAGTCAAAAGGGCGTTGAACTGAACTATGAAATTCGTCTCAAATCGGATGATACCGCATTTGTCAATACGCTGAGCGAGCTGCCCGGCGTGCAGAATATCGTGCTGGTCAGTTATAATGGGGAGTATATGGGATAGGAGGAGCGTCCATGTTAAGGCATAAGTACACGACGCCGATTTGTATAGCGATTGTTGCAGCTATGCTGCTGACAACCATTCTGTTTGTATTTGGCGAATCCTTCGGACTGTCGGTGGCGCAGACGGAAATGCCCTATGTGGAATCGCTCTTCTCCACCGACCGCGTCCACACGCTGGATATAGTGGTGGAGGAAGACGACTGGCAGGAGATGCTGGACAACGCCTCGGATAAAGAATATATTGCCGCCAGCATTGTGCTGGACGGTAATTCAGTGAAGAACATCGGCCTGCGCACCAAGGGAAACTCCTCTCTTTCCAGCATTGTAAGCTCGGATTCCGACCGGTACAGCTTTAAAATTGAGTTTGACCATTACCAGACGGGCCAAACCTATTACGGGCTGGATAAGCTGGCCCTCAACAACATTGTGCAGGACAATACTTATTTGAAGGATTATGTCAGCTATCAGATGATGAATGCGTTTGACGCGGATTCTCCCCTGTGCAGCTTCATTTATATCACCGTCAACGGAGAGGACTGGGGCCTATATCTGGCGGTGGAGGGAATTGAAGACGCCTATGCCAGCCGAAACTATGGCTCGGATTCCGGGCAGATTTATAAGCCCGACAGCATGAATATGATGGGCGGCGGCAATGGGGACAATGATAAAACCCAGGAAATGCCCGCAGGAAACGACCGCCAGCAATTCCGGCAAACTGCCGATGAAAATGCGGAGCAGCAGACGCAGGAAACCGTCGATGCAAGTACGAAGCAGCAGACCGGGCAAGCCGCAGATAAAAATGGGGAACAAAACACGGCGGCGAAACAGGATGCTGGGGATAACAGCGAACGTACGGCCCCCTCTGCTGAAAATCAAGGCGGTCCCGGAGGCGGACGGCAGGGAGGAGGAGCCGGCGGCATGGGCGGTGGAAGTACCGCTGTGGCACTGGTCTACTCGGACGACGACTACGACAGCTATTCCAACATTTTTGACAATGCCGTTTTCGATATCACCGATAGCGATAAGGATCGGCTGATCTCCACCCTCAAGCAGCTTTCGGCGGGGGAAAACCTTGAGGAAATTGTCAATATTGAAGAAGTGTTGCGATATTTTGTCGTACACAACTTCGTGCTGAATTTTGACAGCTATACCGGAAGTATGATGCACAACTATTATCTCTACGAAAAAGACGGGATGCTTTCGATGATTGCCTGGGACTATAACCTCGCCTTCGGCGCTTTTTCAGGCGGCGGAAATTCCCAAAGCGGAACGACCTCCACCACGGCACTTGTGAATTTTCCGATTGACACCCCGGTTTCCGGCGCCACGCTGGAGGAACGTCCTCTTTTGGGAAAACTGCTTGAAAATGAAACCTATCTGGAGCTTTACCATCAGCTTTTCGGCGAATTCATTTCCAGCTATTTTGACAGCGGTGAGTTTGAGCAAATGATTGAAAGTGCCATTGCGCTGATTTCCCCATATGTTGAAAAGGACCCCACCGCGTTTTGCACCTATGAGGAGTTTACCAAAGCCTCGGCAATGCTCAAAAGCTTCTGCCTGCTGCGAGCCAAGAGCGTACAGGGGCAGCTTGACGGAACCATTCCCTCCACCAGCGAGAATCAAACGGCGGATAACTCAAGCTTCGTAGACGCTTCCGTGATTGATATAAAGAGCATGGGCTCCAATGCAGGCGGCATGGGCGGCGGAGAAAATTCCCGTCCGGGCAACCAGCAGACGGATACCCAGGCGGACAAACAATCTGATGAAGCGTCTTCGGCTCCCGGTGATACGGAGGGTGAGGGAGAGGACGGTATGCAAACGGCACCTCCCGCGGGTACGGAAAATGGAGGTCAGACTCAGAATCAAAATGCTTCATCGGAATCCGGAGAGAATGCTTCACAGGACGGTGCAACTCAGGATAGTGCCGCGCAGGAGGATGCGCAGACCTTCGGGCAAGGCTTTCCTCCCGGAGGCGGAGGGCAGGGGGGAGCGCCTTCCGGAAATCGCCCGCAGGGCATCGGGAGCCAACAGGAAACTACCGCCACGTCCGTTCAGATATATTATTATTATCTGGTTGCAGCCGTGTTGCTTCTTGCGGCGGGCATTGTTGTCGCCCGTCGGTTCCGGGTTCATCGTTGACCTTCTCTTTCTTGGCATAAAAATCAATGGAAAAACGCCGCATCGCTTCTTTTGCTGAAAGAAGGATGCGGCACCTTTTTGCCCTCGGTGATACGATAAAATTGCCTGACGATAAAAGAATGACCCGGTGCGGAATAAGCTGCCGTACAAAGTAAATTCAAAACAAATGCTTTTCGGAAAAAGTGCTTTTGCAGGCATAGAATTGACACTGCGCTTGCAATGTTTTGCGCTTCCGTGTATAATCAGCAGGATGAGAATTTGGGCTTGCAGTCCGGCATTTCAAGCTGTCTCCGTGCTAAGTTTTCAACGCATGGGAGGTTATATTCATCCGACGGCGGACTGAATGCATACCCGGTTTTGTATATGCATCGGATATACATGCGTATGCGCTGTATATGCAAGAAGGGTAGTCTCACAGTTTCACCAGGTGCGGCTTTGCCGCTTAATATTTCAGGAATTAGGAGCCATTCATGTTTAAAGTGATTGCGTATCAGGGCCGGGCGCGGCGCGGCGTGTTTTCCTGCGCCCACGGCGGCGAGGTCCAGACCCCGGTGTTTATGAATGTGGGCACGCAGGGTGCCATCAAAGGCGGCGTCAGCGCATTGGACCTCAAGGAAATCGGTTGCCAGATCGAGCTTTCTAATACCTATCACCTGCATCTGCGGCCTGGCGACAAAGTTGTGCGGGAGATGGGCGGGCTGCACAGGTTTATGGGCTGGGACGGCCCGATTCTCACAGATTCCGGCGGGTTTCAGGTGTTTTCTCTGGCATCTCTGCGGAAAATCCGAGAGGAGGGCGTGACCTTTGCCTCCCACATTGACGGGCATCGGGTTTTCATGGGACCTGAGGAGTCCATGCAAATTCAGTCCAATCTTGGCAGCGACATTGCCATGGCGTTTGACGAATGCGTGGAGAATCCCGCCACACACGAATATGCCGAGGCATCCTGCAAACGGACGGCCCGGTGGCTGGAGCGGTGTATTGCAGAGCATGGGCGGCTCAACACACTGCCGGACACAGTGAATCCCAAGCAAATGCTCTTCGGTATCAATCAGGGGGCCACGTTTGCGGACCTGCGGGTGTGGCATATGGAGGAAATTGCAAAGCTCAACTGCGACGGGTACGCCATCGGCGGCCTTGCGGTTGGGGAGCCGGCGGAGGTGATGTACGAAATCATCGACGCAGTGGAACCTCATATGCCCAAGGAAAAACCCCGGTATCTCATGGGTGTGGGTACCCCCAGCAACATCATCGAAGCCGTGGCTCGGGGTGTGGACTTTTTTGACTGCGTGATGCCCTCCCGCAACGGGCGGCATGGAAAGCTGTTCACCTGGGAGGGGACGGTGAACATCATGAATCGGAAGTACGAGACGGACCCTGCCCCGGTGGGCCAGAGCTGTGGCTGTCCCTGCTGCCGCAGCTTTTCCAGAGCATATCTGCGGCATTTGTTTAAGGCGGACGAGGTGCTGGCCTTGCGGCTGTCCGTGCTGCACAACCTCTGGTTCTATAACGAGTTGATGCGCAAAATCCGGGACGCGCTGGATGCCGGGACGTTTGACGCATTCCGGGAGAAATACAGCGGTAAACTGGAGCAGCGGGTGTAAGCCTTGAAAAAGGGCTTGCAAATTTTGGCTGCTTTGGATATAATAAATTCATTCTGATAACACAAAGGAGTATTTGCCCTATGGATCCTACAACAATCATGATGCTGGTAGTTCTGATCGGCGTGTTCTACTTCATGATCATCCGTCCGGAAAACAAGCGGAAAAAGTCTGCCCAGCAGCTGCGCGACAGTCTGAAAAAGGGTGACAAGCTCACCACCATCGGCGGAATCGTGGGTTCCATCGTGCAGGTGAACGAGGACACGATTATTATTGAAACCAGTGAGGATCGCGTCCGCATAGAAATTACCAAGTGGGCCGTGTCCACCACCGGCGTGCAGACCTCTACCGACCCTAAGGCCAAGCAGAAGCAGGAGAGCAAGTCTGACGAAGAGCCTGCCGCTCCCGCTGCTGAGGAGCAGTCTGCTGAGATCGAGCAGCCTTCCGGAGACGGCGAAAAGAAGTCTTGGGACCCCGAGGTGTAAAACCGCCGGGGCAAAACCGGGACTACCCCTCATAAACAAACCTCTCCCGTCATATGCTGGCAAAGAGCATATGACGGGGGAGGGCTTTTTATGGCCAAACGAAAAATGCCCGGATGGGCAGGATTTTTAGAGGGGGCGGCGCTGTCCCTGGGACTTTACATCGGGTTTCAATGTTTGCTGGCGCTGCTGACCCTGGAGGGGATCATGCCGGAGGAAATGGCGTTCCGTTTTCAGGCGGCGAGCGGAGTGTTGGCATCCTATGCCGGCGGGGCACTGTCTATTCGCCGTACAGAGGTGGGGCCTTTGTGGGCCGCGCTGGGGTCCGCAGCAATTTTTGCGGCTGCGCTGACCTTGGGCGGAGTACTGCTTTGCGACGACTTGATCTGGTCCGGAGGAAGCTTTATTTTGCTGGCAGCGGCGCTGGCGGGGGGCTTGTTGGCGGCGATGCTGGGTCGAAAACGGGGCAAAAAGAAAAAGCAATCCCGCTCCGCGACTGGTCGCCGGATAAAGGTGGGGAAGAGGAGCTAGTACAGCCCTTGTGATTTTCACCAAAATTTTGGGATTCTTTCAGATTTTTCCAAAGACGGCCTTAGCAAGGCTCTGAAAAGCGGGATAGTATGTCGGCACAGATGTAGTGGGGTCCGCTCTTGGGCGGACCCCACATCTTGACGTTTGCGCCGGCGAAAGGGATCTTATAAATGTTCGGTTTATGAAGTTTACATAACAATGTTTACATAACATTTTGTCATAGTTTACAAAAAATAGGGGATTCCTGAAAAGCCCTTGCGGTTCTTGAAAAAAAGCAATATATTAGTAAGGACGATATTTACGTTAACCGACTTCTAACCTGTCCGCCTACCGCATAGATTTGCGTGAGGTGAGGCGCTTTGTTTGTGGGGTCGGTGGGCGGTCGCCGCCTGATGCGGAGCGGACACGGTCCGTGGCTCCGCTTGTTGCTGTTAGCCGCCTGTTTTCTTGTGGGCCTGTTTTTGGGACAGGTTCTTTCTGCCCGCGTAAGTGCGGAAACAGCCAGAGAGCTGACGGAGTATTTAAACGGCTATTTTTCACTGAGCACCCCTCCGGAGCCAACCGGTAGGACGGTGCTTTCCGCGTTGGCGGTCTATTTTCGCTATCCATTGCTGGCGTTTTTGCTGGGCTTTGCCTCGGTGGGCGCGGCGCTGCTTCCGGTGGTCACAGGGGCATACGGCTTTTTTCTTTCATTTTCCGTGTGTTGTCTTACGGCGGCTTTCGGCCCCGGCGGCGTGCTTTTGGCGCTGGCGGTGTTTGGCCTGCGGTGTCTGATCACGCTTCCGTGTTATTTTGCGGTGGCGGTCCCGGCGCTGGAAAAATCCGTGGCGCTGGCAGCGCTGTCTCTTGAAAAGGGCGGAAGGCCCTCACCCCCGGTTTATGACAAAGCATGGTGGCTTCGGTTTGCGGTGGTGAGCGCGGTTCTGTCCGCCGGGGTACTGACGGAGCTGCTGGTGACTCCGTGGCTTTTAAACTGGGTTTTGGGAATGATTCTTCGGTGACATAAAATTTAAAAAACCGTGCCGGAAAAGGGTTATGCCAAGCGGCGTCGGGAGAGGGGGACTTTTACTGTGGCGGCGGACTACCTTAAGCTTTATGAAAAATATCTGACCGCGGAGAAAGGTTCCTCCGTCAATACGGTGTCCGCCTATTTGCGGGACGTGACCCAATTTCAGGAGTTTCTCCATGTGGAGGAGGGCAGCGAGCTGCGCCGCGCAGCACCGGAGATGGTTCAGCGCTATATGGACTGGATGCATACAAAGGGCAAATCCGCCGCCTCGGTAACGCGGTTTCTGGCCGCTGTCAAGTCTTTTTACAGCTTCATGGTTTCCTCCGGCTCCATGGCAGCCAGCCCCGCACGGGGACTGACGGCTACAAAGGCGGAACGGCGGTATCCCGAAATTCTTACCAGCAAGGAAGTGGAGCTGTTTTTGGAGCAGCCCCGCTGTATGGACACCAAGGGCTTCCGGGATCACGCCATGCTGGAGCTGCTGTACGCCACCGGCATCCGCGTCAGCGAGCTGATTGCGCTGGATGTGGACGATCTGAATTTGTCGGCGGGATTTCTGCGCTGCGCCAGCCGGGGCCGGGAGCGCATTATCCCGCTGTACCCTGCGGCGGTAAAGGCCCTGCGGGATTATGAGTTGAGCGTCCGCCCGGAAATTATTGCGGATATGGACGAGCGAGCCCTGTTCGTAAATATGAACGGTGAGCGTATGAGCCGTCAGGGTTTTTGGAAGATTATCAAGTATTATCAGGACAAGGCGGGGATTCAAAAGGACATCACGCCCCACACCCTGCGTCACTCTTTTGCCGTCCACCTGTTGGAAAATGGGGCGGATCTGCGCTCCATTCAGGAGATGCTGGGCCATGCGGACATTTCTTCCACGCAGATTTATACCCATGTGGTAAAAAATCAGCTCAAGGACGTGTATAACAAAGCCCATCCCAAGGCGTGAATTAAACAGGAGCTAGCCGGGGCCGGTGCGGGAGCTTTCCCGTGCCGGCCCCTTATTTGTTGTAAAAAAAATACCGTTGAGGCAAATCAAAAGGGGCGGATGAATGCTCTAATGGTTAGAGAGGGGGGATCGGGTGGACCGGGAAGAATTTGTTCGGAGAACGGAGGCCATGCGGGCGCGGCTATATCGCACGGCCTTTGCGTATCTGGGGGGCGAGGCGGCAGCACTGGAGGCCGTGGACGAAGCGGTGTATCAGGCGCTGCGGCACCTCCACCAGCTTCGTGAGCCGGACTATTTTGAAACATGGCTTACCCGCATTCTAATCAACGAGTGCGGACGGGAGCTGCGACGGCTGAAGCGTCTGCGCCCGGATGAGTATTTGCCGGAAGCGGAAGAGGGCTTTGACTACGATGCGCTGCCTTTGCGGGAGGCGGTAGCCCGTCTTCCACAGGAGTTACGGCAGATAATTGCACTGCGCTACTTTGGGGATTTGACGCTGGCGGAGACCGCACGGGCATTAAGCATCCCGCAGGGAACGGTGGTTACCCGCCAGCGCAGGGCGCTGGCGTTGCTGAGACTGGAACTGGAGGAGGGAGAACCATGAATCGAAATGAAGAATACGCGGCGCTGCGAGCTTCAATTGCGGAGCCGCCGCAGCTTGAATATACGGTAACGAGAGCCTTGCAGCGAAACGGCAAAGCCCGCAGGCGTGTCCGCCTTTTTGGCGTTCCCGCCGGGAGCCTTGCGGCGTGCTTCTTGGGCTTCATGCTGCTGGTGAACCTGTTTCCACCCTTTGCCCGGGCTTGCGGCGGTGTGCCGGTGCTGCGGGAACTGGCAAGGGCGGTATCGTGGTCGCCGTCTCTTTCCGCCGCCGTGGAGCATGACTATGTACAGCCTGTGGGACAGGAAGAAAGCAAAGACGGAATTACCGCCCGGGTGGAATACCTGATTGTGGACCAGAAGCAATTGGAGATTTTTTACTCTCTGGATTCCGACCGATACGAAGAACTGGAAGCAGACGCCAGCATAAAGCTGCCCGACAACAAAGGAGGATACGGCAGTTCCAGCGGGTCATACGGCACACCCAATGGGGAGCTGCGGCAGATGACGGTGAATTTTATGGAGTTGGATGTGCCGGAGCGCCTGACTCTGCTTTTGGATGTCTATCAGAACACCTATAAGAACGACGGGACGGAGACAAAGACCGACGAAGAGTCCATGGACGAAACGTATTTCGCCCCCCACGACCGCGAACCGGACATTCTGACTACGTTTACCTTTGATCTTTCCATAGCTCCCCGGTTCACCGCCCAAGGCGATATTGTGGAGGTGGAGCGGATATTCCAAATCGACGACCAGACGCTGATACTGGAGCGGGCAGAGATTTATCCCACCCACCTGCGGCTGGACTTCGGCTATGCGCCGGAAAACACCGCGTGGCTGAAGGGTCTGGAGTTCTATGTGGAAAACGAGCAGGGTGAACGGTTCGACCCAGTGCGCAACGGGCTTACCGCCAGCGGAGAAGAAGCCTCGCCGTCCACCGTGACCTATTGGATGGACTCCACGTATTTCAGCCACAGTAAGGAATTAACACTTTACATTACGCAGGTACGCTGGCTGGATAAAGACCGGGAGCGCATTTGGCTGAATTTAGCCACGGGAGAGCACGGCCTCCTGCCGGACGGCGCGGAGCTTGCGGGAATTCAACGACTTGACAGCGGAAACTTGCTGACGTTCCGGACAAGACAGTATCGGGAAAATAATATGTACAGCCTTTGGAACGGATACCTGGATGAAAATGGAGAGGAGCAGTCCTTTTCCTCATCCGGCTCTTCCTACACCTATCAGGACCCCGCTACCGGCGAATATCTGGACGGCAGTACATCCGGCGTCTTTTACGAAACGGTGCCGCTGCCTGCGGCTGTCGGCCCGGAGGTTTGGCTGAAACCGGTCTTTACCCGTGTGGCGGACCTTCCCATTCCTGTGAAGGTTCCCATCAGATAAAAGACAGCGCAAAAAAGGAACGCCTTGAAACAGGCGTTCCTTTTTTCATGTTGCGCATCCCGCTGCGATTTGCTATAATAACTTTGATTGTGCGAAAGGGGGGGGGCTATGCGGATTCTGGGAATTGACCCCGGCGTGGCTACCATTGGCTTCGGGCTGGTGGAAGCGGACCGAGGCAGCGCGCGCATGGTGACCTACGGCACCGTCACCACCCCTGCGGGTTTGCCGCTTTCCCGGCGGCTTTATCAGATTTCCGGGGATATGGAGGCTTTAATCAGCAAACTGAAGCCGGAAGTTATTGCGATAGAGGAACTGTTCTTCAACAACAACATTACCACCGGAATCGCTGTGGCCCACGGACGGGGTGTCATTTTGCTGTCCGCTGAGAAATGTGGCATACCGCTGTACGAATACACGCCCTCGCAGGTGAAAATGGCGGTGGTGGGGTATGGCAAAGCAGAGAAGCGTCAGGTGATGGACATGACCCGGCGGCTTCTAAACCTGAAATCTGTTCCCCGCCCCGACGACGCGGCGGACGCGCTGGCGCTGGCCCTTTGTCATGCAAGGAGTTTTACTTCACGGCTTCCGCAGATGAGCGGTGTAAAGGAGACGATTTGACCGACAGGGCGCAGGACGCAACCTGCATTTGAACGAAGAATGGGAGGAATCCTGTGTTTTACTATCTAAACGGTATTGTTGCCGAGGTACAACCCAATCTGGCGGTGATCGATTGTGGCGGTGTGGGCTATGCCTGCGCCACCACGGGGCACACGCTGGCGGGCCTGAAAAAAGGAGAGAAGGCCAAGCTGTACACTCATTTTCACGTGGCGGAGAATGCTTTCGGGCTGTACGGCTTTGGGAGCCCTGCGGAGCTTGGCAGCTTTAAGCTGCTTATCGGCGTGTCCGGCGTGGGACCCAAGGCCGCGCTGGCGATTCTGTCCGTTTCCACCCCGGAAACACTGGCCATGTCGGTGATTACCGGGGACGAAAAGGCCCTGACGGCAGCTCCCGGTATTGGGAAGAAAATTGCCCAGCGCATTATTTTGGAATTGAAAGATAAAATGAGCAAAGAGAACGCCGCCAGCGGCTTTACTCTGGGCACGGGGAGCGGCGCCGTCAGCGCTGATCTAACCAATAAAACCATGGAGGCCGCCGCCGCTTTGAGTGTGTTGGGCTATTCCTCGGCAGAAACGGCCGAGGCGTTAAAGGGTGTTGACACACTAAGTCTTCCTCTGGAGGAGATTATCCGGGCCTGTCTGAAAAAAATGGCACGGTAGGCGGGAATCTTGGGTGTACGTGAGATGCCTGAAGGCTGAAGTGTCGGAAAGTTTGCTTCCGGCGAATTAAAGAGGAAAAGGGATTGAAGCGGAGCGATACGATCCGCGCTTTGAAGAAAAGCACGGCTGTACGCAGCCGCTATACAGGAAAGGAGAACGGCTATGGCAAAATACGAGCGTCGATTTCAGGGGGAGTTTGACAGCTCGCTGAATGTCTTGCACGCGGGGATTTTAAATGGCAGCGCTTCCGCCACCTACGAGGACGGCAGTGACTATGCTGTTGCTGATGTGCGCTGTGCGGTGCGGGTTTACGAGCGGTACAGCTATGCTGGAGGAAACCGGGTCAGCCTGAATCTGACCCTGATGGGGTATGGAAGGGATTTGTTCCTCTCCGTGATTACCTCCGGGGGAAGTCAGGCCATGTTTTTTAAGCTCAACACCTTGGGTGAGGAAGCGTTTCTGGACACCGTACGTGATATAGCGGAATCTCTGTAAAGGAAAAGCACCACACAGAGAAAAGCGCCTGATTTGGGGGATGTGAGCAGTTGAGCATTGACTTTGGAAGCGACATTTATGAAGAGCCTATCGTCGCCAAAACCTTTCTTGAAGAGGATGGCGGCGAGATTTCCCTGCGCCCCCGGGCGCTGCGGGACTACATAGGGCAGGAGAAGGCCAAGGAGAATCTGAGCGTGTTCATCGCCGCCGCCAAGCAGCGGACGGAGCCGCTGGACCATGTGCTGCTTCACGGTCCTCCCGGACTTGGCAAGACCACGCTGGCGGGAATTATCGCGGGGGAAATGGGGGTCAACATCCGCATTACCTCCGGTCCCGCCATTGAAAAGCCGGGAGATCTGGCGGCGCTTTTAACGAATCTTTCGGAGAACGACATTCTGTTTGTGGATGAAATTCACCGGCTGAACCGAGCGGTGGAGGAAATTTTGTACCCAGCCATGGAGGACTATGCGCTGGACATTATCGTGGGCAAAGGCCCTTCCGCAAACTCCATCCGTCTCGACCTGCCCCGGTTTACTCTGATTGGGGCCACCACCCGGGCGGGCCAGCTCTCCGCGCCTTTGCGGGACCGCTTCGGCGTGACGCTGCGGCTGGAACTGTATTCTTCGGAGGAATTGGCTCTGATTGTCACGCGCAGCGCCGGAATTTTAAATGTCCCCATTGAGGACGCAGGTGCGTTTGAGATTGCTAAGCGCAGCCGGGGAACGCCCCGGATTGCCAACCGGATGCTTCGACGGGTGCGAGATTTCGCGCAGGTGAAGGCCGATGGGGTCATTACCAAGGCAGTTGCGGATCACGCATTAAATGCGTTGGAGGTGGACTATCTGGGCCTTGACTCGGTGGACCGGAGGATGCTTTCGTCCATTGTTGAGAACTATGGCGGAGGCCCGGTGGGACTGGAGACGCTGGCCGCCACCATCGGGGAGGAGTCCGTGACGCTGGAAGACGTTTACGAGCCGTATCTGATGCAGTTGGGCTTTCTCACCCGCACGCCTCGGGGACGCTGCGTGACTCATCGGGCGTATTCCCATCTGGGGCTGAGCGTTCCGGGCGGGACGGAGCAGCCCGAGCAGCTCTCTTTTTGATTTTTGAATAGAACGAGGTATGTAAATATGGGCAAACTCTTTGGGACCGACGGTATCCGCGGCGTGGTGGGAGAAACCCTTACGGCGCAGGAGGCGTTTCGCGTGGGTCAGGCCGTTGCCGCTGTACTGACAGAGGATTTGGGCCGCCGCCCGGTGGTCTTGATCGGTAAAGATACCCGCGTTTCCTCCGATATGCTGGAATCTGCCCTCATGGCAGGCATCTGCGACGTGGGCGGCGATGTGAAGCCGCTGGGGACAATTCCCACCCCTGCTGTGGCGTATCTGACGGTGCGGGAGCGGGGCGATGCGGGCATTGTGGTTTCCGCGTCTCATAACCCCTATGAGCATAACGGCATCAAGGTGTTCAACGCCCAAGGCTACAAGCTGTCCGACGAGGTGGAACTGCGGGTGGAGGAGAAAATTCTGTCCGATGCGCGTATCAAGTCCCGCACCCGTAACGAAATTGGACGCCGTCACCACGGAATGCGCCAACTGAAGCGGGATTACATAGATTTTGTGGCGGGTACGGTGGAGAGCGACCTTGCGGGGCTGCGCATTCTTGCGGACTGCGCCAACGGCGCGTCCAGCGCCACCGCGCCGGAGCTGTTCGGTCGGTTTAAGGCCCACACGGATTTCATCCACACTCAGCCCGACGGCTTGAACATCAACAGCCGCTGCGGCTCCACATATCTTGAGGATTTGGCGGCTGCGGTGGTAAAAGGGAAGTACGACGTAGGCGTGGCCTTTGACGGGGATGCGGACCGCTGCCTTCTGGTGGACGAAACCGGCGGGCCTATCGACGGCGATAAGGTGATGGCCGTGTGCGCCGCGGACATGAAGCGCAGGGGAAAGCTCAACGGAAACGCGCTGGTTGCCACCGTGATGAGCAATCTGGGTCTCCACGAGTTTTGCCGCACGGGCGGGTTGGAGCTGGTTTGTACCGATGTAGGGGACCGGAACGTGCTGGAAGAAATGCTTCGGAGCGACTTCCGCATCGGCGGCGAACAGTCCGGGCACACCATTTTCACAGACCTTGAAACCACCGGAGACGGTCAGGTCACCGCGCTCCAATTTTTGCAGGTTTTGAAGACCTCCGGCAAAAAGGCTTCGGAACTGGTGTCCGTCTGTCCGACGTATCCTCAGGAGCTGATCAACGTGCCCGTGGACCATCAGCGGGGCGTGAAGGAGGCGATTATGGCCTCCTCCGCACTGCAAAGCGCCGTGGAGGCGGCTGAGAAGGCCATGGGCGGCGAGGGCCGTATTCTGGTGCGACCCTCCGGAACAGAAGCACTGATTCGTGTCATGGTGGAGGCAAAAACCATCGAAAAGGCGCGCAAAACGGCTGAAAAACTTGCGGATTTTGTGAAAACTATTGAAATTTAAAAGATGCCGCAGAGCGGAATTACCAGAATTTTCAAAAGAAATTTTAACGAATTTTATATTTCTCTTGACAAAATTTGTGTTCAAAAGGTATAATAACGTATGTGCAAGTGCGAAGAGTCTAATTCATTCTGTGCAGACGGCCTTTCGGATGAGGAGCTGTGTGTTCGTGCCTCCCGCGGGAATCGCGGGGCGGAGGAGCGTCTGGTTTCCAAATACACCCGTCTGGTCCGTTCCTGTGCCCGTCCGTTCTTTTTGATCGGGGGTGACAGCGAGGATTTGCTGCAGGAGGGAATGATCGGACTGATGAAGGCCGTCCGGGAATACGACGGAGAAAGGGACGCCGCTTTTCGCACCTTTGCCGAAACCTGTGTCCGCAATCGTCTGCTTTCAGTTCTGCGCGCCGCTTCCCGCGGCAAGCACATGCCTCTGAACCAGTCGGTTTCTCTTGATACACCCTTCTTTGATCGCGACTCCTACACCCTTGGTACCCGGGATCTGACGCAGCGCAGCCCTGAAGATTTTCTGATCGACAGGGAGCACACGAGCAGTCTCTTGTTTGGTGTTCGGAAACAATTGTCCGAGTTTGAAGCGAAGATTTTGGGGTATTATTTAGACGGTTTATCTTGTCGGGAAATTGCCGAAACCGTGGGCAAATCCCCTAAATCCGTGGACAACGCCGTGCAGCGGATCCGTCGTAAGGTGGCGCGGCAACTTCTTTCCGGCGATTTCAGCAAGAGCTGAGCGCAATATATTTTTCTTTTCAAAGAGAGGGTAAAATCATGTACGAAGACAAGACTTTAGTGTGCAAAGAGTGTGGCCAGGAGTTCGTGTTCACCGCCGGTGAGCAGGAGTTTTATGCCGAGCGCGGCTTCCAGAACGAGCCCCAGCGCTGCAAGGGCTGCCGTGATGCCCGCAAGACCGCTTCCCGCGGTCCCCGGGAGTACTTCGCCGCTGTTTGCGCATCCTGCGGTGGAGAGGCTCGCGTTCCCTTCGAGCCCAAGTCCGACCGTCCTGTGTATTGCAGCGAGTGCTTCGCCAAGATGCGCGAGGAGCAGAGATAACGAAAGTCATCTCAGAGGAACGTCCGAAAGGGCGTTCCTTTTTTGGCTTTTTTTAAAGGTGCGATGTATCTTCAAGAAACGAAACAGGACTGCAAAGCCGATTTTTTTTAGGTTTAGCGCAAAAAGGGCAGGTTTTGCCTTTTTACATGAAATTTTCCCCGGATTTCTCTTGAAATTAGAGAGAAAACGGGGTATAATACTTAAAAGTGAACGGAGCTTTGCTCCGATAAACTGAACTTTTGGAGGCAAATTTATGGTTGAAATTACAAAGGACACCATCATCGGTGATATTCTGGACGTGGCTCCTCAGACCGCGCCGATTTTCTTTTCCATTGGAATGCACTGCTTGGGCTGCCCTTCTTCTCGCGGCGAAACCGTGGAAGAGGCTTGCATGGTCCATGGCGTGGACGTTGACAAGCTGTTGACACTGGTCAACGAGGAAGCCAACAAGGCTGCGGAATAAAGCTTTTCCGAGGAAGAATCTGACAGAACGCATACGGGAAATCCGTATGCGTTCCGTTTGTCAGCGGTTGCCGGGCGACGGCAGAAATTTTCCCGTTTACAGCGGGCCAGAAGGAGACTGATGACGGAATGAATGCACGGAAACCCGAGTTGTCGGCCCGGCTTCAATTGTTGGCGGACTGGGTCCCTCAAGGTGCCACTCTGGCGGACGTGGGTACGGACCACGCCTATCTCCCGGTTTGGCTGACGCTGGAGGGACGGCTTCGCTCCGCCATCGCCTGCGATCTGCGGTCCGGTCCTCTGGGCCGGGGGCAAGACACCGCGCGCCGCTTTGGCGTTTTGGAGCGAATTGAATTTCGGCTGTGCGATGGGCTTGCCGGAGTGGAGGCGGAAGAGGCGGATACTGTGGTGATCGCGGGGATGGGCGGAGAGAACATCGTTTCCATTCTCGCCGCCGCCCCCTGGACGGCCGACGGCAGTCATACATTGCTGCTCCAGCCCCAGTCGCGGGCGGAGGAGCTGCGGACCTTTCTCAGTGCCAACAGCTACGCCATTAGCAGAGAGCGTCTGGTGGAGGACCGGGGAACTATTTATCCTGTGCTGGAGGTTGGAGCCGGTTCGCAGAGCCTGTCTCCGGGGCAGATATACGGTGGCGCTCATCTGATGGGGGACCCGCTGGGCGGACGATATCTTGTGGAGCAGATTTTAAGGCTCCAGACGGCGGTGGCTGGGCTTAACCGAGGGAGCGGACCGGAAACGTGGGAAAAGGCGGACCGGCTGAGGGATGTAATTGGGTCCTTGTTGGAATTATGGGAGGAGTGGCGTCATGCCAACGGCTCTTGAAATTGAGAAAAGTCTGTTTGAACTCGCGCCCAAAGCCGGTGCAATGGATTGGGACAACGTGGGATTGCTGGTGGGCGACCCGGCTGCGGAAATTACCCGCGCTTTGGCGGCGCTGGATGTGACGGAAGCGGTTGCGGATGAGGCGATTGCAAAGGGCTGCCAATTGATTGTCGCTCACCATCCGGTGATGAATTGCCGGTGGCTTCCGGTGCAAACCTTGCGGGAGGATACCCCGCAGGGGCGGCTGCTGCGGAAGCTGGTCCGTGCGAATATGTGCGTGATCTGCATGCATACGAATTTGGATGTGGCGGAGGGCGGCGTGAATGACGTGCTGGCCTATACTCTCCGTCTGGAGGACCCTGGGCCCCTTCCGGGGACAAATGGGCTTGCCCGCATGGGGCGGCTCCCGGCGCCCATGGCGCTGCGGGATTTTGCCGGCTATGTCTCTCAGGCACTGGATTGCAACGGCGTGCGCTATGCCGACGCCGGAAAATCGGTGCTTCGCGTGGCCGTGGGCGGTGGAGCCTGCGGCGAATACGCAGATGCGGCAGCCGCTGCTGGCTGTGATACCTTTGTGACCTCGGATTTAGGCTATCACGCGTTTTTGGACGCGGCGGGGAAGGGCATCAATCTGCTGGACGCAGGCCATTTCCCCACGGAGGACCCGGTCTGCCATGCGCTGATTGACTGGTTGCAAGGAAAATTCCCCGGGCTTTCTATTGAAAAATCCACTTCCCACCGGGAAGTCATTCAATTCTACATTAAAGGAGAATAAACATATGTCTGGACATTCCAAGTGGCATAATATCCAAAAAACCAAGGGAGCGGCGGACGCGAGACGATCCGCGGCATTCACCAAGGTGGCAAAGGAGATTCTCGTTGCCGTGAAGGAAGGCGGCGGCGGCGATCCCAACAATAATTCCCGTCTTGCCACGGTCATTGCAAAGGCCAAGGCAGTGAATATGCCCAACGACAATATCAAGCGCACCATCGAGAAAGCCATGGGCGCGGGCAATACGGAGAGCTTTGAGGCCATTACCTATGAGGGTTACGGTCCCGGCGGCGTGGCCGTCATTGTGGAGGCCCTCACCGACAATCGCCAGCGCACCGCGCCGGAGGTTCGCCATGCCTTTGACAAGTGCAACGGCAACATGGGAGCGCCTGGCTGCGTTAGTTGGTCTTTTGACCGCAAAGGCGTCATCGTCATTGACAACGAGGATGGAGAGCTGGATGAGGACACCGTGATGATGGATGCGCTGGAAGCCGGCGCGGCGGACTTTACCGCCGACGGACCGGCTCTTGAGATCAACACCGACCCAGATTCCTTCAACACTGTTGTGAAGACACTGGAGGAGAAGGGGTACAGCTTTGTCAACGCCGACATCGAGATGGTCCCCCAGAACACCATTGTGCTCAGCAGCGAGGGCGATGTGAAAAACATGGATAAGCTTATTGATATGCTGGAGGACAATGAGGATGTGCAGAACGTCTGGCACAACTGGGAGCAGGACTAAGCTGAGCCGCCCCATTTGTCTGCTGACCGAAGCAGTTTAAAGGCTATATTGAAAAAACAGGCAGCCCGGGAGCAAACTGCTCCCGGGCTGCTTTATACTGATATATTCAACAAAACTTAGGTTTTATTGAATATATCAGTATAAAGCTTACGAAAGAAGGAGGGTCGAAAAGGGAACGAAGGGCACTGAAGAAAAGAACAAGCCCCGGCTGCGTATTCCGCAGCCAGGGCCATATCTGATGCAAGCAAAACTGTAAGCCGGGTTCTGTATTTGACAGTCATCTATCTCGACGCGCCGTCGCCGACGCGCTCAAGCCACCTCCTGGAAGCGGTCGGGCCAACCTATTGCTTCCCCACGGTGTTGCTCCGGATAGAGTTTACAGCGACGGACTGTTTCCAGCCGTCGGGTGAGCTCTTACCTCGCCTTTCCATCCTTACCGTCTTTTGCCAATCCACGGAAGCCGACAATTCCGCGTTCCGTCCGAGGACGGCGCTAGCCGACGCGGCCCGACCGCCATGGAACGGCAAAAGAAGGCGGTATATCTCTGTTGCACTTTTCCTGAAGTCGCCTTCGGCGGGCGTTACCCGTTATCCTTGCCCTGTGGAGCCCGGACTTTCCTCATAGACGGCCTTTCGGCCTGCCTACGCGACTGTCTGTTTTACTTGCCCGTTTATTTTACCCGCTCTTTCACTGCTTGTCAACAGCAAAGAAGATGAAAAATTTATGGGGCCTGATTGCTATTTTTACCGCTTTGCGGTATACTGTTCTGAGTAATTTTTCCGCCCCTGCGGGCGCTTTTGGAGGGACCGCTTATGACGTTACAGGAATATATTGCATCCATTCGGGAAAAAACCGTGGCCATTGTGGGGATCGGCGTCAGCAACACGCCGCTGATTGAGCTTTTGGCAAAATCGGGCGTTCGCGTCACCGCCTGCGACCGCAAAAGCCGGGAGGATTTGGGCTGTGAGGCCGGCCGGTTGGAAAGTCTTGGCGTAACGCTGAAGCTGGGAGACGAATACCTGAAGGATCTGACTCAGGACGTGATTTTTCGCACGCCGGGATTGCGGCGGGACGTTCCGGAGTTTTTGGCAGCAGCGGCACGGGGAAGCGAGATTACCTCCGAAATGGAGGTCTTCTTTCAAGTGGCTCCCTGCATGCTGATCGCTGTTACCGGAAGCGACGGGAAGACCACCACGACCACTCTGATCTCCGAATTTTTGCGGGAGGCCGGAAAAAACGTTCACGTTGGCGGAAACATCGGCCGTCCGCTGCTGTGCGAGGCGGATGAAATGCGACCGGAGGACTATGCCGTATTGGAGCTGAGTTCTTTCCAACTGATGACCATGACCCGCAGCCCCCACATCGCCGTAATTACAAATCTGGCACCCAATCATTTGGATGTACACAGGGATATGGCGGAATATATAGCTGCAAAGGAAAACATCTTTACACATCAGTCTTCATCGGATATTGCCGTATTTAATGCTGACAACGATATTACGGCTGAGCAAGCAGGCCGCGCCGTCGGCCGCCGTCGGCTGTTTTCCCGCAAAGAGGAGCCGGAGGAGGGCGTATTCCTTCGGGGCGATGTGATTGTCTCCCGGGCAGACGGGGCAGAGCGGGAAATTATGCACACATCCGATATCCTGCTTCCCGGGGTTCATAACGTGGAAAACTATATGGCGGCGATTGCTGCCATGGACGGTTTGGTGCCCGATGAAGCAATGCGGGAGGTGGCCCGGACCTTTGCCGGTGTAGAGCACCGCATTGAGCTGGTGCGGACGCTGCGGGGTGTGCGGTACTACAACGACTCCATCGGAACCAGCCCTTCCCGTACCATCGCGGGGCTGCGGTCCTTCCCGGAAAAAGTCATTCTTATTGCGGGGGGCTACGACAAGCACATTCCCTTCGACACGCTGGGGCCGGAGCTTGTGGAGCATGTGAAGCTTCTGATTCTCTGCGGGGCCACGGCGGAAAAAATCCGCGGCTGCGTTGAAAATGCGCCCAATTATCAAGGAACTCCGGAAATGCTGACTGTTTCTGAGCTTCGCGCTGCCGTGGAAACGGCGGCACAGAGAGCAGGGGAGGGCGATGTAATTTTGCTGAGCCCCGCCTGCGCGGCCTTTGACCAGTTTAAAAACTTTATGGAGCGGGGCAGGGCTTTTAAGCAGATTGTGTCCGGATTGAAATAGGGAAAAGCCCCTTTCGCATAGAATCTTCCAATGGGGTGATTCTATGAGATCTTACGGATACTACCGCCGCCCCCTGACTCGGCGGACGCTGGTGCGGCTGCTGCTGGCGGCGGTGTTTCTGGCGCTGGGGATCTTTGCCGCCGTGGCGGGTCTTCAGATGAAACAGCTACTGACCCAGTTGGCTGTTACCCGGGTAAGCAACACGGTGAACGGCATCGTCGCACAGGCGGTGAATGAAACAATTGACAGTGGGGAGATTAAATATGACGATTTAATTTCCTTTGAAAAGGACAACGAAGGGAAAATTACGGCGGTAAAAAGCAATATGCCGGAGTTTAACCGCTTGCAGTCCAAAATTTTAAAGGTGATTTTAGAGCGGCTCTCCGACGTATCCACAAAAGACTTGTCCATCCCTGTGGGCAGCCTTACCGGGTCTGCTCTGCTGTCCGGGCGTGGGCCGGGGGTAAAGGTGCGGATGCAGTCCGTGGGATCGTCTAGGGCACATCTGGAAAACCAGTTTGATACCGCGGGGATCAACCAGACCAAGCATCGGATTCTGCTGGAGGTGGATGTATCCGTGGCAATCTTGCTGCCGGGCTTTAACACCGCCACGCAGGTGAGCAACGCCTTTACCGTGGCCGAAACGGTGATTGTGGGTACGGTTCCGGAGAGCTATACCTATTTCAGCAATACGGGTGATCAAGCAGATGACGCCAGAGAGCTGATTCTCAACAAGGGCTGAGCGGGAGGAAGCCCTCCCGCTTTCAGTCCGGGCAGGAAAGGAAAAGGAACGAGCGCATGGACTATCGCGAGGAAATGAAGCGACTGCGGGAGGAGCTCAACGAGAATGCCTACCGCTACTATGTATTGGACGAACCCACCATATCGGATTATGATTACGACATGAAAAACCGTCGGCTTCAGCAGTTGGAACAGGAGCATCCAGAGGAAATCGTCCCGGATTCCCCCACCCAGCGCGTGGGGGACAAGCTGAAGGATGGCTTTTCCCCTTATCGCCACGAGGTTCCGCTGGAGAGCTTGCAGGATGTGTTTACCGCCGGAGAGGTGGAGGATTTCTGCCGCCGGATGGAGGAGTCGCTTGATGGGAATGCGGCGTATTCTCTGGAGCCGAAGGTAGACGGACTGTCGGTGGCGCTGGAGTATCGGGACGGCGTATTTGTCAGCGGTGGGACAAGAGGCGACGGCAGAGTGGGGGAGGATGTGACGGAGAACCTGCGCACCGTCCGCTCCATTCCCATGACGCTGCCGGAGAAGCTGCCCCGGCTCATTGTCCGGGGAGAGGTTTATATGGCCCGCTCCGTGTTTGAGGAAATCAACCGCCACCGGGAAATAGAGGGGAAGCCCCTCATGGCCAACCCCCGAAACGCAGCCGCAGGCTCCCTGCGCCAGCTTGACCCGAAAATTGCGGCGGAACGGCGGCTGGACATCCGGATTTTTAACCTGCAATTGGCGCAGGGACGAAGCTTTGCCACCCACTCTGAAACGCTGGACTATTTAGAAAGCCAGCATTTCCCCGTTATCCCCCATAAAACGGTCCTTACCGCCGACGCGTGCCTGAAGGAAATCTATGACATCAACGAGCGGAGAATGAGCTATCCCTACGATATGGACGGAGCAGTGATTAAAATTGACCGGCTGTCCGACAGAGAATCGCTTGGCAGCACTGTGAAATGCCCTAAGTGGGCCATTGCCTACAAGTATCCGCCGGAGCAGAAGCCGAGCAAGGTTCTGGACATTGTGGTTCAGGTGGGTCGCACTGGAGTGCTGACGCCCAAGGCGGTGCTTGCACCGGTCCATCTGGCAGGCACTACCGTCCAGAGCGCCACGCTGCATAATCAGGATTATATTGCTGAAAAGGACGTTCGCGTGGGCGACACCGTATTGGTCCAGAAGGCGGGAGAGATTATCCCCGAAATCGTGGAGGTGGACGTTTCCAAGCGGCCGGAGGGGACGATTCCCTATGAGCTGCCAAAAAACTGCCCGGTTTGCGGCGCACCTGTGACCCGGGACGAAGACGGGGTGGCGGTTCGCTGCACCGGCGCGGAATGCCCGGCCCAGCTTCTGCGTAATATTACGCACTTTGTCAGCCGGGACGCTATGGACATCGACGGTCTTGGACCCGCCGTGCTTCAACAATTGATTGAAACCGGGCTGATTCACTCCGCCGCGGACCTCTATGGCCTGACGGAGCAGGACTTTGCCCAGTTAGAGCGCATGGGAGAAAAGTCCGCTTCCAACGCGGTGGCTGCCATCGAGAAATCTAAGGGAAATGACCTTGGGAAGCTGCTCTACGCGCTGGGCATCCGGCAGGTGGGTGAAAAAGCAGGGCGGGTGTTGGCGCAGCATTTTAGAACGCTTGACGCGCTGGAGCGTGCCACACCGGAAGAGCTGACATGCATTGACAGCGTGGGAGCCGTCACGGCTCAGTTCATTCTGGACTGGCTTGCAAGCCCTCAATCTCAGGACCTGCTGCAAAAGCTCCGCAGCGCCGGAGTGAATACTACCTGCACGGAAGAGGCGGTGGACGACCGCTTCGCAGGAAAAACCTTCGTTCTCACCGGTACGCTGACCCAGTTCGACCGCAAGTCCGCCGAGGAGATGATTCAAGCCCGGGGTGGGAAGTCATCCGGCTCCGTTTCCAAAAAGACGGCCTATGTTGTGGCGGGAGACGCCGCAGGAAGCAAGCTTCAAAAGGCCCAGGAGCTGGGTATCCCCGTGCTGACGGAGGATGAGTTTGCGGCGCTGCTGAAATGAGAGCTGAGCAGGTGCAGGGAAGAGCAGGTGCAGGGAAGAGCATGACGCGGATTGCATATCTGATTGTCGACATTCCTAATCTTCCCCCCCCTATCTCTGCGGCAGATGAAATCTGAAAAGGACGTTTTGACCGTGAAACGAGATGAACTATCTTGCTCACTGGATTGGTCTGACGCTGATAGATGTACCCGAAAAGTTTCCTAGTATACAATGCATGAAAAGGAGTATGACTTTACAGTCATACTCCTTTTTACAAGCTTTTGCTGCCTTTATCACAGAACTCCCTTATAAATTTCTAAAGAACGAGAAATCGCCATACTGTTACAGTGTTTATGCTTAAATCGCCTGAGCTTTTCCGGACGGTATCGTAAGCTAAAGAAGAAGGGATGAATCTCATGTTTACCAATTATCATTACTTCCTAGTTCTGGCCAAGGAGGGCAATATGACCCGTTCGGCGGAGCATCTATTCATTTCTCACCAGAATTTGAGTAAGTATCTGTCCAATTTGGAGACAGATTTTGGTATAACCCTGTTTGAGCGCAAGCCTTCTTTCTGGTTGACTTCGGCAGAACAATCCATGTATGAAGCGCTGTGCCAAGTGAAATCGCTGGAGCGTAATTTGCGGGACGATCGAGGCGGAGAAATTACTTTGGGAACTACGGAAGGGCGATTCCGTAGTTTGATGCCCAACCTCATCAACGATTTTAAAAATGCTTCTTCAGATGTGCATCTGCGTATCGTCAGTGCAGCTTCGCCGGAATTGCAGGAGACGTAAGGCGCTGACCTACGGAATTTTCAGCAGATGCCCTTTGCGCTCAACTTGCCATACTTCAATTCCAGTATGCTGCTAAAGCGGCATCTGGAGAAAATCGGAGCCAGTCTCGACTGCGTCCATGTTTCCAGCCACCCAGACCTGCATCCATGCGGGATTATACGGCCAGCTTCTGCCTCTTCCCAGCGTACTGAAATTAAATCAGGAGTTGAATAACAAGATGAACATCTTCCCAATCAAAGATTTCCACGAAACCACTCCTGTTGTGGTATCCTATTTGTAAAGCCGGGTGTTCTGGAGGAGTACCCAGATGTTACTGCATATGATCCGCCAGAATTGCAAGGTATTTAGCCAATATGATCTGATTTAGCAATATTTAGCACAAGACCCGGGGCATTTGCTCAGGTCATGTACTAGTTCATTGCAAAAGGAATGTAAACTCAATAAATGGACATTGTGCCCATTATCAATGCCACAACGCACAGTATAATGCTAATCCAACCGAAATTTTTCTTCAGGGGTGGGGACGGAAACCTCTATGCCAGCCAAGCCGCACGCCAAATATGTGGTGGACTGCAAGGGGCTGATAATCATACCCACATTGTCACAAGCAAAATGATAAAAAATCAGAATTTGATTGCAGAGAAAATTGATTATTTACAGAAAGAGGAAGAGCACAATAGAAGTATTGGAGGGAATTCGGGTTCTTGATATACCACAGTCATTGCCTGTCCATGGGCCGCTGAAGGATGGCGTCAGTATACGTTGGCCATCTATGGGACGTAATAAAAGAGCATTACGCTGGATTTCCACTACGAAGAGGGCAAGCAGCCCTTTTTGGAACTGGTGGCTAAAAGTGACGTTATTATAGAGAACTTCCGCACCGGTACCTTGGAAAAATGGGGCCTCGGTATGGACGTGTTGCGACAGGCCAATCCTGATATCGGCAGTTCAGAAAAATCAATAACGATTTTTTATGGTAGAATTAGGATAGTCTACGTCCGCCGTCTCAAATGGGCTGAAGTGTGGTAAACTGCCTCGAAAGAGAAGGCGAGTAAAAAAGGCGATATGACTTTACAGTCATATCGCCTTTTATTCATTGCAGTCCGCTTATTTGTCAAAGGACGGATTCATGTAGTACACATTTTTCTCGTTCATCCGGTCCTTGGCCAGTCGAAGTCCCTCGCCAAAGCGTTGGAAGTGGACGATTTCTCTGGCGCGGAGGAAACGAATGGCGTCGGTGACATCCGGGTCATCGCTCATCCGCAAAATGTTGTCATAGGTCAGACGTGCTTTTTGCTCTGCCGCCAAATCCTCGGTCAAATCTGCGATGGTATCACCAGTGACGGCAATACCGTCTGCGCTCCAGGGAGAGCCGGACGCGGCGGTGGGGTAGACCGAGGTGGTGTGGTCGATAAAATAGGGGGCAAAGCCGCCCTCTCTCACGTCACCTTCCGTGAGGTTCCGGGTTAACTGATGGACAATGGTACCCACCATCTCCAAATGGCCTAGTTCTTCTGTCCCTATATCGGTTAAAAGCCCTTTCAGCTCGGGATAGGGCATGGAGTACCGCTGGCTGAGATACCGCAGCGATGCACCAAGCTCTCCGTGTGGTCCCCCGTAGTGCAGCAGACTACGAAGCAAAATTAAAAGACAAGGCGATAATGTATTTGCAGGAGGTTTTGGGCTTTGTCCCAGGTGGCGTATTCGATGATGGAATGGGCCGCTTCGGATTTCTGCTCCATGGTAGTGGAATCGGAAGTAATCGTCTTTAAGACGGAACGTATAGATTTTTTCATAGCAGTGGGGGTGCCAATCTTGGCGCTCTTTTTTTCTGCCGCTTGAATCTGCGTGTTCACATCGGCCAGCCTTGCCTGAGTGGACTCTTTTGTGGTCTTATATTCCTCGACAGTATCGGCTCCGGCAAGGTATGCATCACGCAAACGGTCCAGCTTTTTTGCGAGAGAATCCCGCTGAGTGCGCAGCGCGTTTAATTCGTCCTCGCCGACATCCTTTGCCCGAATGATCTCGTACTGAATGGGCGAGCTGGTTTGAAGGTCAACTTGAAGACGGCGGATAATAGCCTCTTTTAAGAGGTCCGTGGAAACGTGCTGGGAGGTTTTGCAGCGGCCCCGAACATAGTGATTGCACTTCCAATAGTTCGGCTTTGCAAAAATCAAGGTGGCACCGCAGGAAGAGCAGTGGATCAGGCCGGAAATCCAGTCCTTATTGCTTCCCAGAGGCCGCCCATGATATTTCCATGTGGCCTTCAGCTCCGCGATGCGGGACTGCACAATGTTCCATGTGTCCATATCTATTAAAGGCTCGTGCTTTCCGTCGGCCAGCACAATAGCGGGGTCCGTAAAATCGCGGCGAGTGATGCCGGAGGGATTCCAGCGGAGCTTTCCAATGTAAACCGGATTGCGAAGAATATACTCCACGGTGCGGTTTTCAAAAAGATTCCCCCGGTGTGTCCGGGCACCGATATCATTCAGCCACTTGGCAATGTGGAAGAAGCCCTCACCCTCAGAGAAGCGGCGGAATATCTCTTTTATGTAAGTGGCCTCCGGTTCCTTTGGAGCCAGAACATTGTCCTGCACCGTGTATCCGAAGGAAGGATTGGATTGCAGTTCGCCCCGGCGATGCTTTTCCTCCATGCCGCGCTTGACTTCTTCAGCAAGGTTGATGGAGTAATATTCGTCCATGGCTTCAATCAGCGCTTCCATGAGAATGCCGAGTTTTCCCTCGGCAATCGGCTCGCTGATGGAAAGTACCTCAATGTGGAGCTGCTTGCGCAGGACGGACTTATAAAACACCGCGTCGTCCCGGTTCCGGGCAAACCGGGAGAACTTCCATAGCAAAATTGCATCAAAGGGCTTGGGCTTCAATTTTGCCGTGCCGATTAAATGACGGAAAGCGCCCCGCCCTGTGACCTTTCGTCCGGAAATTCCCTCGTCCACAAAGACGTATTCCTCCGGAATAATCCAGCCGTTTTTTGCCGCCCACTTGCGAATCTCCACAAGCTGGCTGGCAGGGGACAGCTCTGTCTGGTCTTCGGTGCTGACGCGGATGTATGCAGCGGCAATTCTATATTCGTCTGGCATGGGATTTCACCTCTGTTCATCTTGGTTTCCGCGCAAATGCGCGGAAACCATTTTTAAGCATATTTTCAAAAAATCCTTTGCGCTCTGCTCTGAAAGCGAGTCAATGATGTTGTATAAATAAAGTTGACACCCTATTCTCAAGGATTTTGATATATAAT
>NZ_DALZOY010000005.1:83205-200630 GCF_032018205.1 Oscillibacter sp. | reverse complement strand
CGGTAGGACCTGTGGGACCGGTCGCTCCAGTCGCCCCGGTGGGGCCGGTTGCGCCAGTCGCGCCTACGCCAGTTGCTCCGGTAGGACCTGTGGGACCGGTCGCTCCAGTCGCCCCGGTGGGGCCGGTTGCGCCAGTCGCGCCTACGCCAGTTGCTCCGGTAGGACCTGTGGGACCGGTCGCTCCAGTCGCCCCGGTGGGGCCGGTTGCGCCAGTCGCGCCTACGCCAGTTGCTCCGGTAGGACCTGTGGGACCGGTCGCTCCAGTCGCCCCGGTGGGGCCGGTTGCGCCAGTCGCGCCTACGCCAGTTGCTCCGGTAGGACCTGTGGGACCGGTCGCTCCAGTCGCCCCGGTGGGGCCGGTTGCGCCTACACCAGTCGCTCCCGTGGCACCGGTAGAACCGGTCGCCCCAGTCGCCCCGATGGGGCCTTGCGGGCCAAAGGGACCCTGCGGACCTTGTGGACCTTGGGGACCCTGAGGGCCGGCAGGGCCGGTAGCCCCGTTAGCTCCGGCAGGACCCTGAGGACCTTGGGCCCCCTGAGGACCCTGTGGACCAGCGACGCCCTGGGGACCGGCGGGGCCGGTGGCTCCGGCAGGTCCCTGAGGACCCTGCGGACCGGTAGGTCCGGTGGGGCCTTGCCGTCCGGGACAGCCGGGACAGCCGGGAGGGCCCGGAGGGCCGGGAATGCAGCAATAGGAATTGCAAGAAGAGCCGGAATGAATCTTCATTCCGCAATCCTCAGAATTTGTAGAGGAATTATCGCATCCAGAGTTGGAATGCGAACAGTTTCTGAAAGCCATATTCGAAGTTCCTTTCATGATAGTAGGCTGGCGAAACCCAATACAGTGTATGCTTGCTTTCCTCCCTTTGCCATTCAGCCCACGACTGCGGACAGATTTTTTGCAGCATTCTTTTAAAAACATTAAAAAAAGCCGCCTGAAGAATAATCTTCAGGCGGCTTTTCATTCGGTTTTGCACTTTAGGCTACTCCGCCCGGAAAACATGAATGTGAAACCCAATCCGAACGGAAAGGCGCTCCACGGCTGCCAGCCGCTCCGTCCCTTCCTTCGGAGTTTTCCAGTAGTAGGGCGTCATCTGAAACAGCGCGTGAATTTCCTCCTGAGAATTCAGCTCTATCCGCCCCTCCACAGGGACGACGGTTTCATAGGCAAAGCCCTCGTAGGGCGTGCGCTTCTCCTCGTTGGGATAGGGCGTGTCATAGAGAATCTCCTTCAGCTCCCACAGGTGCATGGCCGACGGCACCACATACAAAAAGCTTCCGCCGCTGCGCAGCACCCGCCGAAATTCCGGAACACACAGGGGAGAAAAGCAATTCAGCAGCAGCTCCACCGACCCATCCGCCAGCGGCAGCCGGTAAGAAGACGCCACCGCAAACTCCACGGCTTTTTCCCGTTTTGCCGCCAGACGCACCGCAGCCTTGGAAATGTCCGTCCCCGCCATGCAGGGGCGCTTTTCCGCCTTGCGCAGCGCATGATAAATTCCTGCGGTGTAATACCCCTCTCCGCAGCCCGCGTCCAAAACCGCAGGCTCCGGTCCCGTGTGGGAGACAGCCAGAGCACACAGCGCGTCCAGCAGCGGGCGATAGTAGTCCCGGGAGAGAAAGTCCCGCCGGGCGGCGGCCATGCCGGGATCGTCGCCCGGAGCGGCGGAGTTCTTTTGATTTGCAGGAAGCAGATGGGTATGCCCCTCTTTTGCGATGTCAAAGCTGTGCCCTCCGGGGCAGGCATAGGTTCTCTCCGCCCGCTCCAGCGCCCCGCCGCACAGAGGACAGCGGAACAGACTACTCATGTCTCTCCCTCGCGAATGGTCACGTCGTTAATCCACTTCCTGCTTTTAAACCGGAAAAATCCCGCGGGCATTTTGCAGATATTCTCCGAGTAAATAGACAAGCACACCAGCCAAATAGGCGCGTTCAGCACCAGTCCTGTCAGCGCTGTCAGCGGCACCGCCACCAGCCACAGGGGAAGCAAGTCCAGAATCGCCGCCGCCCGCGCGTCTCCGCCCGCGCGCAGCACACCGGTGATGTTGGACACGTCGAAGGATTTCATGGGCATCATCACGATATAGACCGTGCACATGGTCACCGCCACCTTTACGGCGGTTTCCGTCAGGCTGAACAGCGGATAGAGAATTGGAATAAACAGCGTGGGAAGCAGCACCGCCAGCACCACGGCAACCCCCGCTCCCAGTAAAAAAGACACCAGCAAGAGGCAATAGCTCAGATTGTAAACCTCCTCCTCCGAGGCCCGCTCACCGATGCGCTTGCCCACGATGACGGCGGTGGAGCCCGCCAGCCCGAAGCAGGCCACCGTGGCAAATTTGTCAATATTGCCCATGATGGCATAGGCCGCCAGCATATCCGCGCTGATCACCGTATGTCCCATAATCGCGGTCATCACCGCTGTGCCAAGACCCCACAGCGTTTCGTTCACAATGACCGGCCCTGCATAGACCACCGCGCTTTTTGCCATGGCTTTGCCGGGGCGCAGCAGCGCCCGGGGGACCAGCGGAATCCGCCGGTTGGTAACGGCGTATATAAATACAATGGCAAATTCCACCACCCGAGCAGTCAGCGTGGCCAGCGCCGCGCCGGCAATTTCCAGCCGGGGCGCGCCAAACTTTCCAAAAATCAGGCAGTAGTTCAAAAATGTATTCAACAGCATGGAAATAGCAAATACCACCATGCCAAAACCGGGATTTTCCGTACTCCTCTGCATTCCAACATACACAGAACTGACGGCGTTGAACACATAGGATATGCCCACAATCCGCACATACGGCGCACCCAGTACAATCAGCCCCGCGTTGTTGGTGACAAGGCCCATCACCCATTCCGGAAACAAAAACAGCACCAGCGCCGCAAGCCCGGAGACAACAAGTCCCGCATACGCCGCCACGCCCATCACACGGTTGATGGAAACGGTATCTCCCTTGCCCCAATACTGGCACACCAATACCGTAAGGCCGCTCATCACCCCAAAAATGATCACCTGCACCAGAAATATCGGCGTGTTGGCGGCAGTGACCGCGGACAGCTCATCGTTGCCCAGCAGGCCCACCATGAAGGTGTCCACAAAGCCAAGGGACGTGGTAATAAGATTTTGCAGAATAATCGGAAGCGACAGCTTCCACAGTCGGCCGTAAAAGCCTGGCTTTTGGCGAAGCACGGAAAACATAATTACCTCAATCGTTCTCAAAATATTTCATACAGAATATGCCCCCAACTGTTTCTACAGCAATTCCACAGAAGAATGCGAAAAAAGGAAGCAGCGTAAAATGGCTGCAAGGCGGAGGACGCTGACGGGCTGACGCCCGTCAAGGACAACAACGCAGCAGACTGTCATTTTGCACGCTGAACTTTTTGCAGTTTTTTGTGGAATTGCTGTAAACAGCGCGGGAATTTTCAGACGCGTCACAGCATGGGAAACCGGGCGTCGTGATGCCGATGCAGGGCGTCCGCCGCCGCGTCAATTTCCTCTTTTGTGGTTTCCGGTCCAAAGCTCAGCCGCACCACTCCGGCGGCTTCCCGCTTTTCAAGACCCAGCGCCGCCGTCACCTGACTGGGCTTTCCCTGATGGCAGGCGGACCCGGCGGAGATGCAGATGCCCGCCTCTGACAGCTCGTTCACCACGTTCTGGCTGGGATACCCCGGCATGGAGACGGACAGCACATGGGGCGCGGTCCCCTTTGCGACAAACTTCAAATCTGGGATTTCCCCCAGCCGCTCCACGGCGTAGGCTTTGATCTCCGCCATGTGCCGCAGCTTCACATCAAAATCCTCCAGCCGCAGCTCCACCGCTTTGGCAAAACCCGCAATCTGGGCGGTGGCCTCCGTCCCGGCGCGAAAGCCGGACTCCTGCCCTCCGCCGGGCAGCAAGGGGCGCGGAGCGCGGACCCGCCCGCCGATATACAGCGCGCCGATGCCCTTGGGCCCCCCGATTTTGTGGGCGGAAAGAGCAATGAAGTCCGCGCCCAGCGTTTTGGCGGAGAAGGGGATTTTCAAAAAGCCCTGCACCGCGTCGGTATGCAGCAGGGTTTTTTCATTTTTCGCTCCCAGCCCGGCGGCAATTTCCGAAATAGGGTAAACGTTCCCCGTCTCATTGTTCACCAGCATCACGCTCACCAACACCGTGTCCGGCCGGACAGCCTTCAGCACCTTCTCTGCCGGAATATTCCCGTCCCTGTCCGGGAGGATGCGGGTAATCTCATACCCATCCTGTTCCAGCCAGCGGCACCGCTCCAGCACGGCGCTGTGCTCCACCGCGGTGGTGACAATATGTTTTCCCACCCGCCGGTTCTGCCACAGGGCGGCGGTGAAGGCCCAATTGTCCGACTCGGTTCCGCAGGCGGTAAAAAACAGCCGCGCCGTCTCGCAGCCAAGGGCCTGCGCCACGGTTCCGCGGCAGTCCTCCACCAGACTTTTGGCGCGGCGGCCATAGGCGTACTGGGAGCTGGGATTGCCGTATTCCTCCGTCAGCACGCGGACCATCTCCTCCGCCACCGCCCTCGGCACCGGCGTGGTGGCGGCGTGGTCGAGATAAATCATGAAAACACTCCTTTGATTGGGGCTTGCCCCAGCGGTAAAATACACGTATAATAGAGTTGTGCCGCCAATTGCGGCTCAATCGTATTATTATAAAGAAAATCGTCTGAAATAGCAAGGAGAATCCATGAAAATCGCCATTTACACCCTGGGCTGCAAGGTGAATCAATATGAGACGCAGGCCATGGAGCAGGAGCTTTCCCGCCGTGGCCACGAAATCGTTTCCTTTTCAGGCGCGGCGGACGCCTATGTGGTGAACACCTGCTCCGTCACCGCCGTCAGCGACCAGAAGTCCCGCCAGATGCTCTCCCGCGCCCGGCGGGAACACCCCGGGTCGGTGGTGGCCGTGTGCGGCTGCTATCCCCAGACCCGGCCCGAGGACGTGCGCAAGCTGGACGTGGACCTGATTGCGGGCACCGGGGACCGGATGGGCTTTCTGGACCTTCTGGAGCAGGAGCTGGAGGACCGCAGGCCCATGGAGGCCGTGGATCGCGTGTTTGACCGCCGCGCCTTTGAAATTCTCCCCGCCGGAGGGCTGGAGGGCCGCACCCGGGCCATGCTGAAGGTAGAAGACGGCTGCGTCAACTTTTGTTCCTACTGCATTATTCCCTACGCCCGCGGCCCCGTGCGCTCCCTGCCGCCGGAGGAGGCGGCGGCGCGGGCCAAAGAGCTTGCGGTAGCGGGATATCAAGAGATGGTGCTCACAGGCATCGAGATTTCCTCTTGGGGAGCGGATTTAAAGACCGGTCAGAGCCTGATTGATTTGATGGAGATTCTCAGCACCGCCGCCCCCGGTCTTCGGCTGCGGCTGGGCAGTCTGGAACCCCGCACCATCGACGAGGACTTTTGCCGCCGGGCCGCGAAGCTGCCCAATCTCTGCCCCCAGTTTCACCTGTCCATGCAGTCCGGCTGCGACGAAACCTTGAAGCGCATGAACCGGAAGTATGACACCGCGCGGTATTTCCGCTCCGTGGCGCTGCTGAAGGAATACTTTGACCGCCCCGCCGTCACCACCGACATGATCGTGGGCTTCCCCGGCGAGACAGAGGAGGAATTTTCCCAATCGCTGGACTTTATTCGCCGGTGCGGCTTTGCCCGGATGCACATTTTCCCCTATTCTATCCGCCCCGGAACCCCGGCAGCAGAGCTTGCGCAAATTCCCGCCGCCGTGAAGGAACACCGGGCCGCCCGGGCCGCCACCGTGGCGGACGAAATGCGCAAAGAATATCTTGCGGGCTGTGTGGGGCAGGTGTACCCCGTGCTGTTTGAGCAGGCCAAGGGAAATCACTTTTCCGGTCACGCACCCAACTATACGGAAGTTTTGGTTCCGGGCGGCGAGAACCTTCACAACCGCGTGCTTGCCACCCGCATCACCGGCACAGAGGGATTTGCCCTGTTGGGAGAATTGGAGGAAACGCCATGAAAAGCCACTTTTTTGCATATATATCCCGGCTGCGGTTCATCTCCCGCTGGGCGCTGATGCGCAACACCGCCCCCGAAAACGTGCAGGAGCACAGCCACCAGACGGCGGTGCTGGCCCATGCGCTGGCGCTCATCCGGAACAAGCGCTTCGACGGTCATGTGGACCCCGGTGCGGCGGCGGTGGCGGCGCTGTATCACGACGCGTCGGAAATTCTCACCGGCGATATGCCCACTCCCATAAAGTATTACAGCCCCTCCATCCGCTCCGCCTATCAGGAAGTGGAAGCGGAAGCAAACCGGAAGCTGCTGGAAATGCTGCCTTCGGAGCTGCGGGAGAGCTATGCCCCGGTGCTGGAAATTCCAGACCCGGAGCTGCGGGCGCTGGTGAAGGCGGCGGACAAGCTCTCCGCCTATATTAAGTGCGTGGAGGAGGTCAAGGCCGGAAACGGCGAGTTTGGCGATGCGGCAAGGCAGACCCGCGCCGCGCTAGAGGCCTTCGGCCTTCCCGAGGTGGACTATTTTCTCAAGACCTTTATGGACAGCTTTTCCCTGACGCTGGACCAGCTAAAATAAGGTGCGCTTTCAGTATTTTTGGTAACAGTGGGCTATTTGGGGCCAGAAGCAATCACGCGCAAATTTGAAAGGACGGATTCTTATGAAGCAATATGAATATAAGTTTGTGAAATTCAATATTGAGACGGGCTTCAATTATGATAAAAAGATTACCGACTTGGAGACGCAATGGAATGCGCTGGGCGAACAGGGCTGGGAATTTTGCCGGGATGGAGATGGATTTTCCGTATTTATTAGAGAACACAGCGCGGCGGAAGGTTTTTGACAAACAAGCGCGGGCTTCGGAGGATTCCGAAGCCCGCGCTTGTTTTAAATCTTAATCAGCTCGTATTCCCGGGTTCCAAGACCCAGCTTTTCTCCGTGCTCCAGACACACGCGCCAGTCGGTGTCGGGATGGAGCGCGACGAAATGGTCGCCACAATTGCAGTCCCACGCCCCGTCGGACAGGGCGGAGCCCGCCATCACGGGCTGGGCATTCACCGCGTCGGCACAGGCCTGATCCAGCGCCACCGGGTCAAAGGAGGCAAACATCCCCACGTCCGGGGCAATGGGCGCGTCGTTTTCCCCGTGGCAGTCGCAGTTGGGCGAGATGTCCAGCACCAGCGACACATGGAAGCAGGGCCGTCCGTCCACCACTGCCTTGGTATACTCCGCGATTTTTTTATTCAGGATGTTGGGGGCCTCGTCATTGGCGGCAACAATCGCATCCTTGGGGCAGACCCCAAGGCACCTTCCACAACCCACACATTTGACCGGGTCGATAGAGGCCTTGCCGTCAGTGACGGTGGGCGCGTCGTGAGCGCAGATTTTCACACACGCGCCGCAGCCAATGCACCGCTTCTGCTTGACATAGGGCGTACCGGAGCTGTGCATCTCCATCTTCCCCGCCCGGGAGCCGCAGCCCATGCCGATGTTCTTCAGCGTGCCGCCCATGCCGGTCTGCTCGTGGCCCTTAAAGTGGGTCAGAGAGATGAACACGTCCGCGTCCATCACCGCCCGGCCAATTTTGGCTTCTTTCACATATTCGCCGCCCACCACTGGCACCAGAACCTCGTCGGTTCCTTTCAGCCCGTCGCCGATTAGGATGTGACAGCCGGTTGAAAAGGGGGAAAACCCGTTTACATAGGCCGACTCGATGTGGTCCAGGGCATTCTTCCGCCCGCCGACATACAGTGTATTGCAGTCCGTCAGATAAGGTCTTCCGCCCTGAGACTTCACAAGGTCCGCCACTACCTTGGCCCAGTTTGGCCGGAGATACGCCAAATTCCCCGGCTCGCCGAAGTGCATTTTGATCGCCGCGTATTTTCCCTCCATGTTGATGTCGCCAAACCCGGCGGTCATCATCAGGCGCGCCAGCTTTTGGGGCAGATTTTCCCGCCAGCTTGGGGCCCGGAAATCCGCAAAATAAACCTTTGCCTTTCCTGCCATCTTCAGTTTTCCTCCCTGTTTTCTCTTCCTGTGCTCTTTTCCTGCGCTTTCTTTGTTCTATTCCCGAAATTGCCTCTGCTTACTCGTCCAGCTCCACGTTCACGTGGTCCGTCCCGTGCTCTTCAAATTCGTCCATATAAGTATCGATGCGCTCCATCAGCTCGTTGTAATTCTCTCTGGTCATGGGCTCTCCGTCCATGTCCCGCAGGGCCAGCTCCTCCGCCAGAATTTCATAGAACACCACATCCTCATAATCTGCGATGGCCTCGTGAATTCCGCCGTCGGCAAACGCGCGGGAGGGGATAATCTCCCCGTCCAGATGCTCCGCCAGCTTATGCATTCCGTGGGCGGGGCAGTGAGAGAAGATCAGGCTCTCCACCTTGTCGTATTCCGCAATGCGGTCGTCCTCACGGGCGGAGTTCATCACCCAATTCCCGATGTACACCAGATCCAGCAGATAGCGATACTGCTGCTCTGTCAGCTCGATCTTCACGGCAAACACCTCCCTCATCCGGTTTTTTCGGCCGCAAGGCCGATCCTTTCAGCATTATACCAAATCCCATTTGGAAATTCCACATCAAAAACCGGGAAAAAAGCCTAAAATCTGTCTTGCCCGGTGTTCACATACATAGTATAATGGTCAAGTTGGGGCTATATGATAGGAATATGGCCCTTTCAGCCACAGATATGGAGGCACTTTGCATGGATAAGCGACCCATCGGCGTGTTCGACTCCGGGCTTGGCGGGCTGACCGCCATCCGCTCCCTGCGGGAGATTTTGCCCGAGGAGGACCTGATTTACTTTGGAGACACCTCCCGCGTCCCCTACGGGGGCCGGTCCCGGGAGACGATTTTGAAATACGCGCGGCAGGACGTGCGGTTCCTGCGATCCTTTGACCTCAAGGCAATTTTGATTGCCTGCGGCACCGTATCCACCACCTCTTTGCCCGCGTTGCAGGCGGAAAACGATTTGCCCATGGTAGGCGTGGTGGAGCCCACCTGCCGCCGGGCCGTTGCGGTGACAAAAAACAAGCGGGTTGGCATGATTGCGACACAGGCCAGCGTCCGGGCGGGGGCTTATGCAAAGACCCTTGCGGAGCTGGACCCGGAGATTGAGGTGTTTTCCAAGGCATGTCCCCTGTTCGTCCCTCTGGTTGAAAACGGACGTTTCCGCAAGGGGGACGCGGTGATTGAAACCGTGGCCCGGGAGTATCTTGCGTCCATGCAGGAGACAGGCGTGGACACCCTGATTCTGGGCTGCACCCACTATCCCCTTCTGGAGGAAATTATCGGCGGAGTGATGGGACCGGAGGTAGAGCTGGTGTCCGCCGGAGAGGAGTCCGCCTTTGAGCTGAAACGGCTGCTGAAGGCGGGAGAGCTGCGAAACAGCGAGGGTCGTCACGGCGACGCCACATATTATGTCAGCGACCGGGTGGAGAGCTTCGAGGAAACCGCCTCCTGGTTCCTGCGGGAGGATTTGCGCCATGGAGCCAATCAAATTGATATCGACCGATACTGAAAGCCCGCCCCTGCCGGTGATTATCTCCGTGCGGGGAGAGCAGTATTTTGACGGCTGCGATCCCGACGGTACGGAGCTGACCACCGAGGGGACGCTGCGCCCGCTCCCGGACGGGCTGCTGCTGCGCTATGAGGAAAGCGCCCTCACCGGGATGGAGGGCACCGTCACCACCTTCGAGCTGCGGGGGCAGAAGGTTTTTCTGACCCGCGCGGGCAAGGTGAACTCTCAGATGATTTTCGAGGAGGGGCGGCAGCACACGTCTTTGTATGAAACGCCCATGGGAGAACTGAGCGTGGACATTTTAACCAGCTTCCTGCGCCACAGCCTGACGGAGCGGGGAGGCCTTCTTGAAATCCGATATTCCATCGCGGTGGACCACACCGCCACGGGAAAAAATGCGTTTAAAATCCGCGTACGGCCCAAAAGCTGACAGAAGGAACGTGCCTTCCGTCACCACACCAATGAAAACGAGGGATATACCATGCTGCATATGATTCAAAAAGCAAAGGACCAGGCGGCGGAGCTGACCAGAAGCGCCTATCGCGCCGCCGTTTCCGACGGGACCCTTCCCGAGGCGGAGATTGCTTCCGTTCCTGTGGAAATTCCCAAGGACACGAAAAACGGCGACTTTACCACCACCTTCGCGCTGGCTGCGTCCAAGGCCCTGCGCCAGCCGCCCAGGGCCATTGCGCAGGCGCTGCTGGAACGTCTGGCGCTGGAGGGCAGCTATTTTGACTCCGCCGAAATCGCCGGCCCCGGCTTTTTAAACTTCCATCTGGGGCAGGCGTGGTTTGGCGACGTGCTCTCCGCCGTGGAGAGCGAGGGAGAGCAGTACGGCCAGAACGACGAGCTGGCAGGCCGGAAAATCATGGTGGAATTTGTCTCCGCCAACCCCACCGGCCCTATGCACATGGGCAACGCCCGGGGCGGCGTGCTGGGAGATACGCTGGCTTCCGTCCTCTCCTTCTGTGGGGCGGAGGTGTCCCGTGAATTTTACGTCAACGACGCGGGACATCAGATTGAAAAATTTGCCCAGTCCATCGAGGCCCGCTACCTCCAGCTTATCCGGGGCGAGGACGCGGTTCCTTTCCCGGAGGACGGGTATCAGGGCGAGGACATCCGAGATTTGGCGCAGGCCTACCGCGCCGAGCACGGAGACGCGCTGGCCGACGCGGAGGATGAGGTCCGGCGAGACACGCTTGCCCAATTTGGCCTAAGCGTGAACCTGCCCAAGATGAAGACCGATCTGGCCCGGTATAAAATTCAGTACGACACCTGGTTTTACGAATCCGCACTCCACGAGTCCGGGTATGTTGCCGAGACGGTGGACAAGCTCACCGACGCGGGCTTCACCTATGAAAAGGACGGGGCCCTGTGGCTGAAAACCGCGGAAATTATGGCCGCAAACCTCCGCCGGGAGGGAAAAAAGGACGCGGACATCGAAAAGCTGGAGCTGAAAGACGACGTGCTGCGCCGAGCCAACGGGTTTTACACCTATTTTGCCGCCGACATCGCCTATCACCGCAACAAGCTGGCTGTCCGGGGCTTTGATAAGGTCATCAACGTCTGGGGCGCGGATCACCACGGCCACGTCGCTCGTCTCAAGGGCGCGCTGGACGCGCTGGGACTGGACGGCGCAAACCGGCTGGACATTGTGCTGATGCAGCTTGTAAAGCTCCTGCGAGACGGCGAGGCTGTGCGCATGAGCAAGCGCACAGGCAAGGCCATTTCCCTGTGCGATCTGCTGGACGAGGTGCCCGTGGACGCGGCAAGGTGGTTTTTCAATGCCAAGCCGGACACCCAAATGGAGTTTGATCTGGGACTTGCCGTCCGGGAGGACAGCGAAAACCCCCTGTACTACGTGGAATACGCCCACGCCCGCATCTGCTCGCTGCTGCGGGCCATGGAGGGCGAGGGGCTGCGCGTCCCCGCCGCTGCGGACGTGGACATGGCGCAGGTGAGCGGCGAAGCGGAGCAGGCCCTGATCAAGCAGTTGGCCCAGTTCTGCGAAATCGTCCGTCTTTCCGCCAGAGATTATGACCCCTCTTTCATCAATCGATATCTTCAGGAGCTTGCAGCCTGCTTCCACAGGTTCTACACGGCCTGCCGCATCAAGGGCGAGGCCCCGGAGCTGGCACAGGCACGCCTGAAGCTGGCGGACTCCGCCCGCGCGGTTCTGCGCAGCGGACTAAAGCTCCTCGGCGTGGACGCGCCGGAGAAAATGTAACGCGAACGGATCCATTCCATCAGAGACAGCGAGGCCCGCGCCGGTCGGGCGCGGGCCTCATTTCAAGAGAAAGAGGGAAGCTCTCATGAGTATTTTTGAGGCGCTGATGCTGATTTGCTTTGGCCTTTCGTGGCCGGTGAATATCCGCAAGTCGTGGGTGACCCGCTCCGCCGTGGGCAAGAGCTTATTTTTTCTCATTATCATTGAGTTTGGCTACATCTGCGGAATGCTGAACAAGGTTTTGGTACGGTTCGACTGGGTGTTTTTCCTATACGTGCTGAACTTCCTGATGGTGGGGACCGACGCGCTCATTTACTTCCGCAACAAAAAACTGGATCGCCTGCGGGCGGAGCAGGAACAGGAGACCTGAATTTCATGAACGCACCCCAGAACAAGACAGAGCGCCGCCTTGGCCCCGCCCTGCGCGCCGCCTTTCCCCACACCATCCCGGTCTTGACCGGCTTTCTCTTCCTTGGCATTGCTTACGGCGTTCTGATGAACGCCAAGGGCTACGGTCCCCTCTGGTCCACCCTGATGAGTGCGGTGGCTTTTTGCGGAAGTATGCAGTTCGTGGCAATCACCCTGCTGACCACGGTGTTCGACCCCGTTCAGGCAGTGCTGTTGTCCTTCATGGTAAATGCCCGGCATCTTTTTTACGGCATTGTCATGCTGGAAAAATATCGGGGGCTGGGCAAGGCCCGCATTCCGCTCATCTACGTTTTATGCGACGAGACGTTTTCCCTTGTTTCCACGGTGGAACCGCCGGAGGGCGTGGATAAAAAGTATTTTTACCTCTCCATCTCCCTGCTGGACTATTTATACTGGGTGGGGGGTACGGTTCTGGGTGGCCTGTTAGGGGACTTCATTCCCTTTGACACCGCAGGGCTGGACTTTGCCCTGACGGCGCTGTTTGTGGTACTGTTTATGGAGCAGTGGAAAAAGAGGGAAAACCGGGCCGCCGGACTGATCGGTATCGGCGCAACAGCGGCGTGCTTGCTGGCGTTTGGGCCGGAAAATCTGGTGATTCCCGCCATGCTTGCAATCGTCGCAATTTTGCTGATGGGGAGGAAAAAGCTGTGTACCTGAGCGTGCCGCAAACGCTGATACTCATTCTGGCCGTGGCTGTGGGGGCGCAGCTTACCCGGTGGCTTCCCTTTTTGCTGCTGCCGGAGGGAAAAGAAGTCCCCAAAACAGTAGAGTATCTCGGAAAGCTTCTTCCCGCCGCCGCCATGGGCCTATTGGTGGTATACTGCCTGCGAAACGTCTCTCTCTTTGCCTCGTCCCACGGGATTCCGGAGACGGCGGCGATTCTTACGGTGGGTCTGCTCCATTGGTGGAAGGGAAACGTCCTGCTGTCCATCGCCGGGGGAACCACCCTTTATATGGTCCTGATTCAAACGGTGTTTGCCTGAGCGGACACGGGTGACCCGGATCGGTTTACCTGTCCGCACCGGCTTTTGGGGACATGCTTTTCACTCCCCGACCCGCTCTTTTTACCGTGATTTGAGATGATTGAAATAAGTCCGCCGCACGACCCAAAGGGCCGCGCGGCGGACGTTTCTATTGGACATAAAATTGCGGTGTTTTCACCTTGGCGCGTTAACCGCTGCTGCGGGCATTGGCCTGATAGGTGAGATACCGCTCCAGCATGGCCGAGGCAGCCGCACGGGTGACGGAGGCATTGGGAGCCAGCGTTCCGTCAGACCGGCCGGAGAGGATGTTGTTTGTGACGCACCATGCAACGCCTTCATAGGCGTACTCCGAAATGCTGTCGCGGTCCGGGTAATCCAACTGGAACATCCACGCGCCCTGGAAGCCGCCGCCCCGGTGCTGCTCCCAGCGATAGAGAAACGCCGCAAGCTGCTGGCGGGACACCACTTCGTTGGGGCGGAAGGTGTTGTCGGAGTAGCCATTCACCAGCTTGTTGCCCACGGCCCAGGTCAGCGCGTTCAAATAGTCCCCGCCGTCCTGCACATCCTCAAACCCGGGAATGGACTGAATCACCACGGGGCTGCCCGCCAGTTGGTAAAGCGCTTTTACCAATTCTGCCCGGGTCAGCGCGTCGCCGGGGCGGAACGCCAGCGTGGAGTCACACCGCAGAAGGCCACGGGAGGTGACGGAAAGAATGCTATCATAAGCCCAGTAGCCTTTCTCCACATCGGTAAAGGGCAGGCCGTCGTAAGCAAACAGCACCGCCCGGGTCACTTCCGCGCCGCTGCTCCAAGCCAAAAACCATGTCCCGGGAATCAGGTCCCGATAGGTAACGAGGTTTTTGGTCAGATAGGGTGAGGTCTTCGCGTCAAAGGGGATGGTCATCCGCTCCCCTTCCCGGGTAGTAAGCGCCACACCGCTCTCGTTCACCGTGTCCACCGCCGCCACCTGCTGATAGGTGGGGGCCTTTGCATTTTTCGGCAAATTACGCAGAATGATTAAGGCCCGGGCCTGCGGCGGCTCACTCAAAGCCATGATGGGGTCCACATACATCCGCACGCTCTCCCCGTCCTTCAATCCGGTCATGTTTGTGGCCACACCGTCGGTGGCATCCACAATGTAGGTCGTCTCGCCATAGCCCACGATTACCTGACTGCCGTCTTCTTTGGTCAGCAGCAGGGTCTTCTCTCCTGTCTGCTTCACCGTGCCGTCCAGCAACACAGGCCCCAGAGGGGCTGAAGCCACCGGCTCCGCCTCCGCTCCGGCGGCGGGAACCGCCAGCAAAACGGCACACAGCACAAGCCCCAGCAGCGCACCCATTCTCTTTTTCTTCACAGCATATTCCTCCTTTGAAAATTCTCGCGGCTCTCACCGCGTCGGTCATTGTCTCTTGAGACGCTTGAACAGGCAAAAAAGTTTCCGAACATTGACATCACCGGGTAAATCCGTTAAAATATCTTCAAATCCACAAGCCCCCGCCGGGATATCCGGAAAGGAGTGCAGCTTCATGGCAAAAATCACCGTGCTCGTGAAATTCCCCGGTCAGCCGCTTTGCTATATGCAGGTTCCCACCGACCGGATTGAGAAAATTTACAGCAGCATTGCCGGGCTGCAATCCACCGAGGTCAACACGTTTTCCTTATATCGCGGCTTCTATTACATTCTTCTGGATGGAAACCGCGAGAAAAAGAAGCTCCCTCCCAACATGACCGCCTATCTGGTGAACCCCCAGGGGGATACAAGCGTGTTGGATATCAGAGGGGTGTTTGTCATTTGCAAGCTTCCCACCGGGCTGACAGGACCTATGACCGACATGACCCCGCAGGACGCGGAGCAGGTGGTCAAACTCCTGCGAAACTGAATATGCAAAAAAGGCCGCGGAGGGACTTCCTCCGCAGGCCCTTTTTATTTGTCCGGGTTGGAGAATGCTCCGCCCGAATTTTATCTCTTTCCGTGGAGGGACTTCATGCGCCGCTCGTGGTCCAGAATCCGCTTGCGCATACGCAGACTCTTGGGCGTGACCTCCAGAAGCTCGTCGTCCGCCAGAAATTCAAGACACTGCTCCAAGCTCATCTGCCGGGGTGGCACAAGACGCAGCGCCTCGTCCGAGCCGGAGGACCGGGTGTTGGTGAGCTGCTTTTTCTTGCAGATGTTCACCGTCATGTCCTCGTTACGGGGATTCACGCCGATGATCATTCCGCCATATACCGGCACGCCCGCTCCGATGAACAGCGCTCCCCGTTCCTGCGCGTTGTACAGGCCGTAAGTGATGGACTCGCCGGTTTCAAAGGAAATCATAGAGCCGCTGGCCCGACGCTGGATATCGCCCTTATAGGGAGCGTAGGTTTCAAAGATGGAAGCCATGATGCCCTCGCCCTTGGTGTCGGTCAAAAAGTCGTTCCGATAGCCGAACAGGCCACGGGCGGGAATCAAAAATTCAATCCGCATGCGGTTGCCCACCGGAGTCATCTCCAGCATGTCCGCCTTGCGCTGGCCCAGCTTTTCAATCACCGAGCCCACGCTGTCGCCGGGCACGTCCACCACCAGCCGCTCAATCGGCTCGCACTCTTTCCCGTCGATCTCCTTGTACAGCACACGGGGGGGAGACACCTGAAATTCATAGCCCTCCCGGCGCATCGTCTCAATCAAAATGCTCAGGGACATTTCGCCCCGGCCCGCCACGTTGAATGCCTCGGAGGTGTCCGTGTCGGAAACCCGGAGGGACACGTCCTTCAGCGTCTCCTTATACAGCCGCTCCCGAAGCTGGCGGGAAGTGACAAACTTCCCCTCCCGGCCCGCGTAGGGCGAGTCGTTCACGGAGAAGGTCATCTCCATAGTGGGGGCGGAGATGGCCACGAAGGGCAGCGGCTCCACGGCGGCAGGCTCGCAGATGGTGTCGCCGATGGTCACGTCGGGAATGCCGCTCATGGCAATGATGTTGCCGGCGGTGGACTCGGTAACGGCGTTGCGGGCAAGGCCCTCAAACTCGTAGATGGCGGTGGCCTTCGCTTTGCGGGGCGTGGCCTCCGGCGCGTGATAGTTGCAAACCGCAATCTCCTGATTCTGCTTCAAAACGCCCCGCTCGATGCGGCCGATGGCAATGCGGCCCACAAACTCGTTATAGTCGATGGAGGACACCAGCATCTGGAAGGGCTGCTGGGTGTCCGCCTCCGGCGCGGGAATGTATTGCAGAATCGTCTCGAACAGGGGGTCCAGATCGGTCCCCAGATTCTCCGGCGTGTAAGAGCAGATGCCCTGCCGCGCGGAGCAAAACAGCATGGGGCTGTCAAGCTGCTCGGCGGTGGCGTCCAAATCCATCAAAAGCTCCAGCACCTCGTCAACCACCTCGTGGATACGCTGGTCCGGGCGGTCGATCTTGTTCACCACCACGATGACCCGATGGCCCAGCTCCAGCGCACGGCTGAGAACGAAGCGGGTCTGGGGCATGGGGCCCTCGGCGGCGTCCACCAGCAAAATGACGCCGTTGACCATTTTCAAAATGCGCTCCACCTCGCCGCCGAAGTCCGCATGGCCCGGGGTGTCCACCACGTTGATCTTCGTGTCCTTAAAGCGCACGGCGGTGTTCTTCGCCAGAATCGTGATGCCCCGCTCCCGCTCCAGATCGCCGGAGTCCATGACGCGCTCCACCGTCTCCTGATTTTCGCGGTATACGCCGCCCTGCTTGAGCATTTGGTCCACCAGCGTGGTTTTGCCGTGGTCAACGTGGGCGATGATGGCGACGTTTCTCAGTTTTTCATTCTGCATATTTTGTTCTTCTCCTTATTGTATGGCGAGGGTTCCGGGCAGCCCCCGCGTCACGCGCCCACCTGTCGAGCACGCAAGTATTGCACGTTTTTTTGCACAGCCTTATATTATATGCTGAATTTCTGTTTTTTGCAAGGAAAACATTCTGAAAACCCGCAAAATCTCCAAGACGACCTAACTTTTTACCGACAGAGCATGGTCTCTGCTTGGAGGTATAAAAGGTAATACCATTCTACCAAAAACTTTTCTCAAAAGCGGCTCAATTTCGCTCTTTCGCTGATTGACGGGGTCTTTCGCCCCGTCCTATACTAAATGTGCTGTGACGGAAGCGGTGCCAGCACCGCACGTTCCGCCGCAAGTACTGCGGCCCGCTGGGGCCGCCCCGGAGGCACATTGCCATGTATCATATCAAAACCTTCAACAAAATTTCTCCCGCCGGGCTGAGTCGCCTGCGTTCGGAGCACTATGCCGTCTCCGACGCCGAGGAGGCCCCGGAAGGCATTCTGGTTCGCTCCGCCAAGCTGCTGGATATGGACTTCCCCAAAAACCTGTTGGCCATCGCCCGGGCAGGGGTGGGGGTAAACAACATCCCCATCGACCGCTGCTCGGAAAACGGCGTGGCTGTGTTTTCCACCCCGGGAGCCAACGCCAACGCTGTAAAAGAGCTGGTGCTGTGCGCCATGCTGATGACCTCCCGGGACGTGGCGGGTTCCTGCAATTGGGTTCGGAGTCAGGCCGCCGCAGGTGTGGTCGTCTCCGGCGTGGTGGAAAAGGGAAAGTCGGCCTTTGCCGGCCCGGAACTCTATAAAAAAGCCGTCGGCGTGATCGGTCTGGGCGCCATCGGGGCTCTGGTGTCCAACGCCTGTCTGTCCATGGGCATGGATGTGTACGGCTACGACCCCTACCTCAGTGTGGACGCCGCCCTGCGGCTGGATCGCCACATTCACGTGGTAAAGGACGTCAGCGAGCTATATCGCAGGGCGGATTATATCACCCTCCACATCCACTTTACCAAGGAAACCTATCATATCATTGACGCTGCCGCCGTCTCCAACATGAAGCGGGGTGCGCGGCTGATCAATCTGGCCCGGGGCGAGGTTGTGGACGATGACGCGGTTCTGTCCGCATTGGAGTCGGGCAGACTCTCCTGGTACGTGACGGACTTTCCCAACAACCGACTGCTGCAAAGCAAGCGGGTCACTCCCTTCCCCCATCTGGGAGCCTCTACCCCGGAAAGTGAGCAAAACTGCGCGGTGATGGCGGTGGACTCTCTGCGGGAATATCTGGAAACAGGCAACGTCCACAACAGCGTGAACCTTCCGCCGGTAAATTTCCCCCGCAGCGGATGCATGCGCATGTGCATTATTCACAGAAACATTCCCGCCATGCTCGCAAATATCATGAGAGTTCTGAGCACCGACGGGGCCAATGTGGCCAACATGAGCAACAAGTCCCAGGGTGCTTACGCCTACACTGTGGTGGATTTGGACACCAAAATTGACCATATTCTAGTAGACGACGTGACGGCTCTGAACGGTGTTATTCGTGTCCGAATCATTGAATAATTGTAAAAACCACTGAAACGCGATTTGCGGCGGAACCGTTTGGCTCCGCCGCATTTTTATTCGGAGCCGCCTTCCTGCTTCGGACGTTCCGCTTCCGCCATGGTTTCAATCAGGTTTTTCACGATGCGCCCGGTCATGCCCCACACGGCCCGGCCTTCCCAGCGCCAGATGGGAACGTCCACTTCGCCGCCCTCCCAGTTATAGGGCGGGGAAACGCCCACCGCGTCATAGGGAAAGTCCGAGGGGCTTTCCGGCTCCAGCGTATAGAAGTACATCTCCGGGGGATTGCTGCGGAAAAATTCCAGCGGCACGGTGAATACCTCTGCCACCTCCGCCGGGGAGGGGCGCAGAGCACAAAAGCCCGCCTCGTCCACCAGTCCCGGCACCGGCTGAAGAAAAAAGTGCCCCGGCTGGCAGAGATAGTCCGACCGGCCCAGCAGTTGAATGCTGCTTGGGGGAATGCACAGTTCCTCCTCCGTCTCCCGCAGGGCGCATTGCTCCGCCGTCTCCCCCGGCTCCATCCGTCCGCCGGGAAAGCAAACCTGACCACCCTGACGGCGCAGCGTGGCGGCCCGCACCTCGAAAAGCAGATGCAGCCCGTCCTCCCTCTGCACAAAGGGACATAGCACCGCAAATTCATTTTTTCGCCCCAAAAGCCCCGGCGTGTGGTCCCGCCAGAGGGCTTGAAGGGTTTTTACGTTTATTTCTTTCATTCTGCCAAATCCTTTTTCCTGTAAACTCCCTCAGCCCAGCAAAAAAGAGAGGGCCTGCTTCCGATTTTCAATGTCTACCACCGGCACGGCGGGGGCATACTCTCCATCAAGGGACCACGGAACCTCGTTCTCTGTCTCCATGTGAATAGAGGATACATGGCGGAACACCAGCCCGCCCCGGTCATACTCCTGATTCAGCAGCGCCAGAATGAGGTTGTTCAGCTCAATGGGGGTTTTGGGGCTGGGGACAAGCAGCATTTCAAACTTTCCGTCGTCCAGCACCACCCGCTCCGGGTCCAGCTTCATCAGTCCGCCGATAGAGGTGGAGTTGCACACCGCGCCGAACAGGTATTCCCCGTCAAGCTTCTCTCCGTCGGCGGTGATGCGGAGCCGATAGGGCCGCAGGGTGTTTAAATCCTTCATGCCCTCCAATATATAAGCAAAGTGGCCCAAGGCGTTCTTCGCGTCCTGCGACGCGGTATACGCCGTGCGCACAAAGGCCCCGAAGGAGGCCACGTACACAAAATACCGCCGGTTCCATTTTCCGATGTCCAGCCTGCGGGCCTCGGCGGCCATGGCCTTGCGGGCCGCCTGCACCGCGCCGCCGGGAATCCCTAGGCTTGCGGCAAAGTCGTTGGTGCTGCCCCGGGGGATATAGCCCAGAATCGGCGGATTCTCAAGGTGCATCAGGCCGGAAACCGTCTCATTCAGCGTCCCGTCCCCGCCCACGCAGACCACCGCGTCGTAATTTGCTCCTTCTGCCGTCACCGTCTCCGTTGCGTCGCAGGCGCCCACGGTGTTGTGAATTTTCACAAGATAGCCCGCGTCGGAAAAAACACCCATCGCGTCAAACAGCGGCGAGCGGGACTGCGTTTTTCCCGACCGTGGATTCACAATCAGAAGCAGTTTTTTATTCTTCATCGCGGGCCTCCTGTCTGCAAGCCATTAAGAATTTGTAAATAGTTAAAAAACAGGGGTCTTTCAACCCGCTGAAACAGTATAGCATGCCCCGCGCGGTATTGCAATTCTCTTTCTCCCCGTGTTACAATAATGAAAAATGGCTCGCAATTTGCGGCCGGAATAAAGGAGGCGAAGCCGCGTGCGGCAGAGCAGATATTGGAAGGTAGGCGTCACCGTGTTTTTGACCACGGCGGCGATTCTCCTGTTTTACGACGTGCTGTTTGGGCAGCGGGCCGCAGTGGTGCTGGTGCTGCACCTGTTCACGGCGCTGGAACCGATTCTTTACGGAGCCTTGATGGCTTATCTTCTGGCCCCCGTGGTGGATTTTTTCGACCGGCGCATTGCCCGGGGCCAGCGCGCCATTCTGAGAGGGGACGGTTCGCTTCGGGCCACCGGCGTGCGGGCGGTAAGCCTGCTTATGACGTGGATTGTCATTACCGTCTTTGCCTATCTGCTTTTAAGCATTCTTCTGCCTCAGGTCTATAAAAGCGTCCTGCGGCTGATCGCAAACATGGAAAACTACTATAATACCATCAACGTCTGGATTGCCGGACTGCTGGAGCAGAATCCCTCTTTGGAATCCTGGGTCACGGCCCAGTTGAACGTATACTATAAGGACCTATCCACGCTGATTACCGATCAGGTGCTTCCTCAGGCACGGAATCTGATGTCCGCCGTGGGCGGCGGTGTGCTTTCGGCGCTGAACCTGCTGAAAAATCTGCTGGTGGGAGCCATCGTCTCCGTGTACCTGCTGGCCACCAAGGAGCGCTGCGGAGCATACGTCCGCAAGCTGGTGTGCGGCTTCTTCCGTCCCTCTCAGGCGGGGTGGATTTTCCGGGCTGTGGGCAAGGCAGACAGCATTTTCAGCGGCTTTGTCCGCGGAAAGCTGCTGGATTCTTTGATTATCGGTATTCTCTGCTTTATCTGCTCAAGTCTATTCAAGTTCCCCTATGCGCCGCTGGTGTCCGTCATCGTGGGCGTGACTAACGTGATTCCCTTCTTCGGCCCCTTCCTGGGCGCGATTCCCAGCACCTTCCTGATTCTGCTGGACTCTCCCATCAAGGCGCTGTATTTTGTGATTTTCGTGCTGGCCCTCCAGCAACTGGACGGCAACGTGATCGGCCCCAAGATTCTGGGTGACCGGACAGGCCTTTCCAGCCTCTGGGTCATCATCGCCATTCTGGTGGGCGGCAGCTTCTTCGGCGTGCCGGGGATGTTTTTCGGCGTGCCCGTGTTTGCGTGCCTCAATACCTTTGTGGAGTTTTTAGTGAACAGCCGCCTGAAAAAGCGTGGGATGCCTATCAGCCCTTCCTCCTATTTGGGCCAAACGCCTGAGGCAAAGGCGGTTTCTCCGGCGAGTAAGCAATCCGGGCCGGAGGAAGCGCGCAGCCCCGAAGAAAGCCCGGAAGAGCAGGAGAATCCGTAAAATTTTCTTGCAATTACGGGTGAAATCGTGTAAAATACGGCCTTGCGGAACGTTTTTTCTAAACGGCCCGCAAGGCCCCTTTTTTGGGACAAAACTGAATAGGAGCCAAAAATTTTTCAAACCCGGTGGACCCATTGGGCCGCCAGGGGAAGGAGAAAGCAATGAAACAGCGTATTTTGGCAGGATTCCTGGCGACACTTCTTTGCGCCGCACTCTCCGGTTGCGGGGGCGGCAGCAGCGCAAGCGACTCGACAGGAGGACAGAGCACGGGCGGAAGCGGCCCGATGCCCGCGACGGATTCTATTACCGTGGGCATTTCTCAGGATTTAGACGAAAGCCTTGACCCGCACCTTACGGTATCGGCAGGGACCAGAGAAGTCATGTTCAACGTATTCGAGGGGCTGGTAAAGCCCACTCCCGACGGGGATCTGATCGACGCGGTCGCCAGCCACCACGAGGTATCAGCCGACGGAACGGTGTACACCTTCACTCTGCGTGAGGGCGTGACGTTCCACAACGGCGCGGCGGTGAGCGTGGACGACGTGATTTGGTCCATCGAACGCTGCGCCGACGCTGGTGAGGGGAAAGCCCCGCTGGTGGAGGCGTTTTCTGCTATTCAGTCGGTCAAGGCGACGGACGAAAAAACCGTGGTCATCACGCTGAATTCGGCGGAGAGCGAATTTTTGGCGGCGCTTACCACCGCCATTCTCCCCAAGGACTACGACGCGCAGGCCACAGCTCCCGTGGGCACCGGGCCTTTTAAATTCGTCAAGCGCGTGGCCGGAGACTCCATTGCCCTTGAGCGGTTTGACGGCTATTGGGGGGACAAACCCGCCCTGAAAAACGTGACCTTTAAAATATTCGAGAGCGGCGACGCGATGGTGCTTGCTCTACAAAGCGGGGCGCTGGATATCTGCGCCCATCTCACACCCACACAGGCCGCCCAACTGGGAGACGGCTTTCAGGTTTTGAACGGCACCATGAACCTTGTTCAGGCGCTTTATTTAAATAATGCAGTGAAGCCGCTGGACGACCTGCGGGTGCGTCAGGCCCTTTGCTATGCCGTGGACAAGCAGCAGGTGATTGATCTGGCGGGCGACGGGACGGGCAAGCCTCTCGGTTCCAGCATGTACCCCGCGTTTGTCAAGTATTTTGACGATTCCGCCACCGATTATTATACCCAAAACCTTGAAAAGGCCAAGGCCCTGCTGGCAGAGGCCGGGTATCCAAACGGCTTTGACCTGACCATCACTGTCCCCTCCAACTATCAGCCCCATGTGGACACGGCGCAGGTGCTGGTGGAACAGCTCAAGGCGGTGGGCGTCAACGCCAAAATTGAGCTGGTGGACTGGAGCACCTGGGTCAGCCGGGTCTATACCGACCGGAACTACCAGTCCACCGTGGTGGGCGTGGACGCCAGCAGCATGACGGGACGGGCCATGTTGGAACGGTTCACCTCCGGCTACGGCAAAAACTTCGTGAATTACGCCAACGCGGAATACGACGCCCTGTTTAAGCAGGCCCAACTGGTTTCCAGCGCGGGCGACGATGCGGAGCTGGTGAACCTGTACAAGCAGATGCAGGAAAATCTGGCGGCCAACGCCGCCAACGTCTACTTGCAGGATTTGGGCGATCTGGTGGCCATCCGGGCAGGGCTGGACGGGTATCGGTTCTATCCCATCTACGTGATGGACCTCTCCGGCGTGAAGGCCGGATAATTGTGCAAGCATGCGCACACCCGGAGACGGAAAGGAGGCGGCGGCCTTGAAATACGCGGCAAAAAAACTGGCGGCGCTGCTTGCGACCATGCTGGCTGTCTCTTTTCTGGCCTTCGCGGCATTTCAAGTGGTGTCGGGGGACCCCGCCACCGACCGACTGGGAACGGAGGCCACGTCCCAGCGTGTGGCGGAGCTGCGGCACGAAATGGGGCTGGACCGCCCCTTTCTGGTGCAGTACGGAAGCTGGCTTGGGGGATTTGTCACGGGTGATCCCGGGCAGTCCTATTCCGGCGGACCTGTTGCGGACCTGCTTTCCGCCCGTCTTCCGGTAACTCTGGCCCTCAGCTTGATGGCCTTTGCACTGACGCTGGCGCTGGCTCTTCCTTTGGGCCTTCGCTCCGTGCGGCGGGGCGGGCGGCTTGAGGGCGCGGTAACCACGGTGGCAACCCAGTTTTTGATGGCCCTGCCCCCGTTTTTCACCGGCATTTTGCTGACATGGCTGTTCAGCATTCTTCTGCATTGGTTTCGCCACGGGGCCTTTCCCGGCTTCAGCGTAGATGCGGGCGGGTCCCTGTGGTATCTGCTGTTTCCCGCCGTCGCTCTCGCCATCCCCCGGGTGGCCCAGACGGTGCGGATGCTCCGCAGCACCGTGCTGGCGGAGATGGATAAAGACTATGTGCGCACCGCCATTGCCCGGGGAAACGACCGGTCGGGGGTGCTGTACCGTCATGTGCTGAAAAACTCCCTGGTTCCGGTGGTCACCTTTCTGGCCCAGACCATGGCGGAAATCGTGGCGGGGAGCATTGTGGTGGAGCAGGTGTTTAACCTGCCGGGGTTGGGGCGGCTGCTGCTCACGTCCATCTCGGGGCGGGACTATCCCACGGTGCAGGCCATCGTGGTAATTCTGGCCCTTTGGGTAGTGCTGGCAAATACCGCGGCGGACCTGATTAACCGCTTCATCGACCCAAGGCTTGGAGGTGCGCGAACATGAAAACGCTGCAAAAAGCCCTCCGCGTCCACCGAAACGCCTGCTTTATTGCAGGCTGCATCATCACAGGGGTTCTGCTGGCCCTGATTCTGCTGGGCGCGGTGTGGACGCCCTATGACCCCACTGCCATGCGCGGCAGTGAAACGCTGCTGCACCCTTCCTTTACCCACCTGTTCGGAACGGACAACTTTGGCCGGGACATTTTCAGCCGCGTCCTCAAAGGCGCGGGATTCACAGCTTTGGTGGCCGGGGGAACGGTGGCAATCGGCGGAATCTTCGGCACCCTCATCGGAGCGCTGACCGGATATTTCGGCGGCGCGGTGGACGAGGCGCTGATGCGCCTGAACGACACGATCACCGCCTTTCCCAGCATTTTGCTGGCACTGGTGTGCGTGGCCGTCTTCGGCTCTGGAAAATATCAGGTGCTTCTGGTGCTGGGGATTGTGTTTATTCCCAGCTTTGCCCGGGTGTCCAGAACGGCGTTTGCCGCCCTGCGGTACGCAAACTTTGTCCAGAGCGCCCGGCTGATGGGCGCGGGCAGCGCGCGCATTCTCTTTGTCCATATGCTGCCGAACACGCTTCATATTTTGCTCCCCGCCCTGACCATTGGGTTTAACAACGCCGTGCTGGCGGAGGCGTCTATGAGCTTTCTGGGCCTTTGCGGCCAGCCGCCGGAGGCGTCTCTCGGCGCGCTGCTCTCCGAGGCGCAGGGGATGTTTGTCACCGCCCCATGGTACGCGCTCTGCTCCGGCGGAATGATTGTGGCGCTGATTTTCGGCGTGGGCCTTATCGGCGAGGGACTTCAGGACGGAAGGGGGGAGCGGAATGCTTGAAATCCGGGACCTTCATGTAAAATTCCACTCCCGTTGCCGGGAAGCCGTGGCCGGCGTGTCCCTTTCCATTGCCGACGGCGAGATTCTGGGCCTTGTGGGCGAGTCCGGCTCCGGCAAATCCGTTACCGCCATGTCGGTGGCGGGGCTGTTGCCCCGGAAGCAGTGCAGCTATTCCGGCGACGTGCTGCTGGATGGGCAGGACCTGCTCCACGCAGACCGGGCCGCCCTGCGGAAAATTCAGGGCCGGGACATTGGCGTGGTGTTTCAAGAGCCGCAGTCCAGCATGGACCCGCTGATGAAAATTGGGCGGCAGATTGAGGAATGCCTGTATCTTCACACGGATATGAACCCGGCGGAGCGCCGCGCCCAGGTGCTTTCCGCCATGACGCGGGTGGAGCTGCCCGAGCCGGAAACGCTTTATGACAAATACCCCCATCAGCTTTCCGGCGGTATGCTTCAGCGGGCAATGATTGCCGCGGCAGCCGTGATTCATCCCAAGCTTCTGTTGCTGGACGAGCCGACCACCGCGCTGGACGTGACGATTCAGGCCCAGATACTGGAGCTTTTAAAGCGGCTGAACCGGGAATACGGCATGGCCATGCTGTTCATCTCCCACAATCTGAACGTGGTCCGCAGGATTACCTCCCGTGTGGCGGTGATGCAGACTGGGGTGATTGTGGAGTCGGGAGCCACAGAAGAGGTCTACTCCAATCCCCAGCATCCCTATACGAAGAAGCTGGTGGCCGCCATTCCCTCCCGGAATAAGCCTAATTCCGATTCCAATGTGTAATATTTTGACTGGATATTTCTATTTGTGATGAAAAATACTCGTATTGACGGAGGGAGGGTTTTACAATGACCGATCAGCCTGCCCTGTCCGTCCGCCATCTTACCTGCGGGTATGAAAGCGGCGGAGGACTTCTGGGAAAAGCAAAGCGCCGGGAGGTGCTGCACGACGTCACCTTCGACGTGCGCGAGGGAGAGATTCTCGGTCTGGTGGGAGAATCCGGCACGGGAAAATCCACTCTGGCAAAGGCGATTCTGGGCATGATTAAGCCTGACTCCGGCGAAATCGTCCACTACACCAAGCGTCCCCAGATGATTTTTCAGGACCCGTACAGCTCTTTGAATCCCGCCTATTCCGTGGCGTGGATTCTGGAGGAGCCGCTGCGGATTTTTGGTAAATACAACGCGGACGAACGGACGCAGCGCGTGCGGGACATTCTGGACCGGGTAGAACTGCCCGAGGAGGTGCTGGACGCGAAGCCTGCGGAACTTTCCGGCGGGCAGCGCCAGCGGGTTTCCATTGCGGCGGCGCTGATTCAGCGTCCCAAATTTCTGGTGGCGGACGAGCCGGTGTCGGCCTTGGACGTGACGATTCAGGCCCAGATTCTGGGGCTTTTAAAAAAGCTGAACCAAGAGCTGGAGCTGAGCTATCTGTTCATCTCCCACGATTTAAACGTTGTGTATCAGCTCTGCCACCGTGTATTGGTGATGAAGGACGGGCGAATTGTGGAGCAGGGGACGGTGGAAGAGCTGTTCGGCAATCCCAAGGAGGACTACACCCGCCGTCTTCTCGCCTCGGAGTGACGGATATGAAACCATTTTTTCTACGGCACAAAAAGCTACATCTTTGGCTGGCGGCAGACCTGCTGCTTCTGGCGGTCTTTTTTGCCGTCCGGTGGAACGGCGTGTGGATGACCGCCCTGACGGAGCGGGTGACGAATCCCTTTCGCCGCCTGCTGGGTTCTTTCAGCTATCGGGTGGATTTTTCCGTGATGGAAGTCCTGTGCGGATTGCTGGTGGTGTTTGTCGCCGTCTATCTAAGCCTTGGAACCATTGCCGTTCTTCGGGAGAAGGAGGGTCGGGGCCATCGGGCCTACGGCGCAGTGCTTGGAGCCGTGTGCACAGGGCTGACCGTCTGGCTGGCGTTTTGCTGGCTGTGGGGCGTGCAGTACCGGGCGGACGGCTTTCAGGCCAAATCCGGCATTGTCGCCGAGGATGTGTCCTTGGAGGATTTGACCGCTGTCACCCAGTATTTCGCGGACCGGCTGGCGGAAACGGCGGGGCAGGTCCCCCGGGATGAAAACGGCCTGTTCTCTATGTCCACAGAGGAAATTCTGAAAAAGAGCGTTGGCGTTTACGGCCCGGTCTCAAAGGAGTTTCCCTTTCTGTCCTTTGACGATGCGCCGCCCAAGGCGGTTTATTTCTCCCGCGTGATGAGCATGCTGGACTTCACAGGATTTTACTGTCCTCTGGTTGGGGAAAGCAACGTGAATGTGGACAGTCCCGCCGTGTTTCTGCCCTCCACCGTTGCCCACGAGCTGGCCCATCAGCGGGGCTTTGCCTCGGAACAGGAGTGCAACTTCATCGCGGTTCTGGCCTGCACCGTCTCCGGTCTGCCGGAATACGCCTATTCCGGGTGGCTTTTGGGCTATGTACATCTTGGGAACGCGCTTTATCAGGCGGACCCGGACCGCTGGCGCGCGGTCTACGAGGGGCTTCCCGACACCGTGCGGGCAGATTTGGCGTACAACAACGCCTACTGGGCGCAATTCCGCGATTCCACCGTAAAAAAAGTCTCCAACAAGGTCTATGATGGGCTTTTAAAGGGCTATGGCGACGAAAACGGCATGAAGAGCTATGGCATGGTGGTGGACCTGCTGACGGCCTATTACAAAGAGTCCGCCGCCTGATTCGGCCATCTGAAAGAGGATCGAAAAATGAACGCTGCGCCGTCCAGTTCACACCCCCTTGAACCACCCATGTGAACCTTAAATAAAAAGCGTAAAATACGATTAAACCTTGCCCGCAAAATTGGTGTAGGCATCAATTTTGCGGGCGTAGTTTATTCTTTCGCAGTCGGATACCTAAATGGTTTAAACGCCCGCTGCATTAGAGGCAAAACAAAGCCGTTTCAAAAGCAAATGCTTTTGAAACGGCTTTAAAGCGTCTAGGCAGGACTCAAAGGTTTTCGCTTGATAATTGTTGTTTGTGCGCTTTTTTGTATTCCTGCTTGATCACATTCCGATTGAGTGCCAAGTGCATGGACATGGCCGCCCGCGCCCCCATGGAATCCCAGTCGGCGATACAGTTTACAACCTGCTCATGGGTTTCAATGGTTGCCTCCAGCAGCTCTTTACGAGTGATATTCGCAATCAAAACAACTGCCGCATCAATGATGGGCATCAGCGGCGCCACCACCATATTATGGGAACATTTGGCAATATAGGAATGAAATATCACGTCTTCATTTAAATAGTCCTGCCCTGCTTCAATTTTTTTGCGGACAGCATCGCTGTATACTTTCAAAAGCGCGGCTTCCTCATCTGTACGATTGAGAGCAGCCATCTCGGCAATCGTTGGCTCCAGCATCATCCGCACATCCGTGAGGTCTAATGCCAGTTGGATTTTATCCTCAACTGCTTTCAGTCCCAGCGGATCCTCCCGAAGCGGCGTTGTGGAAGAAACATATGTGCCGGAACCGTGCTTAACATGCAGAACACCGCGTGAAACCAATAGTTTCACGGCCTCGCGAATCGTCCCGCGGCCAACATCGAACCGATCCGCCAACTGGTATTCATTTGGAAGCTTCGTACCAATCGGCAGCCCCTCATCAAGAATATACTGAAAAAGTTTCTCTTCTATCCGCTCAGTAAGTGCCCGAGTCTTAATGCTGGATAATTCTCCCATATTATCCTCCTTCAAAACCAAACTCAGTCTTTAATCTTTTTAATGACACAACATTGTGCGGCAAATTTCGAAAAGCGGTGACCCGGCAACGCACTGCACAATCTGACTGAATAGCTATCTTGCACACAGTATCGCTGAAAAAGACGAGCGTGTCAAGCCCCACGTTTCCGTCCGGCCTGTGGAGCAGCGCGGGACGCCCTTTCTGGGTGTCCCGCGCTTATCTTTCCTCCCCGTTGCGGCAATTTTCCCAAAGCAGGACACAAAGGAATCAACGGACATTCAGCCGAAAAGAACGTATTGAGTGCTTTAATGTCAAAAAGTCATCGGATGTCTTTTTAGTCAAAAAGCGCAAGCAAGACCGTGTCAACGCCAAAAAAGGCAAAAATAATTGATTTTTTGGTGAAACACACAAAGCAAGCAAAAAATTTAAGTAAAAAGTAGAAATGATTTTAGACAACTTGTGTCGGCTTTTTTTGAAATTTATAATTAGAGCGCGAATATACGAGAAATAATTTGCCGCATTCCAGTAAGGCTGTATATATCCCGGTTATGCAACGGCTTCCCCATTGCGGAGAGAAATAAGGAAAGTGTGGTCATTCTATGAAAATCACTGCTGTCAACGCCTATTACGTCCGTCCCAGATGGGGCTTTGTAGAAATTGAAACTGACGAAGGCTATACCGGCTGGGGTGAAGCTGTCCTGGAGGGACACGCAGACGCTGTTTTGGCTTGCGTGAACGAGTACAAGTCCTATCTGATCGGGCAGGATCCCTCTCGCATTGAGGACCTGAATGCAACCATCTATCGTGCCGGGTTCTACCGCGGCGGCGGCGTTCTGATGAGTGCACTGTCCGGTATTGATCAGGCACTCTGGGATATTAAGGGGAAGCTTTTCAACGCCCCTGTTTACGAGCTGATGGGCGGCAAATGCCGTGACAAAATCCGCGTCTATTCCTGGATCGGCGGCGACCGTCCCGCTGATACCGGCGCAATGGCCAAGGAGCGCATGGACGCCGGTTTCAGCGCCATCAAAATGAACGCTACCGAAGAATTGCAGATGATTGACTCGTACGAAAAGGTTGACGCTGTTTTGGCGCGTGTGGCCGCTATCCGTGAAGCTTGCGGCAAGTACTTTGGAATTGCTATTGATTTCCACGGCCGGGTGCACAAGCCCATGGCAAAGGTGCTGGCCAAAAAGCTTGAGGAGTTTGACCCCATGTTCCTAGAGGAGCCCGTCCTGTGTGAAAATATGGAGTGCTTCAAGGAGATCGCCGCTTGCTGCAACATCCCCATCGCAACCGGCGAGCGTCTGTTCACTAAATATGATTTCAAGCGTCTTTTGCAGGCCGGCGGCGTAGATATTATCCAGCCGGACCTGAGCCATGCCGGGGGCATTACCGAGGTCAAGAAGATCGCCTCCATGGCTGAGGCCTATGACGTTGCTCTGGCTCCTCACTGCCCCTTGGGGCCCATCGCACTGAGCGCATGCCTGCAGGTCGACGCCACAAGCTACAACGCTGTCATTCAGGAGCAGTCTATCGGCATTCATTACAATGTCGGCAAGGAAGTTCTGGATTATGCACTCAATCGTGAGGACTTCCAGTTTGAGAACGGTTTTACGAAAATGCCCACCAAACCCGGTCTGGGTGTTGAAGTTAACAAAGCATTGGTTCTGGAAGAAAACGAGCATCCCCACCAGTGGAAGAATCCCGTCTGGCGCCATGCGGACGGCTCCGTGGCTGAGTGGTAACTTTTCTTCAATAATTTGCTCATTGCGTAGCATACAGAGGCGGATTCACATGATGATCGAAGCCACACATCTGACAAAACGATATGGTACAGCCAACGCACTGTTCGATGCGAACTTTACCATCGAAAAAGGTGAAATTGTGGGATTTTTAGGTCCTAACGGAGCCGGGAAATCCACCACGATGAATTTGCTCTGCGGGTATCTGACCCCCTCATGGGGTCAGGTTCGAATTGCTGGCGCAGACATGGCAGAAAAACCCCTGGAAGCCAAACGGCACATCGGCTATCTGCCGGAGGTCCCGCCGCTGTATATGGACATGACCGTGGCAGAGCAGTTGGAATTTGCCTGTGAGCTGCGGGGACTTCGGATAAAAAAGTCTCTCCTGCGTGCATACATTGATAATCTTTGTGCCCGCACGCAGGTTTCGGACACCCGGGATCGCCTGATCCGAAACCTGTCCAAGGGCTATCGGCAGCGTGTTGCTGTCACGCAGTTGTTGGTAGGCGATCCGGAAATTCTCATTTTGGACGAGCCCACCGTGGGGCTTGACCCCCGGCAAATCCGAGAGTTTCGGGATTTATTGAGCGACCTGAGCCGGGAGCACACGATTATTCTCTCCTCTCATATTCTCTCGGAGATTAGTTCCATTTGCGGCCGCATTCTGGTTTTCTATGAGGGAATGCTCATTGCAGACGGGCACCCCCAACAATTGCAGGAGCAGCTATCCAAATGCCGTGTGTTGGAAGTGGAAATCCGCGGCGACGCCGAAGGCGTCGTTACACTGCTTCGCAATCTCCCTGATGTGTTGACGGTAAAGGAACAAGGGTCTGGAATTTATCAGGTATCCCATCGGGTCAGCACGGATATCCGCAGCGCTTTGTACCGCACACTGCGCACCACTGATTACGATCTGATGATGATGAAGCCGGAAGAGATCTCGCTGGAGAGCCTATATCTCCGCATTACCGAAAATGAACAGGAGACGACGCAATTATGAGTGCTGTATATCGCAAGGAGATGCGTCAGTACTTCCATTCCGTCATCGGATATGTGTTTCACGCCATCTTCTTATTCATTAACGCCTTCTATTTTTTGCTGCAAAATCTTTTGCCCCGCAGCGGTGATATTACAGACTATTTTCAGGCGACGATCACGCTGGAAATGTTTCTGATGCCCATGCTGACGATGCGGAGCTTTTCAGAGGAAAAGAAGCAAAAAACAGACTTGCTCTTATACACCATGCCAGTGGATTGCTGGCATGTGGTGCTGGCAAAATTTTTGGCAGCCGAGAGCATGTTGCTGCTGGGTCTGGCGGCAACGCTGGCATTTCCCATCATTCTGGCTCTGTGCGGCAGCGTGCAAATCTGGATTGCTCTGGGCAATTATGTCGGCATTATCCTGCTGATGAGCACATTTATCGCCATCGGAATTTTCGTCTCCGCATTGACGGAAAACCAGATTGTTTCCGCGATTATTTCCTATGTCCTGATTTTTGTTCTCTGGTATTCCTATGGACTTGGTTCTGCTATCCAGAACCCGGTGCTTCTGGCGCTTTTCAACAAGCTGTCCCTGATGCAAATGTATTATGAACTGGCTCTGGGCATCTTGAATCCTGCCGGCATCGCTTTGAATTTGGCAATCACGGCGATCTTCCTGCTTTTGACCACCGCAGTCGTGCGGGGAAGGAGGGGATGAGCACTGTGGAACATCAAAGAAGAGCCAACCGTGGGGTGATTCCTGAAGAGGTGCAGCGCAAGGCCCGGAAAGAAAGCACACTTCAGATTACCTGCCTGCTTCTGTCCATCGCTGTGATCATCGGTATTTACAGCATGATCAGCGCAGCGACAGACCGTTTTTCTTGGAAATTGGATCTGACGGAAGATCAGGTATTTCGCCTGACAGATACGACCAAAAGCGTTCTTTCCGAGTTAAATGATACAGTGACATTTACCTATTGTAATGATCGCTCCGCCGCAGACACCAATCTGAAGGAAGTGCTTAGCCGCTACGCTGCCGCTTCCCCAAAAATCGATGTGGGCTACGTGGATTTGGACGCCAATCCCGCTATGGTGGAGGAGTATGGGCAAAAAGACATTGCGCTTAGTTCTGACGGAATTCTGGTGACCTGCGGCATTCAATCCCGCTTCATTCCGTGGAGCGAGCTTTATGAGATGCGTACCGCCTCCTCCGGGGAAGAAAACCAAAGCTATTCCATCACCGGCCTGAAAGCCGAGATCATGCTGACCTCCGCCATCGTTGCTGTCAGCGAACAGGATTGCCCCGGCGTCGCCTTTACCGCAGGCCATTCCGAGGATGACAGTGAGACCCTGCGGAATCTGGTGGCAAACAGCAACTACGAAGTGTCTCAAGTGGTGTTGGGCGTAGATGAACTCAACGAAAACGTTGAGGCAATCATCATTGCCGGCGCCAAGCGCGATTTCTCCGAAGCAGAGTTGGAAATTCTGGATGCGTTTATGGACCGGGGCGGCAATCTGTGTATATTCCGTGATCCGGAAATAAATAGTCTGCCCAATCTGGACGGCTATTTGGCTGACTGGGGCATCTCTGTCACAGATCAAATCGTACTGGAGCCCCAGCAGCAAATGGACAGTCCTCTGAACATCATCCCGAATTTCGGCGTCAGCATGATCAATGTCTATTTCTCCGAGCATTCCACCTATTTGGTACTGCCGGAGTGCCGGGCATTGGAACTGAGTAACGCCAACGCCAGCATTACCAACGCAGTGCTGCGCTCCACTTCCGCCTCCTATGCCAAGGAATTTTCGTCCATGAATTCGCTGACGCAAAGCGGGGAGGATTCATCGGGTCCCTTTACCGTGGCTGCCACCGGCGAGCGCAGCTTTACCAATGGCGACGGCGAAAATGACACGCAGTATGTATTCGCCGCGGCCTGCACGGGCTTTTATCAGGAGCGTTACCTCAAGACGGAAAGCCTTGGCAATGCCGACCTTGTCCTGCAAGTCCTCTCCCAGATGACGGACAATGAAGTAACACTGAATATCCCGACGAAAAACCTGACGGCTGACAGCTTATCCCTCACGCGGACCACAATCATCCTGTTTGGAGCTTTCTTTGTGGTCCTGCTGCCCCTGAGCCTGCTGCTGATAGGTCTTTGGGTGTTCCTGAAAAGGAGGCACTCATGAAAGCGACCAAAAGAACATTGTTTGGGCTGATTTCGGCCCTGATGGTCTGTATTGCGGGCACGCTTGTGCTGACCTTTGCAGGTCGCGGTGAGGCGGCAGCCGACCAAGCCCCCACGTACTACTTTACTTCCTATGCTTCACCGGAAAATGTGGTGTTGGCAAATCTGGAAAACAGCACCGGCAGCGTGGTGCTCGCCTCTGTTAACGGAACCTGCTATGCGCAAGGGGATATTCAACTGGACGCCGATGCTGAAGCGATATCGGACTTCTTCAATACCGTGTACCGGTTACCGATGAAGCGCCTGCTAGACGGAGCAGACGCCTCCGATTCCCAGTATGGGCTGACAGCGCCTCAGGCCGAAATTCTGCTTCAGGATTCTGAAAAAAACGGCATTCTTTTCCGCGTGGGCAATGCCACACCGGACGGCGAGGGATATTACGCCTGCCTCAGCGGCGATGCGCGGGTATTTGTCATGGATCGCGCATATGCCCAGGTGCTTCTGGACAATGTCGATCGCTTTTTTGACCTGAGCTTGTATCCCTCTCTGGACGGGGAGCGCATCAGCACCTTGCGCAGTCTCTCTGTGCAGCGGAACGGGGCTATAGCCTATGAGGTTCATGCGTCCTCGGATTCCAAGGACAGCAGCTCCGTGATCCTCTCCATGACGACGCCTTATTCTCTGGTTTTAGGAATGAATCAGGCGAGAAATGAGATTTTGACGCCGCTGGGTGCATTGGCCGGTGTGGATGTCATTCCCCAACCGGACGAGTTATCAAGCTATGCGCTGTCAGATCGCAGCAACTGCTTCACGCTGACTTATCAGGACGGCACCTCCGCTGTGATCCGGGTGGGAAAGCAGGTGGGCACTGAGACCTACGTTCTGTGCGAGGACAGCGGTCTTACGATGCTGGTGCCCACCGCCAACCTCTCTTTCTTTTATGATACCGCGCTGCGGGTTGTTGGTCAAAATCTGGTAGAGGTATCCATGGGAGATCTCGCCTCCTTGCAGATTGGAAATGATATTTATCGGATTTCCGGAACCGCTCCTGCGCTGGATGTAACGCTGAATGGTGCCGAGCAATCTCTAGAGGTATTCCAAAACGGCGTTTATGCTGCCCTGAATCGCATTTCCCTTCTGGGTGAATGGAATGGCCCCAAAGCGGGCGAGCCGCTGCTTGAGATGTCCATGCAAACCGGGCAGATGGATGAGACTCTGCAAATGGCCTATGCTTTCTTTTCCTTGGAAGGGAACCGCTGTGGTATTGCGGTAAATGGTCAGCCCGCATTTCTATGCAGTCAGTCAGCCGTACAGCAGCTAATCGACGCCGCCTGAATACAACTGCACTTTTTTCAGTGATCCGCCGCGCCCGCGGCTGTCATAAACTTATAAAGAAAGGATTTCAAGTAAATTATGTGTGTTTTAAAAAAAATCAACAATGGGCTGATGGCATTGATTAAGGTCGTCTTGATTGGCGCCGGTACCTTGATGACCGGTCTGGTAATCATGAACGTGATCCTGCGTTATGTCTTCAATTCCGGCCTTTCCTGGTCCGAGGAGGCCTGCCGCTTCCTATTCATCTGGGTCACTTTCCTTGGCGCGATACTGGCAAATGATACCGCGCTCCACGGCGAGCATATGCGAATGGACTTCGTCGTTGAAATGTTCCACGGAATTCCTCGTAAGATCGTGGAGGTCATCGCCCTGCTGCTGGTACTGGCGATGCTTGCCATCCTGTTCATAGGCGGCATTGAACTGGTGCAGGGGACATGGCCCATGCTGACTTCTGCTCTCCGCATTCCCAAGGGTGCTGTTTATCTCTGCGCCCCCATCGGTTTTGGCTATATGTTTATCCAGACTCTGGTGAAGCTTGCAAAAATCATTACTTTCAGCAGCGAGGCGCTGGAAACTGCAGATACGGAGGCTGAATAAGAATGTTAGCTGTTTTTTTGATCGCCCTTTTCGGCTTGGTTATCATTGGCGCTCCCATTGCGTTCTCTCTGGTGGGCACGGGTTTCTTCATGATGTTCACCCAGTCCCTGAGCCGTCCCTCCGCATGGTCCTTTTTTGCCCTCGCCCAAAAATTTGTCAACGGCACTGACAGCGTGCCCCTGCTGGCCATCCCCTTCTTCATGATCGCCGGTGAAATCATGACCCGCGGCGGCATTTCCCGTCGTATCGTTGATTTCGCATACTCCGTGCTGGGCCGCTTCAAGGGTGGTCTGGGTTACGTGGGTATTCTGGCTTCCATGATTTTCGCAGGCGTGTCCGGCTCCGCAGTGGCTGATACCACCGCAGTCGGTTCCATGATGCTCCCGATTATGGAAGGCGCTGGCTATGATAAGGCCAAGTCCGCCGGCATCATCTGCGCCGCCGGCTGCATTGGCCCCATCATTCCCCCGTCCACCCAGATGATCTTCTACGGTGTTTGCGCAGAGGTCTCCGTTTCCGCTCTGTTCCTGGGCGGCATCGTCCCGGGCATTTTGATCGGCATCGGTCTCATGGTCGCATGGTTCTTCCATGTCCGTAAGCGCAACTATCCTGTTGGCCCTAAGACCAACCTGCTCAGCATTTTCAGGGCAGCCAAAGAAGCGTTCTTTGCGATTTGCCTTCCCGCGTTCATCATTCTGTGCATCACCACCGGCATTGCTACCGCTACCGAAACTGCCGCTCTGGCTGTTTTGTACGCACTGATCGTCTCGGGCTTTGTGTATCGTGAATTCAAGTTTAAAGAGTGGCCCCATCTGATGTGCAACGCCATGAAGTCCACCGCTGTCATGATGTTTGTTGTCGGTTCTGCTCAGGTGGCCGCTTACATGGTCACCACCTGTGCGATTCCCCAACTGCTGGCGAAGGTCATCCTCTCCATGACCAACAGTCCTGTGACCTTTATGCTGCTGGTGAACCTGCTGCTTATTCTGGTCGGCTGCGTAATGGACTCCGGCCCCGCGATCATGATTCTGACTCCGATCCTGCTGCCTATCGCCAAAAGCTTTGGCCTGGACCCCGTTTACTTCGGTGTTGTCATGGTCGCCAACCTGTGCATTGGTCTGGCCACTCCCCCCGTCGGCAACGTGCTGTACTGCGCCGTGTCCCTGTCCAAGGTTAAGCTGGCTGATCTGATCAAGGCCAGCCTGCCCTTCGTCGGCGTGATGTATCTGGTCCTGCTGGGCATCACCCTGTTCCCCGAGCTGATTCTGTTCGTGCCCAATCATCTGGGCTGATACCTACCTCTTGAAATGCGCGGGTTCTCTATTATCCCGTTCATAAATATTTTACTTAGGAGGAAACACCATGAAAAAGAATGTTCTTGCACTGCTGCTGGCTCTGGCCATGACTGCATCACTGGCCGGTTGTGGTCTGGCCGCAACCAAGGTCCCTGCCGGCAGCTCCGGCTCCAGCACCTCCACCCCTGCCACCGGTGAAGGCACCGAGGTTGGCCCTTACGGCTCCTCTGCCGAGACACAGGGTAAAACCAACCCCATCGTTGTGAAGGTTTCCAACGGTGCCGGCGAGACCTCTCCCGGCGTCAAGGCGCAGTTGTCTGTGTTCGCTCCCATGGTCGAGAACAACTCCAAGGGCAACATCGGTGTTGAGGTTTACTCCGGCGCGCAGTTGGGCGACGATACCACCGCTACCGAGATGGTCGTTGCCGGTCAGTTGGAGATCAACAACACCTCTACCGCCCCCCTGGTGGGCTATGTGCCCGAACTGGGTATCTTCGACATCCCCTTCCTGTTCAATGACGAAGCCGAGGCTGACAAGATTCTGGCTTCCGTAGTTGGTGACTACCTGAACGCCAAGCTGGCTGATAAGGGCATCATCAATCTTGCATGGAACGAAAACGGTTTCCGTGAGCTGACCAACAGCAAGCACGCTGTTGCTTCTGTTGCCGACGTTGCCGGCCTGAAGATCCGTACCATGGAAAACAAGTTCCATCAGGAGCTGTGGAACAGCCTGGGCGCTGCTGCCACTCCGATGTCTTCCTCCGAGCTGTACACCGCTTTGGAGCAGGGCACTGTTGACGGCGAGGAGAACCCCATTGCAAACTTCTATAGCTATCAGTTCCAGGAAGTCCAGAAGTACATCACCATGTCCAACCACATTTACAGCCCCTTCCTGTTCGACATGTCCAAGAAAATCTGGGATACCTATGATGCTGACACCCAGGCCATCCTGACCGAGGCTGCAACGGCCTTCGGCAAAGAGGAGAAGACCATCAACCGTCAGGCCGCTGCCGATAACCTGCAGTCCTGCATTGACGATTACGGCATCGAGGTCACTTACCTGACCGACGAGGCCAAGGCCGAGTTCGTGGAAAAGACCGCCCACATTCGGGATATGGTCGCTCAGGATACCGGCTCCGAAATCATGGACCTTTTGAATCCTGCTAAGGGTTAATGTTCACCGCTTCGTATGAAGCCGTTCTTTCGTAATCAGACTGGCCCGGCAAATGCCGGGCCAGTCATGAAAAAATGATAAGGTAAGGAGGCATTTCCTATGGAACAGGAAATCCATTTGAAAAAAGCGGAGGATCTGTATGCATACAGTTGCACCCATGGCTTCGGCAAGGGCTTGAACCGGGCATGGGGCATCAACAGCTTTCGCTTGGTGGAGCAGGCCATGGATGAAGATGAATTTGCCTACCTGACTTTCATTGGCCTGCATCGATTCCACAGCATGTCCGCTCACCAGCGCAATTTCGCCTATGCGTTTACCAACAAGCGCATTCTGATGGCCAAGATGCGTTTATTCTCGCGCTCCCGTATAGAAATCATCCCTTTGAACGCCATTTTGAATTTGTCTTTTGATAATAACGACTCGATTGGTATTGTCAAAATACATCTGCCCAACGACGCAATCTGTGTCGGAATGTCGCAGGAAAGCATCGATCCACTCAGCAAACGGTTCACCCAGCTTTTGCCTGTCATTCAGCAGTATGCGCAGCAGCTTCCCCCCATTGAAAATTGATTTTTTATCTTGTACACTTCCAAAATTTCTGTCTTGGTTGAATTAAATTTGAAAATTCCGGGCTTCGTCCCGCTTTTGAAATTGACACATGGATATAAGGAGAACTCTTATGGAACGCAGCAAAAAATATTTAACCGGCCTCGGCAATCAATATTATCGTGCCACCTACAAATCGATGGGCTTCACCTCAGATGATCTGGCCCGTCCTATCATTGGTATTGCAAACTCTTGGAGCGAGTCTGTCCCCGGCCACTTCAACCTGCGTCAGGTTTCACAGCGCGTCCGTGACGGCGTTTACCGTGCCGGCGGCACCCCCGTGGAATTTGGCGTGATTGGCGGCTGCGACGGCATGGCAAACGGCCATACCGGTATGCACTACATCCTTCCCCATCGCGAACTTATCGCCAACTCTATTGAGTCCATGGCGCAGATCAATCAGTTTGATGCGCTGGTTCTGCTGGGCTCCTGCGATAAAATTGTCCCGGGAATGCTGATGGCAGCCGCCCGTCTGGATATCCCCTGCATCGTGCTGCCCGGCGGTCCCATGGAGGGCGGCAAGGTGTTTGACGGCCGCGAATCTGATCAGACCTCCAGCACCGAGGCCTATGGCATGCTTTCTGCGGGTAAGATCACCGAGGAAGAATACGTGTCTCTTGAAGATACCGCCTGCCCCGGATGCGGTTCCTGCTCGTATCTGGGCACTGCCAACACCATGTGCTCTCTGTCTGAGGCTTTGGGTATGACGCTCCCGGACGCCAGCTTAGCGCCCGCCACCTCTGCCCGCCGCCTCGCTCTGGCCGAGGAAACCGGCATCAAAATCATGGAGCTGGTTGAAAAAGAGCTTACCTCCCGCAAGATCATTACCAACGGCAGCATCCGCAACGCCATTAAGGCCTGCATGGCCATGAGCGGCTCTACCAATGCCGTGATGCACCTGATCGCCATTGCTCACGAGGCTGAGCTGGATATTGACGTTCTGGCCGAGTTTGACGCCCTCTCCCGCACCACGCCCCAGATCGCCAAAATGAATCCCGCCTGCAACTACAATGTCATTGATTTCTTCAAGGACGGCGGCGTGATGCGTATGATGCAAAACCTGACCCGCGAGCATCTGGATTACGATCAGATGACCGTTACCGCACATACCATTGGTGAGAACATTGCTTCCCACAAGTATCTCTATCCCAATACCGGCCACACCATCCGCACCCTTGACGATCCCTTCGGTTTCACCGGTGGCGTCGCAGTTCTGCGGGGCAACCTGGCCTCCAACACCGGCATTACCAAGCCCGGCGCCTTTGACAAGAGCCTTCATCACTTCCAGGGCGAGGCTATTTGCTTCGATTCTGAGGAAGCCGCCGAGGAGGCGATTTTGGCGGGCAAGGTCCACGACGGCCATGTGGTGGTCATTCGTTATGAGGGTCCCAAGGGCGGCCCCGGCATGCGCGAGATGTACAAGGCCATGAAGTATCTCTATGGCCGCGGGCTTTCAAAAACCACCGCTCTGATCACCGACGGTCGATTCTCCGGCACCAACAACGGCTGCTTTGTCGGTCATATCTCTCCCGAGGCTTCTGAGGGCGGCACCATTGCTCTGGTCCGTGACGGCGATCGCATTGCCATTGACGTGGAGGAGCGTTCTCTGAACGTTCTGGTCAGCGACGAAGAGCTGGCCGTCCGTAAGGCTGCGTGGAAGGCTCCCGCGCCCAAATTCACCCGTGGCTGGCTGAGTCTGTACTGCAAGCTGGCAGGCTCCGGTGCTGAGGGTGCTGTCATGGATATGAAGAAGCTGGAGAACCTGTAATCTCTTTTTAAATCATCTACATCAAGAAGCGCCGGGGCGGAGGCACTTCCTGTGTCTCATTAAGTCCTCTGCAGAGGAAAAGGCCGCTTTAAAGCGGCCTTTTCTCTTGCCGGAAATCTCTGCTTCCGCAGCGCTTCCATGCATTCTTTTGCCTCAAATCTCTATTTTCTTCGGCAGGATGCCTATACGGATACCACTTCCGTTTTTCAATTACAATCAATATTTTTAACGAACAAAATAGGAGGATTATGATGACGATTGCAGAAATCAAAGAACAGGTCGATCAAGAAAAGGTCATTGCCATTGTCCGCGGCATCAAAACCGAGCAGTGCATGAAGGTGGCAGATGCGCTGTACGAGGGCGGCATCCGTCTGATGGAAGTCCCCTTCAATCCGAAGACCCCCTCTTCCGACGAGGAAACCGCCAATTGCATCGCTGCCATCGCCAAAAAGTACGCAGGCAAAATGTTGGTTGGCTCCGGCACCGTTTTAACCGTAAAGCAGGTCGAGCTGACCGCGCAGGCAGGCGGCAGCTATACCATCGCCCCCAACACCAACGCCGACGTCATCCGCCGCACGGTTGAGCTGGGCATGGTGGCAATGCCCGGCGCGATGACACCCACCGAGATCGAGTATGCACACGAGTGCGGCGCAGCGTATGTAAAACTGTTCCCTGCCTCAAATCTGGGCGTGGATTACATCAAGGCCATCCGCGCCCCCTTAAGCCACATCAAGCTTTTGGCTGTGGGCGGTATTAGTGAAAAGAACTTTGCTGATTTCCTGAAGGTCGGAATGTCCGGCGCCGGTGTCGGTGGGAATCTTGCCAACAAGGCCTGGATTGAAGCCGGAGAGTACCAGAAGATCACCGAGGTGGCGCGGCAGCTGGTGGAAATTGCACACAACGCTTGAGGACACCAATTACTTATCTGAAAAAGGAGTACATCGCTATGAAAATCGTTACCTTTGGTGAGATTATGATGCGCCTGAATCCGGAAGGGTACCAGCGCTTTGTCCAGTCCGAAAAATTTGAGGCCACCTATGCCGGGGGCGAGGCCAACGTCGCTGTGTCTCTGGCCAACTATGGCGTTGATGCCGCATTCGTAACCAAGGTCCCTGCTCATGAGATCGGTCAGTGCGCCATCAATGAGCTGCGCCGCTATGGTGTTGATACCAGCATGATTGCGCGCGGCGGCGACCGTCTGGGCATTTATTTCGTGGAGAAGGGTGCTTCTCAGCGTCCCTCCAAGGTCATCTATGACCGTGCCAACTCCGCTATTTCTCAGGCTCAGTCCTCTGATTTTGATTGGAACAGCATTTTTCGGGGCGTTGATTGGTTTCACTTTACCGGGATTACACCGGCGTTGGGCGGCAAACTGCCTGAAATCTGCATGGAAGCATGCAAGGCCGCGAAAGAGCTGGGCGTCATCATTAGCTGCGATCTAAACTTCCGCAAAAAGCTGTGGAGCCGTGAACAGGCCGGCGAAACCATGAGCAAGCTGATGCCCTATGTGGATGTCTGCATTGCCAACGAAGAGGATGCCAAGGATGTATTCGGCATCGCCGCGGCTGATACCGATTTGGATACCGGTAAGATCAGCCATGAGGGCTATGTCAGCGTGGCTAAGCAGCTAAGCGAACGTTTTGGCTTCAAGAAGGTCGCCATCACTTTGCGCGGAAGCCTCTCCGCTTCTGTAAACGACTGGGCCGGTATGCTGTACAGCGACGGCAAAGCCGTCTTTTCCCCCACCTATCGCATTGATATCGTGGATCGCGTGGGCGGCGGCGACAGCTTCGGCGGCGGCCTGATCTATGCTCTGATGAACGGCTGCGAAAGCCAGAAGGCCATCAACTTTGCCATCGCAGCCTCCTGCTTGAAGCACACCATCGAGCATGATTTTAACCTCGTTTCCATTTCCGAAGTGGAAAATCTGGCGGGCGGCAACGCTTCCGGCCGTGTCCAGAGATAAAACAGCTTCTTTTAGTAAGAATTTTGACGTAGCCCTGTTGACATAGATACAGAGAGAAATCCGCAGATGACTGTCGCAGTCACAGCGTGGCTGTGCGGTAATACGTCATTATTGATGAGAAGTGCCTTCCTCAAAGGAGGAAGGCACTCCCTTTGTTATTTACGGCGTGGCCGCCCAGTGCTCTATTTCCGATTTGTTTTTGGCGGGCATTATTCCTGGCATCATGATCGGCATTGTGCTGATGGGCGTTAATTACTTCACCTCAAAAAGGTACAATTACGGCACCAATAAAAAGTTTCAGATAGGAACCCTGATTGCCACCCTGCGCACCTCCATCTGGGCGCTGCTTGTGCCGGTGATTATTCTGGGCGGAATCTACGGCGGCATTTTTACCCCCACCGAATCCGCCGTGGTGGCCATTGTCTATTCTCTTCTTGTGGGCGTGTTTGTGTACAAGGAGCTGGATAAGAAGGCCTTTTATGAGGCCCTGCGGGACACCGTTCTGATTAACGGGCAGACCACCTTCCTCGTGGGCATTTCCATGGCCTTCGCCCGGTTTTTGACCATGTCGCAGGTTCCTACCAGCATCGCCAGCAGCATTCTAAATATCAGCAACCCCATTTTAATTCTGCTGGTAATAAACATATTCCTGCTGATTGTGGGCTGCGTCATCTTGACGCCCATTCTGCTTCCCATTGTCACCGGCATCGGGATGAGTCCCATCCAGTTCGGTATTGTGATGACCGTTAACTTGGCCATTGGATTCATTACTCCGCCATACGGCTGCAACCTGTTTTTTGCCTCGGCCATCTCCGGGATGCCGGTTACAAAAATTGCCGCCAAAATCCTGCCCATGATTTTAGTAATGATCTGCGTTCTTATGCTGCTGACGTTTGTGCCCGCATTGAGCATCGGCATTTTGGGATGACTCTCCTTTTTCCCGACCATTCTTAGATGTGTACATCCGCGCAGGAGTCTCGTTTTTATGATGTACTCCACGCAAAAGGTCCCGGCGTGTTACAGCACGCCGGGACCTTTCTTTACAAATTCTCATCTTCCGCGCAGATAAACCCATGCAGCGCGCGATACAGTGCCTCCGGCTCAATCGGCTTGGCCAGATGGGCGTTCATCCCCGCCGCCAGACTTTTTTCCACGTCGTCCTCAAAGGCGTTGGCGGTCATGGCCAAAATGGGCGTTCGGGCGGCGTCCGGCCGATTCATACCGCGAATCGCACCCGCGGCGGTCAGCCCGTCCATCAGCGGCATGCGAATATCCATCAGCACCGCATCATAATACCCCACGGGAGATTTCTTAAACAGCTCCAGCGCCCGCAGTCCGTTGACGGCGGTATCCACCTCAAAGCCCACCCGTTCCAGCAGCTTCACGGCAATCTCAACATTCAGGGGATGGTCCTCCGCCAGCAAAATGCGTCGGCCCTCAAAATTGTGGGCCTCGGCGCAGGACCGGGCCTTCGACTGTGTCTTGCCTGAGGAAGCCCGCACAAAAGCGGACTCCAGCGTGGAGCGGAACAGCGGCTTTTCCAGCAGCACGTCCACACCGGCGGAGCGGGCTTGCTCCTCGATGCTGCCCCAGTCATAGGCGGTCATCAGGAAAATCATGGGTTCCCGCCCCGCCAAGGCGCGCAGCCGCCGCGCCGTCTCTACCCCGTCCATCTCCGGCATCTTCCAGTCCAGAAAAACGGCGGCAAAGCACTCGCGGCACTCCATCAGTGCCTTTGTCCGGGCGATGGCCCGGGGGCCGCTGTCCACGCCCTCGGCAACAGCGCCCATCTCCCGAAGCATCTGCACCGTGCTTTGACACACAGCGGCATCATCGTCTACCACCAGACACCGCATCCCCTTGTATGCAAGGGCCTCCTCCTTTTGAGGCTCCTCTTCCGGGCCTGCGCCCAGCCGCACGTCCACCGTGAACTCAGACCCCACCTCTGGAATGGAGCGGACGGTAATATGTCCGTTCATCATGTCCACAATGTTCTTCGAGATGGCCAGACCCAGCCCAGTACCGCCATATGCAGTGGTGGAGCCGCCGCTCTCCTGAGCAAACGCGTCGAATACCCGGGGCAAAAAGCCCGGGTCGATGCCAATTCCGGTGTCCCGGATCACAAAGCGAAGCGTGGCGTCGCTCTTCCCGCGGTTCACCTCCTCGGCTGAAAAGGTGACCTTTCCGCCCCCGGCGGTAAACTTCACGGCGTTGGTCAGGATATTCACCAGCACCTGCTGGAGCTTCATCTCGTCGCCGGTGTAGCCCTCGTCCAGCCCGGGATACAGAACGCAATCAAACTCCACGCCCTTCTGCCCCGCCTGTGCGCGAATGATATCGGCGGTGTTGCAGATCATGTCCTTAAGAGAAAAGGGCTGATTTTTGAGCAGCAGCTTTCCGCTTTCAATACGGCTCATATCCAAAATGTCGTTGATAAGGGACAGCAAAAAACGGGAGGAGACGCCGATTTTTGCAAGACAATCTGAAATCTCCTGCCTGTCATCCCTGGCGGAGGCGGCAATGGACGCCATCCCGATGATGGCGTTGAGCGGCGTGCGGATTTCGTGGCTCATGCGGGAGAGAAAGTCGCTCTTAGCCAAATTGGCCTGCTTTGCCGCCTGAAGAGCGGTAAGCAGCGCCTCCTGCTGGCGCTGTTCACTTTCAATAATGTCGGTGATATCCACCCTGTTAAGACACACATGGCCGGTGATCTTGTCAATATAGGAAAGGCTGTATTTTTTATATCGCAGCCCCTTGTTTGTCTGACTAGGCACTGTGAAAGAATAGGAGGGACTCGTCTCCAGCCGGGCGCGGATGTTGTCAAAATCCAACTGCCTGAAATATTCCGCACGGGACGCCTCCGGAATCGCAGCGGCGGAACCCCTGCGGAACTCCACATGAAATTCCCCTGTGTCGGGCAGGTTCATCACGCCCGCCTCGCCCCGGGCCGCGACGTGATAGCGGTTGTTTTCAATGTCCACGTCCATTAGAAAATCATAATCCATGATGGACGCCTGCTCCAGAAGCCTGCGGGAAAGCCACTCCTCGGTAATATCAAAGCTGTAAATAAACAACGTCAGGTGGCTGGTTTCCGGGGTGAGATAGGTGCGGCCCACCGTCCGGCACCAAATCATCTTCCCATCCGCGCGGCGGCGGCGGTACTCCACGCTGTGGTCTGTCTCTCCAGCGGCATAAGCCTCCATCAGGCGGTCACGGGAAAACCGCTCCAGAAAACGGGCCGCATCCTCTCCGGAGGCGGCACTGTCGGCTATGTAGCGCATGGCCTCGTCCACGGTGGCAGCGGCAAAATACGCTGCCGTGGCGGCGCCGCCCACTCCGAAATAGGACTCAAATGCGTCTTCCGTTAAATTCGCCATGGCCTTTGCAACCAGATTCGGGGCCGCCAGCTCCGTGGCATGGTCTGATTCCCGCTGAAACCGCCTGCGAACCCGCGCCCGTTCCTCCACCTGCTCGGTCACGTCGGTCAGCATACAGAAGAGCACAGGCTCGCCACCGTCGGTTGCAACCGTAATGTGTCCCCGCAAAGCAATCCAGATAGCCTCGCCGTCCCGTCGGTTCAGGCGGCACTCGGTGTACACGCTTCCGGCTCCCGCAGCAAGCTGCGCGTGAAAGGCCGGGAGAATCTTTTCCGCGTCCTCCGGCTCCAGCAGGGCTGTCAGCCGGTTTCCCGCCACCGCCAGCTCCTCCGGTCCATACCCGGTGATGCCGTACAGCACGTCGCTGGTGTCCAGCACCTCCAGACCCTCGGCATAGCGGCAGCGCAGCACCGCGCCGGGAATGGTATTGAGCAGTTGGCGACGGTCCTCTTGCGCGATGCGCAGGGCCGTGATATCCACGCACACGGAAATAATTGCGGGCTTCCCGTTTTCCGCCGTGACGCTGCGGCCAATATCGTGTACCCAGATGTACTCGCCTGTTTTTTTCCTCATCCGGTACTCCACCGTGTATTCGCCGCTTTCGGCAATCTGCCCGACGATCCAGTGCGCTACCTCGGCCCGCTCCTCCGGATGAATGCCGTTTGATATCAGCCCCGCAATATCCGTCACAAATTCCTGCTCGCTGCCATAGCCCAGATAGTCCAGCATCCGCTGGTTCACAAAGTAGAACGGGAAGCCCGGCTCCTGATAGCCGCCGATCATACCGCCGGGAATGGCCTCGTTTAAAAGGTCGCTGCGCTGGCGGTTCAAGCTTTCCATCACCAGCGTGTGGGGATAATGCTCCCCACCGCGCTGATTGCCCGTGGCTTCAGAAATATGGATATGGCAAGCACGCCAAAGTCCCTTCTCCATACGAAGCAGGAAGGAAAACCGCAGTCGCCAGCTATATTCTTTATTTTGCAGGAGTACCTCCAGCTTCACGCAGGCGCAGCCCTGTGCCATCTGCTGCTCCCATGGGTGGAGAAATACAATGTGAAACTGGCCCGGCTCCTCCCGGCAGTCCTGTGTGAGATAGTCCTTCATGGCGGCGGCGCCCAAAACGTCTTCTCCGCCGCCGGGGCCTATAAAGCCGATTTCGTCGGACAAATACCGGGACGCGGTTTCTGCATCCCGGCGGCAAAACCAAACCCGCAAAAATTCCTGCACCTGCCCCATGGCTCCGGCACACTCTTTCATTGGCAGCACCCCTTTTCCAACAGCGGTTTTCGCCTTCCTGACCCCGCCTCTGTCTCAGGCAAAGCACACACCTTTTTGATTGCGCTTTGCCCGGTAAAGCGCCTGATCTGCCCGGGCAAAGGCCGCATCAAAGGATTCCCCCTCCCCCATCAGGGCCATGCCTGCGGAGCAGGAGGGGCAAAATCCGTCCGGCAGGTGGGGACTGCTGTCCCGAAAGGCCTGACAGATCTCCTGCCCTTTTTTCATGGCGGCCTCTGCCGAGCGCATCCGGGGCATCACGGCCACAAACTCGTCCCCGCCGATGCGGGAGAGAATGTCCCCGCCCCGGGTATGAGAGCGGAGCACACTGCTGAACCGCCTGAGCATCTCATCTCCCCCCGCGTGGCCCTTGGAGTCGTTGCAGTCTTTCAGATTGTCCATGTCAAACACAAAGACCGACACGCTGGTCTGTGACTGGTCCAGCCGCGCCATGGCGTCGTCCAGCCCCCGCCGGTTCAAAAGGCCGGTCAGATAGTCCTGATAGGCAGCCATCTCCAAAATATGAGTCTTTTCCAAAATGTCCGCGTTCTTCAGGGAATTTTCCTCCTGCGAATCATCCACATCCTCGAGAAACTGCTCAAACTCCTTCCGGGGAAGCGGAGGCGCGTAATAATATCCCTGGGCATAGTTGCACCCCATGCTCCGCAGCTTTTCCACCTGCTCGGCGGACTCCACACCCTCGGCGGTGACCTGAAGGTCCAGCCATCGGGCAAGGCTCACCACGAAGCTGAGGATTCCGCGGCGCTTGCTCCGCTCCTGATCTTCCTTCAAAAACTTCATGTCCAGCTTCAGAATATCAATCGGCAGTTCATTGAGCATATTTAGCGAAGAATAGCCGCTGCCAAAATCGTCCATTTCAATGGTAAACCCGGCGTTGCGAAGCTTTGTCACCTCGTCGCAAAGCTGACGGCGGTCCTCCGTATAGGCCGTCTCCGTAATCTCCAGATGAAGGAGGGACGGCTTGATTCCGTACCGCTGTCGAATCCCCAGCAGTACGGACTCCAAATTGGCGTTATAGATGTCGGCCCTTGAGACGTTGACGGAGACGGGCACCAGCGGCATTCCCCGCAGCTCCCACTCCTGCAGGGCGGAGGCGGCCTCCTCCCAGATATACCGATCCAGACGGGTAATAAAGCCATTGCGCTCAAAAAGCGGCATAAAGCTTTCGGGCAGCAAAAACCCCAAAGTGGGGTGATTCCAGCGCACAAGCGCCTCCGCGCCGCAGATGCGGCCGCTGCGCAGGCTGAATTTAGGCTGATAAAAAATCTCAAACTGACGGGCGGCCAGAGCGGATTCCATTCCGTCCTCCAGCGTTTTTTCCCACAGCCGCGTCTGGCGCAGCTCGTCGTTGTAAAAGGCCACCAGCCGGCCGTATTCCCCCCGAATGGAGTTGCAGGCCAAAAGCGCCCGGTCGCACATCTGCTCCACGGGGATGTGCAGATCTGTAATGGAATAGACCCCCCACTTCATAGAAAAGCTTTTCACGCCGGACTCTCCCCGGATGCGCTCCGTGGCCCGGTTTAGCGCGGCCTCCAAATCTATGGAGCCTCGCCGGATCATACACACGAAAATGTCCGCCTGCAGCCGCCCGCAAAAGTGCTCGCCCGGCAGCCCGTCCCGCAGTTCTCGGGCAATCAGGCGCAAAATCTGATCTCCCACCGCAAGACCGAACACCTCGTTGATAAACTTAAAGTTCTTCACGTTGGAGCACAGCAGGTCATAGGGCTCGTCCGGATTCCGGCGCAACGCTTGACGCACCTGCTGATAGAAAAACGCCTGACTGTGCAGTCCGGTCAGCCGGTCGTGCTCCATTTGATTCACCAGCGCTGCCGTCTCTCGCAGGGAGATGATGTTGGCGGCCCGGTGCAGCACCACGCCGGGCTTGTACGGCTTTGTAATAAAGTCCATGGCCCCGTGAGTCAGCGCCTCCACCTCGTCCTCCTCCCCGCCGCTTTGGGTTACAACAATCACGGGAATGGCGGATAGAAGCTTGTCCGTCTGCACGCTTTTCAAAAACGCGTAGCCGTCCATCACAGGCATCCTGATATCCAGAAAGATCAGAGAAATTCTCAGCGACTCCCGGTTTAGAATCTCCAGCGCCATCTGCCCGTCGGAGGCCTCCAGCGTTTCGTATTCCCGGGAGAGAATTTTACAGAGCGTCAGGCGGTTGGCAACACTGTCGTCCACCACCAGAATCTTGCGCCGCGTATTCATCCCGCTTTTTCCCCCGTTCTTTCCCAGCGTGCGTGTCCGCCCTTGCCGAGTCCGCCGCAAACAGTGACGCTAGAGGCGGCGGGGCTTTGGCGCACGGTGGATGAAATAATAATAGGTTATTGTATTATATAATTATAATATTAAAATTACAACGCTTCATCTTATTTTCAGCCCGTTTTTTTCTTAAATTTAAAATAAATAACACGAAAACCGCCGCATTTTCCACTTTTCTCGAAAATGCGGCGGTTTTCGCGCCTGCCTCCGGGATTACACGGGGTGTTCCCTCAGATATTCCAGCCACTTTTTGCACCCTGCGGTGTTGAGATGCACCCCGTCGGTGGTCAGTTCCGTGGGGAGGGTTCCGTTTTCATCCATCACGGCCGAGGCCACGTCCAAAAATGTGCAGCCCTCCGCCGCCGCAAGCTCTTCAAGAAGCCCGTTAAACAAAACGATGCGCTCATTTTTTACATAGCTTCGCTTGGCGTCCTGCTTTGCGCTGACGGGCGGCAGGGACTCAATTACAATTGCCGTTCCGGGGTGGTCCTCCCGAATGCAGGCAATCACCTTTGCGTACTGCTCGGTAAACTCCTCCGTGCGGTACCAGCCCAGCTCGTTGATGCCCAGCATCACATAGATTTTTCCGTAGCTTCCCCGGGCGAGCGCGTCTAAAATTGTCTCGGCCCCCGAAGATCCCTCCTGCGTCGCCTTATCCATGACCGTCTGGACGGTGGCGCCCACCGCACAAAAATATGTACCTTCCGTCAGGCCGCTGTATAGCTGAAAGCCCTCGGTCCGGGAGTCCCCAACGAAGGCCGCGTCTGCAAAATAGCTTTCTTCCACAGAGCTGCTTTCCCCACCTGCTTCAGGTTCCGGCAAAGCGTCCGTTTCTTCGCCCTCTTCGGCGGGCGCTTCCCCGCCGAGAGCGGCAGGGCCGGTGGGCCCGTCCAAAAAATCCGCCCAAGCCTTGGGAGGCGTCTGCGCCTCCGTCTGTGGAACGGCCGGGGTGGCCGCCGCCGCCACAGAGGCCAGCGAGGCGTCCAGCGTGGGCGTCAGCGGTGTGGTCACTGTAAGACCCACCGTCAAAAGCAGCACCAGCAAAACACCCTTACGTATTCTTTTCTTTTCCCGCTCTTTTCGTCTTCCCGCCACGCTGCTCGCTCCTTTAACCGGTTTATGTATTCCATTGTATACAAAAAGGACGCGTCAAAGAAGAAAAAAGTGAAGACAATCCGGTTAAAAATAATGACAAATTTCGTCGAAAGAGTTACAGTGCCGCGATATAGGTAGTTCTTTACGCTTGGGCGACTTTGTTTTGACTTACGATGAGAAGGTTCTTTTAAAGCCGCAGACAACATTTTTTTATTTTCCATGCTTGAATTTTTGAAAAGCTGTTGACAAACTTGTCGTTTTCGTGTATTATTCATTCGTTCGCTTCGGACGATTAGCTCAGCTGGCTAGAGCACCTGCTTGACGTGCAGGGGGTCACAGGTTCGAGTCCTGTATCGTCCACCAAAACACGATAATCCGAACCTTTTTCCAATTGGGAATGGGTTCGGATTTATCTTTTTTATTGGGACCTGATTCATTACGAATATATCAAGGGAGGAAGACTGGATTAGTCTTTCTCCCTGTTATTTTTGGAAAATATTACTGTTATACTTGTGGTAACGATAAGAGCTTAAAATCTTAAGATAGTTTCACGTTTTAACAATTTAGAAGCAACTCAGCAAACCCCTTCTGTGGTTATAATTTTGGTGTTATAGGAGGTTTAATTTATGATTATTACTGTCGGTTCAAAAATCAAAGACAACAAAGAAAACTCTTATATTCTTGATAGTGTTCTTGGAAGTGGCGGTTTTGGAAATGTATATAAAGCCCATAGAGAAAATGATGGCACTATTTTCGCCGTAAAAATGTTACTCTCATCTTTTGAGAGTTCAGAAAATCTTTTGTCCTTCCAAAATGAATTGCATGAGACCCTATTTATTTCATCTGATCATGTAATAGAATATATTTATGCGCATGACGGGAATACATACCCTGAGTGTTCGCCCTACATAATTATGGAATATGCGGATAGCACTCTGACATCGCTTATTGAGAATCAGAAGGAAACGGGAGTGCAATCTGAAAATATTTTCCTTCTAAATATATTCGAATTGCCTCTAAGGCTCTGCATACGGTGGAGTAGCCCATGGCCAGAAGCTTTACAATACTGCGAATGGAAGGAAACGCCTTCTTGTTGTTGCCGGCCTGCTGGAGCAGGCACAGGCAGACGCAGAAAGCGCCGCAAGGCAGCTTCCACTTGAAGATTTCGAGGGGAATCAGGGTGTAATTCTTTGCCACTGGAAGCAAGCAGGCGTAGGTGGTCTTTCCATAGCCCACGCGCCCGATCTTTTTCTGGTACTGGTAGCTACAGCCGGCGCGCTTTTGTGGGCGTTCTTGCTTAATATACGCGCTTTATTTTATTTTGCCTATCATATTTCAGCAAACATAGTGGGGCAGGACACATTTTAGTGTCCTGCCCCACATTCTTTAAACTGTTTTGGAACAATCTCCACTCAGGTCTGCAATATAGCCGGACGGATTTACTTCTGCGCGCCCAGCAGGCGATACAGGAATGCGGCCATCTGAGCACGTATGCACTTTGCGTCGGGAGAGAATGTAGTTGCGCTCGTGCCATCGGTGATACCGTTCGCAACCGCCCACGCAACCGCGTCCGAGTAGTACGCATCTGTCGGGACATCAGCAAAATTGTTGCCGCCGGCAGAAGTACCCTTAGCATACCGGGCAAGGAAAGTCACAATCTGGGCGCGCGTGCAGTCCGCATTCGGGTCAAACCTGCCGCCGCGGACACCGTTGGTGATGCCGTTTGCAACTGCCCACACAACTGCCTTTTCATAATAGCTGCCCGGGGCAACATCGGAGAATGCGTCTGTGGCCGTGATATCCGGGCTACCCGCCGCACGGTACAGGAATGTTACAACCTGTGCACGGGTGGTTTTCGCATCAGGGCTGAAGTGCGTGATGTCTGTGCCCTCGGTGATGCCGTTCGCAACCGCCCACGCAACCGCATCCGTGTAATATGCGCCAGCGGGAACATCCACAAAGCTGCCGGTGGGAGCGGCTTCGATTACCTTGAAGGATACAACAACCTTATCGGTGCTCTTTACCCCTGCAAGCTTACCGTTGGTCAGTGTAACTTCCTTACCGTTGACGGTAACCTTGTCCACTGCATAGCCGGCCTTGGGGGTTACGGTCAGCGTTCCGTTTTTCAAGGTAGCGGAACCGCCTGCGGGGTTGGTGACGGCAACGCTGTCAACTGCCGCACTACCACCGCCGCCGCCCGAGGGGGAGGGGGTTGTATTGCCATTTTGCCATGTGAGCAGTGTGCCATTGCTCCGGCGCACATCGTAGCCTGCCGTGGGCACGATGCTCTCTGCGTCAGAAACCACGATAAAGCGCTTTCCGCTTGAAACATTGTCTGCAAAGGCTGTTTTATCAACGGCAGATACCGTTTTGGGAAGCACAACCTCCGTCAGTTTGTTGTTGGCATAGGCGCGCTCCGGAATCAACTCCAAGCCGTCTTCATAGCCCGGCAGGCGGGGCTTGATCGTCAGGGACTCAATCTGATTGCTCATAAACGCCTCAATACCAATTTCTTCTGCGGTATCTGACATTTCAAGCACTTTAATCTGGTTGTTCTTAAAGGCGCGATCGCCGATGTGACCCGTGTATTTGCCCAGTTGAAGCTCTACTATTGTGTTATTTTCAAAGGCGCCTGTCCGAATGCGGTGAGTCAGCTCGGGCATGGCCACCTTTTCCAGCGCATTGTCACGGAAAGCGTATTCGTCAATGGAGCGCAACTTCGCGCTGTTAATATCCTTCAGATTCCAGCCAAAGGATTTCAGCCCAGTTTTCATAAATGCACCCGTGCCGATCGTCTCCACCGTGTCGGGCAAAACGACGGAGGTTAACTGGACACCGTAAAACGCAAACGGCGCTATCTCGGTTACGGATCCGCTGCTGCCAACCGCTGTCGGCAGCGTTAAGGCTCCACCATTTCCCATGTAACGGGTGATGACACTACCGCTCGTAATATACTGCTCGCCCTTATACTGCGTGACCGTTTCACTTCCGGCGGCTTTGCCATTGACCTTAATGGTCAATACCATACCAGCCGTCAGGTCGTTCACCGGGAGAGTAAAAAAGCCATCGCTGTTGGCTGTGGTCGTATAGGCCAGCTCCCCAGCGGTAACGGCGACCTCAGCTCCGGGCAGGGAGAAGCCGAGGATTTCCTTATCCACGTCTAAAATAGATGTGCGCAGTCTTGGGATAAGCGTATCGTAGTAAAAAGTCAGGGTGTTTTCCTGCTCCAGCTTCAGAGTAACAGGCTTGTCCGCGCTGCTGTAAATTTTGCCGTCTTTCCGGAAATCAGGCGGCGCAATGGTTACAGTCTTTCCGGTCTGGTAGAAGTTAGATACATCCTGATTCCTGCCAATGGAGGTTTGATTTACTCCGTATAGAGTGGTCTTGCCAAAAACGTCCTCTGAGTCTCTGGAATTAATCTCCATAACCGTCACTACGGCGGGATTGATAAGGTGCTGCTGGTTTACGGATGTGAGCGTGGTGTTTTTTGCTGTGTACACCTTGGCGTAGGGGAAATCCGAAGCATTGCGGACACCAAACGCCTCATCTGCAATTTCGGTAAGACTGTTGGCGTAAACCTTCATATCCCGGTTACCGTCGAAGGCAAGTTTCTCAATCTTTGTAACGCCGGGCATGGTGACCGTCATGGGGCTGGCAGCGCTCTGGAACGCTGACTCGGCAATGACCGTTACGCTTGCAGGAATCGTCAACTCCATGTCCTTGCTGTACTGGAACTTAAATGCACCTGCACCGATGGTTTTTAGTGTGGATGGGAAGGTAATGCTGCTAATTTGGTTGACCATAAAGGCGTCCACACCAATTTCTTCCACACCCTCAGGAATTACGACGCTGACAAGCTTTTTATCAGAATCCTTGCCAAAGCCGCTGAAGGCTTCGTTGCCAATGCGTTTAACTACAACGCCATCAATCTTTGCGGGAATTATCACTTTGGTTTGGCTGCCGCGATAGCCTGTTATTGTCTGCGTCCCCGCGTCAAAGACAAATGCGTTCTCATCATCAATAATCGGCGGGTCTACGTCATCGTCATCGCCGTTTTCGGTGTTTGTAGCGGCTCCTTCGGTATACAGCCAGTTGGCCTTGACGGCATAAGCGCCTGCGGGAGAAATGGAGGAGGTTGCCGTAAATGCGCCGTCATAAATGAACGACTTGTCAATGGCTTTCTCCTGGGCATCTGTGTCATAGTAGACGCCCATACACTCGGAGAACTCGTATTTGTCGTAGGTTACCGCCACATAAACGGGCTTGTCAGTCTCAATTGTAAATTCCGAAAAATCAATTGTATTCCAGGCATTGGGTGTGATGCCTTCCACTGTGCGGAAGGGGGCAAGCTCACGCAAGCGGCCTTTCTCATCATGAGCCAGCACACCCACCATGATGTGGTCGCCGCTGTAATAATTGTTCTTTACAAAAAAGATGTCAGCGCTCTTCAAAATCCCGCCCACGTGCGGTGACTGGAAAAGTACGGCTACGCCGTGCGGCCCGCTGGTAAACTGAATTGTCTGATAGTCGCCATTGCTGTCCGTAACCTCTACATAACCGTAATCAGTCTTCTCAGATATACGATCCCCAAGGAGCTGAAGCCGTATCTCCGGAATGGAGTTTTGGCCTGCGGAGAGCGTAATGGACTGTTCCACAGAACGATAGCCGTCCTTGAAGACGCGGACGGTATAGGTTCCCGCATAAGCATCTCCTGTGTAGGTTCCGGATGGATCTGTTGTGAGCACGGGCGCCATGGTATCTTCCACCAGCCGGAGGCTGGCGCCTGAGAGGGGGGCGCCATCGCTATCCATAATCTGTCCCGTCAGACTTGCGGTCTGCGCTTTCGTCATGAAAACGGGGGACACCGTAATATTGGCGGTTCCACTTGCCGCCACGCTCTCAGGTTCATAGCCGTAGGCTTCGATGTTTAAAGTATAGGAATCATTCCCGGCTGCCGCCTGTTTAATGGAATAGCTGCCGTCGATGACACTGGAATAGGTATAGCGTCCGGAGCCAGCAACTGTCACCTTCGCGCGGATGGGAATACCGGCGGTACCGTCAGATGTGCCCAAAGAATTGCCGCTGGCCTTGGCGCGAGGCTGGCCGATTCCCATCTGGTCGTTGTACCCCGTCACGTCGGACGGGCCGAAGCCTCTTGCAGCGCGCGCCTCAGTCCCCAGACTACCCTCTGGGACGAGTCCATTCGCCGCATTGGCTTGGTATTCGCCCTGCTGGCTACCGATGCTCACATTGTCGATGTGCCATCCCAGATTATAAGCGTCCAGATAGCCGCTGTCTATAACGGTGCGGAAGCGGATATCCACAGCCTTACCGGCATAGTCTTCCAGCGATGCCCCAATCTGCCACCAGGTAAAGGTCTGGTCATTGTCCATAACCGTCTCTCTGGAGATTAGCGGCAGCCAGTAAGAACTGTTTGCTTCCTTAATCTCCACTGTATAGCTGACAAATTCCGAAGAGGAATTATTTGCACAATAGGAATCAAAATAGAGATAGTCGCCGGCATTCACGGTGACAGCGGGAATCTGAAGATAGGAGTCCTGCGGCTGGGAGGGCTTTTTACCCAAAGGCGAACCCCACACATTTGTGCCGTTTTTCGCAAGGCCGCTCCACGCTGTTCGCGGCAGGAGAAGCATATCGTCCACATTTTCGGGAATATTGGGCTTGCCCCAAGCCCAGTCGTTTACCGCCTCGGAAAGAACGCCGGTTTGAAAACCGCCGTCGCTTTCCTCAAAGTCGTAGACGGCATTACCGGAATAGCTTTGATACGTAACCTCAAGTTCCTTAGAGTATGCGCCATAGTTTCCACTGAAGTCATAGGCACGAACCCGGTACACATAGGTGTTTCCGGCCTGAGCGTTCACATCCAGATAGTTTACATGGTAGTGCGATTCCGTTCTGGTTTCTTCTTCATTTTTATTAATGAACTGGAAGCTGTCTAAATTCTGATCGACGGTTGCAATTTCTTCAAATGTACCGCCAGATGTCTTGCGCTCAATGCTGTAACCGATCATATCGGTTTCTTCGTTGGCATCAAAGCTGACGCGCAGTCCTTTGCTGCTGATATTGGCATGGAGTGCCTGCACCTGATTCGGGGCAACAGTCTCGTTTGTCGTTACAGAAAAGTTATCCAGATACCAGCCGACACCTTCATCAGCATCGTGGCCATAAAAATATACGCGAATCTGCAACGGAAGCGCGTTGCCTGCGTACTTCTCCAGAGAAAAGGTGCCATGTGTCCAGTCTCTGTCGGTGATATCCGGGCGGAGAATTACATGATAAAGATCTTCCCAGGAATTTTCACTGCCACCAATCGTAGAGACCTGAATCTTTGCCTGACTGATGCCTGTAAATCCATTGTACATGTCAACGTTGAGGGATGGATGCTCCTCTGCACTCACATCACTCAGGTCAATGGGGGGCAGATAGAGATTGCTGTCAATTTTCCGGTCAAAGAACGAAAAGCCTGCGTCTATGCCGATATAGGTCGAGTTCCCGTTTCCGTTCATGCCTGCGGGCAATTCCGGCTCTGCATTCGTCTTTCGGGTGGAGAAATTCCAGCAGCCATCCATCAAAAATCCGGGCAGGCCGTTTTCGGCGTCTTCAAAATCCTGAGACCACGGAATAGTCATGCCCGGCTTGATTTCCATGTTCTTGGTAATGGCTACACTGTGATTTCCGTAGTCAACAGCCGTGACCTCCAGCGCAAGCGTACCCTTGACAAGCTCTGTTCCCGGAATGGTGTAGGCATACACGCCGTCATTCTGCAAACCGGATGCAAGTGTAAGGTCAGCCGTCTGCGCCTCTTTGCCGGATACTGTATAAGTAAGCTTGGCGCTGCGGACAGAGACATCGTCCTTAATTTGAACATTTACCTGTACATCCCGGCCAAGATAGCCCTCGTTCAGATCGAGGAACGAAGGCTCGGGCGGAGTTTTGTCATCGCCGTCTTGAAGCACGATGCCTTGGATGGTAACCGAATCTCTGCCCATAATCTTCGCAACCGCGTCATAGGCGTTTACAAGACCGTAACCATAGGCGATGTTCGGATACCCAGTATACGTGCTGTCGGTCAGCGGTTCGGCAGTCTCCTCTAAAAGGGCACGGATTTCGTCCAAGGTGTCATAAGCATCTTCCTTACCGGCTGCCTTTGCGGCCTGACGGATCAGTGCAACAACGCCTGCCACATGCGGAGCGGCCATGGATGTGCCGTTCCAGCTGACATAAGAACCGTGGGAGTCCACCGAGCGCACTTGTACGCCGGGGGCACATATCTCAGGCTTGGTTCCGGCATTTTCAAACGCTGACGGACCTTTATTGGAGAACCGACCGATTTTCTTGTCGCGGTCCACCGCGCCGACGGCCAGAACATTGGGGTAATTTGCAGGGTTGGAGACGGACCCTGCGCCGGGCACCTTATCAGAGGTATTGCCAGAAGCAAAGACCGGCACAATGCCTTCCTCTACCCAGGCGTCGACAACATCCTCAAACCATGGGTCGTCGTCATTGGCACCGCCCCATGAGTTGTTGATAACGTCGGGCTTCATTTCCAGCATCCACTCTGCGGCCGCAATTAGATCTGCTTCCTCGCCGCCGTCCACACCCATGGCGCGGGCGGTGATAAACTTTGCACCGGGCGCAACGCCGATGCGGTTGGTATTTTCCCCCTCTGCACCGACAATGGTGCCCGCAACATGGGTGCCATGATCATCAGACGTAGTGGTCTGCGGCACATCGGTTCCGTCTACAAAGTCACGATATGCGCCGCCTTCCCACTGGGAGGTGTTGGGGTTGTCCTCTTTAACAATGACTTTACCGGATGCTGGATCGTAATCCGTGTAAGCTTTTTTTAGCGCGGGGAGGTTGTAGTTCGCGCCACCGTCGATAATGCCGACGGTAGCACCGGTGCCGTCAATTGAAAACTCATCCCAGACTTTGTCGGCATGAACAAGCAAAACACCCCACTCAATGTCCCGCTCATCAGGCTGGTAGATAGATGCACTGGCAGCTTTTCGCTTGTTCTGATTGGTGTTGTCGTCCTCAACGGGCTTAATGCGCTCCACCTTGCCATTCCAAGTGATGGATTCCACATCTGCCAGCTCCGCCAGCTGATAAACTAGATCTTTGGAGTTAATCTCGGCGTGGATCAAATTGGTGATATAGAAGGATTCCCATAAGTCCACATCCCCCGATGCCTCGCCGTCTTTCAGCAAGTCCTTGGCTTCCTGCTGAGTGCTTGCCGCAATTTCTTTGCGGCTAAGCCCCTCGAAGCCATCTGAATGGAAGCGAATCATTAAATCATACGGCGCGTCTTTCCCGTTCAAAAGCTCACTTACGTATGTGCTGTCCTGCGGCACCTCCGCGGCGTATGAAGGCATGGTTACGGCGGATGCCGTCATCACCAGCGCCAACAGGCAGGACAACGCGCGTTTACCAATTGCTTGCGTAATTTTCATGTAGAGTCTCCTATTACTTTATAGTGCGCACAAGTACAAATCCGTTTTGTGAGGATTTGTACTTGTGCGCTTTTTAATTATGCTGCGCCGCTTTTCTCAGTCGGTCCAGGAGTTTCGCAGCGCTACGTCAAGCGTTGCAATTTGATAACCAACTTTGCTGAAGGTAATGGTGTAAATTGGCCATTTCCCATCCTGCCCTTTAGCAATTGCGCCACTTTCAACTGAGTCGCTTGAAAAACTCAGATCAAAATAATTGCTATAGCTGGAGTAGTATCCAACGGTGCCCAAGGCGGCGGTGTCGTCCGATGCGCCTTTTACTTTAATTGTCACCACAACGCCCGCCCAATTAGCGGAATCAAAGCTGGACCCGTCGGTTGCATAAATTTTGATTGAGGGACCGGAATAGCTGCCCGCATACAAAAGCGGCAAACCCTCCTGATTATTGTCGCTCTGCTCCATTGTTTTGTGAAGATCAATGGGCAGTACAGGCCCGTTAGGGTCGACCTCGCCGAAAGTCACCGTGAAGGTTGCATCGGGGGAACCGGCCAATTTAGCCGTAAGGGTCACGGCACTATTTTGAAGAGAGCTTGCGATGGATTTGTAAGGTATTTTCACATAATAGGTGTAACCGGATGCGTAATCTCCCTCAGAGCCTACGCTTGTTCCGTCAATCTTGTGATCTTGGAAATAGAGTTCAAGCCCCTCATAGCCATCCTCCGAGCCGCCAAGCTGTGCACTCACGGTTGCACCGGGCGTGGCATCCGTCACATTTACAACTTGAAGCGCACGGTCTTTCTTATACTTCACATCCACAGAACTGCTTTCATCATCCTCATCCGCGGATACCGTGACAGTAATCGTTTTTTCGGCACTTAACGTAGACGCACCAAGTACACTCTCGCTGATAAGCGTAATCTTCTTGTTGGCAGTATCTACGGTGTAATTGGTATCCTTGGTCAGTGCCCTTGCTCCGTCGTCATCTTCAATGGAAACGGCAAGCGCGTCCATCTCCGTCTGGTCGAAGCTGAAATTTTCCAGTGTAATGACCGGATTCTGAGCGGCATAATACCCCTTGGAGCTGTCCAGGGACAGCGCGGGCGCAGCCATGTAGGTAAGTGTAACGGTTACTGGCGCAACACCCTGGATGTTCATGGTCAGGGCAAGTTTGTCACTGCCGTACTGGGCTGCGATTTTTTCCGCAACCTTAGCGTAAGGAACGGTCAAAGTATATACATTTTCCGCCGCTGTTGCCGTGAGCGCTACGCCCTGCGCCGCCGTTTTGTCGCTGAATGTAATTGTGGCCGCTTCAATTTCCGCTTGCGGCACATTGGTAAAGGCTGCGGTTGTTGTAAAGTCCTTTTTTCGGGAAACTTCGGTATAGCTGGCGTTTCCAGCGCTGGACATACCGTTAAATTTCACGGAGCGGTCAGTGGTATAGGTGATATACACGCTGAAGGACTTTGTTCCAAAGTATAGATATCCTGAGATCGGCGTTTTAAAGCCGTTTGCCATTATCTTGGCGGAATCAATTGTGACGGTTTTATCACTGGCGTTGTATGTAAGTCCATCGCCATCTGTAAGGTTTAGATAATCCGGCCAACTTGTGGTCAGCTTTATATCGCTGCCGTCGCCTGTATAATTGGCAACCGTCACAATGGGATTTTCGTTAAAGACATATTTTTTGTCCGTCTTATTCCATGTAATCGTGATGTCCGGTGTCGGTACGGCCTCCTTGAGTTTGAGCTGCATGGTCACCGTGATGGCTTCCAAGGAATCTTTATCAATTGTTTGATCGTATTTCGCAGCGCTGGGAAGGTCGTCCAAGGTGGCTTTTAGCGTCACGGTTTTCCCTGCCGCCATCACCTCATCAGACTGCCAAGTGATAATTGCAACCTCAACAGTTCTTCCGTCGGAGAGCGTCAGCGTGACCTTCTTCGGAAGCCCATAGCCATTGAGATTATTGTTCGTGTAGGCCGCCTCGACCGGGTTGATTGGTGCATGTCCGGTAAACGTAGCGGGAGCTTCCGGCTCCTTATCCTTCCAAACTGCGATGACAGCTGTATCGGCAGTAATAGTCACCTGTTCTCCGGGAGCTTTGGAAACTGGCTGGCTGTCGCCGACCTGAACACGCCATTCCTGAAATTCCTTGCCCTCGGGGGCGGTGAAGGCGTCTGCCGCCGGCAAAGTCAGAGACTGACCGTCTGCTACCGTTGCAGCCTCTTTCGCGCCGCTGCCGCCGTTGGCATCATAAGTGACGGCATAAGAGACGGTGGGGATGTCTTCCCAGATAGCGTAGACAGTGGCGTTATCCGTAAAGGTATAGGCACTGTTTGCGCCAGCCTGCGTGCCCGAAACACTCCCGATTGCCCAAGCCTTAAACTGCTGTCCGGCGGGCGGGGTGAAGCCATTTTCAGGCAAGGTAAACGCCGTGCCTGCGGACGCCGTGCCTGCGGACATTGCGCCGCTGCCGCCGTTGGCATCATAAGTGACGGCATAGGAGACGGTGGGGATATCTTCCCAGATAGCATAGACAGTGGCGTTATCCGTAAAGGTATAGGCACTGTTTGCGCCAGCCTGCGTGCCCGAAACACTCCCGATTGCCCAAGCCTTAAACTGCTGTCCGGCGGGCGGGGTGAAGCCATTTTCAGGCAAGGTAAACGCCGTGCCTGCGGATGCCGTTCCGGCGGACATTGCGCCGCTGCCGCCGTTGGCGTTAAAGGTTACGGTATAATAGGTCTTTTGAGGACCACCACCATCGCCACCGCCGCCGCTGCTGCCGCCGCTGCTGCCGCTGCTGCCGCCGCCGCTAACGGCGGGCACCCCTACGACCGTGCTTTCTTTGGGCAGAACGTCTTTATTTCCGGCTTTTACCCCAGTCACACCATCAGCAGCCGTGACCTTTGCGCCGACTACGCCGATAATGGCGTTGCCTGCATTGGCAGCGATGTCCTTAACAGAGCCTTTGCCTTCAACCGTCACATTCTTAGCATTGATCGCGACATCAGTAACCTTTGCACCAGAATTGACCTGCACATCAGTGCCTGCGGCGTCCGGCAGGATGGTCATTTGTCCGATGGTACCTCCGACAATGGTCACCTTGGTATCGGCTGCGGTAACAATAAGCTCGGATGCATTGCCGTTGAGTACAAGATCACTGCTAACAGTGAGTTTGCCCAGCCCCGTGTTCTCCGCAGTAAGCTTGACGGCCTCATTCACATCGTTAATTACAGTCCCATTTGAAATGGTGCTGTTCTTGAGCGCTACGCTTTGAGACCCACCGCGAATAATCAAGCGGCCCTCGATGATCACACCGGACAACGCAATGCTGGCGGCGTCCATACCGTCAGCCAAAATCAGATCGCCCTTAATTGTCAATCCATTTAAAGACAGTCCGGGTTCACGCACAATGGCGTTGCCGTTAATCACGCCGTTGTCTGCGTTTTCCTTCGTAACATACATCCCCGCCATATTGCGGACGGTCTGCGCAAATTCCTGACGGAGAATTGGCGCTTTCGCATTCAGCTCGCCGCTGCCCTGGATATAGCCGGCCTTTACCATGGCGGCTACATATGGCTTTGCCCAGTTTGAAACAGGGACTATGCCAGAGATCGCATTCAACTCCGCTCCAATTACAGGTTCCAGACAATAGGCGCGAGCCATGACGACAAAAGCCGCCTCCCTCGAAATCGGGGACTGAGGGTTTAGCATCCCCGCGCTATCTCCTTGAAATATGCCCATCTGTACGCATTTTGCCATACTGGCATAGTACCATGCATCCGTGCTTACATCTGAAAACGCAGAGAGCGAGGTTGTTTTCTCAGCGCCATACATGCGACTGATGATTGCCGCCATCTGCGCTCTCGACAGCATGGCATTGGGGTTCATATTCCCATTCTTATCTCCCTGCAATAGGTCGTTTTCCACCATCCAGGATACGGCGGAGGCCGACGGACTGCTGTCTGGCAAATTGCCCGAAGAATTCGTTGTTGCCGCCATCGTGTGGGTCTGCATAAGCATAGCGCACACTAGCGCGACAGCCAAAATTTTTTTCACCCTTGTAACACACTCCTTTGTTATATTGCGCAAGTTAGTATAAGCTAACCATTTGTCATAAAAAATGCACGCTCCCACGTTATCACTGTCGGCGTACCCAAATGCGGCTTTGTGCTAAATGCAACAGTTAGCTCAGACTATCCTCCGTAATATATTATATTTTATTGGTAATGTCAAGAGTTACTCGTAAATTAGTTTGTAGTTTCTGAGGGAATGAAGTTACCCGGTAATGGAGGCATCGTTGATGCTTGTCTCCAGATGCTTCGTGTTTAGCCTTCGGCATACCACTGCCGGATTCCAGCCTTCATACCTGCCTTTCCTCCGACAGTGTACTGTTGGCTGCGGTGGGTGGTCCCAAGTGGGACGCCGTCCCGTCGGAGAAGCGGCCGGAGCGCGGTCTTTTGAAGCCGCGAAGCGCCATGGAGCTCTATACCAATATCCGGCCCGCCCGCATGTTTGCCGATCTCTCCGCCGCCTGTCCGCTTCGCGCGGATATTGCGGCGGCGGGCATAGACTTTGTGGTGGTGCGGGAACTGATTGGCGGAGTTTATTTTGGAAAGCACACCACCGAGGAACGAAACGGTGAGCAGGTAGCGACGGACATCATGGCTTACAGCGAGCATGAGATCCGGCGCATCGCCCATGTGGCGTTTCAGATGGCGCAAAAACGCCGGAAGCGAGTGACCTCTGTTGACAAAGCCAACGTACTGGATACCTCCCGGCTCTGGCGCAAGACGGTCTGCGCAGTGGCGGAGGAGTATCCAAACGTAGAGCCGCGGCATATGTACGTGGATAACGCCGCCATGCAGATTGTCCGCGATCCCAGCCAGTTTGATGTCATTGTTACCGAAAACCTCTTTGGTGATATTCTCTCCGATGAAGCCGGCCAGATTAACGGTTCCATCGGAATGATCCCATCCTCCAGTATGGGAGACGGCAGCCGTGGTTTGTATGAGCCTATTCATGGCTCGGCCCCGGATATTGCCGGTCAGGACAAAGCAAATCCCATCGGTACGATCTTGTCCGCCGCCATGATGCTGCGGTACAACTTTGGCATGGCGGAAGAGGCAGACGCCGTGGAGGCGGCGGTAGAGACGGTACTGCACACTGGTTATCGCTGCGGCGACATTATGGATCAGGGTGGAACTTTAGTGGGTTGCCGGGAAATGGGCCAACGGATTCGTGAGCTTATTTAGGACTTACTAGATGATCTTAATTTTAAGACCACGTGGAAAAATGTTGACAACTGTAACGCTTATTGCTCAGCTTGCCGACTCCTTCTTTTTCGTCCTCTACCTGTTTTGCATCTGCATATTGACAATTATAAATGCGCCCCCTATAATTAGACTGACGTTCAGTCAAATTATAGGGGGCCATAGTATGCGAACCATTAAAAACGCAGATGTACGTAGAAATGAAATCTTAGATGCCGCCGAAGAACTTTTCAATCTCAATGGCTTTGACGCAACAACAATAAGCGCCATTATAGAAAAAGCCGGAATCGCACGGGGAACGGTATATTACCATTTTAAATCAAAAGAGGATGTTTTAGACGCTCTGATAGAGCGGCACTGCGAAAGGCTGTTAAAAGAGGCCGAACAGATAGCCGCAGACACCAGTCTTCCGGTTATGGAGCGGCTGTTACAAACCCTCATGGCAATGAATGGCGATAGGGGGGGCGCGCCCAGTGTAATTACCCAGCAAATGCACCGGCCGCAAAACGCCTTGATGCACCAGAAAACGCATCAGACAATGCTGGAGGCCATCCCGCCTATCCTGATGAGAATTATTGAGGACGGCATAAAAGAAGGCTTATTTCATACACCATATCCCTATGAGAGCCTGGAAATGATCGTCGCTCATGTTAACACAGTTTTTGATGATTACTCCGAAAAGCTCACAGGAAAAGAACTGTTAAACAGAATCAAAGCATTCATTTTTAATCTGGAACGACTCTTTGGTGCAGCACCGGGAAGCTTTGACAGCGTGGCCGTGTTGTTTCATACAGACGGTGGTGCTGATGAATAAAACCGGAAACAGCGCTTTTCTAAAGTTCGTTCTGCTGTGTTCCGGTAGTTTTGTGGCTGCAATTGGAAGCGGTATTACTTCTTTCGGGCTTGGGGTATATGTGTTTGAAAAAACCGGGCTTGCGTCCTCCGGCACACTGATTACCCTGCTGGCTTTTCTGCCAGGGCTTCTGCTTGCTCCCTTTGCCGGAGTGCTTGCGGATCAATATGACCGCAGACTTTTGATGATTCTTGGAGACGGTCTTTCCGCCTTAGGGCTTGTGTATATTCTAATTTGCATGTCGGCTGAAGAAGCACAGCTTTGGCAGATTGGTATAGGCGTAACGATTAGTTCGGTTTTTTCTTCCCTTGTCGAGCCCTCGTTCAGAGCCACGGTAACAGACCTTTTGACCGAGGAAGAATATTCAAAGGCCAGTGGATTAGTGCAGCTTAGCGGCTCCGCAAAATTTTTGGTTTCACCGCTTATAGCCGGCTTCCTTCTTCGGGTTTCCGATATAAAGCTTTTGCTCATGATTGATATTTGTACAATCTTCACAACTGTGGCGGTTACCTTTGCGGTACGCAAAGGACTTGTTTCCAAGGCGTCAAAGACGGGAAGTTCCTTTCTCGAGGAATTTCGAACAGGAATATCGGCGCTTACAAAAAACAGAGGCGTACTTGCGCTGGTGCTATCCGGAATCGGAATTTCTTTCTTTCTGGGGTGCATTCAATCTCTCTATACCCCTATGATACTTGGGTTCACCGACAGTTCGGCACTTGGCGTTGCCACAACAGTCTCAGCCTCCGGGATGCTGGTAAGCAGCCTGCTTTTGGGCATGATATCAATAAAAAAGGGCTTTACCAAGGTTCTCTCCGCTTCACTTTTTGGGGCAGGGATCTTCATGGCGGGCTTTGGTCTTAGAGAAAACATTATTTTAATCTGCAGCTTTGGCTTTCTCTTTTTCTCTATGCTGCCCTTTGCCAACATGAGCCTGGATTATCTGATACGCACCAACATTCCCAACGATGTACAGGGCCGGGTTTGGGGGTTGATCGGAATTATTTCACAGCTTGGTTATGTGCTTGCTTACAGCACCTTGGGGCCGCTTGCGGACTTTGTGTTTATTCCCATGCTAACTCCAACAGGCTTGCTGTCTGGAAGCGTGGGAAAGATAATCGGCACGGGAAGCAGCAGAGGGATTGGACTGCTCATGATTCTTGCAGGCTTCTTGCTCTGTGTAGCCGCCATCCTTTTGTATCATATAAAGTCTATCAGAGAATTAGAGAACGGGGGTGACGTATGTATCGAAAGTTGATCACAAATGATATCAAAAAAAGCAGGCTTATTTCAATAACGATTACCGTATTTATTCTGTTAGCGTCACTGCTCACTTCCCTTGCGGCAATGCTTTCTGTAAGCCTATTCACTGCAGTTGACGGCATGATGGAACATGCGAAAACACCCCACTTTTTACAGATGCATTCCGGTAAGATAGATACACAGCAGCTTTCAAATTTTGCGAAGACACAAGGAAATGTGGAGGATTTGCAAATTACACCCTTTCTTAATATAGAGGGGGCGGAAATTGTTATCGAAAAAACTCCGCTTGCCGATTCGATACAGGATAACGGACTTTCGGTGCAAAGTGAGCGCTTCGACTTTCTGCTTGGCCTAAATGGAAATATTATTTATCCGGCAGAAGGAGAGATTTATGTTCCCCTTTATTATATGAAAAGTGGTCAGGCAAATCTTGATGACAGCGTGGTAATCCACGGCGTATCCTTTACGGTAGCCGGATTTCTGCGGGATTCCCAGATGAACGCTTCGATGATTTCCTCCAAGCGTTTTCTTGTGAATGCGACTGATTTTGAGCGACTTAGAGAATTTGGAAAGCTTGAATCTCTCATAGAGTTTCGCCTAACTGACCCCTCCTCTGTTTCCTCATTTGAAGCGGCGTATCTTTCGGCAGGCCTTCCGGCTAATGGACCGCCTGCCATCACCTATTCGCTGTTCAAAATGGCAAACGCCATCGATGACGGGATTATGATTGCGGTGCTGATACTGATCAGCGTGCTTGTTATTGTCGTGAATTTTCTGTGCATCCGGTTCACATTGCTTGCCAAAATTGAAGAGGATTACCGGGAAATTGGTATGCTAAAGGCCATCGGCCTGACGCCCCGCCGTATCAAGCAGCTCTATCTGGCGAAATACAGTGCGCTTGCAGGAGTTGCCTGTGCTGCCGGATTTGTATGTTCCATACCTGCAAAAGAACCCTTCTTAACAAATATCCGTTTATATATGGGCGAACCCGGTGACGCTCATCTGGGGATAGTATTGGGGATGCTGGGCGCAATGCTTATCTTTTTTGTGGTGATCTTATATGTGGAAAGCATTCTGCGCCGTTTTAAAAGAATATCGGCAGCGGAGGCGATCCGTTTTGGTGCACCGCAGGAAAAATCAAAAGCGGCAAGAGCTTTCGGCTTGTCTGTCAGCCGGACGCGTTCTCCTAATATTTTTCTTGGCTACAAAGATGTTATGTTACGCAAAAGGCTTTATATCACCATGCTTTTGGTGTTGGTCATTTCCTCTTTTATGATGATTGTGCCGCAAAATATCTACAATACCATTTCTCAGCGCAGCTTTATGACCTATATGGGCGTCGGCGAATGCGATATGCGAATTGATATTCAGCAAACGGACAATATCATCGCAAAAGCAGAGGAGATTGCAAGCTTTATGGCCCAGGATTCAGACATAGAAGAATACACCGTGCTGACCAGCTATCTGTTTGATATGCCCACGGAAGACAGCTCGGTCGGCAAGCTCAAGGTGGAGCTGGGCGATCATTCCGTATTCCCAATTGCGTATTCCGCCGGAATAGCACCACAGAGCAGCGCAGAAATTGCCGTCTCAAAGTTTGTCGCGGAGGACTTGGGAAAAAGTCTGGATGACATCATTGTGTTAATTGTTGACGGGCAGGAAAAACCGTTTACCATATGCGGTATCTATTCAGACATTACAAACGGCGGGAAAACCGCAAAGGCTGTTTTTGATATCGGCGACGGCAGCGTTCTTTGGAGCATCCTGCCGGTGAAGCTTCAAAGCGGAGTCAATGCAGACGAAAAGGCAGCACAGTATAAAGGGCACTTTCCTGATGTTAAGGCGGCGAACATTGACGCGTATATCAACCAGACCTTTGGCGGAATTACCCAAGCAGTTCAAAAGGTTTCCTATGCTGCCATAGCTGCGGCTGCTACGCTCACGATGCTGGTGACACTCCTCTTTATGAAAATGCTGCTGACAAAGGACCGCTATTCTATCGCCGTACTGAAAACGCTAGGGTTCAAGACATCTGAAATTCGCCTCCAGTATTTATCAAGGGCATTTGCTGTTCTGATTGCCGGTATATTGATCGGCACAATTTTAGCAAACACATTGGGAGAACTGGTGGGTGCCGGACTAATCGCAGCCTTTGGCGCCTCCACTTTCCAATTCGTGGTTAACCCAATGTTTGCGTATCTATTTTCACCGATTTTTATGGCGGTTTGCGTGGGTCTTGCAACACGACTAAGCGTCTCCGGTATTTCCACACTGAAAATATCGGAATATATCAAGGAGTAGGCTTATGAAGAAAATAATCAGCGGAAAAAACATTGTAAAAGCCTTCGGAAAGGGGAACGAGAAAACCAATGTCCTCAATAATGTAAGCATAGAAATATCCGGCGGGGAATTTGTTGCAGTGATGGGGCCGTCCGGCTGCGGAAAAACCACATTGCTCTTCGCTTTAAGCGGCACTGACACGATAGACGCAGGAACAATCGAATTTGCCGGACGAGAGTTATCAGAATTAAGCGAAGATGAACTTTCCGATATGCGCAGGAGAAAGATGGGCTTCATATTTCAACAGCCCACGATGCTCAAAAATCTGAATATTCTTGATAACGTTATTCTTTCCAGCCTGCAAGACAACAAAAACCAAAACAAAAGTATCATCGAAAAAGCAAAGAAGCTGATGAAAGACACCGGCATATCCAGTCTTGAGGGTAGAGACATCAGCGAGGTGTCAGGCGGTCAGTTGCAGCGTGCGGGTATCTGCCGCGCCCTTATGAATGAGCCGGAAATTCTGTTTGCCGATGAGCCTACCGGTGCGCTCAACTCTAAAACCGCAGAGGAGATCATGGAGATTTTTACATCTGTTAACCAAAAGGGCACCGCTATCATGCTGGTGACTCATGACGCAAAAGTAGCTATCAGAGCAGAAAGGGTGCTGTTTATGAAAGATGGAAGAATCGAATCGCAGCTTTTTTTAGGGAAATTCGATAGACATACTATAAAGGACAGAATGAATCAGATTGCTTTAAAGATACAGAATTTTGATATTTAGTTCTCTTTTTGAAATTGAATCTCGGCAGAATATCTTGCGTGAAGACCTATGGCCGGAAAGTTGTGGCGGTGCCATCCGATGAAACAGCTATACTGTTGCTGAATCTATCCGAACCGAAGCCATACTTATCGGAGCCTTTCCAACAGCCGCGTGAAGGTCATGCGTTCAAACCGTGTCGCTTTTCCGCCGTCGTCCTCCAAAAGCAGATCTTGCAGATTGGAAACCGCCGCTGTCCAGATTGGGAAAATTCCAAAGCAGGGATATCTAAATAATCTCATTTAGCCTGCCTGTGCCACAGCGCAAAGCTGTGGCACTTTTGTATTTCCCCGTATCGTAATTTAAGAAGTCCGTTTAAACCTTGTTGTACTTGTATTTCTGATTACTTATTTTAATATGGCTCTCGCCAAAAGAGCATCGAACGCAAAGAAGCGTGTGCTTTCCGGGAACAGGCCTTAAAAAGCAACGCTATATGCTCCACTTTGGATCGCACTGAGGGTCTTCTATGTTCCGCCTTCCTTACGGCATACTGCCCACTGAGGCTCATTTATTTATTCATATGCTTAGCTTACTATGTCCGGCCCGGATTCTGTACTGGGTTTTTCTGTAAGGTGTTGGTCTAGATACCTGCTTCGGATATCTTAAAAAATCCAATTGTGAGATCCTCATTGTTTTTTAATAATGGTGATTTGTTTTTGAATTTTTGATCAAAAAATGAATCAAATGGTTTAATCCTTTCAAAACAAAGCACTTGCGGGGAATTTCCCCTTGAATTTGATTTAGATTTAAATTGAATTGAAGTTTTTGCACAAAGCATAAAGAAGGAGTAAAGATATGAGCTGTTGCTTAGAAAAATCCTATAAATATTGCGATTTTATGAAGTTTAATATATTAAAAGCCGTTTTCAAGGCTTGGCATGATTTTTGCTGTATAATTTTGTTATAATGATGAGCAATTGCGCCTAGATGCTCCGAGCGGCTGCATGGACGTTCTATGGCGGAAGTTGCGCATTCTTTATTGCTGTATTCTGCCTGATTCAAGGTAGCCGGGAATCCCCCCAGTGTTTCTGCTGCGTGCATCGAATCTGATAGAATACACTATTATTATCATTCAGGAGGTATTCATGTGAGCTTGAAGGTCAAATATCTTGGCTGGGCAGCATTCTTGTTGACAGGGCCAAGTGGGACCACGGCCGTAACAGACCCCTATCTCTTTGGAAGCGAACAGACCAAGGTTCCCCCCAGTCCTGTAAAGCCGGAGGATGTCAAGGTCGATCTCGTCATTGTCAGCCACTGCGCGGGAGACCACTTCGGACAAGCTCTTGAGATTCTCGCCAACTCTGACAGTACCAAACTTCTGGGCGACCACAGTACACTCTGTCTGGCAGAGCGCGCTGGCTATGGAGGGACCTGGGACCCCCGCATGGAACTGACGACCAGCGGTGCCACCTACGTGCAGGGAGATTTTACGATTCATGCGGTGGATGCACGGCACATTGCGTTTAAGCATTTTCCGGACGGCTCATATATGACAGGAGAACCCCTTTGCTATATTATCCGCGTTAAGGATGGCCCCACCTGCTTCTTTGGCGGGGATACCTCTTTGACATACGACATGAAACTCTGGGGTGAGTTGTTCCATCCGGACATTGCGTTCATCGGTATCGGCGGTGTAGATTTACAGGGACGCAGTCTGGATGAAATGGATCCTCCTGCCGCCGCCATCTGCGCAGAAATGCTGGGGGTGAAAAAGGTAATTCCTATGCACTACCGAACACAGTCGTATCTCGATGACTTCCGGCAGCATCTCTCCGTTCGCTGTCCCGGATGCGAGTGCATTGCCATGAAAGCAGGTGATACCATTTTACTGTAAGAGACGATTCCTCGGCGCCTGTTTCAATCTGCCATTCTGGGAAAACATCTGGTATAAAAGAAATTTTGGAGGAACACCATGAAGAAAAAAATGTTGACAATTTTTGCGCTGACTCTGGCCGTTATGATGCTCTGCACTTCCTGCGGTCTCAGCGGAGCCCCCGCGGAGAGCACTCCCGATTCCAGCAATTCCGAAATCACCGTGGGTCTGGCCCGTGACATTTACGAGATTCCTGACTATACCAACACCGCTGCCGCCGGCACCAAGATTCTGCGTCTCTCCGTTTCCATGGGTGCGTCCGACTACGGCACCTCTGCCTCCGGCATGATGTTCAAAACCTTTGTTGACCGTCTGGAAGAACTGTCTGATGGCAAGATGGTGGCGCAAGTGTTCCCTGCCAACCAGTTGGCCTCTGGTACAGATGATATCGTCAATGGTCTGCTGACCGGTGCATTTGAAATGTCTGAGGTCGGACAAGCCAACTGGGGGGACTATACCACCGCCTTTACCCCTCTGAACGTTCCCTTCCTGTATTCCTCCAACGAGACCGCATATGCCGTGATGGCCAGCAAAGAGGGCGATTCCATGCGCCAGCAGCTTCTGGAGGATACGGGCATCCGCGCCCCCGGCTTTATGTATCTGGGCATGCGGACCATCACAAACAACAAGACGGAAATTCACAGCCCCGCCGACATGAAAAGCATGAAAATCCGGGTGCAGAACGATCCCACCCAGCTCTCCACCTTCGAGGACTTGGGTTGTTCCGTGATGACCACCTCTTTCTCTGAGTTGTTCACTGCTTTGCAGCAGAAGCTCTGTGACGGACAGGACAACCCCATTATTACCATTGTGTCACAGAAATTTTACGAGGTTCAGCATTACATCACCATGCTGAACCATCTGCCCAACATCTCCCTGTTCATCATGAGCGATGCCTATTATCAATCCCTGTCCGCAGAGGAACAGGGCTGGATCGATCAAGCGGCGGCGGAGGCAAGCACAGCCTGCTATGAAACCCTGCTTGCGACAGAGAACACCCTGATTGACCAGCTTACTGAGTACGGCGTTGAAATTACCTACTTGACCGACGATGAGTATCAGGTATTTGCAGACTCTGTGAGCAAAACCTGGGGACTGTGCGAGCAGACGATGGGGACCCAGGCGTGGAACGAACTGCTGACGCAGGTGGATGAGATCGAGGCCTCTCAGAACTGATTGAACGCCGGCATTTATTTCTAAATTTTTTAATGGGAAGGAGCTCCTATTGTGCGAACAGAAAAAAACTGGGCCAAGGAAATACTGATGCACTTTGAAACTTACATCGGTCTGATTGCATTTCTTTACATTACGGTTGTCCTAACGACACAGGTGGTTGGCCGCTATGTGTTTGGCCATTCCTGGGCCTGGATTGAGGAAACCTCCATCATCGGCTATGTGGTTCTGATTTACTGCGGCGTTTCCGGTGCCGTGACGACCCGGCAGAATATGCGAATTGACATGGTCCTGTCCATCGTGCCGTTCAAGCCGAAAAAGACCATGATGATTCTGGATACAGTCATTCATGCGGCGTTCTCTGCGTGGTTATCCTATTTTATGTATCAGATTATTCTGAACATGATGGTTTTGAAGCAGGTCTATTCTGTGACCCGTATGCCCCGCATCTATGTGTATATCTTTATCGCCGTAATGCTGGTCCTCAGTGTGATCCGGGCTGTTCAAGAAGTTATTAAGCTCGCCAAGGAGCAGGAGCATGAATTGGGCAAGGCAAAACCGGCATTTGATTTGGATGCCATCTGGGAAGAAGGCAAGCGGGTCCGCGAGGCGTATCTGGCTGAACATCCCGAGGCGGGAAAGGAGCGCAACAAATGATTGCAGGCATTTTTATTCTGATGTTCGCACTGCTGTTTTTGGGCGTACCCATCGGTTCTGCCATTGGTATCCCCGTGGCAGCGCTGATCGGAGTCACCCAAGTTACCAGCTTTGAGTACATCGCACAGTTCCTCTATACCAAGATGGCCGACTTCACCATGCTGAGCCTGCCGTTCTTCCTGCTGGCCGGGGACATCATGGACGGAGGCGGACTTTCCAAGCGCATGGTTGGCATTGCGGACGCCCTGATCGGCAACGTTACCGGCGCGCTGGGCATGATCACTATTGTGGCTTGTATGTTCTTCGGCGCAGTTTCCGGTTCCGCGCCGGCCACCGTAGCCGCCATAGGCACCATTATGGTTCCCCAGATGGTTCACGAGGGCTATGACAAGGGCTACGCCATCGGCTTGACCTGCGTGGCCGGCGGGCTGGGTATCATTGTCCCGCCTTCCTTCCCCATGGTCTTGTACGGCGTCACCAACGGTGTCTCCATCGGAGATATGTTTTTGGCCGGCTGGGGTCCAGCCTTTGTGGTGGGCGCCGTGCTGATAATCATCAACTATTGGCTCTGCAGAACACGCAACTACAAGAGTCCCATTCCCAAGGAAACCAGCCTGAAAAAGTTCGGTGCGGCGCTGTGGGACGGCAAGTGGGCTCTTTTCATGCCCGTGCTTATTCTGGGCGGCATCTATTCCGGAGCATTCTCTCCCACTGAGGCCGGCGTGGTCTCCTGCGTGTATGGCCTGATTGTAGGTCTGTTCCTGTACAAAGAGCTGGACATCCGCACGATTATTCCCATGTTCAAAAACAAGGTCAATTTTCTGGGCGGCATGATGTTCTGCTTTGCGCCTGCGGGTGCTCTGGGCGCGGTGTTTGCCTATTTGGGCTATACCACTGCGATCAAGAACTTTTTCCTAAATATTTCTACCAATCCCTACATCATCGTCCTGCTGATCTATGCTTTCCTGTTTATTGCGGGGATGTTTGTTCAGACCGCACCCATCATCGTCATCATCTCTCCTCTCCTTCTGCCAGTTGCCACGGCGGTGGGAATCAATCCCATTCACTTTGGCATCATCATCACGCTGGCACTGGCCGTTGCCTTTGTCACGCCGCCTGTTGCCACCAATCTCTTTGTAGGCGCCTCAATGACCGGCATCAGCATCGACAAGATATCCAAAGCTGCCGTACCCTTTATTGCAGGCTTGGTGCTAGCTGAGATCATCGTGGGCTTTCTCCCCGGAATCAGCATGATGATGGTCAACCTGTTCGGCTGAGTATGTTGCAGCCCGGAGAGCTGTCTCGTTAGGGACAGCCCTCCGGGGCCCCAACCTTTCACGGAGAACAATGGCAATCTCTCGTTTTTTGAAACCGCGTGATCCGCACAACTATGCAGACAACAAGGACGGTGGGGCCTCCATGTAACGCATAATGCTGCTGTTCCTGACGGAATTACTTGAAAAAAGAAGGGAAGTTATTATGCGGGGTGCGGATATCCTGGGGCGTACGTCTACATGCAATCCCGCGTTCAACGTGGCCTGCGTGGCTTTCCCGTAAGCCGATCTGAGCTGGCAAAAATTCAATATTGCAATGTGAGGAGCGGAATATGAAAATTATAGAACCTGAAAAAAAATATAATTTCTGGTTGCGAGGCGGACATGTAGTGGACCCTTCCCGGAACATCAATGCAGAAACGGATATTCTCGTCACTAACAGCCGGATCGTGCCGCTGCCCGAAAGCGGCACTGTTGAGCCCTCAGATGTCAAGGAAATTATTGATTGCTCGGGGTGCTATGTGTTTCCCGGTCTCATTGATCACCATGTCCATTTCTCTTGGAACACCTCCGGGATCGCGCCCGATCTGTTCTGCCTTCCCAGCGGCGTCACTGCCGCCTGCGATGCAGGCAGCATTGGCACCAATGCATTTGAAAACTTTGTCCGCAATCGCCTGATGCCCGCCACTACCACCCTGAAAGCATCCATAAACGTAACCACCGGTGGTCTAGCCGGAGCAGGCTATATGGAAAATATCAGCCCAGAACTCTATGATGTGCGGGCAATGGAATACCTGTTTGAACGGTATCGCCCGTATATTTACGGACTCAAGCTGCGCATTGGGAAGGACATCTCGGAGAGGCTGGGCCTAAAACCCTTGGAGGAGAGCGTAAAGCTGGCACGCAGGTTCGATACGCGGCTCTCCCTCCACGCCACCTATCCGCTGGAGCCCGTCCAGGAGATCGTTTCTCTTATGGGGACTGGCGATGTGCTCTGCCACACCTTTCAGGCGATGGGACCATACAGCATTTTGGATCAGAATGGCCGGATCTATCCAGAGGTCTGGAGTGCCAGAGCGCGCGGAGTTCTATTTGACAGCGCCCAGGGACGTGTCCACTGCTCCTTCTCTGTGGCGAAAGCCGCTATTGAACAAGGGTTCCCGCCCGATGTCATCAGCACGGATCTGATTACGTTCAGCGCTTATCAGGAACGACTGTTTTCTCTGCCAGTCACCATGTCCAGATTCTTGGCGCTGGGAATGCCTCTGTACGACGTGGTTCGTTGTTGTACACAGACGCCTGCCGCCCTCATGGGAATGGCTGGTGAGATCGGCACCCTAAAGCCTGGCGCACTGGCGGATGTTGCTGTTATGAAGATGGTCCGGCACAACTTTGCATTTCAGGATTTCTACGGAAATAGTTTACCTGCATCAAGGATGCTTTTGCCCCAGATGACGTTGAAGGCTGGACGCACCTGCTACCGCAGCATTGAGTTCACCAGCATGTTGCGCTGAGGAAGTTACCCGCCAGTCCACACTGCTCGCCCTTTCGGGCAATGGTAGGCGGGGGAGGTTTTCAGCGTCCGCGCAACCTCGTAGGATGTGCCATCATTGGGATGTGACATCATCAGTTTTTAAAAGGAGTTATTGCTATGAAAATTACCAGTATTGACATTTTCCTCGTTACAATCGGTCAGCCTTCCGTCCCCGGTAGTCCTTGGAATCCTGTTGTTGTCCGTATCAACACGGATGAGGGAATCAGCGGCTACGGAGAAGTAGGCTTGTGCTACGGTGACACCAAGGAGGCCCCGTTCGGTATGTGCCGCGACTTTGCCAAACTGATCATCGGCATGGACGCCAGTAACACTGAAGCCATCTGGGCGCGGCTGCACAACACATTTTGGGGATTGGGCGGCGGTCCGGTAATCTATGGTGCCATGAGCGCAATTGACATTGCCCTTTGGGACATCAAGGGCAAAGCACTAAACACGCCTGTCTACAACCTGCTGGGCGGTAAAACCAACACCAAACTGCGCGCGTATGCAAGCCAGATCCAGTTTGACTGGGGTCCTAAGGCCAAGGTCCTGACACGGCCCGAGGAATATGGCGAAGCCTGCCTGAAAGCAAAGGAAGACGGCTATGACTGCGTCAAGGTCGATCCGCTGTGCTTCAACAAGGAAGGGAAGTATAAGGGCTGGCCCTGCAATGGCATCCTGCAGCAAGAGCAGTTGAGAATTGCCCATGACCGCGTAGAGGCCGTGAGAAAGGCGGGCGGGGATGATATGGACATCATCATTGAGGTCCACTCCCTAACGGACGCGAACTCTGCTGTTCAACTGGGACATATGCTGGAAGAATTTAATATCTTCTATTATGAAGAACCCACTATGCCAATGAACGTAGAAAATATGGCTGAGATCGCCCGCCGGGTCAAGATTCCTCTGGCCAGTGGCGAACGAATCTATACTCGCTGGGGCTACCGCCCGTTCCTTGAGAAACATGCACTCCATGTGATCCAACCGGATCTTGGAAACTGTGGCGGCCTCACCGAGGGGAAAAAGATTTGCGACATGGCTAGAACCTATGATATCAGCGTACAAACCCACATTTGCGGCGGTCCACAGGCAACTGCCGCGGCGCTCCAGTTGGAGACTGTCATTCCTAACTTTCTGATTCACGAGCATCACCAGGCTGCTCTGCTTCCTGAAAATATTGAAACCGGGATCTATGATTACCAGCCGGTTAACGGCTATTTCACGGTTTCTGATCGACCCGGCATCGGGCAGGAGTTGAGCCAGAAGGCCATGGATACCGCGATCAAGGTCACCGTGAAATAATTGCCCGCTTAGTAAGCTTTAAAAACAACGAAGATCCGAGCAAATTCCAATGGAATTTGCTCGGATCTTTTAAGATTAACCGTAGAAGTAGAAATCTCTGTGGGAAGCAATCCTGTATTTTAGCGCTTACCGCCCTTTTCCCGGATATAGTCCAGTATGACTGGCGTCGTGGAGTCGGTGTAAGCCCGCAGAGCCAGACACACGGCCTCAGCGGCGGAGCTGCGTACCGCCTGTGCAAGCGGCGCAAAATCTCCCTCACTTTTTTGTCCTTTCCGGCAGGCTGCAAAAATATAGCGCAGCAGCAACTGTTGCCCTTGAAGAGAAATCATGCTTTTATCCAGACGGCGATTCCCACTACGGTGATAAAAGACACCCACCAGTTGATTAACTGCCGCGACCTCGCTCTGCACACTTTTGCCTCGAAGATACTCCTTTTGATATTTTTCAACCTCTTCGGCAAGCCCGGCGTGATCACTCCGTTCCATCGCAAGATGGATCGCAGCACAGTGCAGCGTCATGGCCAATTGCTGAATTTCTTCAATATCGTGGGCGTCCAGAGCCAGCACCCTAGCCCCGATATTTGTCTCATTTATAATCAGGCCCTCCAACTGAAGGCGGTTGATGGCCTCCCGGATGGGGGTACAACTGACGCCCAGCGTCCCCTGCAGTTCATTGACATTGAGCCTGCTTCCCAGCGGAAGCTTCAAAGAGATGATATCGCCCCGCAGCGTCTCATAGACCTGATCCACCAGAGAGCTTTTTTTAATTGAAGGCATGTCGACTTCCTTTCCAAATGGGTCTCTATCTTATTTCTTGCAAAATATTTTATTCTATCCCTGAAAACATTACAAGTGCAAAAAATTAGATTTTATCAATTTGTGTAAAAAGCAGCCTTTATTTGTGCAAATTTTAGAATCTCCTCCGGCGTGCTTGACATTCTCAAAGTGTGTGCTATTCTAAAATAAATCTTGCAAGATATATTTTATAACATCTTGCGTGTAGGAGGAATTTCATTGAAGTGTCTTATGACAGGCAATGAAGCCATTGCCCGCGGCGCCTGGGAAGCAGGCGTCCACTATGCGTCCGCTTATCCCGGTACTCCAAGCACCGAAATCCTGGAGAACATTTCGGAATACAAAGAAATCTATTCCGAATGGGCACCTAACGAAAAGGTGGCGCTGGAATCAGCAATTGGCGCCGCTTTTGCCGGTGGCCGTGCCATCGCGTCCATGAAGCATGTGGGCCTGAACGTAGCTGCGGACCCCCTGTTCACCAGCGCCTATACCGGGGTAAATGGCGGCCTAATGGTAATCAGCGCCGATGATCCGGGCCTGCACTCCTCGCAGGACGAGCAGGACAACCGGTATTATGCCCGCGCCGCCAAGATCGGAATGCTGGAACCCTCCGACTCCCAAGAGGCCAAAGACTTCGTCAAGATCGCTCTGGACCTGTCTGAACAGTTTGACATGCCCATCCTGATGCGCCTGACCACCCGCGTCTGTCACTCCAAAAGCGTGGTACAGCTGGGTGAGGGCCGCACCGAGGTTCCCATTGTCCCTTATACGAAAAAAGATAAGTTCAACCCTATCCCCGCGATTTCCAAGCAGCTGCACTCCAAGGTCGAGAAGAATCTTCGAAAGCTGGAGGAATACGCCAACACCACACCCCTCAACACCGTAATCTGGGGCAGCAAAAAGGTGGGTATCGTTTCCGCCGGCGCGGCTTATCAGTACGCCAGAGAGGTTTATGGTGAAGAAGCCTCCTATCTGAAGCTGGGGCTGACTTTCCCGTTACCCATGAAAAAAATCCGAGAATTTGCGGCTCAGGTGGAACAGCTAATCGTCATTGAGGAGCTGGAGCCCGTCATGGAAACCGAAATCCGCGCTGCTGGAATCGCCTGCGTTGGCAAGGATAAAATCCCCAACGAGGGCGAGCTGAACCCCGACATTCTCCGTAAAGCGCTGTTGGGCGAAGTACATGAGTCCATTGAGTATGATGCCTCCGTCGTGGCAAACCGCCCTCCTGTCATGTGCGCCGGCTGCCCCCACCGCGGCTTTTTCCACGAACTGCAAAAACTGAAAAATGTGGTCACTGTCAGCGATATCGGCTGCTATGGTCTGGCGCCTAAGGATATCGCTATTTGCATGGGCGGCGGCTTTTCCGTGGCCCACGGCGCCCAGAAGGTGTTTAACAGGGAGGGCTCCGGCAAGCGCTGTGTGGGCATCATGGGCGATTCTACCTTCTTCCACTCCGGCATGACCTCCATGCTGGAAGCCGTGTATAACTGCTCCAATGTGCTGCTGGTGGTGCTGGACAACCGTATCACAGGCATGACCGGACACCAGCAAAACCCCGGGTCCGGCTTCACGCTGTCCGAAGATCCCGCCAACATCACGAGCATTGAGGATGTGGCCCGGGCACTGGGTGTGAAACATATCAGGACGATCAATCCCCTAAAACTGGATGAGGTCAAGTCCGCGCTGGCGTGGGGCATGGACTTTGAAGAGCCCGCCGTTCTCATCACCCGCTGGCCTTGCGTGCTGAAAAAGCTGTCTCAGGCCGACCGGGACGAATTTGGCAATTACAAGTCCGTCAACATGGTGGATCCCGACAAGTGCATCGGCTGCAAAGCCTGTGTCAGAACCGGCTGCCCGGCTCTGGAATATCACGCCGACACAAAGAAGGTCACCATCGACCGCAGCCAGTGCGTGGGCTGCGATGTGTGTGCGCAGGTCTGCCCTAAAAGCGCCATTTCCCGGGAGGTAAAGTGAGATGTCTGAAGTAAAAAATATTCTACTCTGCGGCGTGGGCGGTCAGGGAACAATTCTGGCCAGCAAAATTCTCTCCACTGCGCTGGTGACTGCGGGCTATGATGTCAAAATGAGCGAAATCCACGGTATGAGCCAGCGCGGCGGAAGTGTTGTGACACAGGTCCGCTATGGAGCAAAAGTCCACTCCCCCATCATCGGTCAGGGCAGCGCCGACATTGTGGTCTCCTTTGAGTCCATGGAAGCCCTGCGCTATCTGGGCAGTCTGAAAAAGGATGGCAGCGTGGTGGTCAACAATTATCAGATGCCCACAGCGACCACTCTTTCCGGTCAGGAGCAATACCCTGCCGATTCCATCGATGGCCTGCAAAAGCTGGTCAAGACCTATGTGCTGGACGCAGCCCAAATCGCCGCGGAACTGGGCAACTCCAAAAGCATGAACGTGGTGCTGCTGGGTGCGCTGGTAAAGCTGATGGGTTTGGAGACGCTGGACTGGGATGCGGCGTTGTCCGCATGTATGAAGCCCCAGCTTGTGGAGCTGAACAAAAAGGCGCTTGCTGCCGGAATGACCGCCGTCGCCTGAGAAAAACACCTGCAAAAGCGGCAGGGGGAGGGGATGGCCCTGTCTCTGCCGCTTCTTGTTAAAACAGGAGGAATTATGGTATACAGAACCTTTCAGGAGCTGATTCTTGCCGCAAAGAGCAAGCCCCACATTGCCCGCATGGCGGTTGCCGCCGCAGGTGATGAACACACGATACAGGCCGCGCTCAAGGCCCGTGAAGAGGGCATTGCCGTTCCCGTACTGGTGGGTGACAAGGCGGCGATTGATTCGATCCTCTCCGCACTGGGGCAAAGCATCCCGGCAGAAGATATTTATGATGTAGCGGATCCTATTCAGGCCGCCCGCAAGGCGGTGGAGCTGGTGCGCACTGACACGGCACACTTTCTGATGAAGGGGCTGCTGGACACCTCTGTACTGCTCAAAGCGGTGGTAGACAAGGAACACGGTCTGGGAAAAGGCGGCATCATGTCCCACTTCACAATGTTTGAAGTCCCGACTTATCACAAACTGCTGGTCCCTGTGGACGGCGGTATGGTTACCTATCCCACTCTGGAGCAGAAAAAGTCTATCATTGAAAATACCGTCAACACCATGCGGGACATGGGCTATGACTGCCCTAAGGTTGGTGTGGTGGCCTGTGTTGAAAAACTCAACCCCAAAATGCCGGAGACGGTGGAGGCTGACGCGCTTAAACAAATGAACCTGCGCGGCGAGATCACCGGCTGCATTGTGGAAGGCCCCATTTCCTATGACTGCGCCGTATCCGAGGAAATTGCCGAGCAGAAGGGCTATGATAGTCCCTGTGCCGGTGATTGCGATATCCTTCTGGCGCCCAACATCCACGCCGGTAATATTATGGGCAAAATGCTGGCTGTAACCTGCGGTGCAAAGCTGGCCGGTTTTATTGTGGGCGCCAGATGCCCCATTGTCATGACCAGCCGCGGCTCCACTGCGGAGGAAAAATACCTGTCCATCGTCATCAGCGCTCTGGCGGCGCGGCAGTAAGGAGACATTATGGAACGTCTGCTGATTTTGAACCCCGGCTCCACCTCCACCAAGCTGGCGGTTTTTGACGGGGAAACCCCTGTATTTACGGAGAGCATCACCCACTCCCCCGAAGAATTGGCTCCATTTGACTGCGTAGCCGACCAATACGGCTTTCGACGGGACCTGGTGCTGAAGCACCTGAAGCAGCACGAAATCCCATTGAAATCCCTGACGGCCATTGTCTCCCGTGGCGGTTTGCTGCCCCCCATTCAGGCGGGCGCCTATGCCGTCAACGAAGACATGGTCTGGCAGTTAAAGAATCGCCCCCGCAATGAGCATGCCTCAAATGTGGGCGCCATGGTCGCATTTGACATCGCGAATATGCAAAATATCCCCGCCTATATCTACGATGGGGTCACCGTGGATGAGCTGACGCCTATCAATCGAATCACCGGCCTGCCCTCTATGGAACGCAAGGGCATGGGCCACAATTTGAATACCCGTGCCGCAGCCCTGCGCTATGCTCAGGAGACGGGCAGGACGTACAAAGAGATCACTGTGATCGTGGCTCATTTGGGCGGCGGCATCTCCGTCAACCTGCACCGGGAGGGACGTATCGAGGACTTTATCAACGATGAGGAGGGGCCCTTCTCTCCCGAGCGCGCCGGAGGCCTGCCGCTGTTCGACGTCATCCGCGCCTGTTTTCAGGAGGGCGCCACTTATAAGGATATGATGAAAACGGTCAAAAGCCGCGGCGGTCTGATGGCTCATCTGGGAACCACGGACAGCAAATTGGTGGAACAGCGTATTGTCTCCGGAGATGAACACGCAAAGCTGGTCTATGACGCGATGATCCTTAACATCTCCAAAAACATCGGCAAGCTGGCTCCCGGCGTGTGCGGGAAGCTGGATGCAATTTTGCTGACCGGCGGAATTGCGCATTCCAAGTACGTTACAGACGGGATTTCTCGCTATGTTTCCTTTCTTGCCCCTGTAATGGTTTACCCCGGTGAAGATGAGATGAAAGCCTTGGCCCTGGGCGGGCTTCGGGTTTTGCGGGGGCAGGAGACGGCTAGAACATTCCACCGTCCGGAGGAACTCTGACTTTGAAAAATCAGCGTGTATTCTCTATGCTTTCCGGTGTGCTGGTCATGCTTTTTTCCGGCTTTGTTTACGCATGGAGCATTCTCTCCGCTCCAATCGCGGCGGAATTCTCAGGCTGGTCCTCCGCCCAGCTTTCCCTATCCTTCACAATCTGCATGGCCTTTTTCTGTATAGGAGGGCTAACCGGCGGAATACTGCTAAACAAGGTCACTGCGGGCTTCAATATCCGATTGGCGGCCGTGCTTTTCCTGTGCGGCTTTTTTATCACTGCACAGATGCACAGCTTGCCCGCCCTTTACATCGGCTACGGTGTGCTGTGCGGAACCGCGTCCGGCTTTGCCTACAACGCCGTCATGAGTACTGTGCCCAAATGGTTTCCCAACCGGCAGGGACTCATCTCAGGCATACTGCTGATGGGCTTCGGTATCAGCAGTCTGATGATTGGCACTGCCTTTACAGCGCTGACCCCCGCACAAGCCGGAGCATGGCGTGCTTCCCTGCTGTTAATGGGGATTTTGATGGCGGCAATTTTGGGCTCATGCTCTTTCTTTTTCCGTCTTCCGGTATCCCAAGCCACCAGCGCAAAGCAGTACGAAGACTTCGGCATGGCTCCCGCTCAGATGATTCGCCGCCCAAATTTCTGGTGCTTTTTCTTTTGGGCCGCATTGCTCAGCGCCGCCGGCCTCGCTGTGATCGGACAGGCCAGACCGATTGTCCTGACCGTTCACCCCGCACTGTCCCCAGAGACGGTTTCTCTGGTTGTGGGAATGATTTCGATTTGCAACGGACTAGGCCGCATTTTGATAGGCGCGCAGTTTGACCGATTTGGCGCAAGAGTCACCATGTCCACGGTGACCGGTCTTTTTTTGGCCGGTGCGGGCGCAATTGCGCTCTCATCCATTCTGGCCTCCTTTCCGCTGCTCATTGCCGGATATACGGCGCTGGGCCTTGGTTATGGCGGTGATCCCACCACCGTAGCCTCCCTTGCCAGAACTTTTTTCGGATCAAAGCACTACGCCGTCAATTTCTCCATTGCCAATCTGAATTTGATGATCGCCTCTTTGGGCAGCACAGCCGCCGGGGCTTTGTACGACGCCTCCGGCAGTTACTCTAGCACTTTCGTTTTTCTGTTTGTATGTATCCTGCTGGCGGGAATTGCCATGTTCCCGGTTATACATGGCGGGAAAGGAAAGGATCACCATGATTAAACGCATTTTAGTGACGCTCCCGGTAACAGAATCTCATAAAAGACGCTTGGAGAGATATGCGTCGGACTGTGAATTCCGATATATCCCCCTGCCGGATGTAACGGCTGAGATGGTACAAAACACAGAAATAATTGTCGGCAATGTCCCCGCCTCTTACATCAAAGCGTCCGCCTCCCTGAAATTGCTGCAGTTGGGTTCCGCCGGAGCGGATGCCTATATTTCGCCGGGCGTTCTTTCTTCCAAAACGGTACTCACCAACGCGACCGGCGCGTACGGAAAGGCTGTTTCAGAGCATATGTTTGCAATGCTGCTGTGCCTGCAAAAAAAGCTGCACTTATATAGAGACGACAGATTAACGGGAAGCTGGAACGATTACGGAACCGTCACCTCAATTACGAATACAAGGATCGCAATTGTTGGGCTGGGGGATATTGGTATGCACTTCGCCGGGATTGCAAAGGCTCTGGGCGCTTATGTTATCGGGATAAAACGCCGGAAAAGCAACTGCCTAAGGCAGGTGGATGAGATTCATCTGTTTGAGGCGCTTCCCAAAATCGTACCAGAGGCCGATGTCATTGTTTCCTTTCTCCCCAGCACGCCTTTAACCTATCGTTTATACGACGAGGAATTCTTCTCCAATATGAAAAGGAGCGGGATTTTTTTGAACGGTGGCAGAGGTAACGCTGTGGATCAGGAGGCGCTCCTGTCAGCGGTGAAGGAGCGGCGCATTTTTTCAGCGGGATTGGATGTGACGGATCTTGAACCCCTTCCGCCCGAACATCCGCTTTGGGCAGAACCGAACATTCTGATCACGCCCCATATTTCAGGGATGTATCACCTTCCGGAAACCCTGGAGAACATCGTGGAAATTGCAGCGGTAAATATTGAAAATTATCTTGCCGGCAAGCCTTTTGAAAATGTGGTGGATTTTGAAACGGGTTATCGCAAGTGAACGCTCCGCGCCTGTCCGAGCGGTAAAGGAACCGGGCGCCGATCTCGCCAAAACCCGGGGCTGCCGATGGCAGCCCCGGGTTTTGGAATTGAATTATTTGGATGCGTATGCTCTGCTGCGTATTGTTCAGCCGCCGAGCGCGCCTTGCTGTGATGCTGATGAACGGTATAACGGTTTCTTAATAAAGGCCATTATCGTTGATGGGGGGGAACTTCAAAACCTCAATGTTTTGAATGGTATCCCAGTGCTCTACGATTTTCCCTTTTTCAACGCGGAAGATATCAACCAGATTGCGCCCGGGATCGTCGGGCGTTAGTAGCGAGTGCACATGAAAGCCAACCAGATTACCCTGAGCAACGGTAATTTTAATTTCATTTCTGGCATGGGGATAATTCTTTTTCCGAAACTCCACAAACTTCAAAAAGGCTTCCGGGCCGTCCTGAACATGAGGATTATGCTGCGTATAAGTGGAACCCAGAAAACCGGCGCATTTTCCGGCGTCTTTTTCCAAGCCGTAGGTCTCATAAAATGCCGTGACAAGAGCGCGGTTTTCGTCCGTCTTGTCCGGGTCGCACAGGATGCTGTCCCCGCACTGGTTAAAAAGCCCATTGTCGTTAATGGGTGGAAACTTCAGGACCTCCACGTTCTGAATTACATCCCAATGCTCCACCACCTTTCCGTCCTCTACCCGGAAGGTATCCACGAGGTTTCTTCCCGGATCACCGGGGACAAGCACGGAGTGCACATGGAGCATGACCTTATCATCGTCCCCAAGGGTCATCATGACCCGGTTTTCTCCCTGCGGGTAATGCTCTTTGCGGTATTGCACAAACCGCAGAAAATGATCTACGCCGTCCTGAACATGAGGATTATGCTGAATATATCTGTCTCCAAAAAATTCCCTGCACTTCTCCGCGTCTTTTTCAATGCCGTACGCATGGTAAAACTCCGTTACGATCCGCTTGTTTTCTTCTGCTTTCCCTTTGTTCAATTGCAAGACACCCTTTCTTTTTAATTATTCCAGGATTGCGCCTTTGCTGGCGGAAGAGACCAGCCTGGCATAACGGGCCAAATAGCCGGAAAGCCCGGAGGGCGGCGTATAGGACCACGCCTTTCTTCGTTTGGCAATCTCCTCATCCGAAACATGAAGCTCCAGCCGCTTGTTAATTACATCAATGGAGATTTGATCTCCGTCCCGAACCAGCGCAATGGGCCCGCCGTCGGCCGCCTCAGGTGAAATATGTCCAACGAAACAGCCGTTGTTGGTTCCGGAGAAGCGCCCATCCGTGATGAGAGCGGTGCTTTTTGCCAGCCCCTGCCCATTGAGCATTTTCAGAGTCAGGTACATCTCCCGCATACCCGGCCCGCCCTTCGGCCCCTCGTAGCGGACGACTACCACATGACCGGGCTTGATCTTTTGCGCTTTAATTGCCTCAATGCAAGCGTGCTCGCCGTCAAAGCAAATTGCCGTACCGGTAAACTGCCGCACCTCCTCGGCGATAGCGGCGGGCTTGGCCACACCCGTATCTGGGGCCAAGTTTCCCCGCATAATCGCCAACCCCCCAAACTTGCTGAACGGCTTATCCAACGGACGGATAAGCTCGGAATTTTCCGGGAAAGTCGGAGTAAAGCTGTCCAGATTCTCACCTAATGTGCAGGAATCAACTGTCATCGCATCCTCATGCAGGAATCGGCGAATGGATTTCATAACTGCCGGAATACCGCCGGCTTTATACAGATCCTCGCAATCCTGCGTACTTGATGCGGGAGAAACCTTTGCGACAAGAGGGATGACCTCGCTGTAATGGTTAAACGCGCTCATGACCCGTTCAGCGTCTATGCCCATCTCATGGGCAATCGCGCAGCAGTGAATCACCGCGTTTGTGGAGCCACCCACCGCCATGAGCAGCATGATCGCGTTTTCAATAGAATCCCACGTCATAATCTGACGGGCTGTGATCCCATTCCGCACCAGCTTTACAATTTGCTCTCCGCTGTGGAAGGCGCTTCTTCTGCGCTCATGATAAACAGCCGGAATCAGCCCGCCGCCGGACAACGTCATGCCTATCGCCTCGGAAAAACTGCACATCGTATTGGCGGTCCCCATAAATTGGCAGGACCCGCAAGTAAGCGAGCAGGTACCGGTAAGCATCTGAAGCTCCTGCTCTGTGACCTCTCCCTTCGTGTAAAGACCCATCGCCTCGGAAATCGTCGTGGTATTGCTGCGAGGCTTGTCCCGGAAGGGTGGAGAAGACAGCATTGCTCCGCCTGGAACTAGCACGGCGGGAATATCCAGCCGCGCCGCGGCCATCAGCATTCCGGGAACGATCTTGTCGCAACTGCCCAGAAGAATCAAACCGTCAAACCGATGTGCCCGGGCCTGAATTTCGATTGAATCGGCAATATTATCCCTGGACGGCAGGCAATAGTGGGAACCGTAATGGTTGTCGGATACCCCGTCGCAGCAGGCGATGACGCCAAACTCCACGGGTGTGCCGCCCGCACGGTAAACACCATATTTGACCTGCTCGGCTAATTGCCGCAAATTATTATGGCCGGGAACCGATTCATTGAAGGAACAGGCGATTCCGATGATTGGACGGGCCAAATCATCATCGCTGAAACCGTTGGCCTTATAACAGGTTTTGTTGGAGATCAATTCCAAGCTGTTGAAACAGCCTACATGATTTTCTGACAATGTAACAGCCTCCTTAAAGCATCATGTGAATCAATTGAGGGAAGTCTCCGCCTTCTCTTCCGCCGCCATCCCTTTCAGCTTCTTCCGCCCTACGAAAATAGTCGGGATCAGTAATGTCACAATGCAGAAATAGCCCAAATATTTAAATCCTGTTCCCACGATTCTGCTGAGTCCCAGACGGGAGAATGCGCTTACATAGACCAGCATGATAACTGCAATGATAAATTTAACAAGTGTTTGGTTTTTAATTTTAAAGAACTTTCCGTAGCGGCCGGAGAGAGCGTTGGAAAAAGAGATGGTATTTGTCGCGCAGGCAAAAAAGACAACCGCCACATAGCACGCCACCAAAATGGGAGCTCCGACATGAGTAATTACCCAGAAATTGGGCAGCGTCTCTTTCAGCGAGTCGGGATAGCCCAACAGCATGAGTGCCACAAGGATCAGAAAGAGCGCGTTAATTATGACGCCGAAAATGACGGTCTTCTGTATTTCTTTGCGTCCACCAAGACCGTGTACCACGCCAATGCAGGCGCCAAAGACGCCGGTGGATTGAAACGCTGCATAAAGAACACTGCTCCACAAGGCGGCTGCCCCGCTGGCATCCGCCAGGCTTCTGCCCGCAAAGCTCGGCCCGACGCCTCCATTGGAGCCGACACCGGCAACCACCACGGCAATGATGGCTACAAAAATAATGACGGACATGGCGGTGGAAGCATTGCGAACCAGGTCCTCTCCATAAATGGAGAAAACAATGGTGCAAACCACAATTGCGATCACGCCTACCCAGATCGGCGCGTTGAAATAATCATGGAACAGGCTTGAGGCCGTGGCGACACAGGAACCTCCTGACAAGCCGACTGTGCCGATGAAAGAAAACTCAAACAGGTTTGCAAATATTTTTTCATAGGGATGAAATAGCTTGTTTGCGAAATCTTTAAAGTCGGTGGCTCTGGTCCGTCTGGCGAACTCCATTGCGTAATATACGCCGAATCCTAAAAACGTCATTGCCACAATGGGCATGACTAAAGACCACAGACCGTACTTCACATAGTACGCGACTGTCTGGTTTCCTGAAGCGGCGCCGGGGCCGCAGTGCGTTCCAAACCACACACAGGCTGCGCCTACCCACGCGGGAATCAGCGCTTTTTTGGCCTTGCTCTGTTGTTGCATAATAACCCTCCTAATGTTACCGCATTTGCTGCGGCAATAAGTCTGCCGTTCTTTTCCCCCAAGATATCCATTTCAGATGTGAGCTGTTGGGCATGATGGTCTATATCCCCTCCTGAATCCACAGCTTTTTAAAATGTCCGATTGTTATTTGCGGTCAAAGGTGATTCTCTGCGACACCTGAGAGCCTACTTCCTGAATAAATCCGCAATGCAGCGGATGCTTCAGATAAGCGCTCAGGGCAGCCTCAGAGGCCAGATCCATTTTCACCAACAGGTCTGCGTTGGAATTGCGACAAACACAATTCTTGTAGATTTGAACTTTTTCAATTCCAGGCAACGCAGATTCAAGCTCCGTATAAGTATGAACCGCCAGCGAAAATACTTCATCAGAAAAAAAGCCCGGATTGAATTTCAACAGCAGATAATGAACCATGTGATTTCCTCAATTCCAATGCAATATAGTGATGCAACATAAGCGCGCGCTATTTGTCTGTAAGCAAGAATAATGCCAAACGGATACACACATTGTTTTGCCCTGTTATCAATATAAAAAGAGGCCTAACCGGATGGTATGGGCGGAAAATTTATTTCAAAATTGATATTTAAATATCAATTTTGAAATATTTGTTGTAGAATTATCTTGCTGGAGGAATGCTTTTATGAAAAAAGAACATGAAAAACAATTTTTGGCCGTCGCACCCGCCGGCATGGACAATGTATTTTCGTTCCGCGCTCTGCAGCCGTATATCTACAAGATTATTTTATCGCAGCCGTGCCCGGAGCTATTAACACAAATTTCAGCCGAAATGACGAAGACAGACATCAATGGCATCCTTACCAGAGGAAGCTTGGCGCAGTATCTCTATGCCAACCATGTCCCGGTTCCCATTTTCACATTGGAATACCAGACCTATACACTTCTAAATCTTTTGCAGCAGTGTGTGGAGACGGGCCATCATAAAATCTGCATTTTTGAAATCGAATCTGCCGCGTCAGAGCAGGCCTTTCATGCACAGCATGCGGATTTGATCGTTGGCTCCTACGAATTTCATTATAGCAAGCTTAATGACCGGGCTTCAGTGGAAAGCGAAATTAATGACCGGTTGAAGCGCGATGAGTTGGACATTGTGGTTGGAGACGTGGAACCCATCATGATTGCGAAGGAGCTGGGGCTTCCCTATCAGAATTTCATCATTGATGAACGCTCCTATTACAATGCCATACAAGAGGCCACGTATGTCACAGAAACGACTCAGAAGGAAAAAGCCCAGGACCAGTTTATTTCTCTTATAACCAACATCATTTCAGAAGCGGTGATCATCTCGGATAATACCGGGAGGATTCTGCGCTTCAATCTTCCCGCAGAGCGGATACTGGTAAAGGGTGAACACTGTGATAATGTGCAGACCTTATTCGGGATCGATCTTCAGACTCTGCTAAATTTGCCCCCTAAACATCTGGCGGAGATTCGCGAGAAAAAATACGTTATTAACGTTATTCCACGGGTGATTGGAACCGAGCAGATGTATGTGTTTCTTCTCAGCAGCGTAAATTATGTTGAAGACATGGAACTATCCATCCGCCGTCAGAATCAGGAGCGGGGGTTAACAGCCAAAACTACCTTCCGGGATATTATCTGGCGGGATCCCTCCTCGCGGGAGCTTGTAAAAACCGCCAAACGTTATGCCAAGAGCAACGGCTCGGTTCTAATTCATGGAGAGACCGGCACAGGCAAGGAACTCATTGCTTCCAGCATTCATAATGAGAGCCTACGGGCCAACGGCCCCTTTGTCGCCGTTAACTGTGCCACATTTAATGAAAATCTGATGGAAAGCGAGCTGTTCGGATACGAGAAAGGCGCCTTTACGGGTGCTCTCCCCGGAGGCAAACAGGGCCTGTTCGAGTTAGCCCACCGCGGGACATTGTTTCTTGACGAGATTGGAGAGCTTCCTCTGCCGCTGCAGGCGAAATTATTGAGGGTTCTTCAGGAAAAGGAGGTCATGCGAATAGGCGGAAACAGGATCATTCCGGTTGACGTGCGTATTATTGCGGCAACGAATAAAAACCTGCAGGAGATGGTGAAAAAGAGAAGCTTTCGGGAAGATCTCTATTACCGTTTGGCTCTGCTGGAAATAGAGATTCCGCCATTGAAAGAGCGAAAGCAGGATCTCGTTCCTCTTTTCGCCAGCTTTTTAGCTGAAATGGCAGATTCAGAGAAGCGGGTTCTCTATTGGGACAACGACTCCGTATTAGAACCTATCCTGACCTATAACTGGCCCGGTAATATCCGGGAGCTGCGCAATTTTGCCGAGCGAATAGTTCTGCTGTGCGAAAGTTATCAATTGACGCAGCCTTTTGTTGCCGAGATGATCAGCCATAAGCATAATACCGATATGGACGCTCAGTTTTCAGGGCAAATTACCGATAATCTGAAAGAGCTTGAGCGAAATTATCTTTTATTTTTACTCGACCGTTTTAATGGGGATAAAGAGAAAGTTTGCTCTTATCTTCATATCAGCAAGCCCACTCTCTGGCGGAAATTGTCGACTGCATCAAAAGAAGCTCGAAGTTTTGAAACTCCGGACAGTGAATAAAGCCGCGTTTAGCGGCAGTGTACGAACGGACTTTAGATTCATAGATTCTCTAAAAGACCCGTCCTCGGCATACTCCACGAGGTAAGTTCTCCAGCCTGAGATACGAATTCAGGTTAGGAAAGATTTCAGCCACAGCTATCCTGCGGTTGGATTGACTGGCTTCGCAGGCATCTTAACACGGCGTTGATCGCCGCGAATACGGATGAACACAGCAGGCGGCACACGGTGGTTTCGACCGTGTGCCGCCTGCTGTGTTCGGACTCTTATTTTTGTAGAGGATTCCATTTGTCGTAAATGACCTGCGTGACCCCTTTTTCAATGGCCCGCAGACTATCCGTGTCATGAAGGATCTCCAGTTCCTTTCCCATACCGAGAGGGGAGCGCCGCCGCAGAACGCGGAGCACCGTGGACTCCAGTCTGCCGTATTCCGCAAAGCCCCGCCCGCCGATGTACACGACATCAGGATCGAAGAGATTGACCAGAATGGAGCGGGCACAGAGATTGGATTTGTTTTCCACATAGCACGGCGACTTCAGCCGATGCTTCAGCAGCTCTTTCAGTGAGATGGACGGGCGCAAGGGGATTCCCCGAGAATCGCGCATATGTTGAGTCCGGCCGTGGCTTTCCGGGGTGACCTTCCCTTTTATAAGAGCTTGGGCCTTTTTTCTGCCGCGTGAAACGGGGAAGAGACAGGTCGATATGTACGAATGACATCAGCGCCCCTTTCCAAACGGCAGAAAAGCCGAACGGGAAGGGGCGCCTCGCCGATAATCAAGGCGCCGGGGGCGTATTCCTTGAGAATTTCCCGCATTTCATTCAGTTGCTTGAATACCGCCTGAAATGCGCTGGCGTATCTGGAGTTTGAGATTTCGCAGGATTTGAATGATGCGGCCAATGAAAGGCTGGAGATGATTATGATATGGCTTCTGAGAAGGTCCGAAAGCCAAGGCCAAACACCTGATTTGTTTCTGTGACCATGACAAAGGCGTTTTCATCGGTCGCTTCAATGATCTTTTTCAAATCGGAAAATTCTGACTTTCGCACCGTACAAATCACCACGTTTGTATCATCTCCCGAGTAGGCGCCTTTGCCGGAGATAATCGTGGCGCTGCGCTCTATATTCCGGATAATTTGTGTGCAGATTTGCTGTGGATGCTGTGTAACGATCAGCACCTTGCAGCTTGCGCTGCTGAGGTAAAGAATCATGTCGATGACCTTTGTTTCCGCATACAGGCAGATCAGGCCCAAAAGGGCGGCATCAATATCGTGGAACACCAGCACGGAACTGCTTAAAATAATGCCGTCAATCATCATCAGGAAGCGCCCAATCGAAATGTGCGGCCATTTTTTGCGCAGGAGATACCCGGCAATATCGCTGCCGCCCGTGGTAGAGCCCGCGAGGAAAATCAGGGCCATACCTACCCCAATTACAATCCCGCCGTACAGGCTGGAAATCAGACGGTCACCGCCGTACATTGGGAAATAGGGCGCAACAATCAAGTCGATAAATGAGGAACAGATCATACAGGTGATTCCCGTGCGAATCGCAAAGCGGTGGCTTAGGAAACACCACGCCAGAATCAGCAGCGGAATATTCACCATTAACGTCAGCCCGCCCACTGGAAGGTTGGTCAGATAGCTGAACATCAGCGCGATGCCAACGGCGCCGCCCGGAGCGATGTTGGCGGGAGAAATGAGGCACTGTGTGCCGATGCTGTAAATGATTGCCCCTGCGATCAATGTGGCAGTGCTTTTAATACAACCGGACAGGCATTGCTTATCCATAAAAAACTCCTTTTGATACGGACAGCCCGGAAAAAGACAGACAAGCCCATTCAATCCAGCAGCAGGCAGGAATCCAGACCATAATGCTTTACCTTGCGCTGCAAGGTCTGTCTGGGAATGTCCAATCGTTTGGCAGCTTTGGTCAGATTTCCGCCCGACTGGCTGAGCGCACCGGCAATGATCTTGCGTTCGTAGGTTTCCATTGCCGTGCGCAGGGGTACTTCCATTGAATCGGGCAAACTAAGTCCGGCTTCCTGCGGGAGCAGCTTTTCAAATTTTGCTTCAATATCGGAATATTCCAAAATATGTTGGTCTGCCCCCGCAAGGCTCATGCCGTAAACAATCATCTGCTCCAGCTCACGAATGTTTCCGGGCCAGGAATAACGCTGCAGCTTGTCAATCAGCTCACTGGAAACAAATTCAATCTTCTTGCGGAACGTCAAATTATGCTTTTGAATGTACAGTTTCACAAATGCGGGGATATCCTCCAGGCGTTCCCGCAAGGGCGGAATTGCAATGGACATCATGCTAAGCCGGTAATAGATGTCGCTGCGCAGCCGCTTGTTTGCAATGGCCTCTATCGGGTCTTCGTTTAAGGCAGTGATAAAGCGAATATCCACCGAAATTTCAGCACGAGAGCCCAGCCGGCAAAAACGGTTTTCCTGAACGACGCGAAGCAGCTTGGATTGCAGCATAATTGGCATGGAGTTGATTTCATCCAGAAACAGCGTGCCGCCGTCGGCCATTTCGAAAAGGCCGGGGTTGTCAACGGCCCCCGTATAAGCGCCTCTGACAGTGCCGAATAACATGCTTTCAAGCAGCGTTTCTGGAATTGCGGCGCAGTTCTGAGCAAGAAAAGGGCGGTCCTTTCGGCTGCTTGCGTTATGAATTGCCTGTGCAAACACTTCTTTGCCGGTTCCGGTTTCTCCGTATAACATGACGGGCAGGGTGCAGGAGGCCACAACATCAATGTAATCACGCGCCGCCACCATGGCCTTATTCACAGCAATGATGCTGTCCTTTGTAAACCGAAGGCTATCCCTCCACCCTGCGCACTCAAGCGGTGATAGAGCGGTGTCCATGGCAATTTGCAGGGCGCTGGACAAAAGTCCCTCCGGCTGCACCTCGCTGGACAGGTCAATGGCCCCCACAATACGGTTCCCACTTTTGATCGGGATGGACAGGGAGGTAATGCGAATTCCCTTGTGCCCGACTGGTTTAAGATATTGATTTTTGACGTAGGCAGGCACGCCCTCCTGCATGGCTTTATAGGTAGTGCTGTTATTTGAAGACAAGTTCTCGTACACGTCGTAGAAATTTTTTCCCACAGGCGCCTCACCGGAGCCCTGAATAGATAGCTTGTCATTCAGTTTGGCGGAAAATAAAATTTCCCCCTGCAAATTGATAATGGTGATGCCGTCAATATAGCCTTTGCCGCTGAAAAGCTTTTGCAGCGCGTTCAAAACGTCCATGATGCCGCCTCCCCTGTAGTTCACAAAGCTACTATACTATGAAGCTTGGCAAATGGAAAGATTTGAATAGGCGAAATCATCTGAAAAGCGACTAGGCGGCTTGGTCTTCCCCTTCGGCGGGCCGGTCCAGCGGCAGCTTCAGCCACCACCAACGACAGATCAGGTTAAGCACAATGCAGGCAACGGTCACCAGCGTGTACAGCCCCACAAAGGCCCAGTGCTGTCCTCCCAGCAGCATCGCAGGACCCATGCCCCATGCAAACATTTCGATGGGCGTAGTCAGCGGCCCGGCCAGAGCGGTGTCGTTGAGGGTCTTAGAGCGATTTTCCGGATCTACGATCCGCAGCAGGATAAAGCCGATGGCAAAAACCCCCGTGGAATATCCAAAGACAAAGATGGAGCGTTCAAACCAACTGCCGCGATTCATCGCAGGCCCAAAGAACATTAAGGTGGCAAAAACGATGGCCATTCCAAACAGCAGAAGCATTGCCAGCGGGACCGCATACTTCACGATTACTTCAATTTTAATGGAGGCAATTCCAAAAAACACAAGGTAATCTGTTGCAGAGCCGGAGATGCGGCTGATGGTATCCGGATCAATATAATTGTTGACTCCGGTGGCCTTAAAGATCAGGAACATCACAAAGGCGGTAAGAAACGCCAGCAGATAGGTGGGCAAGTCCAATGCATGGTTGCTGGCCTCATAAATATAGCGATAGAGCAGGACGCCGATGCCGGAGCAGACAAGCAGAATGGCCAGATGCCATGCGATCGGGTCAAGGACAATGGAGGAAACGGTTTCTGTTCCGATCGGCTTGCGGTTTTCTTTGGCGACAAGCCCCGTTTTTAAATCGCCCGAAATATAATTAAAGTCCTTGATATACTTGGTCCATCCGCGCTTTGTACCAACCTTGATAAAGGCGAGGCCACCGAAAATACCGGAAAGGATGCCGACGGTGGCGCAGGTCATTCCGATATCCTTTGCGTCGGCAAAGCCCAGATTTGCCATGGCGGAGCCAACAGCCGCGGCGGTGCCGTGACCGCCGGTGAAACCGGAGGCAAGCAGCAGGCCAAATCCATAATTGATATTGGGAAAAAGGTTGGAAATCACGACAATGGAGAAAAGAACAGGCAGGCTGAACTGGATGGCCTGCGCCAGCACTTTATAGGAAAAGTAGGAACCGATGCGTCCAACCTCCGCTTTGATGTTCTTTTTGTCGACGGAAAAGCCGCCGATTCCAACGGCAGAGAAGATCAGAATAATCAAAAGGCCCGGATAAGAGCTGATGGAGTCGGAAAAGAACAATACGTTGAAGCCCTGAGTCCCCAAAATCAACGCGAGAAACCCGGCCAGCATGCTGGCGGGAATAAAAAAATTCTGGACAAACTTTACCTTGGCACGGATGAACTGCCCGACCATAATAAATGCGGAGGCCAAAGCGAAATCAAGCAAAAAATCGGTAGCAGACATAGGGAACCGCCTTTCTCTTAATACTGAATTTTCCGGTTTTTAGACTTCGGTTTACCGTAGGGGAATTGATGTGCCAAACCATACGAAGAGAAGGTGGGGGACGCGGATCAACTTATTGGAACTCCTCATAGTAGTCATTGGAACGGGTGGCGGTCGCGGGAGGGGCGATGTCCAACGGGCGGTCTTTGATTTTCAAAATGGTTTCCGGGCGGACCCATTTGCGCTTTTGAATCCCGCTGGTCTCCTCGTGGGTAAGATACCCCTTGTAAGCAGTCAGGCTGCGGCGAAGAAAGCCGTCCTTCACACAGGCGTTCTCAACGCCCTGGTTCATGATGCTGCGGAAGTGGGGCAGGACGGAGGCGGCGTATGCAATGGAGGTGGATTGGGCAATGGCACCCGGAATGTTGCTCACACAGTAGTGCACCACGCCTTCTTCTATGTAGCGGGGATTTTCATGGGTAGTCTCATGGAAGGTTTCAATTGCGCCGTAATCATTGCTGATGTCCACAATGACCGATCCTTTTTCCATGGAGCGGACCATTTCTCGGTCAATCATGAACTCGGTGGCGTTTTTGGGCCACTTGACGCAATTATAAACCACGTCAACGCTTGGCAGCAGCTTGGCAATATTATACCGGTTCGAAATCTGAGTAAATACGCGCTGCTGGAATTGCACGGCGGTGGAGCGCAGGGTACCGATGTTGATATCCATCACAGTCACTCTGGCGCCCAGACTGCACAGCACCGAAGTAACAGCCTGCCCGACGGTGCCGCCGCCCAGAACCAGGGCATGTACACCGGGAGCGCCGCCCAGACCGTTGACAAACTTTCCTTTTCCTCCGTGAATTGACTGCAGTGATTCCAGTCCCATCAGCGCCCCCTGCTTTCCGGCTGCCTCACAGTTTGGAGAGCCGTACCGGTGGGAGTCCTCTGCGGTAAAAGCAATGCACTTGCTGTCCAGAAGCGCCTGCACTTCCTCCGGATGCGCCGCCGGATGAATACAGGTGAATACAATTTGATTTTCACGCAGCAGTCCGTATTCACAGGATTCAAATTCCTTAACCTTGGCAACAAAATCACATTGGGAATAAATCTCCTGCATGGTGTCAACCAGTGTGGCGCCCTCTGCGGAATATGCCTCATCTGAAAATCCGGCGTTGGCGCCGGCGCCTCTTTGCACGAACGCTTCATGCCCATCGTTTGTCAGCGAGCTGATTTCGGCCGGTGTGGCAATCACGCGGTACTCTCCGTCCTTGATGTCCTTTAAAATACCGAATTTCATAAAATTACTCCTTTGGCAGTTTTATTCAGGCGTTTTGCCTGCGTAAATCAGGGAAAGCAAAGTATATGCCAAAGCAAACGTAAATGATAATTTTTGTACAAACCTTTGTATTCGTTTGTGCAACTTTTGTGTATTTTTCACTAATTTTTTATTCATGAAATTCAAATACATCCGCGTTAAAAAATAAGACTGCCCATAAATAATAAAAAACGACCATTTTCGAGCATGGGCAAAAAATGATGCGCACAGAACCCAAGCAGGGTTTCCGGACAGACTAAGGCGCTCAAGCTATTCAGCTTGAGCGCCTTTTACGCAAAATACAAGCTCCTTGCGGCGCGGTTATCAAACCACACAAGAGACCTGGTTTTTCCTTGGAACGTCAGTCACGCCTTTTTATACACTCATCCCGCGCCGCCGTTTTCGGCGCTGCGGAAAGAACGCTTTGCGCCTCAGTCCTTGCGAACCTTGACTACGCATTTACGAACCGTCTCGGGCGCGCCCACCGCCACGCAGGGGGCATGCGCGTCCTGCGGCCACAGAACCAAAACCCGGCTGCCGCTCAGAGTCAGCTGCTCTGTGGGGCCGCGGTAAAACCAGATATCCCGCGTCTCGTCGCCGGAGAGCTCCTCCTGCATGGCGGAGAGAGGAGCCACGCCCACCAGCTCTTTTCCGCACAGAAGATACTGCACATCAATGTATTTCCGATGGGCCTCCGGCGTGTCGTTGACAAGGCGCGTTTCATAAGTGCTCAGGTCGGCAAACACGTCCGTCCCGTCCAGCTCGATACGGCCGTCGGGGAGGGAAGAAAAATCCGTCTCCGCAAGAAAGCGAAAGGCCCGCTCCAGCCGGGGGGACAGGGAGGAATATTCCAGAAGATGCTCTGTTGTGTCGTAAAGCATAGGAAACCGTCTCCTTTAGCCGCCGTAGGCGGCGTTATATACGGGGCAAAAGCACGCCCTTTTCTCTGAGATTCTACACGAGGAGACGCACTTTGTAAATGATCGGATGGAGCGCATCGCCGGGGGAAAAGACTTTTTATACAAAAAATCAAAAAATTGTTCATCATTCCGAAACGCAGGTTTAAATTTAGTGCGACGTAAACGTATAACTATGAAAAAATCACAGTTTTCTTTAAATCGCTTGCGAAATTTTTTTGGTTTTAATATAATAATATCACAATAAAGAAAGGCGTTCTGTAATGATGAACAATAAAGAAGAGATTGGTATGAACTGGGCACAGGACCCCAAAGTCAAATCTCTGGCAAAGGCGCTGCGGATTTTGGAATGTTTTTCTGTGGATACGCCGGAGCTGGGCGTGACGGAGCTGGCGGAAATGAACCACATCACCAAAAGCAACGCGCACAATATCCTGACAACCTTTCAGCAAGGCGGCTATGTTGTAAAACAGCCCAACGGAAAATATGCGCTGGGGCTTCAGTTGCTGGAATTTTCCTATATTATCAACCAACATCTGGGATATCCCCGGGCGGTGTATGACCTGCTGACCGATTTGGCAAACAAAACCGGCGAAATCGTCTATTTCGGTCTTCCTCACGGAACAGACGTCCTTTATCTCTATGTGGCCCACCCCATAGCGCGGATGCAGGAGCTGCCCTACCGCGATATGCTGGGAGAACACGCACCGCTCTATTGCACGGGAATCGGCAAGGCCATTCTTTCCGCCATGCCGGAGGATGAGTGGGAAGAGCACATTACCCCGGTCCGCACACCCTTTACCGACGCCACGGTGACCGACCATGATCAGATCATCGAAGAGCTTTGGCGCACCAGACGGCGGGGCTATGCCATCGACAACTGCGGGCGGGAAGTCAATGTCCGCTGCGTCGGCGCACCGGTATTCAGCGGGACGGGACGGCTGGTGGCCGGGATCAGCACTTCTGGTCCGGCCAGCGCCATGACCGATGAAAAGCTGCTGCACTGCTCCAAGCTGGTGGTTGACACTGCCCGACGTATGCGCGAGCGCATCTATCACTAAATCTGTGGTCCAACGCCGGAAGGCGTAAAAATTTTCAAACCGCACAAATTTTAATTTAGGAGGATATTTTGATGAAAAATTGGAAAAGAGCTCTTGCGATGATGTCCGTTTCCGTGATGGCGGCAGGTATGCTGGCCGGCTGCGGCGGCGGCTCCACCCCGGCTGCATCCGGTTCTGCGGGTGGTTCCGGCTCCGGTTCCGCCGCCGCAAGCGGCGCGGGGGACCCTGTAAACCTGATTTTCTCTATCGCCGCCGTCCCCACCGACGCTCATGGCGCTGCGCAAAAGGTCTTTAAGGATAAGCTGGAGGAGATCTCCGGCGGCAACATGACTGTGGAGTGCTATGATTCCGGCACGTTGTACGGTCAGGACACGGAGACAGACGCCCTGAAGAACGGAGATGTGGACATGATTTACAGCTCCGCCTCCTGGCTGACCGATGGTTCTCCCTGGGTTTCCATGTTTACCGCGGGTTATGTGTTCCAGAGCTATGACCACATGACCAAGGTTCTCAACGGCGACATCGGCAAAGAGGTTTTCGAGAAGGTCGCAAGTGAGCAGGGCATTCTTCCTTTGGGCGCGTTTTATCTGGGCACCCGCCAGATCAGCCTTTCCGAAGACCGCGCCATCAAGACCCCCGATGATCTCAAGGGCGTGAACCTGCGGATGCCCAACTCTGAAGCGTGGGTCTTTTTGGGCAAGGCCATGGGCGCGAACCCCACCGCCATCGCATTCAACGACTTGTATCTGGCACTGCAGACCGGCACCGTGGACGGTCAGGATAACCCCCTGCCCACCGTGCAGTCCGCCAAGTTCTATGAGGTGCAGAAGTCCATTTCTCTGACCAACCATCTGGTGGATTCCGTGTGGCCCACCATGAACCTGAAGAAGTGGAACTCTCTCACTTCCACCCAGCAGGATTGGGTGATGCAGGCTGTGGAAGCCGCCCGGCAGTCCTGCGACGATCAGAACCTGAAGACGGAGTCCGAGGTTCAGGATTTCCTGAAGGAAAAGGGCTTGAATATCTATGAAGCCGACGTAGCCACCTTTGCCGACCATGTGCTGTCTGTCTATCTGAATGATCCCATCTCCGATAGCTGGGACAAGGATCTGCTGAGCGAGATTCAGGCGATGGCCTGATCTAAACCGTTACATCCCGACCGGGGGGCTGGCAAACCGGCCCCCCGGCTTTTTTAAAATTCTTTGGGGCGCTTACGCCGTGCCCCCTGTTCCTATCAGCAAAGTTCGCTTTCAGAGAGGAGAGATGTTTTTGGACGGTCTGAAAAAAATAGGGCGGTTTATCCGCAACTGCGTGGAATTGTATATTCCCATCGCAGCCTTTGTGGCGCTGTTTTTAATCTTCTGTTTTCAGGTTTTTATGCGCTATGTCGCCAATAACCCCCAGTCCTGGACGCTGGAGGTAGAGCAGATGTGCTTTTTATGGCTGGTGCTTCTGGGCGCCTGCTTTGCGCAGCGGGAAAAGGCCCACGTGTCTTTCACCCTGCTGTATGACATGCTGGGCGTGAAGGGAAAGGCGCTCACCGCCATGCTGGGTAATCTTCTGATTGCCGTGACCTTTGCAGTGGCGTTTATCCCCTCCCTTCGGTATATCTGGGGACTGATGAGCCGGGCGCAGGTCACCAGCATTCTGAAAATCCCCAAGACATTGGTGTTTTTCCCCTATGTGATTTTCCTTGGATTCATTCTGGTGTACTCGCTTTTGGATATTTACGAGGAAATCCGGGTTCTTCAGGGGGATCAGCGGTATATTAACAAGATGCTGAATGAAGGCAAATCCGAAGCGGAACAGGCCGTTGAGGACGCCATCCAGCAGGAAAACGGCGAAGCCAAAAAGGAGGAGCAATAACATGGAATATTTACCTTTGATTGGCTTTCTTGTGGTGTTTGTCTTGATTTTTTTGCTGCGGATGCCTATTCCCACCGGCATGATCGCCGCGTGTATGACCTACTTTATTCTCGGCGCAGTGCAGTCCGGTCAGCCCATTGGCGCGGCGCTGGTGGGTGAGACGGGAAGCTTGCATCTGGTGGCGCAGAAGACCATTGAACAGGTGTTTACCAACGGCACACTGATTGCCGTCCCCCTGTTTATCTTCGCAGCCAACATCATGAACGCGGGCAAAATTACGGAGTATGTATTCGGCGTGTGCAAAGGTATCGTGGGCCGGTTCCACGGCGGATTGGCGCACGTAAATGTGCTGGCCTCGCTGGTGTTTTCCGGGATGACCGGTTCCGCCGTGGCGGACGCCTCCGGACTTGGTAAAATGGAGATCGACGCCATGCGGCAGGAGGGCTATGACGACGGATTTAGCTGCGCCATCACCGCCGCCAGCGCCACCATCGGGCCCATCTTCCCGCCCTCCATCCCCATGGTCATCTACGCCATGCTGACCAACGCCTCCGTGGGCGCTCTGTTCATGGCGGGCATGGTTCCCGGCGTCTTGCTAGCGTTGGCCCTCGGAATATATGTGTTCCTGATTGCCAGAGTGCGCAAATATCCCCGCAGCGAACCGCCCAAGCTGCGCGCTTATTTCCAATACTGCCTAAAGGCCTTCTGGGCCATGCTGACCCCGGTTATTCTGCTGGTGGGCATTTATACCGGCGTGATGACACCCACCGAGGCGGGCGCCATTGCGGGACTGTATGCGCTGATCGTGGCGATTTTCGGCTATCGCGTCCTGAGCTGGGACGGTTTCAAGCAGGTTCTGATCGACACGGTGCGTTCCACCGGCTCCGTTTCCATTATGGTGGGCGCGGCCTCTGCCATCTCCTTCATCTTTGCCAAAGAGCAGATCGGCGTTATGATTGGAAACTGGCTGCTGGGCATTACGGACAACAAATATCTGTTTTTGCTGATTGTTAACATCGTCATCCTGATTTTGGGCATGTTTGTGGACACCTCGGTCATTCAACTGGTGATGATCCCCATTCTGTGGCCTGTGGCCAACGCTTTGGGCGTGGATATCATTCACTTCGGACTGATCATCGTCTTCAACATGATGGTGGGCCTTTCCACCCCGCCCTTCGGCATGTGCCTGTTCATCACCTCCGGGATTTCCGGCACGCCGCTCAAGGACGTGGTGAAAGAAATCAAGTGGCCCATCGTGGTGATGCTGATTGTGTTAGCCATCATCACCTATATTCCCGAGGTCGTGCTGTTCCTGCCCCGGATGTTCCATATGATGTAAATGCAGACCGAGGGAACGCCTATCATTTTTAAGGAGAAGAATCATGGCTTTTTCTATCGCTTCCGGCGTCTGGCCGGTGATGATTACCCCGTATCACGACGATAAGACAATTGATTACAAGGCGATTGAGCGCCTGTGCGACTGGTATGTTGAAAAAGGCTGCGCCGGCGTTTTCGCCGTGTGTCAGTCCAGCGAGATGCTTTATCTCACCCCTCAGGAGAAGCTGGATATCGCCAAGGCCACCGTGGACGCAGTGGGCGGACGCATCCAGATCGTGGTTTCCGGCCACACCGCCGACGACAAGCCCTCCCAGTTCCGGGAGCTGGAGGATATGATGCGGATTCCCGGCATCGGCGCGTATGTTCTGGTAAGCAACCGACTGGACCAGGAGCACGAGGGCGAGGCTGCCTTTGAGGCCAACGCCCGGGAGATTTTTGACCGGTATCCGGAGATAGACTTCGGAATCTACGAATGTCCCGCCCCATGGAAGCGTCTGGTTTCCACGGAGTTTCTCCGCAAGGCCGGCAAGGAGGGACGGATGGTGTTCCTGAAGGACACCTGCTGCGACTATGAGCTGGTTCGGGAACGTCTGAAAGCCGTGGAGGGTACGTCGCTGAAGATTTTCAACGCCAACGCCCAGTCTTGGTACGACAGCGTGCTTCACGGTGCGCAGGGCTACTGCGGCGTGATGGCAAACTTCCACCCCGAGCTTTACAAGTGGGTTTATGACCACAAGGACTCCGACCCCGAACGGGCGCAGTTGGCGGCCCATTTCCTGACCATGGCGGGGATGATCGAGATGCGTATTTACCCCTGCAACTGCAAATACCATCAGAAGCTGGAGGACGTGCCCATGAGTGTCTACTCCCGCAGCGCCGACATGGCCAAGCTGGACAAAAACGCCCGGGGCGAGGTGGAATCGCTGATTGCCATGGAGAAGTACGTTCGCAGGCAGTTGGGTATTTAACAACCGAATGCTGCACCGTTTTCCAACGAGCCGTCCACGGACGGAAATTTACGCGGGTTCTTCCCTGCATTTGGCGGTGACCCGGCCTTTCATGGAAGCGGTCAAAAATCAGCGGCGACCCCGCGCGAAGCAGAAAGAGAGGAGCAATTCTATGCTGAAAAGACCAAAAATCTTGGTGGTCGGCAGCTTTATGATGGATTTGATCGCGTCCGCGCCCAAAGCCCCCGCCTCCGGTGAGACCGTCATCGGCACCGATTTCCGCACCGCGCCCGGCGGCAAGGGCGCAAATCAGGCCGTTCAGTGCGCCCGGCTGGGCGCGGAGGTTGTGATGGCGGGACAGGTGGGCGACGACGCTTTCGGAAAAGAGATGCTGGAGACTGCGGCGCGGGCAGGCGTGGACGTAAGCCATGTTCAAAAGGACCCCGACAAATCCTCCGGCGTGGGGCACATTCTTTTGGAGGTCACGGAGCGGGGAACGCAAAACCGCATCACCGTAGTACCCGGCGCCAACTATTCCACCACCGTGGAGCAGGTGGCGTGGCTGAAAGATGAAATCGGGCGTTTTGACATGGTTATGCTCCAACTGGAGATTCCCATGGAGGTCAACGTGGCCGTGGCGAAGTATGCCAAAGCGGCGGGGGTTCCCGTGATGCTGAACCCCGCTCCGGCGGCGGCGCTGCCGGAGGAATTGCTGCGCTGCGTCACCTATCTCTCTCCCAACGAGCATGAGGCTGCGGCCATCGCGGGCCTTCCCCTGCGGGCGGACGAGAGCGGCGTCAGCAAGGACGACGTGGAGGCCGTGTCGGCGGCCCTGCGGAGCCGAGGCGTGGAAAACGTGATTATTACGCTGGGGGAGAACGGTTCCTCGGCGGCAGGTCCCGGTGGCATTGACTACACCCCCTGCGTGAGAATGCCGCAGGTGAAAGACCCCACCGCTGCGGGGGACTCTTTTGTTGCGTCGTTTTGCACGGCTTATGCCGCGGGACTGCCGCGGGCGCAGGCGCTGGCTTTTGCCGGCCATGCCGCCGCCATCACCGTTTCACGAATGGGGGCCATGCCGTCTCTCCCCACCATGGAGGAAGTGCAGGCTCTGCTGCGGGAGCGGGAGTACCGCGAAGTAGATCTGGCAGAGCTGGACGCTCTGCGATAAGCGATACAAACAAAAGCTTTCGTCAGCAGCCCGGCTGCTGACGAATATGCTTTCCATGTAGAAAGGAAACAGCTATGAAACATGAGAGCAAGCAGGCAGCGGCGGCGTTTTTGTCCTCCGTCCGGGAGGAACTTCCCGCATTTGTGGAGAAGCTGAGCGGCGAGACTTACGAACAGGCGGCGGATCTGATTCTCGCGTCCCGGGCCGAGGGCGGGAGACTGCACGTCACCGGCATCGGGAAGCCGGGACACGTTGCAGCGTATATGGCGTCCCTGTTTTCCTCCACCGGAACCCCGTGTTATTTTCTCCACGGAACCGAAGCGGTCCACGGCTCCTGCGGCCAACTGGCGGCGGGGGATGTGGTAATTGCCATTTCCAATTCCGGCGAAACGGCAGAGCTGAAAAGCACCGTTCTGGCCATTAAAAACAACGGCTGCAAAGTCATCGGCGTATCCGGAAATCCGGAGAGCTGGCTGGCTGGCCAGTCCGATACGTTTCTTTATGCCGGCGTGGGCGCAGAGGGCGGCCCGATGAACCGCGCGCCCCGAAACTCCATTTTGGCGGAGCTGGTGACGCTGCAAGCTTTGAGCGCGGCGCTTCAGGCGGAGCAGAACTGGGGCGTGCAGGAATACGTCCGCTGCCATCCCGGCGGAAAGCTGGGCCAGCTCCGAGACGGCGAGAAGTGAGAGGAGGCGGTCTTATGCTGACCGGGAAGCTGATTCACCCTGAGCTTTTGTATGCCCTGTCCCGCTGCGGACACGGAGATAAGGTGCTGATTGCCGACGGAAACTATCCTCTGGCGTCTAAAACCGGGGATGCGGAGAAGGTCTTTTTGGGTCTTGCTCCCAACCTCCCCACCGTCACGCAGGTGTTGGAGGCCCTGTTGTCCGTATGTAACTTCGAAAAGATGGAAGTGATGCAGCCGGAGGACGGTTCTACACCGGAGATCTTCGGCGAATTTGAACGACTCTTACCAGCCGCCGCCATAGAAAAACTGGACCGCTGGGCATTTTACAGCGCCTGCGGTGAAAAATGCCTGCGTGTGGCAGTTTCCACCGGAGAGGGAAGAACCTTTGCCAATGTGCTTTTGACGGTGGGCTGTGCGTAAAACGCCGGGCGCAGAGCCGATGAGAGGAGATGTGCCGGATGCAAACCCTGAATAGCCCCTTTCCAGATGCGTCGCTGGACGTTTATCTCGCAGAGGGGGCGGAGACCGCAGTGGTGATCTGCCCCGGCGGCGGATATGCGTTTCTCTCAAAGTGGGAGGATTCGTTTGTGGCCCGAGCCTTCAACGAAGCCGGATACCACGCCGTTGTGCTGCATTATGAGGTGGAGCGTCCGCCGCTGAGGTGGCGTCCGCTGCGCCAGTTGGCCTGGACGGTCGCAGCGGTGCGAGGGGGAGAGATTCCCGGACTGCCCGCCATTCAAAAAGTAGCGGTCTGCGGCTTTTCCGCCGGAGGGCATCTTGCCGCCAGTCTTGGCGTGCAGTGGCACAACCCGGCTCTGTTTTCACTGGGAACGGACTTGCTTTCCCACAGGCCGGACGCGCTGATTTTGGGGTATCCGGTGATTTCGGGCGGAGACTATGCCCACCCGGGCAGCTTCACCCAACTGGCGGGCGAGGACCGCTCTGCATGGGCGGAGTTTTCTTTGGAGCAGATGGTGGATGAAAAGAGCGTCCCCGCCTTTTTGTGGCACGCCGTGCCGGATGAAAGCGTATCGGTGCAAAACAGCCTGTTATTTTTTCAGGCGCTTTTGCACAGCCGCGTTCCGGCGGAGCTGCACCTCTATCCTTTTGGCACCCACGGGATGTCGCTGGCAACCTCGGAGGTTGCCCGTCCGGCAGAAAATCGTCTGGCAGACGCTCATGTGGCCACATGGCTACCCTTGGCAGAGCGGTGGCTGGCGGATATCTTTTTCGGTCGGACGGAAGGCTGACGCGGGCCTTTCTATGGAAAGCGGCGGGTTTTCCGAACAATCCGCACATCCTGCCATTCAAAAGACGCTCCCTGCCTTCATTGGCAGGGAGTGTTTTCGGTCTGTTCGTCAAAGGCCGCCGCAAACGGTGGATGGCGTTGCGGATGGCAGCCGCAGCCCGGGCCGGAGAAAAAAAGGAAGCCGGACTGTCAGTCCGGCTTCCTTTTGATAATGTAGTAGGATGCTCTCCGCGTAATCAGACGGTTTTAAATTCCGACACCATGTCGTCCAGCATCTGCATCTGCCCCAGCAGCTCTTCGCTGGTGGCGGCGCTTTCCTCCGCTGTGGCGGAGTTGGCCTGCGTCGCATTGGAAATCAGCCGAACCCCCTCGCTCAGCTCGGACACGCTTTGGGACTGGCTGCCCAAGGATTTGGTGACCTCGTCCACCAGCGCGCCCACGCTGCTGGTCTGCTCCACAATTCTCTGGAACGCCAGCGCCGCGCCCTCGGCGGTCTGCTTGCCGGTTTCCACGGAAGCCAGCGTGCTGTCAATCAGCTCGGCAGAGTTTTTCGCGGCCTCCGCGCTCTTGGACGCCAACTGACGCACCTCGTCCGCAACCACGGAAAAGCCCTTTCCGGATTCCCCCGCGCGGGCGGCCTCCACGGCGGCGTTCAGCGCCAGAATATTTGTCTGGGCGGCAATGTCGTCTATGTAATGGATGATGGCTTGTATCTTCGTGGTAAAATCGTCAATGCTCTGCATGGCATCCAGCATCTTCTGCATCTTTTCGCGGCCCGTCTGTGTTTCCTGCAAGGCGGTCTGGGTCATATTCTGCATGGATTCGGAATGGTGCGCCGTCGCCTGTATTTGCTCGGAGACGAACTCCAGCGAATTTTCAACCCGCTCCGCCGCAGACGCCTGCTCGGAAGAGTTCTCCGCAAGGTTCTGTCCGCTCAGAGCCACCTGCTCCGCGCCGGAGCGAACCTGCGCCGTGGACTGGGAAATCTGCTCCAAGGTGCCGTTTAAGGACTGTACGATTTTCTCAAGCGCGGACTGAATGGATACAAAGTCGCCTGAATACTCCACGCTGCTGGTCACCGTCAAATCCTTTTCCGCAACACTGTGGAGAATGCTGGAAATATCTCCAATGTACGTTTGAAGGCCGTGGATGGTATTTTGTATGGCGGTCATCAGGCGGGCGCCCTCGTCCTTGCCTTTCACCGGCTCCACCTCGGTTTGAAGGTCGCCCTGCTCCAGCAGCTCCAGCCGCCGGGTGGCAAGAACGATGGGGCGGGTAATCATCTGCGAAAAGATACGGGTAAAGATAATGGACAAGAGAAGCAGCACAAGACCTGTGCCCACACAGAAGGCCAAGGTAATTTTCGCGTTTTGCTCCACCTGCGTCAACGGCCTTGTCACGGCAACGGACCAGCCTTCCGGCCCGTCAAGGGGGGTAAAGCCGACCATGCGGCGCACGCCGTTGTAATAGCTGTATCCAATTCCCGTCTCGCCGGAAATCATACGTTTAAACATGGCGGCGGTAGGTGCGTAGCTGGGGTCCTTTTCGGCCAGTTCAAAATAGTTCACCGGATCTGCAATGTTGTTTACGTCGGGGTGCAGCACCGTGAATCCGTCGGCATTGATGCCGAACGCATATCCGTTTTCTCCAATTTTGATCTGGTCCAGCACGTCGCTAAACACCGTATAGGGAAACTCCCCGTACAAAAGCCCCTTGCTGCCGGGAATGGAGGCCGCTACATAAAGCACCAGCTCCTGCGCGCTGTTGAGAGCGGGGCTGGAGATATAGGTCTGACCGGATTTTGCCTGCTGGAAAAACGCTTGATCCGCCAATGCGACCCCGTGGGTGTTGCTTCCCTGTGCGTCGGCGATGGCCAGATAATTAAACCCGTTCTGCTTGGCCTCCTCCGTCAGGTATTGCTGGAGCGCCTGCGCGGAAATCTCAGGATCTGTCAGTTCACTCCGCGCGGCCTCAGCCTGAATGGCGCTGCGGTAAGATTCCATCACAATATTAAGGCCCTGACTATATGCGGACACCAGCGAGGAAGATGTGGCCTCCTCCTGCGCCATGGAGCTTTTGTAGTAAAGCATAGAAGAAATCGCGGTCAAAGAAAGTATAGTGAAAGCCAAGAGCAAAGAGATGTAAAGCAGCAGCTTGTTTTTCAGATATTTCATATGGTAATTCCTTTCAGGCCTGATGATAGGCGGCTGGCGCATGCGCATTCTGCTTGCGCTCCTTGTAAAAATAAAGTGCAACCCTAGTAATTTTCTGGGAAATACAGAAATGACAGATTAAAGCAAAAAAAGTACCAATATCTATCATTTGTCCCACAATAGCTAATACTAACTTATTTCGACAAAAAGTGCAAGCAAAATACATGTAAAGCTCACCAAGAATTGTGATTAAAGGCAACGTGTCAAACGCCTTTTGCTACAATAATATTGGGATTACAAGAGGGCCTGATTTATTATGGCTGCTTGCGCACAATCATGCCCCCTGATGTAGTTCTATTTTCTACATCAGGGGGCTTTTTCTCTATTGTACGTCTTTCCTGTGCCTGATCAAAAACGGCACGCCTTGGCACTTTTTCCTTATCTGTTGTCTGTAATGTACATATTTTGATGGCCGGGTCATTAACACAGACGTCCCCTTACATTCTCTTAATTGCATCCATGGCCAAAGCGGAACGTTCACATTCATCAGCCGACAATGTAATTTGGTAGCAGAGGGGACTGCCCTTCATTTTTTCCGCCGCATAGCTCAGTCCGTTGGTGCGTTCGTCCAGTAGGGGGTGGTCAATTTGATTCGGATCCCCAAGAAGAATCACCTTTGTGCCGATTCCGGCCCGGGTAATGATTCCTTTCGCCTGCTTGGGCGTCAAGTTCTGCGCTTCATCAATAATCAGATATGTCTTGGTGACCGAGCGGCCTCTGATAAAATTGAGTGCCTGCGCGATAATAATACCGCGGTCGAACAGCTCTTCCACCTTCCCGGAAAGACTGCGCTCATCCTTAAATCGCTCTTTTTCATTCTGATCAACCAGCAGCTCCAGATTGTCAATGGCGGGGCGCAGCAAGGGCGCGATTTTTTCGGACTCGTCGCCCGGCAAAAACCCGATATCGTCATCGAACTGGACATTTGGGCGGCAAATAAGGATTCTTCTGTAAGCCGGCTCCTCCAGCTCCATCACGGCGTTCAGGCCAACTGCCAAGGAGTAAAAGGTTTTCGCCGTTCCCGCCGTTCCCTTCACGATGACCAAAGGCGCTTTGTCTGTATCGGTCATCAGGGCCTCCTGCAAAAAATGCTGCCCCACATTTCGCGGCGTAACGCCGTAAGGCTTCTTCTTCCCGTATGCCAGCGGGACGATCTTTTGCCCGTCAAACCGCCCCAGCTGAGTCTTGCGGTCAGACTGATCTGCCTTGAGGATAACAAACTGATTCGGTACGAGATCAACAGCGCGCTTCTGGCCTGCTTCATCCATCATGTACAGCTCGTTGGGAGAAATGTGCTTTTTCTTGAAGGATTCAAACTTCTTTTCGGAGACATACGCTTCGCAGCGCCCGGTGTACTGTTGGTCGCCGATGGGGGCCTGTTCTGTTGTAAAGTCCTCCGCCTCTATCCCCATCATCTGGGCCTTTATCCGTACAAGAATGTCTTTTGTGACCAAAATCACGGGTGCCTGCGTTTCTTTCAGTGCCTGACAGACCTTTAAAATGCGGTTGTCGCTTTTATGCTCTGGAAAGCCTTCCGGAAGCTTTGCATGAACACAATTGACCTCCAGACGCAGCGTTCCACCGTCCGGCAGAGGTACGCCTTCAAGGAGATTGCCGGCGGTCCTAAGCGATTCCAGATAGCGAATTGCCTGCCGCGCGTTGGCTCCTTTTTCTCCATCACTGGTCCTCAGGGCATCCAGCTCCTCCAGGACCGCAATGGGCAAAACAATATGGTTATCCTCAAAGGATTGAAGTGCATATGGGGCCTGAATTAAAACGTTCGTATCTAAAACATAGGTTTTCGGCATCATCGTCATTCCTTTCCTGCATTCATTCAAGAAATATCTGCTGCGGCAGACAAAAACGGCCCCAGTCGGACAGGGCGCGTAACTGCGCACACTGTCCCATTGGAAGCCGCTATTGCATGGGCGTCTCCGATTCCAAGTATCTCTCTTTTATGAGAGGGTCCAACCCGAGCCACGGACAAAGATACATTCACGCACTCACCCCTAATAGAGTATTGCTGCGGAGATTTTTATTGTACTGGATTAAGAATAGCCGTCGTATGCAAAATCTGTTATCACATTTGTGTAAAAGCTGTAAACAGATTCGCATTCATATCTCCTTGACAGGCCGGTAAATTGCCTCATGGCCGCTGTGGCGCTGCCTTTTGGGCTGCGTTTATGCTTTACCTGCGCTTCACACAGGCTTTACTGCTCCGGGATATTCCGCGCCGCGTTTTTCGGGGTATACTAAACCATCATAGGGGGCATTTGCCTCCTATACGGCGTGGGAAGATAGAAAGTAAAAGTAGAGGAAGATCACATGAAACAAGCCATGATTGACATTGGTTCCAATTCCATGCGTTTGACGGTTTATGAAACGGAGGGCAACTCCTTCAAAATCCTGTTCCGGGAAAAAAGCATGGCCGGTCTTGCCGGTTATGTAGAGAACGGAACTCTGTCCGACGAGGGGGTTTTATGTGCCTGCCGGGGTTTGCTGAAATTTAAAAAGATGCTTACGTCTCTGGATATTCGGGACGTGGTCATCTTTGCCACCGCCTCTTTGCGGAATATCAGTAATACCGAAGCGGCCGTCTCGGCGATCCGGGACCGCACCGGCTGGGAGGTGGAGGTGATCAGCGGGGAGGAAGAGGCGTTGTACGGCTATACCGGCGCCATGCGGGAATTTCAGCTCTCCCGCGGCGCAGTCCTTGATATTGGCGGCGCCAGCACGGAGCTTACACTGTTTGACGAAGACCGTCCCCTCCGTTCCCTCAGCCTCCCTATCGGGTCGCTGAACCTGTATCGAAGCTGTGTCAAGAAAATTCTTCCGGGCAGGCATGCCCTGAAGAAAATACGGGAGACAATTCAAGCCGAGCTGGACAGGAGCAGTCTGCCCGATTTTGAGCGGCAGTTGCCGCTGGTCTGCGTGGGCGGCACGGGGCGCGCCGTCTTAAAGCTGGCGGGCGCGGTGTACGCGCAGCCGGAGGGCTGCCGCGCCATTGGCGCGGAGCAGCTGGATGAGCTGTGCGCCATATTGTGCCGAGGAGACAGACAGGCCATAGACCTGATTTTAAAGCTGTCGCCGGATCGGATTCACACGATTGTGCCGGGAATTCTGGTGCTGCACAGCCTGTTTCATCTGCTTGACGCCAAAATTCTTGAAATCGGAAAATACGGAGTGCGGGAGGGATATCTGTGCCGCAAGATTCTGTAATTGACCCGGGACAGTACGCCTATACCCAGAATCGGGAGCTGAGCTGGCTGCGGTTTAACCAGAGGGTGCTGGAGGAGGCGGATGATCGCACCAATCCCCCTTTGGAGCGGCTGAAATTCATTGCCATCTTCTCGGGTAATCTGGACGAGTTTTTTATGGTCCGGGTGGGCAGCCTGTTTGACATCGCCCTCGTCTCCCCCTCCGAAGCGGACAATAAAAGCGGCATGACCGCCTCGGAGCAATTGGGAGGAATCTATCGCTCCATACCGGGCCTGATCGAGCTGAAGGAACAGCTTTACGCGTCGGTGATGGTGGATTTGGCACAGCAGGGCGTGGCGGATCTCGCCTTTTCTCAGCTCACGCACTGGGAGCAAAATACGGTTAACGCCTATTTCAAGTCGAATATTCTACCCATTATTTCGCCCATTATCATTGGAAGCCGTCACCCGGCGCCCCATCTGGTAAACAAAGCCCTGTATGCGGCGGCGCTTTTAACGGATAAGAAGGGGAAGCCCTCCGTGGGACTGGTTCCCATCCCAGAGATTCTGCCTCCCTTTTTCAGGCTGGAAGGTGAGGTCCTGCGGTATATCCGCGCGGAAACAATGATTTTGCAGAGACTTTCATCTCTGTTCGGCGCTTACCAGGTGGAGGAATCCTGCATTGTCAGCGTCACTCGCAACGCGGACATTGGCTTCGACGATGAAAAATTTGAGGACAGCGAGGAAGATTTTCGCATTCGAGTGACAAAGCTTCTGAAGAAAAGAGGCAGCCTGTCGGCAATCCGGCTGGAGATCAGCCAGAAAATATCAGACGGCTTTCTAACTCGGCTGACAAAGCTGGTGAAGGTAGAAAAGCAGCAGGTCTACGTGGATTGCTGTCCGCTGAATATGCGGTATGTATTTGAGCTTGCAAAGGAGCTGCCGGACTCCAAGGCGGGGGCTTTGCTCTATCAGCCGTACCGCTCCCGGTGGCCGGAGGATATCCGCCCGGAGGAAAGCATTATGGAGCAGGTGCAGTGGGGGGACAAGCTCTTATTTTTCCCCTATGACTCTGTAACCCCGTTTCTGCGCCTGCTGAGCGAAGCTGCGGAACATCCTGATGTGCTGTCTATCAAAATCACCATTTACAGGCTGGCGTCCTCCTCCAAAATCGCCCACACCCTGTGCCGCGCCGCCGAAAATGGCAAGGAGATTATTGTCCTGATGGAGCTGCGAGCCCGATTTGACGAGGCCAATAACGTCTCCTGGTCCAAACTGTTAGAGGACGCGGGATGTCAGGTTATCTATGGGATGGACGGCTTCAAATGTCACAGCAAGATTTGTCTCATTACCCTGCGGGGAAAACGGAAGGTGCAATATATTACCCAGATCGGAACCGGAAATTACAACGAAAAGACCAACGCCATGTATACCGATCTGAGCATTATGACCGCTTCCGACGCCATTGGAGAGGATGCCACGGCCTTTTTCCGAAATATGCTGGTAAATAATCTGAACGGAGACTACCGTGAGCTTTTGATCTCCCCCAACGGAATCAAATCGGCCGTTTGCAACCTCATTGACGAGCAGATTGCGCTGGGGTATAATGGATACATCTGCATCAAGGTCAATTCCGTCACGGAACGGGAAGTCATCGACCGGCTCCGCGCCGCCTCCCGGGCGGGAGTGGAGGTGCAGATGATTGTCAGGGGGATCTGCTGCATTCTCCCCGGAGTTCCCGGGGAAACCGAAAATATCCATGTGACCAGTATCGTGGGGCGCTTTCTGGAACACGCCCGCATCTATTGCTTTGGAAAGGGCCCGGAGGCAAAGGTGTACCTCTCCTCCGCAGACTTGATGACCCGCAATCTCAGCCGACGGGTGGAGATTGCCTGCCCCGTTCACGACAGGGACCTGAGGGATCAGCTTTTGTGGATTTTGTCATGTCAGCTCAGGGATACCGCGAAGGCCAGCTTCATGACGCCGGACGGGCTGTATTGCCGGAAACGGGGGCAGCAGCCTATTCCCTATGACAGTCAGGTCCAATTTATGGAGGCTTCGATTCACAGCGCGGCCCCCTGCCTTCCCCCAAAGCCTACTCTGGCGGAGAAAATTACCGGACTGGCCCGCAGGGCGTTGCGCGGCCTTTATTAGGGCTATAAAAGAAAAGTGAGGCGTATGGATTTGAAACAGCTTCTTGAGAAAAAGGGATTTATCTGCGACATGGACGGCGTGATTTACCACGGGAACCGCCTGCTGCCGGGGGTCAAGGAATTTCTCGACTGGCTGAAAAAGGAGGAAAAGAACTTCCTTTTCCTAACCAATTCTGGCCAGAACACGCCCCGGGAGCTGCAGCAAAAGCTGGAGCGGATGGGCCTTGCGGTAGACGCGTCCCATTTTTACACCAGCGCTCTGGCCACGGCGCATTTCCTGAACAATCAGGCTCCCGGATGCAGTGCCTATGTCATGGGGGACCACGGGCTTCAGAATGCGCTGTACGACGCGGGCATTACCTATAACGACGTGGACCCGGATTACGTGGTGGTGGGGGAACCGGCGGGCTATGGCCTTGCCATGATTACAAAAGCCGTTCGGCTGGTGAACGGCGGCGCAAAGCTGATCGCCACCAATTACGACCTGACCGGCCCCACGGAGTCGGGGATTGCCCCGGCCTGCCGGGCGCTGCTGGCGCCCATTGAGTTGGCCACGGGAAAGCAGGCTTACTATGTGGGCAAGCCCAACCCGCTGATGATGCGCACAGGGCTGAAGCTTCTGGGCGTGCATTCGGAAGACGCCGTCATGATCGGGGACCGGATGGACACCGACATCGTGGCGGGCATCGAATCGGGACTTGACACCGTCCTGGTTCTCTCCGGCGTCACCACTCGGGAAGAGTGCCTGAACTTCCCCTACCGGCCCCGGCTGATTCTGGACGGTGTGGGCAACATTCCCGCTGCCGCGGAGACCCTCCTCCTTTGAACATGCGCGTTCACGGAATATAGACGCTCCGCACGTCATAATTTCACCTGATCCTTACACAAATGCGGTGACATACTTCTTAAAACGGAGGTAAACTGGTACTATCCGTGGGAAAGGAGTCTGCCGTGATGCCGTATGCTGTGATTTTCCGGGCGGGCGCGCCCTGCTTCTTTCCTATGCCTGAATGGACTGCCGCGCAATTTGCGGGCAGGCCCGTTCAGGCATTTTTTTATTATTAAGAATAGGAGCGATGAAAAATGCTGCCATGTCAAACCGGTTGTCACGAGTATCAGGAGGGCTGCCACAAGGGCTGTGCCCGCTGGCGCAGCTTTCAAGAGAAACAAAGCGCCCAGCGTCAGGCGAAAAAGCAATATCTGCGGCTCCACGACCCGCGGCGTACCCAGACGATTCACCAATACGCATCCATGATGGCAAGAGCCCCCATGCGGTGAGCCGCAGGGGGCCGATCGTACAAAATTCTCAAAAAGCCGGGCAATGCCGCCTGCCGCGTCTTTCATGCAGGCGGCGTGTTCCTTACAAAATTTCAATATAATTCCCCGGCTGTTTTTTACATTTCTTTTTTAGCTGGGCAATGTCCTGTGAAAAATCTCCGATATTTTTATAGTTTCTGGCCCGGTTTGAAATCCCGGCGACGGAAAGCCCTGCAATGGGAAAGTTTTCCGTCACGCCATTTCTGTTCTTTGAAATGATATAGCCGTTTCTGATATCCTCATCGCGGTACAGCGAGGTCACTTCCCGGGAAAAGCGTTCCACCACCGACTCGCAGTACCCCTCGCCTTCATGGTAATCGCAGATGACAATGAAATCGTCGCCCCCGATGTGCCCGATAAATTCTCCCTGCGCGGCGCAGGTTTTCAAAATTTTTGCAAGAAGCATGAGCATTTTATCCCCGTTTTCAAAGCCGTACGCGTCGTTGTATGCCTTGAAATTGTCAATGTCGTAATAAGTAACACAATAGGGGGCGTCCGCAAAAATGCGGCTCTGGATTTCCTTTTCAATGACCAGATTGCCCGGCAGGCCCGTCAGGGGATTGGAATGCCTTGCAATGTCTACCTCCACCTTGGTGCAGGCATCCAGCAGGTTTTTAATGGTCACAATCCCCAGATACTTCCCGTCCTTTTCCACCACAATGGGATTGTACAACTGCTCGAACGGCCTTTGCATGGCAAGCCGTGATACCGCGTCGACGGTCATTCCGTAGTTTACTCTGGAAAAATCCGGCTTCATTGCCTGCTGAACCGTTTTTTTAGAGTGGAGCCCGTAGCCATATCTGCCGCCAAGCAGCTCATTCAAGTCCGTGCGCGTCATAAACCCCATGGTCATATCATCCCGCACCACAGAAAACTCCGTGACGGAGAGATTCATCTTCAGCATCTCATAGATGCTTCCAAGCTTTTTGTCGGGGGAGACGATATAGCCGGGCCTTGCCAGATGCCCCACGATGGGATAGACGGAGCTTATGAGATTCTCGTTGTACTGCTTTGCGTGGCATCGCTTGATGGTTTCCACCTTTTCCGGCGCAATCGGGGAAAAGGACTCCTGCGGAATCCCAAGAAAATAGCCTTGTCCCAAATCCACGCCCAGCTTGACGAGAACCGACAGTTCCTCTTCCGTCTCGATTCCCTCGGCAATCAATTGAATGCCGGCACTTTTCCCGAAGTCGACCATAGCCTTGCACAGCAGCCGCTTGATCTCGTCCTTGTCGATATCCCGGACAAGGCTCATGTCCAGCTTAATCAGATTGGGCTTTACGCTGGCGATGTTGTTCAGCCCCGAATAGCCCGCCCCCACGTCGTCGATGGCGATTCCATAGCTCTGCTTTTTGTAGTGATCAATGGAACACAAAAACGCGCTGCTATCAAGGGCTGCAACGCGCTCGGTGATTTCAAATATAATGCTGTTGGCATCCAGTCCGTATTCCCGCAGGTGTTCTCTGGTAAAACCGGTTCTGAATTGATGGTCGTAAAGAATGTTGGAATTTACGTTGAGAAACAGCTTTTTGTCGGCGGAAAGCCGCGCGGCGTTTTCCAGCGCCCGCGCTCTGCACAGCTTTTCCAGCTCCCACGCCTTGCCATCTTTGTCGGCAAGTCGGAACATCTGCTCGATGTTCATCTGAAGCTCTTGCTTGGAAATCCTGCTGAGGGCCTCGTACCCGTAAACCTGCCCGTTGGACAAAGATACGATGGGCTGGTATACGGGCTTGATGTATTCTCCCTTCAGAATTTCCTCAAGAATATCAGAATTCGACCGGTCCCCAACCGTTTCAAAATTTTGCATCAGTTCACCTCCATGCGGTCGTTCATGCGCTTTCGAGGATGCACAAACAGGCTACTACAATCGGCGGCGGAGTACAAGTGACGTGCCGTTAAAACTGTGTAACGTCTCTTTAAAAAAGAAATGCAAAATGCAAAAAGGCGCGCCCGAATGGGC
>NZ_DALZOY010000005.1:0-83195 GCF_032018205.1 Oscillibacter sp. | reverse complement strand
TCACGAAACATCTGCGTTATAAAAATTTTCTTAAAGCTCTGGTTATTCCAAAACCTCCAGAATCGGGTCGATGACCTTCTGCTGCAAAACGTCGATAAAGCCCTTATCGGTGATGCCATAGAGGGGAATCGCCGCCAGACAGATAAAAGAAAGGAACATACAGGTATAGTTGATTTCGCAGCCGCACTCTTGGAGCTTTGCATTGAATTTGCGCTTTTCCTCCGCCAGTTGCTCTGCCGACAAATCCGACTGAAGGCCGCACACCGGGAAGGGGATTTCACAAAGGACCTCCCCGTCCACCACAAACACCTGCCCGCCCTGAAGCGCTGCCACCCGGTTAACGGCCGCGGCCATGTCGGCGTGGTTGGCGCCCATCACGATGATGTTGTGATTGTCGTGGCCCATGGAGGAGGCAATCGCGCCCTTTTTTAGCTTGAACCCGCCCATGAATGCCTTGCCGATGCCGCCGGTTTTTCCGTGCCGCTCCACCTGTGCGATATAGAGCACATCTTGGTCCAGATCGCACTGCACCACGCCGTCCACGACGTTCAGCTCCACATCCCTTGGCTGGGTAATGGGAATCCAAGGGAGCGTATCCATCACCTTGACCTTGGCGGCCTTGGCGGATTCGGACACGCGGACCTGAAAATCAGAAGCTTCCACGACTTTTTTGAGATGGACCGTGTTCAACAGAATCGGATTGTGCTCCGCCACGGGATAATGAACCACAGACTCGCCGTCTTGCGCGACAACGCGGCCTCCAGCAACAACAGTATCCACCCGGAAGTCCTCCGGCCCGGTGGTCAGGTTGATGTCCGCCCGCCGCCCCGGGGCAAGGCAGCCCACAAAGCGGTCCAGTTGGAAGGCACGGGCCGCGTTGATGGTGACCATCTGAATGGCGGTTAGGAACTCCACGCCCGCTTTTAGCGCGGTGCGCACCGACTCGTCCAGATGCCCTGTTGTGGCAAGGTCAATGGTATGCAGATCGTCGGTGACGATGGAGAGGTTTGAGGTGTCCAGATGATCGGCAAGCACCGGCTCCAGCAATTGCGTCAGGCTGCGGGCGGAGGAGCCCTCCCGCAGCATCACAGAGCAGCCCGCCCGCAGACGGTCCACTACATCCTTGCCGCTGAGAGACTCGTGATCTGTGGATACGCCGGCGGCAACGCAGGTGTTGAGGGTGGCGGTATCTGCATCGGGAAGATGCCCCTGAAGCGATTTTCCCTTGGCAAGCGCGGCGTCGCAGGAAGCCATCAGCTCCGGAAATCCCGCCGCCAGATACATGCCCACGCACTCGGACAGGCCCACCGCGTCCGGCCGTTCCAGCGCACGCTTGATAATCTCCGTGTCAAACCGCCCGCCGGAGGTTTCCAGATTGGGCGAAAAGGGAACGTGGGAGGGGACGATGAAGTAGAGCTTCAAATCCGTGGCTTCCGCTTCCTCCAGCACCGCTTCAATGGCCTCCAGTCCGCCCACCACGCCAATTTCGTGCAGGTCGGTCATAATGACCGTGGTGCCGTGCTTCAGCACCGCTTCGGCAAAGGAGCGGATGGCAAGGTTGGAGCTTTCGGGATGAATATGTCCGTCGATAAAGCCGGGGGTGAGATACTTGCCCTGCGCGTCAAGGACTTTTGTGCCCTCGCCGATGGTATAATCCACATCGCCCACGGCGGCAATTTTGTCCCCTGCCACCGCAACGCCGCCGTCATAAATTTCACCAGAGAAAACGTTTACGATTTTTCCATTCGTTACAACCAGATTGGCGGGCTCTTTCCCGCCTGCCACCGCCAACAGCTTCTGATCCATGTTTGCAGCCCCGCTTTCTTAAAATAACTTCTTTTCCCTGCTGATTTTGACCACCGGAAATCTTGCGGGAAGCTCGATGCCCGCGCGCTTGTAGATGGCGGCGGCACGGGCCGCGCCCTCTGCCAGAATTGCGTCCTCGTCCAGCGTGAGAATTTTGCGGTCTTTCATCAGCCATTTGCCGTCGCACATAGAGCAGGTGATATTCTCCGAGTGCATGGCCGTGACCAGCGCGGCAATTTTATCGTTGACGGGCATCATGGACGGACCCTGCGGGTCAATGACAATCAGATCTGCCTTTTTTCCCGGCTCCAAAGAGCCGTACAGCTTGTCGTCCAGCAGCGCCCGGGCGCCCCACCGCGTGGCCATCCGCAAAATGTCCTGACTGGGAACCACCGTGGGGTCCAGCCGCCAGCCCTTGTGGATCAGGGAGGTCAGCCACATCTCATCCACCATGTCCATGTGGTTGGAGGAGGAGGCTCCGTCAGTGCCGATGGACAGGCAGATGCCCTCGCTCAGCATTTTGGGGATTCTTGCAAAGCCCAGCACCCGCATGGCGGAGGCAGGATTGTGAGACACCTTCACGTCTCGCTTTTTAAAGAGGGCTATTTCCTCGTCTGTCAGCCACACGGTGTGGACTGCCAGCAGGTTGGGCCCGAGAACGCCCAACTCCTCCAGATGCTGCACGGTGCCCTTGCCCCAGCGGGCGTAGGTATATTCCTTCTCTTCCTTTGCTTCGGCCACGTGCATATGGATGCCCACGCCGTATTTGTCCGCCAGCTCTTTGGTTTTGACGCACAGCGCGTCGGTGTTGTTAAAAATCGTGCGCAGGCCGAACCAGACCTGAACACGTCCGTCCGCGGTGTTGTGATACTTCTCCAGATCAAGAATCTGCTGTTCCAGTTCCTCTTCCATAGTGCGCTGCCAGACGGAGGGCAGTCCCTCGCCGCAGTCCATCACAGACTTTGCAAGCTTTGCCCGCAGGCCGGATTTTGCCACGGCGCGGCACATGCCGGACACAAACTGTCCGCCCGGCTCCGCAAAGGAGGTGACGCCGGTTTTAATCATCTCAAGACAAGTGGCCAGCGTGGAGATATAGGAGTCCTCCTCCGTCATGCTGCTCTCAAAGGGCCACATCCGCTTGTGCAGCCATGTGACAAAGTCCACATCGTCGCCCACGCCCCGGCTGATCTGCTGAGAGGTATGGACGTGGGTGTTGACAAAGCCCGGCAGAACGTATTTCCCGTTCAAATCCATAATCTCTGCGTCCAGGGCAACCGCTTTGGGGTCAATCCGGCCCACCGCCTTGATTTTGCCGTCCTCCACCAGAACGCCGCCGCCGTCGTACACCGTCTCGTGCCCCTCTGCCATGGTGACGATGAAGCCATTTTTCAGTAGTATCTGTTTCATGGAACGTAGCTCCTCCTTTTAGTTTAAGGAAATCACCGGGTCGATGAGCTTAAATTCCCGCACATCGAACAGGCCCTGATCGGTGATGCCCAAGCAGGGAATGAAAATCAGGGTGATGAAGGAGAGGGTAATGTTGGGAGAGGGCACCTCGCAGCCCAGCGTCCGGAGAATTTCAATCATCTCCGCAAGCTTTTCGGCCACGGCCTCGCCGTCCAGATCGGAAAGCAGGCCACAGATGGGCAGGGGAATTTCGGAGAGAACCTCGCCGTCCTTCACCAACACAAGGCCGCCTTGCAGCTCGGCAATGCGATTGACCGCAAAGGCCATATCCTCCGCGTCGCCGCCCACCACGGAGATATTGTGGTGGTCGTGGCCCACACTAATGGCGATGGCTCCGGATTTCAGTCCGAAGTTCTTGATAAACGACCTGCCGATGCTGCCGTTTTTCCCATAGCGCTCCACGCAGGCAATGCGCAGCACATCGCTCTCCACATCCGGCAGAATTACGCCGCCCTCAACCGTCAGCTCCGCTTCCAGCGCGTCGGTGAGCAAGGTGTCGTGAGAAGCGCCGATGACATGGACCTTTGCCCGGGTATAGCTGGGGTCTGCCTTCAAAACCAGATCGTCACCGGTGATTTTGCGGGAAAGTTTGACGGTGTCCCGCAGAAGATTACTGTAATTGGGCGCGGGCAGCTCTTTAACAAGGGCGCACCCGTCCACCACCAACTCGCCGTTTGCGATGACCCGCTCCACGCGGCACTCCTCCAGCGAGGAGAGAAACACAATGTCCGCGATTTTGCCCGGAGTGATGCTGCCCACTTTGTCCTGAATGCGCAGGCTCTCGGCGGGATTGAGCGTCACCATCTGGATGGCGGTGACGGGGTCCACCCCCTCCGCCACGGCGATGCGGACCTTGTTGTCCAGATGGCCAAGGCGGCTGATATGCAGCGCGTCGATGTCGTCGCTGACCATAGAGCAGTACCGGGTGTCCACGTGCTCCTGCGTAATGATGTTCAGGCAGGGGCGCAGGTCCGTGGAGGCGGAGCCTTCCCGCATCAGCACATGAAGTCCCATCCGCAGCTTGGCCAAAGCCTCCTCACGATTGGTACTCTCATGGTCGCTGGTAACCCCCGCGCCTACATAGGCGTTCAGGTTTTCGCCCATAACGGCGGGCGCATGGCCCTCCGCGGTTTTGCGATACCGCTCCGCCAAGTCCAGCATATGGGCAGAAACCGGGCTCTCCGCCAGAATCGGCGGGGCCAGCACCTCGGCAAGTCCCACGGCCTCGGGAAGGGTGATTAGCTGGTCGATCATCTCGCTGTGCAGCGTACTGCCGGTGGTCTGGATGCCGTTTTCCTCCATAAAGGCCGGGATGGGATAATAGAGCTTCACCGGCGTGTTTTTGGACTCCGCCAGAACTTCCTTCATCCCCTCAATGCCGGAGACAATGGTCACCTCCATCAGGTCCGTTGCCACGGCGGTGGTTCCGTGCTTGACCACCATCTTTGCAAACTCTGTATAGGAGAGCATACTGCTCTCGATGTGGATGTGCGCGTCCAGAAATCCGGGGGCGAGAAACATGCCCTTGGCATCAATAATCTGTGTGTCCGGGCCTACCGCGCCCGCCGGAATGGGACCGATGGAGGCAATCTTTCCCTTTGCCACCGCAATCTCTGTCTCATAGACCTCATGGGTGACGACGTTTACCAGTCTGCCGTTTTTAATCACAATGTCGGCGGGCTTTTTGCCCAGCGCCACCTGAATCAGTTCGTTGTCCATGGCAACCTCCTATATGTTTAATATTCATAAAACCGAAATGAAATGTGGACGGAAGGCAACCTCACCGGGCCTCCCGGAAATAGGGCTTTCCAACGCTGGTCGGACCGGTGCCCGCGCCTTTTTTGGAAATGGCCGAGAGCACCAACACCGCCACCGTAAGAATATAGGGCAGCATATCCATCACCTGCGCGGCGAGAGAGAGATCAAGGCCCAAGATGGACAGTGAGGCCCCCTGAAATTTCAGGGTCATCCCCTTCAAAATTCCAAAAAGATAGCACCCGAAAATGGCCTTGACAGGGTTCCAGCCTGAGAAAATAACCAGAGCCACTGCAATCCAGCCCATGCCTGCGGTGATATTGTCCTGCCAATAGGGGACGTATACCAAGGAGAGATAGCCGCCGCCAAGACCGCACAGCGCGCCTCCGAGAAGAATGTGTACATATTTGTACAGCGTCACATTGACGCCGGAGGCGTCCGCCGTTCCGGGGTTTTCGCCCACCATGCGAACGGCAAGGCCAAACCGCGTTTTCTGATAGTAAAACAGCAGCCCCACGGCAAGAAGCAACGAAAGGTACACGAACAAGCTTTGGGAAAACAGCACCGGTCCCAGAAACGGAATTTTGGAAAGGACCGGGATGCTGCGAGGCCCCAAGGCGGAGGTGACGGCGCTGTCCATGATCTGACTGGAATACGCCTTGCCCAGAAAATTGGCAAGACCCGTGCCGAAAATCGTCAGCGCAAAGCCGGTCACAGTCTGATTCCCCATGAGGGTCACGGTGATGACGGCATAAATCAGTGCGCCCAGCGCGCCTCCCACCGCCGCCATGAGGAGAGCCGCTGCCGGGCTGTGGCTGAGAAATCCGGCCTGAAAGCCGAAAAACGCGCCCAGCATCATCATGCCTTCGATGCCAAGGTTCAAATGCCCCGCTTTTTCGCACAGTATGCCCCCCAAAGTGGCCAGCAGAAACGGCGTGCCAAGCTGCACGGACATTTGAAAAAACAAAGCCGCTTCGTTCATTCTGCCGCCCCCTTCCGTGTGCGGGTCAGGACCGCCCGGTAAATAGAGAAAAATTCGCTTCCCAGAATGAACAGCAGAATAATTCCCTGAATCACGTCGCCTGCGGCAGAGGGAATCTGCATAGAAATCTGCATATAGGCGCCCCCCTGAAGCAGAATGGAAAACAGGAAAGAAACTGCCAGAATCACCGGCGGCTCCATCCGGGACATGTAGGCAATGGCAATGGCGGTATAGCCCATGCCGCCACCCATCTGGTCGTTCAGCGTGCGCTCCGCGCCTGCGGCCTGAATCAATCCCGCAAGACCGCACACGCCGCCGCCTAAGAGACTTGCCAGCAGGAGAATTTTTTTTGTGTTCATCCCTGCATAGCGCGCTGTTTGTTCGTTGGCTCCCATCACGGATAATTCATAGCCCAGCTTGCTGCGGTGGAGCAGAACCCATATGAGAATCGTCAGAAGGAGGGCGACAATCCACCCAGAATGGACTCCCAGCACGGGTTTGAGCTGAAGCTCCGCGGGGTAATTGGCAATCTTCGGAAAGCCGAAGGACTGGGGGTCCTTCCAGAGGACGTATTGGAGATAGGACACCAGCTTGATGGCCACGTAGTTGAGCATCAGCGTCACCAACGTTTCGCTTACGCCCCACTTCGACTTTAAATACCCCGCAATCAAGCACCAGCAGCCACCTGCCGCGAAGGCCGCCGTAAACATCAGAAGCATCGTGACCGGGGCAGGCAGTCCGCTGACGTTCAGCGCCACATAGGTCGCCGCCGTCGCGCCCATATAGAACTGCCCCTCCGCGCCGATGTTGATAAAATTCATTTTAAAGCAGACCGCTACCCCAAGTCCCATCATCAAAAGCGGGACAACCTTCTGAATAGTCTGCTGCACATAGTAAGCGGAGCTGAAGGAACCTTTCAGCATCTCCCGGTACACCACAATCGGGTCGTACCCACAAATCGCCACCACGACTCCCGCCGCAGCCAGAGCGACCACCAGAGAGACAATTCGCTGGAGAAGGAACCTGCTGTTCGTCTTCCGTTCAATTCGCAGCATGGCTTGCCTCCCCCTGTCTCTGCCCCATCATCAGCAGGCCAAGCTGCTCCTTTGTGGCTGTTTTCGCGTCCACCACGCCCATCAGCTCGCCGCCGTGCAGCACCGCAATCTGGTCGCAGATGCCCAGAAGCACGTCCAAGTCCTCCCCGATAAACAAAATGGCGACGCCTTTCTTTTTCTCTTCGTTAAGCTGTTCATAGATAAACGTGGAAGCTCCGATGTCCAGACCCCGCACGGGGTAGGCGGCGATAAAAAAGTCTGCACCAAGGTCAATTTCACGGCCCAGCAGAACCTTTTGGATATTACCGCCGGATAGGCTCTGGATCGGCTGGTCCACGCCGGACGCGCTGACATGATAGCGCTCCGTCAGGCAGACGGCCTGAACCTTCTCCACTTTTTTATTTAAAAACGGCCCTTTGTGGGAGCAGTAGGTGCGCAGCGCCGCGTTGTCACTGATGCTCAGCCCCGCCGCAAGGCCCATGCCCAGCCGGTCCTCCGGCACAAAGCCAATCCGAATCCCTTGCCGCAACATGGCCCGGGGGTCCAGCCCGATCAGCTCGGTTCCCTTGAGGAGCACGCTGCCCTCCGCCGCCCGCAGGCCCACAATTGACTCGCACAGCTCTCTCTGTCCGCTGTCAGCCACGCCTGCAATCCCCAGAATTTCGCAGGCGCAGACGTCCAGCCGGTCAATGTTCAGCTTTTCGCCCGCGCCCCGCTCCGCAAGGTGCAGATTTCGGATGGACAGAACCGGCTCACGCAGTTTCCCGGAAGTTTCCGCATAGGGGACCGAAATGTCCACCGCCCGACCCACCATCAGCTCCGCAAGCTGGGCGGGACTGGACTGCGCGGTCACAATGGAGTCCACGCTGACGCCCTTTCGCAAAACGGTCACCCGGTCGCTGACGTTCATCACCTCCTGAAGCTTGTGGGTGATGATGATGACGGCGCGGCCCTTTGCTTTCATCTCCCGCAGGATTTCAAACAGCCGCTCCGTCTCCTGCACAGTTAAAACGGCGGTTGGCTCGTCCAAAATCAAAATCTCCGCACCCCGGTACAGGGCTTTTACGATTTCCACGGTCTGCTTTTCTCCGACGGTCATTTGGCAGACTTTCTTTTCGGGGTCCAGCGGAAGTCCATATTTTTCACACAGAGCCATGATTTCTGCAACCGCCCGCTTTTTGCGCAGCAGCGCCCGGGTTTTCATGCCCCCGACGATGTTTTCCCAGGCGCAAAGGGCGTCCACCAGCTTGAAATGCTGGTGGATCATCCCAATGCCATTAAGTATAGCGTCCTTAGGGGATCGGATGGACACCGGCGTTCCCCCTACGAGGATTTCCCCTTCGTCCGGAGCGTACAGGCCCGAGAGGACGTTCATCAGTGTGCTCTTGCCGGAGCCGTTCTCCCCCAGAATGGCGTGAATTTCTCCCGCCCGGACCTTTAAATTGACATTGTCGTTCGCCTTGACGGGCCCGAAGTGCTTTTTAATGTGCCTGAGTTCCACTGCAATGCGATTTTCCATGTGCTTCTCCTAAAAAACAGACCGTGGAATTTTGTCCGGTTACAGCCTTAGCTTGCGCTTCCGTTTACGCCCTCGACAAACCAGTTCATGGAGAACAGCGCCGCCTGATCCAGCGTCTGGCCCCCTGCCACGTTCTCTTTGCCCTGATTGTCGGAGATGGGGCCGGTCCAGATATCCAGCGTACCGGTTTTAAAGCCCTCTTCGGCCTCGGTTACCTTTTCCTCTGTGCCGTCGGCCAGATTGTACATCTCAGTCAGGCTGACAAGCCCCTCCTGCATGCCCAACCACTGATTGGTGCCGGTCCATGTGCCGTCCACAATTCTCTGGACGTCGTTCACGAAGAAGCTCTCCCAGTCGCAGGCGGGGCTGGCGAGGAAAGACTCGGGAATCGTCTCATAGCCGGAGGTGGCGTACCCGAAGGAATACGCCCCCAGATTGGCCGCCGCGATTGCCGCGTTCAGGCTGTCCAGATACGCGATGATCACATCGGAACCGCTGTTGACAAGCTCGGTGGCGATGGCGGTTTCTGTGGCGGGATCAAACCAGGAGCCGGTCCACTTGACGTTCACAGTCACGTCCGGATTGACGGATCTCGCGCCCAGCGTAAACGCGTTGACCATGCGGATGCACTCAGGGATGGGATAGGAGGCGAGATAGCCGATCTGGTCGGACGCGGTCCGCATACCGGCGATAATCCCGCACAGATATTCGCTCTGGAAATTCTTCGGGAAGAAGGTGGCCAGATTGTCCGCGTTGATGCTGCCGGAATAGTGGTTGAAATAGACCTCCGGGTACCGCGCGGCCACATTGGCCACATATTCGCCATAGCCGTAGCTGGTGGCATAGATGACGTTGCAGCCCTGATTGATCAGGTTTTCGATGGCAACCTCGCAATCGGCGGATTCGGGAATGCTGAAGGCATAGTCCACCTGATAGCCTGCGTTCTCCAGCGCCTTGAAGCCCTGACCCAGAGCATAGCTGAAGCCCTCCGTGCCAAGCTCTGTGTTGAAAACGGCGCCGATGTGAATTTCCTCCGCTGTAAGCGCGGGAAGACCGGAAGCAGTGCTTGCCGCGCCGGGGGCGGAACCGGAGGCAGACGCCGCGGAAGACCCGGCAGAGCCAGTTTCCGAACCGCAGGCCGCGAGGGACAGTGTCAGCGCGCAAGCCGACAGCAGGGCGGCAATTTTTTTCAGTTTCATGTTTTTCTCCCTTCGATTTGCTCCTTATGATAAGCATAAGGAAACGGCAAGGTAATACCTATTTTGATTTCTTATGGCTTATCATATAGAAGCATTCCCTGTTTGTCAATTTTAGAATGTGATAAAAAATCGGCGGATTCAAAGCGAGGGTTTGGGGCATGTGTCAACCGTGGCATGCCAAGGCCCCGCTCAAATGGGATAACGGCAGAGTGCTTTTTTTGTATCTTTAGATGGCATATTCGGGCAGTGACGATTGGCTTGCCAGATGAAACTTTTCCAGCAGCTCTCCCCGCAGAGTGGTAAACGCTTGGCTGTTTCTTTGGCGGGGTTTTTCCATAGAAACCGTCACCACTTCGCTGATTCTGCCGGGACGGGGCGTCATGATGGCAATGCGGTCGGAGAGATAAACGGCCTCGTCGATGTCGTGGGTCACCAGAATCATGGTGGTCCCGCTGACCCGCTGCAATTCCAGCAGCTTGTCCTGAAGGTCGGCCCGGGTGAAGGAATCCAGCGCGCCCATTGGCTCGTCCAGCAGCAGCACCTCGGGGTCGTTGATGAGACTGCGGGCAATGGCCGCCCGCTGGGCCATGCCACCGCTGATTTGGTGGGGATAGGCGCCTGCAAAGCCTTGCAGGCCCACTAACTCCAAAAACTCTGCCACCCGCGCCTTTTCCCGGCGGTAGACATGGCGGGCCTTCAGTCCGGCGGCGATATTCTGCTCCACCGTCCACCATGGGAACAGGCCCCCCTGCTGAAACACATAGCCCCGCTGGGGAGAGGTCCCCGCGATGCTCTGCCCGTTCAGAAGAAGCCGCCCGCCCTGAGGCGTATCCAGCCCGGCCAGCAGGCGCAGCAGCGTAGTTTTCCCGCAGCCGGAGGGGCCCAGCAACGAGACAAACTCCCCCCCGCCCACGGTAAGGGACACGTCTTGCAGTGCGGTAATTCCCTCCGTCTGACCGTTTTGCCCGTCCGGGTACACCCGGCTGACATGCTGAATATCAAGAAGAATGCCGTTCGTCATTTGATTACTCCCTTCTGCCAGCGCAGCATATAGTCCCGCAGAACCCCTATCGCCGCGAGAATCAGGCTGAACAGGACCGCCATCAGCAAAATGGCGGCAAACACCTTGTAGTAGGCGCTCCATACCTTCACCACGTTGATATAGTAACCGAGGCCGCCGGGCTGGCCCATCATCTCGGCAATCACAAGGCAGGTGAACGAGCTGGCGCAGGCGGTGGTAATTCCTGTGAAAATCTGGGGCGACGCGCTGGGAATTGCCACGCGAAACACCTGAAAAGCGGTTCCTCCGCCCAAGGTCCTCGCCGCCTCCAGGTGGACCCGGGAGACGGACTGAATGCCAAAGGCCGTCTGGGACGCCACCGGGAACCAAGAGGTGATGACCAGAAGAAACACCGCTGCGGCAAAGGGCGTTGGAAACAGCGTGAGGGCAAAGGGCATCCACGCCACCGCGGGGATAACGCCGCTGATTTTGAGCACGGGATAGGCCCAGTACCGCACCTTTGGGAACCAGCCAATCAGCACCCCCGTCACCACCCCCAGCAGGATACCGGCGGTGAAGCCCGCGCCAAACAGCCGCAGAGAATAAAGCAGATTTTTCCCGATGTAGCTCCCCTCCATTAAAAAGGACTCCAGAATCTGAGCGGGACCCGGAAAAAACGGCTGGGGCGTGAGCTGCAGCTTTGTTCCTAAAATATCATATACCAAAAGTGCCAGCCCCAGAGCAAACCGAAACGGGGCACGGCGCACATAGCCGGAACGGCGGCTGGAATCCAGTCGTGCCCGAACGCCGCCAAGCAGAAACGTCAGGATAACGGCAAGCAGCACGATTCGATAAAAGCCGTTCATATCCAGCCGAAGCGGACCGAGAGCGTAATCCGCCAGCTCTACGCCGTCGGATATCTGGGGAATCAGCCGGTTTCCCAAAATGGCCGCCAGAAATCCGGCTGAGGAAAGACTTGCCGCCTCCATCAGGCGGCGGTTTGTCACCGGCGGGTTCATATTGTCAATCTGTTTCACGCGATATCTCCTTTAAATTGCCTCGCCGCACACCTCACACAGAGGTGTGCGGCGAGCAGGTCTGCACTTATTTTCCCAGAGTCAGATCCACGGGAGTAAAGGCCTTGGCGAGATACTCCTCGGGGTCGGAGGTGAGATAGCCGATGCCGTGCAGCGCCTCGGCAAAGTATTTTACATCCGCCTGCGCGTCCAGCGCTTTGCCGGTGTCAAAGTCCGCTTCCGAGGGATAGCCGTAGCCCTTGACCAGCTCCACAGCTAGATCCCGGTCTTCAATGGACACGTACTTTTTCTCCAGAATCAGGTCGGTGGCCGCCTCCGGGTTTTTGGCGATGTAGTCCTCCGCCTTCCGATAGGCCCGCAGGATGGCGGAAATCAGCTCCGGGTCCTCCTTCAGCACCTTGGTGGAAGCGTAAAGATAGCAGCAATAGTGGCTGGCAAAGGGTTCATCCGTTGAGATGTCCAGAACCACCTTCACCTCGCCCGCCTTCTCCGCGACGGAGGCCTTGGGGTCCCAGATCGCCACCAGATCCACCTGTCCGCTCTTCAGCGCCTCCAGAGAGAGGTTATCGTCACCGAAGGGCAGGAAGGTCACCTCCGCATCCTCGCCAATGGCCTTCACGCCGTTTTGCTCCAGCCAGAGAGCGGCCACCTGATAGGTGGTGCCGCCGATTTCGTCCACTGCGATGGTTCCGCCCCGCAGGTCCTCGGCAGTTTCAATGGGGGAGTCCGGCAGAACTTCCAGCTTGATGCAGCCCTTGTGCAGCCCGTCAATCACGGTGATGTTCAGTCCTGTCTCAATGGAGGGGAAATACATAAAGTCCCCGTTGACAATGGGCATGGTGCCGTTGTTCAAACCCACCTTCTTGGACTCATAGTCGGCGGAAACGAGGTCGGCGTTAATGCCCTCCTCCGCCAAATACCCTAACTCGTATGCAAGGAAGGTTGGGACGTTGCACAGGGAGCCGTTGTTGCCGGGAATTGTGATGTCCCACTTGACAGGCGTCTCCTGCGCGGCGCTTCCGGCAGAGCCGGACCCGCTTTGAGACGATTGTGCGTTACTGCCGGAATTTCCGGCGCAGGCCGAGAGCAGAGCCCCCGTCATAGCTGCCGCCAGCAAAAAGGATATTGCTTTTACCTTTTTCATAATCAATCTACCTCTTCTATTCGGAATTTTAATGGCAACATGGCGCGGAGTGCCACGGTCGTACACTCCGCGCCATGGATTGCGTTATGCACAGGCTGTCGCCTTAAAAGGGGCGGCGGCCACGGTCAGATATTCTTTTACATCGATTTTTTTTATGACAACAGCGCATCATAGCAGTCGCTCCTTTCTGACAAAGTTATTTTCCCGCGTCAAAGCCCTTTTGAAAATCGGCAAAGATGTCGTCGATGTGCTCCGTGCCGATGGGTAGGCGGGTGGGTTTGGTCATTTTAAAAATAAAAAAGCCGGGGCTGTCATTCAGCTCCCGGATAAGAGGTATGGCCCGTGTGGTGCGTTTGTCACCAAGGGCGCGAATAGGACATGCCGACGCGCCCGGCCATATCACTTGTCCGGGAGTACAGCATTCGCCCACAGCGGAAATTGCCCCGCAGCAGTTTTTCAAACAGTGTCGTCATATTCCTCACCCTTTCGCAGTTTTTAAATACCAACTTAGTTAGTAGGTATATCGGGATTATATCTTGCCTTTTTTAATTTGTCAAGAACTTTTTAATTCAAAATTATGACACGATATTAGGTGATCTTGCAAAACGAGACCAAAAGAGATCAGCAAGGCCACAGTGCGCCTTGCTGATCTCTTTTGGCCTAAAATTTTCTATTTCTCCGTTACCCGGAGTGCCCCGCCGGGGCAGATGAAGGAGAACCGCCTCTTGTTGTTTAGCGGCTCCGGCTCGCTCATGGTGCAGCCCGGCGGCGTAGTTCTCCGCCGTCCGGACTGTGATTTGTTTTGAATTTCCACAGCAATTCCACAGAAGAATGCGAAAAAAGGAAGCAGCGTAAAATGGCTGGCTGCAAGGCGGAGGACGCTGACGGGCTGACGCCCGTCAAGGACAACAACGCAGCAGACTGTCATTTTGCACGCTGAACTTTTTGCAGTTTTTTGTGGAATTGCTGTAAAAAGGCGTTCACTCCAGCAGATCTGTCATGTTGCACAGGCTGATGGCTAAGGTGGAGGCGTTGTGCAGCAGGGCGGAGGTGGCCGGGGGCAAAACTCCCGCCGCGCCAAGTAAAATCAGGGCGGAGTTGAAGCCGATGACAAAGCGATAGTTGCCAGCCGTCCGCCGCTGGAGCCCCTGAGCAATCATTCGCAGCAGCACCAGCTCAAACAAGTTGTCGGCGGCGATGGTGACGTCGGCGATCTCCCGGGCGATGGCCGCGCCGTCGCTGATGGCGATGCCCACATCGGCGGCGGAGAGGGCGGGGGAATCGTTGATGCCGTCGCCGATCATAATCACGGTGCGCCCCGCGGCCCGTTCTGCTTCCACAAAGCGTGCCTTATCCTCGGGTAGCACTTCGGCGTAGTACTCGTCCACACCTACCTGCGCCGCGATGACGGCGGCGGTTTTCTCATTGTCTCCTGTCATCATGACGGTTTTGGAAACGCCCAGCTTCCGTAAGCTGTTCAGCACTGCCGAGGCCTCCTCCCGCAGCGGGTCCGCCACGCAGACGACTCCTGCCAGCACGCCGCCGACGGCCAGATACAGATGGGAAAACTCCTCTGGCAGGCTTGCAAAAGCTGCCTGCTCCTCCGGGGAAACGACACAGCCCTCGTCCTCAAACACGAAGTGCCGACTGCCGATGACCACCTTTTCGCCGTCGATACGGCTGGAGATGCCGTGGGCTACCACGTATTCCACCTCCGAATGCATCTCGGCGTGGAGAATGCCCTGCTCCTTGGCCGCGTTCACCACGGCGTTGGCCATGGAGTGGGGATAGTGCTCCTCCAGACAGGCGGCCACTCGCAGCACCTCCTGTTCCTTCCGTCCGCCGAAGGCCACGACCCGAGCCACAGTGGGCGTGGCGTGGGTCAGGGTGCCGGTTTTGTCAAATACCACCGTATCCGCCCGGGCCACGGCCTCCAGAAATTTCCCGCCCTTGACGGTGATGTGGTGGCTGCCGCACTCCCGCATGGCGGAGAGCGCCGCCAGAGGCATGGACAGCTTTAGCGCACAGGAGTAGTCCACCATCAAAATGGAGATGGCCCGGGTGAGGTTTCCTGTCATCAGATAGGTCGCCCCGGTGCCCAGCAGGGACCATGGGACCAGCCGGTCCGCAAGGTCCAGCGCCTTGCTCTCGGCGGCGGACTTCAGCTTTTCCGACTGCTCGATCATGGCAACGATCTGGTCGTACCGTCCCGTGCCCGCCTGCTGCTCCACCAAAAGGACGCACTCACCCTCCTCCACCACGGTCCCGGCGTAGACCATGGCTCCGGGCCCCTTGCGCACCGCCACAGACTCGCCGGTGAGGGAGGCTTGGTTTACGCTGGCCTCACCGGAGACAACCTTGCCGTCCAGAGGAATCATGTTGCCGGTGCGGACGCAAACCTGATCTCCAGCTTGTATCTGGCTGATGGGAGTCAGCAACTCTGCGTCTCCCGTCTTCAGCCATACCTGGTCCACGTTGAGCGAAAGGCTCCGGGCCAGATCGCCCACGGATTTCTTCCGGGTCCACTCCTCCAGCAGCTCTCCCAGACGCAGCAGAAACATCACCGAAGCGGCGGTGGCAAAGTCCCCCCGGCCCATAGACACGCCGATGGACAGTGCGTCCAGCACATCCACTTCCAGTCTGCGCCGCAGCAGGCATCGCAGCCCTCTGCGGAAAAACCGGGCTGACCGCCACGCCGTCAAAGCGATGCGCAGCGGCGCGGGGAAGTACAGCTTGCGCACAAGGTGCATCAGCGTCATGCACACCAGCTTCTCCTGATACCTCCGGTTCAGCGCCCGGCCGCTGGTCTCCGGCGAAAAGTTTGCCAGCGCCTCCCGGTCGAAGCGGAAGGCCGCGAGGGCGCGAATCACCGCATCCCGTGACTCTTGATAGCGGATCACGGCATCGCAGGTGCGGTCATAAACCGTGACCTGCCGGATGCCCGGCAGGACCGCCAAGGCATTTTCCAGTTGGTCCGCCTCCGCCATGGTCATCCGACGCATCCGGATGTGCACCCGGATGCGCCCCCGGCTCTCGTGTAAAATCGTACAATTCATCGTATTGTCCTCTTATGAAAGAAGCCACCCACTGTCACGGGCGGCTTCTTCTGATTCGTTTATTCCGCAGACGGCTCGCCCGCGTCCTCCACCTGCTCTGCGGCAGAGGCTCGGTCTTCGTTGATCCCCTTTGCGTCCTCCAGAATGTCTCCGCAGTTCTCCTGCACCTTCGAGACATTTTCCATCACGCAGTCTTTCATCCGCAGAACGGCGGCGGTGGAGTGGGTGTAGACCTTCTTCGCGTCGCGGCTTGTGAGCAGCTTCACTCCGGCGGAGCCAAACAGCGCGCCGCCCGCAAATAACGCGATTTTTTTCCAATTGCAAAACATTCCAAAATCCCCCTGTTACTATATTTTTGGTTGAGGACATGGCCACCAGCCATGTCGTTATCCAGCTTATTGCCTAAGCTTATTTTCGCTTGTATCCGGTGAGCATCACCATAAACAGACTGATCACCGTGGCCCAGGCCCAGAACCGATGCGCTTTCATCATTATCCCACGCTTTCTGTCATTAAATGTCGGATGCTGTATTTCGAGTATATTCCCGTCTGCGCAAGTTCGTCAATACAAACATTTTATCGAATATTCCTCATTTTTTAGCCAGAAAAGTTAGACTTATGCAACTTTTTGAAATTTACTGCTTTTTTGAAAGCGGCGATGTAATACAAGGTCGCGCCGTCAATGTGCGTTCGTCCCATGCACGTCAAGCAGATATGAAGGGAGTCTTTTTTGATGCAAAGATCCTATCTAGACAGCAAAAAGCGGTCCGGCCTGTAAGGCCAGATCGCTTTAATTGGCTATCGGCCCACAGGTGGGCGCTCAAAAAATGCTTTGGAAAATTCTCTTCTTTTGCCGTGTCTTGCAATCTTGTATACGCCAGTGGTCAGCATGGGAACCACAAAGAGGATGAAGAAGCCCCAGGTGATGGTTCCATACCCCTGCTCAATCAGGTCCACCAGCCCGAAGGTGGAAACCAGAATCCCCAGCACCACGCTGCCGATGGCCACGCTGGGTCGCACCCACACGGGAACGTGCTTTCCGGAAGCGGCGATGGAATTTTCAATCCGGTCGTCCAATGCCTTGATAAAGCCGGTTCCGGTTTCAATAAGGGTGCCGAACAGCACGATCTCAAACAGCCAGAACAGCCAGTTCATGTCCAGTGCCTGAAACACGGCGGTGATGGGAACCTCCGCCGCCAGGCATGCCTCCATCATTGTGCCCATGGTCAGCAGGAGCATCCCGGCGGGAATAATGCCAATCACACCGGCCAGCAGGCCGGAGACGACCGCCTCCCTGCGGTTGTGGCACTGACGGACGGTGTAGAGCAGGGCGGGAACAGTACCCAGATTGTAAAAAGCATATTTCACGCCGCCCATCAGCCAGTCGGAACCTGCCACGCTCTGGGCGGCAAACGCCTTGGGCAGATTGCCGCCAAATCTTGTAAACACGATCATCATGAAGAGGATATACACCGCGTATAGCACATAGGACCAAAAGGTCAGCACATTTTCAATTGCCGCGGTACCCTTGATGACAAGCACGATGATCCCGAGAGAGAGAATCGAAACGCCAATCCACTTAGAACTGCCCGTCAGGCTTGTAGCCATGCTGCCTGCTGTGGCCGTGACCACGCCCAGCACAATCAAAAGCATAGCAATATAGCAGATTTCATACAGAAAGTTGGCCTTGCCCAGCAGCTTGGTCATCATGCTCTTATAGTCGTAGGTTCGGAATATGTGGGAAAATTCAAAGGTCACCGCACACAAAACAGACCAGATTGCCAGCGTAGCTGCCATTCCCAAGAGGCCGCCTGCAAGTCCTCTTGACAGAAAGTATTGCCGAATTTCCGCGCCGGTTCCATATCCGCCGCCGATGACCATGGACTGGAACACAAAGCCGGGAATCAGGATACGAAGCAGCCTGCTATGCCTCTTGCTTGCCATAGAGCGCTCTCCTCCTACACGTTTTTTCCTCACAGTTTCTCCTTTTAGTCCGAGAAAAAGAAGCTATCTAACAATAGCGATTAAGGCAATCCTTTCAAATACAACGTCTCACGATCACGCGACAAAACGCAATTTTTATTGTCCTAAATCAATTGGCACAAAATATTTGAAATAGTTTACTTTTACACAAACCAATGCAAAAAGCTTATCAAAAAGTTGTAAAAAATGGTGTTGACAGAAAAACAGCCGCCCGATATGATAAAAAGCAATCACCCTTGCGGAGGACAAGCTTGGCTTGATAAACAGAAAATGCGCGGAGCAGGCGTGTGCTGCCGCCGCACAAATGATTGGAGAGGGTTTTATGTCGAAACAGTTGGAAAGCATCCTACAACGTCAGGATGAATACGTGCCAAAATCGGCGCGGATTCCCTACGTTCCCATTTCCTTTGTCCGTGGAAAGGGCGCGAAGCTGTACGACTGCGACGGAAACGAGTACATCGACTTTCTCGCCAGCGCTTCCTCCGCCAACATCGGCCACGGGAACGAGGAAATTGCTCAGGCGGTTTACGGGCAGATGACGGATTTGTCCCAATATATCTCCGCCTATTTTCCCTCCGGGCCGATGATTGATCTGGCGGAAAAGGTTTCCCGCATGACCGGTCGTCCGGATATGATGGTTTCTTTCAGTTGCACCGGCTCGGCGTCTATCGACGGGGCCATTAAATACGCCCGGGGCTACACCGGGCGGCCTAAAATTGTCTCCTTCAGCGAGTCCTATCACGGCAGTACCTATGGCGCCATTTCCGTCTCAAAGCTCACCAACAGTATGCGCCGCAAAATCGGCCCGCTGCTGCCGGAGTGCGAGACGTTTCACTATCCCACCTGCCTGCGCTGCCAGTATCACCAAAAGCCCAAAACCTTTAAGCTGGACTGTCTGGAGCAGATTCGCTATGCCTTCCGCCACTATCTCCCCGCCGACGAGGTGGCCGCCTTTCTGGTGGAACCCATCGCGGGAGACGCGGGCCTGATTGTCCCCCCGGCAAGATTTTTTCAGGACTTGGCGGCGCTGTGCCGTGAAAACGGGATTCTGCTGATTTCCGATGAAATCAATCAGGGAGTTGGCCGCACGGGGCGCATGTTCGCCATGGACAATTTCGGTGTGGAGTGCGATTTGTATGTGCTGGGAAAATCCCTTGGCGGCGGTCTGCCTCTGGGCGCGGTCGTGGGCCGCAGAGAGGTGATGGAGTCGCTGGAATCACCGGCCCACGCGTTTACCATGTCCGGCAATGCCTCCTGCTGTACCGCCTCTTTAAAAATGCTGGAAATCATGGAGAGGGAAAACATCTTCAAGGAATCCTATCAAAAGGGCCTTTATCTGCGGGAGCGGTTTTTAAAAATACAGGAAGAATTTCCCGTCATCGGCGAGGTGCGGGGCATTGGACTGAACATAGGCGTGGATCTGGTGACAGATCAGGAAACCATGGAGAAAAATTATCCCGCCGCCGCCAAGATTTCCTATTACTGCATGAAGCACGGCCTGCTGCTGACCTTTGTGGGGCAAAGCGTCTTGCGGGTGCAGCCCCCTTTGGTCATCACCCGGGAGGAGTTGGACCGGGCCATGGAGATCATTCATGCTGCGCTGGTAGCCTATACCGCCGGAGAGTTGAGCGACTCGATTCTAGAGGAGATACAGGGCTGGTAACGCGGCCCGGCAGGACGCAGGCATTCTGGCGGACGAGACTTAGAAATCTTATGCCGGTGGTGTACTCCCCTATGCGCTTTGCGCGCCAATATGATCATTTATACGTGTTTGGGCGCACATCCAAGGGCTTTGACCTTTCGGGAATACCGTCCAGAAAAACCTGAATAGCGGTCTTCGTCCGGAATTAGCAAAGCGCGCCTTGCGGCGAGAGCTTCGGAAAAGAGGAGCAACTCCGACATAGTTCCGCCCGACAAAGAGGAAAAATTTTCCGGAAAGCAAAAAGAGGCCCGCCGTCTGATTAGACGGCGGGCCTTGTGTATTTATTTAGAGCTACACGCAATCCTGCAAAAAGAGCCTGTCATACCGCTTCCCGGCCTGATCGGCCGCTTCCTCCCGAAGTTGGGAAATCTCCTGATGATGGGCCAGCAGAAGCGACACCAAATCCACCGAGATCGCGCCGTTGCGCGCCATATCCCGGAGCAGGTCCTCCGTTCTGGAGAAGGACATTCCCTTCCGATAGGGCCGGTCCTCGGTCACGGCGGTAAAGATATCGGCCACCGCCATAATGCGGGACCCCAGCGGCAGGCTGTCAGCCTTCAGATGAAAGGGATACCCGTTTCCGGTAAGCCTTTCATGGTGGTAGGACGCCCACTGGTTAATCGTCTCGAAGCCCCGGATGGGCCGAAGCAGCCGGTAAGTATAAAAGGTATGGCCCCGGATAATGTCAAACTCGTCGGGGTCCAGCTTGGACCGCTTCTCTAAAATTTCAGTGGGAATCGCCAGCTTTCCCAGATCGTGGAGATTCCCCGCAATCCGCATCATCTTACACTCATTTTCGGAAAAACCCGACAGCTCCGCCAGCTTTTCCGCCGTCGCCGCCACGCTGGCGGAATGCCGCGTGGTAAAGGGGCTGCGAAAATCAATGATATGGGCGAACACGTCCGTCAGCTTCACCACCTCGTCCAGCGTCAGCTTCACCGCGTCCAAAGACAGCTCATCCATAAAATCGTGAATCTGGGGTCCATCCACTAACTCCAGCCACAGTGCCTCCTGCATGCTCATTGACATAAACGCATCCACGGCTTCCGGTATAAATACCTCGCCCCGCTGCGCGGCAATGACTTCGCGGATAGCGCCTATCTGGCTGATCACGCCCATGTCCGGCCGAATCTGCACCACCGCCCGGTCCGCCAGATGCAGCACGTGAGAGAGCAGGGGAACCTTTGCGCCGTGGTGCATCTCGCCCGCGCCATTTTTCCATGGGACGTGGTGAAAGCGGACGATTTCCGCCTCGCGGCGCAGAAGGGGAAAGTCCTCCAAAAATCTTGCTCCAATTCTGGCGTGACCCTCCGGCTCGGTGGCTTCTCCGGTAATGAGCTGCAATCGCTCGCTCAGAGTCAGGGCGCCGATGTCGTGCAGCAGAGCCGCCTGCACCAGCGTCCGTCTCTCTTCCACCGGCAGCCCCATCTGCTCGGCCAGCTTTAAGGACATAAAGGCCACGCGCTGATGATGGTTTGAAACCCTTACGTCCAACAGGTCCACCGCTGCGGTCATACAGGCAATCAAGTCGTAAAGTGTTGCAAAATAGCGGTTGTAGTAGGTCATAATCTCCGTCCCTGTTTCTCTGTAAATTTTATTTGGAACCGCTACGGTGGGGACAAGCGCCCCCGAATTTTCCGGTGCATCCGCGCCCGGTCTTAATACCGCCCGGCCATATGATCCAACAGGAACACCGGCACCGTCCACAATAAGGAAAACGCCAGAAGACGCAAAGGCTCCATCAGCGCATAGCTGCCAAGCCCCGTCAAATAAAAGCTCAGAAGGGCCCCGGCTATGGAGGCCAACAGCGTCAGCGCTGTGCCGCTGCGCACGGCGCGGCAAAGGCGGCGGCTGCCAGTCACGGTTTCGGCATAGGGCAGCAGCCCCTCCCGCAGCAGCAGCGCCCGGGGACGGCCCTGTGCGCTCTCCTGCTCGGAAAAAGCCACTCGGTCGGAAAGAGTGGGATACTGAATCTTCACCTTGGCGGTAAATTTCCGTTTCAGCAAGCCGGGGTTCACGTTAGGGTCCCGGGAGGCGAGAATCGGCTGAATTTTGTTTCTGCGCAGCAACCGCAGCGCCCAGTCCACATTGTCCGAGGGCTTGTACTTCACCGCGAACACCGCCGCCAACTCCCGGTCGATAGACAGAAAAACGCCAGTGCGCAGGTTCAGCCCGCTGGGCAGGCGCACATCCATTTTGCGCATGAAAGACGCGGTGCCAAGCAAAACCGACTCTCCCCGAATGGCGGCAGAGAAGCCGCCCTCCTCGTAAAAGCTGAAATCGTCCAACGGCTCCAGCGTTCCGCCCTCGGACACCAGCAAATTGTCAAACAGCCGCCGAAGCCCGCAGCCGGAGGAACGGGCCAGAGACGCGGCATAGGACACGGCCCTTGGCATCTCCTCGCCGAAAAGCTTCACGCCGTTCAGGCTGACCGTTCCGGGGGGGAACAGGTCCTGATCCGTCACAACCATGGATTTTTTGCGGCTGATCCGCTCCGCCCCGGCGCAGCCTGCCACGGCGCAGCCGCCCTTTTGCAGGCGCTTTGCAAGCCGCGCGGCGGGAAGCGCATCCGTCATGGGCAGCATCAATGCCGCCGAAGCCGCCAGAATCGCGGACCAGTTCAAAAGAAAATCCGCATTCCGCCCCTGCCCCACAGAGCCAAGGGCCGCGAACACCACGGAGGCGACAAATACCACCGGCAACAGCGCCGCCTGCCAAATCTCGGAGAGAGAGGGCTTTTCCGCGTCGGACCAAAAGCCGGGAACGCGGCCCGGCTGCTTGCAGGCCCCCGTTTCCAAATCCGTCACCAGATAGGGGGGCGTGAGGTCCAGCGCAGCGGTGCGAAAGGTGTCACTCCGGGCCTTTTCCCGCTGGGAAATGCCCCACTGCCCGAAGAACAGCCCCACACAGGCGGGAAGCGTATACAGCGGAGCGGCGCTCCGTCCCGGAAGCCAGAGTACCGCCGCGCAGTCAAGCAGCGCCGCCACAGCGGAGAAGGAGAGCAGCAGCTCTCCCGTAAAAAACTTATGCGCCAGCCGGGTACCGCCCCGGACAAACACGCCCCGGCACAGTATGCACAGCAAAAGCAGCGCCCCGGCGGAAACGGCGGTTTGCAGTATCCTGTCCCCCGTCCAAAGAGGAACCGTATATCCGGCGGCCTCCGCCGCCTGCGGCGCCAGCAGCAAAAGACAGATCAGCGCAGCCACGGGAAGCGGGCGGCGCAGCCGCCGCCAGCGCTTCTGGGCAAAGCGCATGGCCTCGTCCAGGGGCGGCTCGGGGCCCACGGGCGGCTCCTCCGGCTCTGGCTCCGGCGGGGGCCCGGGCGGCTCATAAAGCTGCTCCGTGTCCTCCAAAGGTATCTTTTTCCGGGAAAACAGGCCCCGTCGGGGACGCTGAGCCGCCGTCAGGGACTCCTGCGCTTCCATCACGTCCCCCACCGTCTGCCCCACGGCCTGCTCGATGGAGACGGGCCGGGGCGGGGGCGGAAGGATTTCCTCGGGTACAGAGAAGTCCTCCTCGTCTGGAAGGTCCGCGTCTGGGAAAGCCTCCTCGTCCGAAAGCTCGTCCGACTCTGGATCCTCCTGCGGCGGCAGGGCGAAAGAAGTCTCCGCCCCATCGGTCAGCGCCTCGTCCTGCGCCTCCAATTCCGGGGTGGCCAAAGCCTCGGCCTCGTCCAGAATGTGCCGGCGGCGACCGCCGCCGTACTCCGCCAGAATCTCTTCCAAAGAAAAATCGCCCTCCGGAATCACATCGGTCCCGGCGGTCAGATCCTCCGCGTCAGTGAGCGCATCATATGGTTTTTTGTCTCTGATCTCAGCCATGTCTCTCTCCCATGTTCTCTCGCCCGCGGTCGTCTCTTTTTAAAATCAGCTTCTCTGGCGCACTGCCTCATACAGCAGCACCGCGGCCGCCGCCGAAGCGTTCAGCGAACTGAGCTTTCCCCGCAGGGGAATGCTCACCAGAAAATCGCAGTTTTCCGCCGCCAGACGGGTCATGCCCTCGCCCTCGCTGCCGATGACAATGGCGGCGGGACCCCGCAGGTCCGCGTCGTACAGGCCGGTGGTTCCGTCCGATGCCGTGCCGAAAATCCACAATCCCTGTTTTTTCAAATCCTTCAGAAGGGACGGAATGTTGGGCACCCGCGCCACCGGAAGGTGCGCCACCGCCCCAGCGGAGGTCTTGGCAACAATTGCCGTCAGCCCCGCGCTGCGGCGCTTGGGAATCACCACCCCGTGGACCCCAGCGCACTCTGCGGTGCGGATGATTGCCCCCAAATTATGAGGGTCGGAAATCTCGTCGCAAATGACAAGCAGGGGCTTCTCGCCCCGCTTTTCCGCAACAGCCAGAATATCTTCCACCGTGGCGTACTCCCGCACGGCAGCCAGCGCAATCACGCCCTGATGGGCGTGAGTCCGGCTCATTCCGTCCAGCTTTCGCCGGTCCGCTTCCACCACCACCACGCCGGCTGCCCGGGCTTTTGAGGCAATGTGGCCCAAAGTCTTGTCCGTCTCGCCCCTGGCAATATAAATTTTGTCAATGGTTTCACCCGCCCGCAGGGCTTCGATCACCGCGTTGCGGCCCTCGATCATGCCGTCCGCCTCGGCGGTAAGCAGGTCTTTCTTTTCACTGTCCATAGGTTCTCCTTCAGCCGCCGCAAGTATCCTGCCCGCAGTGGGGCGGACAATAACGCCGTTTTTTCCAGCTTTTGGGCGTTTCGCGCGGAATCAATAATTACCATGATTGTATCACAGTTTCCGCACACAATAAAGTGGAATTCACAGAAATTTCATGGAAAAGCCAACAAGCGTTCTTGTAGCGCCCTTCTTTTTATGGTATACTGCTTGATAATTCAACCCAGCGCTTTAACAGGCAAAGGAGTATTCGTTCGATGAGTCAGAATAACGACCGGAAAAACAGAAACGGGCCCAACCGAAACGGGCAAAACGGAGGAAACAACTGGCGCGGCTTACTTTCTCTGGTGAGCTGGGCGCTGCTGCTCACAATTGTATTCAGCTATGCGGGCGCGTGGGTGTCCGGTTCCGATAACAAAAGCTCCGTGGAGATTACCTACAGCGAGTTTATCTCGCTGATTGAATCGGACAAAATCGCAAAGGTGGAATTTGAGGCCAATACGGGTCTTGCTCACATCACCCCCGCAGAGGGCTTCACCTATACCGACGAGAGCGGCAAAACATACGGGCCCATGCCAAAGGCCGAGAAGCCGGTATCCACCGATAAACCCCAGCCGTCTACCGCCACAAATCTCAGCGGATTGCTGGCGCAGAAGGACAAGACGGACGACGGGAGCTTTCAGCTTTATACCAAGGCGCTGAACGACGACCAGTTGATTTCCCGGATGCTGGAGCACAACGTGGACTTCGGCTCCCCCTATACGGCGCCCATCAGTCCCATTCTGGAGATGCTGATTTCCTATATCCTGCCCTTCGCCATCATGATGCTGCTGTTGTCTCTGGTGTTCCGCATCATGGCCAAGCGGGGCGGCGGCATGGGCGGCATTGGGGGAGTTGGCTCCGTGGGCAAGGCCAACGCCAAGGTCTATATGGAAAAGTCCACCGGCGTCACCTTCCGTGACGTGGCGGGGCAGGACGAGGCCAAGGAATCCCTTACCGAAATTATCGACTTTTTGCACAACCCCCAGAAGTACACCGAAATTGGCGCAAAGCTGCCCAAGGGCGCGCTGCTGGTTGGCCCTCCGGGCACCGGTAAAACCCTGCTTGCCAAGGCCGTGGCCGGAGAGGCCAACGTTCCCTTCTTCTCCATCTCCGGATCGGACTTCGTGGAGATGTTCGTGGGCGTGGGCGCAAGCCGCGTGCGGGACCTCTTTAAGGAGGCCAGCAAGGTGGCCCCCTGCATCGTCTTTATCGACGAGATTGACACCATCGGCAAATCCCGGGACAACCGCATGGGCGGCAACGACGAGCGAGAGCAGACCCTAAACCAGCTTTTGGCGGAGATGGACGGCTTTGACCCCACCAAGGGCGTAATCCTTCTGGCGGCAACCAACCGTCCGGAGGTACTAGATCAGGCGCTGCTGCGTCCCGGTCGGTTTGACCGGCGCATCATCATTGACCGGCCCAATCTGGCGGGCCGTCTGGCCACGCTGGAGGTCCACACCCGGAATATCCGTCTCAGCGAGGACGTGAATCTGAAAAAAGTGGCGCTGGCCACCGCGGGCACCGTGGGCGCGGACCTTGCGAATCTGGTGAACGAGGCGGCCCTGCGGGCCGTGCGTCTGGGCCGCAAGGCGGTGAATCAGGGCGATTTGCTGGCAGCCTTTGAGCTGGTCATCGCCGGCACGGAGAAAAAGGGCAGCGTGCTGACGGAATTTGAGAAAAAGCTGGTGGCATACCACGAGGTGGGCCACGCCATGGTGGCTTTTAAACAGAAAAATACAGAGCCGGTGCAGAAAATCACCATCGTTCCCCACACGCAGGGCTCTTTGGGTTATACCCTGCTGATGCCCGAAGAGGACAAAACGGAGCTGCGCACCCGGGATGAACTGCTGGCGAAAATCACCGTGTCCATGGGCGGCCGCGCCGCCGAGGAGGTGGTGATGGAGACGATGACCAACGGCGCGTCTCAGGACATTCAGGACGCCACGCAGGTGGCCCGGAACATGGTCGCCATGTACGGCATGAGCGACGAGTTTGGCATGATGGCTCTGGCCTCTCGCCGCAGCCAGTATCTGGACGGCGGCTACGGCATGGACTGCGCGCAGGACACCGCCGCCGCTATGGATAAAGCTGTGCGGGAAATTCTCACGGAGTGCTACGGCAACGCGGTATCCGTCATCCGGGAAAACCGAGAGGACATGGATAAGGTGGTGGCCTACCTTCTGGAGAAGGAGACGATTACCGGCGCGGAGATGGTGGCCATCATCGAGGGCCGGGACCCAGCTCTGGTGGAGGACGAATACGCTTCCACCCGGCAGGAGACACCGGGTATTGAGGCGCCCGCCAAGCGCATCAGCATGATTTCCGAGAAAATCGAGCCGCCCGCCCCGGCGGAGAGCGCTGACGAAGAAGCTTCCGTTGCCACAACGGAGAGTGCTGTGGAATCCCCCGCCGAAGAATCCGTTTCCCGGCAGCAGCCGGAAGCGGAAATGCCTGCCCCGCAGGCGGATGACGAAACCCGCTCCGTTTGATTTCATTATAAAAAGAGCGCCGCCCATCTGGGCGGCGCTCTTTTTGCTCTTTCATCCGTGCAAAACGGAACGCTCAGATCATGCACTCCTTATCCTGCCCAGAGAGACCTCTCTCCACCGCAGGCAGTGTATAACGGCTCATGTCTATCTGCAAATCCCGGACGAAGTTGCTGTCGTGCTTGATATTGTGCAGATACGTATGGGCGTCCACGTCCCGGCGGCTCATCTCAATGACGGAGACGGCGATGTTGGAGCAATGGTCTGAAATACGCTCGAAGTTGGTCAAAAGGTCGTTGAGCACAAAGCCCAACTGGATGGTGCACGCCCCGCATTGCAGCCGATCAATGTGCCGCAGGCGGATTTCCTCAATCAGCCGGTCAATCGTCTCTTCCAGCGGCTCCACACGGACGGCGGCCTCCGGGTCGTTGCTTGCAAAGCAGCCCATGGCCTGATCCATAATGTCCTCCAACGCGCCCATGAGCACCTTCAGCTCCCGCCGGGCGGCGTCGGAAAACTCAAGCTGCTTGTCGTGGAGCTCCTGTGCAGACTCCTGTACGTTTAGCGCGTGGTCTCCCATGCGCTCAAAATCCCCAATGGAGTGAAGAAGCCGACTTACCTGACGGCTGCTCTCTCCGGAAAGCCCATGACGGGAAATCTGTACCAGATAATCGCCCAGGCGGTCCTCGTAGATATCCAGCTTGTCCTCGTTTTCCATAATCCGCGCTTCCCTTGAGGCGGAATAGCTTTCAAGCTGCTCCACTGCCAATAGGACGTTTTCCCGTGCCACTTCGGACATTTTCCCCACCATGGCGACGGACTCGTTGATCGCCGCGCCGGGGGTGCGGAGCAGCAGGGGATCGAGAAACGCAAACTGGTCCTTCTTCGTATCCGTCTTAACCAGCACACAGGCCAGCTTTTCAAGCTGCTTGGACGCGGGAAGCAGCATAACGGTGGTAAAGACGTTAAAAATCGTATGGCACAGGGCGATGCTGACAGCGCCCGCCGTTTTATCCATAAACGAAAGGTCTACCACGCTTCCCACGCCGTAAAGCAAAATCAGACAGATAACGGTTCCGATGATGTTAAAGGAAATGTGAACCGCCGCCACACGCTTTGCGTTGCGGCTTACCCCGATGGAGCTGAGAATCGCGGTGACGCAGGTGCCGATGTTCTGCCCCATGATAATGGGAATGGCCATACCATAGGTAATGGAGCCGGTGATGGCCAGCGCCTGCAAAATGCCCACCGACGCGGCGGAGGACTGAATAATCCCGGTAAACACCGCGCCCACCAGCACGCCCAGCATTGGATTGTTGAACGCGGTAAGAATCGTGGCAAATTCGGGCATGTCCTTCAGCGGGCTGACCGATGCGGCCATCAACTCCATCCCGTACATCAAAATGGAAAAACCCATAAAAATACGACCGATGTCCCGCCGTTTCTGCTTTTTGGAAATCATGATGAGCAGAATGCCCACCAGCGCAACCAGTGGGGAAAAGCTCTCCGGCTTAATCAGGTTCACCCACACGTTATCGCTCTCGATTCCGCTGAGGGAGAGAATCCATGCGGTCAGCGTGGTTCCGATATTGCTGCCCATGATCACGCCCACGGTTTGCCCAAGCTCCATCACGCCAGAGTTCACCAGCCCCACCAGCATCACCGTCATGGCGGAGGAGGATTGAATTGCAATGGTGATGCCTGCGCCCAGCAGCAAGCTCTTCATCGGATTGGAGGTCATGCGCTTGAGCGTTCGCTCAAGCTTGCCGCCTGCCATTTTCTCAAGGCTGTTGGACATGATGTTCATGCCAAAGAGAAAAAAGGCCAGACCTCCGCAGAGGGTGAAGACGGAAAAAATGTCCATCAAACGGTTCTCCTTTGTCGTTCGCGGGACAGACTCGTCTGTTTCCCCGCCGCATTTCGTATGTAAACGCAGCCCGTAAAAAGTCGCGTAAGGTTATTATATAAAAAATTTGTCGGGATAGGAAGCCCTTCGGTATAAATTCCTTATAAAAATTTCCCTTAGGTCACACTCCGCTCCAGAATTCCGCCAGACGCGGCACAGCCGCGCGGCCCTGAAAATAGCCGTCCTGCCACAGGGCACGGATTTTTCCTGTGTCCCGTTCCGTGCGGGAATAGCCCTCGGTGGACGTGGGGGCAATCACCACGGCCCGCCCTTCCCGCTCCATCGCAAACAGACGCTCCCGGTTTTCATTGTACGAATCCGCCCGCCGATCCATGGTTTCGAGAAACCTAGGATATTGCCGGTAATGCCGCCGAATCAGACTGTCGGACCTTTCCGGCTTGCGGACATAAGACCGCTCCCGGGTCAGCACCACCAGAATGCGGTCGCAGCCCTTGTCCAGCGCCCTCTGCCAGGGAATAGGGTCAGCGCAGCCTCCGTCCAGATAGGGCTGTCCGCCAATGTGAAAGACGGGGAACAGCAGGGGCATGGCGCAGGTGGCTTTTAAAACGGCAGACTGCACACTGTTTCGGGGAATGGGGAGATAGTCTGCCTTTCCCGTGTCAAGATTCGTCAAAACCGCCTCGGCCTCGCCGGGGTAGGCGGCAAACGTCCCGTAGTCAAAGGGTACATACTGATTAGGAATCTCCTCATAGGAAAATTTCAGCCCAAAATAGCACCGGTTCCCGGGATTCAGGAGGTTTTTCACCCCCATATACCGTTTATCGTTGGCGTAGTGACAGAGAATATTCAAATTCCTCCACTTTTGCCGGGAGAGATAGCTCACGCCGTAAGCCGCCCCGGCAGACACGCCGATGAAATAGTCGGGCATCAACCTTGCGTCCAGCAGCGCGTCGCACACGCCGGTGGAAAAAACGGTGCGCAGCGCGCCGCCCTCCATCACAATTCCTGATTTCATATGATCACCTCAAAACGCTTAAAGAGACCCCTTGGAGGAGCCATTCTTATCATACGCTTTTTTTGCCGCGGGGGCAAGCCCGGCGGCAAAAAAGGCACAAAGACCCAATCACGAAGCTTCGGCTCCGTAAAAGTTTACTTCTCCGCAGAGTTCCTGTCCCTTGCCCCAGAAAAACGGACAGGCCGCAAAAAAGCGGTTTAGGCACACAAAAAGCCCCGCCGGGCCATGCCTCGGCGGGGCTTTTCTTAAATAGTACGACTTACAGCATCCCCATCAGGTTGAACCCGATAATCAAACCGGAGAACACGATGGATACGGTGGAGCAAAGCTTGATGAGAATGTTCAGGGACGGCCCGGAGGTGTCCTTGAAGGGATCGCCCACGGTGTCGCCCACGACGGCGGCCTTGTGGCAGTCGGAGCCCTTTCCGCCGTGGTGGCCGGATTCGATGTACTTCTTGGCGTTGTCCCACGCGCCGCCGGCGTTGGACATGAATACCGCCATGGCAAACCCAGTGACGGACACGCCGCCAAGCAGGCCCACCACGCCCTCAGGCCCCAGAATCAGGCCGGTCAGAATGGGAACAATAATGGCAAGCAGAGCCGGGGCCACCATTTCCCGCAGGGCGCCCTTGGTGCAAAGGCTTACGCAGGAGGCGTAATCCGGGTCGCATTTCCCCTCCATGATTCCGGCAATTTCCCGGAACTGGCGGCGAACCTCCATCACGATGGACTGTGCGGCGGTCTGCACGGCGCTCATAGTGAATGCGGAGAACACAAAGGTCAGCATCGCGCCGATAAACAGGCCCACCAGCACCGTGGGGCTGGTGATGGACAGGTCCATGGCAAAGCCCTTTTGCTCCACGATGTTCACATAGGACACCAGCAGAGCCAGCGCGGTGAGAGAGGCGGAGCCGATGGCAAAGCCCTTACCGGTGGCTGCGGTGGTGTTGCCCAGAGAATCCAGTGCGTCGGTCCGCTCCCGGACCTCTTCGGGCAGGCCCGCCATCTCGGCGATGCCGCCTGCGTTGTCGGCCACGGGGCCGTAGGCGTCTGTCGCCAGCGTGATGCCCAGCGTGGACAGCATGCCCACTGCGGAGATGCCGATGCCGTACAGGCCCTTTGCAAAGTCGCCGCTGCCGGCGGCAAAGAAGCTGATGACCACTGCAGCAGCCACGATGAGAATGGAAGCCGCTGTGGAGCGCATGCCCAGAGAAAGTCCGCCGATGATGACGGTGGCGGAACCGGTTTCGGAGGAAGCCGCCAGCTTTTGGGTGGGCTTATAGGTGTCGGAGGTATAGTATTCCGTAAAATAGCCGATGGCACAGCCGCCCACCAGCCCGCAGAGAATGGCCACATACACGCCCCAGTTGCCCACGGTGTAAAGCGTCAGCGGCGCGGCCAGCACGGCGGAGAGCACAGCGGCAAGATATGTACCGGTGCGCAGAGAACGCAGAAGGGACATCTGGGTGGCGTCCTCCTTCGTCTTGACGAAAAAGGAACCGATAATGGAGCACACGATGCCGCACACCGCAATCAGCATGGGCAGCAGCATGCCCGCGTAGCCATATCCGGCCACGGCGGACAGGGCGAAGGACGCCAGAATGGAGCCGACATAGCTCTCGTACAGGTCTGCGCCCATACCGGCCACGTCGCCCACGTTGTCGCCCACGTTGTCGGCGATGGTGGCGGGGTTGCGGGGATCGTCCTCGGGGATACCGGCCTCAACCTTACCCACCAGATCCGCGCCCACGTCGGCCGCCTTCGTGTAAATTCCGCCGCCCACACGGGCAAACAGAGCCATGAAGGAAGCGCCCATGCCATTCATCACCATGATGTTGGCAAGCTGGCCCGCATCGGTGATGCCGAACAGGCCATGTAGCAAAAAGTACCACGTGGAGATATCCAGCATGCCAAGGCCCACGACGGTGAAGCCCATGACCGAGCCGGAGGAAAACGCCACCCGCAGGCCCTTATTCAGGCTCTCGGATGCGGCCTGTGCCGTGCGGGCGTTGGCGTTGGTGGCAATCTTCATGCCGATAAAGCCTGCCAGCATAGACCAGATGCCGCCGGTGAGGAAAGCAAACGGCGTGAACTTCGAGAGCATCTCTCCGCCGGAGGCGAAGGCCATCACCAGCAAAACGACAAACACCACGGCGAAGACCTTTGCCACGGTGGCATACTGGTGCTTCAAATAGGCGTTGGCGCCCTCCCGGATAGCAGCCGCGATTTTCTGCATTTTCTCCGTTCCCTCGGAGTAGCTCATGACCTTCTTCTTTTGCACCCAGGCAAAGCCAAGTGCAAGCGCAAAGCCGACAAAGCCGATCCAGAACATGTTTTCCATAGGTTTTCTCCACTCCTCTTCATGCCGTAATTTGTTAGCTATTTTTTACGTCGCATTCATTTTAACATACGGAAAAATTTTTACAATATAGTATTACCTATCCTTTTGCACGAAATCTTCCCTGTTTTTTTATCAATATTCGGCTTTGCCTCCAAAAATGTAGAGAGACAAGCTCTCTCGGAGCCTGTCTCTCATTGTTTTTTTAATATCCCGCAGAGGCCGCGCCGGGGAGAAGCTTAATATACCAGATCAAAATCCGCAAATACCCAGCGGCCGTTCAACTCCCGATAGGGGAACGCATAAAATTCCGCACCGGTGACCGTGGCCTGATCTCTGTCCAGCAAGTCCACCGTCACATTGATCAGGTAAGACCCATCCTCCTCCCGCTCCACGGCGGCAGTGGCGGCGCCCTTTCCCGTGTCCGCCGGGCGGCCGTCAGGGCGGGCGTACAACGCACCGTCAATATCCCGATAACGGGGAGCAGGCGTTTCCCGGTCTAGCAGGCGGGCAATCACATCCTCTGAAAAAAGGCTTTCCAGATAGGTCTCCAAATCGTCCAGCGTGTAAAGCCCGACGTAGTCCACCCGCTGATATTTAACCCCGTTTTCCTGCCGCACCGGCCCCACGCAGGGCAGGGGATTCAGCTCAAACCACTCATATGCGGCCACGGCCCGGTCATAGGCGGCAAGGACCTCCTCCTCCGTCAGCTCCCGGGCGCTGCCCGTGGTTTCCGCCGCGTTCATCATTTCCGCAGAATCGACGGCATCCTCCTGCGGCGAAGCAGCCACAGCCTCCGCCAGCTCTCCGTTGGAAACGGCAGGGAAAACCGCCACTCCCGCCAAATCACCACAGCCGATCAGGAGCGCGGCGGACAAAAACAGCGCAGCATATTTCTTTGCGTTCATACGGGCGTTCCTCTCCCTTCCGCGGGTTTGGCGAAGAGTCCGCCAAAATTTCCCTTTGTGGTTTAAATGTATCACATCTATGGGAAAAAATCCACTGATTTTTCCAATTTTTTGCCAGAATTCAATCTATTTTTTACTTTGAGTGGGGATACAAGTCCATTTTTGCCCGCCAAGACTCGTTTTACTCCCAAAGCGCCAAAAAACGCCGCCGAGGCTCTCCCTCGCGGCGTCAAATCCATCCTATTTCGTTTTGCGTGTTGCCGGCAGCGGCCTGCCGGGGCGCGTCCGCCTCCGGTTCAGGTCCAATTTCTTCCCAAAATAGAAAAAACCCACGCTTTTACAAGCGCGGCTCCGTTGCTGCCTTAGCGATCGCTGGGTACCTGCGTGGCAGTGCCATAAATCAGGTCGTCCAGATCAAACGCTGTGAACTTGTCGTTCTGCATCATTGTATGCGCCTCCTCTCTGTTCTTTTGTAATTTTCATTATAGCTACTTTTTTTCAAAACGCAAGTGCTTTTTGACGCTTGTTACAAAAACTTAACATTTTTTATACGCATCTTACAATTCAACTCTTTTAACAATTTTGGGTAAACTCTATTTTACACCCAAAACGCTGTCAGACATCCCTTGGTTTTGTCATATCTCACGAGACGCCCCTCTGAAAAGGCGAATAATTTTTGGTTCTTTGTTGAATTTTCATCTCGTCAGAGGTCATAAATTTATGTTATAATCACCATACGCAAGGTGGCAAGGACCACTTGCATTCGCCGTAAGTCGTCGCCGTATTTTTTCGGCGGCCCGGACCGTGCCGCTTCGGCGGCGCGAAGAACGGTTTGAGGGACGCTACTGATGAAAAAAGCTACCGTGCGCCGCCGCATTGCGGAGTCGGCGCTGATTTTTCTGGCATTGGCCGGTTTTGTAATCTGGGACAACAATGCGCTGGAGGTAACCCGGGCGGAGTTTTCCTCCTCCCGCCTGCCCGCCGGGTTTGACGGGCTTGTGGTCATTCAGCTTTCAGACCTTCACGGGAAGGAATTTGGAGAGGGAAACAAGCGCCTGCTGGACGCGGTGGCGGCTCAGTCGCCGGACTTGATTGCCGTTACCGGCGATTTGGTGGACGAAAATACGAAGCGGCCTCTTCAATACGCCGCCGCCATCGGCGGGGCACTGTCGGCTTTGGCTCCCACCTATTATGTGACAGGGAACCACGAGTGGGCCTTACGGCAGGCAGAAGATGTCTGCGCCGCTCTGGAGAGCGTGGGCGTGACCTGCCTTAGAAATCAAACCGTTCCCATTGAGCGGGACGGAGAGCGGATTCTTCTCTCCGGCGTGGACGACCCCAATGCCTATGCCGACCAGAAAACGCCCGAGGAAGTGACACGGGAACTGCTGGAAGCCTATGGCGAAAACGATTTTCGCCTGCTGCTGGCCCATCGGAACAACCGCTTTGCCACGGAGTATTATCGGCTGGGCTATGATTTGACGCTGGCGGGCCACGCACACGGCGGCCTTGTCCGCCTTCCCTTTACCGACGGGCTGGTGGACCCACATCAGGGTTTGTTCCCGTCCTACACCTCCGGATTTTACACGGTGGAGGGCGCAAAGCTTTTTGTGTCCCGGGGTCTTGGCAATATTTTCCCCTCCGCGCGGCTGTTTAATCGGCCGGAGGTGGCAGTTCTGACGCTGCGGCGGGAGCTATGATTTCAGTCCCTGAACGGGGCTTTTTTGAGGATTGATCATGAGAGAGTTTCATGCCGCACAATTTGATATCGCAGTGGTTGGCGCGGGCCACGCGGGAATTGAGGCGGCGCTGGCGGCCGCCCGGCTGGGCCTGCGCACCGTGGTGTTCACCATCAATCTGGACGCGGTGGGCAACATGCCCTGCAACCCCGCCATCGGCGGCACCGGCAAGGGCCACCTTGTCCGGGAGCTGGACGCGCTGGGCGGTGAAATGGCAAGGGCCGCGGACGAGTGCTGCATTCAATACCGCCTTTTAAACCGAGGAAAAGGCCCTGCGGTCTGGTCCCTCCGGGCGCAGGCGGACCGGCGGAAATATCAGGAGCGGATGAAGCACACACTGGAACGGCAGGAGAACCTCACCGTCCGTCAGGGCGAGGCGGTGGAAATCCGCACCCGGGACGGCGCGGTGAGCGAGGTGGTGCTTTCCACCGGAGCGGTGTTTTCGGTCCGGGCGGTGATTATTGCCTCCGGCACCTATTTAAATGGACGGACACTGATCGGCGAGTGCGTGGAAGCCTCCGGCCCCGACGGAATGCACGCTGCGAATCGTTTGACGGACTCTCTTGTGAAGCTTGGTTTGCCCCTGCGCCGGTTTAAAACCGGCACGCCGCCCCGCGTCAACGCCCGCAGCGTGGACTTTGACGAGATGGAGCTGCAGGTGGGGGACGAGTCGCCCCCGCCCTTTTCGTTTACCACCGAAACGCCGCCGGTGAACCGGGCGGTCTGCTGGCTGACCTGGACCACGGAAGCGACCAAACAGATCGCTCTGGATCATTTGGACCGCTCCCCCATCTACGCGGGGGTCATTGAGGGGGTCGGCCCCCGGTATTGCCCCTCCTTCGAGACGAAGGTGGTCCGCTTTCCCGACAAAAAACGCCACCAGTTGTTTGTGGAGCCCATGGGACTGAACACGGAGGAGCTGTATGTGCAGGGCTTCTCATCCTCCATGCCGGAGGAGATTCAGCTTGAAATGCTCCACAGCGTTCCGGGCCTTGGGCACGCGGAAATGACCCGACCGGCCTATGCCATCGAGTATGACTGCGTGGACCCGCTGGCCCTGTATGCAACGCTGGAATCCAAGCAGATTCCGGGCCTGTTCGGCGCGGGGCAGTTTAACGGCTCCTCGGGCTACGAGGAGGCGGCGGCGCAGGGCTTTATGGCGGGAGTCAACGCCTCCATGAAGCTGCTGGGAAAGCCCCCCGTGGTCCTCTCCCGGTCGGAATCCTACATCGGAACCCTGATTGACGACCTTGTGACCAAGGGAACCGAGGAGCCCTACCGCATGATGACCTCCCGCAGCGAATACCGCCTGCTTCTGCGGGAGGACAACGCCGACCGGCGGCTGACCCCCATCGGCCACCGCATCGGCCTGATCTCTAACGACCGCTTACGGGCGGTGGAGGAAAAATACGTCCGGGTGGACGCGGAGATTCGCCGCCTGACCCATACGGGCACAGGCCCCTCCCCGGCTTTATCCGCGTTTCTTGCGGAAAAGGAGACGGCGGACATCACCGACGGCTGCCGCCTGATCGACCTGCTTCGCCGTCCCGGCGTCCACTATGAAGAGCTGTCCCCCTTCGACCCCGGCCGCCCCGCTCTGACCCCTGCCGAAGCGGAGCAGGTGGAGTTGAACGTGAAGTACGAAGGCTACATCCGCCGACAGGAAAAGCAGGTGGAGGATTTCCGCCGCATGGAGGGCAAGGCCCTTCCCCGGGATTTGGATTACGCCTCCATTGGGGGGCTTCGTTTGGAGGCCCGGGAGAAGCTGGCCGACCTCCGCCCCGCCGACATGGGACAGGCATCCCGGATTTCCGGCGTATCTCCGGCGGACATCGCCGTTTTAATGGTTTATCTCAGCCGCTGACTTTGCCCGCACTCAGCCCGGCCTAGTCATCTGAAAAATGCGCGCTCTGGAAGACGGCGCGCGGTTTACTTTCGGGAAAAGGAAGTTATACTATGATTCTCGACCTGACGCACACCATCCGCGAAGACATGCCGGTTTATCCCGGCACTTCTCAGCCCGTGTTCCAGTCCACCGGAAATCTGACCCGGAACGGCTATCGGGAGACGCTGCTTCAATTTGCCTCCCACACCGGCACGCATATGGACGCACCCTCCCACATCCTGTCCCACGGGTCCACGCTGGACGTGCTGCCCGTATCTCAGTTTTGCGGACGGGCGGCGGTGGTGGACGTGTCCGCCCTTGCCCCCGGCGAGGTCATCACAGCGGAGTTTCTGCGCAGCCTCAACGGCGCGGTGCTGTCCACCGACTTTATCCTGTTTTACACCGGCTGGGAGAAAAGGTGGGGGACCGACGCCTATTTTGAAGATACCTTTCCCGTCCCGGACAAGGAGGCGGCCCAGTATCTCGTCTCCTGCGGCTTAAAGGGCGTGGGGACCGACGCGCTGAGCGTGGACACGCTGGCTACCTCGTGCCGCCCGGTTCACAAGGTGCTGCTTGGCGGCGGACTGGTGATTGTGGAAAGCCTGTGCCTGAAAAAGGTGGTGGGCCGGAAGGACATGATGTTTTTTGCCCTGCCGATGAAATTTATGGATGCGGACGGCGCGCCCGTCCGGGCCATCGCGGAGTTCCGCGATTTTTCGGAGAAGGAGGAGATCTCTGATCCATGAAAAAGCTTCTTGCCATCCTGATATCCAAGGCGGGCCGCTTTGTGGGAAAGCTGGTGGGGCGCGGCAGCTCCCTGCCCGGCAAGTACGCGCTGCGGATCTGCCCGGACATTCTGCGTCAGGTGACGTTGCCCCCGCTGGTGATTGCCGTCACCGGCTCCAACGGCAAGACCTCCACCGTGGAGATGATTGCAGCCATTTTGCGGGCGTCGGGAAAAACCGTGGTGTATAACGAGGAAGGCTCCAACCAGATTGAAGGCGTCACCACCACGGTGCTGACTCACTGCACCCTTGGCGGCGTGATGAAGGCCGACGTACTGCTGATCGAATCAGACGAGAGGTACGCCGTCCACAGCTTCCAATTTTTCCACCCCACCCATTTCGTGGTTACGAACCTGTACCGGGACCAGTTGACCCGGAACGGCCACCCCGAGTGGGTGTTTGACGCGCTTTCGCCCGCCATGTTTCCCGAGACGCGGCTGATTCTCAACGCCGACGATCCTCTTTCCGCCTGCTTCGGCGTGAACCGGGACAACGTGAAATGGTTTGGGCTGGAGCGCTGCTCCATTTCCACGGAGGAACCCTCTGGGGTCTACCACGACGGGGCTTATTGCCCGGTGTGCAAATCCCCTATGGAGTACCGCTACTACCATTTCAACCACATTGGTAGCTATTTCTGCAATGAGTGCGAGTTTGCCCGGCCCTTTGAAATCGACTATGCCGCCACGGAGCTGGATTTGGATGAGGGAATCCTGCGCATCGGCGACGCGATGACCGTTCATCTGGCCTTCCGCAGCATTTACAACGTCTATAATATTTTGGCAGCCTGCGCCGTGTGCCATGAGTGCGGCGTGCCGGTGGCGGAACTTGCAAGGACCATTGACAACTATATCCTGAAAAACGGACGGATGGTCCGTTTCCTGCTGGGCGCGCACCACGGAATGCTGCTCACCAGCAAGCACGAAAACTCCATTGCCTACGACACGAACCTGCGCTATGTCCGGGCCACGGAGGACCCCTGCACGGTAGTGGTGATTGTGGACGCGGTGAGCCGCAAATACTACACCAGCGAGACAAGCTGGCTGTGGGACATTGACTTTGACCTTTTGAACTGCGAGCAGGTGCAGCGGGTGGTTCTATCCGGGCAGTATGCGTCCGACCTTGCGGTGCGCCTGTCCTTTACGGACGTGCCGGGAGAGAAAATTGAGCTGCACCCCGACATTGCCGAGGCCTGCGCAGCACTGAAAAGCAATGGGGCAGAGGACGTGTACGTCCTTACCTGCTTCTCCGACCGGGATAAGCTTCTGGCCCATGTGGAAAAGGAGGCTGTTTGATGGAGCTTCGGTTTTTGCACATCTATCCCGACCTGATGAACCTGTACGGGAGCTGGGGAAACCTTGCGATTCTGCGCCGTCACTTGGAGGATATGGGCAACACTGTGACGGTGGAAACGCTTCGCCCCGGCGACGCGATGGACTTTTCCGGTGCGGACTTTGTGTTCGTGGGCGCGGGGACGGAGCGCAGCCAAAAGGCGGCTATCGAGGACCTCGCTCGCTTTGGAAAGGAGCTTCGCTCCGCGGCGGACGACGGCGTGGCCATGCTTTTTTGCGGAACGGCCATGCAAATGCTGGGCCAGTCCGTCACGGACGCGGCGGGAACGTATTACATGGGCCTTCGGGTAGGCGCTTTCAGCAGCCAGCAGGGAAAAAAGCGGTTTGTTGGGGACGTATATGGACGCACGGACCTGTATGAGGAGCCCGTGGTGGGCTTTATGAACTCCTGCACGCTGGTAAGCGGCATCGTCACGCCCCTTGTGACAAAGCTGTCTCTTGGCTATGGCAACGAGAAAGAGCAGGGTCCGGAAGGCTTTCGGAAAAACAACGTGTTTGCTTCCGAGCTGACGGGGCCCCTTCTGGTGAAAAATCCGCCCCTTCTGCGCCATGTGATTTCCGCCATTTATGACCGAAGGGGCGAAGAGCTGCCCGAGCTCCCCATTTACCGGATGGAGGAGGAGGCTTATGCCACCGCCTGCCGGGAACTTTTGGCCCGGATTGAAGCTGATAAAGCACACTGAAAACCTTTTTGCAGGATTACGTTGCACACCCGCCGTCTCATGAGACGGCGGGTGTGCTGTTTTTATTAAAAAACATTTTACCGTAATTTTGGAAAAGCTGTTGTAAAAAAATTACCTCGGCACTATAATAAAATCATCCCCATTGAAAACATTTTGAGGAGGCTGAGGAATGAAACGGAAAAAGTTATCGGCGCTGCTTCTGGCTCTGGTGATGGCAGTGAGTTTGGCTGTCCCCGCTCTGGCAGCGGAGGATACCCGAACCCTTACCATTCTCCAGACCAGCGATCTGCACGGCATGATCAATCCCTTCGACTACGCGTCCAACAAGGAGAACAAAACCAGCATGGCCCACGCGGCGGCCATCATCGCGGCTGAACGAAAGGTCGACCCCAAGCTGCTTCTCATTGACACCGGCGATTCCACCCAAGCCAACTACATTCAGGAATTTAGATCCGAAACGCCACACCCCATGATCGACGCGCTGAACTATTTGGACTACGACGTGTGGACCCTGGGCAACCATGAGTTTAACTTTGAGTTCAAATACCTGACCAAGGAGATTCAGGAGTTTCAGGGCGTCACTCTGGCGGGGAACATTTACCGCAAGGACGGCGCCCGCTGGCTGGATGCCTATCACATCTTCGACGTTGACGGCGTGAAGGTGGCGGTGTTCGGCATTGACGCGCCTCATATCCCCATCTGGGAAAAATCCGACCCCACCCACTATGACAACATGACCTTTACCACCCCCATGGAGGAAACGGGCAAAATCCTCACCGAGCTGGAGGGGAAGGCCGACGTGATCATCGGCTCCGTGCACTACGGGCTGGACGGCGAATACGGCGCCGAGGGCGTCCGCGAGGTTGCCGAAACTTACGGCGACAAGATCGACGCGCTGTTCATCGGCCACGCCCACGCCGTGGTGGACGAGACCATCAACGGCATCCCTGTGCTGGAGCCCGGTTCCAATGGGCAGTACGTTTCCAAGCTAACCCTTTCCCTGACGAAAAAGGACGGCGGCTGGGATGTGACGAAGGCCAACGGCGACCTGCTTGACTGCTCCGCCGTGACGCCCGACGCCGCGTTTTTGAAGCGGTTTAAGACGCTGGACGACAAGAGCAAGGCTCTGGCCTCCACGGCAGTGGGCGAAGTGGGCGAGACGTTCCTGGACCCCGTGGAACTGCTTCCCGGCATCCCCAACGCCATTTTGCAGGACAACCCCGTTGTGGATCTCATCAACAAGGTGCAGATGGAAAACGCCAAGGCAGACGTGTCTCTGGCGGCCCTGTTCGACGCAAGCTCCAATCTGGAAAAGGGTCCCTTCCTGAACCGGGACAGCGTGAAAATCTACAAGTATGACAACACGCTTTACGGCGTGAAGGTCACCGGCAAGCAGCTCAAGGCCATCATGGAGCGGCAGGCGGGCGACTTCTTTAACCAATACGTCTCCGGCGACGTGACCATCAGCTTTAACCCCAATATTCGGATGTACAACTATGACGAGTTTGCGGGCGTGAACTACGAGATTAACATCTCCAAGCCTGTCGGCTCCCGCATCCAAAACGTCACCTATCAGGGCAAGTCCCTGACGGACAATCAGACACTTGTGCTGGCGCTGAACAACTATCGCTATGGCGGTCTGGTCACTGCGGGGCTTTTGAACGAGTCCGACGTGGTGTACGAGGGCGGCGCGGTTCGGGATATGATCACCGACTACGTGGCCGGCCTGAAAACCCCGCTGATGCCCCAGTGCGACAACAACTGGAAAATTACCGGCGCGGATCTGAGCGACCCTCAGAAGAACCTGATCTACGAGAAGGTGCGCTCCGGTGAGCTCACCGTCCCCACCTCCGAAGATGGGCGCACCCCCAACGTGGCCTCCTTGAACGGCCCAGCTCTGCGGGCGGCGGGCAAGCTGAGCGCCATTGCCACTGAGACCCCTGTTGTCCCCGCGCCGCAGCCTGAGCCCGTCAACCCCTCCGGCCCGGCGGACGCTGACCAGAGCTACACGGTAAAGGCCGGCGACTGCCTGTGGAACCTTGCCCAGAAATTTTACGGCACGGGAACTAAGTGGGGCGTGATTTACCAGCGCAACATCGCCACCGTCAAAAATCCGAATGAGCTTCAAATCGGCCAAATTCTGGCCATTCCCGCAGCTTAAAAATTTCATGCCCTATGTAATCCGGTAGACGGGAAGCTGCTGAAGCAGCTTCCCGTCTACCGGATGGAGGAAGATGCCTATGCCTCCGCCTGCCGGGAACTTTTGACCCAGCTTGAAGCTTTAAGCACACTGAAAACAAGGCTGCGGATGTGTCCAGAGACACGTCCGCAGCCTGTTTTATGTCCGCCTGCGGTGAAAAAACCTCTTGACGAAATTTTCCTCCTGCGTTATACTTCCATGCGTTCCATTAAAAAGCGGTCGGAATGCACAAAGCAATCGTTTTCTATCTGTTTAATTGACTAAACAAACTCTTCGAGATACAGATTTTGAGCAATTCCGTATTCTTCCTCGCCTAGATACCCATACTTGTTTAAAACGTTGCTTTGCCAGACCCGAACAGAAAGGATGAAACTAAATGGAGAAAATTCTGGAGTATTTCGGAACCTTTACCCCTGCGGCGGATGGAGTGATCGCCGCCTTCAAATTTGAATACCTCACCTCGCTGGGCTTTGCCGCCATTGTCATCTTTTGGGGGCGCGCCATGGTGGGGCATTCCAAACTTCTCCGCAAATACGCAATTCCCGCCCCCGTCGTTTCCGGTTTGCTTTTCTCTCTGATTATTGCCCTGATCAAAATATCCGGGGCCATGGCCTTTTCCTTTGACACGAAGGTGGTGCAGGACCTTTGTCAAAACTTGTTTTTCCTGTGCGTGGGCTTTGGATTTAGCTGGAAGATGATCCGCCACGCGGGCGGAAAGCTGTGCGCCATGATTGCCATCGCCGCCTGCCTGCTGATAACCATGCAGAATTTGCTGGGCGTGGCCATAGGCAATCTGATCGGCCTGCATCCCCTGCTGGCACTTCAGTGTTCCTCTGCCGCCATGTCCGGCGGCGTGGGCACCGCCTCCGCTTTTGGCCCCATTTTTGAGGGCATGGGCGCGGCCGACGCCACTACCGTGGGTGTTGCCGCCGGAACGATGGGCAACATCATGGGCTCCTTAATTGGCGGCCCCGTGGCCGCATTCCTTATCCGCCGCCACGGTCTGAAATCAGACCCGAATGACAGGCCCGAATCCTTGGCTTCCGGGCAGGAGCCCCGGCTGAACAACAGCCGCATGATCTCCATGTTTGCCATGTGCCTGCTTCTGGCGGCGCTGGGCATGCCCATTTATATGCTGCTGGACAGCATTCCCAAAATTGAGATGCCCAAGTTCATCGGCTGCCTGATTGCCGGCGCCATCGCCCGCAACGTGATGGAAGCCTTTCACATCAAGTTCTATGTCCCCGAGGTGGAGGCCATCGAGCATATGTTCCTGGAGCTGTATCTGGCGCTGGTGCTGATGACCATTGATATTACGAAGCTGGCTTCCGTAGCCGGGCAGATGGGTATCATTCTGCTGGCGCAGGCGATTTTGATGGCCCTGTTTGGCATTTTCATCTCCTACAATATGTTCGGACGGAACTATGGCGCGGCGGTGATGACCGCAGGCAACTGCGGCTGGGGCTGCGGCTCCGGGCCCAACGCCGTGGCAAACGAAAAAGCGGTGATGGACCAGTACGGCTGGCACAATGTGGCGTGGGTCCTCTATCCCTCCTTCGCCGTGCTGATCGACGACATCTACAATCCCATTTTCCTCTCCCTGTTCGGCAGCTTCCTCGTGCGCTGAGGGGAACTCTTTTCCGCAAGCTGATTTGCGGGGCGAGGGAAGATACTTTCATCTTGAACGGTCAAAGAGGAGACGCTCAGGCGGGCGTCTCCTCTTTGTTTTTAATGGAACGTCCAGCGTGGGGTAAACGCCGCCCGGGCGCGGGGCAGCCTTCCATTCCCCCCGCGATTTCGCCGCAAAAAGTTTCTCTCGAAAAACCTGCCTCTTTTCATTGAAAATTCCCGGATATACCGGTTTTCCTTCCTTGACAGGTTAATCGTTTACCAGTATAATAACTGCGGAATTCAACAACAGAATCCCCCGGCTCATCTGTTTTGAAAAACGCAGGAAAGGAAGCGTTCATATGATTTATTCCGCCGAAGTGCAGCATATGTGCCCTGTGGCCAAGGGCGCGTATCATGGCCCGGCGCCCATCCCTCAGGAGGGAAAGTGGGTGCAGGCCAAGGAAGTAAAGGACATCTCGGGACTGACCCACGGCGTGGGCTGGTGCGCCCCCCAGCAGGGGGCCTGCAAGCTGACACTGAACGTGAAGGAGGGCGTGATTGAGGAGGCGCTGGTGGAAACCATCGGCTGCTCCGGCATGACCCACTCCGCCGCCATGGCCTCTGAAATTCTGGTGGGCAAGACCATTTTGGAGGCGCTGAACACCGACCTTGTGTGCGACGCCATCAACACCGCCATGCGGGAGCTGTTTTTGCAGATTGTCTACGGCCGCAGCCAGACCGCCTTTTCCGAGGGTGGCCTTCCCGTGGGCGCGTCTTTGGAGGACCTGGGCAAGGGCCTGCGGTCCCAGATTGGCACCATGTTCGCAACCCGGGAAAAGGGTCCCCGCTATATGGAAATGGCAGAGGGTTATGTCACTCGCGTGGCGCTGAATCAGGACAGCGAAATCGTGGGCTACGAGTTCGTGAATCTCGGCAAGATGATGCAGTCCGTGAAAAAGGGCGTGGACGCAAACGAGGCGCTGGAAAAGGCCAAGTCCCATTACGGCCAGTTTGAAAATGCCGCCAAATATATCGACCCCCGCGAGGAATAAGAAAGGAGGACAGAAACATGGCTCTGTTTGAAAGCTACGAAAGAAGAATTGAAAAGATCAACGCTGTCCTCAAAGAGTACGGCATCGGCTCCGTGGAGGAGTGCCGCGAACTCTGTCAGGCCGCGGGGTTTGACCCCTATGAGATCACCAGAAGCATTCAGCCCATCTGCTTTGACAACGCCTGCTGGGCGTACTGTGTGGGCGCGGCCATCGCTCTGAAAAAGGGTGTGGCCACCGCCGCCGAGGCCGCCGAAGCCATCGGCGTGGGCCTGCAGGCCTTCTGCATTCCCGGCTCCGTGGCGGAGGACCGCAAGGTGGGTCTTGGACACGGAAATCTGGGCGCTATGCTGCTGCGGGACGAGACAAAGTGCTTCGCGTTTCTCGCGGGACACGAGTCCTTTGCCGCCGCGGAGGGTGCCATCGGCATCGTGCGCAACGCCAACAAGGCCCGGAAGGAGCCCCTGCGGGTCATCCTCAACGGCCTTGGCAAGGACGCGGCCCAGATCATCAGCCGCATCAACGGCTTCACCTACGTGCAGACTCAGTTTGACTACTACACTGGCGAGCTGAAGACCGTCCGGGAGGTCCGGTATTCCGAGGGGGAGCGGGCCAATGTCCGCTGCTTCGGCGCGGACGACGTGCGCGAGGGCGTGGCCGTCATGCACCATGAGGGCGTGGACGTGTCCATCACCGGCAACTCCACCAACCCCACCCGGTTCCAGCATCCGGTGGCGGGCACCTATAAGAAGGAGTGCAACGAGCAGGGGAAGAGATACTTCTCTGTGGCCTCCGGCGGCGGCACAGGCCGGACACTGCATCCCGACAACATGGCCGCCGGTCCCGCCAGCTACGGCATGACCGACACCATGGGCCGGATGCACTCCGACGCGCAGTTTGCCGGGTCCAGTTCCGTCCCCGCCCACGTGGAGATGATGGGCTTCCTCGGCATGGGCAATAACCCCATGGTGGGCGCGACCGTTGCGGTCGCCGTTGCGGTTTCCGAGAGCAAGAAATAAACATTCGGAGTTCCTGAACCGTTAAAAGTAAGCTGAAGCCCCCGGTTCCACATGGAATGAACGGCCCCAGTAAAAACGAACAATAGACAAGAAGTCCCCTGATGTAGGAAAATATAACTACATCAGGGGGTATTTATATGAGTAAGAGAAACAGGGCAGATATTAAGACGTCGGAAGCGATTATCATGGAACTGCGTGCGGAGGGAAAAACACATCAAGAAATAGCAGACAAACTTGGGTGGAATTTTGTTCAGATAAAGAACTGAGTAAATCGGCATAACAGGGAGCGGAAACGTATGCCATCGGTTTTTTCACCAAAGACCGGAAGAAGTGAAGCCGGAACGGTTGTATGAATACATCACTTTGCAGCGCAGCCGTTATGCGATCCACGCCATGAGCCAAGTCCTCCATGTGAGTGAAGCGGGTTACTAGCCACCGCCTTTGGCTACACTCCGGAAAACATTGACACTCTGCTCGCGCAGGGCTTCACCCCGGAGGAGTTGTAGGAGTTTCTCTATTGCGGGGAGCTGTAACCTAATAGGGTATCCCTTACTGCGGCGACTGCATCGATCAGCACCGCGAGGGAATCCAGTCCTACTACTAGCCCGCCCCCATCTTTTACGGCGAGGGCTCTTGTTATCTGTGCGTGGAGCTGGGGATCGACGACGGCGGCGAACGGGACTCCGTGACAAAAAAGCTGATGGACATTGGAAACCGGGAAGCGGAACACATCTACATCAAACACGACGGCTCCCTGAACAAGGGAATGGAGATCGTGACCCACCCCATGACGCTGGACTATCACAAAGCGCGGATGCTGTGGGCCGCCGCAATGGAGATGGCATTGGCAAAGGGCTATTATAGCCACCGGGCGGAGACCTGTGGTCTGCACGTCTACGTCAGCCGCATCAGCTTTGGCAAAACCGAAGATGCACAGGAAGCCGTCATTGCCCGTATCCTTTTCTTCGTGGAAAACCACTGGAATGAGCTGTTGTGATTCTCCCGCCCCACTAAGCGGCAGCTGGAGAAGTGGGCGTCCCGCTATGGGCACAAGGACAATCCCAAGAAGGTTTTGGCCAGCGTGAAAACCTCCTGCGCCGGGCGCTACGCCTGCGTCAACCTCACCAATTTCAGCACCATTGAATTTCGCATCTTCCGCGGGACCCTGAAATACAACACGCTAATCGACACGCTGGAGTCCGTCGAGGAGCTTTGCAGCGCGGCGATTTCCTGTTCCGACGAGGAGATGTCGGAGCTGATGTGGACGGAGTTTGTTACCCGCCTGTCGCCCCAGCGGCACCTGGAGCTGATCGAGTATCTGAAAGAGCGGCGGTTGTACGTCAACGAGCCGCTCTCCGCTGTGGAAGAGGTGTAAATATGTGATGTCTCTTTGGAATGGTGGACTATGGGCACCTCCTGCCGCAAAAACGCAAGCGTCAAATCCTGATAATCCTCGCCGCCGAATCCCAGGCAAGGGGAATCGACGCCAGCGGCATCGCCTACAACTCTCGGGGCATTCTACACATCTACAAAAGCCCGTACGGCTACGCCCCGGAGGACGTCGATATGCCACTCAAGCAGGGCTTTTCGCGGGAAGACGTGGAGGACTTTCTATACTGCGGAGAATGTTAATGGGATATAGGCAGTATACAGTCCGTCCCACACGCGATGCCGACAACAGCGGCATAATCGGTTAAGTTTTGGGTGGGTATCACGCAAAAATGATACCCGCCCAACCGCTTACAGTGTTTTCGAAAAGGTGCACAGCACCGCCTGCTACTCCCGCGTCAACTCTGAAACCAGCGCGATTCACCGCGAACCTCGCTGCCCGTGTAGGGAAAAAAGTTTTGCAAGACCACGTCCAGCACCTTGCACAGATACTCAAAATTTACCACGGTGATTTCCTTTTCTCCCAGCTCCACAGTCCACACAAAACTTTGAGAAAGGCTGGGTTTGTGTGCATGCTTGTTGGTAGTGTACCCGCGCTGCTCGCGGAGCTGTGTAATGCGTTCTCCAACTGTCATAAGCCAACCACCTATCTCTTTTGAAATAGGTTGGAAAAATCTCCTAATTTTATTTGCATTTAAAAATATATTATATGAACTGAAGAGTGGATACATGATCGTTTCCGAGATTAGTACCGTATGAATAGAACTGTCGATCATGCAGAGGGGCTTTTCACCCAGCGCAGAGCGCGTTGCGTATAACAGTTGTCGCAAAGAATTTTCTATCCTGGGTGATCGGAAGGTATCCCGGTTTACGGAGCTTTATCAGAGTAACGCCTCCTTGGAGAATGTCATTCAAACCTCCCCAGGGCAATTTCAGGCGGTGCTACAGTCAGTGCTGGAACGCCGCGTGGAAATTCTCATGAAACACGATGTGCTCATGGTGGACACACAGCTTCAGCCGGACACGTACGGCGAGCAGATAGACGCGTGGTCGCCCTGCTACATGTATCGTAAGTTTCACAACTTCCGATAGAACTTGCTGGGTTTCATGTGTAATCTGCATATGGCCTTCTTTTTAGCGCTTGGCATGCAGCATACTATTCTTGACACCAAGGCGTGGTAAGGTAAGATTGATCGTAAACTTCAAAAGAGTATGGCTGATTTTTCCGCCAGCAGAATTGTTTCTCAAGCGAACTTAAATGCCAAGATCATGCAACTGTAAGTCGGGGTTCGAATGCAATATCAAATTTTTTATACCGAGACAGCAGTGAATAATATTTCTCATCTCGGTATGCCGCTGTGGTCGTCCACGTAGTACGTATTGTCGCGCGAGATCAGGCGTCCGCAGTGGGCGCAGCGGTGGTAGTAGTCGTCATAGCAGCTCTGGCAGAGCACGGTGTTGGAATCGCCCTCGCTGTCATCGGACCAGATCCGCTCACCGCAGCAGTCGCAGACGGCGGTCAGTTCCTCAAGGCAGGTCTCGCACGGCACTTGTTCGTCGAAAATGGTCTGCGCTTCAATAGGAAATTTGGTGCCGCAGTGGTCACAGGTAAAGGTCTCCATCATTTCAACTTCCTCCGTGATTACAAAATGAGGTTTGGGGAAGCTATCCCGAGGCCTCTGCAGTTATAATATATATCCCGAAGAGCGGGGGAATCGAATTCCGGTGCGGGCAAGTTGAGGGTGGATAGGTGCTGAGGAGAGGGGAGGAAACGCTGCAATTTTAAAAATGCGTGGAGGGCGGATAACAAGGTGTGTGCACTTGCACCTGCTTGCTGTCTGCTTTATCACACAGCTGATCCGTCAATCTTTAATTTGCTGCGGAGGCGGCCTTTCCAGAGGGACAAGACCGAATAGCTGAAAATAGAATTTCTTGCTATTGGGGGTTTGTAATCAGTTGCTTTACATTAAAGGGGACTTATTGTATAATAAAATCAATTTATGTACTTTCAAATGTATGTTGTTTGGTCGTGATAAATAAGTCTAATTCATGTGAGCTGGTTTATACATACGCTTTCGGCTTAACTGTTATTTGGGTATGCAGGACTTTACAGAACGAAGATTATATTTTAAAAAGGAGGTTTTTATGAAAAGGAAAGAGTATTCCACCGATAATATATTTGAGCATTTATTTCTCCGCTATCCAGGGCTGATGTGTTGCCGGGAGGATATCCATGCGGCTTACGACCGTATGGCGGAAGGCTATCGCAGGGGCGGAAAGCTGCTGGTTGCGGGCAACGGCGGCAGCGCGGCTGATAGCGAGCATATTGTGGGAGAGCTGATGAAGTCGTTTCTATTCAACCGCAGGATCACCCCTTCTTTTGAAACGGAACTTCATAGACTATTTGGCGCGGACGGGCAGTCGCTGGCGGATAAGATGGAGGGGGCACTTGCTGCCATCCCTCTAACGTCTATGCCAGCGCTGTCTTCTGCCTTTTCTAACGATGTGGACGCCGCTGTTGGTTTTGCGCAAATGTTGAATGGATACGGAAGCAAGGACGATGTGTTTTTGGGCATTACCACCTCGGGCAACTCCCAAAATATTTTATATGCACTCATGGCTGCCAAGGCCAAGGGGATCTTCACCGTGGTTCTGACTGGGCAAAGCGGCGGCAAGGCAAAGGCGCTTTGCGATGTGTGCATCTGTGTTCCCAGCTCCCAGACCTTTGCCATTCAGGAGTATCACCTCCCCATTTACCACGCCCTGTGTGCCATGCTGGAAGCAGATTTTTTTGAAGAAAAGTGAGTGAGAACAGGAAATGACCATGCGAATCGAAGAACGTCTTGCCCAGTTTGACCGCCTGACGGTGCTGGTGGCAGGCGACTTTATGATCGACCAGTATCTCAGCGGCACCAGTACGCGCATCTCGCCTGAGGCGCCGGTGCCGGTGGTGCACATCAAAAGAACTTTTTTTCGGCTGGGTGGTGCTGGCAACGTGGCGCGCAATCTGGCGGCGCTGGGCGCAAAACTTCGCGTCGTGCTGGAGGTGGGGGACGATGCCAACGGCGCGATGCTCGTAGGAGAGCTGGCGCAGCTGGGGGCGGATCTGACCTATGCCCGGCAGACGCCCCAGGTGCATACCAGCGTCAAAACGCGAGTGCTGGCGCAAAACCAGCAGTTGCTTCGCTTTGACGAAGAGAATATTCGTCCGGTTTCATCTGAGTGGGTCGAAGCCCTACGTCTGCAATCGGATTCGCTGTTTGCTGGTGTTGATATGGTGCTGTTGTCGGACTACGGAAAAGGCGCGCTTTCCCCAGAGATGACCGCCTTTTTGATTGGCGAAGCAGCCAAACGGGGGATTGGCGTAACGGTAGACCCCAAGGGAACGGACTATTCTAAATATGCAGGGGCAACGATCTGCACGCCCAACCTCAAGGAACTGACCGAGGCGGCGAGCGCGGAGCGTCTGGAGACGGAAGATGCTATCTATCAGGCTGCGGAGACGCTCTGCCAGCAAAACAACATCGAATATATGCTCACGACCCGCTCCGAAAAGGGCATGTCCCTGCAGCGAAGGGGCGCGGTGCAAAAGCAGGATTTTCCGGTAGTTTCCAAAGAGGTCATCGACGTGACTGGCGCGGGGGATACCGTAATCGCTGCCTTTACCCTGTGCTATGGCGCAGGTTTCCCGCTGGAGCTGTGCTGCAAGCTGGCAAACGCGGCGGCATCCATCGTGGTGTCCAAGACCGGTGCGGCAACCGCCACCCGGGAAGAGATTTGCGCTGTGCTGGAGGGCATGGGACACGAACGCTGCAAGATACGGACTGCGGATGCTCTGAGCACTGTGGTGGGGCATCTGCATGAAGCGGGCAGGCGGGTGGTGTTCACCAACGGCTGCTTTGATCTGGTACACGCTGGACACATTTCCTCGTTCCGTCAAGCGAAGGCGTTTGGCGATGTGCTGATCGTGGGCGTCAACAGTGACGATTCCATTCGCCGGATCAAGGGTCCCCGGCGGCCCATCGTGGGGCAGCAGGCCCGGCTGGCACTCTTGGAGGCGCTAGATATGGTGGATTATCTGGTACTGTTTGACGAGGATACGCCCCAAACGCTGATCGAGCAGCTCTGCCCCGATGTGATGGTCAAGGGCAAGGATTGGGAGGATAAGAGCGTGGCCGGGGGCGAGTTCGTACGTGCGCATGGCGGGCGCGTGGAATTTATTGAGCTGGAGCAGGGACTGTCCACCACGCAGATCATTGAACAGGTGCTGCACGCCTATGGAGAGAACGCATGAATCAACGAAAAGCGGTGTTTCTTGATCGGGACGGAACCCTGATTGTGGAGCGGAACTATTTGGGTGACCCCGCAAGGGTCACGCTGCTGGAGGGCGTCCCGCAGGCGTTGAAGCGGCTGGCGGACGCGGGCTTCCTGCTGGTGATGGTCACAAACCAGTCGGGGGTGGCGCGGGGCTATTTCACCATGGACGATGTGGCGCGGGTCAACGGCCGCGTGGCGGAGCTGCTGGAGAGGGAAGGCGTTCGCCTGGACGCGGTGTATATCTGCCCCCACCATGAACAGGGCTCTGTGCCGGAATACGCAGTCTCCTGCACCTGCCGCAAGCCCAGTCCCGGAATGGCGCTGGCGGCGGCAAAGGAGTGGAATTTGGACCTGTCCGCCAGCTATATGATTGGGGACAAGCATACCGACGTCAGCTTTGGCAGAAATTTCGGCGCCCGGGAAAGCTATCTGGTGCGCACGGGCCACGGTGCCGAGGCAGAGTCTGGGTACTACGTGGTGGTGGCCAGGCTGTCGGAGGCGGCAGCGGATATTTTGAGAAGAGATAGGGAGAACCCATGAGCGCATATTTAAAAAAATTTTTTCAATACAGGGATCTTCTGTTCCAGCTGGTCAGTAAAGACATCAAGACAAAGTACCGCCGCTCGATGCTGGGCTATCTGTGGAGCGTTTTAAATCCACTGATGATGATGATGATTTTGACGGTGGTGTTCTCAACCATTTTTCGAAATGACATTCCCAATTTCCCCGTCTATTTTCTCACAGGGCAGCTCATTTTTAATGCGTTTTCCGAGGCAACCAATACGGCGATGTCTTCGGTCATCAGCAATTCTGCACTGATCAAAAAGGTGTATTTCCCGAAATATATTTTGCCCGTTTCCAAGTCGGGCTCCGCCTTTGTCAATTTTGTACTGTCCCTGATGGCGCTGGTGGTAGTGTTAGCCCTCACCAAGACCCGGATCACCTGGGCGATCCTGTTGCTGCCGCTGCCACTGCTGTATTTGCTGCTGATTTCCACCGGGGTGGGTTTGTTTTTGTCGGCGCTGGCGGTGCGGTTCCGGGATGTCGTGCATCTGTACAGCGTGGTACTCACCGCGCTGATGTACTTGACCCCGATTTTCTACCCGATCACGATTTTGCCGGATGCAGCCAGACAGATCGTCAGCTTTAATCCGATTTTTCATATTCTGGAGATGTTCCGCTGCATGGTGATGTATGGAACGGTGCCAAGCTTGAAGGCGAATCTGGTGTGTATTGGGTTTTCCATCATTGCTTTGTGCGTTGGGATGCTGACGTTTCAGAAAAACCAGGATTCCTTTATCCTGTATTTATAAGGGAGAAAACCGATGAAAAACACAGCCCTCTCAGTCGATGGTGTAACAATGAAGTTTAATCTCGCCAAGGAGAATGTAGACAATCTCAAGGAATATGTGATTCGCAAGATTAAGCGCCAGCTGGACTATGAAAAGTTCTGTGCCTTGCAGGATATCTCCTTCACGTTGGAAAAGGGAGACTCGCTAGCGATCATCGGAAAGAACGGCAGCGGCAAAAGCACGCTGCTGAAGGTAATCTCCGGCATCATTCGGCCCACAGCGGGCGTGGTGACCGTCAACGGCAGCATCGCGCCTTTGATTGAGTTGGGCGCGGGATTTGACCAAGATTTGACCGCGCGTGAGAACGTGTTTTTAAACGGCGCAGTGCTGGGATACGACAAAAGATTCATGCGGAAGAAATACGATGAAATCATTGATTTTGCAGAGCTGTGGGACTTTGTGGATGTGCCTGTCAAAAATTTTTCCACCGGCATGGCCGCCCGGTTGGGCTTTTCCATTGCCACCATTATTACTCCCGAAATTTTGATTGTGGACGAAATTCTTGCGGTGGGCGACCACGATTTTCAGGTCAAATGTGAAAAAAAGATGAGCGAGATGCTCTCCCGTGGGGCGACACTGCTGTTCGTTTCGCATTCTGAGGAAAAAGTGAAGCAGCTATGCCGAAGGGCGTTGTGGCTGGATCACGGAAAGGCGCGGATGTTGGGCCCGGCAGACGCGGTCTGCGATGCTTATTTGCGGTCATGAACGCAGGCAGCAGCCTCCAAATGGCGAGCTGCTCATGCTGTGAAGAATGGAAAGGTGAGAAGTTATGAGTATAATCGTAACAGGCGGCGCAGGCTTTATTGGCAGCTGCATCGTTCGTATGCTGAACGATATGGGGCGGGAGGACATCATCATTGTCGACAACATTGCCAGCACCGAGAAATGGAAAAACCTGCGCAACAAGAAGTACCTGCAATATTACAATCGCGCGAATTTTCTGGAAGAGCTTCCCAATCTGGCAGGCGAGGTGGAATATGTGATCCACATGGGCGCGTGCAGCTCCACCACAGAGCCGGATTTTGACTACCTCAATCGGAACAACTTTAACTACACAAAAACACTCTGGAACTTTTGCGCCCAGAATCATGCCAGATTTATCTACGCCAGCAGCGCGGCAACCTATGGAGGCGGCGAGTTCGGCTTTGACGACAGAGACGACATCTGCCGCCTGCTGCCGCTGAACGGCTACGGCTATTCCAAGCAGATGTTCGACCTGTGGGCGCAAAAACAGACGTGTGCGCCGCCCCAGCATGTGGGGTTCAAGTTCTTCAATGTTTACGGTCCCAATGAATACTGCAAGGGCAGTATGGCCAGCGTAATTCTGCATGGCTTCCGCTCTGTGCAGGAAAGCGGAAAAATCAAGCTGTTCAAATCTTATCGGCAGGGCTATGAGGACGGCGGTCAGACCCGTGATTTTATATATGTGAAGGATATTTGCAAGGTGATCCGCTTCATAATGGCGAACCGGCAAGTCAGCGGCTTGTTCAATCTGGGCACGGGCAAGGCGCGGACATTCCACGATCTGGGCTGCGCCGTGTTCCGTGCGCTGGGGCAGAAGTCGAATATTGAGTTTGTAGAAATGCCGGAGAGCCTGCGGGCCAAGTACCAGTATTTTACCGAGGCCACCATGGACAAGCTGTCCGCGGCAGGCTATCGCGAGCCCTTTTACTCGCTGGAGGACGGCGTGAAGGACTACGTGCAGAACTATCTGGCAAAGGACTTTTTGATTTATTGATTCAATCATAGGCCGGTAAAAGACGGATATAGGAGATGCATATGGGCGAAAAGATCAAGGTTCTGACACAAATTAAACTTGGAGAGACGGTGCTGGATGTGGAATTGAACCACGGTACCGATTCCAGCGGGTACCGGGAGATCCATATCCAGAATGAAAAATTGCGTCTGGCGATGCCGGAAACGGAGTTTTTGCAGCTTGCCACAAGCGTTTTATTGGCAAAACGGCAGTTGGAACTCTTAAAAACCAAGCGGTATGGCGGGCAATGATGATGTATATTGAGCGAACTCTGATTGAAGAATTTTTTTTGGGGTTGAACGCCGCAAGCATTCAATATGTACTGATTAAAAATATTGGAAGGGAACTGCCGGATCGGTTGAAAGACGGAAAGGATATTGACATTCTGATTCATCCGGATAGCGGCCCTGCCTTTGTGCGCGTCATGCAGGAAATGGACTTTCAACGTATGCCGCCTCCACTGGGGGTACAGGCGGGCTGGAGCTTTGGCTACAAGCTCAGTGAGTATCAGTTTTGGAGCAAACAGGGGACGGCACAGCATTTTTATATTGATGCATTTGAAAAGCTGGCGTGCAAGAGTTTGAGTCCGAAGATGTGGATTCCCATTGATGCTTTCGTCAATGACTCCATCTGGCGCAACCGGGTGTTTGACAAGAAAAATCAATGGTGGTGTATGGACGAGGAAAATCTCGCCGCATATCTATTGATTCGATGCGTATTCGACAAGCATATTTTTAAGAAAGAGTATATTGCGGAAATTGAAAAGCGCGAGGCACTGTTTCAAGAGGAGACAGTGATTTGCAAGCTGCAGACGGTGTTTTTTTCGTACACGCCGCGCCTTCTGGCGTTGGTGCGGGAAAAGAGATATCATGAAATCTTTTCCGATTATATCGCTTTTGACGAATATTGATAGGAGGTCCCCATGAGTAATCCTGGTGTCATAAAGCTTGCGTCTCTCGCTGATACCGTGGAGGATTTTCCTTATCGGTTTGAAATTGAAGATAATATAGGAGAATCCATCCATATCCATTACAGAGAGTTTCGCCTTGATTTGACAATCAAAGAGTTTGTAGCATTGGCAGGAAGCATGGAACAGGTCATTGAAGCGCTTGTGTCTGTTTCAGGCTTTTCTTGCAATAAGTTTGACAAAGTCAATTTAGTGGGTCTGTCTCGAATGCTGCCGGATTTGGTGAAGATTGCGGAGGAGCGGATTGCGCTAAAGGATTTACTGGTTGAATCTGCGGATGAAACTGGGCATTCCACTTGCTGCCGCCTTGAGCGTTCCAGAATCGTCGCGGCGCTGCAGGGCAATACCAACGAGAACGATCGTCGGGAGCAGGTCAATTATTACAATGCGCAGGATGTTCGATATCAGACCAATGCGGAACGACTGGCGTATAATTTGCAGAAGGTCAAAACGCAGGGGTACCCTGATTCGGAGGAGCGCATTCTGCTGTTCAATTATTCCAACCTGATTCGAGACGGGGGACATCGGGCAGGCATTTTGTATGTGCTGTACGGTGGCGACTATCAGGTTCCTGTCCGCCGTCTCTTTTTCAGAGACGGAATGTACAGCGCGGCGGAGCAATCGAAGCAGGAGAGCCTCCGTCTGGCAGGAGAGCCGTCCTTTACAGTCAAAGGAAATGAAATTGAGATTGATATCCATTCACTGCTGAAGGATGCTGGATATAGCGGCGTGGCAGCGGTGGTGGAGAGAGAAGTGTAGTATGTTTACTGAAAAAATTCGTCAGGCCTTTCGTCAACTCCGCGAATGCAACGAACAGCTTCAGACGGTTCAGCAGCAGCAGAAGGAATTAATGGATATGCTGTTGCTGATGCAGGATGCCAATGCGACGGCCTTCTCGGAGCTGAGGGAAAGAATGATTCATGCTGAAAACAAGATAGACGGCATCACAAATCGCGCGGTGTCTATCGAGAACAAGATAGACGGCATCACAGACCGCGCGGTGTCTATCGAGAACAAGATAGACGGCGTCACAAATCGCGCGGTGTCTATCGAGAACAAGATAGACGGCGTCACAAATCGCGCGGTATTCATCGAGGGGAGAACCGATGAATTGATTGCTCGTGCAAAATCCATCGAAGGCAAAGAGAATGACATTGCTGAAAAATGGGAAAAAACAGGAAATGTGCGAATTAAATTGAAGGGCCTGAACTGAGCCGCACAGCAGAACCGTGGCACGCGGCAAATAAGAACAAAGCGTATGGTGGGAGAAAAGAGATGGGTTTTTTAAAAAAGCTACTCAGCAAACTCAAGTCAAGCCTCTATGTATTTAAAAAAGCTGAAATTCTCCGGAATGTTGTCAACAAGGAGATTGGCGGAGAGTATGACAATCTGTGCCATCAGTGCTACTTTAACGAGCGGTTTCAGGAGCAGCAGCAAGCAGAGGGCATACTTCCGGACCTCTCCCGCCTGCGAATTTCAATCTATCTAGGCGGAGCATTGGGGGATTATATTGTTTATCTGCGGCTGGTGGATGAACTGAGCACGGTTTGCGACTGCGACGTGGATCTCTTTTTGGACCGCATTGAGTTTGGCGAATTTATCTATGGCAACAGAGAGAATGTAACCATTGTACATGACGTTTACAATAATTTGTTTGTCTCATCGACGGCGCACTATGACCTTGCCCTCCATGTAGACCACGGCGCAATCTTGAAACACATAAATTTAGGAGCAATCCGCGCAAAGGCGCCGGCTTTTTATCATACAGCCTGCAAGATTGAAGAAGCTCTGCTTAGAAATGAACTCCACATTTCCGATCAGCACCAGCGCGAGAGCGTGATGCTCCGCTATGCAAAATTTTCTGGGGATACAAAGTGGTCCCTGCTCTCCTGTGGCGGCGCGGTGGACATGTGCGGAATGTATTCAAATATCCTGCTGGATATGCGGTGGCTACCGGTACTGGAACGGCATGCTCTGACGGGGCGACGCTACATCACCGTGAACTTTGGCGCGGATAAAAATATGGGTGGCACCGCGCAGACAAAGCTGCTGCCGGTGTCGACTTTGATGGAATTTATCACGGCATTCAAAGCAAAGCACTCGGACATTCTGGTGGTGCAGACCGGTGTGAAAAACAGTCTGGCGCTTGATAGAGCGGATCGATATGCCTTTGACTGCCGGCTGGAGGAAACGGCAATTTTGCTGAAGAGCTCCCTCCTGCACGTGGACTGTGAGGGTGGCCTGGTCCATTTGGCATCCCAACTGTCCACCCCCTGCGTGGTAAGCTTTGGCCCCACGCCGTCCTATTATTATGGCTATCCGCGCAATGAGAACATCGTCTCGCCGGTGTGTGGGGAGTGCATGTCCGTCACCGGACAGTGGAGCAAGGTCTGTCCCCGGGGTCTGCAACAGGCGGTGTGCATGGCGGCTATTACTCCCCAAATGCTTTTGGAGCGGGCGGAAAAGATCCTGAAGGAATTACCCACGCAAGGTCTGGAACCCGTTCAAATGACGCTGCGTGCTGCGGTGCAGGACGTACGGGCAGGCCATAGGGTATGCTTACTCGCTCCGCTGGGGACCGAAACCTTTGCCGCAGCACAGGCATTGCGAAAAAGGGGCTGCAATGTCAGCGTCTATATCCCACTACAACTGGACGCCAAGATCTGCGAGATGCGCGGCGCTCTAAAAAAACAAGGCATCCGGGTGGAGTACGGCGACGCGTTTAACGTGGCGGTGGCGACTGGTTCGTTTGATCGGGTGCTTTGTCAAGGCGCGAGGATTTCAACGGACTTGATGGCCTTCGCGCAGGACGAATGCGCCCGGCTGGCGGCAGTCGATGGACAGGTCGTCTGGTACGACGCGGAGAACATATGAGCAGTAGCTTCAAGCAACAGTTCAAACAGATGATAGGAACCCTGATCTATGGCAGCTTGCTGACGGTTTTCCCGTTTCCACGAAAGCGGACCGCAGAAAAGTCCTCCCCGCCCCGCCAGGTGGCGGTGGTCTGCCTTGCGGCGTTGGGCGACTTGATCACCTTTTGCCCCGCTGCACAGCAGATGCGCTCAGAGGGACTACGCCTCACCCTGATTTGCCGGGAGGGAGGAGGGATCGCAGAGTTTGCCGCAGAAACCGGTCTTTTTGAGGCGGTTATTGCATTGCCCCATCGTTTCCGAAGCAGGATAGCCAACCTGCGGCGGCTTGGTAGTCTCTCGGCGGAATTGGTAGTGGTTGCTCCGGTGCAGCGGCACATTCTCTCCGACCTGTATGCGCTGGCAATTCCCGCCCAGCGGCGGGTCTTGCCGGATACGACTGCGGGCTGCGCGCACCTCGGGCTGAAAAAGAGGGTGGATCGTCAGGTGGATCTGGTTCCCGTGACGGCGCAAAACGAACTGGAGCGAAACGCCCAGTATTCGGAGCCGTTGGGACTGGTGCGCGGTCCGCTGTCGCCCTTTGTGTTCAGAGGGGAAAAAGGCGCTTGGCAAAAGACGGAGCCATCCTGTGTGGCGATTTTTCCGGGGGCTGGCGGCAGTATCTCCAAATGTTGGCCGGTAGAGCGGTTCGCATGGGTGGCACGGCAGCTGGCCGAGCGGACAAGATGCCGTGTTTTGATTTTCGGCACTGCGGCAGAGCGGTCATTGTGTGGAAAGCTAGCGGCGCTTTTGCCGGAAACCGCCCGGGATCTTTCCGGGCAGACAACTCTGGCAGAGCTGGCGCAGCGGCTGAAAGGCTGCTGCTTGTCGCTGACCAACGATTCTGGCAGTGCCCATCTGTCAATTGCCCACGGTGTACCCACCGTCATTGTCTGCGGTGGCTGGGAATATGGGCGCTTTTATCCAAATCCGACTCTGCCGCCGGATTGCCGGGCGGTTTTAGCGAAAGAACTGCCGTCCTGCGTCCCCTGTGGACAGAGCAAGCCGGACTGCTCCGGCCGAGCGTGTGCCCCCTGCGTCGCGGCGGTGCGGCAGGAGACGGTTTTGGAAGCGGCGCTGGCCTGTATGGTGGAAGGGAAGAGGTTTTAAGAAATGATGGTATCTGTTTTAATGGGTGTGTACAATGGCGCTGACACGGTGGAGCGAGCGATGAATTCCCTGCTTCAGCAAACCTTTTCTTCCCTAGAAATTCTTGTGTGTGACGATGCCTCCACAGATGGGAGTTTGGGTGTACTGCGCGCCTTGCAGGAGCGCCATCCGGACAAAATCAGATTGCTTCAAAACGCGGAAAATCAGGGACTGGGCGCAACGTTGAACACCTGCTTTGCCCATGCAACCGGTGATTATATTGCACGGATGGATGCCGACGATGTTTCTCTGCCCATGCGTATCCAGCAGCAGACAGATTTTTTAGAATCGCACCCCGCGTTCGCAATGGTAGGGTGCAGTGCCGAGAAATTTGACGAACAGGGAATCTATGGTGAACTTCGCTACCCCAAAGCACCGCAGCCCCGGGATTTTCTTTGGAACAATCCATTTTTGCACCCCTCGATGCTAATTCGCGCCGTGATTTTGCGAGAACTTGGCGGCTACGATCCCCGCAACTGGTGCAAACGATGCGAGGATTACGAGTTGTGGATGCGGCTTTATGCTGCGGGCTATGCAGGATACAATTTGGAGGAAATTCTGTTTCAGTACTACGAGGGACAGGACAATCTGGTCAAAAGAAAATACCGATACCGTGTTACAGAGGCATTTGTGCGCTGGAGCGGCTATCGAAAGAATAAAATACTGCTGCCGGGACTGCCCTATGTGGTCAAACCCCTTTTGGTGGGATTGATACCAAGTCAGCTGCTGCATAAAATAAAAGAGAAAAAAGGAACGTATCGCGAATGAACAGAAACTTGAATCCCGATAATACATGGAGTATTTTGAAGGATATTGTCAAAACACACAAAATAGAATCTACCATTATTGCGGCGGTCACCGTGATCGGACTGGTTTGCTTTCAATACGGAGACGGTCTGTTTTTCACTGGCCATGCTGTGGAAATTTGGGATGCACTCATGTCGGGACGAATCAAAGAATTGCCGGACATATTTGTAGCAAATTATCGGGGAGCTCCTCATGGTGGGCTTGGCCTTTCCAGTGCAATTCTGCTGTCTCTTATGCCATGGGCTATCTGGAATTTTCCAGTCTGGTTGACGCATCCCATTGATACGAATCCAGATGTTTTCAGCCTTCCTTGTCTCATTTGGGGAAAGCTGCTTTTTGTTCTTTGTGTTGTGCTTCTTGGAGTACAAGTCTATCGGATTGTGTACAGCCTGACAGACAGCAAAAGCCGAGGACAACTGGCTGCAATTTTACTTTGGGGATCTGGCACAATAGCTTTGTCTGTTGGATATGGGATGCAGGATGAAGTTTTATACACGCTTCTTTTTGTAGTAGGACTAAGATATATTCTGAAAGAAAAAAGAGTGATTGGCCTTATTTGTATGGGGTATTCAGTTGTCCTTGCTCCGTTTATGATTTTGCCAGCTTTTCTTGTGCTTCTTTGGATGTATAAGAACCTTTTGATTGTAGGTGCTTTTGCGGGGTGCTTCTTGGCACCTCCATTTCTCCTTGCAAAATCAATTTCTTTGGGATATTCTTCTGTGGATGACGACTATTTGTCCTGGTTTTTTGAGAGAAGTACATTGGGCAGTGGCTATGGTGCAGTGTCTATTTTTGGTGTACTGGTGTGTTTGACTTTTATATTTTCTTATTTCTCAAAAGAGGACGAAGGGAAAAAGAATCACAAAAGATTGCTAAACTTGTTGGCCGTCCTTATGACTGGTATGTGTGTTTTGGCTTGGCTGCATTTTTATCGTGTCTTTTTGTGTGTTCCGTTCCTTTTAATTGGGATTCTCAGTGTAGACGAGGACCAAGAATCCAAGATCAAAATCGGAATGATCGGATTTCTGGCATTCGAGTTTATCCGTATGCTCTGTCCGTTTCTCTATCAAAGTGAGTGCATGAACACATATAGCATCACCGGAATCACAAAAGTGCTCCTTGGAATTACGTCAGAGTGCTCCATACCAATGGCATTGCAAACATTTTTTCCGGTGTTGATAGAGGTACTGCCCGGGATATCGATGGCAATTGCTTCTCTTGCAATCTTCATGCTGTGCTTGATTTATATGCCGTCGGCAAAGAAGCTACTCTCCATTCAACTACCGGTTAGAGTCTTGACCATCATCAATTGCTTGATCCCTTTCGTGATTTTCTCTGGTTTTTTATTGGTGTCCGCTCGTATGGATATTTATCAGATTGCGATTGATGGAAATGATGCAACAACTCCTGATCTTGCAGAAGTACAGTCCATCGACCAACATTATTTTGAAGCCGCCGGAAAAACCGTTAACCAAATCGGCGTTCGAACGGTTACTTGGGGTAATTCCTATCCGGGAGATGTGGTGCTCTGTTTAGAAGTTTTGGAGAAAGATTCCCTTGAAGTTATTGAAACCACAAGAGCTGATCTAAACTCGCTTCCCAACAATGATATTTATTATTTCCACTTTGATAATTTTCGCTTAAATGCAGATGAATGGTATATTTATCGGTTCAAATTGGAGGGAAATCTTGCCCAGGAGATCAGCCCGTTGGTGCTGCTTCACTCAGATGAGGGAAGCAATGATTCTTCTCACAGTTATGTCTGTGTGGAAGCAGAAAATGGCCCTGAAAGCCAGATTATGGAGTACCAAATTATTCAAAGTATGTATTCATTGAAGTAGGCTGAAAGAGGAGACTGAGAAATGTATACCACCTTAGAAAGTGTCCGCTCTTGGGCGACAGACAGCGGAAATAATTCTATGGAAGCTCTGTATCAATGGGTACAAGAACGCAATCAAAATTCCCATGTCAGTATTGTGAAAAACCGCCTTTCGGACAGTGCCCAATGGTTTTACGACCGAGAAAGCGGTTTCATTCACAACCGGAACAACAGCTTTTTTCAAGTTTCCGGTTTGCAGGTTCTAAAGGATGGTAAGGTCGTTGCCGAACAGCCCATTCTCTTGCAAAGGGAAATTGGATATCTTGGTATTCTTTGTCAAAAAAGGGGCGGTGTACTTTATTTTCTCATGCAGACGAAAATTGAGCCGGGCAATGTGAACTGTGTGCAGATTTCCCCCACCATTCAAGCAACCAAGAGCAACTTTACCCAAAAGCACGGGGGAAGAAAGCCGGCATATCTGGATTATTTTTTGAACGCCGAGCGTTACGAGGTTGTGGTGGATCAAATTCAGTCGGAGCAGTCCTCTCGTTTTTGGGGAAAGCGAAACCGTAATATTATCGTCTATCTGCCCGAGACGGAGCAGGTGGAGCTTCTGGCGAATTTCCGTTGGATGACACTGAGACAGCTGAAAAAGCTGATGAAGCAGGAAAATTTAGTGAATATGGATACTCGCACCGTGCTTTCCTGCATTCCCTTTACCATGACGGAAATCAGCACGGAGGAGCTTGCTCAAATTGAAGGCTGCTTCCAAGACCACGCTCTCTACCGCTCCATTTTTGAAAAGCCGAAGCAGAGTATTCTGTCCCAAATGTATCACTATGTGAATAACGCAAAGATGTTTGCGGATACCCAAAAAAAGCTGGTTCCGCTGCACCAACTGTCTCACTGGGAAATGCGAGATGAGGGAATTTTTTGCAAAGAACCCTATCCGTTTCAGGTGGTCTACTGTAACATCGCCATTGAGGGCAGAGAGGTGACCGAGTGGACGCAGCCGCTGTTTGAAGCCTGTGGCATGGCACAGTTCGGACTGTTTACCACGGTGCAGGATGGCGTCCGCAAGTTTTTGGTACGAGGTCTTTCGGAAATTGGCTGTTTTGATGAGATGGAATTTGCTCCTACCGTCCAGCTGGAGGCAGGATTTGACGAAAGCAATCTTAACGACATTGAGAAATTGTTCCAAAAGCAGTATAATGAAAAAAGTGGTGTCCTTTATGATGCGATTTTGTCGGAAGAGGGCGGACGGTTCTACCATGAGCAGAACTACAACCGTATTTTAGAGATTGCCGCAGAGGAGCTGGGCGAATTGCCGGAGGGGTATTTCTGGGTGGATTACTACACGCTGAACACCTTAAATCAGGTGAATAATTGCCTGAATATTCAGCTTCGCAATCTGCTGTCCCTATTGGAGGTGTAAGGATTTGACCAAAATCAGACTGGGAATACTCGGTACTTCCGAGATTGCCTTTAGGAGGTTTTTACCCGCATTGTCGAAATGCGACGAATTAGAATATGTTGGTGTCGCTTCTCGTAATATCGAAAAAACCAAACCCTTTGTAGAAACCTTTGGGGGCAAGGGCTATAGCTCCTATGAGGAATTGTTGGCAGACAAAAGCATTGATGCTATCTATATTCCACTTCCTCCGGCGCTCCATTATGAGTGGGGCAAGAAGGCCTTGGAGTCTGGCAAGCATATTCTGATGGAAAAGCCTTTTACTACGTCAGCTAAGGAAACAGTCGAGCTCTTGAAGTTGGCAGAGAAAAAGAGCCTTGCCGTCCATGAAAACTATATGTTTTTGTACCACTCCCAGCTTGTAACCATACAAAAAATGTTGGCAGATGGAGATATTGGTGAGCTTCGACTGATTCGTGCTACTTTCGGTTTTCCAAAACGAGATGCCAACGACTTCCGCTACAACAAAGCCTTGGGTGGAGGAGCCTTGCTGGATTGTGGTGGTTATCCCATCCGCTTATCCGCAGAACTTCTGGGAGATACGGCGAAAATCAAGGCAAGTGCCTTGCAGTATTCTCCCGAATTTGAGGTGGATATTGGGGGCAGTGCAACGCTCCAAAATGACAGGGGACAGGTGGCACAAATCGCCTTTGGCATGGATAACAGCTATAAGTGCGAATTGGAGGTATGGGGCAGCATCGGCTGCATTTTCACCAACCGTATTTTTACTGCACCCATGGGCTATGCTCCGCAGTTGGTGCTAAAAAAGTGGAATGAGAAACAAACGCTGACATTGCTGGAGGATGACAGCTTTGTAAATTCCATTCGACTGTTTTCATCATGTATTCAAACCGCTTTTGAGGGCGAGAAAAACAGGGAACGTATCTGTCGACAGGCGGTGCAAATGAATCAATTTATGAGAGGTGCAGAGAGATGAGGGTAACAGGATTAGAACTGCAAGGCGTTAAGATTATTGAGCCTAAGGTTTTTACAGATGATCGTGGATACAGCTTTGAATCTTTCTCCAAAAAGGAGATGGAGGCAAACGGAATTCATTATAACTTCGTGTTGGACTATGAAGCAATGAATTTGAAGAAGGGAACTCTCCGTGGTATTCATTTCCAGAATAACCCCCATCCGCAGACCAAGTTGGTTCGAGTTTTACAGGGAGAAATTATGGATGTGGTGGTAGATTTACGAAAGGACTCTCCAACCTTTAAGCAGTGGATTACCCACACCATCTCTGCGGAAAACCAGAAGCAACTTCTTATTTCCAATGGATTTGGCCATGCTTTCCTGACCAAAGCAGACAATACGGTGGTACTCTATAAATTTGACGATTTTTATGATAGCTCACTGGTCCGTACCATCCGTTGGAATGACCCTGAAATCAACATTGATTGGGGAACACAGGATCCGATTCTCTCTACGGGAGATGCAAATGCCGTCTGCCTCACAGACAGCGATGTGAATTTCACAGTAAGTGAAAATAGATAACAGAAAACGATTCACCAATAGTAGTTTTTGATTTTGAAAACAGGAACGTTGGTAATGTGACATGGTCAAAACGAAGATTTTTTACTGGAAAAAGTAATATGTGTGGAGGATTTTGGAGGAGTAGAATGAAATTTTACGAATTAAAAATTCATGGCGCTAAGGTTATAGAACCAGACTGCCACGAAGATCATTTGGGATGGGAAGAAACCCTTTATTCAAAAGCCGATTATGAAGACATGGGAATTTCAGATGTCTTTATTCAGGAAAATTACAATTTCACATATAAAAGTATGTGCTTCAAAGGAATCCATTATCAGAAACCACCCTACGCACAGGCAACACTAATTCAGTGTATTCAGGGAGCCATGCTTGATTTTGTGGTGGATTTACGATCGGATTCTCCTACATATGGGCAGTGGATAAGCGTAGTTTTATCTGAAGAAAACCGAAAAATCCAATACATCCCCAAAGGCTGTGGGCATGCTAGCTTTTCACTCACAGATAATAGCAGGTACAAAATGAAGGTCAGCGAATTTTATGAGCCTTCTGCTCACGAAAGCATCTCCTACTTGAGCAATGTTTTGGGAATTACGCTTCCCTGCAAGGAAATTCTGATTTCGGATCAAGACAAAAACGCTAAAAAATTCGAAGAACTTCATTTCGATACAGAGGAAATTTTTGAAAGCCGTGATGAGAAAAACAAGGAAAAACGTTACCTCAATGATTTGTCTGTTCGTCCTTTTGCATTGAAGGATATTCAGGTGTTCTCCCCTAAATATTATGAAGACTTTAGAGGATATTTTACAGAAACATTTTCTGAACGTAAATTTAAGGAATATGAGATAAATACGTTATTTGTACAGGATAAAAGGGTGTTAACATATTCTAATGGGACAATACGAGGGATTTATTCTCAGAATACACCACATGCACAGAATCTGTTGTTCTCTTGTACGCAAGGAGCGGTCCAGCTTTTTCTGATTGATTTAAGCAAAGATTCGACAAGCTTCAAGCAGTGGAGCAGTGAAGTGTTTTCCATGCAAAACCATAAGCAAATTATGATTCCTCAGGGCTATGGCTATGCATATGTTACCTTATGTGATAATTGCGAGGTTCTTATTAAATCTGATGAATATGATATTCCAGCAAGTAGAGAGCTGCTTCGTTTTGATGATCCTGAAATTGGGCTGAAACGATTCAGAAAAGATGGTCAATAAAGTTCAACAATTGAAAAAGTGAGGATTTGAAGGCAATTAAGATTGTACGAAAGATCTCTTGTGGAAAAATTTTATTAAACCGATAAGTTACTGGAGGTTTCTATGAAAACAGAAGAATTAGCTTGGAGAATACGAAAGCATACAGTCGAACTGGCACATATTACAAAATTAGCACATACGGTCTGCGCACTATCCATTGCCGATATTGTCGCAGTTCTCTATAATGATGTAATGAAAATTGATCCCAAGGATCCCAAAAATGAAAACCGCGATCGGTTTGTTTTGAGCGAAGGTCACTGCAGTTTTGCGATGGCAGCTGCCCTTGCGGAAAAGGGATTCTTTTCTGTAGAAGATTTAATCAAAAAATTTCCAGATGGGGGAAAATTAACTAATTTCTTGTATAAAAAAGGCGTTTCAGGAATTGATTTTGCTACTGCATGTTTAGGCCTTGGTTTTCCAGTTGCCTGTGGTATGGCATATGCCGGGAAAAAAGATAAGAAAAATTATAATGTGTATTCAATTGTGGGCGATGGTGAATGTAACGAGGGCTCCATTTGGGAGGCGGCTCTTTTTGCAGGGCACCACAAGTTATCAAATCTTACGGTGGTTGTAAACCACAATAAATTGCAGGGACAGGATAGACTTGAAAACATTTTGTCCTCGACCAATATTGCTGAAAGATGGAAGAGTTTTGGTTGGCATGTCATTGAAGTCAATGGTCATGATCTCAATGCACTTAGATATGCCTTAAATTTTAGACATGGAGAGAAACCTGTTTGCGTCGTTGCTCATACGACCAAAGGAAAGGGCATCTCCTTCATGGAAAACAATGTCGTTTGGCATTACCTGTACGCCGATGGAGAAGAATTTGATATTGCAATGAAGGAACTGGAGGAGAGCCGTCCATGAAAGAATCTTTTTTTGATGCACTCTGTGAGTTAGCAGAAGCAGATCTCAATGTGGAATTTATAAAAGCTGATGCAGGATTTAATGCCAAATATCAAAACAACTATGCAAATCAGTACCTAAATATTGGAATTTCGGAGCAAAACATGATTGGTGTTGCGGCCGGAATGGCTTTCTCAGGAAAAACTGTTTTTGCCTATTCCTTAGTAGACTTTACGTCCTTGCGCACGCTGGACCAAATTCGTGTTAATCTGGGATATAACTGTGCCAATGTAAAGGTCGTATCTTGCGGAACCGGCTTTGATTACTGCGATGACGGTGTTTCTCATATTGCTGTGGATGATATCTCCGCACTGCGTACCGTTCCTAATCTGGTCATTTTCTCTCCCTGCGATCCTTACGAGGCATATGTGGTGACAAAAAAGGCCGCAGAAACCAAACTCCCTTGTTTTATTCGTTTGGGTCGTGGTGGAGAACCAAAATTGCACACTGCACCTGTTGATAATTATAAGATTGGTGATGTATTGACGCTTCAAGAGGGAAGAGATGTTAAGATCTTAGTTACGGGTTCCATAGCCGGTGAGGCATTAAAGGCCTGTCAAAAACTAAATGCGATGGGGATCAATACTGGTGTGTATAGTTGTCCGACAATTAATCCCATCAATAAGTCTTTTATCGAGCAGGCAATGAAAGACGCAAAAATGGTACTTACTGTGGAGGAGCATACGCTTGCAGGAGGCTTTGGTGCAATGATTGCGGAAATAATTGCAGACTCCAATATGTCCGGGCAAGCAATTTTTAAGCGAATTGGTGTGGATTATCAATTTACCACTGCCCCTGAAATTCATGATGAGCAGATGCTGTCGGGCTTGTACTACAATTATACACCTGCTGAATATCTGAAGATGCAGTGCAAACTTACTGCGGATGCAATGGTAGATTGCGTAACGGCTTCTTTGCAATAAGGAAGTGATAACTTTGAAAACAATTAGTGTTGTCATTCCCTGCTATAATGATGAAAAAACGATTGTACCACAATACAAAAAAATCTGTGAAAGCTTTGAAACAAAATTGCCGACATACAACTATGAAATTATATTTGCAGATGACTGCTCTTCCGATAATACTTGGGACGAAATTTCTAAAGTGTGTGAAAAAGATAAAAGAGTAAAGGGGATCCATAATACAGCGAACTTTGGGGTCATTCGTAATCTTTTTTGTTGCTTAAAATATGGGCACGGGGATGCAGTGTTTATGCTTATGGGCGATATGCAGGAGCCCGTTGAATTATTACCGGAATTTATAAGCCATTGGGAAGCAGGTGCAATGATAACAGTAGGACAAAAAATAGGAGCCACGGAATCTGCTTTCAAAAAGTTTGCACGGAGGAGCTATTATCGTTTGATTTCCAAGTTTGCGCTGAAACCCCAAATATCAAATTTTACCGGCTATGGACTATATGATAAGTCCTTTATTGAAATTCTAAATGGAATTGACGATATGCAGCCCTATATTAAGGGGATTGTCAGCGAGTTTGGAGGAAGAAACGTAGAAATTGTCCCCTACAAGCTTTTACCTTCACCGAGGAAGTCAAATTTTAATTTTATGAGGAATTATGATTACGCAATGGCGGGAATTACAGGATATGCTAAAAATTTACTCCGTCTTTGCACTTTTGCTGGTGTAGGTGTAGGCGTTCTTGCTTTTGGCTTTTCCATTTACACCTTAATAAACAAGCTTTTGAATTGGAATAATTATCCCATGGGTATTCCAACATTGATGATAGGTCTCTTCTTTTTAAGCGCCGTGCAATTATTTTTTATGGGTATTATGGGAGAATATATCTTAAGTATTAATGAGCGGACGATGAAGCGTCCAATGGTTATTGTCGATAAACGAATTAATTGGGATAGAGCGTATGAATGAATTTAATGATGTAAAGCAGGAAACAATTCGATTTTTGAAATTTGGATTGGTTGGTATTTCTAATGTATTAGTAGCACTTTGCATCTATTATTTATTCCTTTACTTTGGAACGCACTATATTCTTGCAAATACTATTGGATATATAGTTAGTGTTTTCAATTCATATCTGTGGAATAGCAAGTTCGTATTCAAGCATGATCACCGGCAAAAAATGAACAAACTTATTAAAACATATTTAGCCTATGGTGTGACATATTGTATCAATTCTATTTGCCTTTGGCTGCTTGTTGATATTATGGATATCTCCGATACGCTTGCACCTATCCTGGTTCTTTTTATTGTAGTCCCTATCAATTACATCATGAGTAGATTTTGGGTATATACGAAGTAACACGACCAGAAGAAAAAGAGAAATTAGAGGAAAAGCATATGAAAGGTATCATTCTAGCCGGTGGGAGTGGAACGAGACTCTATCCCGTTACCAAGTCAATCTCTAAGCAGATTTTGCCAATTTATGACAAGCCCATGATTTACTACCCCTTGTCCACTCTGATGTTGGCAGGTATTCAAGAGATTTTGATTATTTCCACTCCCAGAGATTTACCATTTTATCAGGAGCTTCTCGGTGACGGGGCAGACTACGGGTTAAAGCTGAGCTACGCTCTTCAGGAGCAGCCCAACGGCCTTGCGGAGGCCTTCCTCATTGGAGAAGAATTCATTGGACAAGACCATGTGGCGCTGGTGCTGGGGGATAATATTTTTTATGCCCGAGGCTTTTCCGAGATGCTGTATCAGGCTCGAGAGCAGATACATAACAGCAACGGCGCAGTCATTTTCGGCTATCAGGTTGCAAACCCCAAGTCCTTCGGCGTGGTGGAGTTTGATAAGGACTGGAATGTCCTGTCTTTAGAGGAAAAGCCGGAGCACCCCAAGTCGGACTTTGCTGTTCCCGGGCTTTATTTCTACGACAACTCCGTGGTGGAGATTGCCAAGCAGGTCACGCCCTCTGCCCGTGGGGAACTGGAGATCACCACTGTCAACAATGAGTACCTTCGCCGAAACCAGCTGAAAGTGCAACTGTTTGGCCGTGGTATGGCGTGGTTGGATACCGGAACCCACGAAAACCTGCTGGAGGCCGCAGACTTTGTGTCCATTGTCCAAAAGCGGACAGGCATGTATGTTTCCTGTATTGAAGAGATCGCTTTTCGCAAGGGCTTTATCACAAAAGAGCATTTGCAAAAACTGGCTGAGTCCATGCTGAAAACCGACTACGGTCAATATATGCTGCGAATTGCGGAGGAAAAGTAATGAGAACGATTTTAGTGACCGGCGGCGCCGGTTTTATTGGCAGCAATTTTGTTCACTATATGCTCGCTCACCACAACTACAAGCTGGTCAATCTGGACGCCCTGACTTACGCGGGGAATCTGGAAAACCTCAGCGGTCTGGAGGGCAACCCCAACCACGTTTTTATCAAAGGTGACATTTGCGACGAAGGATTGGTGTCCAAGCTGTTCGCAGAGTACGACTTTGACACGGTGGTGAACTTTGCGGCCGAAAGCCATGTGGATCGCAGCATTACCCACCCGGAGATTTTCCTGAATACCAACGTCCGCGGCACGCAGGTGCTGTTAGAGGCGGCGAAACGCCACTGGAGCGAGGAGCCCGACAACAAGCACTGCCGAGACTATTGTGAAGGCGTCCGATACTTGCAGGTTTCCACCGATGAGGTGTACGGTGCGCTGGGAAAGACGGGCATGTTCACGGAAACCACGCCCCTTTCGCCCAACAGCCCCTACTCCGCCTCCAAAACCAGTGCGGATTTGTTTGTCCGTGCCTATCACGAGACCTTCGGACTGCCGGTAAATATCACCCGCTGCTCTAACAACTACGGTCCCTATCAGTTTCCTGAAAAGCTGATTCCGCTGATGATCAACAACTGCAACTGCGGAAAGGCCCTGCCAGTCTACGGTGACGGCATGCAGATTCGGGACTGGCTGCATGTTGCAGACCATTGCAGCGCCATTGATACGGTGTTACATAAAGGAAAAATCGGTGAGATTTATAACATTGGCGGCAACAACGAAAAGGCAAATATCGAAATTGTGAAGCTGATTATCAAGACCCTGGGGAAGTCGGAGGACTTGATTTCCTACGTGCAGGATCGCCCCGGCCATGACCGCAGATATGCCATTGACAACACAAAAATTACCACAGAGCTTGGCTGGAAGCCTATCTATACCTTTGAGCAGGGCATTACCGAGACCATTCAATGGTACTTGAATCACAGGGATTGGATGGAACACATCACAACTGGCGGTTATCAGAATTATTACCAGGAAATGTATGGCAGGGCGAAAACCTCCTTATGACTTTTAGCTTTGCAGCCACATCGGCAGGAAAATTTCTATGTGCCTTTCATATCTCCACGGCTCCCATTATCGAACTGCGCGGCGGGCTACCCTACGGGATTGCACAGGGGCTGGATTATCCGCTGACACTGATGGCAGCTATTCTTGGGAATATGGTACCTGTGCCATTCATTATCGTGTATATATTCGCCACATTTTTGCGTGGCTTCGTAAATACAGTGGATGGTGGGACGAAAGAATTACTAAGTTAGAAAAGAAAGCACATTTAAAGAAGAGAATCGTACGGGGATGCGGCCAAAGAATCCTTCGCAGGCAGAATTGTCGGGAGAACATCCCTTCTTTGACATGGATCGCTGCAACTGTGCCCGGTCCATGCGGTGAATCCAACCTGTCCAGCGATAATGGTAGCCACGATCTGTATGAATCGTAGGAGTTTCCCTAGCTTTCAGTCTTTCAATCGCATCATCCAGCATTCCATTCACCAGTTCCGCATTGGGAGATCATCCAACACGCCATGAGACAGGCATTCCATCAAAGCAGTCAATCATAGGTGAAAGATATACCTTCCCCGCAGGAATGGCAAACTCCGTAATATCCGTAAGCCACTTCTCATTGGGGCGATTTGCATGAAAATTACGCGCAAGGATATTGGGAACTGCCGGCATTATTTCACCCTGATAGGAGCTATACACTCGCTTTTTGTGAATCCTTGGGTGCAAATGCGCTTGATTCATAAGACGAAGAACGATTTTTTCCGATAGTCGAACGCCATGTTTCCTCAGTTCCAAATGAATTCGACGATACCCATAGCATGAACAGTTTTCCTCAAAAATTGCTTTGATTTGCTTCCTTTTCGCGGCATATGGATCGTTTCGTTTCTCAGCCTTTTTTCGATAAAAATAGCTGCTGTGGTAGTGTCAACATTTATGCGCAAATTGGTTTGCAGTCTCATGTGGAATGAGATTAACCAGCCAACTCGGCGTCGTCCATGATTGTCTCCAAGTGCTTCATGTTCATGTATTTCTTGTTTCCCCACTGGGTGCCTGCAACATGACGCAGTCGGGCACAAACCAGCATAAGGGCGGAGTTTCCGTCAGGAAAAGCCCCCACCACGCGGGTGCGGCGGCGGATCTCACGATTGAGCCGCTCAATGGCTGGTTGATCTCATTCCACATGAGACTGCAAACCAATTTGCGCATAATTCTTGACACTACCAATGCCGCAGGCCCATCTTGCCATTCACCTCCCGCCGTGCTATGATGGGTGCAAATAAACGAAGACAGGATGATTTTATGATGTGGATGCGAAGCCGCGTTCTTGCGGTATTGATTGCGGGCATCAGCCTGATTATCGCGGTGAGTCTGGCCGTCGGCAGTCTTGTGGATTACAAGCAAAACGCTTCCGGCGGCATCAGCGCCACCGGATCGGCCACGAGAGATTTTACATCCGATTTAATTGTCTGGCGCGGCAGCTTCTCCGCCTACGGGCAGTCCACTACGGAGGCGTATGCGTCCATCCAGCACGACGCGGGCGTGGTTCGGGACTATCTGCTGTCCCACAACGTTCCTGAAGAGAGCATTGTATTTTCGTCTGTCACCATCGAACCCGACTACCGGGAGATCTACAATGATTACGGCAACTATGTCGACTCGGAGCTGAAGGGCTATTCCCTCAGCCAGCGGCTTACCATTCAGTCCTCGGACGTGGAGGGCATCGAGGTCATTTCCCGGGACATTACAGAGCTGATCGGTTCCGGCGTAAATTTTTATTCGGAGTCCCCGGAGTATTACTACACCAAGCTGGGCGAGCTAAAGCTGGAGCTGATCGACGCCGCCACTGCGGACGCCAAGGCCCGCGTGGACATCATGGCGGAGCAATCCGGGGGCAAGGTTGGAAAGCTGCTCAGCGCCGACCTTGGAACCTTCCAGATTACCGCGCAAAATTCCGCGGAGGATTCCTATGTTGCGGGCGGTGCGTTTAACACCTGGTCCCGGGAAAAAACCATGTTTATCTCCGTCCGCCTCCATTACGCCCTGCGATAAATCGGGAGACTGGCTTCTGCGCCCCATGAAAAAGCAGCCTTTTTGCAGTTGATCTTACATAAAATGAGAATCCGAACCCGACCTCAACAGAGGCGGGTTCGGATTCTTATAATTTATTTCATTGATTCAGAAGGGATGCACTGGCGTTTCCGTTTTACCAGTATTTTTCAGTGCCACTGGCCGCCATGGAAACTGCCCGCCCGGATACGGCCCGCACCTTTTTGGAGTCTCCCTGCTGCTCGCCTGAAGAAAATTCCTCTGGTGTTTCGGAAACCGGCTCGCTCTTGGGCAGACGGCTCCCGGAGCTCAGCTTAAATACGCTGACATAGTTTTTCAGGTTGTCAGCCTGCGCAGAGAGCTCCTCGCTTGCGGCGGCGCCTTCTTCGGCTGACGCCGCATTATTCTGAACAACCTGAGAAATCTCCGTGATCCCCTGATTGATCTGTTCAAGTGCTGCCGCCTGCTCGTGGGAGGCCGTGGCAATGGCATCCACAAGCTCGCCCGCTTGCGAGACTCCCACCACGATCTTGCTCAGCGCATCGGCTGTTTCATTTGCGATGATGGTTCCGGCTGCGACCTTGTTTATGGAGTTTTCAATCAATTCGGTGGTTTCCTTGGCCGCCTTGGAGGACTGTGCAGCCAGACTTCTGACTTCCTCGGCAACAACCGCGAACCCCTTTCCGTACTGGCCTGCCCTTGCTGCTTCCACAGCGGCGTTGAGCGCAAGAATATTTGTTTGGAAGGCAATATTTTCAATTACCTTGATAATCTTACTGATGTTTTCAGAGGACGCGTTGATTTCATTCATCGCACGGAGCATCTCGGCCATTTGAGCATTGCCGGCATCCGCGTCTTTTTGGATATTCCCTGCCAATTCATTTGTTTTTTGCGCGTTCTGTGCTGTTTGAGTTGTCTGCGAAGTAATTTCTTCCATGGACGCCGACAATTCCTCAACAGAGCTTGCCTGTTCAGTCGCCCCCTGGGAGAGTGATGTGCTGGAGTCTGCCACGAGCCCCGCGCCGGAATCCACTTGGTCTGCGGATGTAACGATGGAAGCTGCAAGACCATGGAATTTTGCCACAAGCTCCGAAAGCGCCTTTCCCATGATGTCTTTTTCAGAACGAACCGTTACTGCCAAAGACAAGTCTCCCGTCGCCACGATTTCCAGTTCACGGCTGAGTTTTACCGTTCCTTCAATAAGCTTATTAAAGGCGAGCGCGACCTTTCCGATCTCGTCTTTGCGCTTTTTCACTTGTGTGTCTTCCTCTGTTATTAACCCGTATATGTCAACATCTCCAACAGCGATATGCTCGGAAACCATTTCAATCATTTGAAGCGGCTTGCTGATAATACCGGATGTGTAAGTACCCAGAAGCAGGGAAATGACAAAGGATACGACAATTACAGCAATCATAATCACCATTGCGATTGACGCCTCCGTCTTATTACTCACAAGATTTTCTTGCGCGTTGGCTTCTTTCCTTTGCGTAAGTAATTCAAAGCTTTCCGCCGCATTTTGTGCCTCAGGGACCGCTTCATTGATCAGAGACAGTATATCTTCTTTTGCTTTTCCCGCCTTGGCATCTTTTATGACATTATTAACTGTATCCGTGTAGGCTTCATACGCCGTCATGGTTGAATCATATATCCGCTGCCCTTCACTACTCGTAACTGTTTTGCTGTATTCTTCCATTTGAACCTGAACCGCATCCATTTGAGTCGATATTTCCTGATAGTATTGATCGCGACCCGTATCGTAGTAAATATAAAGGTCGCGAACCGCAACTCTGATCTCCTTAAAGCTGCTCTCCGCTCCAGTGCAGTAAACGATTCCCATGGTTTGATTATCATAGGTCGCCTGCTGGTTATTGTTCATTCGCAGCATGTTGACAATGCCGACAGCGCCGACTGCGATTCCCAAAACCGATATAAAGAGAAATCCTATAATTAGTTTTTTAGATATCTTTAAATTCTCAAACCACTTCTTCATTGTCCTGACTCCTTCAATTATTCACGGCATCGTGTCAACTTGCTTGCCGTGATACTTTTATTTACACATTTTGGCCTCGCCTCAGGGGCAGGTCGAAACAGTGCCGATGTCCTCCGCGTTCAGCAGCCTCACCCAGTCGCGCAGCAGTATCCTCATTTCGCGCAGCTTATTCATATCATTAACATACCCGCCGCCGGTCCCGGAGCTTAGATTCGGTTTTTGCACGCTATTTTTGCCGGGCGGGAATATTAGAAACCGTCTTTTGCGGAGTCTCCGCCGTCATTCAAAAATTGTCTTAAAAGACTGGTCATTATCTCACTTCCTTAAACTTTTTTAGAAATACGCTTAGCACCTGTAAAAACTTGCTCGCACGACCCTGAATAAGCAGTACCTTATTCAGGGCACTATATTATATGGGAATAAATTCGCTGGCCGTAGTTTGTCAAAGACTGCGGAATCGCAACGCAAGCACATTGCTATTACTGAATTATCAGATATTTACGACTGAAGCTGTGACGGCGATTGAAGCAATTGCCATATGCGTGATGTGCAGCTCGTTGAACTTATCCATTGCAATTTTCTTCTGTTCCATGAGAGAATGTGCGTAAATGTTTAGGGTAATTGAGACGCTGGCATGTCCCAAAATTTCGCTAAGCGTTTTAATGTCAACGCCAAGCTCTAATGCTCTTGTGGCGAAGGTATGACGGATCGCGTGAAACTTTCGGTCTTTTACGCAAGCGTCCTTTAAAATCTTTTTATACAGCTTTTGATAAACCCTGGGGTCTGTCGGAGTGCTTGTACCGGAGATCAAATGGCAGTTTTCGCCGGTGCATTGATCGCTGTACTTTTTTTGCATGTCCAGGAGAAATGCAGGCAGAGGGATTTTTCTCATGGATCTCTGACTTTTCGGCGTGCCAACAAGAAGCTTCGTTTTGCATTTGCCACCCTGCATGTTTTTTACGCGAGTTACTGTTTTCGTAACAGACATCGTGCCGGCTTCATAATCAAAATCACTCCATTTTAAGGCGCAAAGCTCCCCAAGGCGTATCCCGGTATAAAATGTCAGAAGAATTCCAAACGCTCGGATATCCTCAGAATGAGAAATCGCATTTTCGATCAGTCGCTGTTCATTTATGGAGAATACCTGCACCTCCGTGTTTTCCGTCTTTGGCAGTTTGACAGCTTCCATGATGGCTGAACATGTCGGCCAGCCCTTCACAATCTCTTTTAGCGCCGTCTTAAAAACAATTAGTATTTTTCTCTTGTAGGATTCGGAAAGCGTAGAATAATGATTGATAGACGCGGTGAATCGTGCAGCTGAAAGCTCCGTAAGGCACTCATTTCCGGGCTTTTCAAAAAAGGGAATTACATAGTGCTGTACGCAGGAAAAGTAATTTCCGAAGGTTGACGCTTTCACGTGATTGGTAATATCTCCATACAGCCAATGCTCAAATAGCTCCACCGCACTCTCAACTGGCCCGGGTTGTTTCATTTCCCGAGGTCTTATGTGCTCCTTGTAATTTTTTTGCTTATCCTTAACTTCTTTGTACGTTTTAGCATAGACATAACGGTATTTTCCGTCTGGCTTGAGAATACGCCCCTCCCAACGCCCGTCTTTGCGTTTATAAACATTTTCTCCTCTTCTTGGCATGTTACTGCTCCTCTCGTGAATGACTTGAATTTTGACGGCGATTAGATCGCCAAATGCAGAAAAAGCTCTGCATTTTCGTCTGAGTATATCGGATATTTGACCTTTACCACCACTTTTTTTATTTTGCAGACCAACCGGGGTTATTTTATACTCAGAATATGTCGATAAATAAGATAATTGGTGATAAAAAGCCTCCGCAGTCTTTGACAAACTACGGCCAGTTTTTGTATTTTAAATTCCACCACTCGGGCAAGCAAAAGACCGTCGACTTTCGTCGACGGTCTTTTGCTTTTCCTGTATTAAAATGGGTTTTGGGGCTTTAGGTGTGTCATAGATCTTATAAGTACACTCGAAAAAATTGAGTGATGGGCGCTGCAAACCTACTCTACGGAGCGTTGATTGATTATTCTTTGGTAATCGCTTACACTATGACTGATGGGGCGTTAAGCTTGGATTGCAGCAGAGCAGGCACGGTTTACACGCCTTATAAAGGCATCGGGGAAAGAAGAAGGGGTATCGCAAATGGATTTTGTGAAACGGAAGGAATTGAAAAACGCCTATAAAGAAAAAGCGGCCGTCGGCGGTGTCTACCGCATCCAGTGTAACGGGAACGGACGCGCTTGGGTGAAATCCACAACGAACCTGACGGGCCAGCAGAACAAGTTCGCATTTTCCGTTTCGACCAATTCCTGTCCGGAACCGGCCATGCGAACAGAGTGGATGAAATATGGATTACAGTCTTTTTCATTTGACGTCCTTGAGGTATTGAACAAGAAAGAGACGCAAACGGACCGTGAATTTTCGGAAGATATTCAGGCTCTCCATAAAATATGGCTGGAACGGCAGCGGCAGGAAGGAGTCTTGCATGGAACAGATCATTAAAATCAAGCAGTTTCTTGATGATTCCGGAAAAATCAAGCAGCTTCCGCAAAAACAGAAAGTGAGACACGCCCTGTTGGAATATCTCGCCGAAAAATTTGAACTTGGCCGTACGTATTCGGAACGGGAAGTCAACGGTATCTGCGACCTGTGGCACACCTTCGGGGATTATTTTCTCCTTCGGCGAGAACTCGTCGACCACGACCTTTTGTGTCGTGAACGGGATGGATCCCGCTACTGGAGAGCGCAGACCGCCGGGCAAGAAACGGAGCTTGAGCATGACTCGTGAATTTTATTCCATTGGATTTCATATGACGGCGCAGAATTCGGCGGAGGATTCCTACGTTGTGGGCGGCTGGGCGTCCGAGTGAGGCTGCGAATCACTTCTATAACCATATACCTCCTGAAATGGGCATGAGAAAAGGTATTAATTACTGGCGGGGGCGTGTGCGCGGGGAGAAGATAGAAGAAGTTGGTGGCGTAATCGGCCACGCAGTGAAACGGATCGTTCATAAATTCTGTGTAAATCGACATAGCTATACTCCTTTCCCAAAATTTATAAAAATTATAGCATAATCTTGGCAAATTTGTTAAAATAAAATTCAAAATTGCTATAATTTTAATGTACATATCGTACAGTTCAATTTAAAAAAGAAAGGGGACCATATCATGGGAATCATCAGCACGCTTCTAACCGGAGGCTGCCTTGTGGGGAAGCTCTGCCAGGGTCTCTCCAGTGCGTTTTCCAGCAACAGCATCTGCGTACAAAACGGAGTAACTAAAATTTACGACGCGGATTTGTCGGTGGGCGGCGCCACATTTTACAGCAGCAACGAGGACAGCCCCACCGAACAGTATTACAACTATGTGGCCAACCCCACCACTCTGCCCATTTCTCTGGCTATGCCGAATGTAGATGAGAAGGGTGGCATTGAGATGCTGGTTCCGGCCAAAAAATCCCGGCCCATGAGTCTTCTGCTGGATAAATCTGTGGCGCCGTCCACCGAATTGCTGATTGGTCCCATCTCCGACAAGGATGCTGCCAATGGCGGCATTGAGGACACCGCCGTCAAACTCAGCTTGCGCAGTCTTCCGCTGAACGGTACGCCGGTGACCATCGGCGGTGTCACCGTCTCCGCTGACCGAGTCTCCGGACTACTTCACGTCTCCACCGACAGCGCCGTCATCGGAAACCTGACCTATTTTTCCGCTACCGCTGACTCCGGCTTGGAGGCAGAGAGGCGGGACACCATTATCCCTCAGCCGCAAAACGAGGCGCTGGTTGCCGGAATTACCCGGAACTACGCGCTGAATTTTGGGGACATGGGCTTCTCCTCAAACGACAAGCTTAACTGTCGGCTTTATTTTACTATCGCCGGAGGAAACGCGCTTCGGATAGAACAGCTGTCTAAGGGGAGCCGTCCACTTCCTCACGGCTATCTGGCTTATCTCCAGCAACGGGGGCTGGCGCCAGAGGAATGATCTCCATTGTCACCAGCTGCCTACCCATGGGCTTTGTGGGGGATGCCTACCGAGCGGCACTGGAGGCTGAGGTTTATCTTTCGCGGACGGTAGTCTGGACGGCGGAGGATGAGAGCGTACCGCCGGGGCTTTCCCTCAGCGCAAACGGTGTACTCTCCGGCGTGCCGATACGCAGCTATCGGGGCAGCATTGAGGTTTGCGCCGCCTGTGAAGATCCGGAGGAAACGGCGAGGACGGTGCTCTCACTGAGAATCTACGGTGCGCTTAGCCTGAAAGCGCTCTCCCTGCCCGACGGGCAGGCCGGACAGGCTTATTCCGCGCCGCTGGTGGCCGAGGGCGGCGCAGGCCCCTGCCACTGGATGGCCGACAGCCTTCCCTTGGGGCTGCAGCTCTCGGGCGCGTGGCTCACGGGAACGCCCCAGGTTTCGGGGGGCTTTGCCCCCATCACGTTTACTGTTGTTGACGCGGAGGGACACAGCGCGGAAAAGTGTGTGTTTCTCCGCATTTTATAAAACAAAAGGAGGTATCAGCATGACCCGCTTCACAATGACTGCAAACAAATCGATACCTCTGGCGGTGCCAGAGGGCTACTATGTTTTTCTTCAGGCCACCACTATGGCCGGCTTTAAAATTGGCTTTACTGTTAGAGACGCGGAGGGCGGCACGGCCTATTTCGACGAAAGCCGCCAGAGCTTGAATCCGTTGCCACCGCTGGCTGCTTTTTTTCAGTCCCACGCATCGGCGCTTGAGCTGTTTGTGGACATTCCCCAAAGCCAGCAGATCGACATCCGAATGGACAGCATGGACATCGCGGACGAGAAAGGGAATCTGATTCTGCGCACCATTTCCATTGCTGGGGAGGACTGGACCGATAAGGATTATAACGATTTGTTGGTGACGGTGACCGCCTGTAAGAGCAATCATTAACCGAAAAAGCCGTTTTAACATAGCTTTCTGATGAACTGTATCCGGCTTGTCAATGACAAGCCGGATACAGTTCACGTCATGCAGTGCGATGGCCCAGACTTATTCATGTTGGTGCTTTTTTATGATGCGGCTCATCGTTCCAAGAGAAAACATACTCTGCCCCAGTCCGTGAAATGTTTTATTCTCTATTTTATTCAACATAAAAAAGTATTGTCCATGCACAAGATTACCCGATGCGCTCTTAATCCTGCATATTTGTAGTCAGCATATCCAATCGGAGATTAACCTCTGTACCATCACTGCATTTAAGGCGAATGATTAGTAGCTGATCATCAGGGGTTACATACGTCTCCATTCTAGTCGCACACTGTGCTAAGCTCGTCAGCATCTTTGCGCTGAGAAAAATATCCTTTTCTTTCAATGCAACCCCCTCCCAGCGACATTCATGTACTATGTCAAAAAAAGCTACTCCTGAGGGACTTGTATCAACATCTTAACCTCTTCCCCATTCAGCAGCTTCGCTGTATTAAGGAACAAAGCTATGCGCTCTTTTTGCTCAATCGATTGGCTCTAACTGGGTAATTGCTGCAAGGAAAGAAATGACTTTCGTTTTATGAATCTTAATATTTTCCAAGCCCTGCAGTTGAATGGACAATGCCCACTTCGTTTTCATTTGGCTCTCCAAAAGAATGACGCGAAGCTTCACGGTCATCATAGACGACGGTTCTGCTATCCAGTCTGAATTTGCTAACCTCATGCTGCAAAGTCTGCGCCTGTGCGGCCAGCTCCTCGCTGGAAGCCGAGCTTTCTTCAGCCGTTGCTGCATTTGTCTGCACTACTGCCGAGACTTGTGACAAGCCTTCGTTAATTTGTCCTATGGAAGCCGCCTGTTCACTGGTGGCAGCTTCAATTTCACGAATGGACTGTACCGCCAATTCTGCTTTTTTTGAAGCTTCGATTAAACGTATTGATGTATCAGCAGCGATTTTCTCTCCATTTGATACAGTTACAACTGATTTTTCAATCAGCGCCGCCGTTTGCTTAGCCGCTTCCGCAGATTTTCCCGCAAGGTTGCGTACTTCATCAGCTACCACGGCAAATCCTTTCCCGGCGCTACCGGCGCGTGCGGCTTCAACAGCAGCATTTAAAGAAAGAATGTTTGTTTGGAAAGCAATGTCCTCCACCAACTTGGTGATTTTGGAAATTTCCTGAGAAGTTTCGCTAATCTCCCGCATGGATACGTTGAGGTTTTTCATTTGGTTATTGCCTTCCGCAAGATCACGTTCTGCCTGCTCAACATAATTCACAGATTTCTGAACATTCGTTATATTCTGCTCTGCTTGCTCTGATACACCAGAAATTGAAGCTGTAAGTTCTTCGATTGTTGCGGCCTGCTCCGTGGCTCCCGATGCAAGAGCCTGTGCAGCGTCAGACACTTGCCCTGCACCGGCATTAACCTGATTTGCGGCATTGTTAATATGGCTGAGAGTATTGCTCAAGGAAACGGATATATTTAACAGCGCCTGCTTGATAACAGAGAATTCTCCTGCATAGTCCTGTTCCAAATGAATACGAAGATCTCCCTGCGCTATTGTTTCCAGCGCGTGTGTAATTTCCTTAATATAGTTGATATACTTATTAAGCTGAACGACGGTACGATTGATTGCAATGGCCATCTGTCCTGTCTCATCGCGGGTCGTCACCTCAGCTGAAATATCCAGCTTTCCGTCTGCAATTTGATTGGCTGCATCTGTGAGTTTTCTAATAGGTGCAGCGATTTTTCTTGCCACAAAAATAATCAGCAGGGATATGACTGCCGCTGCAATAATAAATATAGTCAACATAGCGTTTCGTATTACTGAATACTCTTGATAATATTCGGCGTCCGGCAGCCCGGTAGCGACTACCCAGCCTGTATCCCCAACAGGAGATACATATCCATGAGCCAAAACTCCATGAGAAGTAAATTTCACCGAGCCTTGCTCTTTAGATAAGAGGGCGTTTTTAATATTTTCCGACATATCGGTTTGGCTGACGTTAAGATTAATATACTCTGCTGAGGGGTGATAGATTAACTGACCGGAACTTGTGGCAAGAATATAAAAACCTTCTTTACCGAGCTTATATGATCCAATCGTCTGGCTCAGTGCTTCCAGTGTAAAATCAATTCCAACTACCCCAATTAATTCGCTTCCATCCGGAGCATAAACAGGAGCAATAGCACTTACGATCTGCGACTTTGTAACAGAATCCTCGAATGGCTCTGTCATAATTGCTTTATCTGCTGTACTGATCATCTTATACCAAGGGCGCTCGGTGACAATGAAACTGCTGTCAGATAGGTAGCCATCCGACTGTGCCATCTGGCTGGAATCGATGTCGGCCACCCAAACAGCCGCTGTAGATTCGGTATCTGCATTGTAGGTAGATACCAATGTACGCATAACACTTTCGTAATCTTCCGCCTGACTGATATTTGTTTCAGGCTTTAAATTCTGAAAAAAGTCTTGTAATTCAGCACTGGCAGAAAGCTGTTCCATCTTATTAAGATATGTATTGAAAAATCCTTCTATTTCATGGGCGGCTGACAAAGAGGTGGCGGTTAACTCATTCTGTGTCAGTCTGTCAACACTGGTCTGCGTTAGCCGCAACGTAATGATATTAACGACCACGAAAGATACAATGACTGGAACTCCAACAAAAATTAATATTTTTAATACCAGTTTCTTTAAACCCTTGGCTTTTGAATGGGATGCAACGCCTTGGGCGCCCTCTTTTTCCTGGAACACCTTTTTCATAGGATTAGATTTCACAATGCTCCTCCTCACCTTATTTTCCAAACTTCAATTATGCTATAGTTTTTTGCTACTACTTACATGATTCTTTTCTCAGGCCGTATGCCAGAATAAAATTTGTGCGACAATCTTATAATATGTTAATGGTAGAAATAGGCGGTGATTCTGTCACAGTTTATCCGAAACCATGCGTAAGATAGCTTTTTCCCTGAATTACAAAGCACTTTTGGCAGGAGTGACCAGAGAATTGACGGCACATTC
>NZ_DALZOY010000004.1:25539-233355 GCF_032018205.1 Oscillibacter sp. | reverse complement strand
GCATCATCGCGGTGAACAAGAACGACACCGCGCCCATCTTTGAGATTGCCGATTACGGCATCTGCGGCGATCTGTTCAAGGTTGCACCCCTGCTGACCGACGCCGTTCGCGCCGCCAAGGCTGCGCAGTAAAAAAAACGCGAGGCAAATCCATCGCGCAATATACCACTGCGAGGAGGTCCCGCCGCTGGCTGCGGCAATCGGCGGGGCCTCTTCTCCCAAGTACGGCATCTCACCTGTTGCGATATAGCGTCGCTGCACTGAAATGCCGATTTGTATATCCAGCATTGTTAATTTTGTGTCAATTATGTGCGGAACAGTTTGTTTTTTGATAGACCTCCACATAAAAATATTGATTGGTGAAAGGGAGAGAATTGTATGAAACTTTCTCACGAAGAGGTCAAGCAGGTCATTCCTCACCGCGACCCGATGCTGCTGATAGACACGGTGGAGGAGCTGATTCCCGGCGAGCACATTGAAACCCGGTTTTATGTGGATCCGGCCCGGGAGATTTTTAAGGGGCATTTTCCCGGGGAGCCCGTGCTGCCCGGCGTTTACTCCGTGGAGTGCATGGCGCAGACCGCGGATATCCTGCTTTTGAAGATGGAGCGCTACGCAGGTAAAATCCCTTTGTTTTTGGGCATTAACAACGTGCGCTTTCTGAAAAAAATTTTGCCGGGAGATACCATTGAGATTCGCGCAAAGATGGCCTCCGAGCGGGCGGAAAAGGCCATCGCAACCTGCTCTGCGGAGATTTATAACCACGGCGAGCTGGCCGTAAGCGGAGACGTCACTCTGGCCATGCGCTGAAGGCCGCAGGACGCAGAGGAGACAACTATGAAAATTATTACCTCAGCCGAGGCTGCGGCGATGATTCTCTCCATACAAGATTTTTTAAAGGGACCGGGGGCATCTGCCTCCGGTCCTCTTTTTGTTTTCAAAGCTGTTTGATTAAAAATTTTTTAGCATAAAACCCACACCTGTGCACAGACTATTTGCGGCGAAAGCCAAAGGATCGCCGGTTGTGCCGACAATCTTGGCAAAACCGGCAGTCCTTCAACATTCTTTTCATCAGGAGGCTTTTTTATGATGAAGGACATGACCAACCACGGCAGCGAATGCACTGCCAACACCAGCATCAAGTGCACGGTCGACAACTGCGCTCATCACTGCCAGGACAAGCAGTACTGCGGGCTGAATGCCATCTCCGTGGGCACCCATGAGTCTAACCCCACCGAGAGCAAGTGCGTGGACTGCGAAAGCTTCAAGCTGAAGTAAGGCAGAGTTAAGTCAGCCGCTTGCGGTCCCATCCGCAAGCTTCCCGGAGGCGCCGCCTCCGGGAATACATAAGAAGCTGGGGAGTGTGGCAGGCATGAACGAGAAGTGGCGGGGGCGAGTCGCAGGCGCGGCGGCGGGGCTTGCAAACGGCCTGTTCGGCGGCGGCGGGGGAATGGTGTTTATCCCGGTGATGAGCAGGTCTTCCTTAAAAAAACAAACGTTGTATGCCACCTGTGTGGCGGTAATTTTCCCCATTTGCGCGGTGTCGGCGGCGGTGTATTTTCTGCGAGCGGAGCTGTCCTTGAAAACCGCTCTGCCGTATTTGCTGGGCGGCCTTGCAGGGGGCTTTATAGGGGGGCGGCTGTACGGAAAAATTTCCGCCAAGTGGCTTAAGCGGCTGTTTGCCGTTTTTCTTTTTTACGGAGCGGTGAGGTATCTGCTTTGAATTGGCTGCTGCCTTTTTTCTGCGGGCTGGGGGCCAGCATTCTCTCCGCTTGGGGCGTGGGTGGCGGAACACTTCTGTTGTTGGTAATGACGCTGTTTCTGGGTGTGGACCAGCGGACGGCGCAAGGCATCAATCTGCTGTTTTTTCTGCCCACTGCCGCAGCCGCGCTGGTGTTTCACTGGAAAAACGGATTTCTGGACAAGCCTACGCTTAAGCGTTCCATCCCATGGGCGGTCATCTTTGCCCTTGCGGGCGCTTGGGCCGCCACTGCGATGGATGTGGAGCTGTTGCGCAAGCCCTTCGGCATCTATCTGTTGGCTTCGGGCGTTTCGCTGCTGTGGCCCCGAAAAAAGAAACCGGAAGAACCGCCGGAAGACAATCCGGAGAAAAAGTCTTAGGTAAGACGGAACAGTCTTTTTTATGCCCGAGAGGATCGGAAATGTTTTTTTAATCAAACACCGCGCCGATAAACCACGCGGGGGAAAACGTTTTAGACGTTTTCCCCCGTTTCTGCGCCGATATGCGGCGTTTCATTTTTTTTAAATTCGCCTGCGTCGGAGAGGATTCCCATCGCCGCGCCGTTGACCAGGCGGTCCGCCTGCCGGACCAAATCCTCTCTGGGCAAAACCATGTCCTGATCGAACCACGTCTTGATCAGGCCGATCAGCCCGTACCCGATAAAGCTGATCAGAAAATCCATCTGCGCAGAAGACGCTGTGTGAAACTTTGCCCGCACAAGGCTCACGCCGTTGCGGTGAATCAGCTCTTGAAGCCTGTCGGTAAAATTGCTGGTAGAATTATTGGCAAACAGCGCCTCAAACTCCGGGCGATGCTTCACAATATAGTCCAAAATCGGCTTAAACACCGGGCGCAGAGAGCCGCCCGCCTCAAACTCCGCAATATGCTCGTCGATTAAAAGCTGGGCCTCTGCCAGCATGTCCGTTTCCACGCTTTGAAGCAACGCGGTGGTGTCCGGATAATGAAGATAAAACGTTCCCCGGTTCATATCCGCCCGCTCTGTTACATCCCGCACGGAGATGGCGGAAAACCTTTTTTCCAGCATCAGTTCCAGCAGTCCCTTTTTCAGCAGCTTTTGAGAGCGGCGCGACCGCCGATCCTCTCCTTTTTCCACTTTGTTCATGCCCCTTTCACATAAAAGTGAATCCGCAGCCCTTGGCCGCGAATCTCCCTACAAGCCCAAGCCGCCGCAGAAAACCTCGGCGGGGCCGAAAAAGCCGGCCGACTTTTGCCTGAAATACGCAGCGGTTCAATTATGGCCGCTTGCGGCTATTATATTTCAACTCTGTCTAAAAATCAACAAAAATATTTTAATGAAAAATTGTTGTTTATTTTTGCTTAAACCTATTGCTTTTTGAATAAGACCATACTATAATTCTCTCTGGTATAAAATTAACATAAATCCACTAAAGGACATATGTTCATAATTGAGAGGAGCATTTTTATGGTTTACAAATTCCCGCAGTTCACGCGCGCGCTTGCGCTGACGCTGGCGGCGGTGCTTCCGGCCACGCTGATTCCCGTGGGCGCAGCGGAAAAAATTGGCGACGGCGTGGCCCCTACTTACGACGAGGCCTATTACGCCACGCTGGATTACTACGGCAACCTGACTGAGGGCAGCGTAGTAAAAAGCTACGCCCTCAACGGTGCCACGGCCCTGACGGATTACGGTACTTACGACGAGGTGGTAAACCTGACCGACGGTACGGCCCCCACTGAGAAAGACAATGTCACTACCTTTGATTTCAGCAAGGCAGCCGCACCTTCTCACTTTTATTTTGAGGGAAAGACCACCGCACCGTTTGCCGCCCTGCCCTGGACCATCGCCCTGTCTTACACGCTGAACGGCGTCCCCACCAAGGCGGAGGATTTGGCGGGAAAAACCGGCGTGGTGAATATCAATCTCGACATTATTCCCAATGAAAATGCAAGCGACTACGCAAAAAACAACTATACGCTGGAGGCCATGGCCCTATTTAATCAGGACGATATTCTTTCCCTGAAAGCGAAGGGCGCACAGGTTCAACTGGTGGGCAATCTGCGCACGGTGCTGTTTCTGGCTCTGCCGGGAGAAGAGCAGCATTTTACCATTGAGGTTGGCTCCGACGATTTTTCCTTTGGCGGCATGACATTCATGATGCTCCCGGCCACGCTGTCGCAGTTGGATCAGATTGCAGAGCTGAGCGACCGCAAGGACGAGCTGGAGGATGACTACGAAAAGCTTAACAACAGTTTGGACACCACACTGGACGCTTTGAGCAGCATGACTGGCAGCCTTTATTCCAGCGCCAAGGGACTTGACGCACTGAACAAAGCCCGGGGAACCATCTCTGCCGGAAAAGGCTCTATCTACGACGGGATCGACACCTCCAAGCTGGACATGGAAAGCATCGCCACCCTGCTGGACCCTGTGGCAGAGCAGGTACAGGCCGCCAGCAAAACGCTGACGAAGTCAAAGGACATTTTGAAAACCATGAGCGACACGGCTGTTTCGCTGCGAACTGAGCTTTCAAAGACGAAAAACGCATTGAAAAATTTGGATGGCAACAGCGAGGATTTGAAATCTCTGGTATTTGAAATGAGACGGCTCAGCGGCAATCTGGACAGCTTGAGACTTGCTCTAAACAACGCAAGAGTAACCGTATCAACTCCATCAGTTCTTCAAAGCAACGCCCAACTGGCCAGCACTCTTTCCAGTGCCTATAACGCCGACACCTTAGAAAGCTTTATTCAATCCATATTAATTGCCGGCGGAACTGATCCGGAAACCGCCACGGCACAGGCTGGCCAATTAGCATATTTGGCCGGTCAACCCGATCTAGATTCCAGTGATGGAAACTACGCACCACAGCAGCAGGCCAAGACTCTGAAAGCCTTGATGGACACACATGGCGTGAGCTCAGGTAAGTCTCTTGAGAACTTTTATAAGCAGGCGCTAATTCTGCAAGGTACCAGCGAAGACAACGCCGAAGCCATGGCGGCTCTTCTGGCAAACGGAGAGGAAATCTCCAGTGATTTGATCAACACGACTTCTTCCATTAATTCTACTCTTACCGGCATTGCCGGTCCCACTGCCGACGTGGTGAGCAGACTGTCCTCCATCTGCGACAAGATGTTTGCGCTGACCAATCTCCTGGACGACGCGCAAGAGCTGGCCGAAGTTGGACAGTCCGCCACGGACAAGGCCGACACACTTCTCGTCAAGATTGGCGAGCTGGAAACGCTTTTAAGCTCCTACGAACCCAAGGCGCAGGAAAGCCTCAAAACCCTGGAGGATTTAAGCGTCACCGCCGCAGGCTCTATCCGCAACGCGGAAAAACTGATTTCGGACACGGAAGTTCTGGCCCGAACCTCCGGCGAGCAGTTGGATGCCGGAACCAAGCAGACGCTGGAGGGGCTGGCTGCCTCCCTGCGCCAGACTGCCGCCGCCCTTGCCACCAGCAAGGATATTAAATCCGCAAAGAACAGTCTGGACAGCATCATCACAGATACGTGGAACGAGCATACGGGCGATGTGGATAACCTGCTGAACATGGACAGCACCGCCCCAGCCCAGTCGCTGACTTCCGGCCAGAACCCAGCGCCCCAAAGTATTCAAATTCTGATCCGCTCTCAGGAGATCAAGGTTCCGGATGAGGACGAGGAGGAAACAGCGTCTACCGCCGCTGACAAGGGCAGCTTTGGAAGTCGCGTGGGCCAGATGTTCCATGACCTTTGGTCCTCAATCACCGGGATTTTTCACTGAGGGCCCGCCGGTATGAAAGAAGAAGGTGACCTCCTGTGATTGGAAAAATTGCACACGGGCTGACACGTCGGCCCAAGCTGGTGGCGCTTATCGCCGTATTGCTGCTGATTCCATCCGCAATCGGGTTTGCAGCAACCCGCGTCAACTACGATATTCTGTCCTACCTGCCCCAGAGTTCAGAGTCCTCTCAGGGGGAAAAGCTGCTGGAGGACCCGTTTAAAATGGCAGCCACCAGTATGTTGATCGTGGAGGATATGCCCGCCGGATACAGCAACCGGCTGATTCAGGAAATTCAGGATATTCCCGGCGTCAGCAACGCCATCTGGGTCAGCAGCATGGTGGGCATCCAGATTCCCACCGAGTTTATCCCCGCCAACCTGAGAGATATGTTTTTCTCTGGGGATGCCACGATGATGATGATTCAGTACGACCATCCCGGCGCCTCGGACGAGACGATGGAGGCCATTGATCAGGTGCGGTCGGTATGCAACAACAAGTGCTTTCTGGCGGGCTTTTCCGTGGTCATTAAGGATACCCGGGACCTGATGGACAGCGAGCTTCCGCTCTTCGTGGGCCTTGCGGTTCTTCTGGCGCTGGCAGCCATGTCACTGACGCTGGAATCCACGGTGCTGCCCTTTATATTTCTTGCCAGCATTGGGTTGGCTGTCATCTACAATTTCGGCTCCAACATTTTTTTGGGCCAGATTTCCTACCTTACCAAGGCCATCGCGGCCGTCTTGCAGCTTGGCGTTACCATGGACTATTCCATTTTTCTCTACCACCGCTACGAGGAAGAGCGGAGTAATTACGAAGATAAGCGCGACGCCATGGCAAAGGCCATTGTGTCCGCATTTACCTCTCTTTCCGGCAGCAGCCTGACCACCATTGCCGGCTTCTTGGCCCTGTGCTTTATGCGGCTGACACTGGGCCGGGATATTGGCATCGTCATGGCAAAGGGCGTGCTGTTGGGCATTGCCACGGTGATTTTGGTGCTGCCCTCTCTGGTGCTGTTGTTTGATAAGCAAATCGACCAGCACAAGCACAGAACGCTGATTCCCAGCTTTGATAAAATCAATGTCCACATTCTGAAGCACCGCTGGGTTTTCGTGGGCCTCACTCTTCTGATGTTCCTGCCCGCCGTTTATGCGCAGAACCACGCGGGTATCTACTACAAGCTGGATGAGTCCCTGCCGCAGGACCTTCCTTCCATTGTGGCCAATGAAAAGCTGAAGAGCGATTTCGACATGGGTACGTCTCACTTTGTGCTTTTGCGGGACGACATTTCCGCAACTGACATGAATCAACTGGAAAATGCTCTTGAGGACCTGCCTGGCATTACCTCGGTGCTGTCCTATCACTCTCTGTTGGGCGCTGGGATTCCGGAATTTTTTGTGCCTGACGAGGTGCGCACCATGCTCAAGCAGGACGGTTGGCAGATGATGATGGTAAACTCCAAATACGCCACTGCATCTCAGGAAGTATCCGACCAACTGGATGGGATGCGGGGAATTCTCAAGCAATACGACTCCGGCGCCCTGATTACCGGCGAAGCGGCCATGACCAATGATTTGATTGAAACTTCCGCCGTGGATTTTAACATTACCAACTACATCTCCATGGCCGCTATCTTTTTGATCGTTTTATTCGTGTTCCAGTCTCTCACCGTTCCGGTGGTTCTGGTGGGCACTATTGAGCTTGCCATCTTCATCAATCAGGGCGTGCCCTATTTTACCGGGACGGACATTCCCTTCATCGCCCCAACCATCATCGGCTGCGTGCAGCTTGGTGCCACGGTGGACTATGCCATTTTAATGACTACACGCCTTCAGGAAGAACTGCGCGCCGGGAAAAGCCGGGACGAGGCCATCCACATTGCCGCCACCTCCTCCGATCCCTCCATCATCACCAGCTCACTGGTGCTCTTCTGTGCCACGCTGGGCGTGTCCTTTGTCTCCAGTATCGACCTGATTGGGTCCATCTGCGTGATGCTGGCCCGGGGCGCGCTGATTTCTGCGATGGTCAGCATTTTTATCATGCCCTCCATTCTCAGTGTGTGCGAGCCGGTGTTCAATAAAACCAGCCGGTACTGGCGGACCGTGCCGCCGGTAAAGCCCTCCCGCGTTGCAAAGGCCCTGCAATCCGCCGCAAAAAAGCTTCCCATCGGAAAAAAAGCAGATGCAGACGGCGGCGAGAACTCCCATGCAGAAAACAAGCCCGTTTCTATCGGAGCATCTTCCCCGCAGACTGCGCCAATAAAGAGCATTCTCGAGAAGTCGGAGACCTCTTCCGGCGAAGCGCCTCGGAAAAAGAAGCATTTTGCCGGGTTTAAGCGCTCCCTTCCCCGCGGGAAAACAAAAGTTCCGGCCGCTTCCGGCAATAAGGCAGATTCCGAAGGCATGCCCCCTGACCCCTCGGATGCAAAAAAAGCCGGAGAAGAGACGCTTGCAAAAACACATTGAGTTGAATTTCGCACTTTTGCCTTGGAAAAAAGGAAGCTCCCATCCACGCTTATTGCGTGGATGGGAGCTTCCTTGGCGAATCCGATTCTCCTGCCATCGACAGACGCAATATTCAGCGTCCCTCTTCCGGGCCTTTCGCACAGAAGGGGTCTTAACAGATAATTTCCTCTCTGGTGCAGGCAGTATCCGAGCAATGGGTATACGCCTTGCCTCGCAGAAAAAAACAGGGCGGACAGTTTCGACTGTCCGCCCCTTCGTAGGAATTGATATTCGGTTCCCTTGGCGCTTCAATCGGCGGGCAGTTTCTCAAACGCCTCGTCCAGATGGAGGACGACCTCTAAATACTCCCCGTCCCGCCAAAGCTTCATAGGCAAGTCGTCGCCGATGCGGAACTGGCGGCGGACGTTCAACAGCATATGCCGCTCAGTCACGGCCTGCCCGCCTGCAGAAACAATTACGTCCCCACCTTTCACCCCGGCTCTGTCGGCAGCGGAGCCGATGCTCACGTCCTGCACCTCCACGCCCTGCGTTCCGTCGGGCAGAAGCTTGGGCATGTCGAGGATGGTGACGCCCAGCCGTGGTTCGGGAAGGACCTGCCCGCTCTCCAGAATGTCATTCACCATTTTCTGCACCGACCGCATGGGCAAGGCAAAGCCCAGCCCTTCCACATTTGAGGTAAAGGACATCATCTTGATGGTGTTCACGCCCACCACCTGTCCGTATGCGTTGATGAGTGGGCCGCCGGAGTTTCCTTCGTTCAAAGCCGCATTGGTCTGGATCAGCGTCATGGTGCGGCCCGAAACGTCCACATCCCGGTTGATGGCGGAGACAATGCCGTCCGTCAGCGTTCCCCGCAGCTCCACGCCCAGAGGATTTCCGATGGCGTATACCGTGTCGCCCACCGTCAGCGCGTCGGAATCTCCCATCTCTGCCGCAGGCAGGCCCGTGGCTTCCAGCTTTAAAACCGCCACGTCGTTTCCGCTGTCTCCACCCACATAGAGGGCCTCATAGGTCCTGCCGGAGGCCAGCGTCACACTGCAATCGTGGCTTCCCGCCACCACATGATAGTTGGTGAGTACATACCCGTCCTCCCGGAAAATCATGCCGGTTCCCACCGACGCGCCCCGGTCCAACTGGGCAATCACCGTCACCACCGCCGGGTTCACCCTGCGGTAAATCTCCTGAATGGTCAGCGCACCGCCCTTGGCGGCGGCCAACTCCATCACTGCGCCCTGGCCGTATGGATAGGTCTCAATGGAAACCTCCTCTTGATCCCAGTCCTCGTTTTGCAGGTATTCCTCCCCCGAAGAAGAGGGATTGAAGTAAAAAAAGCCGCCGTTCAAAAAGAACGCGCCCACAGCCAAGCCTCCCGCAACGGCAAGGCAGACCAGAAAAATCCACAGCCCACGTTTTCCCCGGCCCCGTCTTTGAGAAACCGCCGGGGCCGAAACCGGTCCAACCACAGGGATGATATTCACTGAAGCAGGTGGCTCCGCCCGGCCCGGCAGCCGCCGGGGCTGGACATAAACCTCCACCACCTCCCGGGGGCAGGGCAGGGGCGGATAGTATTCCACCACCTCCCGGGGGTCAGCCCCGCTCCCGTCTGGCACAGGGGCCTGCCCGTCAAGGGGCTCAATTTTTAAATACTGGTCGTTCATCTGCGCCTCGTTATTCCGCGGTCAGGGAGAACGAAAACTCGGTGACACCGTTCTCGCTGGTCACATTGATTTTTTCCCGGTGCTGCTCCAAAATGGTTTTAACAATATAAAGTCCCAGCCCCACGCCGGTCTTATCCTCGCTGCGGGATTTGTCGCTCTTGTGGAACCGCTCGAACAAAAGCGGCAGCTCCTCGGGCGGAATGGTGTCTCCCTCGTTGCGCACGACGACACGGGCCTTGCCGTCCCGCCGTGCAACGCCCAGATACAGCACGGAGCCGGGCGTTGCGAATTTCGCCGCGTTTTCCAACAGATTGTAAATGACCTGAGTGATCATGTCGTTGTCCCCCAGAACCAAAATTGGCTCCTCCGGGATGTCCGCGTCCACGTCCAGCCCACGGTCGGTAATTTTCTTTTCCATGGAAATCAGCACCCGGCGCATACTTTCGCAAAGGTCGAAGTGAGCCCCGCTTTTCATGGGGTCGATGGCCTGAAGCTGGCTCACGTCCAGCATCCGCCGGACCATGCGGCTCAGACGGCGGCTCTCCTCCGCAATAATTTGCAGGTATTGCTTTTCACTTTCATAGGGGATGGTCCCGTCCAGAATACCATCGGTATACCCGGCGATGGTGGTCATGGGGGTTTTCAGCTCGTGAGAGATATTGGCGACAAACTCTCTGCGCTTGCGCTCTGTTTGCAGCAGCGTCTCGGCCATGTTGTTAAAGGAAACCGCCAGTTCGCCGATTTCATCGTTTCGTTCCGTGTCCCGCATGCGGATGTCAAACTCCCCGTCGGCAAACCGCCGGGTGGCGGCCACCATCTCCCGGATGGGCCGAACCTGCCGCATGGCAGTGACGGAGGAAGCCATAAACGCCACCATCAGCACCACGCAGGAGGTCATGACAAACAGGCCGATAAACCCCTGCCACATTTTGTCCAGAGCAGAGTGAAGCACGGACACGGCAAACACCACGCCCACCTGTTTTCCCGCCGCGTCTGCCACCGGAATCCCCACCAAAAGGTGCTTTTCCGTGTACACACCATTCAAATTGGAGCGCCCGGAGCTGGCGCCCTGCGTCAGGGTCTTGTCCATCAGCTTCTGAGGAATGGTGACAGACAGCCCGTCCAGTCCCGGGTCAGTGGAAAGCAGGGCCCGGCCCTGCGTGTCACAGACAAGAAAATTCAAGTCGGATATGGACGCGGCAAAGCCCGCCAGCGTCAAAAGCTCCGTTTCGCTTGAAAAGCCGCCGCTGCTCAGATAGCCGGCGGACAGACGGGCCACCACGTCCGCACGGGTTTCCATATCGTTGATCCGCTGCTGGCGGAGGAAGTTATAGCCCAGCGCAGAGTAGGATGCCCCCAGCAGCGCCAGCGTCAGAAGGACGGTACCCATGGTCAAAAGCATCTGCCGCCAATACAGCCCCGGAAAGCGCTCGCCCAACCGTTTCATGCCTTCTCCGTCTGCTTCGCCGCGCCCATCACCTCAAACTTATAGCCCACGCCCCACACGGTTTTCAGCGCCCACTGGTCGGACACGTCCTCCACCTTTTCCCGCAGGCGCTTGATATGCACGTCCACGGTCCGGCTGTCTCCGAAATAGTCGAAGCCCCACACCTCGTCCAGCAATTGGTTGCGGGTATACACCCGGTTGGGCGTGGCGGCCAGATGGTACAACAGCTCCAGCTCCTTGGGCGGCGTGTCCACTTTTTTGCCATCCACAATCAGCTCGTAGGAATCCAGATTCACCACCAGCTTGTCAAAGGTCAGCTTTTTCGACGTGTCGTTGGGAATCTCCGTTCGGCGGAGCACCGCGTTAATTCTCGCCAGAAGCTCTTTCATTTCAAAGGGCTTGACAATATAGTCGTCCGCCCCCATCTCCAAACCCTGAATGCGGTCGAACACCTCGCTCTTGGCGGTCAGCATAATGATGGGAACCTTGCTGGTCTCCCGGATTTTCGCGCACACGGCCCAGCCGTCCATCACCGGCAGCATAATGTCCAGCAGAATCAGATCGGGCGCCTGCTTCTGGAATTCCTCCACTGCCCTGCCGCCGTCTGCGGCGATGCGGACGTCAAAGCCCTCCTTCACAAGATACATGTGGATCAGGTCGGAGATGTTGTGATCGTCCTCCACAACCAGAATGTTTCGCGCCATAGTCCTGCCTCCGTACTTTTTTAAAATGGGGGTGTCTCCCCCGCTCTATATTGTCCATTATATACGCTTTGGTTCTCAGATGTTGAATTTTTTGTAAAACACACGCTTAAAAGGCCGTTTCCGTCATGGCGGGCAGCCGGTCCCCCTCCTCTGCGGCGGAAATGAGAAACACCCGCAGAGCCCCGGCGGTCACGTCGCTCCCCAGCCACACGGACACAGGGCCCCGCCGTTTTCCAATTTGATTCAGAAGCGTGTTCGCCGCGCCGGAAGATCCAAGGCCGTATTGCGCACGGTCAATGCTGGGACTCAGCGGACAGTAACCCGCCGCCCGGAGCGCGGCTGCGTCCCCCGCCGCCCCATAGACCAGCCGGGTTTTCATCCCCGCCTCGGCAAACAATGTCCGGTTCATGGTGTCCAACCGCTCCGCCGCGCCCCCTCCGAATCCGGGGATCAGGCCCACGGCACTGCCGGAGGCCGCGATGCGCCGAAGCTGATCCCCGCTGCGGGAAAGGGCCTCCTCCGTAAAATAAAATGCAGCGTGAACGCCCCGGCTCTCCAGCGCGTCCAGCCACGCGGTCACAGTCTCCCCTTCCTCCGCCAGAAAGCAGAGGTAAATCGACTTTCCGGAAGAAGCGGGGTCCTCGACCTCGGAGTCTCCTGTCTCCCCTGTGTTAATGTCCGCTGGGTCGGCAGTGTTTTTCTTTTGATACTGCTGGTATTTCGCGTCCAACTGGTAGGAAGCGGTATCCGTAAACATGCTGTCTGGCAGAACGGCGGCGGCGCTTTTCACTCGGATCAGGTATCCATGGTTGACCGGCGTATTGCTGTATGCGCGGTCGAAATAGGATGCCACGGGCGAAGCCGCCACAAAAGTCACTCCGCCACGAGTCACACACACATGGTCATACAGCTCCCCCTGTCCGGTGGTGCCGGAGCCGGTAGAAACGTCGAACACCAAAGACCGGCTGGAGTCGTACAGCACCAGCGTCTGGGTGACAACATTATAGGAATAGTTCACGCCGGATTCCCGGAACACCGTGGCGGCCACGTACAGATATCCACCGAACCAGAAGGGCATGGTGGAATCCTTCAAATCCAGAACCCGCTCGTCCACGGCGGTAAAATAGACCGAATCCTCCGCCGAAACAGGGGGACAGAGGGTTCCCATCAGAACCAGCGCCAGCACTGCGGCGGCAAATCTCTTTTTCACGCGACCACCCCCCTCCCTTTCCATCTTCTCACGGCGGTTTTTCTCTATTTTAGCACGCTTTCGGCGGTTTTGTAAAGCATTCCCGCGCTAAGAGACACAGGCCCTTCCCCGCAAATCCAATCTTGCGCTTTGCTCCGGAAGGCAGTATAATGAGGCATGACAGCCGCCCCCGTTTTTTCCATTGCGACGGGTCGGCGTTTAGATTTGACGGTCCTTCCGCCCAGCGGGCGGAGACCGATAAGGAGTTCGCCGTACCCATGGTTAAAAAACGCCGTCGCCGCCGTATTTCTCCGCTTCAGCGCCGCCTGTTGGGGCTTGTGGTCATTCTGTCCGTTTTTGTGGGGCTGACCCTGACCTACAAGGCCATCGTCCGCCCGCCCCAGCTGGAGGATGAGAACGGCGCGGGCCTTCCCGCCTCGTCTCAGACCTTCTCCTCTGCGGAGCAGGCTTTGCAGGATGCCGACCAGCTGGCTCTGGCGGCAAAGGCCGCCCACTCGGCCCGAAAGCCCGATTTTTACACGATTCTCGTCTCCGGCGTGGACGACGGAAATGGCGGCAGCGACACCAACATTCTGGTGGCGGTGGACGCCGGAGCCGGTCGGATTTACGGCGTGAACATCCCTCGAGACACCAAAAGCCGCATCAACGGCAAGAACTATAAATTCAACGCCGCCTACAACATCGGCGGCATGGAACAGGCGGCGGAAACCCTGTCCGGTCAGTTGGGAATTCCGGTGGACTACACCGTGGAGGTCAGCCTGAAGGCCTTTTCCGCGCTGGTGGACGCCATCGGCGGCGTGGATTTCAACATTCCCGTGGACATGGACTATGACGACCCGATTCAAAACCTGTCCATTCATTTCTCCGCCGGGACGCGTCACTTAACCGGCGCGGAAGCACTGAAGGTGGTCCGTTTTCGCCACAACAATGACGGCACCGGCTACGGCAGCGAGGACATTGGCCGGATGAAAACCCAGCAGGATTTTTTAAAGACCGTGGCGAAGCAGACTCTGCGGCCCGCCAACCTGACGAAGGTTTCCCAGTTTGCAAAGATTTTTCAGCAGTACGTGAAAACCGATCTGGAATTGGGCGAGCTTGCCTGGCTGGGGCAGGAGGCATTTTCCATGGGTGCGGACAACGTGAATTTTTCCACCCTGCCCGGAGAGTGGCATTCTCCCTATATTTATCTGAAAGCGGACGAAGTGCTGCTCATTGTCAACGAATATCTTAACCCCTATGTGGAAGATCGGGTGTTGGCGGATCTGAACATTTTGTCCTGAGCGCGGCTGCGTGATGAAAGAAGAAGAGGAGACCCTATGATATATCTGAAGCTGCGCCTGCCGGGGCTGCTGCTGGCGCTTGTTCTGGCAGTTGGCCTGTGCGTTCCCGCAGCGGCGGCTGAAAACTCGGCGGATAATTTTGTCCGCGCGAAAACCTATGCCGGCGAATTTTCCGACGTAACTCCCGCCTCGGTTTTCTACGGCAACGTAGCGGCCCTGTACGAATACGGTTTGTCGGTTGGCAAGAGCGACGGCACTTTCGGCCCGAAGGACGGCATGACCGTGGGACAGATTGTGATTTTCGCGGGCCGCATTCGCAGCCTGTACGCCACAGGGGACGCCGAATCCGGCGCCGCCGCCTTCCGAACTGAGGGCCAGTCGGCCTATGAGCCGTATCTCGCGTATCTTCAAAGCGTGGGCGCGCTTGCCTCGGAACTGGACGGGCTTTATAAAGGCCCTGCCACCCGGGCCCAGACGGCCCATGTGCTGGCGGCGGCTCTCCCGGCGGAGACGCTTCCCGCCATCAACGACGAGCTGGTGACAAGAGCTTACGCCTCCCGTCAGTTTATCACGGACGTGACGGAGTATACGCCCTATTACAACGATATTCTGACGCTTTACAAAGCCGGCGTGTCCGCCGGGTCCGACAGCGCGGGAACCTTCGGCCCTGAAAACGCGGTGACCCGCGGAGCGGCGGCGGCCATGCTGACCCGGATGGTGGACCCCGCTTTGCGTTTGACGCCCGCGTGGACCATTCTGGAGGTCCCGGAGGCCCCGGATTACAGCGTGGCGGGCACCTCTTGGGGAGATTTGGTCACCTCCAGCGTCACCTATTTCCCCGCACCCTCCACGCAGGAGCAGATTGCTTCCAGCGTGGCCTACATGCTCTCTCAGGAGACGAACGTGCTGGAGCTGAATTACGGCACATACATTACCTCCGCACAGGCGGGCGACGTGATGAACAAAGCGTTGGCCGTCGTCAAGTCTTACTGCGAGCAAATGTACAATTCCGTGGAGTGCACCTACGAAACAATTACCGGCCGGGTGACGCTGACCTTTTCCGCCGTGGCGGCGGGGGCAAACCTTCCCGCCTACCGGGACTACACCCTTCAAGCCGCCATCGCCCTGCACGACCGGTTGTGGTCCGAAGGCGCGATCACCGCAACCATGACCCAGATGGAAAAAGCCAGTGTTTACTTCAAGTGGATTTGTGACAACTGTGTTTACGACACTGCCGCCGGGCCCGACTCCCTTTCTCACATCGGTTATACCCTCTTCCGCCACGGAACGGCTGTGTGCGACGGATACTCCGGGGCCTATAACCTTCTTTTAAAGTTGGAGGGCATCGACTGCTACGCCCTGTCCAACCCCGACCACATCTGGACGGTGGCCACTTTGGACGGCACGTCCTATCACATTGATACCACATGGGGCGACAGCACAAACGGCGTGGATTACCGCTATTTTGCCATGACCGAGGCGCAGTCCCGCAGCTTCCATCCATGGTAAGTGCATCACCAAAGCCGCGCTGGAGAACATTCTCCGGCGCGGCTGATTTTTTAAAGGTTCGGTTTCTCAGGCTCTTTTCGATTTTTTATAACAGATCGGTTTTCTTCAAAGAGGCCGCCTTCCCTCTTCCAGTTTGCGTAGCTGGCGCAAAAATTCCTCCGGCAGCGGGCAGGTAAGCTCCACCGGCTGCCCCGTCCGGGGATGGAGAAACCGAAGTCCTGCCGCGTGGAGGCACTGGCCTTGCAATCCCGGGACGGGCTTTTTCGCGCCGTACACCGTGTCTCCCAGAATGGGGTGGCCCAAATGCGCCATGTGGACGCGAATCTGGTGGGTGCGCCCTGTCTCTAAATGACAGCGCACATGGGTGAAGCCGGGGTAGCGTGCGATGACCTCCCAATGGGTCACGGCCCGGCGGCCCCCTTGCACCACCGCCTGCTTTTTTCGGTCAGCGGGAGAGCGGCCAAGGGGCGCGTCCACCGTGCCGGAATCCTCCCTGAGATTTCCCACCACGATACACTCGTAGGTCCGGGCCAGCGTATGGTCCTGAAGCTGGGCAGATAGCCGACCGTGGGCAAAATCGTTTTTCGCGGCGATGATGAGGCCCGAAGTATCCTTGTCGATGCGGTGGACAATGCCGGGGCGCAGCACCCCGCCCACGCCGGAAAGCGACTCGCCGCACCGGTTCAGCAGTGCGTTCACCAGCGTGCCGCCGGGGTGACCCGGAGCGGGGTGGACCACCAGTCCCCGGGGCTTGTTCACAACGATCACGTCCCCGTCCTCATACACCACGTCCAGCGGAATATCCTCCGGCAACGCTTCGGATGCCTCCGGCGGGGGCAGCTCCACCGTCACCGTCTCCCCGCCGGCAAGACGCAGGCTCTTGGAGGCTTTTTTCCCGTCCACCAGCACTTTGCCCTCCCCGATCAGCCGCGCGGCGGCAGAGCGGGTCAGTCCGGGTCCCCGTTCGGCCAGAAACGCATCCAGCCGCGCCGCGTCCTCAGGACTTGCTCTCAGCGTCAGCGTTTCCATCGGCGTTTTCCTTCCCATCGTATTTCTCATAGAACCACAGGTAGTATACCGCCCCCAGAATCGCCCCGGACACAATGCAGATGTCCGCCACGTTGAACACGGGGTAGTGCACAAACTGGAAGTTGAACATATCCACCACATACCCCAGCCGCGCCCGGTCGAGAATATTGCCAAGGCCCCCGGAGATAATCAGCGTGGCCGCGGCCAGCCCCAGCGGATGGCGAACCAGTTTTTTCGCCACGGCAAAGATGACTGCCAGCACAATGGCCCCCGTCAGCGCCAGCAGCAGCCACCGCATCCCGGAAAAGCTGGACCAGGCCGCGCCGTAGTTATGAATCCGCAGCAACTCCAGAAAGCCAGGAAACAGCGGCGCGGACGCGCCCAGCTCCAGATGGACCGTCACCCAATACTTGACCCACTGGTCCACAGCCAAAAGCCCTGCGCCGGCGATAAGATAGAGCATAAAAGACCTCCCTGCGCGGTATGCGCCGATTCTCTGAAAGATTTATGCCCTATCCTACCCCATTTGGGGAAAAAAAGCAACTTCCCCATGGGCGCGTTTTGCCGGGGCGCGGGTCACCGCCCCCGGGGAAATCCGGCTTGTGCTTTTTTTTGTTTTGTGATAAGCTAACGTGGATAAATTATCGACATTTTCAGGTTTTGGAGGATTTACCCTTGGAACGCAAAAACGTGACCATTGCCCCAGAGGAGATTGCGCGCCAGCGGGGCTTTACGGAATTGATTCATACCATGCTCTTATCGCGGGAAAGCGGTCCCGCCGCCTGCGTGGACACCTTCGGCTGCCAGCAGAACGTGGCCGACGGGGAAAAGCTGATGGGCATGCTGAAGGAGATGGGCTTTTCCCTCACGCAGGAGCCAAAGGAGGCCGACGTGGTGATTCTCAACACCTGCGCCATCCGGGAGCACGCGGAGCAGCGGGTGTTTGGCAACCTCGGCGCCCTGACCCACACGAAGAAGGCAAATCCCCACCAGATTATCTGCCTGTGCGGCTGCATGGCGCAGGAAGAGCGGGTGGGCAAGCGGGTGAAGGAATCCTACCGCCATGTGGATTTGGTGTTCGGCCCTCACGCGCTGTGGAAATTCCCGGAGCTTTTGTGGCAGGTATACGAGTCCCACGGGCGAGTGTTCGCCGTGGAGGACGAAGTCGGCAGCATTGCAGAGGGGCTTCCCACCCTCCGTCAGGAGGGGGCCAAGGCCTGGGTTTCCATTATGTACGGGTGCAACAATTTCTGTTCGTACTGCATCGTGCCCTACGTCCGCGGCCGGGAGCGCAGCCGCAGCCGGGACGCGGTTTTGGCGGAAGTACGGGAGCTGGTGGAGGCCGGGTACAAGGAGATTACCCTTCTTGGCCAGAACGTAAATTCCTACGGAAACGACCTTGGCGGCGGATACGACTTTGCAGACCTGCTCTCCGACATCGACCAGATTCCCGGAGACTATCTCATCCGCTTCATGTCCAGCCATCCCAAGGACGCGACCCACAAGCTGTTTGACGTCATGGCCCGGTGTTCCCATGTTTCAAAGCAGCTCCACCTTCCCTTCCAGTCCGGCAACAACCGTGTTCTGAAAGAAATGAACCGGCGGTACACCCGGGAGCAGTATCTGGAGGAAATTAACTACGCAAAGGCGAAAATGCCCAATCTGGTGCTCACCAGCGACGTGATTATTGGCTTTCCCGGGGAGACTGAGGCGGAGGCTATGCAAACCGTGTCTCTGGTGGAGGACGTGGGCTTTGACGCACTGTTCACCTTTATTTACAGTCCTCGCCCCGGCACGAAAGCGGCGGAGCTGCCCGACCCGGTGCCCCGCAGCGAAAAGCAGAAGTGGTTTGATCGGCTGCTGGAGGTGCAAAACGCCAAGTCCGCCGCCGCCCACGCCGCCTATGTAGGGAAAACCCTGCGCGTTTTGGTGGACGGGGAAAGCGAAGACGCCGACTGGCCCCTTTCCTCCCGTACGGAGGGGAACCGTCTGGTGCGCGTCAAGGGAGACAAATCTCTTATCGGGACCTTTGCGGACGTAAAAATTACCGACAGCAATACCTGGGCGCTGTACGGAGAGGCAGTTACAGTCTAAATTTTCTCGGCGGCTTTTTGCCGCGGGGTTTTTGAAAGGAGCGAATCTCATGAAGATTACAACCTTGCTTGAAAACACCTCCTGCCGCGCCGACGTGGTTCACGCCCACGGACTGAGCCAGTATGTGGAGACGAAAACCCACAAAATCCTCTTTGATATGGGTCCCGGCCCCGCCGTACTGGATAACGCCCGCGCTCTGGGCGTGGATTTGGCTTTAGTGGACACCGCTGTGCTCTCCCACGCCCACGACGACCATTCCGGGGGGCTTGCCCCGTTTCTTTCCGTCAACAAAACCGCGCGGGTTTATCTCAGTCGCGCAGCCATGGGCGACTATTACGCAATGGGTAAAAACGGCGTTCCGGAGTTTATCGGGATGCCGGAGGAGGTCCGCCCCTTTGAGGACCGGCTGACGCTTACCGGGGACGCGCTGACAATTGACGACACGCTGCGGCTTTTTTCCGACATTAAAACCGCTGATTACCGTTCCCATGCCAACGATAAGCTTAAGGAAAAGCAAGGCGAGGACTACCCTATGGACGAGTTTCGCCACGAGCAGAACCTTCTGATTTACGAGGACGGCAAGGCCGTTTTGCTTGCGGGCTGCTCCCACCGGGGCATCGTCAACATCCTGCGCCGGGCGGAAGAGCTTTTGGGCCGGTCGCCGGACGCTGTATTTGCCGGGTTCCATTTGTACAGTCCCGGAACCGGCGAGACAGAGCCGAGGGAGCTGGTGGAAGCCGTGGGCCGGGAGCTTTTGGCCCGGGAGCTTACGGTTTATTACACCGGCCATTGCACCGGGCAGGACGCGTTTGCCATTTTGAAAGAGCAGTTGGGGGACCGGCTTCACTATATGACCGGCGGCAGCACCGTGGAAATCTGACACTTTCAGCACCATAACGGAGATCTTTTACATACATTGTCTCGCGTATTGACGGGACCTGCGGCTTTTAGCTTAGAAAGAGAATGAGGTGACCTATCCATGGCGGAATTGACCCCCATGATGAAGCAATACCTGAAAATCAAGGAGCAAAACCCCGATTCCATCGTGTTTTTCCGTCTGGGTGACTTCTATGAGATGTTCGACAGCGACGCGCGCACCGCGTCGAAGGAGCTGAACCTGACCCTCACCAGCCGGGATAAGGACCCGAACAAGGCCCCGGAGGATCGGGTCCCCATGTGCGGAATCCCCTACCACTCCAGCGACGCATACATCGCCCGGCTGATTGCCAAGGGCTACAAGGTGGCCATCTGCGAACAGATGGAAGACCCCGCAACAGCCAAGGGTCTGGTGGAACGGGACATCATCCGGGTGGTGACGCCGGGAACCGTGATCGACGCGGCGTGTCTGGACGAGAAGGCGGGCAATTTCCTCTGCGGAATCTACCTTGACTCCAAACACGCCGGGGCGGCCTTCTGCGACATGTCCACCGGTGAAACCCACGTCACATCTTTTTCAGGGAAAGACCGGGCAGAGCACATTGTCAACGAGCTGGGCCGCTTCTCTCCTGCCGAGGCGGTGGTGAACGACGAGGCCTTTGCCGAGGAGCATTTGACGGAAGCCCTGCGGGAAAAATTCAACTGCCGGGTGGAAAACGGCGGCGAGGGTCGCTTTCTCTCCGGCGAGGCGGAAAAAAGCATCCTCATCCAATTTGGCGAGGATGGCTGGCAGAGCCTGCCCACAGACAATCCCGCGGCAGCAATGGCGCTGGGGGGGCTTTTAAGCTACCTCCATGAAACCCAGAAGACGGACCTGAGTCACATCAACCGGTTGGACTATTACGAGCAGGGCCGGTTTATGGAGCTGGACCTAAGCTCCCGCAGAAATCTGGAGCTGACAGAGACGATGCGGGGCAAGGAGCGGCGCGGCAGCCTTTTGTGGGTTTTGGACAAAACGAAAACCTCCATGGGGGGCCGGTGTCTGCGAGGCTGGCTGGAACGGCCCTTGCTCTCCGTCACCGCCATCAACAGCCGCCTTTCCGCCGTGGCCGCGCTGGTGGACAACACCATCGGCCGCGAGGAGCTGATTGCCGCCATGAGCGGGCTGGGGGATTTGGAGCGGCTGATCGGCCGCATTACCTATGGCACCGCCGGCGGGCGGGACCTTGCGGCTCTTCGCTGCGCCATTGAAAAGCTGCCGGACATCGCGGCGCGGCTGTCCGCGTTTTCCGACCGGCGGCTTCGTGAGCTTTCGGACCTGTTGGACCCGCTTGCGGACGTGGGGGCGCTGATTGCCGCCGCCATCTGCGACGAGCCGCCCTTTTCCGTCCGGGAAGGGGGCTTCATCCGGGACGGGTACGACCCGGAGGTGGACCGTCTTCGCAGCGTGATGAACGGGGGCAAGGGATTGCTTGCGGACATTGAGGCCCGGGAAAAGGAAATGACCGGCATCCGGACCCTGAAGGTAGGCTTCAACAAGGTGTTCGGCTATTACATCGAGGTCAGCAAGTCCATGATCGACAAGGTTCCCGACAGCTACATCCGCAAGCAGACCACCACAAACGGCGAGCGGTATGTCACGCAGGAGCTGAAGGATTTGGAGCGGGAGATTCTCACCGCTTCAGAGCGGGTGACGGCGCTGGAATATCAGCTTTTCACCGCGCTGCGGGAAAAAATCGTGGCCGAGGCCGCCCGGATTCAGCAGACCGCGGGGGCGGCAGCCGAGCTGGACGCGCTGGGGTCCCTTGCAAGCGTGGCGGCGCGGAACGGCTATTGCCGCCCCCATGTGGACGAGTCCGGCGTTGTCGAGATTACCGGGGGACGGCACCCCGTGGTGGAGCAGGTGCTGAAAGACAGCCTGTTTGTCCCCAACGACACGTTTATGGGCGAGCGGGAGCAGCGGGTGGCCATCATCACCGGCCCCAACATGGCGGGTAAATCCACCTATATGCGTCAAGTCGCCTTAATTGTGCTGCTGGCTCAGGTCGGCTCCTTTGTCCCCGCCGCCGCGGCCCGCATCGGCGTGGTGGACCGGATTTTCACCCGCATCGGCGCAAGCGACGATCTGGCGGCGGGCCAATCCACCTTCATGGTGGAGATGACAGAGGTGGCGGACATTCTCCGCCACGCCACCAAAAAAAGCCTTCTGATTCTCGATGAAATCGGCAGGGGCACCTCCACCTTTGACGGCATGTCCATCGCCCGTGCGGTGGTGGAGCACTGCGCAGACCCCAAAAAGCTGGGAGCCAAAACCCTGTTCGCCACCCACTATCACGAGCTGACGGAGCTGGAAGACACGCTTCCCGGCGCGGTGAACTACAATATTGCCGTGAAAACCCGGGGCGAGGAAATTATCTTCCTGCGCAAAATCGTCCCCGGCGGGGCGGACCGGAGCTACGGCATCGAGGTCGCAAAGCTGGCGGGCCTGCCCGACAAGGTGGTGGCCCGGGCGAGAACCGTTTTGGAAGAGCTGGAGGCGGAAAACGGCGTGCAGTATGTAAAGCCCCGGCAGGAGGCCCGACAGGTGTCTTTGGACGCGGTGGGCGAGGGCGAAGTGCTGGACGCGCTGCGCCGCTGCCAGCCGGATACGCTGACCCCCATTGAGGCCATGGGCCTTTTGTACGAGCTGAAGCGCAAGCTGTCCTGACAACAACGAAAAGGAGAACTACATGGCAAGACAGCGCACAAACGCAAACCTCTCCTCGGGGGAAGTAACGGGCGGCACGATTTTCTTTGTGATTTATCTGCTGGTCCTCCCTTTTGCAACAGACCCGCTGTTTCGGTTTGCAGAGCTGCTTTTGGACGTCAATATCAGCGCTGGAATGCAAAGCGCCATTTATTATTACGTGCTCTTTGCTGTCACGGCGATGATTTTCCACGGCCTTCTGGGCCGTTCCACCCGGACGCTGGTGGACAATGCGGCGCTGGCCGCGAAAACCCTCGGCATGGGCCTTGTTGCGCTGTACGGTCTGAACGAGCTTGTCTATCGCCTGACCCACGCGCTGATGAACAATCAGACCAATCTGAACGATGTCAGCATTTCCGCCCGGATTGACACCGCGCCCCTAAGCACACTGCTCATCGTGCTGTTTCTTGCCCCGTTTGTAGAGGAATTTCTCTTCCGCGGCCTTGTCTTCGGCGGTCTTCGCAGCCGCAGCCGCACGGTGGCCTATCTTGTCAGCAGTGTGTTATTTGCGTTTTTACATGTGTGGCAGTTTGCCTGGGGGAATCAGGACGCGGCCTATTTCTGGCTGATGCTGCAATATCTGGTGCCCGGCGCGGTGCTTGCCTGGGCCTATGACCATTCGGGAACCCTGTGGACCTCCGTGGCGCTGCACGGACTGGCCAACGCGCTGAGTGTGCTGGTCTCGCGGCTGTGAGCGGACGAATTAGAAAGGTTTTGCTATGACAATTCCCCACATTCAACAACTGGACCCCCATGTGGCGGACCTGATTGCCGCCGGCGAGGTGGTGGAGCGGCCCGCCAGCGTGGTGAAGGAGCTGGTGGAAAACGCCGTGGACGCGGGCGCCTCCGCCGTAACGGTGGAACTGCAAAACGGCGGGATGCGCCTGATCCGCGTGACGGACGACGGCTGCGGAATCGCCCGGGAGGAGCTTCCCACCGCATTTTTGCGCCACGCCACCAGCAAGCTCCGCGCCGCAGAGGATTTGGCGGGCGTGGGCACGCTGGGTTTTCGGGGCGAGGCACTGGCGGCCATCGCTTCCGTGAGCCGGGTGGAGATTTCCTCCTGCCGCCGGGGCGAAACCGGCGCTTCCCTTCGCTTGGAGGGCGGCATTGCGGAATCGGTACGGGACGCGGGGGTTCCGGAGGGGACCACCATCGCTGTCCGGGATTTGTTTTTTAACACCCCGGCCCGGCTAAAATTCATGAAAAAGGACAGCGCGGAAACCGCGGCGGTAAACGGCCTGATGCAGCATCTGGCCCTGAGCCACCCCGAGATTTCCTTCCGCTTCATCAAGGACGGGACCGAAGCCCTTCACACCCCCGGCGACGGAAAGGCGGACTCCGCAATTTACGCCGCCCTTGGCCGGGAATTTGCCCGCACGCTCACACCCGTGGAAGGCCGGGGCGGCGAGGTCACTGTCTCCGGCTTTGTGACAAAGCCCCTTTTGGGCCGTGGCTCCCGCTCTATGCAGACGTTTTTTGTTAACGGACGGTTTATTAAATCCCAGCTTCTCACCGCCGCGCTGGAGGAGGGGTACCGCAATCAACTGATGAAAGGGAAATTCCCCGGCTGCGTGCTGCGGATTGACCTGCCAGTAACGGAGGTGGACGTGAATGTCCACCCTGCCAAAACCACCGTGAAATTTTCAAGGGACCGAGAGGTGTTCGACGCGGTGTACCACACTGTGCTGGACAGTTTGGCGGCGGACGGACTGCCGCAGGCGGCGGCTCCCGCACCGGAGACGGTGGTGAATCCCCGGGGGGATTTTTACCAGACCATGGACGCGAAAACCTTTCGCCACAGCGCCCTTTCCGGGGACAGCAACGCCGGAACCCATTGGCGAGTTGCGGACCGGACACAAAGCCCGGAAGAAAAAGCCCCCGCTTTTACCGGGTGGAACACCGAGCGGCCCTCCTCCGTCCATGTGGCGGACAGCGCCCGGGAAGCGTTTGCATACGCGCCCTCCCATCCGGTTGAGCTTTCCGTTCCCGTTTCCGGTGGCTTTTCTGCAAAAGCGGAAGTCCCGGACGCGACTTTGAACGAGGAAGGCCGGACGGTGGACTCTCAAACAGAGGCGTCTGCACGCGCTGCCGAAGGAGCGTATTTTTCCCAGCAGCCTACCGATTCCGCACCCGCAGGGCCGCAGGTTTCAGAGGAAAGGCCCTTTGTGCCCGCCATTCCCATGGAGCAGGAGACTTTGACCCTGCCGGGAGAACGGATGACACAGGACGGACCGGAGGCTCCCTGGCGCATCGCAGGGGAGGTTTTAAAAACCTATATCGTCTGCGAGGACGCACACCAGAATGTGTGGCTAATCGACAAGCACGCCGCCCACGAGCGGGTCAACTTCGACCGCCTGATGGCATCCCAGCAGCCGCCGATGCGCCAGACTCTGCTGCGCCCCGTTGCGGCGGAGCTGTCCCGCGAGGACTGCGCGCTGCTGCTGGAAAATCTTCCTCTGCTGGAATCTCTGGGCCTTGCCTGCGAGGACTTTGGAGACGGGGCAGTTCTGGTGCGGGAGGTCCCGGCAGATCTGGACGCGGCGGACATTCCCGCCACGCTGGAGGAACTGGCTGAAAATCTGCGCGCCGGGCGCAGTCCCACGGAAAAGCGGCAGAATCTGCTGCACACCATCGCCTGTAAGGCCGCCATCAAAGCGGGCTGGGACAGCGATGAAAGCGAGCTGCGGGCGCTGGTAGACAAGGTGCAGTCCGGCGAGATTCAATACTGCCCCCACGGGCGGCCCGTGAAGGCGCGAATGACCAAATACGAGCTGGAGAAAATGTTTAAACGGGCATAAAAAGAAAGGAGCCATAGTATGGCAAATCGATTTGTAAAAATAGAGCGAGAGGGAACGCTCAACGGCAGTGAAATCTGGGTGGACCGGGAGACGGGCGTAAACTATTTCTTCCACTTCAGCGGCTCCGCCGCTGGGCTGACCCCCCTTTTGAATGCCGACGGAACGCCGGTGGTCACCCCGCTGGGACCGGAGAACTGATATGGCGGAAAAGCTCATCTGTGTGGTGGGCCCCACCGCCTGCGGAAAAACAACGTTGGGCGTTTTACTGGCCCAAAAATACAACGGAGAGGTCATCTCCTGCGACTCTATGCAAATTTACCGGGGCATGACCATCGGCACCGCCGCCCCCACACCGGAAGAGACGGTGGGAATCCCTCACCACTTGCTGGCCGTGGCGGACCCAGAGGAGAACTGGTCCGCCGCCCGGTACGTCTCTGCCGCCACGCCGGTGGTGGAAGATATTCTGGCCCGGGGGAAACGTCCTGTTTTGGTAGGCGGCACCGGGCTGTGGCTGGACGCGCTGCTGCGGGGCCACGGCTTTGCCCCCGGCATGGCGGGCGGCGCCAGCCGCGCGGCGTTGGAAGCCCGACTGGAGCAGGACGGCATCGGCCCTCTTTTGGAGGAGCTGCGCCGGGTGGACCCCATTTCCGCCGAAAAGCTCCATCCTGCCGACGAAAAGCGCATTCTCCGCGCATTGGAGGTCTTCCACGAGACGGGACAGACCATCTCCGCTCACAACGCCGCCGAGCGGGCGCTGCCTCCCAGATTCGACGCGGTGAAAATTGGGCTGCGGTTTGCTGACCGGGACGACATGAAGGCACTGATTGACCGCCGGGTGGACGCCATGGTGGAAGCAGGGCTTTTAGACGAGGTTCGCGCGCTTTTAAGCCGTGGCCTTCCCCGCAGCGCCACCTCTATGCAGGCCATCGGCTATAAAGAGTTCGCCGGGGTTCTGGCTGGGGAAAAAACCGAGGGCGAGGCCGTGGAAGAAGTGAAGCTCCGCTCCCGGCAATACGCTAAGCGCCAGCTCACCTGGCTGCGGCGGGACCCGTCCGTCCACTGGATTGACTGGGAAAAAACCAGAGATTTTGTCCGCGCCATGCAGATTTCGACTGAAATCCTCTCCGAGGAGGGCTTATTCTAGGTCCAAGGCGGGCAGAGAAAGCTCGGTCCGCTTGAAAAAAAGAAAAGGAGCGGATACATATGCAGAACAAATCAAACTTGCAGGACATTTTTCTTACCAAGGCCCGTCGGGATCGGGTCCCCGTCACGCTGTTTTTGATGAACGGCTTTCAGATGCGGGGGATCATCACAGGGTTCGACTCCTTTGTGGTGATTCTGGATTCCGAGGGCAAGCAGCAAGTGATTTACAAGCACGCCATCTCCACCATCGCCCCCGTGCGGACGGTGGACCTGAACGAGGAATAACCGGGCGAAGCAAAGATGGCGCGTCCTGCCCAAAAGACAAAGAAGGTACCTATGAAAAAACACAACGCTCCGAAAATCGAATCCGTCAGAAGCACGGAGGCGGAAGCGGCCCATGGAAACACCGCCGGGAGAAAGGGCGGAGCGCTGGGCGCCAAAGCCTTAACTGCCTTGATTTTTTTAGCAGTTTTGACCTACTTTGGAGTCAAGGTCTATCAGGCCTATGCCGACCCGCTGATTACCGCCGTGGCCTATTCCTATCAGGTGGAGGACACCCTCTCCGTCACCGGCTTTCTGGTGCGGGACGAGCTGGTGCTGCCGGACTCCGGAGGCGGACTGCTGCGGCTGACCCGGTGGGAGGGCGAGCGGGTAGCCGCAGGCGGAAAGGTGGCGCAGATTTATTCCGATCAGGCCTCCTTGGACCGGCAGACGGAGATTGACAAGCTCCAGACCCGTCTGGACCAGTTAAACTACGCGTCGGAGGCGGCCTCTGCCAGCGAAGCGGCCCTCCAACTGGACAGCCAGATCGCGGAAACGCTTGTAACCATGCGCCGGGCCGTGGCCGCGGACCGGCTGGACACGGCCACCGGCAGCGTGGCAGAGCTGGAGGCGCTGGTACTGCGCCGTGATTACACCTATACGGACGCCGAAGAACTGAAAGCCCAGACGGCGGAGCTGAAAAGCCAGCTTACCTCGCTGAAGGCCCAGTCCGCCGGCTCCTCTCGGACGGTGACGGCCCCAAAGGCAGGGCTGTATTCCGCCGTGGTGGACGGCTATGAGACGGTTTTGACGCCAGATACGCTTGACGCCCTGACCCCCTCCACCCTTGGCAGCCTACAGCCCTCCGAGACTACCGGCGACGTTGGAAAGCTGGTGGTGGGAGAGACGTGGTACTTCGCGGGCGCTTTTTCTGCTGCCGACGCAAAGGCCCTTGTTCCCGGCGCCACGCAGACCCTGCGGTTTGCCAAGGGCGTGGACCGGGATTTGAGCGTCACCGTCCAGTCCGTCGGCGAAGCGGAAAACGGGCGGGTGGCCGTGGTATTCCGCGGACGCTCCTATTTGGCGCAGCTTACGCTGCTTCGCCGCCAATCTGCCGACGTGATACTCTCCTCCTACTCGGGCATTCGGATTCCCCAGCAGGCCATCCGGGTGGACGAAAACGGCACCGCCGGTGTTTACTGTATTGTAGGCGTGGAGGCCTGCTTTAAGCCTGTGACCGTGCTGTGGTCGGGAGACGACGATTACGCCGTAGTCCGTGCGGAAGGGGTTGGCAAGACCGCCCTGCGCCCCGGCGACGAGGTGATTCTTTCCGCGGCGGGACTGGAGCACGGCGCGATTGTCAATTACGCGGGCTAGAGAAAGGAAGGCTTTTATGTCGATTAAAGAAAACGTCGCGCGGGTGCGCGCTGAAATCGCGGCGGCGGCCAAAGCCGCAGGCCGTGATCCGGCGGAGATTACGCTGGTTGGGGCCAGTAAAATGAATGACTCCGCCGCCTGCCGGGAGGCGATTGCCGCCGGTATCGACGCGCTGGGAGAAAACCGGGTGCAGGAGATGACGACTAAGCTGGCTGAAAACGCCTATGACGGCGCGCCTCTCCACTTCATCGGCCATTTGCAGCGCAACAAGGTGCGTCAGGTGGTGGGAAAGGCGGCGCTGATTCAGTCCGTAGGCTCCGACGCGCTGCTGGAGGAAATTGAAAAGCAGGCGGAAAAGCTGGGAATTGTGCAAGACATTCTTCTGGAGGTAAACGTGGGCGGCGAAGAGGCCAAAAGCGGCTACGACTCCGCGTCCATTTCCACCGCCGCCCAAAAGGCGATGGAACTGACCCACGTCCGGCTGAGGGGACTGATGACGGTACCCCCCATCGAGACAAAGCCGGGGGAAAATCTTGCAAATTTTGAAAAAGTCGGCAGGCTTTATGTTGACATAAATCAAAAACTATATGATAATACACTCGATATCTTGTCGATGGGGATGAGCGGGGACTATCCCGACGCCATCCGCGCCGGAGCCACCATGATCCGCGTGGGAACGGCCATTTTTGGCCACCGGGCGTACCCCGCCGCAAATCAGGAGGGAACTGTATGAGCCTTTTGGATGAACTAAAAAAATGGACCCATCCCTATGAGGATGAGGACGAGGACTTTGACGATTTTGACGGACCGTCTCGCAGAGAGAGCGCCTTTGAAGAGCGCAAGTCTTCCCGCGGGGAGGAGCGCCACAACAAGGTGGTCAACATTCACGCCACGACGCAGTTGAAGGTGGTTCTGGTGAAGCCCGAGCGGTTTGAAAACGCCTCGGAAATTGCAGACCATCTGAAGGACAAGCGCACCGTGGTTCTCAATCTGGAATCCACCAATAAGGACGTGGCCCGGCGGCTGATCGACTTTTTGTCCGGCGTGGCCTACGCCGGCGAGGGCAAGATTAAAAAGGTGGCCGCCAATACGTACATCATCACGCCCTATCATGTGGACATTCAGGGAGACCTGATTGACGAGCTGGAGAACAACGGACTTTATTTCTAAGTCTGTCCGCCCGGGGAGCCCGGGAGAAAAATCTATGAAACCGGCGTCCCCGCGGACGCGGAGGGGGTTATTGCATTGCTGACACCGCAGGAGGTTTCCGGCCATGCGTTTGCAAAAGCCGTGATGGGCGGCTACAACATGGCCATGGTGGACGAATTTCTGGACGAGGTGACCGACGATTACACCGCGCTGTACAAGGAAAACGCGGCATTGAAGGCAAAAATGAAGGTACTGGTTGAAAAAGTGGAGGATTACCGCGCCACGGAGGACTCCATGCGAGCCACCCTGCTCACCGCCCAGAAGATGGCCGACTCCATCGTCCGGGAGGCGGAGGCAAAGCGCGATCAAATGCTGCGGGACGGGGAAATTCACGCGCAGGAGAAAATTGGGGCTTTGCGCCGCGAGGCGGAGGAGATGCAAGAGCGTCTGCGTCTCGGTCAGCGGGAGCTGGCGGCTTTTTCGGAGCGGGTGCGCGGCCTGTGCCGCCAGCAGCTTCAGTTTTTAGAGCAGCTCCCTCAGGCGGAGGTGAGCGCGCCGGCTCCGTCCGCGCCGGAAATTCCCACCGGAGAAATCGAAGCCAGCATTATGGGCTCCTTCCGGCAGGAGGAACCCGCCCCCACCGAAATTCCGGCGGAGGATTTTGCCGGGGAATCCGTGCCCGTTCAAACGATTCCGGCTCAATCCGAACCGACACAGCCCGAAGCGACGGCTCGGCCTGCGCCAGAGCGCACACCGGACCGCGTAGAGCAGCCCGCCTCGACAGAAGCGGAAAAGGGCGACGAATTTCCCTATCCCGAGGGGAATCCGTTTATTCCCATGTCGGAGGAGCCAACAAAAAAAATTGAGCTGGACGAATTGAAGTTCGGACGGAACTACAACCGGTCCGAATAAGCCGCTGGAAGCAAAGAGTTCCGCCGGACGATGCGTTCGGCGGGGCTTAGGCTTTTCGGACCACGGGCACGATGGAGCGCACGAAGCCGTTCAGACCGAGATGGCTTTTAGGAGCCGCCTGCCGGTTTGGGACGGTTTTGCTTTTTTGTGGGCTTCATCCGGGAAAGGAAGGACTCTTATGCAGCGGGAAACCAGACCCATTGCGGCGTTTCTCTATGACTTTGACAAAACCCTGTGCACCACCGATATGCAGGACTACGCCTTTATCCCAAGTCTTGGAATGGCCCCGGCGGAATTCTGGGAACAGGCCAACAGGTTTGGACATGAAAACCGCATGGACGGGATTCTTGCCTATATGTACACCATGCTGCGGGAGGCGGGCCGGAAAAACCTGCCCTTTACCCGGGCGGAGCTGGTGGAAAAGGGTCGCAGCATTGTTCTGTTCCCCGGAGTAGAGGACTGGTTTTCCCGGGTGAATGCTTTCGGCGAGGAGCAGGGCGTGCAGGTGGAGCATTATGTCATCTCCTCCGGCCTGCGGGAAATTATCGAGGGCAGCTCCATCAGCGGAGCGTTCAAGGAGATTTACGCCAGCGAGTTTTACTACGACGAGCAGGGCCGCCCGGTCTGGCCCAAGCTGGCGGTGAATTTCACCGCCAAAACCCAGTTTGTCTACCGGATCAACAAGGGCGTGCTGGACGTGTCCAACGACCGGGACCTCAACGCCTCCATGCCCGACGACGGCAAGCGCGTCCCTTTTACAAACATGATCTACGTGGGGGACGGGCTTTCCGATGTGCCTTGCATGAAGATGATGCGGGCCTACGGCGGACAGGCCATCGCCGTGTATCAAGCGTCCAACCGGACGGGGGTGGAGGATTTGCTGGCCAAGGGCCGGGTGGACTTCATCTTTCCGGCGGACTACTCCCCCGGCACGGCGCTGGAGGAGACGGTAAAAAACATTCTGCGCCGTATGGCGATCACCGAGCAGTTGACGGAGGAAAACACCCAGCAGCTCCGCTCCATTGGGCGGTGTGAGCTGCCAGAGCAGGCCTGTCTGTTTTAAACGTAAGAATTCTCTTTACACGCTGTATAGTTTCTGTTAAACTATACAGCGTGTAATTTTACGTCCGCGTTTTGACGGACAATGGCGCGGGCCATGGGAGGCTGCCTTGCACTCCCCTCGTCAAATACGGCGACACCTCCGGGTTTGAGCGCGGCGGACGACAAGTGCAGTTTGATTTTAGAAAGCAGATGATTCGACGGCGAATCAGCGCGAAGGAGAGAGAAACAATGAACACGGAATTTTCAAGAACCCTGTCCCTTTTACGGCAGGAGCGGGGTGTTTCCCAGCGGTCGGCGGCGGGAGAGCTGGGCATTTCTCAGGCCCTTTTGAGCCACTATGAAAACGGGGCACGGGAGCCGGGCCTTGCGTTCGTGGTGCGAGCCTGCGAATACTACCATGTGTCGGCAGACTTTTTGCTGGGTCGAACGCTTACCCGCGAGGGCGGCGCGCTGACGGAGGATGATCTTGTCAGCATGGCGGATCAGGGAAACATTCTGCGGGGAAGCGTTCTTGCTACCCTCCAATCCAAGCTGATCGGCGGAGCGGTGAGCGTTTTGTTTGATCTTCTGGGCAGGCTCAACGACAAAGACGCGGTGAACGAAGCTGCGCAGATGCTGGGTGGCGCCGTCTACATTCTCTTCCGCCGCTTGCACCGGGCCGGGGGTGGCAACGAGTCCATGTTCTCCGCCCCGGCGGAGCTGGTGGCCATGGGCCTGCCTGCCGCCGGAATGAAGCTGGCGGAGACGCGGTACGTCCGCTCACTGGAAACCCTGCGGTCCCAAAAGACCAATTTCCCCGACACCACAGGGGAGACGCTGAGCAAAAGCTATCCCGGCAGCGGCCAGTGTATCACGCAGGTGCTTCACAGCGCGGACGCAAGGGTTGCGGCCCTTGTGAAAGAGTGAGAAAATGGGCTTTCAAACTCTGTCTTTTCTGCTGTTGCTGGCCCTGACGGCGGTTCTTTGCCCTATGGCGGCGAAAAAAAGCAGACCGGCCGGAATCGCGCTGTTAACGCTTTTTTCCGTGATATTCTACCTGTGGGGACTGGAGCCCCACACCATGCTCGGCCTCGCCGTGCTGGTATTGGGAAGCTTTGTGACCTTTGCCGCCGCGCAGGCTTTCCACTTCAGGCGGGAAACACCGCGCAAGTGGGCACTCGCCATGGCGGCGGCGTGGCACATCGCGGTGCTGCTGGGCTTTAAGTATCTGGGTTTTTTCACAGGCGGAACCGTCTCTCCGGGCTGGGTGCCCTTGGGCCTGAGCTTTTTTACCTTTCAGCAGCTATGGTTTTTAAAGGAGGTCGGCACCGGGGAATTTTTGCCGACGGAGTTGAGCGGACTACGGCGGAACGAATTTGCGCTGTTTTCTCTATTTTTTCCCACAGTGTCCTCCGGCCCCATTCTGCGCCCCAGTGGGTTTTTCCCTCAGCTTCGGGGCGAAAAATTTCTTCGCCCCGACTGGGACGACCGGGCGGCGGGACTGTATGCCATTTCCTTCGGCATGGCGAAAAAAGTCCTGCTGGCGGATTCTTTGGGCGCGGTGGTCAACGGCGGCTACGCGCATTTAGACGGGCTTACCGCCCCCGGCGCGTGGCTTGTCATCTTGGGCTATACCCTGCAATTGTATTTTGACTTCTCCGGGTATTGCGACATTGCCGCAGGAGCGGCCCGGCTGCTTGGCCTGCGTCTTCCCATAAACTTCGACTCGCCCTATCGCTCCTTGAGCGTGGGAGAGTTTTGGAAACGGTGGCACATCACGCTGACAACATTTTTGCGGGAGTGCCTGTACTTTCCTCTGGGAGGCAGCCGCCGGGGCGAACTGCGGACCTATGGCAATATTCTGCTGGTGTTTCTCGTCAGCGGCTTCTGGCACGGAGCAGGCTGGACATTCCTCGTCTGGGGCCTGCTTCACGGTCTTGCGCAGGTCATAGAGCGGGCCGCCGGGGCGCGGCTTACTCACCTGCCAAAGGCTTTGCGCTGGGCAGGAACGTTTTTATTTGTGAATCTGGCGTGGGTCTTTTTCCGCGCCCCGTCTTTTTCGGCGGCGGCGTCCGTTTTGCGAAGCGCTTTTTCCATCGGCGTGGGAATCCCTCCTTTCATGACGGAAAACCTGCTCCCCTCAGAGACGACCGCTCTTTCCGCGCTGGGGCTTGGACCAAACGCGGGCATGTTTTTGTTGACGGCGGTGTTTTTGATCGCACTGCTTGCTGCGCTGAAGCCCGGAAACACCATCCGCCGGATGGAAACCTTCCGACCAACCTTCCTGCGGGGCGCGGTTTGCTGCATCCTTTTAGCGTGGGCCGTGCTGTCGTTTTCCGGGGTGTCCACGTTCATCTATGCGAATTTTTGAGGAGGGCGCTGTGAAAAACGCAAAAAAGCGCTGGGCCGTGGGGCTTTTGGCGGGCTTTATGTTTATTTTGTTTCTCTGCGCCGGCACGGTGGCGGCGGTGGACCCCTTTTTCCACTACCACGACCCGGACCCAGAGGGAGAGGTCTGGTTTGACGAACGGTATCAGGCGGCGGGCCTTTTACGGAGCCAAAGCTATGAAACAGTGCTGATGGGCACGTCCCTTGCCGCCAATTACCGTCCCTTCTGGTTCGACGTGTTTTACGACACCTCCACCGTGAAGGTGACTTTTCCCAACGGAGGGTTTCACGAGTTTACGCAGGCGCTGGACTACGCCTACACACGTCAGAACGTGAAACGGGTGATTTTCGGTCTGGACCCCAACATTCTGGCTCGTCCCGCGTCAGACGCGCCGGACCAGCTTCCGGATTATCTCTATGACGACAAGCCGTGGAACGACACAGAGTACCTTTTCAGCAAGGACGTGCTGCTCCGCGCCGTCTACGCCGCGGGGGAAAAGGCCCGAGGGCAGACGCTTCCCTTGCAGGACGCGTTCATGTGGGACGGAACCATGTATTTCAGCCGCGAGCTGGCCCTTGGCAGTTATGAGCGGCCGGAAATTGCAGACGCCCCCCTTTCTGCGGACGCGTTTTTACAGGACTGCGACGAAAACCTGGCGGTGGTGACAAGCTGGCTGAAGGCCCATCCCGACACGGAGTTCGTCTTTTTCCTCTCACCATACAGCATCCTCTATTGGGACAAAATGCAGCGTCTGGGTGAAACCGACGCGGTGTTTTCCCTGCTGCGCCGTACCGCGGAGACGCTGCTGCCCTATAAAAACGCAGACATTCAGTGCTTTTTGACCGACACGGACACCATCTGCGATCTGGAAAACTACGCCGACCACATCCATGTGGCGGGCCGGGTGACCTATGCCATGTCTCAGGCCATGCCCGGGGACGAATACCGTCTGACAGAGGAGAATTACCGTGAGAGGCTGGACGCGCTCCACGCCTTTGTGGTAAACTACGACTACGAAAAAATCTTCGCGTAAATCGCGCCGCACCCCCTGTGGGACAGGCGCCAAGGAGGCTTTCCATATATGACCGATCAGTCTCATATCCGCAACTTTTCCATCATCGCCCACATCGACCACGGCAAATCCACGCTGGCCGACCGGCTGCTTGAAAAATGCGAGGCCGTCTCCGCCCGTGAAATGTCCAGCCAGCTTCTGGACAACATGGATTTGGAACGGGAGCGGGGCATTACCATCAAGGCCCGGGCCGTAAAGCTGAAATACAAGGCACAGGACGGCGAGGTTTATGAGCTAAACCTCATCGATACCCCGGGCCATGTGGACTTCAACTACGAGGTTTCCCGCTCTCTTGCCGCCTGCGAGGGAGCCGTTCTGGTGGTGGACTCCACTCAGGGCGTGGAGGCGCAGACCCTTGCCAACACCTATCTTGCCATGGAGCACAATCTGGAAATTCTGCCGGTGTTCAACAAAATTGACCTGCCCGCCGCCGACCCCAAAAAGGCAAAGCAGGAGGTCGAGGACATCATCGGCCTGCCCGCCATGGACGCGCCGGAAATTTCGGCAAAAATGGGCATCAACATCGACGCGGTGCTGGAGGACGTGGTGAAGCACGTCCCCGCCCCCAAGGGGGACCGGGCTGCACCGCTGAAGGCTCTGATCTTTGACAGCCAGTATGACGCGTACCGGGGCGTGGTGGTCTATCTGCGCGTGATGGACGGAACCCTGCGCCCCGGGATGCAGGTGAAAATGATGGCCTCCGGCGCGGTGTACGGCATCGTGGAGTGCGGTCATCTGCTGCCTCTGGGGCTGGAACCCTGCGACACGCTGGAGGCCGGCGAGGTGGGGTATTTTACCGCCAGCATCAAAAATGTGAAGGACACCCGGGTGGGCGACACGGTGACGGGCGCGGAGCGCCCGGCGGCAGAGCCGCTCCCGGGCTATCGGCCCGCGCAGGCCATGGTTTACTGCGGCATCTACACCGAGGACGGGTCTGAGTACCCCGACCTGCGGGACGCCCTTGACAAGCTCAAGCTGAACGACGCGTCCCTCTCCTTTGAGCCGGAGTCCTCTGCGGCGCTGGGCTTTGGCTTCCGATGCGGCTTTTTGGGAATGCTGCACATGGAGGTGATTCAGGAGCGGCTGGAACGGGAGTTTGATCTGGATTTGGTGACGACCCTTCCCTCCGTTATTTATCACGTGACAAAAACCGATGGCACGGAGCTCACCGTGGACAATCCCCACAACTATCCCGACCCCACCGCCATTTTGGAGGCGCAGGAGCCTTATGTGAAGGTGTCCATCATCAGCCCCAACGAGTATGTGGGTAACATTATGCCCATGTGCCAGAACCGGCGGGGAGAATTTAAGGACATGCAGTATCTGGACACGAACCTGGTCGAGCTGCATTATCAGATGCCCCTCAACGAGATTATCTACGACTTTTTTGACACCCTGAAAGCCAACACCAAGGGCTATGCTTCGCTGGACTATGAGCTTTCAGGCTATCGCCCCAGCGACCTTGTGAAGGTGGATCTGCTGCTCAACGGCGACCATGTGGACGCTTTGTCCTTCATTGCCCACCGGGACAAGGCCTATCCCCGGGCGCGGCGGCTGTGTGAAAAACTGAAGGACAACATTCCTCGCCAGCTTTTTGAAATCCCTATTCAGGCAGCCATCGGTGGCCGGGTCATCGCCCGGGAGACGGTGAAGGCCATGCGCAAGGACGTGCTTGCCAAGTGCTACGGCGGCGACATTACCCGAAAGAAAAAGCTGCTTGAAAAGCAGAAGGAGGGCAAAAAGAAAATGCGCTCCCTCGGCACCGTTCAGGTCCCCACGGAGGCATTTCTGGCTGTTCTCAAACTGGACGGGGACGAATGATTTTTTCAAAGCAATGCCCGGCCCCTTACAGGGGCCGGGCATTGCTCAAGCTCAATATGAAATAAAATTCATAAATTTTAAATAATATATCACAAATTTTAATTATTTAGTTTTTTTCAAAAACAAATAATCCATAAACTGTTTGTAATACAAGGATTTTTTAGGATTGTTTAAATTTTATTGCAGTTTTTCACAAAAAAATTATGCATATCTATTTGAATGTTTCCATATGGGATATTGACGGAAGCTGCGAAATGGCGGATAATATAAATTGTAAATAAAAGTAAACTCGCAAAGAACAGTCAAACACTGCAGGATTAAATATATCTGGTGTTTTGGCGAGTCATCGATTTGGACTTGAGGGGAGATTTTTATTTGAAAAAAGAAAGGCGTCAGCCCTCAGAGAGCTTCCTCGTGGCGGCGCTGCTGGCAGTGTCCGGCGGCGTGCTGGACGCATATACCTATCTCTGTCGGGGCGGTGTCTTCGCCAATGCCGAAACGGGAAACATCGTTTTGCTTGGTATTCGTCTGGCTCGGCGGGAGTGGAGTGCGGCGCTGTCGTATCTGGTTCCGATCTTTGCCTTCGCTCTGGGCGTGCTGGCCGCGGAGATGATAAAAAGCCGTCGCCTTTACAAAGCTGGTCGCTTCCACTGGCGGCATTTTACGCTGGGAGCGGAGATGGCGGTGCTGATTCTGGTTTCCTTTATTCCACTGGGAGATGCCGACGGGGCGGTAAACGCGCTGGTTGCGTTTGTATGCGCCATGCAGGTGGAGGCGTTCCGCAAGGTGCAGGGCCACGCCTTTGCCACCACCATGTGCACCGGCAACCTGCGCAGCGGGACAGAGGCGCTGTATGCGGGCGCGCTGCGTCGTGACAAGGTGCTGCTGAAAAAAGGGGCGTATTACTATGCCGTCATCAGCTTTTTTATCGTCGGAGCGGCTATAGGCACCGCGCTGTCGGCCCTGTTCCCCCAGCAAACGGTGCTCGGAGCCGTGGGTTTTCAGGCAGCGGCTTTTGTGGCAATGATTCTGCGGGAAAAAGAGTAGGCCCAAGCCTTGTCCGCCCTGTGCGGGAGAAATCGGGCTTGCCAAATACGGCAGTGTGGGCGAATCTCTGCGCCTTCGGGAGAAAGAATTTCTTAAAAAATGGCGGGAAGCGAGTCTTCCCGCATTCCGCCACTTTTTCTCTTTAATTCATTCCCTCGAGAAAGGCCGATTTTTTCATGCAGAACACTACATGCTCCAAAAACAGCGATGTGACCGCCGAGGGCGTGATATCGCGCTTGAGGGCGATGCCCACCTCTCGAAACTGAGTGATATCCATGGGCAGACGGACAATATTGTAACGGTTGGGCCGCAGAATCAAATCATGCACGATGCTCATACCCAGACCGCACTCCACCATAGACAGCAGAGCAAAATCGCTGGTCACCTCATAGATGGTTTTGGGGCGGGTTTTAAGGTGATCCAAAAATTGAGTAATCTCATAGTCCTGCACCTCCTTGAGGTTTACAAAGCTTTCCTCCGGCAGGCGGCTGACGGGAAAGCAAGGCTCGTTGACCATGGGATGCTCCGGCGGTAAAATTGCTACCAGCGAATCCTGAAAGAGATAGGTGGTTTCAAATTCACCGGCGGCGGGCATGGCCAGAAAGCCGCAGTCGATCATGCCACGGCGCAGCCAGTCGGTAATATTGCAGTATTCTCCCGTGAAAAGCTGTATCTGAATATTGGGATATTTCTCATGAAACAGGCGCAGAACCGATGGCAGCACGCTGGTGGACAGACTTGTAAAGCAGCCCACCCGCAAAAGCCCGGAGTGAACCCCATGGAGCTCAGAAACCGCAAAATTCAAATCCCTGTAATTTCTGACGATTTCCTGAAGCTTCGGCAAAAGATTCCGCCCCTCCGAGGTAATCTCAATGCCGGAGCGATTGCGGGTTAGCAGCGTCACCTGCCACAAATCCTCTAAATCCGCAATCATTTTGCTCACGGCGGACTGGGTATAGCCCAAATCGTTTGCCGCCTGCGTGATGCTGCCGGTTTCAATGGTTCGCAGATAGGCAATGTATTTCCGAATGCTCATGGAAAAATTTTCAGCTCCCTTTTACATTCCAAATTAGAATGTTATGTAAAAAAATAATTCGCTTTCTTATTTCTTCATTAAACTATACAATAGATGCTAGGGGATTTCAACAGTTAGCTGTGTCAATTCCCAAATAAAAGCCGTTTTTCGGCTTTGGCAAGATAAAAAAGGAGGAAGTGTCATGGTTCGCTATTCGTTCATCGGCGCCACGGGATATGTCTGTGGGGAGCTGCTTAGGATGATGGTCAATCATCCCGAGGCGGAGCTTGTCAACGTGCTGGATACCTTTGGGGTGGGCAGCAAAATTCAGGAGTCTCATCCCGCTCTGCGCGGCTTTTACGACAGGGACATCATGGAGCTGACGGAGGAAAATGTACGTCTTACTGCCCGGGCGAGCGACGTTGTGTTCATTGTCGTCCCCTCCGGCGAGGTGGTTCAGTTCGCCAGAATCGTTCTGGGCGAGGGAAAGAAGCTCATCGACATCGGCGCGGATATCCGCTTCCGGGACGCTGAGGTTTGGAACAAGTGGTACAGCGCCGAGCATCCCGACCCCGAAATGACCCGGGAGGCTGTTTACTGCATTCCCGAAGTGATGCGCGATCTGGCCCGGGGCAAAAACTTGATTGCGAACCCCGGCTGCTATCCCACTGCCTCCACGCTGGGGCTTCAGCCCATGCTGAAGGCGGGCCACATCGTGGAAAACACCATTGTAATCGACGCCAAGAGCGGCTATACCGGCGCGGGTCGCCGCCCGGGGCTGAACAAGCTGCTCACCGAGGCGGAGAATAACTTCTGTGCATACAGCTTGAGCGCGTCTCACCGCCACACCCCTGAGATTGAGCAGAACATCGCCTACATCACCGGCCGGGACACCATGAAGCCGGAAACCTGGCAGTACATTAACTTCCAGCCCCACCTCCTGCCTCAGGTCCGCGGCATTGAGGTCACCATTTATGCCACGCTGGATCAGGACTATTCCAACGACGAGCTCTATCAGATGTATTCCGAATTTTACAAGGACGAGCCTTTCGTCATGGTCTTCCCCGCCAGCCAACCCGTGCAGACCAAGTGGGTCTACGGCACGAACCTGTGCGCCATGACCCCCGTGTATGACGCGCGGACCCATCGTCTGATCGTCAGTTCCGTAATCGACAACATCGGTAAGGGCGCGGCAGGCCAGGCCATTCAGAACATGAACCTCATTATGGGCCTGCCGGAAACCACCGGCCTTCTGGTCCCACCCATGTATCCATAACTTTTAGGTTTCCTTCCCATTCATATTCAGAGAGGAGTCATGCATATGGCATATCAAGTGATTCAGGGTGGAGTTACCGCTCCCAAGGGCTTTACAGCCGGAGCTGTTTACGCGGGGATTAAAAGCCGCAAAAAAGAAAAGCCCGACGTGGCCGTTTTGTATTCCGAGCAGCCCTGCGCCTGCGCCGCCTGCTTCACCACCAACAAGTTCTGCGCCGCCCCGGTGATTCTGGGCCGGGAGATTCTTAAAAAGGGCAAGGCCCGCGCCATCGTCATCAACAGCGGCAATGCCAACGCCGCCACCGGCGAGCAGGGCATCCGGGATGCAAAGCTGGTGGAGACGGAGACGGAAAAGCTTCTGGGCCTTGGTGAGGACGAGGTGTTTGTCTGCTCCACTGGCGTCATCGGGCAGCGCCTTCCTGTGGATAAGGTGCTGGACGGCGTGCGTCGTGTGGTGCCTAACATGTCTGCTGACAAGGGGACAGAGGCCGCCTGGGCCATCATGACGACCGACACCATGCGCAAGGAATCCGCCTATGAGCTGACCCTTTCCGGCGGAACCATCCGCATCGGCGCCATGGCAAAAGGCTCCGGCATGATCCATCCCAATATGGCCACCATGCTGGCCTATGTCACCACCGACGCCAAGGCCGACTCTGCGGATTTGCAGAAGATGCTCTCCGCCGCAGTGGACAAGAGCTTCAATATGTGCACGGTGGACGGCGACACCTCCACCAACGACTCCATCTTCCTGCTGGCCAACGGAGCCTCTGGTGTGGAAATCAAAACGGAAGAGGACAAGGCAGCTCTGGCAGGCCTGATTGAGTACATCTGCATCGACATCGCCCGGCGCATTGCCTCCGACGGAGAGGGCGCCACCCACCTCATCGAGGTGGAGTCTTATGGCCTGCCCACCGAGCACGACGCGCGGCTGGTGGCCAAGTCCATCGCGGGCTCCATGCTGTTCAAGGCCGCTGTCTTCGGACGGGACGCCAACTGGGGCCGCATTATGGCCGCCGCGGGCTATTCCGGCGCGGATGTGGATCCCACCCGGGCAGACTGCATCATTAAGAGCGCCGCCGGCGAGGTGCAGGTAATGAAGGACGGCTTTGGCACCGATTTCAGCGAGGAAAAGGCCAAGGAAATCCTCACCGAGCATGATATCACCATCATCGTCCGTTTCTATCAGGGCGACGGGCAGGCCAAGGCCTGGGGCTGCGATTTGACCTATGACTATGTGAAGATCAACGGCGACTATCGCTCTTAAGGAGGGTACATATGACCAACATCGCAAACAAGGTGGAAACCTTGATGGAGGCGATGCCCTACCTGCAAAAATATGCCGGTAAAATCGTCGTCATCAAATACGGCGGCAACGCCATGATCAACGAAGAGCTGAAGGACGCCGTGCTGCACGACGTGGTGATGCTCAAGCTCTTGGGTCTGAGGCCCGTGCTGAGCCACGGCGGCGGCCCCGGCATCAACAAAATGCTGGAGACGCTGAACATCCCCGTGGAGTTTATCGGCGGCCTGCGCTACACCTCCGAGGACATTATGCGGGTGGTGGAAATGGTGCTGGTTGGGCAGGTAAACACCGAGCTGGTGGGCTTTATCAACAAGCTTGGCGGCAAGGCCGTGGGCCTGTCCGGCGTCAGCGGGGACATTTATCACTGCCACAAGCGCAGCGAAGAGCTGGGCTATGTGGGCGACATTGATTACGTGGACCCCACATCCATTCTCGCCATGCTGGACGCAGGCTTTATCCCCGTGGTCGCGCCCGTGGGGACCGACGGGCAGGGCCACACCTACAACATCAACGGCGACACCGCCGCGGGCAAGCTCGCCAGCGCGCTGGGTGCAGAAAAGCTGGTGCTGCTGACGGACATTGAGGGCCTTTGCAACGATATCAAGCTGCGGGACGTCATCAGCTATCTCAACACCGGGGATGTTCAGATGCTCAAGGACCGGGGGACCATCGCGGGCGGCATGATTCCCAAGGTGGACTGCTGTGTGCAGGCCATCGAAGAGGGTGTTGGCAGCGTGCACATCATTGACGGGCGCAAACCCCATAGTATCCTGTACGAGGCTTTTACCGACGAGGGCATCGGCACCACCGTGGGGACGGAGCGGCCCAGCGTGGGCATTCAATAACCAAAATAATATTTCAGATAACTACAAGGAGGCAACCACCATGATTGAGCTCTACAAAACCAACGCGGAGGTCATCGAGGCCGGTGACAAGTATCTGTACGGCAACCATGTCCGCATGCCCATCTCCATGGAGCGGGGCGAAGGCGCTTATGTCTTTGACAAGGACGGCAACAAGTATCTGGACTTTGTGGGCGGCATTGCCGTCAATGGTCTGGGACACTGCCATCCCGCCATTGCAAAGTGCCTGCGGGAGCGGGCGGAAACGATTCTGCACTGCTCAAACTATTTTTACAACGAGCCCGCCGTGCAGACCGCCAAGCTGATTGTTGAAAACAGTTGCTTTGACAAGGTTCTGTTTGCCAACTCCGGCGCGGAAGCCAACGAGGGCCAGATCAAGCTTGCCCGCAAGTTTGCCAAGGACCACGGCCACCCCGAGCGCTTTGTGGTCATCACCATGAAAAACTCTTTCCATGGCCGCACGCTGGCTACCGCTACCGCCACCGGCCAGTATGCCGTCCATCGCTTCTTCGAGCCCCTGCCCACCGGCTTCCGCTATGCCGAGTTTAACAATCTGAACTCCGTAAAGGATTTGATGGACGAGTATGTCTGCGGCATCCTCACCGAGCCCGTGCAGGGCGAGGGCGGCGTTCGTCCCGCTTCTCAGGAGTTTTTGCAGGGCCTGCGGGACCTGTGCGACGAGAAGGGCATTTTGCTGATGTTCGATGAGGTACAGGTTGGCTCCGGCCGCACCGGCAAGCTGTTTGCCCATCAGAACTACGGCGTGGAGCCCGATACCTGCTCCATGGCAAAGGCGCTGGGCTCCGGCGTTCCCATTGGCGCGGTCTGCGCCCGTGGCGAAGCCACCCAGACCCTCACCCCCGGCACCCACGGCTCCACCTTTGCCGGAGGCCCCTTGGCCTGCGCGCTGGCCGCCACCACGCTGGACGTGATGCTCAACGAGGGCGTCATCGACCATTGCGCCAAGGTGGGCGAATACTTCCGCCAGCAGATGCGGGAAGTGATTGCCGCAAAGCATCCCTCCGCCGTGAAGGAAATCCGGGGCCTCGGCCTGATTGACGGCATTGAGCTGAATCAGCCTTCCGGCCAGCCCGTGGTGGACCTGTGCTTCAAGGACAGCAACGTTTTGATCAACAACACCAACGGGAACGTGCTTCGTTTTGTGCCTCCCCTGATTGTCACCGAGGCAGAGATTGACATTGTAATCAAGGCCGTGGACGACGCCATGACCAAACTGGGCTGGTAAAGTCCTTCCCGGCTGCTCCTCTTCTCCGCAGGCCGCTTTTGGGCGGCCCGGGGAAGATGGCGGCCCCGGCCCGCTGGCGCCCGAACCCCTGCATGAGTGGTTTTCGGAGAGAAAAGGGCGGCATAACTGCGAAATGTCGGTTATTTCATCGAAGAGAAGAACTCACCAAATTACCGTAAAAGCATACCTCTGAACGAATACATTGGCGATCAACAAAAATCGACATGAAAAGTGAAGAAAGGTTGGTAAAACGATGAGTGGAGAAAACAAGGTAAAAGAGCCCAGAATGCCGAGACTGTGGGAGGCCCTGCTGACCATGCTGTTCCTCGTGGCCATGCTGGCAATTGGCATCGTTGTCTACGGAGTGGATCCCCACGTTCCCATGTTTATCGGCGTGATCGGCGCCGCACTGATGGCACTGTATCTCGGCTACAAGTGGGAGGACATTGAAAAGTCCATGATGGACGGCATTTACAAAGCACTGCAGTCTATCATTATTCTCACAATTATCGGCATTCTGATCGGCGTGTGGATTGACTCGGGCGTCGTTCCCTCTATGATCTACTACGGCCTGAAGGTTCTCAAGCCCAGCATCTTCTTTATCGCAGCGCTGCTGATCTGCTCTGTCACCTCTCTGGCCACCGGCACCTCCTGGGGCACCATGGGCACCATGGGCGTAGCTTTGATGGGCATTGGCATGGGCCTTGGCATGAACCCCGGCATGACTGCCGGCGCGGTCATCTCCGGCGCATACTTTGGCGACAAGATGTCCCCCCTGTCCGACACCACGAATCTGGCCCCCGCTATGGCCGGAACCGACGTGATGACCCACGTCAGATTTATGATTCTTCCCACCGCCGTGGTCTACGCTGTGTGTCTGGTGGTATACGGCGTTTTGGGCTTCACCCAGTATCACGGCGGCGAGGCCGACCTGAGTCAGGTGCAGGTCCTCTCCGACGCGCTGAGCGGCCTGTTTAACGTCAATCCGATTCTGCTGCTGCCTCCCGTTATCGTGATTGTGGCGGTGGCCTGCAAGATTCCGGCTATTCCCGGCATCACTCTTGGCATTCTCTCCGGCGCTCTGTGCGGCCTGATCTTCCAGCCGGACTGCACGTTGGGCACCCTTTTCTCCTGCGGCATGGGCGGCTATGAATGCAACACCGGCGTGGAGTCTATTGACAGCCTGCTTTCCAGCGGCGGCCTTATGAACATGATGTTCTCCGTCTCCATGACCATCATCGCTATGATGTTCGGTGGAATTATGGAGTATACGCATCAGCTCGAGGTCATCGTGAACAAGCTGAAGGTGCTTGCCAAGACCCCCGCCACGCTGGTCACTCTTACCGAAGCCACCTGCGTGATTTCCAACGCCACCATGCCCGAGCAGTACATCTCCATCGTGGTTCCCGGCCGGATGTACGCCGAGGAATACCGCAAGATGGGCCTGCACCCCAAGACTCTGTCCAACGCCTTGGAGGGCGCAGGCACCGTTACCTCCGCCCTGATCCCCTGGAACACCTGCGGCGTGTTTATTTTCAGCACCCTGGGCATTACCACCGCCCAGTATGCACCTTACGCCGTGTTTAACTGGCTGATGCCCATCGTCGTGATCGTGATGGCCTTTATGGGCCTGACCGTGGCCGATGCGGACGGCGTGCGCCTGGCAAGTAAGAAGAAGGGTGCGGCGCCGGTAGCCAAATAATTAAAAGACAGGAAGCAAATGTATGTCTGCAAACCAAACTCGTTATCCCCAATTGGAGATTGATTTGGATAAATTGCAGGAGAATCTGGCAGCGCTCAATGAGCGCTGCCAGGATTCCTGTGTGGAGGTTGCCGGCGTTGTTAAGGGCGCAACGGCGCTTCCGGAGGTGGCGCGGGTGTTCGCCCGCAGCGGCGTGCGATTCGTGGCCACCTCCCGCATCGACCAGCTTCGCGACCTGCGCGCCGCCGGGATCGAGGCGCAGCTAATGCTGATTCGCGTTCCTATGCTCTCCGAGGCGGAGGACGCGGTGGCATTGAGCGATGCCAGCCTGCAAAGCGATCTCACCGTCATCCGCGCCATGAACGCCGCTGCAAAACGGCAGGGTAAAATTCATCAGGTTCTTTTGATGATTGACCTTGGCGATTTGCGGGAGGGCTTTTGGGACGCGGAGGAAGTGGTGGACGCGGCTTTGGAAATCGAAAGCAGCCTCCAAAACCTCCGTCTGATCGGCGTTGGCGTCAACCTGAGCTGTTATGGCTCTGTGAAGCCCAACACAAGAAACATGCAGGGGCTGGTTTCTCTGGCGGCAGACGTGGAAAAAGCCATTGGCCGTCCTCTGGAGTATATCAGCGGCGGTGCGTCCACCTCCATGTACATGGTTCTGAACGGGACCATGCCCTGCCGCATGAACCTGCTCCGTCTGGGCGAAATTGTCCTTACCGGGCAAATTTACGGATGCAGCCCGGACTTTACCCACAAGGACGTATTTACCCTCAAAGCGGAGGTTGTAGAATGCCGGGACAAGCCCAGCTTCCCTGTGGGAGAGTTGACAGTGGACGCCTTCGGAAAAATTGCAAGCTACGAAGACCGGGGCATTCGGCGGCGGGCACTGGTGGCTCTTGGCCGAGTGGATTACGGCGATTTTGCCGACATCAGGCCCCGACTTCCCGGCGTGGAGATTCTGGGGGCTTCCTCCGACCACACCATTTTGGATGTGGAGGCTGTAAAAGATCAAATTCAGGTAGGCGACGTGCTGGAATTTGACGTGGCCTACCCCTCTTTGGTGTATCTGACCAACACGAGCAGCGTGGAAATTACCTATCGGGGCGGAGAACCGCGTTAAGCTCCGCAGCCATCTCTCGAACATGCCGGCAGGGCCTCCGCAAGCGGAGGTCCTGCTCATTTTTTGCAGAATCAGGCTGTCTGCCGAGATAAAATTGCAATTTATACAGGTCAATAATTTTTTACGCTATTCATTTAATGCGTTATTTGCTAAAACCGCAATATTTAGCATTGAATTTGATCTTCTTTTGGTGAAACCCACTGATACAGGTGTATTGACAATTAGTCTCCAAAGGAATATGATACATTTTGTTCTCTTTTTTGAATCTCAAAATGTTTTTGTAACATTTTAAATTTAGGCAATATAATAGCCTGCGGCTCTATCTCTGAATGCATTGCCAGATATTCTGGCTTTTTTAATAAAGACAAATTACGCACATTCCTACTGTTCTTAGTTTGTTGAAATGCGCGCTTTTGCTTTCTCGGAGACACGCTGGCAAAAGACCGTTTTGGCGCAAAACACAAAGAGAAATTGACACTGCAGGCACAAAAAATATAGCAACATTGGGTATGGGAGGATATATTATGAGAAATTTAAAAATTTCCAGAAAGCTAACCATTGGGTTCGGGACCGTTTTTGCTCTGCTGATTATTTCAACCGTTATGTCCTTATTTAGTCTGAATACACTGTATTCGCAGATTACCCGATATCAGGACGACGCTCTTCCAAACACCGTAAATGTCTGGACTTTACGCAGGTATAGCATCTCCCTGCAACGGTACATGGCTCTGGTGTTTCTGACTGACGACGCATCGCAGCAGCAGAAATATATAGATAAAATTACATCCGAGCAGGCCGGGCTTGACGAAGTGCTGGTGGATTTTAGGGTGGCTTCCGGTGCAAGTGAGGAAACCCTGAAGAGTCTTGATGAAATTATGGAAAAAAACGAGACCTATCAGCAGGTTCTGCTTTCTTATGCAAAGCGCGGCACTGTCGATTCGCTGAAACAGGGCAAACAGCTATTGATTGACGAGTATATTCCCAATGCCTCGCAAGTTGGGGATGTTGTGAACGAGGTTGCGGAAACCATCAACACCCGCATGAGCGAGCTTAACGTGCAAGCCGCGCGGACAAGAGCAATCTCGCTGGCTGTTCTTGCGGGATCCGCACTTTTTTCATTGTTTTTCTGTATTATCATCACCATTATGATTACCCGCTCGATTGCAAGGCCTATCAAGGAAATTGAAGGCGTATACAAAGAAATCGAAAAAGGCAATATGCGCGCTCAGGTTACTTATAAGAGCAAGGACGAGCTTGGCCGTATGGCTGACAGCATCCGAAACGCAAATGAAAAGATACTGTCCTACATACAGGACATCGGGGCCAAGCTGGAGCTTCTCGCAGGCGGAGATATGAGAATACGGGTTGACTTGGACTACGAAGGTGATTTCAAGCCCATTAAGCATGGCCTTGCAGCAACCGCTTCAGCGCTCAACAACGTGCTCTCCGCCATTAACGAGGCTTCAAATCAGGTTGACACAGGCGCGGGACAGGTTTCCAGCGGGGCGCAGGCTCTGGCGGCGGGAACAACCGAGCAGGCTGCAACCGTGGAAGAGCTGAACTCCTCCATCACCAGCGTCTCTCAGTTGGCCGAAAGCAATGCGCTCAGCGTGAAAAAGGCCTCTGAGTACGTAAATCAGGTCGGTGAGAGCACGGCAGTCAGCAACGAGTATATGCAGCGTCTTAACACCGTCATGAAAGAGATCGGCGACTCTTCTCAGCAAATTTCAAAGATTACAAAGCTGGTGGAAGACATCGCGTTCCAGACAAATATTCTTTCCCTGAACGCCGCTGTCGAGGCTGCCCGTGCCGGAAGCGCCGGCAAGGGTTTTGCCGTTGTCGCCGATGAGGTTAGAAACCTCGCGGCCAAGTCCGCCGAGGCCGCGCAGCAAACCGCCGAGCTGATTGAAAAGTCCGTTTCCACGGTTGCCGAGGGTGAAAAGCTGGCGGCGGATACCCTTGCGCGTCTGGCCGACGTTTCCGGAAAAGCCGGTATGGTCGTGCAGGCAATGCAGGAAATCGAAGCAGCCTCCTCAGAGCAGGCTGCTTCCATCGAGCAGGTCAGCGAGGGCCTGACGCAGGTTTCCACGGTCGTTCAGACGAATGCCGCAACTGCCGAGGAAAGCTCCGCTTCCAGCGAGGAGCTGGCCGCGCAGGCACAGGCTTTGCAGCATGAAATCGCAAAATTTAAGCTGGAGGATCATGACAGCACCGTGCAGCCCTCCTCTAAAGACCCGGAGACAGGCGCGGAGTTGGCCGAGGCTGTTCAGGAATCCCGAGCGGCGCTTACCGCAGGCCGAGAAAAATATTAAACACAGTCCATGGGAATGCACCACCGGCAGTGGTGCATTCCCATGAATATTCATAGCTTTCCTCAGCACTGACCGGAGCCGATGGACACGTCTTTTGCGGCGCACCGCCGCGTTGGTTCCATTCAAGCGCAGCTCTTTCCGGCATTGCGAAACTATAAAAAGCGCCCCTTGATTTCAACAGAAATCAAGGGGCGCTTTTGTCTGCTTATGATGCCTTCAAATCAGGGAAATCCTTATTTCCGCGGATTCTTAATGGCGGCCTGCGCCGCTGCAAGGCGGGCGATGGGCACACGGAAGGGAGAGCAGGACACATAGTCCAGACCCACCTTGTGGCAGAACTCCACGGAGGTGGGGTCGCCGCCGTGCTCGCCGCAGATGCCAAGGTGCAGATCGGAGCGGGTCTGGCGGCCAAGCTTCACGGCCATTTCCACCAGCTTGCCCACGCCGGTCTGATCCAGATGGGCGAAGGGATCGGACTCGTAAATCTTCTTCTCGTAATAGGCGTTCAGGAACTTGCCTGCGTCGTCACGGCTGAAGCCAAAGGTCATCTGAGTCAGGTCGTTGGTGCCGAAGGAGAAGAAATCGGCCTCCTTGGCAACCTCGTCGGCGGTGAGGGCAGCACGGGGAATCTCAATCATGGTGCCCACCTCATACTTCATATCAACGCCAGACTCCTTAATGAGCCTATCGGCCACGGCCACCACGATTTCGCGGACGTACTTCAGCTCTTTCACCTCGCCGATCAGGGGAATCATGATGTTGGGGGTGATGCTGTACACGCCCTTTTTGGTGACGGCGATGGCGGCATTGATGACAGCGGTGGTCTGCATCTCGGCAATCTCCGGATAGGAAACGGCCAGACGGCAGCCGCGATGGCCCATCATGGGGTTAAACTCGTGAAGGCCCTCGATGACGTTTTTCAGCTTCTCCACGGTAATGTTCAACTCGCCGGCAATCTCCTGAATGTCGGACTCCTTGGTGGGCAGGAACTCGTGCAGAGGGGGGTCTAGGAAGCGGATGATAACGGGGCATCCCTCCATGGCCTCATAAATACCCTCAAAGTCGCTCTGCTGATAGGGCAGGAGCTTGTCGAGAGCCTTGCGGCGCTCCTCCTCCGTCTCAGCCACGATCATCTCCCGCATTGCTTTGATACGCGCACCCTCAAAGAACATATGCTCCGTGCGGCAAAGGCCGATGCCTTCCGCGCCAAAGCCGCGGCCCTGAGCGGCATCTCTGGGCGTATCGGCGTTGGTGTAAACGCCCATCTGGCGATACTCGTCGGCCCAGCCCATCATACGGCCGAAATAGCCGGAGTTGGGGTCGGCAGGGATGGTGCCCACGGCCTCGCCGTAGATATTGCCGGTGGAGCCATCCAGAGAAATCCAAGTGCCCTCGGAATAGGTTTTTCCGCCCAGCTCAAACTGCTTCTTCTCATAGCTCACCACGATTTCGCCGCAGCCGGACACGCAGCAGGTGCCCATGCCACGGGCCACCACGGCGGCGTGAGAGGTCATGCCGCCCCGGACGGTGAGAATGCCCTGCGCAACCTGCATGCCCTCGATATCCTCCGGAGAAGTCTCCAGCCGGACCAGAATCACCTTTTCGCCCCGGTCGGACCACTCCTTGGCGTCCTCGGCGGTGAAGACCACGCGGCCGCAGGCAGCGCCCGGAGATGCGGCCAGACCCTTGCCGATGACGGCGGCTTTTTTCAGGGCCTCAGGGTCAAACTGGGGGTGCAGCAGTGCGTCCAGCTGCTTGGGGTCCACCCGCAAAACGGCTTCCTTCTCGGTAATCATGCCCTCGTCCACCAGATCCACAGCCACCTTCAGGGCGGCGGCGGCGGTGCGCTTGCCGTTGCGGGTCTGAAGCATATAGAGCTTGCGGTCCTGAATGGTAAACTCCATATCCTGCATATCGCGGTAATGGGCCTCCAGCTTGTTGGCAATCTGGGCAAACTCCTCGTAAACCTCGGGCATCTCGTCCTTCAGCTTGCTGATGGGAGAGGGAGTCCGCACGCCGGCCACCACGTCCTCGCCCTGAGCGTTGATGAGATACTCGCCAAACAGAGCCTTTTCGCCGGTGGCGGGGTTGCGGGTGAAAGCCACGCCGGTGCCGGAGTTATTTCCGGTGTTGCCGAAGACCATGGACTGCACGTTGACGGCGGTGCCCCAGTCGTAGGGAATCTCGTTCATCCGACGATAGAAGTTGGCCCGGGGATTGTCCCAGGACCGGAACACGGCTTTCACGGACTCCATCAACTGAACCTTGGGGTCCTGCGGGAAGTCCTCGCCCTTTTCCTTCTTGTAAAATTCCTTGAATTTGACGGTCAGCGCCTTCATATCCTCGGCGTCCAGATCCAGATCGTTTTCCACGCCCTTTTTGGCCTTCATCTCGTCGATGATTTCCTCGAAGCGCTTCTTGCTCAGCTCCATCACCACGTCAGAGAACATCTGAATGAACCGGCGATAGGAGTCATAGGCAAAGCGGGGATTGCCGGTCTTCTTGGCAAAGCCCTCCACGGCCACGTCGTTCAGGCCCAGATTCAGGATGGTGTCCATCATGCCGGGCATGGAGGCCCGTGCGCCGGAGCGGACGGAAACCAGCAGCGGGTCGCTGGGGTCGCCGAACTTCTTGCCGTTTTCCCCCTCCAGCCAGGTCATATTCTCCTCAATCTCCGCCTGAATGCCGGCGCTGATCTGGCGACCGTCGGTATAATACTGGGTGCAGGCCTCGGTTGTGATGGTGAAGCCCTGAGGGACGGGCATCCCGGCCAGAGTCATCTCGGCCAGGTTTGCGCCCTTGCCGCCCAGCAGCTCGCGCATTTCCTTATTTCCCTCGGAAAATTTGTAGACATATTTTTTTGCCATGTGTTTTTCCTCCGTCTTAGAATTGCCCTGCGGCAGGGAAAGCCAGTAAACGATTGCCTCAAGAATTGAATAGAATCATTATATAGGGATATGAAGGAAAAGACAAGTCACAATTCAATCATACGAACTACGGAGAGCAAAAATTGCAAGAGAAATTTTGTACAATTTCTACAACGCACATGAAATTCCGGCCTAAAAACGGAGCGAGTTGATTTATTCACATATTTGACATATAATACAAGCAACTGTAAAATAGGTAAAAATTACGAGGAGGGCTAACTAAATATGCCTTTTAACTTCAATTTTACGCCCGGAAACGGCTTTGATCCCAACGGCTCCGGGGGCTTTGGGGGACCTCAAAGCGACGGAAACGGGGCCACTCCCCCGCCATTTACTCGGCGGCCCAAAAAGGAGCGCAAGCCCCGCAAGTCCGTTGGCAACCGCTTTACACGCGTGCTGCTCAATCTGCTGGTGACGCTGGCGGTTGGGCTGGTTTACTTTTATGTAAATCTGCCTGCGCTGAATTTCCAAAGCCAGGAGTTTTATGTGTTTCTATTCCTGCTGTGCGCGGTATACTGCGGCTGCGCGGTGCTCACCTCCGGCTTTCAGGGCGACGGAGCGAAGGGTTACTTCCATTTTGTAAAAAAGCAGTGCACAATTCCCTTTTCTCTGGCATTGGCAATGATTATTGTGACGGCGGTGGGCTCGCTTGCGGGCTGGGTGGTCATTCGCGCCAAGAGTTACAGTGAGCTGCTTCCGATTGAGACCGGAGACTTTGCCCAGGATGTGGATGAGATCTCCTATGATCAGATTCCCATGCTGGATGCGGACTCCGCCGCCCTGCTGGGCAACCGGAAGCTGGGCGAGCTGGCGGACATGGTTTCCCAGTTTGAGATTCTCAGCACCTATACCCAGATTAACTACCGGGGCCGCCCTGTCCGCGTCACCTCTCTGGCTTACGGCGATCTGATCAAATGGTTTACGAACCGGGCGGAGGGCCTTCCGGCCTATATCATCATTGACATGGTGACGCAGGACGCGGATGTAATCCGGCTTCCCGAGGGTATGAAATACACCGTGGCGGAGCACTTTGGCCGCAATCTTAACCGGCACCTTCGGTTTCAGTTCCCCACCATGATGTTTGACGCGCCGGTGTTTGAGATTGACGAGGAGGGCGTTCCCTATTGGGTCAGCGCCCGCATTGTGAAAACCATCGGCCTGTTTGGCGGCGTGGATATCCATGGCGCGGTGCTCACCAACGCCATCACCGGCGAAAGCACGTATTACGAGGATGTTCCCACTTGGGTGGACCGGGTGTACAACAGCGAGCTGGTGATGCAGCAGTACGACTATTACGGAAGCTATCACAGCGGCTTTTTTAACTCCATCTTCGGTCAGCGCAATGTAACCCAGACCACGGATGGCTATAATTATATTGCCATCGGAGACGACGTGTATATGTACACCGGCGTTACCTCTGTCACCTCCGACGAGTCCATTATCGGCTTTTTGCTGTGCAACCAGCGGACCAAGGAGACGCATTTCTACTCCATCGCGGGGGCCACGGAGTATTCCGCTCGCGGCTCCGCCCAGAGCAAGGTCCAGCAGATGAACTATAACGCAACCTTCCCCCTGCTTTTGAACATCGCCGAGCAGCCCACCTATTTTATGGCGCTGAAGGGCGCGGACGGCCTGGTGAAGATGTACGCCATGGTCAACGTCCAGCAGTATCAGATCGTGGCCACCGGGTCCACCCTTGCGGAGTGCGAAATCAACTACCGCACGGCTTTGGCGGACAACAAGCTGATTGACAACGATCAGGCGGAGGTGGTCCCCTCCGATCAGCAGGAAATTTCGGGTGTTTTGGCAGAAATCCGCTCGGCGGTGATGGACGGAAACAGCTATTACTTCCTGCGTTTGGAGGGGGCGGATACGTTCTACGCCGTCAGCGCGGCAAAAAATCCTCTGGCGGTGATTCTCAACGTGGGCGACCGGGTGCGTGTCACCTATACCGCCGGCAGCGAGGGCAGCATCCTCACGGCGGGCAGCGTGACGGCAGAGGGCAAAACGGCGGAGTCAGTTTTGCCTCCCGCCCAGACGGACGTTTCGGAGCCCGAAGGAGCGCAGACGGAGCAGGCGCCTGCCGACGTGCAGTCCCCCGCTGAGGTTGCGTGAGTTCTTTAACCCTTCGCGGGACGATCAAACGCGGTCGCAAAGGTTTCTATCTGAACTTTCGGATAATCAAGCACATCAATTATAATTGTGCTATGCGCAAAAAACGGTGGACGGTCATATGACCGTCCACCGCTTCTTGCAGGTTCAGATATTACTTGTGCACGCAGAGCTTTTCATCCGTATAGCTGAGGTGGGCCGTGTCGCCCGATTTCAGGCCCCCGCTGAGCAATTGCTCCGCCACGGCGTCCTCCACCTTGCTTTGAATGGCCCGGCGCAGAGGCCTCGCGCCATATTTGGGGTCAAACCCTTCCTTGGCAAGGGCCTCCACCGCCGCGTCGTCGGCCTCCAGCTTCACGCCCATGGCGGACATGCGCTTTTCGGTGGCCTTCAGCATCCGGCGGGCAATTTCGGTGATGTCCCCCTGTGTCAGGCGGTGGAAGACAATGATGTCGTCAATCCGGTTCAAAAACTCGGGACGGAAGGTGCGCCGCAGCTCATCCAGCACCAGCTCGCGGGCCTTTTCATAGGCTCCCGCTTCATCGTTCACAGCCGCGCCGCTGTCAAAGCCCAGCCGGTTTCCGGCGGAGGTAATGCTGGACGCGCCCACGTTGCTGGTCATGACGATGACGGTGTTTTTGAAGTCCACGGTGCGGCCTTGAGAATCGGTAATGCGTCCGTCTTCAAGGATTTGCAGCAAGATGTTCCACACGTCCTCGTGGGCCTTTTCTATCTCGTCGAACAGCACCACGGAATAGGGCTTTCTGCGAACCTTTTCCGTCAGTTGTCCGCCCTCCTCGTGGCCCACATAGCCGGGGGGAGAGCCAATCAGACGGGAGACCGTGTGCCGCTCCATATACTCGGACATATCAATGCGGATCATGGCCTTCTCGTCGCCGAACATGGACTCTGCCAAAGCCTTGCTCAGCTCGGTTTTCCCCACGCCCGTGGGGCCGAGGAACAGGAAGGAGCCGATGGGCCGCTTGGGATCCTTCAACCCCACCCGGCTTCGGCGGATGGCTCTTGCAACAGCCGCCACGGCCTCGCTTTGACCCACCACCCGCTGGTGAAGTTCGTCTTCCATCCGCAGCAGTCGGGCGCCCTCGTCTTCTGTCAGGCGGGTGACGGGGATTCCCGTCCACTCTGCCACCACGGCAGCCACATCCTCCGCCCGCACGGGGCGGTGAGAGGAATTGTTCCGGCGGCGTTTGTCCCGCTCCAGTTCCGCCTGCTCCTGATAATCCCTTTCGATATCCCGAAGCTGGGCGGCCTTTTCATAGTCCTGCGCCGCCACGGCGGCGGTTTTGTCCTTTTGCAAAGCCGCGATTTTCTCCTCCAGACTCTTCAGCTCTTCGGAGGGCTCTTCCTCCTCCATCCGTACCCTAGAGGAGGCCTCGTCCATCAGGTCGATGGCTTTGTCGGGCAGAAACCGGTCGTTGATATACCGGGAAGAAAGCTCTACGGCGGCGGAGAGGGCCTCGTCGGTAATTTTCAGCTTGTGATGCTGCTCATACCGCTTGCGCAGCCCCTTGAGAATTTCAAGACTGGCCTCCTGCGTCGGCTCGCCCACCTGAACGGGCTGGAACCGCCGCTCCAAAGCTGCGTCCTTTTCAATATACTGGCGGTACTCATTTAGTGTGGTTGCACCAAGGCAGCGGATTTCGCCGCGGCCCAGCGCAGGCTTGATAATGTTGGCCGCGTCCACGGCGCCCTCGGCGCTGCCCGCGCCCACAATGGTGTGCAGCTCGTCGATGAAAAGAATCACGTCTCCGTCTCGCTTTACCTCGTCCAGCGCCTTTTTGATGCGCTCTTCAAACTCGCCGCGGTACTTGGTTCCGGCAACCATGCCGGAGAGGTCCAGAGAAAGCACCCGCTTATCCAGCAGCTCGTCGGGCACATCGCCCAGCGCAATTTTCCGGGCCAGCCCTTCGGCGATGGCGGTTTTGCCAACACCCGGCTCTCCAATCAGAACGGGGTTGTTTTTTGTCCGGCGGGACAGAATTTGGATCACTCTTTGAATCTCTGCGTCCCGTCCGATCACTGGGTCCAGCTTTCCCGCCCGAGCGCTTGCGGTCAGGTCTCGGGTAAACTCCCGCAGGGTTTTGTCCTGACTGTCATCCCGAACGCCCCCGGTAGGCCGGGTCCCTTCTCGGCCCTGCGCCCGGGGAGCCTCGTTCATTTTCTGCATCAGGGCGGTGTAAAGCTGCTTGGCATCCATCCCGGCGGTCCGCAGGATGCGCACCGCCATGTTGTTCCCTTCCCGCAGAAGGCCCGCCAGCAAATGGGCGGTGCCCACAAAGTTATAGCCACCTCGGGCCGCGTCCTCCACAGCCAGCTCCACCACCCGCTTAGCGCGGGGCGTCAGTCCCTGCGCGGGGTTGCCGCCAGGCAGGCCCGCCCCCACGCTCTTTTTAATAATTTCCACAATCATGCCGTCGGTCAGTCCGGCGGTTTCCAGCACACCGTGAGCCGTGCCGTTCGGTTCTCTCAAAAGGCCCAACAGAAGATGCTCGGTCCCCACATAGCCGTGGCCCAGCTCTCCCGCCGCCTCCTGTCCCAGCCGCAGGGCCTCTTCGGCTCTGGGGCTGAATCTTGTCTCATTCATTGTTTTTCTCCCCTTTCAAAGGAAAGTCCTTGTTATTCCGCTTTGGGCGGCGCCTGATCCTTGGCAGGCGCATGGTTCTGCGGCTTTTCCTGCTCCAGCTCCCGAATCTGGTCCCGTAGCTGGGCGGCCTTTTCAAAGTCCTCCCGCAGCACGGCGGCTCTCTGCTCAAGACGCAGAGCGTTCAACTGGCGCATTTTCGCAAAATATGCCTGCTCTTTCTCCTCCACCAAAGGCTTTTCCCGGACCTCCTGCTGCTGCGCAGGAGCCGCGCCCAGCGCGGGCATTTGGCGGAAGAAATCGTCGAAAATGTCCTCCCCAAAAAGGGACGGTCCCAACAGAGAGGGTTGAGGGCTGAAAAAGCTGTCCAGCAGTCCGCCGCCGAAAAAGTCCTGCATCATTCTGCGGTTATGCGCCACCACCGCCTGAGTGTAGCCCAGCTTTTCGGCGCATTCGCTGCAAAGATGGGCTTTTTCCACATGCCCGTTCACGTTGCTCTCATAAACGAAGTTCACTTCATTCTTTCCACAATGTTCGCATTTCATAATTGTTTCCTCCTCAAGTCTATATAAAAATCATTATTAAAAACAGTTGTACTGTGCGCCACCCTGTCTTCCCGGCGCGTGGACGGGGAAAATCACTCCACCTGATGAATCAAAACCTGCTTCATCATTTCCGCCCGGACGAAATCCCGTAGCTCTCGGGGCACAGCCCCCAGCACCCGGTCGTCCATACAGGTCAACAGTGTTTCCCCCACGCTGTCCTCCAGCGCACCGGAGGACACCAAGTTGCTCAAAATCGCTCTTGCCGAGGGAAAATCCAGCCGGTCGCCCACGGAGTTAATCACATGCATCAGCAGCGTCTGCCGGTCCATCCGCACCCGGGTAATCCGGATATAGCCGTTGCCACCCCGGCGGCTTTCCACGATATAGCCGTGCTCAGGGGAAAACCGGGTGCTCATTACGTAGTTAATCTGGCTTGGCACGCAGTTAAACCGCTGGGCCAAATCGCTTCTCTGCACCTCCAGCACTCCGCCGTCAGTCTCGTTCAGGCTTTCTTGCAGGAAGCTGGCAATCAAATCGGAAATACCCACTTGAACCGCCTCTTTCTCTTATGTTAATTCATTCATAGCGCCTTGTATCAGGTTTGACTTTGACTTTCTTTAACCTTTGCTTGATACGTAGTATAGCACCGCCAGCAAAAATGTCAATGGGTATTTTTTGACTTTCTTTGACCAAATTGAAAAGAAATTGTGAACACCACCCAACCTCTCTCAAAAGTTACGAAAAACGCGGTTATACACGACAAACTGCCTAAATTTCCAATATATTTTTCACAGAAACGCTTGCTTTTTTTTTAACGTGTGCTACAATAAGTTTACTAATTTTATGGAGGTGCTTTTCCATGGCTTACAAGATTACTTCTGCCTGCGTAAGCTGCGGCTCCTGCGCGGATGTTTGCCCCGCCGGTGCTATCAGCCAGGGTGATGATTCCTATGTGATCGATGCCGGCGCTTGCCTGGACTGCGGTGCTTGCAGCGATACCTGCCCCAGCAGCGCCATCGTTCCCGGCGAATAACCAGATTCGTACATAAAAGCGCCGCAGGTTTTCTGCGGTGCTTTTATTATGCCCGGAGGGGCATCTCTTGCGCGGGGCGGTACTTTGCCGTATAATAGAAGCACATCAGTCGGAAAGGGGGCGCTCGCCGTGGAGCAATGGGACAGTCTGTGCCCCGGGGGCCTGCGCTTTTGCTGGGACGAGCGCGCCCACAAGCCCGGCACCGACAGTTTTTTGCTGGGGAGCTTTCCCCCGCTGCGTCCCGGTCTGCGGGTCTGCGATCTTGGCAGCGGAACGGGGCTTTTGGGTCTGCTTCTCCTTCAGCGGCAGCGGGAGCTGCAAATCACCGGCGTTGAAATTCAGCCCCACGCCGCCGTGCTCTCCGACATGGCGGCGGCAGAAAACGCTCTTGGGGACCGTCTGCGGACCCTGCGGGGCGATTTGCGTCAAATTCGGGAGCTTTTGCCCGCCGGGAGCTTCGATCTGTGCGTCTCCAATCCCCCTTATTTTTCGGACGGAAGCGGCGCAACCGCTCCGATCCCTTCAAGGCGGACGGCCCGCAGCGAGACGGACTGCACCCTTTCGGATTTATGCCGCGCGGCGGCATATCTGCTGCGCTGGGGTAGTGCTTTTTGTCTGGTCCACCGCCCGGAGCGGCTGTGCGACTTGCTCTGCGCCCTGCGGGAAAACGGACTGGAGCCAAAGCGACTGCGGATGGTAGAATCCCGTCCGGAAGCCGCGCCGTCTCTTTTACTGTTAGAGGCCCGCCGGGGCGGAAAGCCCGGCCTTGCCATCGGGCCGCCTTTGTGCCTGACAGATGCGTCCGGTATGCCCTCGGCGGAATATGCCGCCGCCTATTTCCGAACACCTGAACAAAAGGAGAACACGCCATGAGCGGAACGCTGTATCTGGTCGCCACGCCCATCGGGAATCTGGGCGACTTTTCTCCCCGGGCGGTGGAGACGCTGAGAACGGTGGATTTTATTGCCGCCGAAGACACCCGCGTTTCGGTAAAACTGCTGAATCACTTTGAAATCAAGCGCCCGATGGTGAGCTATCACGCCCACAGCCACGTTTCCGCCGGGCAGTCTATTTTAAACCGCCTGCTGGCGGGAGAGAACTGCGCTCTGGTGACGGACGCAGGCACGCCCGCCGTCTCCGACCCGGGAGAGGAGCTGGTGCGCCTTTGCGCGGAGCAGGGTGTGGAGATTCTGGCCATCCCCGGCTGCTGCGCGGCGGTGAACGCGTTGGCAGTGAGCGGTCTACCCACAGGCCGATTTACCTTCGAGGGTTTTCTTTCCACCAACAAAAAGGAGCGGAGAGAGCACCTTTCCTCCCTCCAAAACGAACGCCGCACCATGCTGTTTCACGAAGCGCCCCACAAGCTGCGCACCACGCTGGACGATTTGTACGCCTTTTTCGGCCCGGAGCGGAAAATTGCCCTGTGCAGGGAGCTGACCAAGCTGCATGAAGAGACGATGCGCTGCACGCTGGGAGAAGCCGTGGCTTACTACCGGGAGAACAGTCCACGGGGAGAATATGTCCTCGTGCTGGAGGGAGCAGCCCCTCCGGCGGAGACGGAAATTACGCCTGAGGAGGGCGTCCGTCAGGTGCTGGAGCTGAAAAGCCGGGGCCTGCGAATGAAGGACGCCGTGCGGCAGGTCGCTGAGGCCACGGGTCTTTCCCGGAACGAGCTGTACAGCGCCGCCGTGGCCGCCGAAGCGGAGGAGCTTTAAAGAAGCAGACCCGCTTCCAAAATTCCTGCTTCAGCATTTCACATAAGTAGAATAAAAAACGCCGCGCCGGAGGAAATTCCTCCGGCGCGGCATTTTATAAGCTCTTATTCGTTTTAAAAACGGGGCAGCTTGGAAACCACGTCCGCGCAGCGGGGGCAGAGGGTGGGATAGTCGGGATTCTCCCCCACCTTGGCAGACTGCATCCAACACCGCTCGCACTTGGCGCCGGCAGCCCGGCCCACCTCCACGGTGAGACCCGGGAAGTTGGTCCCCTTGCCCACGGTGGCCTCCGCCGCAGGCTCCGCCGTGGTGATGCTGCAATCTGAGACGATGAACACCTCGGCAAGGCTCACGCCCACAGTGGCCATCAGCGCCTGCGCCGCCGCGTCGTCGTCCGCGTGAAGGGAAACGCGTGCCTCCAGTGCCTTGCCGATCTTCTTGTCGGCACGGGCGGTTTCCAACACCGCGTTCACGTCGTCCCGCAGGCGGACAATCGTCTCCCAGCGCTCCATGGCCTTTTCGCCCAGCGCATAGTCTGCAAAAGACCCGTTCATTTCGTTGAGCAGCACGTTGCGCCCATCGTCCCCGGCCCGGTGGGTCATTGCCTGCCAAATCTCGTCGCAGGTGAAGACCAGAACCGGGGCCATCAGCTTCGTCATGGTGTCCAGAATCAGGAACAGGGCGGTCTGGGCGCTGCGGCGGCGCTTGCCGTCCGCTTCCTCACAGTACAAACGGTCCTTGATGATATCCAGATAGAAGTTGGACAGCTCCAGAACGCAGAAGTCATTGACGGCGTGGGTTACAACAAAAAATTCATAGTCGTCATAGGCTTTGAGACATTTCTCCGTCAGAGCGTTGAGCCGGGTAACGGCCCAGCGATCCAGTTCCTCCATCTGATCAGCAGGAATCAGATCATCGGGATTAAACCCATCCAGATTGCCAAGGCAGTACCGGGCAGTGTTGCGGAATTTCAGATAGTTTTGGCTGAGCTGCTTGAAGATTCTGTCCGATCCGCTCACATCCGAGTGATAGTCTGCGGAAGCCGCCCACAGGCGCAGCAGGTCCGCGCCGTACTGCTCGAAAATCTCTGCGGGGTCCATGCCGTTGCCAGCCGACTTGTGCATGGCCTTTCCCTGCTCATCCACGGTCCAGCCATGGGTGACGCACTCCTTAAACGGCGCGCCCTTGCCAAAAGCACCCACGGCGGTCAGCACAGAAGACTGAAACCAGCCACGGTATTGATCCAACCCCTCCATATAGACGGTGGCAGGCCAGAAGCCCTGATCTTTTTTCATGGAGGCATAGTGGGTGGAACCGGAATCAAACCAGCCGTCCAGTGTGTCCTCTTCCTTGGTGAATCCGGATTTGGCGCCACAGTGCGGACAGGCAAAGTCATGAGGCAGAATGTCCTCCGTCTCTTTGGCAAACCAGACATTGGATCCCTCAGCCGCAAAGAGCTTGGAGATGGCGTCAATGGACGCGTCGGTGACGACAGGCTTTCCGCAGTCCTTGCAGTATACCACGGGAATGGGCAGGCCCCACTTGCGCTGGCGGGAGATACACCAGTCGTTGCGCTCCCGGATCATGGACTTCATGCGCTCCTTGCCCCACGCGGGTACCCAGCGCACATCGTCGCAGGCGTCGCAGGCCTCCTCTTTGAAAGAGTCCACGGAGCAAAACCACTGGGGCGTGGCGCGGAAAATAATGGCTCCCTTGCAGCGCCAGCAGTGGGGATAGCTGTGCACGATATTTTCCTGAGCAAACAGTGCGCCGCTCTCCTTCATATCCGCCAGAATCACGGAGTTGGATTCCTCCGTCTTCATGCCCGCATACTTTCCGGCATAGTCGGTGTGGCGGCCCTGATCGTCCACGGGCACCACCATGTCCATGCCGTACCGGCGGCAGGTATCATAGTCGTCCGCGCCAAAGCCGGGGGCGGTGTGAACGCAGCCGGTGCCGGAATCCATGGTGACATAGTCCGCCAGCAGCAGGCGGCTGGTTTTGTCAAGGAAGGGATGCTTCGCCAGCATATTCTCAAAAAACGCGCCGGGGTGCGTCTCCACGATTTCGTACTCTTCAAAGCCGCCCAGCTTCATGACCTTTTCCGCCAGTGCCTCGGCCATGATATACACCTCGCCGTTGGGGGCCTTCGCCAGAGCATAGCTCTCCTCGGGGTGCAGGGCGATGGCAAGGTTCCCCGGCAGGGTCCAGATGGTGGTGGTCCAGATGACGAAAAAGAGCTTGCTGGGGTCGAACTTGCCGAGCTTTCCTCCGTCATCAAACATGGGGAACTTCACATACACGGTGGTGCAGGGATCGTCCTGATACTCAATCTCCGCCTCAGCCAGAGCCGTCTCGTCGTGAGGGCACCAGTACACGGGCTTGAGACCCTTGTAAATGTGTCCATTTTTGTACATCTCGCCAAAAACCTTGACTTCTTCGGCTTCAAAGCCGGGGTCCATGGTCTTATAGGGATGCTCCCAATCGCCGATAACGCCCATGCGTTTGAAGCCGTCCATCTGCACGTCGATATAGTGCTGGGCAAAATCGTGGCACGCAGAACGGAACTCGGGAACAGACATGGACTTGCGGTCCAGCTTATTCTTCTTAATAATGGCAGATTCGATGGGCATGCCGTGGTTATCCCAGCCGGGGATATAGGGCGTATAATAGCCCCGCATGGCATAGGACCGGGTGATAAAGTCCTTAATGGACTTGTTCAGGGCGTGGCCCATGTGCAGGTCGCCGTTGGAAAACGGAGGGCCGTCGTGAAGGTTGAACAGGGGCTTTCCCTCGTTCTTTTTTAAAAGCGCGTTATAGAGGTCCATATCCTCCCAGCGCTTGAGCATCTCCGGCTCCCGCTTGGGCAGGCCCGCCCGCATGGGGAAGTCGGTCTTGGGCAGATTGATGGTCTTGTTATAGTCCATGGAAATTCCTCCTAATTATAATCAATCAAAAATATTTAACAATCAGTTGTATTCAAAAACGGCAATCTTACAGGCACGGCACAGCATCGTTCCGGGGAAATCATGAAACGGAAACATGTCGAATCCGCTCGCGGAGTCATCCCCCGGCGCTCTGAGCAGCACACTGTCTTTGGGTGCGCGAAAAATCGGCAGCTTCTCCTGCTGCGTCCAGTAACCGTATTTCTCGGTATACATGATTCCGGGTTCCATCTCTTGGCCGCACTTGGGACAGTCCATTTACTTTAGGATCCCCTTTCATGCAAAATAAAAAACGCCCTGTCTCTTAAAGAGACAGAAGCGTTTAAAATACTTCTGCGGTACCACTCTCGTTGCTCCCCCCTTGCGGGAAAAGCCGCTCACAGCCTGCATTCACAGGCCGACGGGTAACGCCGTCACACGTCCTAACTTACTCGCGTCGTCTTTCAGCAGGAGGCTCCAAGGTGATTTTCAGGTCCCGCCTGTCGGCAGCCCTTCCACCAAAATGGGCCGCTCTCTGTGCAGGGGCTGGGTCTTACTCGTCCTTATCTACGCCAAGTATTCAATTTTTCAACACTATTATACCCGCCGCCGCCGATTTGTCAAGTCGGAAATTCCCCGGAAGGCGGCCCGGAAGGCGGCCCGGCTTTCCTGAATGCAAAGCCAAGGGGCCTGCCGCCTGCAATTCACAGACAGCAAGCCCCCGGCAAACAGGAACGCAAAGCGTTCCTTTATCACTGGTATCGGTAATGCTTCCCCGTGTACTCGTCCACGCAGGACAAAAACATCTCCCGGCTGCGAAACTCAATGGGCCGGAAGCCCTCCGCCTCGTGGAAGGAGACAATACGGTTCACGGTGTCTACCCATACGCGCCAGAGTCCGGCATTTCTTGTGGCTTCCATTCGGAAAGCTCCCTTCTTCTTATCTGCGGCTTCCGCCGCCCCGCACACAATTTCCCGGCGAAGTTCCCCATCCGCCGTCTTCTTGATTGATATGACGGTTCTCAGAGGCAAAAAGTTTCAGCTTTGCGCCTCTTTTTCTGCTCTTTCTTTTTCCAGCGCTGCTATGCCGCTGTCCACCTGCGTCAAAAAGGTCTGCCACGCATCCTCGTTTTCCACGTAATACTTGGGGCAATTCTTTCCCGACACGTCGTAGTGGCGCAGAACGTCCCTGGAGGTCAGCCCAAACGCGTCGCACAAAAACGCCGTCAGCTCCGCCACCCGGTCATAGGTCACGGGGAGAAATTCCCCTGTCTCGTCGGGATGGCAGACCTCGATGGAGAGGGTGTCCTCATTACGGGTGTTGGAAGCGTAGGCCCATTCCGTCATGGGAATACACTGAAGCACCTCTCCCTCCAGTCCCACAATAAAGTGGGCGCTGGCGTAAATCTCCAGATGGCCGTCCTCAAGGCCCTCAAAATAACTGCGGTTGGCTTCCGCCGAGGTGCCGGGATTGCCCACGTAATGGATGACAATTCCCTTCACCTGCTCCAACTCCGTGCCGGGGCGGGACCATGGATTCACCGTCAAAAATTCCTGCTTCACATAGTCCGGCAGCACCACCGTCTCTGCCGAAACATCGGAGCCAATCTTTCCCCAAATCCAAACGCCAGCGGCGGCGATCACAAGGACCGCCGCCAGGCACAGCGCAAAAAACCGTGGATTCATGCGCCTTCTTTTTTCTCTGTAAGCCATGCGCTTTCCGCTCCCGCGCCTTAGCCGACGTAAACCGCGGTGGGGCCGTCGGCTCCGCCGATGACGGCGGAGGAATCCTGCTCCGTCACGATCTCTGACTCCTCCGGCCCCCGGTATTCCCCCGTTTCTCCGGGGGAAATGGGATTTTCGTAATACACGTATTCTTCGTAGTCCTCGTCATAGTATGTCTGATACGTAGTCAGGCCGTCTATATCCACTCCGGCCTTTTCCAGCGCTGCCAGAAGGTAGGTATAGTCCTTGGAAATCTGCACGTCCTCGGAGTAACTGTCGTTATAATAGTTTTCTTTGCCGATGTCTTCCGGCGTACGGTAATAGAACGACAGATTTGTGGAAAACGTATTGGCCCGCCAGCCTTTAGAATCAAAGATATAGGTCCCCGCGTGGCCCGCTTCAATGTCCTTTTTCAGTGCCGCCAGAATTTCCCGGGCGGTATCGCCCTCAAAGGTCAGCGTGCGGCCTTCCCTGTCATAATACATTTCCACCGTCATAAGCCGGCCCGGCTCGAAGCGCTCTTTCATATACGCCTGCCACACCTCCGGGTCCCGGGCAAGCTCTGTCAACTGCTCCGCCAGTGCGGCATGGGCCCCAATCTCCGAGGGCGAGATCGTAAAGCTGTAATTCCTGCGCAGATGGGCGCCGCTTTTCAGTGTGTAGTCCAGATTTACGCTTCCATAGAGCGCGTTTTCATCCCAGTCGCTATCCGTAGGGCGCTCTTCCACCAGCATTTGATGCAGTGTCAGGAAGCGATCAATCATCTCAGGATTCTGACTGTCGCCATAAATGGAATCCTGCCCGTAAAGCTGGAATTCCAATGACTGTACATCCTCCGCCACGGGAACGCGCCGCTCAACACCCGGAAGATCCAATTCAAGGGCCACGCACGCCAGAATCAGCGTGGCAGCCAAGACCGCGCCTCCCTTCCAGCTGCGTTTTAGAATGTGGAAGGATTTTTGCAGCAGCATCTCTGCCCCAAAGTAGCCCACAAGGCCCAAAACCGCCATGCAGATCACCAGCGCCACGGAAGACTCCCCTGTCCGGCCAAATGCGTCCCACAGAATGATGTAGAGGAGCTGCCCAACGCTCAGACCCACGCATGCGCCCACGCCGTACCGGAAAACAGGTTTTGCCCAGCTTACGGCCACGGTGTCCCCGGCGGACTCGCTGTGGCGGCGCCTGTAAACCAGCAGCGCCGCAACCGTCATTGCCACGCCCACCAGCGCGTAAACCCCCACGGTGACAAGTCCGCTTTGCAAAGCGCTCCAATACGCCTCGCTGCCGCGGGAATAATTCCATCGGTCCCAGCTTAGCTGAGCCAGCTTGTTAATCGGTGTAAGCCAGACCACCAGCGCGGGGTCGGCGGGGGTCGTCCAGCCGTACAGCAGAATCTGACACAGATTCCAAAACAGATTCGTCACCCCATAAATCAGACAGTTAAACACCCCGTAAAACACAGGGATGGCCAACATCTGCCCTGCAAACGCCGCGCAAAGCACCGCGAAGCTGTAAAAGAACAGCATCTGCCCGGTGGCATACAGGAACCACAGGCCAATGACCCACAGCTTCCCCATCCCTGCGGCGCTCCAGACCAGAGCCGTCAGCAGCGCTGTGATGGCATGGGTTCCGATAAACACCGCCGCACCGGCCAGATAGTGTGTCACAAACAGACCCTCTCTCCGAGTGGGAAGGGCGTGGACAAACCCCACGGACCGGGTTCCGGTGAGATAGGAAAACAGCGTCATCGCAAACAGGCATCCAAAGCCCACGCTCATCGCCAGCGCTGCGCCGGTGGCCATGCCTGCCACCTCTCTCATGGCGTAGGCCTGCATATCCGTCATGTTTTCCCAGCCGTTTTGGCCAAACAGCTCCAAAAACTGGAACGCTGGCATCATCAGAAGCCACATTACCAGATACAGCGCCCAAAGGGGCCAGAATCGAACCAGATCATTGCGAAACAGGGCGGGGCTGAACAGTCCCTTAGAGGACAATGTCTTTGACTGCATAGTTCGCACCTCCCAACTCGTAAATGAAAATCTCCTCCAGCGTCAGCGGCACAGCGTCCACCAGCACAGGCTTGTATTGTGCCAGCAGCGTCTCCGCTTCCTTGGCATTCATCCGCAGGATCAGAGTATGAATGCGTCCGAGACGCGAGGTATGGAGCGCCGGAATCTCGGCGGGGACCTCGGTTATTTCCTCGGGGAATACCACCTGAAGCTTCACCATGTTGTCCTGAAGCTGCTCCAAAGACCGCTCCAGCAGCACCTTTCCGTGATCCAAAATGCCCACATGGTCGCACACGTCCTCCAGCTCACGCAGATTGTGGCTGGAAACCAGCACCGTGGTGCCCCGCTCCGCCACATCGTCCAGCACCAGCGACCACACCTGTCTGCGCATCACCGGGTCCAGACCGTCCACCGGCTCATCCAGCAGAAGATAATCGGGCATGCAGCTCATGGTCAGCCAGAAGGCCGCCTGCTTCTGCATTCCCTTGGACAGATGCCGGATCGCCTTACGGGGATCGATGGGAAACGCGTCTTCCAGCTTTTTATACCGCTCCATGGAAAAGGTGGGGTAAATCCCCCGGTAAAGCTTCATCATGTCCTGTGTGCTGGCCTGCAAAAAATAGTGCCAATCATCGGGAATAGAGCCGATCCGCGCTTTTAGCGCCGGATTCTCCCACACAGGCTCCCCCTGCATATTCACCGTGCCCTCGTCCGGGCGGTACACACCGTTAAGGCACCGCAGCAGTGTGGACTTGCCCGCCCCGTTGGGCCCCACCAGCCCGTATACCGCGCCTGTGGGCACCGTCAGGGTGATCCCGTCCAGCGCAGCAAAGCCGTCAAATGTTTTTACCGCGTTTTGAATCTCTATCATGTCGTTTCTCCCTCCTTCAACAGCGTCTCAAGCTCCGCCGGTGTCACACCCAACACCCGCAGCTCGTGTAAAAGCTGGCGCGTCTTATCTTTCAGCAGCTCGCGGCGCGCTGCGTCCGCGCTTCCCCGCTCCCCGGCAAAGCTTCCCTTCCCCGGCACAGAGTAGATATACCCCTCCGTCTCCAGATCGTTGTAGGCCCGCTGAATCGTGTTGGGATTGATGCTAAGCCGGGTTGCCAGCACCCGCACTGACGGCAGCTTTTCTCCCGCCGCCAGCGCACCGGTGACGATCAGCTTTCGCAGTCCGTCTTTAATCTGTTCGTAGATGGGCCTTGAATCCCGGTAATTCAGGCTGATCATCTTACCACCTCCGTTTTGTTCGCCGGTTTCCCGGCTTCACTGTATTATCCGTATTAGTACAGTTAAGATAACACGTTCACTTTCTGCTGTCAAGATGTTTTTAATCCCCTTTTGGTTTGGTTGGAAGAAAAGCGTGAGATTCTACGCCAAAATAAAAACTTGAATGTTCTGCAAAGAAATTCCAAAGAAAAGTCAAAGACCCTTTGGTATAATTAATCTTAACCAAAGCGCCTTTTCAAACGATTCTTATATAATATTTACAATGCGGCTTGTCTGCGCGGCCCCGTATGATGATCAATTAAAATCTGGGAGGAAAAAATCATGACGAAACTGGATTGTTGGCTGCCTCAAAAAGAAATGTTCGGCAGATTCTCGCTGGACTCCATTTCACGAAGTTTTTTTCGTTTTGTTGTGCAGTGTGCCAGAGAATGTTGCGCTTTTTTAACTTCAGATGTAAAACAGCATCATCCGATGCGCCGCCACCTCAAAACCATCTCTTCCATGCGCCGTTTTTCCATTGCTTATCCTTCGGGCGTTCTTTTCCTCCCCGGGAACGGCCCTTGTGGGCCACTTTTTCTAGTTAATTCATTTTTAATTAAGGATAAAATTACAAACTTTTCTGGAATATTTCGAAAATTGCTTGCTGAAAGCCAAATTTGCCCTTTAACTGGCATGAGATTTGCTGAAAAATCAGTAGTAATTGCACTTTATATTCGGCGACAATTCTGAAAAGGGGTACCTGTTTATGAAAGCGAATTTGTACGAGGGCAACCATTCCTTTGCCCTGCATGATTTCGAGCCCGCTCTCCCCAAGGCCCATGAGGTACAGGTGGACGTGGCCTACTGCGGCATCTGCGGCTCGGACCTGCATGTTTACCACGGCGATTACGATTACCGGTTTAAATCCCTCCCCCGGGCCATCGGCCATGAGTGCGCCGGAATTGTGTCCGGGGTGGGCAAGGGCGTCACGGAGTGGAAGGTGGGGGACCGGATGGCGGTCTGCCCGCTGGACTACTGCGAGGACTGCGTTGTATGCAAAGAGGGGGACAACAACTGCTGTGCCAACCTCAACTTCATGGGGCTGGACTCCTGGGGCGCTATGTGCAACTGCTGGACGGTCCACGAGCGCACGCTTCACCGCCTGCCCGAGGGCATCAGCCTGCTCCATGGCGCGCTTGTGGAGCCGCTGGCCGTGTGCTTCCACGCGCTGGAGCGCTCCCAGTCCAAGGGCGGGGACTATGCCGTGGTCATCGGCAGCGGCCCCATTGGACTGATGCCGGCGCTGGTGGCCCGGTATCTGGGGCTTCAGGTGGTAATTTCCGAAGTAAATCCCGTTCGGATTGAAAAGGCCCGGCAGCTTGGGTTCACGGTAGTGAACCCAAAGGAAACAGACCTGCGTCAGTACGTTTTTGAAGCCACGGACGGCGTGGGCGCCGACGCGGTGTTTGAGGTTTCGGGCACACAGGCGGGACTTGACACCATGGTTGAGCTGATTCACCCCCACTCCCATATCGTGCCGGTGGCGGCTTATCCCAAGCCCATGCAGCTTCAGCTTCAGCGGCTGTTCACGAAGGAGGTCAACCTGATCATCACCCGCAACTACAACCACAAGGATTTTGACGCCGCCATTGAGATGATGGAGGCCGCCCCTATCAATTTTGACGAGCTGATCACCAAGGTCCTCCCTCTGGATCAGGTGCAGCAGGGCATGGAACTGTGCGGCTCCCCCACCGGCGACGTGGTGAAAGTCATGGTGGACTGTCGGAGCCATCTGTAAGCACAGGAATGGGACTGCGCGTGCTTCCACTTGTTATATCTTTTTAAAAACGCCCCGAAAAGCCGAGCTCACGGCTTTTCGGGGTTTTTTCTTCTTTGGCAAAGTTTTTTGTTTTAGCTGGACAGAGATTTATAAGAAGCGGGAATAGAAGTCAAAACGTTTGAATTTCGGCATTTTTGGCGAAAAATGATGAACAGAAATATGAAAATAATCTTTACAACCGGGAATCCTTATGATATAGTAAAAAAGCACGCAAACATGCGGCGCCCCAACGCTTCGTTTCGTGGCTTTCACCGGCCCGATGCGCAGTTTTGTGGGTAATTTTCAAAAAAGGTGGAAACAATTATGATGCGCAAGGAAGAAAAAACTGCGGTTATCGACGCGAACCGCACCCATGCCACGGACACTGGCTCTCCCGAGGTTCAGGTCGCCATTCTGACGGAGCGGATTAACACCCTCACTCAGCACATGAAGGCGAACCCTCAGGACAAGCACTCCAATCGCGGCCTCATTATGATGGTCGGTAAGCGCCGCAGCCTGCTGGACTACCTCATGAAGAAGGACATCGAGCGTTACCGCGCCCTGATTGCAAAGCTCGGCATTCGTAAGTAAGATGAAGCGTGGGCGGTGTAGTTTGTCTGCACCGCCCCCTTTTCATAGATTTTGCGCCGCCAAAAGCGCCTTTAGCAGTTGAAAATGCGCCCCCGAAAGAACCCCTGCGAGGCCGTGTTTTCAAGTGCTAAATGGCCAGTATGACGCAAAAAATTTATTTTTCCAAAAGGAGAATGCAACATGTCAACGATTATTACCAAGCGTCAATACCCCGGCTACCGCAAGTACGAGATGGACTTGGCGGGCCGTCCTCTCACTCTGGAGGTAGGCAAGCTGGCGGAGCTGGCCAACGCCGCCGTCATGGTGGGCTACGGAGACACCCGCGTGCTGTGCTGCGTCACCGCCGCCGCCCGTCCCCGGGACGGAATTGACTTCTTCCCCCTGAGCGTGGACTTTGAAGAGAAGCTGTACTCCGTGGGCCGCATTCCCGGCTCCTTTAACCGGCGCGAGGGCCGCCCCGGCGAAAAGGGCGTTTTGACCTCCCGTGTCATTGACCGGCCTATCCGCCCCCTGTTCCCCCACGATTTCCGCAACGACGTGTCCGTGATGTGCACGGTCATGAGCGTGGACCGGGATTGCTCTCCCGAAATTGCCGCTCTCATCGGCACCTCCGCCGCCCTCGCCATCTCCGATATTCCTTGGAACGGCCCTGTGTCCGCGCTGAAGGTGGGCCTTGTGGACGGGAAACTGGTGTTCAATCCCAACTCTGAGGATCACAAGGTCTCTGATCTGGACGTGACCGTGGTTTCCACGGGCAAAAAGGTGGTCATGATCGAAGCCGGCGCCAACGAAGTGAGCAACGACACCATGTACGAGGCCATCCGCATGGCTCACGAGGAGAACCAGAAGCAGATTGCCCTGATTAACCAGATGGTGAGCGAAATCGGCAAGGCCAAGTTCGAGTATCCCCATGCCGACTTCAATCAGGAGCTGTTTGACAAAATCGTGGCTGCAACCATGGACGACGCCAAGGCCGCCATGGACACCGACGACAAAAACATCCGTGAAAGCCGCTGGAACCAGCTCATTGAGAAGTGGCACGGTTTGTTCCTTGAGGAATACCCCAATATGGACCAGTATCTGGACGAGATCACCTATAAGTTCCAGAAGAAGATCGTCAAGGCCTGGCTGCTGGAAGGCCACCGGGTCGACGGCCGCAAGAGCAACGAAATCCGCGCGCTGGACGCCGAGGTGGGCATTCTTCCCCGGGTCCATGGCTCGGGCCTGTTCACCCGCGGCCAGACGCAGGTGCTTTCCGCCTGCACACTGGACACTCTCTCCGCCAACCAGAAGCTGGACACCATCTGGGAGGAGACGGAGAAGCGCTATATGCACCACTACAACTTCCCCGGCTATTCTGTTGGCGAGGCAAAGCCCGCCCGCAGTCCCGGCCGCCGGGAAATCGGCCACGGCGCGCTTGCCGAGCGGGCGCTGGTCCCCGTGCTTCCCTCTGTGGAGGAATTCCCCTATGCCATCCGCGTGGTGAGCGAGGTGGTTTCCTCCAACGGCTCCACTTCTCAGGGCTCCATCTGCGGCTCCACTCTGGCGCTGATGGATGCGGGCGTGCCCATCAAGGCCCCCGTGGCTGGCATTTCCTGCGGCCTGATTCAGGACGACAACGGCGGCTTCACCACCTTTATCGACATTCAGGGCGTGGAGGATTTCCACGGCGAAATGGACTTTAAGGTGGCAGGCACCAAGAAGGGCATCACCGCCATTCAGATGGACCTGAAAAACGACGGCCTGACCATGGAAATTATCAAAAACGCGCTGGAAATTACCGGGGATGCACGCATCGAGATTCTGGATCAGGTGATGCTGCCCTGCATTTCCGCTCCCCGGACCGAGGTTTCCCGTTACGCCCCCAAGATGATCACCATGCACATTGACCCGGACCGTATCCGTGAGGTCATCGGCAAGGGCGGCTCTGTGATTCAGAAAATCGTGGCCGACACCGGCGCGAAAATTGACATCAACGACGACGGCTCCATTTTCATTGCCGCCGCGGACGCCACCTCCGGTGAGGCCGCCAGAAAGTGCATCAACGACATCGTGTTTGTTCCCGAGGTCGGCAAGCTGTATTATGGCCGCGTGGTGCGCCTGATGACCTTCGGCGCATTTATCGAGATTGCCCCCGGCAAGGACGGCCTGTGCCACATCTCAAAGCTGGCGGACCGCCGCATTGAGAAGGTGGAAGACGCCTGCAAGGTGGGCGACATGATGTGGGTCAAGTTTATGGAAATTGACGAGAAGGGCCGCTGGAACCTCTCCCACAGAGACGCCATGAAGGAAATTGAAGAGAAGAAGGCCAAGGGCGAGCCCATTCAGTAATTTTTTTCCTTTTTGAAATACGGGGCGGAGCAGTCGCTCCGCCCCGTCGCTTTTGTGCGCTGCACGGAAAGGAGCCGCCATGGATACCATTGCCGCCATCGCCACGGGGAAAACCCCCGTGGCTATCGGCGTGATTCGCGTTTCCGGCCCGGAGACGGACGCGGTGGTGGGCCGGGTTTTTCACCCGGACTGCCAAAAGCAATTTTCAGCGCTGGAGCCCCGCAAGCTTTTCATGGGCCGGATGCTGGATACGGAAGGCCGCGTGCTGGACGGCGGCATGGTCGTCCGTTTCCCTGCCCCCGCCAGCTATACCGGCCAGGACAGCGCAGAACTTCACTGCCACGGCTCCCCCGTGGCGATGGGAGAGCTTTTATTGGCTCTGTTTGCCGCCGGTGCGCGGCAGGCCCGGCCCGGAGAATTTACCCAGCGGGCCTTTTTAAACGGCAAGCTGGATTTGACGCAGGCAGAGGCCGTCATTGACCTCATTGAAGCAGAAAGCCCCGCCGCCGCTCGAAACGCCGCCATGCAGGTAAACGGGGCACTGGGCCGCAGCCTGTCCGGCGTTTATGAAAGCCTGACGGCCATTGCCTCTCAATTCTACGCCGTGGTGGACTATCCCGACGAGGACATTGAGGATTTGGACGCAGAGAGACTGACCGCCACGCTGCGGGAATCGGAGGAACTTCTCGACCGCCTGCTTGCCACATGGAGCCGGGGCCGCCTTTTGAAATCTGGCGTGCGCACCGCCATTATCGGACGGCCCAACGCGGGAAAATCCTCCCTGCTGAACGCGCTGGCGGGCTTTGACCGGTGCCTTGTCACCGACGTGCCGGGAACCACGCGGGACACGGTGGAGGAGTCTGTCCTCTGCGGCGACGCACTGCTGCGGCTGATCGACACTGCCGGCATCCGGGAGACAGAGGACTTGGTGGAACGGCTGGGGGTGGAGCGGTCCAAGTCTGCCGTGGAAGGAGCCGATCTGGTCCTCGCCGTGCTGGACGGAACTGCGGAATTTACGGAGGAGGATGGCGCGATTTTGGAGCTGGCAAGTCGCTGTCCCCACTGGCTTTTGATCCTTACCAAACAGGATTTGCAAAGCGGCGGCACAGAGGTTTTAAACCTTCCCGGGGAGTTGTCAATTTCGCCGGAGGGAATCATCTCCCTCAGCTCCGTCACCGGGCAGGGGCTGGACACGCTGGAATCCGCCGTTGCCGCACTCTTCCCCGACGGGACGGAAGCCGCCGGGCTTCTTTTGACCGATCCTCGGCAGGCAGACGCCGTGGGGCGGGCCAAGGCCGCTCTTTGCCGGGGGCTGGACGCGTTGCGCGCCGGGCTGACCCCGGACGTGGTTTTGGCTGACACGGAGGAGGCCATGGGTGCAATTGGAGAGCTGACAGGCCGCACGGCCAAAGAGGACATCGTATCCGCCATTTTCTCCCGGTTCTGCGTCGGCAAGTAATTGGGCGGTTTCTTTGAAGTTTCGACAGGACAGGCGCAGCCGGAGGTCTTGCCTGTTTTGCCGGCTCTATCTGATATTGGTTTCCGCAAAATGCGATTTACAAAACCAGATAATTGTGGTATTCTCTCTGTAAATGAAGCCCATTTTGAGAGGGGGACGCATAATGGAGGATCAGACGCACTTACAGGCGCGTTTGCGGGAGCAGCGCCCGGTGGATTGGGACCAGCTTCCCGACTTTTCTCTGTATATGGATCAGGTGCTCAGCTATATGGACCGGCAGGTTCTGCGCTTTGACGGGGACGACGGACTGACCGCCGCCATGGTGAACAACTACACCAAGGCCGGGCTGCTGCCCCGGGCCGATGGCAAAAAATATAACCGGGAGCATCTGGCATATCTTACGGTGATCTGCGTGCTCAAGCAGGTCTTTTCCTCCAAGGACATGGGCCTTTTGCTGGATCAGGAGCTAAAGGACTCCGGCAGCGTGGAGGCAGGCTACCTCGCCTTCTGCCGCAGTCTGGATTCCTCCATGGCGCTCACCGCCAGCCAGATGGACCAGCACCAGGACCCGGAAAAGCTGGCGGACTCGGCCATTCATTTTGCTCTTTTAAGCTATGCCGCGGGAGCGGCCAGCCGCCGGTATGTGACGCTGCTGCGCCACCGCCGGGGCGAGATGGAGGAAAAGCCGGTCCGTGAGAAGCGGAATCGGCAGAAGAAAGAGGAGGATGCGGAATGATGCGCGATTTTGTAATTTTGACCGACAGCAGCTGCGACCTGTCCGCCGACATGGCGGCAGAGCTGGAGCTGGAGGTTCTTCCCCTGAGCTTTCATATCGGGGAGCAGGAATATCACAACTATTTGGACGGGCGCGAGCTTGGCTTTTTGGAGTTTTTTGAAAAGATACGCGCAGGAGAGACAGGCACCACCTCCGCCATCAACGTGGGCGCGTTTGAGACCAAAATGCGGGAAATTTTGTCTCAGGGGAAGGACATTTTGTGTCTGAGCTTTTCCTCGGGCCTATCCACCACTCATCAGTCCGCCGCCATCGCGGCGGACGACCTGCGCCCGGAATTTCCGGAGGCCAAAATTTACGTGGTGGACTCTTTGTGTGCCTCAATGGGGCAGGGACTGTTCGTTTGGCTCTGCGCCCGGCAGAAAAAGGCCGGAAAAAGCATCGACGAGGTGCTGGCCTACGCAGAAGAGGAAAAATATCATGTGTGCCACTGGTTTACGGTGGACGATTTGAACCATCTGAAGCGGGGCGGCCGCATCAGCGCCACCACCGCCTTATTTGGCACGATGCTGTCCATCAAGCCCGTGATGCACATGGACAACGAAGGGCATCTCATTCCCGTCAGCAAAGCCCGGGGGCGCAGGGCCTCTTTGACGGCGCTGGTGGATGAGATGGAGCGTCTTTCCGTGAACCCCGCCGGGCAGACAATCTTCATCAGCCACGGAGACTGCTATGACGACGCGAAGCTGGTGGCCAATGAGATCACCCGCCGCTTCGGCACACCCAGTGAAAATATACATATCAATTACGTAGGCCCTGTCATCGGCAGCCACACGGGCTGCGGCGTGGTGGCGCTGTTTTTCCTTGGCACGGAGCGCTGAGAAACCGGGGCCCGGCAAGCCCCCGCACAGACCAATTAAAATACGGTCCGTTGAGGCGGATGAAACGGGAGGCGCAGCCTGATGAACTGGCTGGAAGTCCATATAGATACAAACCACGAGGGTCTGGAGGCAACGGAGGCGTTTCTTTCGGGCCTTGGCATCGACGGCGTGGTCATTGACGACGAGACGGAATTTCACACATTTTTGGAGGAAAACCGGCAGAGCTGGGATTACGTGGACGAAGACCTCTTGAAAAAGGAGTCCGGCGCGTCTCGCATCACCTTTTACTTAGAGGAGAACGAGGCGGGCTTTGCCCGGCTGGGAGAGGTTCGCATCGCTTTGGAAGAATTCAGACGCACCCATTCCGGCTGCGGAACGCTTTTGATGACGATGGAATCCCTGAAGGAAGAGGACTGGGCCTATGGCTGGCAAAAGTATTATAAGCCCCTAAACATCGGAAGCCGCCTGCTGGTGATTCCCCAGTGGGAAAAAGACAGTGTAAACCCCGGGGACCGGGTGCCTCTTATTCTGGACCCCGGTCTTTCTTTCGGTACCGGCAGCCACGCCACCACCCGACTGTGCCTTGAGGCATTGGAGCAGGCGGTGAAACCCGGCGATACCGTGCTGGACTTGGGCTGCGGCAGCGGCATTCTCTCCATCGCGGCGCTGAAGCTGGGGGCCGCCTCCGCCACAGCGGTGGACATTGACGCAAACTGCATCAACGTTGCCTATGAAAACGCGGCGCTCAACGGCGTGGGCCGGGACCGGTATACCGTCCTCTCCGGCGACGTGTTGGGTGATGAGGGCCTTGTTTCCTCCCTTGGCGGAAATTACGACATTGTGACGGCCAACATCGTGGCGGACGTGATTTTGGGCCTTGCGCCCATGGCGCGGCAGTTTTTAAAGCCACGGGGCCTGTTTCTGTGCTCCGGAATCATTGACGACCGGGCTGTGGAAGTAGCGGACGGACTGCGCCGCTGCGGCTGGGCGATTCTGGAATCCCATGAAGACGGCGGCTGGTTCGCCTTTGTCTGCCGCTGAGGGGGATGCATGGAAAAACTGCAAAAGCTTGACCGGTTTCTTTCGGATAAGATTCTCTGGTTTACCATCGCCTGCCTGCTGCTGGGCATCTTTTTCTGCAAGCCCTTCAGCGTGCTGGTCCCCTTTACGCCCGTGATTTTTGCGGCCATGACGTTTATCAACACGCTGGGATGCAGTTTTCGTCAGATTGGTCATGTGGCAACCCACCCCGTCCCCGTGCTGATAGTTTTGGTACTGCTGCATCTGGTGGTTCCAGTTTTATGTCTGGGACTTTGCACCCCGCTGTTTCCGGACAATCCACTGTTTACCACTGGGCTGGTGCTGAACTTCGTGCTGCCCACCGGCGTAGTTTCCCTGATGTGGGTGACCATTGGCCGGGGCAACCTGCCCCTGTGCCTGTCGGCTCTGCTGCTGGACACGCTGCTCTCCCCTCTTATGGTCCCTTTAAGCATGAAGCTGCTGGTTGGCTCTATGGTGGTGATGGACGCATCAGGAATGATGAAGGATCTTCTGTTCATGGTGGCGCTGCCCGCCACCCTCGCCCTGCTATGCCACCGCATCCGGGGCGGGCAGTTTGCCCAGCATTGGAAGCCGCGCCTTTCTCCCTTTGCAAAGCTTCTGATGTTTCTCATCATCGTCTCCAACGCCACAGGCGTGGCTCCGTTTTTAAAATCTGTCACTCCCACTCTGCTGGCGGTCATTGTGGTGCTGGTTGGCCTGTCCGTCTTTTCCTACTTTCTGGGCTGGTTTGTATCCCACCGTCTGATGCGGTTGGACTTCCCCTCTGTGCAGACTGTGACAATTGTCACCGGCGCTCGGAACATCAGCGCAGGCGCTGTGCTGGCAGCGCAGTATTTCCCCCCCGACGTGCTGTTTCCCGTGGCCTTTGCTCCGATTTTTACCCAGATTATGATGGCTCTTGCGGTGAAGCTTCTGCGAAGAACCAAAGCCGGACAAGCGGATCAGGCGGCTTGGGAGGCAGAGTCGGCGTCCGTGCCCCAGTAAAGGCTTTCTCTGAAATGCATCCGTTCCCCCAAAGCAGCTTAGCTGCTTTGGGGGCTTTTTTGTTTTAAAGAGCGCCGCAAGCAAAATCCCCTCATATGCGCAGCACCTCTTTCATACGCTGGGAATATCATAAATCAAGCGGGCGAAGATTGACGTGCGTGTTGCTGTCAACGCCCCCGGTGTCGGATATGAGGAGGATGCGGTATGCGAAAAATGCCGATAACAAGACCGCCCAACACGGTCCCGACCTACTGCCGGATTCTGCGGGGAACCGGCCCCGCCTCCATTCGCCAGCATGTGGGCTATCTTGTCTATATATGGACCGTCTACGGCGACGGTTTTTGGATGTACCCCACGGAGGTACACGGTGGAATTCTGTACGGCTACATATGGAAATCAGCCCACTATGAATATTCCCAGTTGCGCGTCTCGCTGGTAGACTGCCTTTATTAACGCGCCCGCTGCGCCCCTTTCGCGCGCGGGCGTTGGGGCTTTGGATTAAAACATATAAGAGTTCATGCAAGGAGGGATTCTATGCCCCCACAGCCGGTGCGTCTTGAGAAGTTAACCCGGTTTGAATCCAACGAATTTACCGAAAGCGGCTTGCTGGAGGTCATTGTCAAATACAACGGAGATCTTTTAAGTATCGGCGCGCTGCTTGGCGCCGATATTGAACTGCTCAGCCCCGATTACGCCATCATCACTTTACCGGTGGACCGGCTGGCGGAGCTTTACGGATTTCCGCAGATTGAGTTTATCGAGCTGCCCAAGGTCCTTACCTTTATGCTGCGGGACAGTTTGGAGAGCACCTGCGTCCCCCCCGTCCAGCGGCCCGACGCCTTTGGGCTAACGGGCGCCGGGGTTATTGTGGGCATCATTGATTCCGGCATTGATTACACGCATCCCGACTTCCGGAATCCTGACGGCAGCACTCGAATTCTTTATCTCTGGGACCAGACCTCCGTGGGGCCGCCCCCGGCAGGCTTTCGCAGCGGTGTGGAATACAGCAGTATTCAAATTGACGAGGCTTTGGCAAGCCCGAACCCCCGCTCCGTTGTTCCCTCCGTGGATACTGCGGGCCACGGAACAGCGGTGGCGGGCATTGCCGCCGGAAACGGGGCCTCCAGCGGCGGCGTGGAAGCGGGCGTTGCCCCGAAGGCAAGCCTGATTGTGGTAAAACTGGGCCACACGGGAAATGAATCCTTTACCCGTACCACGGAAATTATGCGGGGAGTGAAATACCTGTCTGACAAGGCGCTGGCGCTGAACATGCCCCTGAGCATCAACCTCAGCTACGGCACAAACAACGGCTCTCACACCGGCGATTCCCTGTTTGAGCAGTACTTAAACTCCATGTGTGAGCGCTGGAAAACAGTTATGTCCGTGGCCACCGGAAACGAGGGCGGCGCAGCTCACCACTACCATGGAAAACTTTCGGCCAACGAGACTTCCATCATCGAGTTCGCCGTCACGGGTCTTCCCCGGCGGCTTTACATGACCCTGTGGAAAAATTTTGCGGACACCGTTACTTATGAACTGCTCAGCCCCAGTGGAAGGTCCACGGGGATTATCCAGTCCCTGCAAAGCGTTACCCATACAACGCTGGACGGCACGGAAATCTCGATTATTTACGCCCAGCCCAACCACTACACCGTTCAACAGGAGGTCTACTTTCTCTTTTCTACGTTGGGAACAGGCGTGTCCCCGGGGGTGTGGCGATTGATTGCCCGGGCGGGTGAAATCGTGGACGGAGAGTTTAACATCTGGCTTCCCACCGTGGAGGATGTGACCCGAAACACTGCCTTTCTCCGGGCCGACGTGAATCTCACGCTGACCCTGCCCTCTACCGTGCAGAATGTAATTTCCGTGGGCGGGTACAACGCGATGCTGCGCATCGCCACCGTGTTTTCCGGGCGGGGCGCCTTGGGTGAAAACGGCCTGCGCATCAAGCCCGATCTGGTGGCGCCCAGCGTCAGCGTCCTCACCACCCGGGCCGGCGGCGGGTACGATGCCTATACCGGCACCAGTATGGCCTCCCCCTTTGTGGCGGGGGCGGCGGCCCTGATGATGGAGTGGGGCATTGTCATGGGAAACGACCCGTTTTTATACGGCCAGCGAGTAAAAGCCTTTTTACGCAAAAGTGCCAACCGGCAGTTTTCAACCGTGTTCCCCAGCAACCAGTGGGGCTACGGTGCCCTGAGCGTTTGCGAAGCCATGGGGGATTTGGTGGAATATACAAGGACGGGGGGCGCGTTTTCATGAATGAGACGGAGGACGCTCAGCAGCTCCCCAACTCTTCCGATGCGGTGACGTTTGTCCTGCGAAAAAATGCATTTATCGACCAGCTTCTTCAAAACACCCCCGCTATTCACACCACGCAGCTTCTGGCCGGAAGGTATCTGGTCTGCTACACGGACACAGTGACCTTTAACAACCTGATCAGCCAGTTCGGCTCCAGCTTCATCAGCTACATCTCCTTGGTGCTGGGCCTTCTCGACAGCGCAAACCTGTCGGCGGCGGGCATTATTCAGGTTCAGCAGCAGCCTTATCTGGATCTGCGGGGGCAGGGCGTGCTGATGGGCTTTGTGGACACCGGCATCGACTATACTCAAAGCGCTTTTCGCTACCCCGACGGCACCAGCAAAATTCAGTATCTCTACGACCAGACGGTGGACGGACCATTTCCCCAAGGATTTTTTATTGGTACAGAATACACCAATACGCAGATTAACGAGGCCCTGCGCAACCCAGATCCCTATGAGCTGGTCCCTCAAAAGGACGAGAGCGGTCACGGCACTTTTTTAGCGTCCGTGGCGGCGGGGAGCGAGTCCGGGGACTTTATTGGGGCCGCGCCGGAATCGGAGCTGATTGTGGTAAAGCTGCGCAAGGCAAGTCCCTTTTACCTCAATTGGTTTGCCGTTCCGTCGTGGCAGCAATACGCCTATGAGTCTACCGACATTATGATCGGCGTGGAGTACATTGTAAAAAAAGCCCGAGAACTGGACCGTCCAGTGGTTATCTGCATCGGCCTTGGCACCACCTTCGGCGCGCACGACGGCTTTTCTATTTTTGAGGAATACCTCAGCAACATCGCAAACCTTCGTGGCGTGTGCGTGTGCACCGCCGCCGGAAACGAAAGTCAGGCCCGCCACCATATGCAGGGTACAATTGTCGAAAAGGGCGCCACCCGAAACATTGATTTAAAAGTGGGCGAAGACGCGGGCAACGTCATTCTCGGCATCTGGAACACCATTGCGGACAAAATTTCTCTATCTGTCCGCTCCCCCACGGGGGAGTTGGTGGGGCGGATTCCCTCCCGGCCCGGGGCCTTCAGCCGCTCCAATCTGATTTTGGAGAAATCCGCAGTTCAGGTGGAGTATTACTTTCCCTACGAGAGTACAGGAAGCCAGCTCTCCTCCGTAAACATTTATAACGCCACGCCGGGCATCTGGACCATCACGCTTTACGGAGACATTATTCTTGACGGTACGTTTCACGCCTGGCTGCCCCTTACCGGTTTTGTCTCGCCTACGGTGGAGCTTTTGTCAGCCACGCCCTATTATACCGTCACCTGCCCGTCCACTATGTTCGGCTCCATTAGCTGCGGCGCGTACAACAGCACCACCGGCAGCCTTTACTCCGACTCCTCCTGGGGGCCCACCCGGCTGGATCGAATGGCGCCGGACATTGTGGCCCCGGGGGTAAACGTGGGGGGGATTTTTCCCACGGGACCCGGCACCATGAGCGGAACCAGCGTGGCCTCGGCCATTACGGCGGGGGCCTGTGCGCTGATGATGCAATGGGGCATTGTGGAGCGAAATGACATCTCCCTGAGCACCTATCAGATTCGGGCCTATTTAATCCGCGGCTGCAACCGCAGTCCCACCATGACCTACCCCAACACCCAGTGGGGGTATGGTTCCCTGAACCTGATTCAGACCTTTAACCTTATGCGGGAGCTGTGAAACTCCTGTTATCACGCTTTGAAAGGAGGCCGTGCAATGGCGGTCAATCCGTCTATGCAGCAATTTCTTGATTCGCCGGACACGGTGGGCTTTGTAGTGCGGGGTACCGACGATCTGGACCGCCTGATTGAGGAAAATCCGGATATTATTGCGACCCAAACTTTGGCGGGGCGATATGTGGTGTGCTATACCACCGTGGAAGCATATCCTCGGCTGCTGACTACGCTGGGCACCGGCTATATCAGCTCTATCGCGGTAATTCTGGGCCCCTTATGCGGACCGGGCCTGAAGGAGGCAGGAATTTGTTCCATTCGGCAGCAGCCCTACATGAGCCTCCACGGAGAGGGTGTGCTGATGGGCTTTGTAGACACCGGCATCGACTATACCCAAAGCGTTTTTCGCCGGGAAGATGGAAGCAGTAAAATTCATTTTCTTTACGACCAGTCCATCACTGGCACACCGCCCAAGGGGTTTTTTATCGGCACGGAATACACAAACGAGCAGATTAACCAGGCGCTTAAGTCGGAGAATCCTTATGAAATCGTTCCCTCCCGGGACACGGCGGGCCACGGCACGTTTTTGGCCTCCGTGGCGGCCGGACAGCATCAAGAGGACTTTACCGGCGTGGCCCCGGAGTCGGAGCTGATCGTGGTAAAGCTGAAAAAGGCCCGACCATTTGGACTGGAGCTATTTGCCGTACCGGAGGAACAGGAAAACGCGTTTTCCTCCATTGCCGTGATGATCGGGGTCGAGTACATCGTTCAAAAGGCCCACGAGCTGAAGCGTCCGGTGGTGATTTGCCTTGGCATTGGCACCAATTTTGCAAGCCACGACGGCTTTTCCATTTTTGAGGAATATTTGAGCGGAATCGCGGCTTTGGCGGGCGTATGCGTGTGCTCCGCCGCCGGAAACGAAAGTCAAGCCCGCGGCCACACAAAAGGCATTGTCACGTCCAAGGGCGACTTCCGAAATATTGACGTAAAAGTGGTGCAACCGGATTCAAATTTTTTTGTCTCTGTCTGGAGCGCCTTTTCCGACAAGCTGTCCGTTTCCGTTACCTCCCCCACCGGAGAATACGTGCCAAGAAAGCCGCCCAAAGACGGCGTTGTTCTCACCTCAAACGCGGTGATGGAGCGCTCTCAGGTACGAGTAGCCAGCTATTACCCTTTGGAGGGAAGCGGTGGCCAACTTACCTCTGTCCGGGTTTTGAATGCCACACCGGGAGTCTGGACCATTGCCATGCACGGAGACATCATTCTGGACGGGACCTTCAACGCATGGCTCCCCATCACAGGTTTTGTCACTCCCGGCGTTGAGTTTTTGGACGCGGACCCTTATTATACGGTGACGGTCCCTTCCACCGCCATGGGCGCCATCGGCTGCGGAGCCTATAACAGCATGAACGGAACCTTGTATCCCAACTCCTCATGGGGGCCCACCCGGCACGAGCAGGTTACTCCGGACCTCGCCGCTCCGGGCGTAAATATTGAGGGCTTTTATCCCACGGGGCGGGGCGTGATGAGCGGAACCAGCCCGGCTGCCGCCATTACCGCCGGGGCCTGCGCACTACTGATGCAGTGGGGCGTGGTAGAGGGCAACGAACCCGCCATGAGCACCTGTCCCATCCGCGCCTATCTCATCCGGGGCTGCGACCGCACCCAGACCCAGTCCTACCCCAACCCCCAGTGGGGCTACGGAACGCTGAACCTGCTGCAATCCTTTCAGCTTATGCGGGAAATGTAAGACAGCATCAAACATCGCCGCTGTCACCTTAAATTTACATCCCCTTGCAAAATTTCCGATGTACCCTGCTATTTTAAATAGTTCGGTATTTCTCCGGCACTCACGATTGGAGGCGTTTTCCTTGAACGAGGAAGAACTGAGGGAATTTATCAACTCCCCCGACACCGTTGACTTTATTGTCCGGGGAAACGACATTCTGGATAGCTTTCTGCGGGAGAATCCCAACGTTGTGGCTACCCAGACTCTGGCCGAGCGGTATGTGGTCTGTTATGCCAAGTCCAGCGAATTTTTAGATACTCTGAGCCGGATGGGAAGCAACTATGCCGGCTCCATTCCGGTGGTGCTGGGCCTTCTGGGCCGTCCGGAGGTAGAGGCCTCCGGCATTGGGGGCATCCATCGCCAGCCGTATCTGGGTCTGCGGGGGCGGGGCGTTCTGGTGGGCATTGTGGACACCGGCATCGACTATACGCAGCAGGTGTTCCGCTATGAGGACGGCACCAGCAAGATTCAGGCAATTTTTGACCAGTCTACGGTGGGCACGCCCCCCGAGGGGTTTTTCATCGGCACGGAATATACCCACGCCCAGATTAACGAGGCTTTGGCCTCGGAAAATCCCTATGAGATTGTTCCCCAGCGGGACACCGACGGCCACGGAACTTTTCTGGCCTCCGTGGCGGCGGGGCGGGAGGTGGACGACTTTCTCGGCGCCGCGCCGGATGCGGAGCTGGTGGTGGTGAAGCTGAAACGGGCCCGCCCCTTTTATACGGACCTGTTCGCCGTACCCCCGGATCAGCCAAACGCGTTTGGCTCCACCGCCGTGATGATCGGGGTGGAATACGTTCTCAAGAAAGCGCAGGAGCTGAACCGCCCCGTGGTCATCTGCCTTGGAATTGGAACAAATTCCGGCAGCCACGACGGCTTTTCCATCTTTGAGGAATACCTCAGCGAAATTTCCAATCTGGTGGGCGTGTGCCTGTGCATCGCCGCGGGAAATGAAAGTCAGGCCCGCCACCACACCCAGGGAAGAATCTCCGCCGTGGGCGAATTTCAGAACATTGACATCTCCGTGACCAACGAATCCTCCGTCATTTACACAACCATCTGGAGCGGGGTGTCCGACAGGCTGTCCGTCGCCGTCCGCTCTCCCACCGGAGAGCTGGCCGCCAGAATCCCCCCTAAATCCGGAACCATTACCACCACCAATCTGGTTTTTGAGCAGTCCTCCGTTCAGGTTGGATATTTCTTTCCCATTGAGGGAAGCGGCGGACAGCTCACCGTCGTGCGGGTAAACAACGCCATTCCGGGCATCTGGACCATCACCGTATACGGCGATCTGGTGCTGGACGGCGGGTTCAATGCATGGCTTCCTCTCACGGGTCTGTCCTCCCCGGGAATTGAATTTCTGGCGGCCAACCCCAACTACACCATCACCGTGCCCGCCACCACCGTGGGAGCCCTGTGCATCGGCGCCTACAACATAGCAGACGACAGCCTGTATCCAAGCTCCTCCTGGGGACCTACCCGCATCAATATGATGGCCCCGGACCTGTGCGCCCCCGGCGTCAATGTGGAGGGCATCTACCCCACAGGGCCGGGTACCATGACGGGCACCAGCGTGGCCGCCGCTATTACGGCGGGAGCCTGCGCCCTGATGCTGCAATGGGGCGTTGTAAACGGAAACGACGTGTCAATGAGTACCTACCAAATTCGGGCTTACTTAATTCGCGGCTGCCGACGCAGCCCCACCGTTTTTTATCCCAATACCCAGTGGGGCTATGGCGCGCTGGACTTGGTGCAGACCTTCAACCTCATGCGGGAAACACGGTAGCCGCCAAAACCGGATTTCAGTGCGCAGCCTTGCCCCGGCCCGAAGGCCGGGGCTTTTTCCCCCTCGCTTTTTAGGGGCTTTTGGGCTTAATCTGGCAACCGCAGTCTTTTTCGCATCGCTTTTTTTGGGGTTTTTCTTTCGCGGCCTCTTCTTTTTGCGGCGTTTCTGATTTGACCAATTTTACACATTTCCCCTCCCTTCCACCCTGTCTTGCAACTTTTGTTGGGTTCGACCAAAAAAGTGTCCTTTTTCAAAGGCCCGTCTGTAAAATATAGGAAATTAAGAGGGGGTGCTTTTATGGAACTGGAGCAGAGGGTTTTGATGCTGCCCATCGGGTGTGTGTTTCCCAATCCGGCCCAGCCCCGGCAGGTCTTTGACCCGGCGGGACTGGAATCGCTGGCCTCCTCTATCCGGGAAAATGGAATTTTGCAGCCCTTGACCGTCCGCCGCCAGGGGCCGGATCGGTGGGAACTGGTGGCAGGAGAACGGCGGCTTCGGGCGGCGGGGCTTGCGGGGCTTGCGGCAGTGCCCTGTCTTGAGTGGGCCGCCAACGACGCCGGAGCGGCGCTGCTGGCACTGGTGGAAAATCTTCAGCGGGAGGATCTGCACTATTTTGAGGAAGCCGAAGCGCTCTCCGCCTTTGTGCGCAAAACAGGCATTACGCAGGATTTGGCTGCAAAAAAGCTGGGGCTGTCCCCCTCCGCCTTTGCCAACAAGCTGCGGCTGCTGCGCTTGTCTCCGGAGTGCCGCCGGGTGCTGACGGAAGGCGGCCTGACCGAGCGTCATGCCCGGGCCCTTCTGCGGCTGGAGGGCGAGGATGTGCGGCTGGAGGCGGCGAAATACGCGGCCTCCGCCGGGTTGAATGTTGCCCAGACAGAGCGGTATGTCACCCGGCGAATTGAGGCAGCGCAGCGCACGCCTTTTCGCGGGCGGAAGACCTATGTGCTGAAAGACGTGCGCCTGTTTCTCAACAGCGTGGACCACGGGCTTCAGCTGATTCAAAGCGCCGGAATCGACGCCCAAAGCCAGCGGGAGGAAACGGAGGAGGCCATTATCCTGACCATTCGCATCCCCCGGGAGACGAGGGCCAAAGTGCCCGGATTGTTACAGGATTGTAATGTCATTTCTCCTAAAACGTGCTATACTGAGAACCACTAGGCCTTTTTTGTTTCAATTTAGAAAGTACGGGGAGGAGTCCATGGATACTGTAATGGTGCAGGAAGCGCAGAAAAAACAATTGAAGCTGCCTTTCGCCATTGCCTTTGTGCTGCTGAGCGCTCTGGCGGCGGGATATGTCGGTCTTTGCGCCTATGCCGCCAACAACGGCCAGCTTTGGAAAAATACCCAGATTCTGGGGCAGGATCTTGGCGGGCTGACGGTGACGCAAGCCGCGCAAAAGCTGGAGCGGACCTTCCCTGCTATGAAAATTGGCCTTTATCTCTATGACGACGCGGCGTCTCAGGTTCCGGAGCGCGCTCCTGTGCCGGACGCCTATGTGGCTTTGTCGGATTTGGGAGCGGAGATTTCCGCTTCCACTGTGGCTCGCAGCGCCCATCAGGGAAATCTGCAGGGCAATTTTTTCACGCTGGGCTGGCGGTATCTCACCAACGCGGGTACATTTTCCGACACGGCGGACCTGATCTCTCTGGACAAAGAAAAGACGCAGGCTGCCGCCGAGGCCGCCGCACAGCTTCTTTCCTTTCCCAGCCAAGACACCACTTACGAACTGGGTGATGCCTCTATTTTGATACACATGGCTGAGGACGGCCGCACCGTGGACCCCCAGACGCTTACTCAGAGCATTGAGGCTGGCGCGTGGGATTTGAACCTTGCACTGGACGTTCCCTATCTTGCCGAGTCTGCTCGGACAGTTTCCGCGCAGGAGATTTACGACCAGACCTCCGGGGACGTAAAGAACGCAGGATATGACGCCGCCACCGGCACGATTACGCCCGAGCAAGTGGGCGCTGACTTTGACGTGGCGCTGGCCCAGTCCGGGATGAACGCCGCTAAGCCCGGCAGCACTGTGGAAATTCCCGCCGATATTCAGCTTCCCGCCGTCACGGCGGAGGAGCTTGCCCCTGTTTTATTCCGGGATATGCTTGGCTCCTACACCACCCACGTGGGCGGCACCGCCGCCCGCATTGGCAATGTAAAGCTGGCCTCAGACGCCGTCAACGGAACGGTCTTGAACAGCGGCGATATTTTTGACTATAACGAGGTGGTGGGACAGCGGACCGCCGCACGGGGCTATCTGCCCGCTCCTGCCTATGTACAGGGGGAGACGGTGGACGAAATTGGCGGCGGCGTGTGTCAGCCGTCCTCCACGCTGTATCTGGCGACGCTGAAGTCGAACCTTGAAATTGTGGAGCGGTACGCCCACCGCTATGTGCCCGCATACATTCCCAAGGGGATGGACGCCACCGTTAGCTGGGGCGGACCAAACTACCGCTTCCGCAACGACACCAATTATCCCGTTAAGGTCGAGTCGATTTATTCCAAGGGCTATCTCACCATGTCGCTATACGGCACCAAGGTGGACGACACCACGGTGAAGATGACCAACAAAACCCTTTCCACCACGCCGTTTACCGTGGTCTACGAGGACGACGCCACCCTTCCCGCTGGGACGGAGTCGGTGAAGGTCACCCCCTACACCGGGTATAAAGTGGAAACGTACCGCAATCTTTACGACAGCGAAGGGAATCTGATTTCCAGCACCTTTGAAGCCAACAGCGACTATAAGGTACGCAACAAGATTATCTTAAAGGGCCCCGCTCCCGTGGTCAGTCCGCTTCCGGGCGAGCTGCCCGGTCAGGTTGTTCCCTCGGAAACACCGACCCCCGGAGAAACCGGAACGGGAAACGATGGCACGGTGACCCCCACAGATGGAACGCCCGGCACTGTCACGCCCCCCGTCGAAGAAACGCCCATTTCCGGAGAAACCGGAACGGGGAACGACACGGGCTCCGGCCCGAATGCAATTATCTCCCCCCTGCCCTCGCTGTAAGCGGCGGCAAATCTTGCGGCCAGCACTTTTCAATGAAATACCCTGCTCTGCTGTATAATAACAGACAGGAAAAAGTCCCTACTTCAATACAGATTGTATTGAAGTAGGGACCGTTTTTTATTCACCTGAATCAACAGCGGGGAACCCTTATAAAACGCCGCTGGAGCCGACGGGTATAACGAGCCACCCCGCATTCGGCACGCAGTACGACAGGCTACGCGTTCTCTGTCTTCGGTTTAAGGCCATTGTTTGGGCCTCAGCCCCGCTCCTTTTTCAAACGACGAATATCCCGTCCAAAAAACGGAAGAATCTGATACTCGCCCTCAAGTCTCGAACCAATCTGCGCCCCATACCGTCTGGCAAGCTCCTCCGGGGACAGGTTCGTATTCAGAATTACAGACCGACGTTCCAGCAGCCGGGTGTTGACAATTTCATACAGGGCACTCTGGACAAATGAGGTGGTCATCTCCGTCCCCAAATCGTCCAGAATCAGGAGGTCGCAGTGCATAATGCGCTCCACATCCTCTTCTACGCCCTCCCCCTCGTCCCGGCCAAATTTCCGATCTTCAAACCGGGAAAACACGTGGGACGCAGTGTCGTACACCACGGAAAAGCCCGCGGCGCTGACCTCTCCCGCGATGGCGGAGGAGAGAAAGGTCTTTCCAAGTCCCGGCTTGCCGTACAGCAGCAGGTTCCCACCGTGCTTTTTAAACGCGTGGGCATAGTTTGCGCAAACCTCGTATACCGTTTCCATGTTCTCCCGGGGGGAAATGCCGTAAACCGGGTCCGGGGTCTGGTCATACCAATCCATGGAAAAGGTATCAAAGCTCTGCCCTGCTAAATCCAGAGAGCGGGACAACTCCGCCTGCTGCTCCTGCGCATAGTATCGCTTCAGGCAGACGCACGCCGCCTCGCCTTTTGTTCCCGCGTCGCCGCACAAAGGGCAGGCGGGCTTGTACTCAAGATAGTCCGGCGAAAGTCCCAAATCCGCAAGAAGCTGTGTCCGCTCCTGCTGAAGGCTTAAGTTGCCGTCTCGCAGCACCGCCACTGCCGGACGGGGATCGGACCCCTTGCGCAGGGCGGAGACAATAATGCGGCTCATGGTAGAGGTCAGCTCCGCGTCGATTTCCCGCAGACGGGGCGCGCGGGCATAGGTCTGCTCCTGCCGCCTGCGGAAGGCCTCCTCCCGGCGGCGGCGGTCCGCGTCGAACCGGGCGGATGCCCGGCGCATGATTTTTCCGTCGTAGGACATTCCGCTTCCCCCTTACTCCTTGCCCCGGTGCAGCGCCTGCACATACCGGAACATCTCCTCCTCCGGCGGACGCTGATCCCGCCGGGGCTGCTGGGCCTGCGTCCGGGGACGGTCCCCCGCCGCCACCTGCTCTGGGGTGTGCAGTCCCGCCTCGTGCCAGCGCTTCAGGATGCCGTTTATGTAAGGCCACTTCAGCTCGTGGCACTTTAAAATCGTCTTTTCATAGGCCAAGGCCACCGTCTCCGGCAAAAAGCCCCACTCCTGCCACGCGGCCAAGTATTTTTCTTCCGCCCCCACCGGCGTTCTGTCGCCCAATTGAAGGACCCGCATAAAGGCGGGCAGAGCCTCCTGCCGCCGGGCGTATTTTTTCAGATACTCCGCTGCCGCGCTTTGGGTATCAAGCCCCATTCGCGCCCATGCGTATCCCTCTTTTTCAATCTGACGCAGGGTGGGACGGCGTCCCTCTCCATAGCGCAAGCGAATGCGCTCCGCACAGTGGCACACCAGGAGGTAAATCACGTCGGAGGGCAGGCCCAGATAGTCGTAAAGCCCCAAAAGCGTCCCCATGTCCGGGGTGGAAAGTTTTTTCCCCAGTTTCCGCTCCACCTCGGCGGCAAGGCCGCGAAACACTCCGTCATCCTCCAGCGCCCCCGTCACGTCCTCCTGCCGGTAGTCCGGCCGCTCGTCCGCCGGCTCCGGCAGCTCCGCTGCCGGAAGAGACACCAGCTCCAACTGGCGAAGCACCAGCTCTGCCGCTTCGATGCGGGTCCGCTCCCAGCGCAGCTCTCCCGCAAGGGACCGGGGCTGGGTAAGCCCCTGATGGCGCAGCAGCGCCAGATATAAAAGAGACGCGTCCCCGTCCCCCCGCTCTAAAAGGCGGCGCAGCGCGGCCCCGGAAACGGTGACGCTCTCGTCTCCCAAATGCTTTAAAATTCCTGCCATCCGGCGCGCCTCCCCTCTGTCTTACGGCAGCGCCGCCCACCAAGGTGCGCGAAATTGCCCGTTCTCCCGGAGACTGAACCGCCCCGGCTTTTTGACATTCCCCATTGTATACGACTTGAGCGCTTCTGACAAGCCCAAAACTTTGCTCCAGCGTGGAAAAAAGCTGGAATCCTGCGGGCATATATGATATAATGCTGACTTATAAAAATGGGTTACTATGCCGCGCCCGGGCGGCAGCTTTAAAAGAGGAGGAATCACAGGATGAATAACCGTGTCACCGTGACGATCTGCGGAGAGGATTACAATTTTGTGGCGGACGAGTCCCCGGAATACATGGAAAAAGTGGGCGCCTTTGTGTGCAAAAAAATGGACGAGCTGCTCACCGGCGCCAAGGTGGGCCGGACGGACGCCGCCGTCCTTACCGCCGTCAACATCGCGGACGAGCTGTTTAAGTCCTATGAGGCGGCGGAAAAGCTGCGCTCCGAGATTAAAAACTACGCGGATGAGGCGGGCCGCGCCCAAGGTGAGGTTTCCGATTTGAAGCGGGAGGTTTTTCGCCTTCAGCAAAAGCTGGACGCTAAGACCGGCGGAAACGGGAACCGGCGCTGATGCGTCCAGAGCTTCTCTCCCCCGCCGGATCCCCGGAGTCCCTTCGCGCCGCCGTGGAGTGCGGAGCGGACGCGGTATATCTGGGCTGGGGCAGCTTCAATGCCCGTCAAAGCGCGAAAAACTTCTCCGATGAGGAGTTTTTTGAGGCGCTGCAATACTGCCACGAGCGAGGCGTAAAGGTCTATCTGACGCTGAACACGCTGGTGTCTGACCGGGAGTTGGACGCCGCCCTCGCCTGCGCAAAAACCGCCTCCAATCTGGGGGTGGATGCGGTGCTCGTGCAGGATTTGGGCCTGTTTGGCCTGCTGCGCCGCGCCCTGCCGGACCTTCCGCTCCATGCCAGCACCCAGATGAGCCTGTTTACCTCCGGGGGGGCCTGCGAAGCGGCGGCGGACGGATGTGAGCGGGTGGTGATCGCCCGGGAATGCTCCCGGGAGGACACCGCAAACATCTGCAAAAACTGCCCCGCCGAGATTGAGGTCTTTGTCCACGGGGCCTTGTGCATGTGCTATTCAGGTCAGTGCGCCATGAGCGCGCTGATTGGAGGTCGGTCGGGAAACCGGGGCCGGTGCGCCCAGCCCTGCCGCTTGCCCTATACCCTGACGGAGTTATCCGGACCGGACGTGTCCGGACTGGAATCTCCGCCGTCTCTGCTTGGAAATCCCCAAAAAAGTGCCTACCCCCTCAGCCTGAAGGACAACTGTTTGGCAGGCTTTTTAGAAGGCATGGCCCAAATGGGAGTGGCCTGCCTGAAGCTGGAAGGGCGCATGAAGCGCCCGGAGTATGTGGCGGTGGTAACGGGTATCTATGCCCGCTTTCTGCGGGAGCACCGTGGCCCCACGGCGGAGGAAGCCGCCGCGCTGGAGGCCGCCTTTTCCCGCTCCGGCTTTACCGACGGATACTGGCGGGGCCTGTCCGGTCCTGCTCAGTTTGGAGTGCGTCCCGCGGACGCGGAGGAGCCGAAGGAGCTGTTCGCGCAGGCGAAAGCCGCTGTTGAAAAGGGCGGTATGCGGACGGTCCCCGTGTCCATGGAGGCCGTTTTTCGCAAAAACCAGCCCTGTACCCTGACTGTCCGGGACGACGCGAACCGGGCAGGCACGGCAAGCGGCACCGTACCCGAAGAAGCCCGAAACCGGGCGGTGACAGCGGAGGAGCTGGAAACCCGGCTGAAAAAAACCGGCGGCACCGCCTATCGGTGCGAAGCCGTGTCGGTGACGCTTGAGGAAGGGCTGTCCGTGTCGGCGGCAACGGTAAATGCCCTGCGGCGGGACGCTTTGGCAAATCTCACCGCGCTGCGGATTGCGCCGCCAAAGCGGCGCGTTTTGTCCGTTCCCCCTCTTGAAAGGGCCGCTGACGATGCCGGAGAACCGGACCTGACCTGCTCTCTGGTCCGCCGGGAGCAGCTTACACCCGCGCTTTTGGCTCTGCACCCGAGACGAGTATATCTTCCCTTGGAGTTTTTTGAAACTCTGGACGCTTTGCCGACATTTGAAGGGGAATACTGCGTCGTTCTCCCTCGTGTCTGGCGGGACGGGGACGAGCCTTATTTTTCAGAGCTGCTGAAAAAGGCGGAGGGTCTGGGCGTTTCCTCCGCCATGGTGGGAAATCTGGGGCATCTGCCCCTGCTGCGTAATCAGGGCCTTTCTCTCTATGGGGATTTTGGTTTAAACGTTTTTAACGGACGAGCGCTGGGATATCTGGCAAACAAGGGCCTGCAATCCGCCACGGTTTCCTTTGAGCTGCGGGGTGCGCAGATTCGGGACATGCCGAAACTTCTGCCTACGGAGGCCATTGTCTACGGTCGTCTTCCCCTGATGCTTACGGAAAACTGCCTTGTTCGCAACGAAACCGGCTGTTCCTGCCGCCGTCCCTATGCCCTGATGGACCGAACGGGCGCGGCTTTCCCCCTTCTTCCCGCTTGGGGCCACCGGACGGAGCTTCAAAACTGCAAGCCTTTGTATCTGGGAGACCGGGACGACTGGAAGCGCCTTGGCCTGCGGTATGCCCGGCTGCGGTTTACCACGGAGTCCCCGGAAGAGTGCGTTCAGGTTTTTCGGGACTATCTTTCCGGCGGGGACGCTCCGGCGGAATTTACCCGCGGCCTGTTTGACCGGGGCGTGGAGTGAGTAAGCATTAGTCCTATTTGTAATTTTTTCTGGCTATTTTACAATCTGTATTGATTTTGGAGTGTTTATGAATATCAAGGTCCGTTATTTCTGCGAGGATTTGGAGCCGCTGCGCTATGTGGATGGAAAGTCCGACTGGATTGATTTACAGGCGGCGGAGACGGTGACGCTGAAGGCGGGCGAATTTCGCCTGATTTCTCTGGGTGTGGCCATTGCCCTGCCGGAGGGATACGAAGCCCACATCGTTCCCCGCAGCTCGACTTTTAAGAACTATGGCATTTTGCAGACCAACTCCATGGGCGTGGTGGACAACAGCTATTGCGGGGACAACGATCTTTGGCGCTTTCCCGCCTATGCCACACGGGACGTGACGGTGGAAAAGGGTACGCGCATCTGCCAGTTTCGGCTGATGGCCCACCAGCCCCGACTGGAATTTACCGCCGTAGAACATCTGGACGGCCCGGACCGGGGCGGTTTTGGGTCCACGGGGAAATAATTTTTATTAAAATTAGAAATATTCCGGCGGCTTTGCCCGTTTTTGGAATAAGGAGAACACAGGATGTCTAAGATGATATTGGCCTCCGGGTCTCCCCGGCGGCAAGAGCTGCTTCGGCTGATGGGGCTGAGTGAGTTTGAAATCAGGCCTCCGGAGGTGGAGGAAAACTTCCCCTCCGGTCTGACTCCGCGGGAGACGGTGGAATACATCTCCCGGAAAAAGTGCAATGCGGCGGCGGCTGTCGCTGCCTCCGACGAGATTATCATTGCGGCGGACACCATGGTATTTGTGGACGGCGCGCCTTTGGGCAAGCCCACAGACGAGGCGGACGCTCTGCGGATGCTGACGCTGCTTCAGGGCCGGGGCCATGTGGTCTGCACGGGGGTAAGCGTCTGCGGCGATGGAAAAACCTTGACGGAGTCGGAATCTACGGAGGTCTTTTTTCGCTCTGCCGGTCAAGAGGAGCTGGCGGCCTATATCCGCAGCGGCGAGCCGATGGACAAAGCCGGAGCCTATGGGGTTCAGGGGCTGGGCGCACTTTTGGTGGAGGGTATCCGGGGCGACTTTTACAACGTGATGGGCCTTCCCGTTCTGCGGCTGAGCCGCATGCTGGGCGGATTTGGTATCCGTTTTTTTAACTGATTTGGAATTGCTGAGAATTTGTCGGGGGCATTGACTTGAAAGAATTTCTGAAACGGCACGGACTTTGGGTCCTGTTCGCCACGGCTGTGATCTCCGTGGTGCTTGCGGTGCTCTCCGTGTTCAGCACCACCTCCTCCCCGCTGGTGAATCTGGCGCAGACTATCACCTCTCCCTTTCGGGCGGCGTACACCGCCGCTGCGGGCTGGCTGATGGATAAGCAAAATTACTACGAGGATACCTCGGCCCTGAAGGCAGAAAATCAGGAGCTGAAAAAGAGGATTGCCGAAATGGAGGCGGAGGTACGTCAGGCCCAGAATGACAGCGAGGAAAATGAGCGGCTGCGCAGCTTGATGAATCTGCGTGAGCAGCGCCGGGACCTCAGCGATTTGGAGGCCGCCACCATCACGGAGCACTCCACCTCCAACTGGACCAGCTATCTGACGCTGAACCGGGGCACAGACCACGGCGTGGAGAAAAACGACTGCGTGATTACGGAGGCCGGATATCTGGTGGGCGTGGTCAGCGAGGTGGGGAGCAACTGGTGCACCGTGCTGAACATTGTCGACACGGACACCTCCATGGGTGCGCAGGTCTTTCGCACGGACGACATCGGCGTGGCCGAGGGAGACTTTGCGCTGATGAGCCAAAGTCGGCTGCGGCTGGACTTTCTTCCCGCCGGGGCGCAGCTTTTAAACGGCGACCTGGTTGTGACCTCCGGTCTTGGGGGCTATTATCCCTCCGGCCTTGTCATCGGCATGGTGGAAGAGGTCCAAACCGACGATTCCGGGGCCACGTCCTATGCCATTTTGCGCCCCAGCGCGGAATTTAACGACCTGACGCAGGTCTTTATTATCAAATCCTTCGACATTGTGGATTGAAAGGCGGCGTTTATGACTCCCCGACAGGAAACCATTCATAAATGGGGGCTGTACGCCCTGCTTACGCTGTTTTGCTGCGCGTGGCAAGGAGCGGTTCTGCAATATGTGCGGCTTGGGGGCGTGTTTCCCTTTATATATCCCATTCTTGCCGCAATTCTCTCCACATTGGAGGGACCTGTTTCCGGAATGATTTATTCTTTGGTTCTGGGCGTGGTCTGCGACTTGACTATCTCCGCACCCATCCCTTGCTTCTACACACTGGTATTCCCTCTCGCCGGCCTGCTGGCGGGAATTTTGGCCAGAAGCGTGCTGTCCTCCGGCTTTCTCAGCGCGCTGGTGACCTCTATGGCAGCGTTTGTTCTCACCGGCGCGTTTCACGGGCTGATCTTTATGTTCGCTTCCCGTCCAGCATGGGGGCAGACGTCCATTGTCTGCGCCAAAGAACTGGGCATGTCCCTTCCCTGGGCGCTGCCGGTATACTTTCTCTTCCGCCGGGTGTGGCGCAGGTGCCTTGGAAACGAGCCCAACCGTTTATAAGCCGCAGTTCCTGCTTTGTGCGGCGGGCTTTTCCCCCATTTTACAAATGCTTGCTTTGCGGACCCGCGCTCTTTGGGCGCGGACCCGCCCGATTGTCTGGAGGTAGACCCTTGCTTGAGACAAAATTCAATTCCACGCGCCGCCTGTATATTTTGAGTGGCTTTCTGCTTTGCGTGCTTCTGACCTACGTGGGCGTGATGTACAACACGCAGATCAGCAACGGGAGCTATTACCGGGAGCAGTCTGTCCGCACCATTGCCAGCACGGAGACGGTGGAGGCCTCCCGGGGCATTCTCACCGACCGCAACGGACAGGTGATGGTTTCCAATCGGCAGACCTATGCTCTTACCTTTGACATGTCCCTGCTCAATGAAGAGGACGACAAAAACGCAGCCATTCTGCGCTTGATTCAACTATGCAGGCAGCGTGGTGTTTTGTGGAAAGACAATCTTCCCATGAGCCAAACCGCGCCCTACGCCTACACCGTGGACACTGCCGGAACCGTCCAGCGGGACCGTTTTTCTAAATTTTTGCAATCCAGCCTAAAGGCTCTATCCACCAATGTGAGCCGGGAAAACGTCACCAATGAGCTGCTTTCCTCCATTCTCTCGCCGCGCGAGCTGATGAAACAGATACGAGCGCTTTTTGAAATTCCGGAGGATTGGTCGGATGCGGACGCACGAGCCGTGGCCGGAGTGCGGTATGAGCTGGAGATTCGCAAGCTGGTCAATACCACGGCCTATGTTTTCGCGGAGGATGTGGACACGGAGCTGATTTCTCTGGTGAAGGACGGAAACTACCGGGGCGCGAAGGTTTTTACCTCCTCCGTCCGAGAATACGACACCGACGCGGCGGCCCATGTGCTGGGCACCGTGGGACGCGTGGAAGCAGAGGATTTGGCCGCCAACCCCGATATTTACAGCGGCGAGGACTGGATTGGAAAATCCGGTGTGGAGCTGGCCTTTGAGAATTATCTTCGGGGCGAGGACGGGACGCGCTTGATATCCTCCAACGATCAGGGGAAGATTACCAGTGAATTTTACACCGCCCAGCCTAAGCCGGGAAATACCGTTGCCCTGACACTGGACCTGAATCTTCAGGAAGCCACGGAGCAGGCGCTGGCAAACACCATTACCGACATGAACGAAAAGGACGGAAACACCACCCGGGGCGCTGGCGCCGCTGTGATCGAGGTGGGCACCGGCGAGGTTTTGGCGCTGGCCTCTTATCCCACCTTCAGCCTTGCCAACTACAATCAGGATTACGCGCTGTTCAGCAGCGATCCGGGAGAGCCGTTTTATAACCGGGCCACCCATGGCCGTTATCCCCCCGGCTCCACCTTCAAGCCCTGTACGGCCATTGCCGCGCTGGAATCCGGCGTGGTAACTTTGACGGAGAAAATTCGGGACACGGGTCGCTGGTACTATCCCGACATGATTGCCGGAACCGATCCCTTTTCCGCCTGGTGCTGGAACCGGAGCGGTCACGGCCTGCAAAACATCACGCAGGCCATCACCAACTCCTGCAACTACTTTTTCTACACCATGGGCTACCGCCTGGGAATTGAGCGGCTGGACGAATACGCCGCCGCCTTCGGACTTGGCAGCAAAACCGGCATTGAAATCGGAGAAGACCCCGGCATTCTGGCGGGACCGGAGTATTCCGAGTCCGTGGGCCAGACGTGGTATGGCGGCAACACCGTCATGGCCGCCATCGGACAGTCCGACAACCTCTTTACTCCCCTTCAGCTTGCCAACTATATTGCCACTTTAGTGGGCGGGGGCGAGCACTATCCGGCTCACCTTCTCAAATCGGTAAAGGCCTATGACAACTCCTCCGTGATTTTCACCGGCGTGCCGGACCCGGTGAACACCGTCGAAATCAAACCTGAAAATCTGGACGCCGTGAAAAACGGAATGCACGACCTGACGACCACAGGAAGTCTTTCCAGTTACTTCCGCAACTGCGTGGTGGACACGGGCGCAAAAACCGGTACGGCGCAAATTACCAAAAGTACCAAAAATAACGGCGTATTCGTTTGCTTTGCCCCTTTTGACGACCCGAAAATTGCCGTGGCTTTGGTGATTGAGCAGGGCGGCTCCGGCGCGGCGCTGGCCTCCACCGCCGTGGATATTCTCAACGCCTACTTTACAAAAGAGGAAATCGGCACCGTGATTCTGGGCGAGAACCAACTTCTCCCATAACTCTTTGATGCGGTCCGGCCGGATTACTCCCGCCGGACCGTTTTTTACGCCGCTTTTACTTTCACTTTTTGGAAAGGACTGTGCCCGTTATGAGCGAACCCTTTGTTTTCGACCCCAGACACAGCCTGTGTAAGGAACCCTTCGGAGCGGCGGTCTGTGGCGGACGGATTTTATTTCGCGTGCGCCCTTTGGCGCGGGAGGGATTTACTCACTGCGCTTTGGTGTTGCATCTCGAGTTTTCCGGTGTGCAAGAGGAACGGGAACTGCTGCCCGGCGGTCCGGCGGGAGATCGTGTTCTTTTTTATCTCGCCTATGACGCGCCGGAGCAGCCGGAGCTGGTCTGGTATCATTTCCGCTTCTGGCGGGACGATGGCTCTGGCTGCGATTTGGACGCCACGGGCTATCGCAGCGACGGACGCGCCACTGATTGGCAGCTAACGGTATATGATGCTTCTCACCCTACACCCCAGTGGTTTGGCGACGGCGTAACCTATCAGATTTTTCCAGACCGGTTTTGCCGTCTGTCCGTTCCCGACCCCGCTGGCCTTGTTGGAAACCGTACGGTTCACGAAAATTGGGATGACGCGCCCCATTGGCGGCCCGACCAGCAGGGCGAGGTGCGAAACAACGACTTTTTTGGCGGCTCCTTGCAAGGCATTTTCTCCCGACTGGAATATCTTGAGCAGTTGGGCGTGACCACCCTTTATCTCTGCCCCGTATTTGAATCCGCCTCCAACCATCGGTACGACACAGCGGACTATACAGCCATTGACCCCATGTTGGGGACGGAGGCGGACTTTCGGAAGCTGTGCGCCCGGGCGGCGGAGCGAGGCATTCGTGTGCTTTTGGACGGCGTGTTTAATCACACCGGGTCTAACAGCGTATATTTCAATGCCGAGGGGTTTTATCCCGGTCCCGGCGCGGCCCAGAGCCAAAGTTCCCCCTACTCCGACTGGTACAGCTTTCACCCTTGGCCAAACGATTACGATGCTTGGTGGGGCATCCGCACCCTTCCCGCCGCAAACGAGAGCAGTCCGTCCTACGGCAGGTTTATCATTGACGGGGAAAACTCCGTGGTTCGCCGCTGGCTGCGGGCAGGAGCTTCCGGCTGGCGGTTGGATGTTGCCGACGAGCTGCCAGACGAATTTATTGCCCGTCTGCGGGCGGCAATGGAGGAGACAAGGCCCGACAGCGTTTTGATTGCCGAGGTTTGGGAGGACGGATCCAATAAAACTGCGTATTCCCAACGCCGGAAATATTTGCTGGGGGCCGAGGCCCACGGCCTGATGAACTACCCTTTCAGAACGGCGGCGCTTGCCTTTTTACAGGGTGGGGATGGGGCGGACTTTCGCGACGCCATGGAAACCATTCGGGAAAACTATCCCCCACCTGCTTTTTACAGTGCCATGAATTTTTTAGGAACCCACGACACGCCACGGATTTTAACAGTGCTGGGAACGTCAAAGCCCTCCGCCTCCAAGGAAGCCCGTGCCGTCTCCTCCCTCTCCCCCGACGAGCGGACCACAGGGCTGGCCCTTCTCCGAGCGGCGGCAGTGCTACTGTACGCTTTTCCCGGCTCCCCCATGCTGTACTACGGTGACGAGGCCGGTATGGAAGGCTGGGAGGACCCTTTTAACCGCCGTACTTATCCTTGGGGCCGCGAGGATACAAACCTGCGTGACTTTTATGCTTGCCTTGGGCAGCTCCGCAAGGTACGAACCTCCCTCCGGCAGGGTGACATCCGCTATCTGCTGGTTGCCGGACACGGTCTGGCGTTTTCACGGAGCTGGAAGAATGAGACAACCATTGCCGCGCTGAACGTTGGAGCCGAACCAATGGCACTGGAAATTCCATGGAAAACCTCTCAGGCGCAGGACGCACTTACGCGTCAACCTTTTACCGCTGTCAACGGAGTTTTAAAGCTGAAACTGCCTCCCCGCACTGCCATGCTTTTAATTTAAGCTATTTGCCTCGGATTGTTTCACGTGAAACAATCCGAGGTGATTTTTTAGATGTGAGACCCTATAGCGAAGCGCGAGCAACAAATGTACAAAACAAGGTCTGACTTCATTTTTGAGTTTAAATGTTTCACGTGAAACATTTAGGGTAAACTAAATTTGCTTTATTTCACAAACCCGAAGCACCACGCACCTCTTCTTCGTTATTTTTGCAAAAGCTTTCCTGTTTTTGTGTTTTTCTGTGGCAACCGCCTTGAATCTCAGGAAAAACCTTGCTATAATGTCACAAGGAAAACATTTTGGGCTGTTTTCCCCCACAAACGCTTTTGTGGGGCAGGACGTACCCGAAAGTGTTTTAACCCGTTTCATGACATTGGGAAATACAGCGAGATATTTCAGCAAAACGTACACAGGAGCATTTTTAACCGAGTGGCTTATCTTGCTTCATAAGGCGGCGCAAATTCTTGGAGCCTTGCTTGTGCGTTTGCATGATGCGTACACCGCAAACATACGCAATGCCGCTTTCTTGCGGCTTTGAAGTTTATTTGATCAGAATTGTGAAAAAGCGGCGCGTCTGACAGCCGTTACGGGAAAGCGGGTGCTGTATTGGCAAAAATTATTGCGATTGTGAATCAAAAGGGCGGCGTGGGGAAAACCACCTCTTGTGTAAACCTTTGCGCCGCCATGAAGGACGCGGGGCAGCGGGTGCTGCTGTGCGACTTTGATCCTCAGGCCAACGCCACCTCCGGCATGGGCGTGGACAAAACCTTGTCCAAGGGCGTGTATGAGGTAGTCATCGGCGAATCTCCGGCGGCGGACGCCATTGTAACAACAAAATACGGCGACGTGCTTCCTTCTAACAAGGCGTTGGCGGGAGCAGGCATCGAGCTGATTGCCATGGACCGGCGAGAATACCTGCTGAAGGACGCGCTGGCACAGGTATCCGACAGCTACGACTTTATTTTCATTGACTGCCCTCCTTCTCTGGAGCTGCTGACCTTAAACGCCCTTTGTGCTGCCGATTCCGTCCTGGTGCCGGTGCAGGGGGAATACTTCGCACTTGAGGGGCTGAGCGACCTGATGAACACCGTCCGGATTGTCCGCCGCTCCCTGAATCCCCGGCTGGAGCTGGAGGGCGTTCTCCTCACCATGTTTGACGGGCGGACCAATCTGGCGCTCCAGGTGGCGGAGGAGGTTAAGCACTATTTTCCCGGGAAGGTCTATGCCACCGTGATTCCCCGGAACGTGCGCTTGTCCGAGGCGCCCAGCCATGGAAAGCCTATCTTCTCCTACGACCGCGCTTCTCGCGGCGCGGAGGCCTACGGCGCGTTGGCCGCCGAATTTTTACAGAAGAATCGCTGATTCTGGAAAGGAGTCGCTATGGCGTCTCAAAAATCCGGGTTGGGACGGGGCCTTGGCGCCCTGTTGGGAGACGATGTGCTGAAAACGGAAACCACCGGCACCTTCTCTCTGCCGATTTCCCAGGTGGAGAGTTGCTCCACCCAGCCCCGTAAGAGCTTTGACGGGGACGCATTGAACGATTTGGCGGACTCGATCCGCCGCCACGGAATTATTCAGCCGCTTACCGTTCGGAAGCTCGCTTCCGGGTACTATCAGATTGTAGCGGGAGAGCGCCGCTGGCGCGCCGCCCGCATGGCAGGCCTTTCAGAAGTGCCGGTTGTAGTGATAGAGGCCGACGACCGGAAGGCTGCCGAGTTGGCCATGATTGAAAATCTCCAGCGGGAAGACCTGAACGCCATGGAAGAAGCCGCCGGCTTTCAATCCCTGATACAGTCCTATCGCATGACGCAGGAGGAAGCCGCCGAAGCCGTTGGCAAGTCCCGCAGCGCCGTGGCAAACGCATTGCGCCTGCTGACTCTCTCCCCCACCGTAAAGGCGCTGGTGGAGGACGGAACCTTGTCCGCAGGGCACGCCAGAGCCCTTTTGCCCCTCTCCCCCGCTTTGCAGGAGAGCGCGGCCCGGTCCGTGATCTCCGGGGGGCTTTCCGTTCGCCAGACAGAGGCGCTGGTGAAAAAGCTGAGCGCAGAGAAGCAGGAAGACCCGTCCGAATCCTCCGACAAGGTGGATTATGCGGCGGAGGCACAGCGGGAGCTGGCTTCCCGGCTGGGCCGGGGTGTTAAAATTGTATCAGGCCGAAAAAAAGGCCGCGTGGAGCTGGAATATTACGGAGTGGACGATCTGAATGACTTGTTGGAGGCCCTGACGCTTCTTCAAATCAAGCGCGCCCAGTCTGAACAAATGTGAGGAATACCTGAAAATGAAACTGGAAAAGCGCAGCACAGGAGCCGAGGACGAGGCTCCCGCGTCGGAAGTCAGTACCCCAGACGGAAAGAAAAACAAGCCCGTCGTCGTCTATATTATGGTCCTGTTTATTGTGGCCTTTTTACTCATGGCGCTTTCTTTTCTGACCCATCAGCGAAGCAACGAGGAGGTTATCGGCACCCTGCAAAGCTCCGTTACCACCTTGCAGGAGCTGCAAAAGAGTCAGGATGAAAACCTGCGGCTCCACTCCCGGCTGGAGGATGCGGAAAAGCAGGTTCGGGATTTGGAAGCGCAGGTAAAGGAACTGGAGGACGCTGGGATGGCGTCCGATGATAAAACAGATGCGCTGCTGTCTTTGTACCTTTTACAGCAGCAATATGCCGCCAGAGATTTTGACGGTTGCCGTCAGACGCTTCAATCCATGGAGGACGCGGGGCAGCCTGCCCTCCTCTCTAACGACGACTTGGACGAGATTGTCTCCCCGGCCCAGCGATACCAGCAATTGAAGGAAGCCGTGATGTCAGTGTGGTAAATCTCGACTTTATTGACCCTATAAAAATTTTACACGGTATGTGGTAAGGAGAAAACGAATATGCTGGATATCAAATTTGTCCGGGAGAACCCCGACGCAGTCAAGGAAAACATCCGCAAAAAGTTTCAGGACGCAAAGCTTTCTCTGGTAGACGAGGTCATTGAACTGGACGCCAAACGCCGCGCTGCCATCGCGGAGGCAGACCAGCTCCGCGCCGACCGGAACCGGCTGAGCAAGCAGGTTGGCATGCTGATGGGACAGGCCAAGAAGGACCCCTCCAAGCTGGAGGAAGCCGAGGGCGTGAAAAAACAGGTCACAGACAACGCACACCGGCTGGAAGCGCTGGAAAAACAGGAAGCACAGTTGGACGAAGAAATTCGCAGCCGAATGATTGTCATTCCCCAGATCATTGACTCCTCCGTGCCTCTGGGCCCGGACGACAGTTCCAACGTGGAGGTTCAGCGTTTCGGCGAGGCAGCAGTTCCTTCTTTTGAAATTCCCTATCACGTGGATCTGATGGAGCGGTTTGACGGCATTGATCTGGAAGCTGCGGGCCGCGTTTCTGGCAACGGCTTTTACTATCTGCTGGGAGACATTGCCCGGCTTCACGAGGCTGTGCTGGCCTACGGCCGAGACTTTATGATTGACAAGGGATTTACCTATTGCATTCCTCCCTTCATGATTCACGGCAACGTGGTGGAGGGCGTCATGAGCCAGACGGATATGGACGGCATGATGTATAAAATTGAGGGCGAAGACCTGTACCTCATCGGCACCTCGGAGCATTCCATGATCGGCCGGTATATCGACCAGATTCTGCCCGAGACTTCCCTCCCCCAGACCCTGACTTCCTATTCTCCCTGCTTCCGCAAGGAGAAGGGGGCGCATGGCATCGAGGAGCGGGGCGTTTATCGCATTCACCAGTTTGAAAAGCAGGAAATGATTGTGGTCTGCAAGCCCGAGGAATCCAAGGACTGGTACGAAAAGCTCTGGGCGATGTCCGTGGAGCTGTTCCGGTCGATGGACATTCCCGTGCGGCAGCTTGAATGCTGCTCCGGCGATCTGGCGGATTTGAAGGTCAAGTCCTGCGACATCGAAGCCTGGTCCCCCCGCCAGCAGAAGTATTTCGAGGTCTGCTCCTGCTCTAATCTGGGCGACGCACAGGCCCGGCGTCTGCGCATCCGCTACAAGGACGAGGACGGGAAAATGCAGCTTTGCCACACGCTGAACAACACCTGCGTGGCCCCGCCCCGGATGCTGATTGCGTTTTTGGAGAATAATTTGCAGGAGGACGGCTCCGTTTTGATTCCCGCCGCGCTGCGTCCCTATATGGGCGGCAAGGAGAAATTGATTCCCAAGAACGCCTAAGATTTTGCGTTTGATTGCAATTTGTAATACTTTTTTTAATTATTACAGATTGTTAAACCCATTTGGAGCCTTTCCCGTGCCTGCGGCACAGGTTTCCCTCTGTTTTCGGCGGGAAATCGGCTCTATTTGGGTCATGCGCTTGAAACCATTGGGCCGCAGCGGTTTTAACGCTGCTGCACTTTAAAAAGGAGACTTGACTTTCATGACAAAAAAAGCTGGCGGACTCATTGCCGAATTTAAAGAGTTTATTTCCCGCGGCAACGTGGTGGACATGGCCGTGGGCGTGATTATCGGCGGCGCGTTCAAAGCCATCGCGGATTCCCTGGTCGGCGACATTCTCATGCCCCTGATCAGCCTTCTTACAAAAAAGGTTTCCTTTGAGGATATGGTCTGGGTGGTAGGGGGCGGACAGACCGTCATCCCTTACGGCAATTTTCTTGCTACCATTCTGAACTTCCTGATTACGGCTCTGGCTATTTTCCTTTTGGTGAAAGCCATTAACCGCTTCCGGAAAAAAGAAGAGGTTGCACCTCCAAGGCCTCCCGCACCCAGCGGAGAACAAGCCCTGCTGACAGAGATTCGGGATCTTTTGAAAGAACAGAAGAAATGATGGAAACCATCCTGCGGGAGGGATTAACGGCGCTGGGGCTGGATCAGTCCTCCGTCCCCTCCCTGCTGCGCTACGGGGCGCTGCTGGAAGAGAAAAACAAGGTCATGAACCTCACCGCCATTAAAGAGGCGGACGAGGTGGCCCGGCTTCACTTTCTGGACAGCGCGGCGCTTTTAAACCTGCTGGATTTTCGGAACAAAACCGTGGTGGACGTGGGCACGGGGGCCGGATTTCCCGGACTTCCCATTCGGCTTTTAGAACCCTCCGCCCATGTGACCTTGCTTGACTCCCTCGGAAAGCGCATTACTTTTTTGCAGGAGGTTTGCACGGATTTGGGCCTTTCGGATGTGGAGTGCATCCATGCCCGGGCGGAGGAGTTTGCCGCATCACACCGGGAATCCTTTGACACGGCGGTATCCCGGGCTGTGGCCTCCCTATCTGTGCTTTCGGAACTGTGCCTTCCTCTGGTTAAGACGGGAGGTACATTCCTTGCCATGAAATCCGTGGACAGCGACGATGAGCTTTCCGCCGCCGAACACGCCATCTTTATTTTAGGCGGTCGGGTGGCCGGGGTCCGGGACTATTCGATTCCCGGCACAGATATTGTCCACCGGGCGGTACTGGTGGAAAAGCTGAAACCCACGCCGAAAGGCTATCCAAGGTCCTTCGCAAAAATCAAAAAAGACCCCCTTTGACCGCCAAAAGCCACTGTTGGGGCGGCAAATTGAAAATTTTTTCTGATAACACGTTAAATTGTTTTGATTTTGGCGCATTCTTCCTGTAAAATCAGGATATACAAGAGGTGAGTTCCGATGGGTGAATGTATCGCCGTCGTCTCCGGCAAGGGCGGGACCGGCAAAACCTCCTTTGTGGCGGGGGTCGGCTCCGCCATGGCGAAGAGCGGGAAACGCGTGCTGTGCATCGACTGCGACGTGGGCCTTCGGAATCTTGATCTGGCGCTGGGACTGACAGACAAGGCACTAATGGACTTTTCCGACGTGGCCCAAGGTCGATGTACCCTGTCGGAAGCCGTGGTAAGCCACTCTCGGCTTCCCTCGCTCCACCTGCTCACCGCGCCGGTGCGCAGCCGGGGCCGCCCTGTGGGCGAGGAGCAGTTTCGCGCGCTGGCGGAGCAGGCCCGGGAACGGTACGACTTCTGCCTGATGGATGCACCGGCAGGGCTGGAGGGCGGCTTTCGTCTGGCTGTGTGCGGGGCGGATCGCTGCGTGGTGGTCACCACGTCTGACGCCGCATCCCTGCGGGACGCGCAGCACACGGTGATGGAGCTGGCAGCCTTTCCTCGAGGTAAACTGCATCTTGTGGTCAATCGGGTGCGTAAAAAGCTTCTTCGGAACATGCATGCCACCATCGACGACGCCATTGACGCCGCCGGACTACCCTTAATCGGCGTGGTGCCGGAGGATGACCGGCTTCCCCTCGCCCTGAACCGGGGCGTTCCCCTTGCTTTGACCGACGACAGCCCCGCCGCCACCGCCTATCAAAACATTGCCCGGCGTCTCATGGGACAGCGCGTGCCCCTGATGCGCATGAAATAGAAAGGAGCTTATTCCGATGAACATTGCAATCATGTCCCATGACAACCGGAAGGACCTCATGGTTCAATTCTGCACGGCCTATGCCGGCATTCTTTCCCGGCATACGATTTTTGCCACCAACACCACAGGCCATATGGTGGCCGACGCCACCGGGCTGGACGTGCACTGCTTCCTCTCCTTCGCCCATGGCGGCTGCCAGCAGATTGGCGCCCGTATCGCCTATAACGAGATTGATTTGGTGCTGTTTTTCGACGATCCCAACAGCCCCAGCATGGCCGAGGACGTGACCTACATCTCCCGTCTGTGCGACCAGAACAACATTCCCTACGCCAGCAACATCGCCACGGCGGAGCTGCTGATTCTGGGGCTGGCCCGGGGCGATCTGGACTGGCGCGACATTGTCAATCCCAAAACCCATCCCCAGGTCTGAGAGCGTTCCGGGCAGGCTTTCCTGCCCCACGGACGAAAGCCAACGGGAGAGGAGAAATGATTTTTTTCTCCCCCATTTGGGTGCGCCGCGAAGCGTTTTCCGCTCTCGTCCCAAACCCACGGGGCGGGAGCGCCTTTTTATCTCTGACGTTTCAATTAAATTACAGGATAAAGGAGTCTTTTGTCATGGCTGTTTTAAAACCGCGTACGCTCTCCGGCTTTATGGAGTTGCTCCCCGCGCCCCAACAGCAGATGGAGCGCATTATGGAGGTCATCCGCCAGTCCTTTTCCCTCTACGGCTTTACTCCGCTGGATACCCCCATTATTGAGGCCAGTGAAGTGCTGCTTGCCAAGGGCGGCGGCGAAACGGAAAAGCAGATTTACCGTTTTACCAAGGGCGACGCGGATTTAAGCCTCCGCTTTGACCTGACAGTCCCTCTGGCCAAGTACGTGGCCATGCATTACAGCGAGCTGAGCTTCCCCTTCCGCCGGTTCCAGATCGGCAAGGTCTATCGAGGCGAGCGGGCCCAGCGGGGCCGCTTTAGGGAGTTTTATCAAGCGGATATCGACGTGATTGGAGACGGGAAGCTGTCCCCCATCAACGACGCGGAAATTCCCGCCATTATCTACCGGGTTTTTTCCACCTTGGGGCTGAACCGGTTTCAGATTCGCGTGAACAACCGCAAGATTCTCAATGGGTTTTACGCCATGCTGGGCCTTTCCGAGCTTTCCGGTGAGGTGATGCGGACGGTGGACAAGCTGGAGAAAATCGGCGAGGCCACAGTGCGGGGAATTTTGGTGGACGATCTGGGAATCCCTGTGGAAAAAGCAGATGAGATTTTGAAGTTTATCGCTATCTCGGGCGGTAGCAAGGCCATTCTGGCCGCGCTGGAAGGCTATCGTGGCCGGAACCCGCTGTTTGACGAGGGGCTGGATGAGCTTTCCCTTGTCGTAAACTATCTCGATTCCTTCGGCGTGCCCAGTGACAATTTTGTGGTGGATTTGACCATCGCCCGGGGATTGGACTACTACACCGGCACGGTGTATGAAACCGCGCTGCTGGACCACCCGGAGGTAGGCTCCGTCTGCTCTGGCGGACGGTATGACAATCTGGCGGAATATTACACGGAAAAGGAGCTTCCGGGCGTGGGCATCTCCATCGGCCTGACCCGCCTGTTTTACGTGCTTGGAGAGCAGGGAATGCTGAACCCCGACCTGCTCACCGCCCCCACCGACGTGCTGATTCTCCCCATGACGGAGGATTTGGGGCCTGCCATCTCTTTTGCAACGCTTCTGCGTCAGGACGGTATCCGGGCCCAGCTTCACTGCGAGGATAAAAAGTTCAAGGCGAAAATGTCCTATGCCGACAAGCTGCGCATTCCCTATGTGGTCTTTTTGGGCGAGGACGAGGTGAATTCCGGCGTGGTCGCCTGCAAGGACATGTTTACCGGCGAGCAGACCAAGCTGGACGCGGCGGCCACCGCCGCCCTCATCAAGGCGGGCCTTACCGAGAAGAACAAAGGCACCGTCATTTTGGGATGAGCGCCGGGGAAAAAGCGGGCGCAAAAAAACACCACCCGCGAAAAACCCTCCTGATTTTCTGCCTTCTGCTTTTGATCGGGGGCGGACTGTGGTATGCCCGTCCCGTAGGGCTTGAAACCCTTTACCCCGGTATAGAGCCGGATATCTTTGACATTTCTATAAGCCGCTCTTACGAGGTCCGGGACTACCAGCCCCGAAACTTACGTATTGCCACCGGGGAGCCCGGCTTTGACGAACTGCTCTCCGAGTGGAAGGCGCTTCGCTTTCGTAGGCCTCTCACCAATCTCGTGCTTCAGGCCATTCCCCCACTGGCAACCGGCCCCTCCGGGCCCAAGCCGCTGGAGGAGGGCATGGTGCATACCATGTATATCCTCGGCATTGTTCACGCTGACTCAGGGGAATGGAATGCGGCGGGACTGTTTTTCTGGATTGACGAGTGGTCCTACACAGGCGAAACCCTGTGGGGCGGAGCTGTCAACCTTCCTCTTAAGCTGTCCCACGGTGGAGAGATCGGACAAATACTAGGCGAGAGACTATGGGACGCTTCCACGCCCGTCGATTCCTAAATGTAATGAATTGATTAGAAAATACATCTTGTATTTGAATTGACCTTTTGCGGGGGTATTCCGTCCTGCGGCGACGCCGCCCTCGCCGTCCCCCACGCCTCATCTCATACACAGAAAGGAAATCACCATCATGACACAATCAAGAACCCATACCTGCGGAGAGCTGCGGCTTGCCGACGCGGGCAAGTCCGTCACCATCGTGGGATGGCTGGAAAACGTCCGGGAGGTGGGCGCGGAGCTGGCCTTTGCCGTCATCCGGGATTTTTACGGCACCACACAGGTGGTGGCCGAGACTTCCGAAGACGTGAAAACCCTCAAGGGCATCAATAAAGAATCCACCGTTTCCGTCTCCGGCGCTGTCCGGGAGCGGGCCTCCAAAAACCCCAATCTGTCCACCGGCGAGGTGGAGATTGTCCCCTCTTCCATTGAGGTTTTGGGCCGCTGCCGCCACAACGAGCTGCCCTTCCCCATCAACCGCAGCCGTGAGGCCGACGAAGCCACCCGCCTGAAATACCGGTATCTTGACCTGCGCAACCCCGACGTGAAAAAGAACATTCTTTTGCGGTGCAACGTGGTGTCCGCCCTGCGCCAGTCCATGACGGAACACGGCTTTTTGGAAATCACCACTCCCATTCTCACCGCCTCCTCCCCCGAGGGAGCCAGAGACTATCTGGTGCCCGCCCGGAATCATCCCGGCAAGTTTTACGCCCTGCCGCAGGCTCCTCAGCAGTTTAAGCAGCTTTTGATGACCTCTGGTTTTGACCGGTATTTCCAGATTGCCCCCTGCTTCCGGGACGAGGACGCCCGGGCAGACCGCTCTCCCGGCGAATTTTATCAGCTTGACATGGAGATGGCGTTCGCGTCTCAGGAGGATGTGTTTGCCGTTCTGGAGGACGTGCTGCCCCCCATCTTTGCTAAGTTTGGCGCGTATGACCGGGCCAGCAGCGCACCCTTTACCCGCATTCCCTATGCGAAGGCCATGGAGCTATACGGCTCCGACAAGCCCGACCTGCGGATTGATCTGACGGTGCAGGACGCGACGGACGTGCTCTCCGGCTGCGGATTTGAGCCATTTGCGGGGAACACCGTGAAGGCCGTGGTGGTTTCCGGGTTTAACGAGACACGAAAGTTTATCGACAAAACTCTTGCCGATGTGGAAATCCAATCCGGAAACAAGGCCTATTGGTTCCGGCTGGACGAAAACGGCGAGGCAGTGGGCGGCATTGCCAAGTTCGTGTCCCCGGTGAAGGACGCGGTAGTAAGCGCCTTGGGACTGAAGGCGGGGGATTTCGTGGCCCTGTCCGCAGGCGCGCTTTCCGCCGCCCAGAAAACGGCCGGCGTGTTGGTGAAGACGCTGGGCGCGGCGATTCCCGGCCATATGGACAAGGAACAGTATTCCTTCTGCTGGATTGTGGATTTCCCCATGTACGAAACAGGCGAAGAGTCCGGCGAGCTGGAATTTTGCCACAACCCCTTCTCCATGCCCTCCGGTGGTCTTTCCACCCTGCTTAAGGCTGAGGCCGGGGAAATTGATCCCCTGAGCATCACCGCCGACCAGTATGATCTGGTGTGCAACGGCGTGGAGCTTTCCTCCGGCGCAGTGAGAAATCACGACCCGGAGATTATGGTAAAGGCCTTTGAGCTGGTGCGGCTGGGCGAAGAGGACGTGAAGGCCAAGTTCCCCGCCATGTACAACGCCTTCACTTACGGCGCGCCCCCCCACGCAGGCATTGCCCCCGGTGTGGACCGGATGGTGATGCTGTTGGCGGGAGAGGACTCCATCCGGGAGATCATCCCCTTCCCCATGAACAAAAACGCGCAGGACGTGATGATGGACGCCCCCGGCGTTGTCACGCAAAAGCAGTTGGACGAGCTGCACATCGCCTTGGTGAAGCCGGAGGAATAAGTTCTGGCAAGATTTTCGCGCCCGCAGATGAGACGTGTGCGTCTCTCTGGAAAAGGGTGCGCTTACGGGATTTCCGCAAAGGAGGATTTATGAAACGCTTGCTGTGCTCTTTGCTGGCCGCAGCCAGCCTGTTTACCCTGACCGCCTGCGGCGGTCCGTCCTCCAGCACTTCTGACCCGGACCCGGCCTATTCTGCCGGGTCCGGCTCCGCATCCGAGGAGCCAGCGCCAACGCCCGTGGACGAAAAAGCGGCGCAGATAGACGCGCTGCTGGCTCAGATGACCATTGAGGAAAAGGTGGGCCAGTTGTTTTTCGCCCGGGTCCCCGAGACGGACGCAGCGGCGGACGTGTCCAAGTATCACTTGGGCGGCTATATCCTCTTTGGCAGGGATACAAAAGATAAGACCGCCAACGACCTGATTCAGGCCATTAACAGCTATCAGGAGGCCGCCAGTATTCCCCTGCTCATTGGCGTGGACGAGGAGGGGGGAAGTGTGGTGCGGGTCTCCTCCAATCCCCATCTCCGGGCAAAGAAGTTTGCCTCGCCCCAGCAGCTTTATGCCGCGGGAGGCATGGAGGCAATTGTTCGGGATACTCACGAAAAAGACGTGCTTTTAAAAGCGCTGGGCTTTAACGTGAATCTGGCCCCGGTGGCGGACGTATCCACTAATTCCGGCGACTTTATCTATGACCGCTCTTTTGGACAGGACGCGGTATCCACGGCGGAGTATGTTCGCGCCGTAGTGGGCCAGATGAGGAAAGACGGCATGGGCAGCGTTTTGAAGCACTTCCCCGGCTACGGAAACAATGTGGATACCCACACCGGCATCGCCGTGGACGAACGCCCTCTCAAGCAGTTTGAGTCCTCCGATTTTCTGCCCTTCAAAGCGGGTCTGGAAGCCGGGGGCGACACGGTGGCCGTTTTGGTGAGCCACAACATCGTGGACGCCCTCACCATGGAGGGAGCCGACGCGGGCCTGCCGGCCTCCCTCGCTCCCAATGTTCACATCACCTTGTACCTAATGATGCATGAGGCAAACGGTGGCAGCGTGATTATGACTGATGATCTTGCTATGGATGCAGTGAAAGCCTATTCCAAGGACGGCAGCGCTGCGGTGATGGCCCTGTGGGCAACCAACGGCCTTTTGATTGCCTCTGACTACCGCACCCAGATTCCCCAGGTTCTTGCCGCCGTTGCGGACGGGACGCTGGATGAACCCACCATCAACCTGCTTTGCACGCAGGTGCTCCAGTGGAAACAGGCACTGGGCCTGTTATAAAAGAGCCTTCTCCACATCGTACTGCTTTAGGCAAAACTGTCTGGCTTTAAGGGCAAGGGGCCTTTCCTACAAAGGAATGGCTTTTGATAAACGCATCGCAAAAGCCGCCGCGGCCGGTGCGGGCCGGAACACGGCGGCTTTGTTTCTGCGCAGAAAGGAAGTTTTCCACATGGAAACTGAAAAGCTTTATTACACCGACCCCTTTTTAAAGGAGTTCTCTGCCAAGGTTCTCACCTGCGAAGCGGTGAAAACCGGCTGGGAAGTGGTTTTGGACCAGACTGCCTTCTATCCAGAAGGGGGCGGTCAGCCTGCCGACCACGGGACGCTGAACGGGGTAAGCGTTTTTGATGTTCATGAAAAAAACGGGGTGCTTTTCCACATTTGTGAAAACCCGGTGGAAATTGGGGAAACCGTAACAGGTCAACTTGATTGGGCCCGCCGGTTCGACCACATGCAGCAGCACTCCGGAGAGCATATTTTGAGCGGCATTCTCTGTGAAGCCCACGACTGCGACAACGTGGGCTTCCACATGGGGGCCGACACCATCACCATCGATTACAACGCCGACATTTCATGGGAACAGGCGCTGGAAGCGGAGCGTCGCGCCAATGAATACATCTGGGCGGATGTGCCCATTGATATCTCCTTCCCCACCCCGGAGGAATTGAAGTCCGTTGATTATCGCTCTAAAAAAGAGCTGACGGGACAGGTGCGCATCGTATCCTTTCCGGGGGCGGACTGCTGCGCCTGCTGCGGCACGCATGTGCTTCGGTCCGGGCAGGTGGGACTTGTAAAAATTCTCTCCTGCCAGAAATTTCGGGAGGGGGTCCGGCTGGAAATTCTCTGCGGAGGCAGGGCCTTTGCCCTGCTTTCCACCACATGGGAGCAGAGCCGGACAGTGGGCCGCCGTCTCAGCGTGAAGCCACAGGATGCCGCCGAAGCGGTGGAGCGGCTTGAGATGGAGCTGAACGCCGCCAAGACAGGGCTTACCCGGCTGGAGGATGCGCTTTTTGAACGCATTGCCGCACAGGAAACGGGCCGGGGCAACACACTTCTTTTTCAGCCGACCCTGCGCCCGGACGGGGCGCGGAAGCTGGCGGACGCGGTGAGCAGGACCTGCGGCGGGCTTGCCGCCGTGTTTGCGGGAGAAGACGGGCAGTATCAATACGCCCTGCTCCGGGCCGATGGCAAAGATATCGACTCTCTGGTAAGAACGATGAACGCCGCCCTCCACGGGCGGGGCGGCGGGCGAAATGGGTTTGCCCAAGGCTCCGTTCATGCCAAGCAAGCGGAAATTGAGGCATTTTTTAAAGGCGCTTTCTGACGCAGAAAGTTTTCCCCAACGCGGCTTTAGCGCTGCCTAGAAACTGATCCTCTGACTTGCAGTGCTTTAGGCTTCCAAAAAATTTGGCAGGCCACTGCGCATACTGTTATGGCCCTTCATTAAAAAAATACCGTCACGCGCCATAGGCGTGTGACGGTATTTCTTTTAACTCGCTTTAGCTTCCAATGCTCCGGTTCATGGCAGCGGTGGCATAGCGCTGTCCATAATAGGTGTCGTAAATAATGGCGCTGCGCAGCTCCATTAGCTCCCTGTCCTCGTCACTCAGCGCCGCGTCGGACTCGTTCCAATAGGGTACGCCCTTGCCCGTGACGCAGTACAAATCCGTATTCACCAGCAGGGCCTTGGACAACCGCTCCTGCATGGCCCAGTAGCGATTCCTGGGCATATTGGCGGCGTCCAGCACCGCCGGGCCAAGGGCCGTAAGTCCCGTGTCCTGCTTTGTCCCCGCTGGCTGCTTCAAAAACGCCGCGTCGTTGGCCCAGATGAGATAATCGGTAGAGTACAGGTCCGCCACCTGCTCGATGCTCCAGCGGGAGCAGTCGTTGCTCTCACAAAGGCCCAGATGGCTGTAAACCGTTCCGCCGTCGGTCATAAACAGGTTGGGCCGGTGGTCGCCGAAAAAGACCACCACCGTAGGCTCCTCCCGCTCACGCAAAGCGTCGGTCAGCTCACCCAGCGCCTGATCTGCCCGAGTCAGCCCCTCCAGCATTACCCGCGTAATCGCCAGATTCTCCTCACTCAACTGATCGCTGGAAACCTCCAACTGACACTCGTAGCCAAATTTTTCGGGGTCAAAGGGCTGGTGGTTCTCCATAGAAATACCAAAGAGAAACGCCTTTTTTCCTTCTTCATTGGCAGCGTCCAGCCGGTTCAGCAAGGCTTGTGTAAACACATGGTCGCTAAGGTAGTAACCCCCGGCATAAGGGCTTCCTTGAATGTTCAGGTCCAATTCCTGCATCTGCTGGGAAAACAGCAGGCGATTAAATCCCAGCTTGGGATAAGTCACCGTGCGGTTATAAAGACTGTTGTTGTAGGCGTGAAGCATCTCCGTCTCATAGCCCGCCGTCTGAAAGGACGTTGCCACGGAGTCCAGCAGACTGTAATCCCCCTCATCCCGGAAGGAAATGTTGGTACCGGGTTTCAAATCCTTTCCCGTCAGGCCGGTAAAAATGGACTGCTCGATATAGCCGGTGCCGTAGCCAAGATAGCTGGAATAAAACCGCCCGGAAATTCCCTCCCCGCTCAGCCGGTGAAAGTTTTCCGCAGGGTCGCCGGAGAGGGTCAGCCCCGGCAGACGGGTCATATCGTAAAACGACTCAGAGAGAATAAAAATCACGTTGGGCTGTTCCCCGGTGGGCTTGTCCGTCCCGGCAGCGCCCAAAAGCTCGTCCAGCCGCTCCACCACCTGCTGCATATACTCCGGGCCATAGCCCTCTGGCTCCTGCCCCACAAGTAAGCACATATCCCGCCAAAGGCCCACGGTCAATCCGTAGTCCCGATAGGAGATGGCGGACATGATTCGATCTTGTGTATTTACGGAAAAAGTCCGTCCCAGCGCAGGCCCGCCGGGGCCAATGATCAGGCCAAGCCCCAGAGACGCCACCACCGTGGCCAGCACGAACCGAGTGCGCCCGCTGCCAAGCGTCAGTTTTTTACCAACAAGAAACAGAAAGACAACCACCAGCACCAGCATTCCCACGGCGGCCCATCCCCGTCCGGGAACCTTCAGGTCGCCCGCCACGCCCATCACCTGATCCAACTGACCGATCATGCCGAAATCCTCGGCCTCCAGAGGCGTGCCGTTGATGGCGAGCTTGAAATAACTTACCAGCGCCAACGTCACCCCCACGGCGGAAGAGGCCAGCGCCCCAACCCACAGCCGACCGGACAAAAGGCCCAAAAGCAGCGCCCCGCCGCCGTAAAACACCGCCGTCAGGCAAAAGGGCGGCAGCGCCCCAAGGCACCAGTCCAGCGCCGCTTGCGCATCTCCCAGCGTAATCCACTGGATAGCAAAGGCCACCGCGCCGCCAAGCGCCAGCGCTTCCAGCAGCACCAGCGCAGCCTTTCCGATTTTTAAGAGCGTCTGCTTCAATGTACTTCCTCGCTTTCAGGGGAAAACGGGACACGGCAATCTCCGTGTCCCGCTTTTCGCTTTTTCAGGGCACTCCGCGCAGAACGATGCGCAAAGACGATCAGTAGGCCAGCTTCTCCGCAAGATATGCCTTCAGTCCGTCAATAGGTAGGCGGACCTGCTCCATGGTGTCCCGATCCCGGACGGTGACACTGTTATCCCCGGCCTTCTCGTCGTCGCCCACGGTGTCAAAGTCCACGGTGACGCAGTAGGGCGTGCCGATTTCGTCCTCCCGGCGATAGCGCTTGCCGATGGAGCCGGTTTCGTCAAAGTCCACCATCCACTCGGAAGAAAGCATCTGCTGAATCTCCCGGGCCTTGTCGCCCAGCTTTTTGCTCAGGGGCAAAACTGCCACCTTAAACGGCGCGATGGCGGGATGGAAGCGCATCACCACGCGGGTATCGTTCTTCTCCGCGTCCACCACTTCCTCGTCATAGGCCTCCACCAGCAGAGCAAGGGTCATGCGGTCCGCGCCCAGAGACGGCTCGATGACATAGGGGATATAGTGCTCTCCGGCTTCCTGATCGAAATAGGTCAGATCCTGACCGGAGTGCTCCTGATGCTGGGTGAGGTCGTAGTTCGTCCGGTCGGCCACGCCCCACAGCTCGCCCCAGCCGAAGGGGAATTTATACTCAAAGTCCGTGGTGGCCTTGGAATAGAAGCTCAGCTCCTCCTTCTCGTGGTCACGCAGACGCAGGTTGTCGTCCTTCACGTTCAGGCCCTTGAGCCACTCGTGGCAATAGTTCCGCCAATACGCGAACCATTCCAAATCGGTATCCGGCTTGCAGAAAAACTCCAGCTCCATCTGCTCAAACTCCCGGATGCGGAAGATGAAGTTGCCCGGGGTAATCTCGTTGCGGAAGGACTTACCCACCTGACACACGCCGAAGGGCAGCTTGCGGCGGGTAGTCCTCTGGATATTGGAGAAGTTCACAAAGATGCCCTGCGCCGTTTCAGGCCGGAGATACACCTCGTTGGCACTCCCCTCCGTTACGCCCTGATGGGTTTTGAACATCAGGTTGAACTTGCGGATGTCGGTAAAGTCGGATTTTCCGCAGCCGGGGCAGGGAACCTGCTTTTCCCGGATATAGGAAACCAGCGCCTCGCCGTCCATGGACTCCACGTTCACGTCGGTGATGTTGTTTTCCTGATTGTATTCCTCCACCAACTTGTCGGCCCGGTGGCGCATTTTGCAGGAGCGGCAGTCAATCAGCGGGTCGTTAAAAGTGGCCACGTGGCCGGAGGCCACCCAAACCTGAGGATTCATCAGAATCGCGGCGTCCAGTCCCACGTTGTAGGGATTTTCCTGAACAAACTTTTTCCACCATGCGCGCTTGACGTTGTTTTTCATCTCCACGCCCAAGGGGCCGTAGTCCCAGCTATTGGCCAAGCCTCCGTAAATTTCGCTGCCGGGGAACACAAAGCCCCGGCTCTTGCACAGAGCCACAATTTTCTCCATGGTCTTTTCGGTGTTATTCATAATCTCCCTCTCCCTTTCATCCAATAAACAGGCCGCAAAATAAAAAACGCCCCGAGCAAAGCTCAGGGCGAACGATTGTCCGCGGTGCCACCTGAATTCGCGCCAAAGGGCGCGCACTCTGACCCGGTAACGGCGGGGACCGGCGCATTCTGCTCTCGCTCAAACGCACGGCTCGGGGGCGCCTTCTCTCCCTTCCGGCAAGGACTTACACCAAAACGTCCTCTCTCTTCGCCCGGAAACAGGGGATACTACTCCCTTTCACAGCCTCTTGAAATATTGTGGCTACTCTATCACCTTTTATTCAAAATGTCAAGGTGCTTTCCAAAAGCGGTGAAACCGCCCCGTCTCCGGGCAATATCGGAAACGAGGCGGTTTCTTTATCCACTTTTCTTTAAAAAGTGGATCTTTTCTGTGGCCTTATCTTTTCTTTTGTGGAAACTACATTTATTTTCTTAAATTACTTTTTCTCCGCGATAATGACCCGCACCTGTTTCCCGGCGGTGGAGCCGAAGTTATCAACCCAGCCGGTCAGCTTGTAGTCCGCCGCATTGATGGAACCCAGATCCACCTGATAGTAATTCAAAACGTAGTTGGCATCCCATTTGCGCAGATAGACCTGCACCCCGCTGTTCAGCGCATAGGTCGTATTGCCGCCCATAGCGCTGACGGAGCTGAGACTGTCCAGCGTGACAGACTGAAGCGCACGCATGCTTTTAACCGTACCGTCGCTTTTGAACTGAACGCCCACTCCTCCGGATTCTATATTAAAAGTTTTTCCGTCGCTATCAAGCGAGACGGTGGCCCCGTCCTTTAGTCCGGAATAGCTGCCGCTGAGCGTGCCGTTGCTTCGTTCGGGCACGGATGTCAGATAATAGTAAGACCATGTATCACCCGTGGCGTCGTCCAAAAGCAGGTGAGTAATTTCGCCGCTTGTATTGGTAACATAGTAGCGGATATCATCAGTCGAGAGTGTGTAGCCTGCAAGACGGCTGGGATAGATTTTGGCCCACGCGCCGTTGGAAGCGGTATCCAAAATCTGCACATCCCCGGCAAAAAGTTTATCTCCCAGCTTAGTTCCGGCCTGATTCACCGCACCGGTGAGGGTCTTGGCGGTAAGCTGGCTGATAGATGCGCCGCTGTCCGTCATGCTGGCGGAAACAAGACTTCCCACCGTATAGGCGCCCCGCTGGCTAACCGAGAAGGTATGAACCACACCGTCGGTACAGCCCACACTCACGCGGACCTCGGTTCCCGCGGAGGATCCGGAGGAAGATGCGTCGGCCACGGCGGTCACCACTCCGTAATAAACGGTACTTGCCGCATTGCCATTGACCACATCCACCACTTCGCCGTTCATGCCCAGCAAAAGCAGGGCGGTGTCTCCCACCTTGAATCCACCCATGGACGACAGTTTATAAGCCGCCGTGGCAGTTCCCACGGTATAGGTCTTCGCACCAACGGTAACCGAGGTGGGCGCAGCAGCGCTGGGCAGCAGGGCGGTAATGGTGCCGCCTGCCCGGTCGGTATAAATCCACACCGTCTGCATCCCCGCGTTATAATAATAAACATCGTACTGCTGCACAGCAGACAGAGAAGACGCCGCGCCGTTGCGGTAAACAGCAGCCGCCGAGGCGGAAAAAGGCATCTCCAGCGATTGTGCGCCCCCCGTCGCCACATAAGGGCCGCTCAAATTGGCGGAAACCACCGCAGCATAGTCCACGTTGCCATTGGTGACGGTATAGCCCAGCGTGACAGCGTAGGTCTTTGCATCGCTGGTCTGTGCCGTCAGAGTATTATAGAACAGGTACACGCAGTCGGACCGCGTCATGTACTCGCCCTTCCCAATGGAAATCTGATCCCGCAGTCCCAGCGAGCTGGCCTTGCTGAGCTGTGCGGAGGGAAAGGACCCCGCAAGCGCCGAGGAGTCGTATCCCAAAAGGCGCAGCACTGTGGCGCACGCCTGTTCCAGCGTGATGCTCTGGCTGGGGCGGAAGGTTCCATCGGTATATCCCGTCATCCACCCCTCGTTCACAGCGATTTTAATATACTGCGAGGCCCAGTGCGTGCTGTTTACATCCTTGAAGAGGGAAACGCCCTCTCCCTCCCCCACGCTGTCCTTATACGAGGAGGCGTTTACTAACATTTTCGCAAATTGAGCGCGGGTAACATTGCCGCCAAGATTCAGATTTCCAGCGGAATCCCCCGTCATAATTCCCAGCGCACGGATGGTCTGGACCTCGCCGCTACTCTCCGAAACGGTTGCTCCGGCAGGGACGGCGATCAGACCAGGCAGCAAAAATACCGCCATTAGAAGGCATAGAATTCGTTTTTTCATAGGTTTTTTTCCTTTCTGCGCGCAGCAGGCACAAGCGGCCTCTCGGTGCACCGCGCCCCTGTCAGTCATAATGCAGCGCATCAATAGGATTCAATCGCGCCGCCTTTTTTGCCGGCAAATATCCAAACACGATACCGATAAAGGTGGAAATGCCGAACGCGCCCAGCACCGCACCAGGAGAGGGGCTGACGGTCAGGTTTTCCTGCATCAGCGCCGTGACGATGATGGTGGCAATGGAAGAAAGTCCGTACCCCACGGTGATACCTAGCACACCGCCCAGCGCGGAGGTGGTTGCGGCCTCCATAACAAACTGCTGCATAATGTACCGCTCCTTCGCGCCCAGCGCCTTGCGGATACCGATTTCCCGTGTTCGCTCCGTGACGGATACCAGCATAATATTCATAATTCCAATACCGCCCACCACCAGAGAGATTGCGGCAATTCCCGCCAGTATTCCAATCATCACGCTAATCATGGCATTCATGGCGTCAAGCATCTCTGCCATGCTGACGACCATATACGCATCGTCGTCGGAAAAAATATCGTAGAGAAAATCCTCCACAATGGTGACACTGGCCGCGGCTTGCGTTTCGTCCACCACGGTAAGAGTATAGTTGCTGATTTTACCCGTATAAGACATACGCGCCGCAGTGGAATAGGGAAGGAACACGCAGTCGTCCGTTCCGCCCTCCTCCATCTCGCCGTCGGTTTTCTGGGTCATGACCCCCACAATTAAAAAGCTCTTTCCGTTCAGGCGGATTGTCTGGCCAACGGCGTTGCCGCCGTAATAGGTGCTGTTGAGATAATTTCCCACCACGCAGACATTTCGCCGTTTTGTCATATCCACATACTGAAGGCTCCGGCCCGAAGAAATCGTATAGCCCTTCATGTCGAAATATGCCTCGCTGACGCCTGTGACGGTGGTGGTGGAAATGCTTTCCGTCCCGATTTTAACGGCACCGGACAGACTAACCGTTGGGGAAATCTGGTCAAAATAGTCGGGATTTTCCGCCACCAGTTCATACATCTGCGTTTCGGACACGCTGCGGGAGCTGCCCCGACCCATAATGTTCACCGCCACCGTATTTGTACCCATGTCGGCAAATTGGTCGCGCATGTACTTTTCCATACCGTTTCCAAGGCCCACAATCACAATGACAGCCGCAATGCCGATGATAATGCCCAGCATGGTCAAAAAGGTGCGCATCCTGTTGCCCTTGATGTTTTTAACAGCAAGCTGGAAGGCTTCCGTCAGTTTCATTGTCCGCCCCCCATTCCCGAAAGACTTGACGATACCACCGCTTCCGGCGCGTGGGAATCTCCGTCGTAAATCACCCGTCCGTCCTCGAGACGGATGATGCGCTGGGCCTGCACGGCGATGGAGTTATCGTGGGTGATAAGCACCACGGTGTTTCCCGCCGCGTGAAGCTGCTGCAAAAGAGACAAGACATCCCTTCCGGTGTGGGAATCCAGCGCGCCGGTTGGCTCGTCGGCCAAAATTACCGCAGGCTCCCCCACCAGCGCCCGGGCAATGGAAACACGCTGCTGCTGCCCTCCGGAAAGCTGCGCGGGCCGGTGGTTAATTTTGCTTCCAAGGCCCACCATTTCCAAGGCCACCTTTGCCCGTTCCCTCCGGTCATTTTTAGAAACACCGGCGTACATCATGGGAACCTCCACATTTTCCAGCAGCGTGAGCCTTGGAAGCAGATTGTACTGCTGAAAAATAAATCCCAGCATCTTATTGCGGATTTCTGCCAGTTGGTCCTTATCCAACGAGCCTACATCCCGTCCGTCCAGCAAATATTTACCATCGGTTGGAACGTCCAAACAGCCGATGATATTCATGCAGGTGGATTTTCCGGAGCCGGATTGGCCCACGATGGCCACAAACTCGCCTCTTTGAATCTGCATGGAAATGTGATCTGCCGCCCGGACAACAGAATCGCCCATCTCATAAACCTTGGATACATCCTGAAATTCAATCAGTGCGCTCATCCCATCGGACCTCCGCCTCCGCCGCCGGGGCCGCCGCCGTTGGGACCTCCGCCTCCGCCGCCGTTGGGACCTTCTCCGCCCATTTCGCCGCCGCCGTTCATCATCATTTCTAATCCGGAGGAGCTGCTGGAAGCAGGTAAATAAGCCACTCTATCCCCTTCCTGAAGTCCAGATGTAATCTCAATGTAATTGTCATTGCTGACGCCGGTTTCCACGGACACATAGACATAGTTGTCCGGCGCTTTGTCTTCCAGCGCATTGGCCGCACTGGGGGAATCGGCGGTAATCAGCACTTTATTCCCCCGCTCCAAAGCGGCGCTGGGAATGGAAAGCGCATTGTCGTTTTCCGCAAGCACAATTTCCGCGTCCACGTTCATGCCCGGCCAAAGATCGCCGTAGTCGTCGATCCGAACGGTGACGGGATAGGTGGTGGCGCTGTTGCTGGTGGTTCCCGCCATGGAAATCTTCGTCACTTGCCCGGTAAAGGTTTCGCCCTCCACGGCATCCGCCGTAATCGTGACGTTTTGCCCCACCGTCACCTGCGTGATATCCAGCTCATCCACACTGAGCGTCATTTCAAGATAGCTCAAATCGTAGATAATGCAGAGGGTATTACCGGATTCCACCTTTTCACCGGCTTTGATCTTCTTATCCACAATGGTTCCGTCAATGGGGGAAGTAATCGTGTAATCCTCCAACTGCTTTTGAGAGGTTTCCATACTCAGCTCGGCACTTTTCAGATTATCCTCCGCAGATTGAACAGAGTCGTTGGACGCGTTGGCGGCAAAGGTTACAATCGCCTGCCCGGCGGATACCGCTCCGCCCTCCTTTACATTGATGGAAGCCACGGTGCCGCCGGAGGAGGCGACCACGTCCTCCGCCGCCCGATACTCCAAGGTGGCGTTTTCACTGGAGCCGCTGCCGTTAATTGTGGCGGTGGCGGCCTGCGTGTCGGTCAGTCCTCCGGGATTTTTTACGGAGATTGTCACGCTGCGCACAATGCGGTTTCCGGTAAGTACTGTGTCGGCTCCCGAAATCGCGGTAACTGTTCCGGTAAGCGTCTCAAATGAGCCGTCCAGCACCACGGAAGCGCTCTGCCCCACGTAAAAACTCTTCGCATCGTCCGATGCGAACTGCACCTTCAGCGTCATGGAGGAATTGTCCCGCACGGTGGCCACCGTCTGCCCGCCTTTTACCACGTCGCCTGTCTTTACATCCAAAGACGCCACGGTTCCCGATACGGGAGACTGCGCATAGGCCGCCTTTTCATAGCTGCGCTGGGCCTGATTCAGCGATAGCTGGGACTTTTCCAAATTGCTGCTAACGTCGGAGCTGTCCAGCTCATAGAGAACGGTCTCCTTAGTGACCGTATCCCCCTCTTCAAAATCGGCCGATAAAATTTCGCCCTCCTTCAACGTGGTGACGGTATAGGCGTTGGCGGGCTGGAGCGTGCCGGTTCCGCTGAGTGCCTGGGTAATCGCGCGATAGGACACGTCCTCTTCCGTATAAGTAATGGCGGTGGCGGCCTTATTTTTGCTGAATCCCCGCAGCACCGCAGACACCACCAATACCAGCACAACGGCCAGAATCAGCCACTTGCGCAGCTTCTTCCGGCCCCACAGACCCTTCAGTTTTCCAATCACTCCAAGCCCCCTTTTTTTCGCCGGACGTTCGTCCAGCCCCTGTACCTCTTCGGTCTTCTGCAATTCTTCTTTCATACGATTCCTCATTTCCTTACATAAGCCTCGTATTTGGCCCTGCGCCGGGTTATGTGTTTATCAAACATTTTCCATGATTCACCTTGAACAAAGCTTGAAACCGGCACCGCATCAGGAATTCTTTTTTTAGTCGGCCAAACGCAATTTATTTTCATTGTATTATAACAATAATACAAAATTCAAAAAAGTCAAGTTTTTTATTTGATTTTTTTAAATTTTATTGGGGCCGCTTGTCCTAGCTTCTATCTTCCGCACTCAACGCAACCTAATAAATTTAGCACCACACGCGCAAAAAAGAACGGCAAGGTTCTATCACCTCGCCGTTCTTTTTTTCATACTCAGCTATTTACTAAAGGATGCTTCCTTCAGCGCACGTAGGACACCACAACCCGCCGATTGGGATCGCTTCCGATGGATCCGGTTGCCACGTTGGGCTCGTCCTGCAAGGCAGCATGAATGATATGGCGCTCATAGGCGTTCATAGGCTCCAGCGTCACGCTGCGGCGGTACTTGACGACCTTAGTCGCCACTTTCCGGGCCAGATGGTCCAGACTTTCCTCCCGCTTGGCGCGGTAATTTTCCGCATCCACGGCCACCCGTATCCGGCCCGTACCGGCGCGGTTCACGCAATAGCCTGTGAGCTGCTGAATCGCATCCAGCGTCTCGCCCCGGCGGCCGATGATCTGCCCCATGCCGGAACCTTCCAGAATCACCTGATAACGGCCCTTTTCCGGCTGATACACGCGAATCTGAGACTCCACTTCCATTTTTTCCAGAAGCCCGGAGAGGAACATGCGGATGGCCTCCGCCTTTTCGTCCTGCACTTCTTCACCCAAGGGTTTAGACACATACTGGGCAGGTGCGGGCCGCTCTTCCTTTACGGCAGGCTCGCGACTCTTTTGCACAGGCTCCTCCGCGGGCTTCTCCACCCGAGGCGCGGGTTTGACAGCAGGCTTCACCGCGGGCTTGGCTGCGGGTCTGCTCTCCGCCTTGGGTTTGGCGGGGACAAACTCCGGAGCGGCGGGCTTTTCCTCTTCGCCGCCATAGGTCACGCGTACCTTTGCAGGAGCGCTGCCAATACCCAGAAATCCGGATTTGGCCCGCTCGAGAATTTCAACGGACACGTCGTCCCGCTCCATATTTAACTGTGAAAGTGCGCGGGCAATGGCTTCCTCCTCCGTCTTGCCCGTTACGTCAATATAACTCATGGCAAAAGCTCCTTATTTCTCGTTGGAATCGCCGTACCGATTCTCCTGATAGGCGCGGCCGCGGGCATAAGGACGGTCGCCCACGCGGCCGTTTTCATTGGTGCTGGCTTTCTTGGGCTTGTTGCTCTTGGCCTCTTGAGCGGCCTTGCGCTTTTCCTTCAGGGAGGGCTTCAGAGCCTGCTGCTGACGCAGCTCTTCCTGCTTGCCCTTGGCCTCCTCCTGGCGGCGGCGGCGGTCGGTCTCAATGGCCTCCTGCCGCTGATTTTCCTCTTCTTCGATCTTCTGGTTATAGAACTTGCCCATAAACCACTCCTGCACCGCAGAGAAGGCGCTCTGGGCAATCCAGTACACGCACAATGCGGCAGGCAGGGTAAAGCCGATCCACAGAGACATCAGAGGCATCATCCACAGCATCGTCTTCATCTGCCGGGCAGCGGGGCTGCTCTTGTCCTGTCCCGCCATAGACGCCATACTCATCAAGAAGCTGAGTCCGGCGGAAATCACGGGCATCAGAATCACGCCGATGTTGGCCCAGGTAAAGGTAAATGCCTGAAGCACATTGCTGGGCAAAACCGACAGGTCCATTCCCAGGAAGCTGTAATTCACGCTGATCCAGCCAGGGACGCTGGCGGCAAATTCGGGAAGCTGGGTATTGATGGCGTTGACCATCATAATCTGCCCGAAGGAGGTGACCTGCAAGGCCCCTTCTTTGGTGGTGGTGGCAATGTCGGCAATATTTACGCCGGCAGATTGCAGTGCGGAAAGCGCCGAATCCACCACGCTTGCGTCCAGCATCATGAAATGGGTGATGGGCTGGCGGATAATTGCATACAGCGCGATGAGGAAGAACATGGGCAGCATGCTCCACAGGCAGCCGCTCATGGGGCTGACGCCCTGCTCGGCATACAGCTTCTGGGTTTCCTCCTGCTGTTTTGCGGGGTTATTGGCGTACTTCTTCTGAATTTCCTTCATTTTTCCGCTCATGCGGTTCATGCGGATCATGCTCTTTTTGCTCTTCATCTGGAATGGCAGCAGCACCAGCTTGATCACCAGCGTGAAGAAAATCAGGGACAGACCATAGGAGCCGGTCATATTGTAAAACAACCGCAAAAGGGCGGCAAACGGGATACAAACGTAATATCCCATGGTTCCTAAAAATCCCATTGGAAGACTCCTTTGTGTACAAATCTCACTACGCTCAGGGCACGGGGTCGTAGCCCCCCCTGTGGAATGGGTTGCAGCGGAGAACGCGGCGCACAGCCAAATACCCGCCCTTCAGCGCACCATATTTTTCAATGGCTTCCAGCGCATATTGAGAGCAGGTTGGATAAAACCGGCAGCAGGGTTGGCGAAAGGGTGAGATTGCCCTTCGGTAAAATCTCACCAGCGCCAATAATATTTGTTTCACCCAAGCGCCTCCTCCAAAAGCCCCAGTTTCCCCGAAAGCTTTAAAAAGCTGGCGTTCAGCTCTCCCCAGGGCATATTGACCGCCCGGTGGCGCGCCACCAGAACCATGTCATAGCCCTGACGCATCAGGTGCTGGTTCAGCCGATAGGCCTCCCGCAGCCTGCGGCGCGCCCGGTTGCGCACCACCGCATTTCCAAGCTTGGTGGATACGGTAACGCCCAGCCGGTTGTGCCCCAGCCGGTTTTTTCGGCAGTAAATCACAAGCCCGCTTCCGGCGGCGGAAGCACCTTTGCCGTACAGACGGCGGAACTCATGATTTTTTTTCAGCGTAACGGCTTTTTTCATGCATTCTCCTGTTCGTTTCCGATGACCGAGGATCTGCCGACCATGCCAATAAGGGACGGAGGAAAACCGGTTTCCTGCCGTCCCTGTCTATTTTGTTCAGCAGGTCCTCCGCGAGAAAAACCCCGCGCGCAGCATCTTAGTAGCTGAGCTGAGCACGGCCCTTGGCGCGGCGGCGGGCAAGAACCTTGCGGCCGTCAGCGGTGGCCATCCGCTTGCGGAAGCCGTGGACCTTCTGTCCGTGACGCTTCTTGGGCTGATAGGTACGTTTTGTCGCCATGTTGAGACACCTCCTGTACTGAAATCTTTTCCGGCCGCCTTTTTGACGGCTCTTACTCGACACGGCGTCTACGCCGCGCAGTAAACAAATAAAAAACGCAAATCCAGCGCACGGAACAGTATACATGGAAATCAAAATACTGTCAATAAAAACTTGCAAACGCGGAAATTTTCAGGCAAATTGCCTTTTTTTCAGAACCTGACGGACAAAACCACAAGATGTCCGTTTTTTGCCGCTGCTTTTTCCAGATATTGTGCTTTTAGGTTCTATTTTTTCAATTCTTATTTATTAGAATAAGTGTTGTTTTTTTATGTGTTTTTTGGTATAATCAGTGGGTATATGATTTCCCCTGCTCGCAGGGAAAGAGAGGTGTCTTTACTTTTGAATTCCGTAGCCGACGTCTGGACAAACGTCCTCACTCAGTTAAAACGCGACCTCTCGGAGACGACCATTGCCACCTGGTTTGACGAACTGGAAGCCGTGGATCTCCGGGACGGCGTTTTTTATCTGTACTGTCCCAACGACTTCAAGAAAAATTACATTGAGAGCCTGTTCATAAAAAACATCAAGGCGGCCCTTCACGATATCTTTTCCACCGATTTTGAAGTAACGGTCCTCACCGCAGAGGAATATGCCATTTTTTCAGGCAGCGCCCAGAAAAAGAAGTCGGAGGCATTTACCTCCGACGAATTTACCTTTGAGCGCTTTGTGGTGGGCTCCAGCAATAAGCTGGCACATGCCGCCTGCATCTCCGTGGCGGAGCATCCGGCAAAAAATTATAATCCGCTGCTGATTTACGGAGATTCCGGCCTTGGAAAGACCCACCTGATTTACTCCATTGCACACGTCATCAAAAAAGACGACCCCAACGCAAAAATTGCCTATGTAAAAGGCGATGATTTGACCAACGAACTGGTGGAGGCCATTCAGGGCGGAAAAACCGCCGAAATGCGGGAGAAATACCGCAAAGCAGACCTATTTCTGGTGGACGACGTGCAGTTTATCGCCGGACGGAAACAGACGCAGGAGGAATTTTTCCACACCTTCAACAATCTTTACGAGTCTGGAAAGCAAATTGTGCTTACCTCAGACCGTCCCCCCTCGGAAATGATGCAGTTGGAAGACCGGCTGCGCACCCGGTTTGAATGGGGACTCCTAGTGGACGTGGCTCCGCCGGACTATGAAACCCGCATGGCCATCATCAAAAACAAAGCTGCCCTACTTGGCATGGAAATTCCCAACAAGGTCGCCGCCTACATCGCCGAACGCGTCACTTCCAACGTCCGGCAGCTTGAAGGAACCATCAACAAGCTTCTCGCCTATAAGGACCTGTTGGGGGACGACGTAGACGAAGATCTGGTGAAACGGGCCATTCAGGATATTCTCCGCCGGGGAGAGAACCTTCCCACCTCGGATTCCATCGTGGATTTTGTCTCCAAGTATTACGGCGTGTCCGCCGAAGTCATTCGTGGGCAGCAGCGGGTGCGGGAAGCGGTGGCTGCCCGTCAGGTCGCCATGTACCTGATTCGCAGCATGACAAACCTCTCCAGCGACGATATCGGCAAGTTTTTCGGAAACCGGGACCACTCCACCGTGCTTTACTCTATTGAGAAGGTGGAGCGGCAGATGAAGTCTGACGCAGGCTTTGCTGAGGCAGTGAAAGAAATCAAAACCAACATCAGCTCGAAGCACTGAGTTTTCCCCACTCCTCCTGTGGAAAAGGAAAACAGTTTTGTGGAAAACCAGGGCCTTTATACCCATTGTGGAAAAACACCCCACTTTTTCCAGCTTGCCTGCTTAAAAACTTTTCCTGTGCTGACAGTGATTTCCGCACTTTTCCACAGTTTTTGTCCCTCTACTATGACTATCACTAAAAAATATATCTTTCTTTTCTAAAAGAACGCAAAAACCGCAAACTTTCCCTTTGTCCCTCGGCTTTCACCAAAAAAAGAAAAGCTTCCACAGAAAGGAAAAACGCCTATGAAATTCTCTTGTGAAAAAGCCTTGCTGCAAAGTGCGGTGGCTGTGGCTTCCCGCGCTGTATCACAGAAAAGCTCTATTCCCGCGCTGGAAGGCCTTCTTCTTCGCGCTGGCGAAACGGTCACCGTTTCCGGCTACAATATGCAGACAGGTATTCGTACCATCCTCTCCGCCGACGTGACGGAACCCGGCGAGCTAGTGTTAAACGCACGTCTTTTCGGCGACATCATCCGGCGGATGCCGGACGACATGATTACCTTTTCTTCCGACGACAGGCTGACAGTCCGCCTTCAGTGCGGAGACGCAGACTTTAACATCATGGGTCTCAGCGCCGCGGACTATCCCGATCTTCCGGAGGTGGAGGATGAATATTCTGTCTCTATCCAGCAGAAAACACTGCGCTCTATGATTGAGGAGACACTGTTTGCCGTCTCCACCAACGAGAGCCGTCCGGTTCACACCGGTTCCCTGTTTGAAATCGGCGAAGACGGACTCACCGTGGTCTCCGTGGACGGGTTCCGGCTTGCCATCCGCAAGGAGCCTTTGGAGCGGGTTAACGGCGGGTACTTTTCCTTCGTGGCTCCCGGTTCCGCCCTGAACGAAATTGAAAAAATCTGCGGCGACGTGGAGGATACGGCGGCAATTACCTTAGGAAAACGCCACATTTTGTTTGAGGTTGGCGAGACGCAGTTGATTTGCCGCCGTCTCGAGGGGGATTTTCTGGACTATAAGAGCGCTGTACCTAGGAAAAACCCCATTTCCGTGGTGGCGGACACCAAGGAGCTGATTCAAAGCATCGACCGAGTGAGCGTGGTGATCTCCGAAAAGCTGAAAAGCCCGGTACGCTGCCTGTTTGACAAAGAACGGGTGGTTCTTTCCGCGAAGACGGCCAACGGTGAAGCCAAGGACGTCTGCCGCGTGGCAGGCGACGGCGGAGAGTTGGAAATCGGCTTTAATAACCGTTATTTGATGGAAGCTCTGCGCTATGCCCCTGCCGACACGGTGAAAATTGAGTTGAATACCGGCGTCTCCCCCGCCGTCATCGTCCCTACGGAGGGCGAGGAGAACTTCCTTTATATGGTGCTGCCCGTGCGGCTGAAAGCGCAGGATTAAAATGAAATCTGTCACAATTACGACGGAATATGTAAAGCTTCAGGACCTTTTAAAGCTGGCAAATCTGGTGTACTCCGGAGGCGAAGCCAAGGAGCGCATTCAGGGTGGAGAGGTCATGGTGAACGGTGAAACCTGCACCCAGCGGGGCAAAAAGCTGCGTCCCGGCGACGTGGCCCGGCTGGATGGGCAGGAGTGTACCCCGGTCTATGCGCATTGACGGATTGTTTCTGGAGAACTTTCGCAACTATACCCGCCAGGACCTGTCCTTTGACCCGGACTGCAATGTGATTTTCGGTGACAACGCACAGGGAAAGACCAATTTGCTGGAGGCTGTCCAATATCTTTCTTGCGGCGGCTCCGACCGAGCGAAAAGTGACCGGGAACTGATTGCATTTTCAGCGGAAAACACCGTTTTGTCCGGCAGGGTTTTTTCAAGAGAGCGGGAATTTGTTTTGCGGGCAGAGCTGTATCGGGGAAAGCGCAGGAAGCTTTGGATCAATAAGGTCCCCGCTAAAACGGCGGCGGAGCTTTCCGGCGTGCTGCAAACCGTGTTTTTTTGCCCGGAGGATTTGCTTCTGATTCGGGACGGCGCGGCGGCACGGCGGCGGTTTTTGGATAACGCCCTGTGTCAGCTTCGTCCCCGATATGCCTCTGCCCTTGCGTCCTATCGACGGGCGTATGCTCATAAAACCCGGATTTTGCGGGACTGCGATCAGCAGCCCGGACTTTTACAGATGCTGCCGGAGTTTAACGAGCGGCTGGTGCAGTGCGGCGCGGTGCTGATTCACTATCGGGCGCAGTTTGTAGAGAAGCTGGCGGCCACGGCCGCCGCCAACCATGCGGACTGCTCCGGCGGGAAGGAACGCCTGTCCGTTTCTTATAAAACCGTTTCCTCTGTGGAGGACCCGTTGGCGGAGCCTGCAATTTTGACACGACAGCTTCGGAGCCATATGGAAAACCATAAATGTGCGGAGCTTGCCTCACGGTTGTGCCTTTCCGGCCCCCACAAGGATGACCTTATGGTGGAAATTGACGGACGAGACGCCAAAACCTATTGCTCTCAGGGACAGACCCGCACGGCGGCTTTGAGTTTAAAGCTTGCCGAACGGGAGATTTACAAAAACGCCTCCGGTGAAGCACCCGTGCTGCTGCTGGACGATGTGCTCTCCGAGCTGGACCCCCGGCGACAGGAATTTGTACTGAATCGCATTGCGGGGGGACAGGTGTTTATCACCTGCTGCGAGGATGATAGGCTTCCCGTGCTTCTTGGCGGAAAGGTGTTTCATGTGGCAAACGGTCGCGCGGAGTAAACCGCCTGCGCCCGTAATGTTTCACGTGAAACTTAAAGGGAAATGCGCACTTTGGGCATTTGAAGGAAAAAAGGAGGACACACCTTGTATCTTCATATCGGTCAGAACGAAATTGTCCCTGAAAACCGGGTGGTGGGCATCTTTGATCTGGACAAATGCAGCTATGGAAAAAGGACCCGGGAATATCTTGCAAAGGCGGAGAGCGAGGGCGTGGTGCTGGACGTCTCCGGGGCTTTGCCGAAGTCCTTTGTGGTGTGCGACCATCCCTATCATCCTCAGATTGTATATCTCTCCCAGCTTGGCTCCGCCACGCTGCAAAAGCGGGCGGAGAGTCTGGAGCTTGAGCTGTGAGCAGTTTCGATGGCAGTTTTTGCGGCCTTTTAAGGGAGCCACTTTAAAATATGCTTGAGTTAAGAAATGAATGGCGATACGGAGGCGGTTTTTGAGCAAGTTTCAAACGCGATTAAACTTGACACAGGGGCGGGGAGAAGCGGGCCTGCAAAATCGCGGGCCCGGCTCTGCTTGCCCTGTTATACGGAAGGAGAAACCAAATGGCAGAAAACGAGACACTGAATCCCACATCAGTGGGCGCGGAAAATGAATACGACGCATCCGAAATTCAGGTGCTGGAAGGTCTGGAGGCCGTTCGCAAGCGGCCCGGTATGTATATCGGGTCCACATCCTCCTCGGGTCTTCATCATCTGGTGTATGAGATTGTAGACAACGCCATTGACGAGGCTCTGGCGGGCTGCTGCACGGATATTCTGGTGCAGATCAATGCCGACGGGACAATTACCGTGGTGGACAACGGACGGGGTATCCCCGTGGACATTCAGGCCCAGACGGGAAAGCCCGCGCTGGAAGTGGTTTACACTGTGCTTCACGCCGGAGGAAAGTTCGGCGGCGGGGGCTATAAGGTTTCCGGCGGACTGCATGGCGTTGGTGCCAGCGTGGTAAATGCCCTGTCCGAATGGCTGGTGGTTCAGGTTCACCGGGACGGAAAAATTTACGAAATGCATTTTGCCCGTGGTGAAATCACTAAAAAAATGGAGGTGGTGGGCACCACAGACCACACCGGAACCACCGTCACCTTTAAGCCTGACCCCGAAATGTTCCGTGATACCACGGAGTATGACTATGACATTCTCCATACTCATATGCGGGAGCAGGCGTTTTTAAACGCAGGTCTGAAAATTAAGGTTGCGGACCAGCGAGAAGGCCGGGAGCAGGCCGACGAGATGTACTATGCCGGCGGCATCCGGGAGTTTGTCACCTTCTTAAACCGCACCAAGGACCCCATCCACTCCGACGTGATTTATATGTGCGGCAGCAAGGACGACTCTATGGCGGAAATTGCCCTGCAATATCACGACGGGTATAATGAAAACATGCTTTCCTTCGCCAATAACATTCACACCCCAGAGGGCGGCATGCACGAAGAGGGATTCAAGCGCGCCCTTACCAACGTGCTGAACAACTACGGCAAGAAAATCGGTATGCTGAAGGAGGGCGACAAGGTCTCCGGAGAGGATTGCCGTGAGGGCCTTACCTGCATTATTTCCGTGAAGCTGACCGATGCGCAGTTTGAAGGCCAGACCAAGGCGAAGCTTGGCAACAGCGAAATTCGCACGCTGGTGAATGGAATTGTCTCCGCGAAGCTTGAGACCTATCTGGAGGAAAATCCCCAGGTGGGACGGATGATTTTGGATAAATCCCTCACCGCCAACCGCGCGCGGGAGGCCGCCCGGAAGGCCCGGGAATCCATTCGACGCAAGACGGCGCTGGGCGGCGCGGCCATGCCCGACAAGCTGAGAGACTGCAACGAGGCCAACCCGGAGCTCACCGAGCTCTACATCGTCGAGGGAGATTCCGCAGGCGGCTCCGCCACACAGGGACGGGACTCCCGCTTTCAGGCGATTCTTCCCCTGTGGGGCAAGATGCTGAACGTGGAGAAGGCTCGGGCCGACAAGGTGTATGGCAACGACAAGCTTCAGCCCGTGATTACCGCTCTGGGCGCTGGCATCGGAGAGGAGTTTGACATTTCTCGCCTGCGCTATCACAAAATTGTCATCATGGCGGATGCGGACGTGGATGGTTCCCATATCCGCACGCTGCTGCTGACCTTCTTCTTCCGCTTCATGCGGCCGCTGGTGGAGCAGGGATATGTCTACGCCGCTGTCCCTCCCCTGTTTAAGCTGAGCCGGGGAAAGACTTCCCGGGTGGCCTATACGGAGGAGGAGAGCCGCGTGATCTCCACAGAGCTGAAGCAGGACAATCCCAACGCGAAGGTGGACATCAGCCGCTATAAGGGCCTTGGCGAGATGAACCCACACGAGCTTTGGGAAACCACCATGGACCCGGAGAAGAGAACTCTGCGCCGCATTACGCTGGATGACGCAGTGACCGCAGACGAGACGTTCTCCATTTTGATGGGCGAAAAGGTGGAGCCGCGGAAGGAATTTATCGAGAAGAACGCGAAATACGCGGTCAATTTGGACTATTAAGGGAGGAGAGCCGAACATGAGTAAGAAACCGCAGTACGACCCCGAGGAGATTCGGTTCCCCAACCAGAAGATTGAGCAATCCCCTCTGGTCACGGAAATGCAGAAATCCTATATCGAATATGCTATGAGCGTCATTGTGGGCCGGGCCCTGCCGGACGTGCGGGACGGATTGAAGCCCGTCCACCGCCGTATTTTGTACGCTATGTACGAGGACGGCCTGACCTTTGAAAAGGCATTCCGCAAGTGCGCCACCGCCGTTGGCGACGTGCTGGGCCGGTACCATCCCCACGGAGACGCGTCGGTGTACGACGCGCTGGTGCGCTTGGCACAGGACTTTTCCATGCGCTATATGCTGGTGGACGGACACGGAAACTTCGGTTCCGTGGACGGAGACCCCCCTGCGGCTTACCGATACACGGAGGCCCGCCTCTCTAAAATTTCCGAGGAAATGCTTCGGGACATCGAAAAGGAGACGGTGGACTGGTCCCCCAACTTTGACGAGACGAGAAAAGAACCCAAGGTTCTCCCTTCCCGTTTCCCTAACCTGCTGGTCAACGGTTCCAGCGGCATCGCCGTGGGCATGGCCACGAACATCCCGCCCCACAACCTGCGGGAGGTCATCGGCGCGTGTATCCATGTGCTGGAGGACCCCGAAGCCCAGCTTGCCGACCTGATGCAGCATGTCACAGGTCCTGATTTTCCCACGAAAGGCATTATCATGGGCCGCAGCGGTATCCGCGCCGCCTACGCCACCGGCCGGGGCCGGGTGGTCATTCGCGCCCGGACGGAATTTGAGGAGTTTGGCAAGGACCGTACCCGCATCGTGGTGACGGAGATTCCCTATCAGGTTAACAAGCGGATGCTGATTAAAAACATGGCCGATCAGGTGGAGGATAAGCGACTGGAGGGCATTTCCGATATCCGGGACGAGTCGGACCGGAACGGTATGCGCATTGTCATCGAGCTGAAACGGGACGCAAATCCTCAGGTGGTGCTCAACCGCCTGTTCTCTCAGACCCAGCTTCAGTCCAGCTTCGCCATCAATATGCTGGCGCTGGTGGATAACCAGTCTCAGCCGAAAATTCTGTCCCTGCGGCACATTATTGACGAGTATCTCGCCTTTCAGGAGGATTTGATTGTCCGTCGGACGAAGTACGACCTGAAAAAGGCGCAGGAGCGCGCGCATCTGCTGGAAGGCCTGCTCATTGCGCAGGACCACATCGACGAAGTCATCAAGGTCATTCGCAGCAGCTATGACAACGCCAGACAAAACCTGATGGAAAAATTCGGCCTGGACGAGATTCAGGCGCAGGCTATCTGCGAAATGCGGCTTATTTCCCTTCAGGGCTTAAACCGGGAAAAGCTGGAGGCGGAGTATAAGGATCTTGAGGAGAGAATCCGGTATTACGAGGACCTTCTTGCCTCCAACGAAAAAATCCGTGTCGTGCTGAAAGAAGAGCTGACCGCCATATCCGAAAAATACGGTGACGATCGCAAGACCGAGATTCAGGACGTGGAGGACGAAATTGACATCGAGGACCTGATCGAAGAGGAAGAGTGTGTCTTCACTCTGACAGAAGCGGGTTATATCAAGCGGACTCCTGTCAGCGAATACACGGCGCAGTCTAAGGGGGGCATGGGCAAAAAGGGCATTACCACCCGGGAAGAGGACGTGGTGGTGGATGTGTTCACCGCTTCCACCCATGACTATATCCTGTTCTTTACCGACACAGGAAAGGTTTATCGGAAGAAGGGCTATCAGATTTCGGAGTCCGGAAAAACAGCCAAGGGGACGAACCTGATCAACATCCTTCAAATCGAGCAGGGAGAGCGGGTGCAGGCCATGGTCCACACCCGGTCCTTGGAGGACACGAGCCGGTTTTTCTTCATGGTGACCCGGAACGGCACGGTGAAGCGCCTGCCGGTGGCCACCCTGAAAAACCTGCGGAACAACGGCATCCGCGCCCTGCGGATGGACGAGGGAGACGCGCTGATTACCGTCCGGGAGACGGACGGAACCAAGCGGATTCTGATTGCCACACACGACGGGCAGGCCGTCTGTTTTGATGAGACGGACGTGCGCGCCATGGGCCGAGACGCCACGGGCGTCCGGGGCATTCGTCTGCGGGAGGGCGACTATGTGGTGGCTGCCGCCCGTGCTCTGGAAGGAAAAACGGTTCTCTCCATCACGGAAAATGGCTATGGAAAGCGCACCCCCGTGGAGGACTACCGGATTACAAACCGTGGCGGCCTTGGTATCCGAAACTACATGGTGACGGAAAAAACCGGCCCCGTGGTGGGCATGAAGGTGGTGGACGGCAATGAGGATTTGTTGTTGGTCACCCAGAGCGGCATTCTCATCCGCACGGCGGTGGACAGCATCCGTATTGCCGGACGGTCCACCCAGGGCGTCATTGTCATGCGCTTTAAGGAAGACGGCGATCAGGTGATTTCCCTTGCCCTGACGGACAAGGAGGAGACTTCCGAAGAAATTTCTAATGAGGAAGAAGTTTTCACCGCACAAGGGGAACCGTCTTCACCAGCTCAAACGGAAGAACCCTAAAAAACGCCGGAGGCATGCCAAGAATGAAAGACAGCGCAAGCAGAAATCTGCTTGCGCTGTCTTTCTTAATATTTCTCAATAAAATCGATGTTGCGGGAGCTATTCCTTGGGTTTAGTGCATTTCCATTTGCGATAGGTGTAGATGATCTGTATCGCACCAATCATAAAAATTACAATTGCCAATATAACCGCGCTGCTCAATGAATGCGTATTTAAATAGCATAAAACAGAAACAAGCGGGACCAACGGAAGCAGGCATAACGACCGAATAAATTTTCGACGGTAACTTAGATTCCAATAAGAAAGTTCAAATCCCCTATCTGTCTTGGTGGTCTTTGCCATGTTTCTCAACCTCCGTAAATTTCAGTTAATTGCGACTGCTGCTTTGTTTTTTTGACTCCGCTACCGCTAGCTCGTCGCAGCGGTTATTTTCGGGGGTATCGGCATGGCCCTTCACCCAATGATAACGAAGGGCGTGGGTTTCTGTCAGGGTCAGCAGCTTATCCCATAAATCCGGGTTTAGCGCGGGCTTCTTATCGGACTTCACCCAGCCCCGCTTCTTCCAGCCCTTTGCCCAGCCCTTTTCAAGCCCGTCAATCACGTATTTGGAGTCGCTCCACAAATCGACGGTGCAAGGCTCCTTCAAAAACGACAGCGCTTCAATCACAGCGGTCAGTTCCATACGGTTATTGGTGGTGGCCGGCTCGCCGCCCGAAAGCTCCCGGCGGTGCTCTCCGTAGAGAAGCACCGCGCCCCAGCCCCCGGGGCCGGGATTGCCGGAACAGGCGCCGTCGGTATAGATGGTGACAGTTTTCATGAAAACTCCTTTAAGCTTGTAAAATCCGGGCCTTTTGGCCGTCGCGCCCCAGAGCGCTTATTCCAGCGTGTCCAGTTCCGCCTGCCACAGGGTGGCCTGCGCGTCGCTGGGAATCCGCCAGTCCCCCCGGGGGGATACCGCCACAGAGCCGACCTTCGGCCCGTCCGGCAGGCAGTTGCGCTTAAACTGCTGGGAGAAAAACCGCCGGTAAAATACCCGTAGCCACTTCAAAATCACCGTCCGGTCATACCGCTCGGCCCAGGCATACAGCGCAAGCCGGAAAATTTTCCCCGGCTCAAAGCCCCAGCGCAAAAAGTAGTACAGGAAAAAGTCATGCAGCTCGTAAGGCCCCACCAAGTCCTCGGTCCGCTGGACAATGTCTCCACGCACAGCGGGCAGCAGTTCCGGGGACACGGGCGTGTCCAGAATGTCCTCCAACACGCCGGTGAGGTCCCCATCCTTATCCTGATTGTCCCGGGCAAGATAGGCCACCAGATGGCGCACCAGCGTTTTGGGAATGGAGGCGTTGACCGCGTAGTTGCTCATATGGTCGCCGTTATAGGTGCACCAGCCAAGAGCCAGCTCGCTCAAATCTCCCGTGCCGATGACAAGGCCCCCGGTCTGGTTGGCAATGTCCATCAAAACCTGCGTCCGCTCCCGGGCCTGTCCGTTTTCAAAGGTAACAGAGTGGTCGTCCATGTCCTGTCCGATATCGCGGAAGTGGCTGCGGACAGTGGCGGAGATATCCACCGTTTTTAGAGTGGTTCCCAGCCGTTCCGCGAGAATCACCGCGTTGTTTTTCGTGCGGTCCGTGGTGCCAAAGCAAGGCATGGTCACCGTCACAATATCCGTCATGGGTCTGCCGAGCAAATTCATGGAAAGAGCGGTAATCAGCACGGCCAGCGTAGAATCCAGTCCGCCGGAAAGACCCACTACGGCGGTTTTCGACCCCGTGTGCTCCAGCCGTTGCTTTAAGCCAAGGGAAGCAATCAGCAGAATTTCCCGGCAGCGCTTGTCCCGGTCCTCTCGCCCCTCCGGGACAAAGGGCATAGGGGCCACATACCGGGTGAGCTTCGTCCGTGCCACCGTCAGGGAAAAAGGCACTGTAACAGGGGCCGTGGAAACCGGTTTCTCCGGCATAACCTGGGTTCTTCTCCGTTCATAGCACAATCGCGCCACATCAATTTCTGAAATCAAAAGTCCGCCTTCAAACCGCTGTTCAGCCAGAAGGGTTCCGTTTTCTGCAATAAGCTGATGCGCGCCGAACACCACGTCGGAGGTGGACTCCCCCTCCCCTGCGCTGGCATATACATAACCGCACAAAAGCTTTGCCGACTGCATAGTCACAAGCTGGCGGCGGTAGGCGTCCTTCCCTACCAAATCGTTGCTGGCGGACAGGTTGCCGATGATGGTGGCCCCCATCTGCGCCATGGTGACGGAGGGGGAACAGGGGGCCCACAAATCCTCGCAGATTTCAAAGCCCACCGTCAGCTCCGGCATTTCTTCGCAGGAAAAGAGAATTTCCGCGCCAAAGCAAATCTCGCTTCCGCACAGCGACACCATATTAAACGGATCTTTCCGAGCCGGTGAAAACTGCCGCTTTTCATAAAATTCGCCATAATTGGGCAAGTGAGCTTTTGGGACTACCCCTAAAATAATTCCCTTTTGTATAACTACTGCGCAGTTATACAATTTGTTTTCAAATCGAACAGGCAGGCCCACAGCAGTGACGACCTCTAGATTCCGGGTGGCCTCTAGCACGGTGGAAAGGGCCTGTTCCGCGCCGCGCAGCAGGGATTCCTGATAAAAAAGGTCGCCGCAGGTATAGCCTGTCAGTCCCAGCTCCGGCAGAACCAAAACCTTCACCCCCGCCTGCTCCGCCTTGCGCATCAGGGTAAAGGTTTCCTCCGCGTTGCGGGCGCAGTCAGCCAGATGAAGCCGGGGACTGCCGCAGGCGACAGAGATAAAACCGTCTTTCATGCAAAACGCCTCCCGAATAAAAAATATTATTCTTATAGTATACCACGCCAAGACATTTCGCAAGACGGAAAGTGTCGTTGCGGCTATGGCGGTGCAGTAATTTTGCAGGCGGCACGGAAAATGAAAGCGTTCTGCAGCCGCCCTACGGAGCCGCTTTAAAAAGGCACGCAAAAAAGACCGCCGAAGCGGTCCTTTTTGCTGTGTGTGTTTTAGGAGGGAGAAAACGCATCGGGGTGGGAGTCCCCTTTGCTGATTCTTAAGATACCCGAAAAACATTGCGGAATTATGCATTTGATGTGAACAGTCTGTAAACAAACGCGGAGTTTTATTCCTAAGAAGTTATAAAGTCTGAAAAAACCTGTTGAAAAAGAGGTGCACAAATAAAAAATTCTGCCAATGTTTTTTGTGAAAACTGCCATTATAGACATTCATGTATAAAATGTTATACTGTATATTATGTATTCTTATGTAATATGCTGTACTGTATGGGAGAACCCTTGGTGTATATCTTTGCGGCGCGGTTTTTAATGTTCCGCAAAGACAAAGCCAATTGAGAAGCCGCTTGCACAGCGGGGGAAGGGGGGGCCAAGACAGCGGGGGCCGTGTGACCAAAAACAAGACCCTTACTATTTTAGGAGGTATCCAATGGACAAATTTTTTAAGATCACCGAGCGCGGGAGTACCGTCAGAACGGAAATTCTGGCGGGTATTACCACCTTCATCACCATGGCCTATATTCTTCCGGTAAACATGGGAATCTTGAGTCAGGCCGGACTGAATGCAGGCGGCGTTTTCCTGGCTACGGCGCTGTCCGCGTGTCTTGGCACCATGCTGATGGGCCTGTGGGCGGGAATGCCGTTTGCGCAGGCGCCGGGTATGGGCCTGAACGCCTTTTTTACCTACACGGTGGTATTCGCCATGGGCTTCTCCCCTTCCTTTGCGCTGGCGGCGGTTTTGGTGGAGGGCTGCATTTTTCTGGTGCTCAGCCTCACGGGTATACGCTCCAAGTTGCTTACCGCAATTCCAAAGCAGCTTCGTCTGGCCATCTCGGCCGGTATCGGTCTTTTTATCATGTTCATCGGCTTCCAGAATTCCGGCATCATTGTGGGAGGCGCCACGCTGGTTGAGGTAAATGCGAACCTGACCCAAGCGGGCGTGTTTTTGGCGCTTCTTGGTATTGCCATCACGGTAATTCTTTGGATGAAGAAGGTGAAGGGCGCGCTGCTGATCGGCATCTTTGTCACTTGGTTTTTGGGCATGGCTGCTCAGGGAATTGGCTGGTATCAGGTAAATCCTGAAGCAAGCGCGTATTCCCTGTTCCCCTCTGCTCTGATTAGCTTCACTTCCTTCTCCGGCCTTGCGGAAACCTTCGGACTATGCTTCTCCGGTCTGCGCGACGCATTTGCCAGCGGCAAAAACATCACCCAGTTTATCATGGTTACGCTTACCTTTCTGTATGTGGATATCTTTGATACGCTGGGAACCTTTGCGGGCGTTGCCACCAAGGCCAAAATGATTGATGAAAACGGAAACTTCCCCGGCGTCAATCAGGCATTTGCCTCCGACGCTGTGGCCACCACGGTGGGCGCCATTCTGGGCACCTCTACCGTCACCACGTTTGTGGAAAGCGCCTCCGGCGTGGAAGAGGGCGGACGCACGGGCCTCACCGCCGTCACCACCGCCATTTTGTTCCTGTTGGCGGTCCCCTTCTTCCCAGTGATCGGCGCTATCCCCAGCTTTGCCACCGCCCCCGCGCTGGTGGTTGTGGGTATTATGATGTGCGAGCCTATGGAGGAGTTCGAGTGGACAAAGGTGGAAGCGCTGGTTCCCGGCGTGTTTGCCATCATCTTCATGGTTGTGGGCTACTCCATCTCCGCCGGCATTATGTTTGGCATCCTGTTCTATCTGTTGGTGCGGGTCGTGCAGGGTAAGGCCAAGGAGCCCGGCGTCGTGATGTGGGTGCTGGGTGCGCTGTTCCTGTTCAAGCTGTTCATTTTCCCGCTGCTCTAAGCAAAGCGGACAAATTAAAACGGGTCCTCCGGCAAAAGTCGGGAAGTCACAAGGATAAGTTGATAACCCACCCAATAAGGCAAACCGAATACGGAAAACAAAATGCAGAGAAAGTTTTTACAATAACTTTCTCTGCATCTTGTTTTGGCATTTTAAATTGCTATTCGTCGGCAAAGCGATAGCCAACACCAACTTCCGTTAGAATAAAGCGTGGATGCGTCGTGTCCTTTTCAAGTTTCCGGCGAAGATTGGCCATAAAGACCCGTACGCTCTTGCTGTCGCCTCCTTCGTAACCCCAAATCTGCCGGATAATATAATTGTGCGTCAGCACCTTGCCCCGGTTGGATATGAGCAAAAGGAGTGTTTTATATTCCGTCGGCGTCAGGTGAATTTCGTTGCCGGACACAAGCACCCGGCGCTTTTCATAGTCCACCGTCAGCCAGTCGCAGGAAAACACGGAGTCTCCGTCTGTCGCTCCATTTTTCTCCAGCAGCCGCTCAACCACCCGGATACGCGCCATCAACTCCCCCATATGGAAGGGCTTCGTAATATAATCGTTGGCACCCAAATCCAGCGCGGTAATTTTCTCCATTTCCTGCCCCCGTGCGGAAACGATCAGAACAGGCGTATCCGAAAAGGTCCGCAGCTTGCGAAGCAGATCCACGCCGTCACGGTCAGGCAGGCCAAGATCCAGCAGGACGATATCCGGTCTGTGAGAAGTAAATAAGAATAAGCCCTCTGCCGCCGTTTCCGCAATTAGGACAGCATAATTCTCTTTGGAAAGAGAGATATCAATAAAATGTGAAATATATTTGTCGTCCTCTATAACAAGGATCACTCGTTTTTCACTCATCAGTTTCCTCCATGGGCAGGTTAAACGTAAAGATAGAGCCTTTCGGAACATTGTCCGACACAGAAATCGTGCCGCCATGCGCCTCAATAATTGTCCTACAAATTGAAAGCCCCAGGCCCAGTCCCTGACGTCCGTCTACAATATCCGACTCCTGGGTGACAAAACGTTCAAACAGGTGGTCGCGGATCGCATCTGGGATGCCGTTCCCCGTGTCCGCCACAGATACCGTCAAGTCACTTTCTGCATGTATGGTCAGAGAAATTTCACTATCGGGCGGCGTATGCCGGACCGCATTTTCCAAAAGATTGATCACGACCTGTGCAATCAGCTTGCCGTCCATAGGCGCCGTTATCACCTCGCCCGGCAGCTTCACATGGAAATGCCGGGCGTGCAGGAGCCGTTCCGTATGCTTGACCGCCTCGCCGATGACGTCGTCAATGACCTCATCCTGTTTGTGCAGCACAATTTTTTGCTCGCTGATTCGGGTCATGCTGAGGATATTCTCCACCAGGTCGCTGAGCCAGACGATTTCCTCGCTGATATCAGAGGCAAGCTTTCTGCGTTCGGCATCGGAAAGCCTGAAATAGTTGTCGGCCAACAGGTTGCCTGCACCGGAGATTGCCGTCAGCGGACTGCGCAAGTCATGGGCCACAGACCGAAGAAGCGTGCCGCGCTGCTGTTCCCGTTCCATTGCCATTCGGATTCTTTCCCTATCGGTTACAAGCATCTCCCGCTCCAGCGCAATCCCAAGCTGCGCGCAGATTGCCTGCACAATCAGAAGCTTTTGTCCGCTGGGCCGAGTCCCAGAAAGCTCCAGCCTGCCCAGCATTCCGGAAGCCCCGCTAATTTCAAAGCTCTGGGGAACGGTCTGCCGGCCGCCTAAAAACACCTTACAGTTCATGCCCACATATTCCTGAACAAGGGCTTCAGCTTTCCGAACGACGCTTTCCTTCCCGCTGGCGGAGAGAAAATCTGACGCAATGCGATACAGGATTTTAGCTGTATGTTCATTTTCGCTTGCCAGCTTCATTTCCCGCTGCAAACGGGAGGTAATCATCCCCGAAACAATTCCCGTGGCAACAAAGAATACAAGAAGCATCAGGTCGCTGGGACTGTATACGAAAAAAGAATAGTGCGGTTCGGTAAACAGGAAATTGAAGAGCAGCGCACACACAAGTGCCGAACCGATGGCCCACCAGAGACTGCTGGTGAATACTGCTGTAAACAAAACGCCAAGCAAAAACATCATGATGACGCTTTCGTTCTCCACACCCAGCCGGGCCGCCAGAACCGCCAATACCGTCGCAATGCCAATGGTCACAACCGCTTTCCCCGCATTTTTGATCGTGACAGTCCCCCCCTTTGCTAATTTGTGCTGCTGATTATTTTCAGGATATCCTTTTGCTCGCCCGCAACAATAATATGTTCCTGCTTTTGGAACTCATGCTCTGCGCTGATGAGCGGCAGAATGTGTTTTCCATTGCGCACACCAATTACGTTGACGCGGTGTTTGGTGCGCACGTCCAGTTCCCGAATGTTGCGCCCAATCCAGCTTTCCGGCGGCTCCACCTCCATGATGGCGTATTCGGGAGAAAGCTCAATATAGTCGAACGCGCCTTTTGCCGAATACCGGACGGCAGTTCTCTGGGCCATGTCTCTTTCCGGGTAAACCACATCGTCGGCGCCTATTTTTTTAAGCAGATCGGCGTGAATCTCACGGTCCGATTTAGAAACGACATAGGGCGCTCCCAATTCTTTAAGCAGTGAAGTGATCTCCATGGAAGACTGAAAATTGTCGCTGATGCACACGAAGCATATGTCAAAATTCCGTACGCCCAATTCCGCAAGAACATCCCTGTCCATGCAGTCTCCGATCTGAACCCGGGTAACAAAAGGTTCCAGCTTCTGCACGGCTTCCTCATTTACGTCCACAAGCATAACTTCATTATGCAGTTCAGTGAGCTTAACGGCAAGATTTTTTCCAAAGCGCCCTGCGCCGATTACCAGCATTGATCTCATTTTATCGAATTTCCTTTCTTGGTTAACCGACAATAATTTTACCGACAGGATTTTTGAGCTTTCCGTTATGCTTGGACTGTGCCACCGCCATAAAAACTGTCAGGCTGCCCACGCGCCCCGCGTACATTAAAAGAATTATTGCAATTCGGGACAAGGCTTGAAGCGTAGGCGTAATCCCCACGGTGAGCCCCACCGTGCCAATGGCGGACAGTGTTTCAAATGCCGCCGCGGTCAGTGACTGTTCCTGCGCACACAAAATCAGAATCCCTCCCACCGTCATAGCAAGATAGACTGTCGCACCGCAGAAGGCGCGGCGTATGGCTTCTGATTCCAGCCGGAAGTGAAACAAATTTACATCATCCCGCGCTCTGAGCTGCGCCAAAATGGAAGCGACCATCACGGCAAAGGTTGTCACCTTGATGCCGCCGCCAGTACCGCCGGGTGCAGCACCAATAAACATCAACAGCATGGTGACAAATTTGCTGCCATCCGAGAGAGAAGCGATATCAAGACTGTTAAACCCTGCTGTTCTCGGGGTGACCGATTGAAAGAAAGCCGACAGCATCCGCGTACCCGGATTCATGGAACGCATCGTTCCGTTGTATTCCAGACTGACAAATGCGACGGTCCCAATCAGCAGGAGCGCCAGTGTGGAAAAGAGCACAGCGCAGGTATGCAGATGCAGATTTTTAAAGTGAAATCGGCTTTCTATCAGGTCGTTCCACACGACAAATCCGATGCCGCCTGCAATAATCAGCCCGGCAATGGTGAGGATGATGAGAGGGTCGTCATAAAAGCTTGTCACCGAAGAAAATGGCAACCGTACGCCCATCAGGTCAAAGCCCGCATTGCAAAATGCGGACACAGAATGAAACACGGCAAACCATAAGCCTTGACCTGCCCCGAACATCGGGACAAAGCGAATTGCCAGAAGCAGTGCGCCGATTCCCTCAAAAAATGCGGTGCCGATCAGCATCCGCCGCACCAGCCGGACCACGCCTCCCACCTGCATAGAGCTGACGGCCTCTGCCAGCAGAGAACGCTCCCGCAGGCCAATGCGTCTGCCGACAGCAAGGGAAACCAGAATAGCAACCGCCATAAACCCCAGCCCACCGATTTGAATCAACAGCAAGATGACAGCCTGCCCAAAATAGGAAAACTGCGTCCAAGTGTCGTAAACCACAAGGCCGGTAACACAGGTTGCGGACGCGGAGGTAAAAAGCGCGTTCAAAAACGGAATCCCCGCACCGTTCCTGCCGGCGACCGGTAAGCTTAAAAGAAGTCCACCGATTAAAATAAGCATTGCAAATCCAAAGGAAAGAATTTGCGTGGTACTCCATCTATTGGTATTCATTTGCTGATTCCTCCCAATTCTGCCAGCAGGAGGTCAACGGATTCCTCCGCACCAAGAAGTCTGCTTACGCCCATCGTCTTAAAGACTCCTTGCAGTTTTGGCGCGCTGCACCGCGCAATCATTGTAATTTCAGGATCTGCTTGCTTGGCCATATGACAGAGCGCCAGATTGTCGCGGTCATCCTGCGATAAAGCAAATAGAGCCGAATACAAGTCATCCTTCGGAAAAATAGGATCTGTGATAATCTTGTACTTCATTCCGATCTTATGTATTTTCTCTTCGATTTCCGGCGCTCCATAGATAAGTATGCCTTGATTTGCTCGCCCCCGCGGGCTGTCGAGGATTCCGCCCCTTTCTATAAAAGTATCCAGGCGCCGCATGACAAAAAAGCCAAGCACAAGCAGTCCGGCGGTAGTGAAACCCAGCAAAATCGTCATGCTCCCGCCTCCTTTCCGTATTACAATAACAGAAAGAATATAAGGATAGTGCTCTCTTTTTCAGGGCGGTATTCTTTTTCTATAAAGGAAGCGAGCGATGCACAAGAAGGTTATACCATATGCTAAACGGTGAACTCACGGTCCTGTTCAGGCGGCTCTACGAGGACAATGTGCTGGGCTGTATGCTCAACGAATACTTCCGACTGCTCTCCTCTAAGTATACCACGGAACAGGCGGAACTCAGGAATAGGCTCCCGAAGCTGGCGGATAAGATCCACCGAAACCGGTAGAATTTACGCTATTGCAAGGAACATGGGAGTCATCTCTCCGGTCCCGCGCTGGGCAGGCCGAAGAAGGGCAAATCCGCGATAAAACACAGAATTTTCTGGACAAATGTGAGCGTGTGGAAGTGGAGCGGCGGTTCAGCCTGACCAAGCGCAAGTGCGGCCTGAGACTGATTACGACCAAGCTGCGGGAAACCATTGCCACAGCGTTGCTATGTCCATTTTGATGCTGAATCTCAGAGGTATCATGAGAGTTAAACTCCGCATGAGATTTACTGAGCAAAAAAGAACGCCAAGCGCACCCCTGTTGCCGGGCGTGTACGCTTGGCGCTTTTCATGTTCGCTACTATGATAGAATCCAGCAATAGATTCTCCATATCCGCCCTCACCCAGAGCTTGAAAAATGCGCAAAAAGGTTTCGTCATCCTGCCATTTGCAGAGAGCGATTTTCGGATCGTTTTTAAAAGCGGCATCAGATGCCCCGTTGGGGAAAGTGGCCGCTCAGAATCTTGGGTCCGCCATCAAAAGTTTTCCTGTGCGTAACGGGCCAATTCTTCCCGGAAGTCAGGGTGTGCAATGGAGATCATTGCGTCTGCCCGCTCTTTTAAAGAAAGACCCGACAGCTTGGCCACGCCGTACTCTGTCGCCACGTATTGAATCATGCTACGCGGTGCGGAGACCACGCTTCCGCCGGAGATAAAGGGAACAATGCTGGACTTGAGCGTCCCATCCTTCTTCTTGTGTGCAGCGGCCAGACAGATAAACCCTTTTCCGCCCTCGGAGCGAAATGCTCCTTCCAAAAAGTCAAGCTGACCTCCCGTGCCGGAAAGCTGGCGGCTACCTGCTGATTCCGCGTTCTCCTGACCCATCAGGTCCAACTCCACGCCGCCGTTGATGCTGATGAAATTCTTCATTCTGCACATCCGATCCGGCGCATGGACAACATCCACATCGCCGGGGGAAAAGAGATAAGGCTCCTGCTCCAGCCAGTCGTATAGCTCCTGAGAGCCCATGGCCAGATTCCATGTGGAGCGCCCGGTGTCAAGCTCCTTTCGGGCATTAGTGAGCTTTCCGGCCTTGTGAAGCGCCAGAAACGCGTCGCTGATGGTACCGGTGTGACAGCCCAAATCCTTTAAATCAGAATCCGCCAGCAGCTTAGCCACGGTAAAGGGTACGCCGCCCACCCCCAGAGACAGCACCGCACCGTTGGGAATTTCTGCAACCACATGCTTTGCAATTTCCACATCGATCGGAGACGGCTCCCGATAGGTGCGCAGAGGCAGGGGTTCGTGCTCGCCTTCCACAATATAATCTGCCTCCGACAGATGGACCCTGTGGAACCCGTTCACGCCCTGAAGTCTTGGCAGATGCTCGTTGATTTCAAAGACCACCGTTCTGGCGTTTTCAAAAATGGTCCGCCAAGCGTAGTTGGAAATACCCAGACCGCAAAAGCCCTTGTCGTCCGGCCGGGAAATGGGAACAAACGCCGCATCCACCCGGATATGACGGCGGTAAAGCTCCGGAAGCTGGCGCAGAATCATGGGCATAAAGCGGCACAGGCCCCGGCTTTGGAGTTTGCGCTCGTAGTCTCCGATGTGCCAACTGTAATAGGTGAAGACGGACTGCTCGGGATCCTGCTCAACCACCTCAATGCGGGGGCGAATCACCAGACCGCCCCGGATTTTCACATCCCGCAGTTCGGCCTTCTGTGCCGCCAGCGCCCTGTCCATCAGATCCGGAAAGCCTGCGCCGAACCCATAGTCCACCCAGTCTCCCGACTGCACCGCCCGGGCGGCAGCCTCCTCAGGACTTACAAATTTGCTCTTGTAATCTTCCATCATCGTTTCCGCTCCCATATGCAGTAATTTACTTCAAACAGGTATCATAAACATCTTCTAAATAAACGCGTTGTGCCTGCTCTGCGGGGCCTCCGCCCCACAAGATTTCCGGCTGCATTGGATATACGCTCAATTTTATGCACAGTATCTTACCGTCCAATTAAGGCCCTTACGGAAACGTCCGGCTTTAATAAGCCGGACGTTTCCTGATGTGAAGGCAAGGCTCAGTCGGCCCAAATTTCTTCGTCGGTGGGGACATACATGGTGGGAACCTTGTAGGAAATACGGCTGACATTCATCAGGTGATAGAACCACAGGTTCTCGCTGATGGCATTGTTGCCCCAAGTGCCGCAGCCCAGCGTGGTGGTGGGATTCAGGCCATTGTCCATGGCACCGCCCAAAGCCGTGCCGCCCACCTGATTCACCGCGTACCGGGAGACGTTGATCACCTCGGGGACAGCCTCAATATGGGCGTCGGTGTTGGAGTGAATCACCACGCTGTGGCCGATGCCCTCCATTTCCAGATTGGCGCGGGCAATTTCCATGCACTCCTCCCAGGTGTCGTACAGGAACAGTGCCATAACGGGAAACAGCTTTTCCTTTGCCAAAACGTCGTCGTGGGCGTACCCCTTGGTGCAACTCAGAATGACCTTGGCGTCGGCAGGCACGCCCTCTAGCCCGGCCAGTTCAGCCATCTTCTGAACGCTGGCGCCGGGCCAGTTCTTGTTCAGCATCCCGTCAGGGAAGCAGCTGTTGCGCAGCTTTTCAGCGTCAGCTTCGTTGTCAATGTAGTAAGCGCCGTTGGCCTTCATGGCGGCAATCATCTCGTCGGCCTTCTCCCGGGGGCAAATCAGGTTTTGCTCGCAGGTGCACAGCACGCCGTTGTCAAAGATGCGGCCGGTAATCGCCATCTTGGCAACCTCGTTGAGGTCCACATCGCGGTCCACCAGCACCTGCACGTTGCCCTGACCCACGCCGTAAGCGGGCCGGCCGGAGGAATACGCCGCCTTAACCATGCCGGGGCCGCCGGTGCAGATGCAAAGGTCCACAACCGACATCAGTCCCGCAGACAGTTCCACGGTGGGCTCAGGGATAATCTGAATCAGATTCTTGGGCATTCCAAGCTTGTCCAGCTCTCCGATCATCAGCTCGGTGGTTCTCACGCCCACCTTTCTGGCCCGGGGATGGGGGCAGATGATAATGGCGTTTCCGCACTTAAGACTGCACATGGAATTGTGCATCAGCGTGATGACGGGATTGGTGGTGGGCGCAATGCAGCCAATAACGCCGATGGGCTTGGCCACCTTCATAATGCCGGTTTCCACGTCCCGCTCAATGATGCCGCGGCTCTTTTTGTCTTTCATCCGCCACCAGACGCTCTTGGACTTGTTGCGGCACTTTTCGATTTTGCTTTCATAATTGCCCATGCGGGTTTCATCCACAGCCATGTGGGCAAGCTCCACGGCATTGTCATAAATGACCTTGCCAATGGCTTTCACAGCCTTGTCCACCACTTCCTGAGGATACTTCTCAAACTCCTTCTGCGCTGTGCGGGCGGCAGCAACCAGAGACTTCAGATACTCCTGTGTGTCCATTTTACAATAACCTCCAACATAATTCCAGTAATTTTTTATCAGCCCTTCAGCGCAGCGGCAATAGACTCGTCAATGATCTTAAAGGCGGCGTCCAGCGTGCCCTCGTCCACGTTCAGAGGGGGAATCAGGCGGATGTTGTTCTTATCGGCACCGCAGCTCAACAGCAGCAGATTGCGCTTCAGCGCCTCGGTAATCACGGATGAACACAGGGTCCCATTGGGCGAATTGCCCTCGGGGTTCACAAATTCCATGGCGTTCATCAGGCCCATGCCGCGGACGTCGCCAATGACGCTGTATTTCTTTTGCAGGTCATGCATCCTTGTGCGGACGATTTCGCCCATCTTGCGGCAGTTTTCCAGAACGCCGCCTTCGAACAGCTCTTCCATCACAGCCAAGGCCGCGGCGCAGGAGACGGGGTTTCCGCCGAAGGTTCCGCCGTGAGCACCCTTGCCCCACTTGTCCATGATTTCACTTTTGCCGAATACGGCGCTCAGGGGCAGTCCGCCGCCAATGGCTTTGGCAGAGGTGAAAATGTCGGGCTCGATGCCCAGTGTCTGCCATGCGTACAGATCGCCGGTGCGGCCAAAGCCGGACTGAATCTCGTCAAAAATCAGGAGAATCCCGTGCTGTTCGCACAACTCACGGACATACTTCAGCCACTCCACGGGAGGAACGACATAGCCGCCCTCGCCCTGAATGGGTTCCATGATAATGGCCGCCACCATGGAGGGGTCCACGATCTTCTTGAACATGTCATCAAACTGGGTGAAGTATTCCTTGGGGCACTTGCCGTCCTTCATCTGATAGGGCGTGCGGAACAGGTAAGGATACTCGGCAAAATACACGCTGGGCATCAGAGGCTCGTAATTTTTACGGTAAGCGGCGTTGGAGGTAGTGATGGTGGCGGTGGCCATAGTGCGGCCGTGGAACGCATTCTTCATGGAGATGATGACCGGGCGCTGCGTGGCATATTTCGCCAGCTTCATGGCGCCCTCGTTGGCCTCGGCGCCGGAGTTGGAGAAGTACAGCTTGTACTTTCCGCCGGTTTTCTCAATCAGCTTTTCCGCCAGCGTGGTATAGGGCTCGTAATACAGGATGTTGTGCCCGGCGTGGACCAGCGTGTGCAGCTGCTTTTCAGCGGCGGCAATCACCTTGGGGTGGCAGTGGCCCAGAGCGTTGGTGGCGATTCCGGAGGCGAAGTCCAGAATCTTGCGGCCTTCTTCTGTATACAGATAGCAACCCTCGCCTTTTACCACGCAGGGGGTGGATTTATCGTGCATGGCCATGGGGGGCATCAGGGATTGAGCTCTCTCGTGTTGTGTCATAATAGAATCTTCCTTTCTGATTTTTCCAGTCTCACAAGACAGTTTACCTGCTTTGATGATTTACCAACTTTCCTTTATTGTAAGCAAAGGCCGGTTGGATTGATTGTAAAAAATGAAGCTTCCCCAGTCATTGTCTTTCTGGTTTCTGTTTCGTTTTTTTGTCTTCCGCGGGCCACCCGCATCTGACGTGCTCCTTGCCGACGGGCCTTTGGGAAAGCGGCGCGGGGGTCTGATGGCGGCCGGGTTTTTTATACAATTATACCCACCTTGGTTTTGCACACCTGATCCACAAAAGACTTTGGCGTCAGGGAGGTGTATTGCTTGAAATCCCGGATAAAGTGGGCCTGGTCGTAATAGCCCAAATCGATAATGACATCCATGAGATTGGTAGTGTCCAAATAAGTGATTGCGGTTTGCGCACGGATGATATCGGAATATTTTTTCATGGAAACGCCGAAGCAATATTTAAAGATGCTGTTGAGATACTGCTGGCTGTATCCCAGCGATTGAATCATGACGGATACCCGTGGGGAGCCGGGCGTTCCTACAATCAGCTTGACTGCGCTGCTGGCAATCCTGTTGACAGGAGCAACCTCCTGCTCACCGAAAAAACGGTTTGAAAGTTCAATCATTTCAGAAAAACAGGTCAGCTTGCCGAGACGGCGCTCAAAAGAGGATATTTCCAAAAACTTAGACAGCGGGACACGGCACCCCACCAAATCGGTAATCTTTTTCTGCAAAAATTGAAACTGAACGCCGGGATGCAGCTTCATCCCGAAGCAGCGCTGATATGTGCTGATGTTCGACCTTTTTCCCTGAAGAAAGCTTCCGCAGACATACCCACGGCACTCGCTGTTTTCCCAGGTAAATTGAATGTCCACACATCCGTCCGGGATGGCCACAATATCCTCCTGATGGGGGTTTTCAATCAGATAGAATTTTTCAAATATTGGGTCGCCCAACAGCGCTTCCCGATATGTAATTCGGTGATTGTTGATATAGAAGGTCTTAAAGTTCATACCTCAGCCCCCAGCATGGGGATTGTCTCTCCTCCCTCCGGAATAATCAACAGGAAAGGGTCTTCAAACTTTGCCAACGCCTGTTCTAGCGCCTGCTGCAAGGCCGCCTGCGGACGATGGAACATCCGTCCCCGTTCACACTGCTCCGCCGTCAGCCCATCGCTAACCAGCGTCACATGGGCATGACGGACCATCCGCCCCATGCTGACCCCGACAGCCATAGCCAGCAGGTCTTCCCCTGTGTCGCCGGATTGGATGCGCTTTTGCAGCGCGTTCTTCCCGTCCTCCATGGCCATATAGTCAAGCATCTGCGGATGGGGGCCAACGCCCTCTTTGCATTCCGCCAGCAAAAGAAATTCGCCGCCCGTGCGAAGCACGCTTGTGGGACCGTATGTGGCCTTGCCGCACTGCCAAAAATCCATATGAATCGGATAGGCCGACGAGAGCACCACATCGGGCCGCTGTCCCACCGGAACGCCATATAGTTTCTGGGCGGAGGACACGGCCTTGCGATGGGCCTGAATATAGTGCCCCGCAGAAACGGAATATACGGCTGCGTCTTCACCCAATACGGTGTTGATAATGTAATGCAGCCCGATATTTTGGGTCCACTTCTCCACAGCCAGACGGACCGGGCACTCCACCATTCCCAAGAGAATTTCATCCCGCAGGCCCTGCATTACATGAAATTCGGATACGATGTCTGCCGATGTAATACCCGGATAGAGAATCTTGGCTCCCCCGCTCCAGCCCATGCATCCGTGAGGCACAACGCTGCCGATTCCAATGCGGAAATCAGCCTCCATTGCGGCTTTGAAAACGCGAATCGGGGTCCCCAGCGCGCTGACCCCCACTTGCGTCAGCAGCGCTGGGTTTTCAAACTCGCTGTTGAATACCCGGTAATTCTGGCACACGTCTCGTCCCAGCTTGGCGGTCATTTCTTCCGCGGTCATGGGGCGGTGGCTGCCCAGTGCCATGATGATAAAGATGTCCTCCCGACGGACACCGGCGCCCTCAAGCCGGGGAAGAAGCGCTTTTAAAATGAGGGCCACCGGCGTCAGGCGGGTATTGTCGTCGCTGATGATGCAAATTTTTTGCTCGGGCTGCACCAAGTCCTCGATTCGGGGCGCTCCTGCCGGGTGATTGAAAGCCTCCTGTATGAGAACTTCGGGATCGGCGGTTTGCTCCGCTGGATTAAGGCGGGCATACTGGAAACGGATATGGTCCGGAATTTTGACCGTATAGCGGTTCTCTCCGCAGCGCAGCGTCACTTCTCTTTCTTTCACCGACCGATTCACCACCTTAATTTTTAATTTTTCTAATTCCCCGAAAACATCAGCGCACGAATTGAGTTACCACTACCACCACAATATCTAAAATCAGAAAAGCCCAAACCCAATTAAGATGTATCTGTTTTACTTAAATGACGGCACCGCACAATCCGGCATCAGCGAATTGTGCGGTGCCGCTTCAAATTAAAAAATGCGATACAGCTTAACTTATGATATAAAGGCCCCTGTTACAGCAGCCAAACCAACAGCATGGAAATCGGTTCAATAAAGGCAATTAGCAGCAGGCAGACCAGCATGGCTCCGATAAATGGAATTGCTGCCTTGGAAACGACTTCAATTTTCAGCTTGGCTACGGCGGAGGCGACAAACAGGTTGACGCCGTAAGGGGGAGTCACAAATCCGATGGCCAGCGCCACGGTCATCATAATGCCGGAATGGACGGGGCTCATGCCGATTCCTGTGATAATAGGCAGGAACACAGGAGTGAGAATCAGGCAGGAGGAAATGTTGTCCACAAAGCAGCCCACCACCAGAAGAATTGCAATAATCAGCAAAATCAATGCCCACTTGGAGGAAATAGCGCCCAGCAGAACACCGGCAACCTTGCTGGGAATCTGCTCCATGGCCAAATAAGAGGCAAATGACATGGAGAAGCCCAAAGCCAAGCCGGTAAAGCCGTTCATGTCGGCAGTGGAACGGTAAGACTCCAGCACGATTTTCCAGGTCAGCTCATGGTAGACGAACTTACCCACGATTAAAGAGTAGACCGTGGCCACCACGGCGGCCTCGGTGGGCGTGAAAATGCCGCCGTAAATACCACCCAGAATAATGACGGGGGCCATCAGCGCGGGCAAAGAGTCCAAAAAGGTCCTCAAAAAGCTCGCTTTTCCGTTCTGACTGTGCTCGGAGCCTTTGTAGCCCTGCTTTTTAGAGATAATGTAGCACACAATCATCAGGGCAATTCCAATCAAAATGCCGGGGATAAAACCGGCCTTAAACAGGTCGCCCACGGAAGTGCCGGAAGCAACACCATAAATTACGAAGGGAATCGAGGGGGGGATAATTACGCCGATGGTACCGGCGGTTGCAGTCAAGCCGGTGGAAAATCCCTTGTCATAGCCGCGCTTTTCCATCTCCGGAAGCATGATGGATCCCATGGCAGTGACGGTTGCCGGGCCGGAGCCGGAGATCGCCGCAAAGAACATGCAGCCAATGATGGTCGCCATGCCCAGTCCACCGGTGAACTTTCCCACGGCCGCGTCTGCCATGTTGACAATTCGCCGGGCGATTCCGCCTAAGGCCATCAGGTTTCCGGCCAGCATAAAGAAAGGAATGGCGATCAGCGTAAAGGAATCCAGACCGGTAAATGCCTTCTGGGCCACCATGATGGGACCGATATTACTGGTTAAAACAAGGGTCAGCGAGGTGGCCACGCCCAGAGATACGCCAATGGGCACGCTCAGCATGACCAGCACGAAAAACACGCCGAACAGCAGTGCGATATTCATTCCGCAGTTCCCCCTTCCGTCTTGCGCAAATATTTAATTGTATGCTCAATCAGACGGACACTCATCAGGACCATGCCCACGGGGATGGACATATAGCAGATCTGCATGGGGAGACGAAGGGCGGAGGACTTCTGACCGAAAGAAGCGATGGCATGGACCGCACTTACGCCCTGTATCATAACAAAGACTGCAAATCCGACCCAGACGATTACAACAAATACTTCAAGCACCTTCTGGGCCTTTTCGGGCAGCCGGTCCTTCAGCATGGTGATCCGCAGGTGGCTTCCGTTCCGGGCGGCATAGCTCACGCCCACCCAGGTTTGCCACACATAGAGATAACGGACCACTTCCTCGGACCAGCTCAGAGAATTACGAAAAACATAGCGCATGATCACCTGAAAAAAAATCAAACCTGTGCTGATAATCAGTGAAGGGATTAGGAAGAATTCCTCCAAGTGGTCCCAGACCTTTAGAAGTGTCTCTTTCATTTTTAAATGCTCCCATCTCATTCGGCCGACTAACTGCTCTTAGAGTCCGCCGCCGTACTCGGTTCAACACAAGAGGGGCAGAGGATGCCGGAAAGCATCCTCTGCCCCCCGCATGACGATCAATTTGGATTAGGCTGATTATTTGTCACGAATGGCAACGGCCATATCATAAATTTCAGGGTCCATCAGGCTCTTAATGCCGTCCTGCTCCCACACACTCTTGGCGGCCTCGCGGAAACGGTTTGTTTCGTCCTCGGAAAGCGTGTTAAACTGAACGCCCGCATCAGCCATGGTTTTCGCCAATTTTTCCTCCATTTCGGTGTTCAGGCGGCGCTGATTCTCCATGGCGTACTTGGCGCCGGCGTCCACAACCTGCTGCAGATCCTCGGGCAGGCTTTGCCAGAACGCCTCGGAAAGAACCATGCCGTTTGCGGCATAGATATGGCCGGTGTAGGTGTAGTATTTCTGTACTTCATATAGCTTGGCGGTGTAGGTCAGAACAACACCGTTGTCCTGGCCTTCCACAGCGCCCTGCTGCAGACCGGTATACAGCTCGCTGAACGCCATGGGAGTGGGGTTGCAGCCAAGAGCGGTATAAGTAGCAATGTTCACGGGAGACTCCATCACGCGGATTTTCATGCCCTTGATATCCTCCAGTGTGTTGATGGGACGAACGCTGTTGGAGATATTGCGGAAGGCATTTTCGCCGTAAGCAAGCAGGCGCATGCCAATATTGGGAAGATTTTCGGCAAGCTTTGCGCCAAACTCACCATCTAGCTGGGTATAGGCGTCTTCCTTGCCGCTGAACAGGAAAGGCAGGTCGCACACAGCGTAGTTGGGTTCGAAATTGGCCAGCGTGGACATGGGGCCAAAAGAGCACTGGACGGTGTTTAACTGCAGAGCCTCGTACAGCTCTCGGTCTCCGCCCAAGACGGAGTTGTTCTGGACCTCAACCTGAATACGGCCGCCGGATTGTTCTTCCACATAAGGCTTGAAGTATTCCAGCAGAGCAACACCGGAAGCGGAGTCATCTTGGACGGTAGAACCCACGATCATTTTGAACGCGGGGGCATCGCCGCCTTGGGAGGCGGAACTCTGGCTTCCGGAACCGCCGCTGCCGGTTCCTCCGCCGCCGCAAGCCGCCAGGCTTAGCATCATCGCACAGGTTAGGAGCGTCGCAAAGATCTTTTTCATGTTTCGTCAATCCTCCTCAATATCTTCTTTGGCTTCGGTCCCCCCTCTGATCTGCATAAGCTGCGCTGAAAACAAGCTGATATGGCCCGGACGGGCAGTGTCATCCGATACGCCCTGGCCAGTCGGCATTCCCTCGCTTACACAGCGGAAACGGGGCCTTTTGAAAATCAGATAAACCGTTTGGAGGCTGCCCGCCTGTTCAGCTTATCCGGATCTTCACATATCAAAATGCGCGCTTGCTTTTGGCTGTTCGATTCATTCTCATACTAGTGTACAGTACTCTGTATACAAAGATGCGCAATACCAATGCCTTTACAATTCCATGGTAAATCGCATCTTATTTTTAACACACGTCGTATTCTTATGTCAATAGTTTATTGCACGCCTCTTGCTTTTTTGTTTAGTTTATACAAGACTGATTAAAATTTTTTTCTCTTCTCACTTTATTTTCTGATGCTGGGCAGGCGGATTTTTCGTAATATAGAGACACGCAGCTTCTTCATATTATAATCATGTTGTAAAATATATCCTAATATTAAAAGCTGATCTGCGTTAAATTGTGGATAGCGCACATATAAGGGCTGGGAAAATTTTTTTGCCCTTGGGTTGACAAAGCTAACTGCCATGGTCTACAATGTAGTCGTTCATTCTCTGTATACAAAGTGCAAAGTCTAAAATGTCAATACGCCATGGTAGTGTCATACTTCAAATCCATCTATTATTTTATGAGATTAGGAGGCACTTCTACCATGCAGAACTACCCGTTTTATGAGGAAACGCTTGCCTTGACCAAGGAGCTTGTTGCAATTCCCAGCCTGAACAACTCCACCGGTGAGCGTGATGTTGCGGAGTATATGGCCGCTTGGCTGCGCAAGCTGCCCTACTTCCGGGAGCATCCTGACCAGATCGTGATTCAGCCCCTGAAAAATGACCCGTACGGACGGATCAATGTGGTGGCCATTGCCTTTGGTACCAGAAGCGACAGCAAGAAGACAATTATTCTCCACGGGCATCACGACACGGTTGGCATTGATGATTTTGGCTCTATCAAGGAATTTGCGTTTGACTGTGACGCGCTGCCGGAAAAAATCAAAGCAATTACCACCGATCCTGATGTTCAGGCTGATATTGAGTCCGGCGAGTGGATGTTTGGCCGCGGCGCTTCGGATATGAAGTGCGGTGATGCGGTCAACATGGCCCTGATGCGCTACTTTACCGAAAATCCGGACAAATTTGACGGCAACCTGATTTTCATGACCAATCCTGTGGAGGAAAATCAGCACACTGGCATTATTGAGTCTCTGGACGTTCTGGAGGAGCTGAAGGTCAAATACGGTCTGGACTATGCAATGGCCCTAAACACCGATTTTATCTCTCCTGCTTACCCCGGCGACACCAGCCATTACTTCCATGCCGGCGCAGTGGGAAAAATTCTTCCCTGCTTTTACATTATCGGAAAGCCCACTCACTCCGGACAGGGCTTTGACGGGTTCAGCGCTTCTATGGTGGCTGCTGAGATTGTCCGCAATATGGATATGCGCGCGGAGTTCAGCGACGTATACAATCACGAATATGCCATGCCCCCCACCGTCCTGAAGCTGAAGGACCTCAAGCCCTCCTATGACGTTCAGACCGCGTTTTCCGCCTTTGTCTATTTCAACTACTTCATTCACAATATGGAGATAGAAGACATCTTCGCCCGCCTGTGCAAGGTGGCGGAGGATGCCCTGAAGACGGTGGATTCCTATACAGACGAGCAGAATAAGATTTACTGCAAGATGACCGGGATGACATATAAGAAGCGCGAATACAGCCTGAATGTGATGGATTACAGCCAGCTTCACGCAAAAGCTATGTCGGTCAAGCCCGACGTGGACGCCGATCTGGATGCCATCACAAAAGAGGCGCTGGAAGCGAATATGGATCGCCGGGAGCTGTGCCTGAAGATGGTGGAGCATCTTGCCACCGTTGTCAGCATCAACACCCCCACCGTCATCTTGTTCCTCTCCCCTCCCTACTGCCCCCGCAACACTCTCAAGCGCGAGGTGCCCGAGGAAGCCGCGCTGCTGGACAGCGTCACCGGCCTGCTTCAGGAAATTGGCAAGGAAATGGGCGAGGATCTGAAAATGATGCAGTTTTTCCCCGTCCTCACCGACAGCAGCTATTTGAAGCTGGATGACACGGACAGCTCGGCGGAAACGCTGATCAGCAATCTCCCCAATATGAAGGGACACTACAATGTTCGCTTGGATCAAATCAAGCGCCTGAACATTCCGGCCCTAAACTTCGGCTGCCACGGCAAGGATGCCCACAAATGGACCGAGCGTGTCCATAAGGAGTATTCCTTTGGGAAACTGCCGGTCATTATGCTGCGTACTTTGGAAAACTATTTGATCGAAGGTTGATCTCGTGATTCCGCGCTGATGGGCGCTGCTGTGCTGTCGTTGACTAAAATATGAAAAGGAGCGGTTCATTTGTCATTAGCTCCCCTGAAAAAAAGTGAAACACTGTCTAACAAGGCGTATCAGGTGATACGGGATGCGATTGTATCCAGCCAGTTTGCGCCGAACGACATTCTGATAGAGGAAAAGCTCAGTGCAGAGTTATCTATCAGTCGGACGCCGATCCGTACTGCCCTGCACCGTCTGGTGGAGGACGGACTGGCAAAAGTCCAGGGAAAGAGTATTGTCGTATCTCCCCTCACCGAAGATGATATTGCCGACATCAGCCTTGTGCGTCAGTCCGTTGAGCTTTTAGTCATAGAACAGTTGAAGGATAAAGCAACGCCTGCGCTGATCCGAAAGCTGCGCGAAAGCATTGACTGCCAGAAACGGTCCCTGATGTCCAGCGCATCTGATTATCTGGAGTATATCAATCAGGATTATATATTCCACACCACACTGGCCCGGGGTACGGAGAATCGTTTTCTTCTGGACCTGACGGAGCGAATCAATACCCATAGCAACCGCTGCCTGATGCTCAGCTCCACGTTGGGTACTTCCTTTGAGTCGGCGACGCGGGAACATGTTGCCATTGTGGACGCGCTGGAAGCGAACGATTATGAAGCAGCCTATCAGGCCATGTACAATCACTTACAGCGGATCAAAAATCGTTATATTTTGCGGACGACGCAGCTCGAAGAGACAGATTAAAAGGCAGCGTCAAATGCGGCGTTTCTTAAAGACAAGGTGCACCGGAGCGCAATGGCTGCAAATACACAAAAAATGATGGCTGCGGGAAGTTTCCCGCAGCCATCATTTTTTTTCATACTGACGCAAGACGCAAACGCGACAGCATAAAAAAACAGCAGGGCGGACAGTTTTAACTGTCCGCCCTGCTTATAGAAATTATACCGGGGCTACTGTTCGCCCCCATGATGCCACTGCAAAAGCAGAAGAAGTCTGTTTGACAGCCGAAAACGGGACCAAAGTTGCTGAAATATCCAAACAAAAATAAATCCAGACGCAAAAAGGCGCCCGCAAAAGCGGACGCCTCATTCTTAGCCCAGCTTATTCAGCTTCAAGGTCATTGCGCTCTTGCGGTGCGCAGCCGTGTTCTTGTGCAGAACGCCGCTGGCAACAGCCTGATCGACTTTCTTCACCGCGACTTTGTATACGCCATCGGCCTCGGTGCGATTGCCTTCTGCGGCAACGGCCTCGAACTTCTTGATGGCGGTCTTCAGCTCGGATTTTTCGGCCTTGTTGCGAGCGTTTTTCGCTGCGGAGACCAAAACGCGCTTCTTGGCAGACTTGATATTCGGCAAACCAAACACCTCCTTTGGCAAATTAAAAATCTGGAGAGATTAGAATCTCACCGTGCAGAATGATATTTTAGCAGTTCTGCGCGCAAAAAGCAAGCCCTTTTCCAAAAAAACCTTAATTTTTTGCATAGTGTGTCCACTTCCGGAAAACCTACAAAAAAGACACTACATTTAGTGGAAGGCGGCATGCAATCAATGTATACAAAACGGACGGACCTGGCGCTGGAGGCCCAAGAACTGTGGCAGGAGGGCGCGGAAAAAACCGCAAAGCTCTCGGGAGTCAAGGCGGGCAAGTCCCGCCGGGAGGGTTATCCCGTGACGCGTGTGGAAATTTTGGACGCAGGCGGCGCAAAAACTCTTGGAAAACCAGTGGGGACCTATCTCACGCTGGACTTCACCGCCTATTGGCAAAGAAGGGAAGACTATTTTCAGCGGGCGGTCCGAGCGCTGGGTGCGGAGCTGAAGGCCATGCTCCCCGGAGATGGAGCGGCGCTGGTTATCGGCCTTGGTAACCGTGCCATGACGCCGGACGCGGTGGGTCCGCTGACCTTGGAAAGCGTGCTCATCACCCGGCATCTGCGGGCGGCCATGCCCAAGCAGTTCGGGGGCTTTCGGCCCGTGTCCGCGTTTTCCGTGGGCGTGCTGGGTACTACCGGCGTGGAGTCTGCTGAGGCGGTGCGGGGCCTTGTGAAGGAAGTGGAACCGGATTTTGTCATCGCCATTGATGCGCTGGCTTCCCGCCGGACGGGGCGGGTCTGCGCCGCTGTCCAGCTCAGCGACAGCGGCATCATTCCCGGCTCCGGCGTAGGGAATCACCGCGCCGCGCTGAACAAGGACTCTCTGGGCGTGCCGGTGTTCGCCGTGGGCGTTCCCACAGTGGTGGACGCGGCCACGTTGGCGGCGGACCTTTTGGAGGAGTCCGGCATAACGGAGTTTGACGAAAAGCGCTTGCGCAGCCGTAAGCAGCCTATGACCGTCACCCCCCGGGACATCGACGCGCAGGTGCGGGAGCTGGCTCGAGTGATGGGCTACGGCGTGAACTGGGCGCTTCAGGAGTTGGAAATTGAGGACATGGCTGCCCTTTTGGGATAGAAACGGGAAAAGGCAAAAAGCTGTAAAAAGAGATACCCAAAAGCGCAATGAGAGAAAACCAAGAGACCTGGGTTAAACCGTCAGGTTCAGCCCCACGGGGCAATGGTCGCTGCCGAAGACCTGATCGTAAATCACTGCGTCCTCCACGCTTCCCTGAAGCCGCTGAGAAACAATAAAATAGTCAATGCGCCAGCCTGCGTTTTTCTCCCGGGCGTGGAAGCGATAGCTCCACCAGGAGTAGGCGATTCGCTCGGGATAAAGGGTCCGGAAGGTGTCGGAAAAGCCGGATTCCAGAAGCGCGGTCATCTTTTCCCGCTCCTGATCAGAAAAGCCGGGGTTGTTCCGGTTGGACTTGGGATTTTTCAAATCCATCTCCTGGTGGGCCACGTTCAGATCGCCGCACAGGACCACCGGCTTCACCCGATCCAGTTTCAGAAGATATGCCCGGAAGTCGTCCTCCCACTGCATCCGGTAGTCAATGCGCTTCAACCCGTCCTGCGCGTTGGGCGTATAGCAGCACACCAGATAGAACTGCTCAAATTCGGCGGTGATGACCCGGCCCTCGTGGCGGTGCTCGTCGCCGCCGAAGCCATAGGTCACGCTCACGGGCGGAATACGGGTAAACACCGCCGTGCCGGAATAGCCGGGCTTGTCCGCGCTGTTCCAGAATTTTTCATATCCGGGCAGGTCAAAATCCGCCTGTTCCGGCTTCATTTTTGTCTCCTGCAAGCATATGACGTCCGGGTCCGCCGAAGCGCAAAAATCAAGAAAGCCCTTTCCAAGGCACGCCCGCAGACCGTTGACATTCCACGAGATCAGCTTCATAAAGAACTCCTCCTTCTGTTTCGTTTTCCACAGTTTATCCGCTCTCGTGGAAAAACACAAGGTTTTTTGCATCAGGCCGTTGCCGGAAGTGGAAAAAAGGAGTAGAGTAGAACCAGTGCAACAATTTGATACGACTGAAATAAAACAAGGACGGGAGCTTTTATGGACAGAGAGGACCGGGGCCTGAGGGACATGACCTCCGGCAGCCCCGCAGGACATATTTTTCTGTTTGCCCTCCCCCTGCTGCTGGGAAGCTTTTTGCAGCAGCTTTACAACATGGTGGACTCCTGGGTGGTGGGCAATTACGTGGGCGACGCGGCGCTGGCCGCCGTGGGCGTGGGCTTTCCCGTGATGTTTATGTTTATCTCCCTGTTTATGGGCATTTCCAATGGCGGAACGGTGGTCATCGCCCAGTATCACGGGGCGGGCAGGCCCGACCGGGTGCGAGACGCGGTGGACACCATTTACACGACCTTCATCGTCTCCGTGGTTCCGGTGACGGTGCTGGCTTTGTTTGCGGTGAAGCCATTGCTCTTTTTGCTGCGGGTGGACGACGCGGTTTATCACGGTGCGTGGATTTACATGATGATTGTGTGCGCGGGACTGGTGGGCACCATCGGCTATAACACCAACGCGGGCATTTTAAACGGCATCGGCAACAGCCGGGCAACGCTGCTGTTTTTGTCCGTGGCTGCGGTTTTGAACATTATTCTGGATTTTGTTCTGGTGCTGAACGCCGGGATGGGCGTTGCGGGCGTGGCTTTGGGGACGGTCGTCTCCCAGCTTGTTTCGTGGCTGCTGGGCATTTTTTATATCAACCGGCACTATCCGGAGATTGCCGTCCACCCCTTTTGCTTCCGCTTTGACAAGACCCTGTTCCGTCAGGTGATGGCGCTGGGCATTCCCACGGGGCTTCAGATGTCTCTGGTGTCCCTTGGCATCATGGCCGTGATGAGCAAGGTCAACACGTTTGGCACGGCGTATACCGCCGCCTATAACGTGGGCAACAAGCTGGACGGCGTGGCCTTTCTTCCCGTGCAGGCGCTGACCAACTCCATCACGGCTTTTGTGGGCCAGAATACCGGGGCTAAGAAGCCGGAGCGGGTCCGCACGGGGGTGCGTATCGCGGTGATCTATACGGTGCTCTGGTGTCTTGTGATGACGGCGGCGCTTTTGCCCGCGTCCGACGCGCTGTTTCGCCTGTTCTCTCCCGAGGCGGAGGTGGCGGAGGCAGGAAGACACTACATGTTTGCCATCATGCCCCCTTACGTGACCTTTGGCGTGATGTATATTCTCAACGGAGCCATGCGGGGCGCGGGAGACAGCGTGGTCCCCATGCTGGCAACCATCCTCTCTATGATTGTGCTGCGGGTTCCGGCGGTCTATTATCTGGCAAACCACTTCGGGCCGGAGCGGATGTTTCAGGGCTTCGGCATCGGCTGGGTGGGGGGCTTTATTTTCTGTGTGCTTTATTATTTATCAGGCAGATGGAAGCGCAGAGGAAGCCTTGCGGAGGAAAATCCCTGAACGGGTTGTTATTTTTCGTAATTTGGAATATACTGTACATTTACAGAGTTCAATGCCCGCCCCCTTTCATTCGGGGGACGGAAAAGGAGGAGAAATCCCATGGAAAAAGAGAAATTTTATATTACAACGCCGATCTACTACCCCTCGGACAAGCTGCACATCGGGCACACCTACTGCACCGTCGCAACCGACGCCATCGCCCGCTATAAGCGGCTTCACGGCTTCGACGTGATGTTCCTTACCGGCACGGACGAGCACGGCCAGAAAATCGAGACGAAGGCCAAGGAGACCGGCGTTTCCCCCAAGGAATTTGTGGACCGCATCGTGGAGGGTCCCCGGGGCGTGAAGGATTTGTGGAAGCTGATGAACATTTCCAACGACCGCTTCATCCGCACCACGGACGACTACCATGTGAAGTCCACCCAGTATATTTTCCGCAAGATGTACGAAAACGGGGATATTTACAAGGGGGCCTATAAGGGAAAATACTGCACCCCCTGCGAGTCCTTCTGGACGGAGAGCCAGCTTAAGGACGGCTGCTGTCCCGACTGCGGCCGCCCCGTGACGGACGCGGAGGAGGAGGCCTATTTCTTCCGCCTGAGCAAGTATGCAGACCGCATCCGCACCCTGCTGGAGGACACCGACTTCCTTCAGCCCCGCTCCCGGGTGAATGAGATGGTGAAAAACTTCATTGAGCCGGGTCTTGAAGATTTGTGCGTCTCCCGCACGTCCTTCACTTGGGGAATTCCCGTGGACTTTGACCCGGGACATGTGGTGTATGTCTGGGTGGACGCGCTGAGCAACTATATCACCGCTTTGGGCTATGGCAACGACCGGTATGACGACTATGAAAAGTGGTGGCCCGGCGTGAACATCGTGGGCAAGGAAATTGTCCGGTTCCACTCCATCATCTGGCCTGCCATGCTGATGAGCCTTGGCGAGCCCCTGCCCAAGCAGGTTTACGGCCACGGCTGGCTGCTGCTGGACGGCGGAAAAATGAGCAAGTCCAAGGGCAACGTGGTGGACCCCTATCTGCTGGCCGAGCGGTACGGAACAGACGCGTTGCGCTTTTTCCTGCTGCGCTCCTTCCCCTTCGGGCAGGACGGCAACTTCTCCAACGAGCTGTTGATTCAGTGCATCAACACCGACCTTGCCAACGACCTGGGTAACCTCCTCTCCCGTACCACCGCCATGGTGGAAAAGTATTTCGGCGGACAGCTCCCTGCGGAGCAGGAAGCCGACGGACTGGATGAGGAGCTGATCGCGCTAGCCACCGCTCTGCGCGACCGGTACGAAGTCCAGATGGAGAAATTCCAGATGCAAAACGGTCTGGAGGAGATTTTCAAGGTTGTCTCCCGGGCCAATAAGTATATCGACGAGACGGCCCCATGGATTCTGGCGAAGGACGAGGCGAAAAAGCCCCGCCTTGCCCGGGTGATGTATAACCTGCTGGAGACGCTGCGCGTCTGCGCCGTGCTGCTTTTGCCCTTCACCCCCGATAGCTGCACCGAAATTTTCAGCCAGATCGGCGCCTCCGGCGAGGAGACGAACTGGGACAGCGCCGGGAAATGGGGTGTGCTTCCCGCAGATACGCGGGTTCACAAGGGAGAGAACATCTTCCCCCGCATTGATGTGGAAAAAGAGCTTCAGGAGCTGGACGCGGTGCAGGAAGCCGCCCGCAAGGCATCCCAGCCTGCGCTGGAGCTGGAACCCCAGCTTACGGAAAAGGTGGACTTTGACACCTTCTGCAAGTCCGATTTTCGGGTGGTGAAGGTGAAATCCTGCGAGGCTGTGAAAAAGTCCGACAAGCTGCTGAAATTTATTCTGGATGACGGCACCGGCACGGACCGGCAGATTCTCTCCGGTATCCATAAGTTTTATGAGCCGGAGGCTCTGGTGGGCAAGACGCTGGTGGCCATTGTAAACCTGCCGCCCCGGAAGATGATGGGTCAGGAGTCCAACGGAATGCTGATTTCCGCCGTCCACACGGAAAAGGGCGAGGAAAAGCTGAACCTTTTGATGGTGGACGACGCGATTCCCGCCGGAGCAAAGCTCTGCTAAACGACACCGAAGAGGGCGGGGCGGAAAACCGCCCCGCCCTATTTTAAAGCCATCCGAAAAGAGGACTGCCCATGTATTTTGACACTCATGCCCATTATGACGACGCGGCCTTTGACGAGGACCGGGACGCGCTGCTCTCCTCTTTGCCGGAAGCCGGGATAGAGCTGGTGGTGGACCCCGGCTGCGATGTTGCTTCCTCCCGCCGCGCCGTGGCGCTGGCGGAAAAATTCCCTCATGTATACGCCGCCGTGGGTATTCATCCAGGAGACTGCGCGGGCTGCGGCGAGAGCGAGCTTGCTGCCATCCGGGCGCTGGCGGCCTGCCCCAAGGCCGTTGCTATCGGGGAAATCGGACTGGATTACCATTGGGAGGATAATCCCCCAAGGGAATTTCAGAAGGAGATTTTCCGCGCCCAGCTTGCCATGGCGGTGGAGCTTCATTTGCCGGTGATTGTCCACGACCGGGAGGCCCACGGAGACTGTCTTGTCGTTGTGTCAGAATTTCCCACTGTCCGGGGGGTGTTTCACTGCTATTCGGGCAGCGCGGAGCTGGCGGAGGTGCTTTTGAAGCAGGGCTGGTATCTGGGCTTTGACGGGCCGGTCACTTATAAAAATAACCGCCGGGGGCGTGAAGTGGCGGAGATCACTCCGCCGGAGCGAATGCTGCTGGAGACAGATTCACCTTATCTCACCCCGGTTCCCAACCGGGGAAAGCGGAACGACAGCCGAAATCTCCGCTACATCGCGGAGACGCTGGCGTTGTGGAAGAATATGGACCCGGATGCGCTTGTGCGCATCGCCGCGGAAAATGGGAAACGACTGTTTGGAATCGAGGTTTAAGCGCCATGGAAGAAAAGAAAGGCTTTACCATTACCTATGAATACGGCGGGAACCTATATGTAAATACGACCAACCGCTGTAATTTCAACTGCGAATTCTGCCTGCGCCACAACGGCAGCGGCGGCAGCATCTATACCCACAACCTGTGGCTTACGCGAGAGCCTACCCGGGAAGAAATTCTGGCGGACATTGAGAAGTGGGATTTGAGCAAATACGGCCAGTTGGTGTTCTGCGGGTTTGGTGAGCCCAGCTACCGCATTGAGGACATCTGCTGGGTCATCGACCGGATGAAGGAGCACGGAACGAACATCTTCACCCGGATGGATACCAACGGCACCGGCAGCCTGATTCATGGCCGGGACATCGCCCCGGACTTTGCCGGGCGGTTTGACATGGTGTCCGTCTCGTTGAACACCGACACGGCGGAAAAGTACGACGCACTATGCCACCCCCAGCAGAAAGGGGCCTATCAGGCCATGAAGGACTTTGCCAAGGAGCTGTGCAAGTACGTGCCGAAGGTGATGATGACCGTGGTGGACACCATTCCCAAGGAGGAAATCGAAAACTGCCGCCGCATCTGTGAGGACGAGGTAGGAGCCACCTACCGGGTGCGGGAGTATATCGAGGACTGAGCGGGACATTTCGCGCCGTTTCCCGCGGGAATGGCGAAAAGTTTCTGCCACAGCGGAAGCCCGGAGAATACCTCCGGGCTTCTTTTTTGATATCTTCGCGGATAAAATTGTCTAGGTTTTTCGCTCGACCTTGCTTTCCGGTCATAGTCTTTTTTGATGTCCTCGTGCATAAGGTTGTCCCATGAGGTGATGCAAATGAAAGCGGCCGTAAAAAAGCGAACCGTCCCCCGGCGGCTGGGAGCGATGGTTTTGGCGGGGTGTACGCTGTGGGGTGTGGCGGTCACCGCCGGGAGCGAAACCGTCATGTCGGCGGTAACCGCCCTGCGGCAGGGGGCCTCTGCCCCGCTGTCGGCCCTGCAATGGGAGTTGGGGGACTTTGGGCCGGAGGACGGACTGTCCGCCGCCGCTGTGTTGACGTTGTCGGAGTCTCCCTTGCTGCTCTCCGCAAGGCAGAGCGTTGCAAAGCTTTTGTCTACAGAAACGCCGGAGAAGCCGCAAGATCCGGTGGAGCAAATCCCTGTGGAGGAGACGCCCGTGGATACCGCTCCCCTTCCCACGGAGGAAATTCCGGAAAACGGAATCACTGCCAAAACGCTGGTGCCTACCACGCCGGAGGGCTATACTGTCAGCGGCAAGGTTTATATCTCAAACAGCACCGACCACAAGCTGTCCATTCAGGACCTGACAGCTTCCTTTGACGCGGGACTTACCGACGAGGAGCCTCAGATTTTGATTATTCACACCCACGGCAGCGAGGCATATACGCCCGCCCCCGGCGAGAACGTGGACTATTGCGGGAATCGCCGGTGTCTTGAAACCCGGTACAATGTGGTGGGAGTGGGAGACGTGATGGCCCAGACCTTTGGTGAGCTTGGCATCTCCGTGCTTCACGACCGGACGCTATATGATTACCCCTCCTACTCCGGCTCTTACGACCGTTCGCTGAAGGCCATCGAGAGCTACCTTGCGCAGTACCCGTCCATTCACTTCATTCTGGACATTCACCGGGACGCCATCGAGGACACGGAGGGCAACGAATACAAGGTAATTTCCCCCGTGGAGGGAGTGGGAAACATCGCGCAGATCAGTATGGTGGTGGGCAGCGACGGCAGCGGTCTGGTCCACCCCAAGTGGATGGAAAATCTGAAGCTGGCCACGGCCTTGCAGCAAAACATCTCCCAGCGCTATCCCACGCTGATGCGCCCCATTCTTCTGCGAAACTCCCGCTACAATCAGCACGCCACCACCGGCTCTCTTTTGCTGGAAATGGGGGCGGCCGGAAACTCTCCCGAGGAAGCCGCTCTGGCGGGAGAACTGTTTGCCCGGGAAATGGGGGAGTATTTGCTGGCAAGAAGCAAGTAATCAAGACCAAAAACAGGATAGAACAGCCGGCCCCGGTCAAACTAACCGGGGTCGGCTGTAACATGTTTGCAGAAGTTTTCCACTTCGGGGGAAAGAAAGGGCAACCGCATTGTGGAGCGGCTCCGTGGGACACCCGAAAGCCTTATCCCAAATCCACCCGGAAGTCTCCCCTCGCCCGGGCGTCCTCCCGGCGTTTTTTGTCCGCGCCCAGCGCGTCCAGCATTCCGCCGATGATTTGGTTGGAAACGAGAAAGCCCTCTGGTGTCAGGCGCCACCGCCCGTCCTCCTCCAACGCATAGCCCGCCTTGCGGCACTCCTCCAAAAAGGGAAGGAAGCAGTCAAACCGGCGGCGAAAGAGGTTTTCAAACACCTTGGGGTCTAACCCCCGGACAGTGCGCAGACCCATCATCACCCATTCTGTGTCTCGGTCCAGCGGAGGAATGCGTTCGTTTTCCGAAAGCAAAGGCCCGCCGGTTTTCATCCCGGAAATATACCCCTCCAAATCCCGCTCATAGGCATACCGCACGCTGCCAAAGTCCGAGTGGGCGCCGGGGCCAAAGCCCGCATACTCCCCCAAGGTCCAATATTTCAGGTTGTGCCGGGATTCAAAGCCTGTCCGCGCAAAGTTGGAAATTTCGTACTGAAAAAACCCGTGCCGCCGGAGATAGTCCACCGTCCAGAGGTACATCTCCGCCTGGGTCTCGTCGCCGGGAAGGCCCGCGGTTTCCCGCCGGGTAAAAAGCGGCGTTCCCTCTTCTACTTTCAGCCCGTAGCAAGACAGGTGCTGGGGCGCCAAATCCACGGCGGCGGTCAGGTTTTTCTTCCATACGTCCATGCTTTGCCCCGGCAGCCCGTAAATCAAATCCAGAGAGAGGTTTGAAAACTTGGCTTTGCGGGCGGCCTCCACCGCCGTTTTTACCTGACCGGCGGTGTGGATGCGTCCGATGGCGCGCAGCTCTTCATCGTCCGCGGACTGCATCCCAAGGCTCAGCCGGTTGAAGCCCGCGCTGCGCAGAGCCTTCAGCTCCCGAAAATCCCCGGCGGACTCGGGATTGGCCTCCAGCGTGATCTCCGCGTCCTTTGCCACGTAATATTTTTTCTGAATGTCCTTCAAAAGACGGACAAGCCGCTTCGTGCCAAGAAGGGTGGGTGTGCCGCCCCCAAAATACACACTGTCCACCGTGTGAAGACCGGCTCGAGGAGCCAGCTCCAAAAGCTGTGCCTCCAGTGCCTGCGTGTATGCATCCATGCGGCCCTCTTCGCCGGGAAGAGAGTAAAAATCACAGTAATCGCATTTTTTGGCGCAAAAAGGGATATGGACATACAGCCCCAGACTTTTTCGTTCCTCTTTCAAGGCGGCCTCCTTTGGCGGCGCACGGTGCCCGCCGGCAGTGATGATGTGATATAAAAGTTCCGACGAAGAAAGCGCCGGAAAACGTGCCCGCAGGCCCCTTGCCCGCGGGCACTGTGTTTATTTTCCCGATTAGTCCTTGGCAGTGCAGAAAAAGGTAAAGGAACCGGTAGCCAAAAGCTTGCCGGTGGCCTCGCTGGTAATATTCACATTGACAAGGCAGGTTTTTCTTCCCCGGTGAACCACGCTGGCCGAAGCCACCGCCGTTCCCTCCTTGATGTTTGCAAGAAAGTTCATGGAGCTGTTCTGGGTGACGTAGGTCCGTCCGTCGGAATGGGCGGCGGAGCCGGTGGCACAGTCCGCCATCGTGTACAGCGCGCCGCCGTGCAGCATCCCGTAGGGATTGGTGCTTTCCTCGCGCAGGGTCAGGCGACACTCCGCCCGGTCCTGCTCCAGCATACTCAGCTCAATAAAGTTATAGGTCATAAAATGGTTCTGCATAATGCGGTTGTTTTTAATCTCTTCCAGTGTGGACATGGATGTTCTCCTCGTCTTTTTCTAAAATAATAGGACTAGTCTACCACAGTTAAAGGAAATTTTCCACACTTTCGTAAAAGTGGTTGACAAACCGCAAAACCTGCATATAATGAACATATGAACAATCGTTCAATTGTTCAAACGAAAGGAGAGCACGCCATGGAAGACCGCTATAACGTCGACGCCTGCGACCTGCTCTGCGTTCACGAGGACGTGGTGAAGAAGGTTCGCAGCGAAATGCCCGACGAGGACGCGCTTTACGATTTGACGGAGCTGTTCCGTATTTTCGGGGATTCTACCCGCATCCGCATTCTGTATGTGCTCAGCGCGTCGGAGATGTGTGTGTGCGACATTGCGGCGCTGCTGGGAATGACCCAGTCCGCCATCTCTCACCAGCTTCGGGCACTGAAGAACACGCGGCTGATCAAGTCCCGCCGGGAGGGAAAAACGGTGTTTTACGCGCTGGCAGATAGCCATGTGCGCACCATCATCGATCAGGGCATGGAGCACGTTTCTGAATAAACTCGTATTCCGCGCCGCCCGAGGGGACGACGAACAAATAAATAATCTTCAGGAGGATGTTTGTATGAAAAAGCGTTTTGAATTGACCGATCTGGACTGCGCCGCCTGCGCCGCAAAAATGGAGGACGCCATTAAAAAGATTGACGGCGTAAACGGCGCCACCGTCAGCTTTATGGCTCAAAAGCTCACTCTGGACGCGGAGGATGCGCGGTTTGACGCAATTCTGGATGAAGTGGTCCGCATCTGCCATAAGGTGGAGCCGGACTGCGTGATTAACCGCTGAGTCCGGGAAAGCGGCGGACGCGCTTAGGGGCCGCACGCCGCGAAACAAATTCCGCCGCCACAAAATACGGCGGGCCGGAGGAGAGGATATTTGTATGAGTAAAAAACAGAAAAAAATGCTGTTTCGCATTCTGACTGCGGCGGTGCTGCTGATCGCGGTTCATTTTTTGCCCTTGACGGGGCTGGCGCTGGCGCTATGCTATCTGGTGCCCTATGGCATCATCGGGTGGGACGTTTTGTGGCGTGCCGTGCGCAACATTGCAAACGGGCAGGTGTTTGACGAAAATTTCCTGATGTCTGTTGCCACCGTGGGCGCGTTTGGCACCGGGGAGTATGCCGAAGCGGTGTTTGTCATGCTGTTTTATCAGGTGGGTGAGCTGTTTCAGGACTATGCGGTGGGCAAGTCCCGAAAATCCATCGCCTCTCTTATGGACATCCGGCCCGACACCGCCAACGTGGAGCGGGAGGGCGTGATTACCGAAGAAGACCCACAGGACGTTGCCGTGGGCGAAACCGTGGTCATTAAGCCCGGCGAGCGGGTGCCGCTGGACGGCGTGGTGACGGAGGGAAACTCCGTTTTGGATACCGCCGCCCTCACCGGTGAGGCGGTCCCCCGGGACGTGGGGCCGGGAGACGCCATTCTCAGCGGCTGTGTAAACCTGCGGGGTGTGCTCCGGGTAAAGGTGACAAAGCTGTCGGAGGAATCCACCGTCTCGAAGATTCTTGAAATGGTGGAAAATGCCGGGGAGCGGAAGTCCCGCAGCGAAAGTTTTATCACCCGCTTTGCCCGGTATTATACTCCGGGTGTGGTGCTTGCGGCGGCGCTGCTGTTTCTGCTGCCCACGCTGGCGCTGGCGGTGCTGCCCGCGCCCCCCGCATTTCTGGTGGGAACAGTATGGAACGACTGGCTCAATCGGGCGCTGGTGTTTCTGGTCATCTCCTGCCCCTGCGCACTGGTGATTTCCGTTCCGCTGAGCTTTTTCGGCGGAATCGGCGGCGCGTCCCGCAGCGGCATTCTGGTGAAGGGCGGAAACTATCTGGAGGCTCTGGCAGAGACAAAAACCGTGGTGTTCGATAAGACGGGCACACTGACAAAGGGCGTGTTTTCCGTTTCCGCTGTCCATCCCGAAGAGGGGTATACAAAAGAGCAGATCTTGGAGTGGGCCGCGTTGGCGGAGCAGTTCTCCGACCACCCCATTGCCGGTTCCCTGCGGGCGGCCTGTGCCGCACAGATGGACCCCTCCCGTGCGAAGGACGTGGAGGAAATTTCCGGACACGGGGTCTGCGCCAGCATTGACGGACACAGAATCTGCGTAGGAAACGCCCGGATGATGGAGCGGGAAAGCGCAAGCTGGCTCCCCTGCGAGCTGCCCGGGACCATCGTTCATGTGACTGCCGACGGGTTTTACGCGGGACATATCGTGATTTCCGATCAGGTGAAGCCCGACGCGAAGGCAGCAATTGCCGACCTGAAGGCTAGCGGCGTTGAAAAGACCGTGATGCTCACAGGAGACGCGCAGGCTGTGGCGGCTGCGGTGGCGGCGGAGCTGGGAGTGGACGAATTCCACGCGGAGCTGCTGCCTGCCGACAAGGTGGAGCTGACGGAACGGCTGCTTGCAGCCGGAAACGGGAAGCTGGCGTTTGTGGGAGACGGCATCAACGACGCGCCGGTTCTCACCCGGGCGGATATCGGCGTGGCTATGGGGGCCATGGGGTCTGACGCGGCCATTGAGGCGGCGGATATCGTTCTGATGGACGACCGCCCCGGAAAGCTGGCCACAGCCATGCGCATTTCCCGCAAAACTTTGCGGATTGTTCGCCAGAACATTGCGTTTGCGCTGGGCGTAAAGGCGCTGGTGCTGGTGCTGGGCGCTTTGGGTATGGCTGGTATGTGGGCGGCGGTGTTTGCCGACGTGGGCGTTTCCGTTCTTGCGGTTCTCAACGCCATGCGGGCCATGCGGGTGGAGCCTTCCCCCGACACGACGGCATAAGCCTGTGGCCGTGCCCTTAAAAGTAACAAGGCAAGACTTCCAGTTTTCTAAGACGTAAAACGCCGGTCCCGGATAATTCGGGACCGGCGCTTTTTTAAAAGTTGAATCCGGGAAGGATTCGCTTAGGGCGTACCCGCGCCGTTTTCGTCGGAGTTTCCCTCGGAGGAAGGCGCGGGCGGGGCCTGTTTGGCAGGGGCAGGACTGCCGCGCCGAAGCTTGTCGTGTATTTTCAGCATGGTCTCGGCGGCCTGATCAAATTGGCGGACCTCCTGAAAATTCTCCACCAGATCACTGTGTACCAGATCGCTGTAATCCGTTTTCGCATTCTTGGGATACACGGCCCGGAGCATAATGGGAGTCACGATAGTGGAAACCACCACCATCAGCACCATAGGGGCCAGAAATACGTCGGGCATAATGCCGCTGGCAATTCCCTTATTTGCCACAATCAGCGCCACCTCGCCACGGGAAATCATACCCACGCCGATGCGAAGACTCTCCGCGTTGGTATAGTGGAACATTTTTGCACCCAGACCGCAGCCCACCACCTTGGTAACAATGGCGATCAGAATGGCGATCACCGACAGCAGAACCACATTTGCGTCCATGGTGGAGAGCACCACCTTCAGTCCCACGCTTGCGAAGAAAATGGGAGAGAGGAACATATAGGACAGCGTTTCGCACTGGGACTGCACATAGATGGCCCGAACGGTTTTGGCGATAATCAGTCCCGCGCAGAACGCGCCGATGATGTCCGCTACGCCGAAAACTTCTTCGGCGACATAGGCGTACAGAAAGCAGAAGGCCACGGAAATCACGGCAAACCGCTTGCGATTCCAGCGGGCGGAGGCCATCCACTTTTGAATGGCCTTGTGCAGGAAGAAGCCCAAAACCAGCGACACCGCGAAAAACGCCGCAATTTTAATCAGCACGATCCACAGGCTCACGCTGCCGGTGGAGGCGCCGGTAATCAGCGTCAGCAGAATCAGGCCCAAAATGTCGTCAATCAGCGCCGCGCCTAAAATCGCGTTGCCGGAGCGGGTGGAAAGCTTGCCCATTTCCTTCAGTGTCTCCACGGTGATGGACACAGAGGTGGCGGTGAACACGGTGCCTACAAACATATGCTCCAGCGGGGCACCCGTGGGATTAAAAGCCGCCGCCAGCGCATAGCCGCCGCCAAGCGGCACCAGCACGCCGATCAGGGCAATAAAAAAAGCCGCTTTTCCGGATTTTTTCAGCTCGTCAATGTCCGTTTGCAGTCCTGCGCTAAACATTAGAAGGATGACGCCCAGCTCCGAAAGCATGGAAAGAAAGTCGCTGGGCCGCACTAAATTCAAAAGACTGGGTCCCAAAAGCAAGCCCGCGATTAAAGAACCCACCACCTCGGGCATATCCACCCGCTTGGACAGCATGCCGAAAAGCTTTGTCACCAAAATAATCAGCGCTACGTCCAGCACATACCGATAAGATTCCATCGTATTACAATCCCTCTCCCCAAGAATTCTAAATGAAAGCCGTTTTCGGCGGTTCGCACACATGAGAAAGGCGGCATCGACCGGTCTTTGTCATGTTATCTAAAAAAGGGCCGTGTCATCGAGACTAACACAAACCGGTAAAAAAGTCCAGAGGATGGAAACGTCAAAAGGCACAATTATTGCATAAAAATGAAAGAAAAATTGGATATATTTTACATATTCGTTGAAATGTTTAGCGTTTTATCATTTTCTTAACAGTTGTTTTGCAGGAAATGTTTCAAAATTGACGCGGCAAAGCTGCCGCGGACGGTAAAACGGGGAAGCTTGATCTCCTTTTGCCGTCCCAATAAAGTCTCTCCGAATTTTTTCTGAAAATACAGAAGCACTCCCCACCCGATTGGGCGGAGAGTGCTTTTGCTGGAGCGGGCAACGAGGCTCGAACTCGCTACCTCCACCTTGGCAAGGTGGCGCTCTACCAGATGAGCTATGCCCGCGAAGCAAGAATTATTCTAGCAAAGAACACGCAGTCTGTCAACTCTTTTTTACGGAATTTGCGAAATTCCATCAGATTGCGCGGAGACATCCTCCGAAGCCAGATTAAATTCGATCATTTCCACGGGCCCCTCCACAGGGTAATAGGAAATGCCCCACTCGGGCGTTTGGGTCAGCTCCCGCTCCACGCGGAGCGTTTCCACAGTCTGATTGACCGCGTCGCGGTCTTCTGCCCGCCAATAGCCCACGCGGACCGTCAGCTCCGTTTTTTCATCGTCCAGGGCCGCCGCCAAAAGACTTTGCAGTGCGGCCGCGCTGGTGGCGTTGACGATGGAGGCAATCTGCTCCGCCGTGCGGCGGTAGCCAAGCTGAACGGACAGCTCGTAATACCCCCGCTGGGCGGTGGAGGAAGAAGTGATATACTCCAGCGCGTAGCTGCCAAGGGCCGTCTCCTGCTGTACCTCGGCGGCGGCCTTTTCCAGCGCGTCGGCAACGCTTACGCCATCGTCATAGCTGTAAAACCGGATGACAGCCTGATCCGTGTGCCTTCCGATGAGAAGCATCAGGTCGTTGACGATGTCCTGATAGTTTTCTGCCCGCAAGGTGCCGGTGGCCTCACTCTCCCAAAACTTGTTGGAATGGGGCTCCGCCGTGCTGTATTCACGATCCAGAAGAGAGGCGCAGCCGGTGAGCAAAAAGCACAGCGCCAGCAAAAAGCACAGCCTTTTTTTCATCCGTCCGCACCTCCCTTCCCGTTTGGTTTTATGCCGGATACCGGCATTTTTCGTAAGCTTGCAAAGGCGGTTTCCGGGCCGACTTAATAGCCCAGATCCTCGTCGATGAGAATGACTTCCGTTTCCATGCCGTTCATAGGCCGCCACAGCACCGCAAGGCCCCGGCAGATGCGCTCAGGGCTTTTGCAGTCGTAGCATTTGTCGCCCTTGACGGCGCAGGGGGTTTTCCGCTCCAGACGCTGGGCGTTTTTCGGCGCGGCGATATTCCGGGCCCGCCACAGGGCTTCGTCGTAAGTAGCCGCCAGCTTATTGCGGCCCGCCACCAGATAGAGCTTTTCGTGGCCGTAAAGCATGGAGGCCACCCGGTTTCCGTTGCCGTCGATGTTAATGAGGTTTCCGTCCTCGTCCAGACCGTTGACAGAGGAGAGGTATACCTGCGCCGTTGCCGCCTCCCCCGTGGAGACGGGGGTTTCCTTCCAGTGCCAGTGCACGCTGTTGTGAGACGCCAGCCGTTCGTACACGCCCATGTCCCGCAGGGTGATGGAGCCGCCAAAGCCCACCGTTTTCCCGTCGATGGCCCCGTCGAGATAGTCCGCCGCCTCGGCCCCCGTCTCAAACAGACGCACGGAAAAGCCCCGTTCCTCCAGATTTTTTGCCGCTTTCTTCAGATCCGCCATATTATAGATCCTCCTTCTTGTATTCCCCGAAACCCTCGCCCAGCACGTCGTAGGCGTTGCAGACAATCATAAATGCGCAGGGATCCGCCTCGTGGACAATGCGCTTCATCTCTACAATTTCCCGCTGCTTAAAGGCCACCAGCAAAACCTGCTTTTCATTTCCGGTAAAAGCGCCCGAAGCGGTGAGCAGCGTCACGCCCCGATCCCGCGCAAGAATGGCGTCGGCAGTTTTGCGCCAGCTATCAGAAATGATATAGGCCACCTTGGACTCGTCCAGACCGTAGAGAATCTTGTCGATGACCACGGTGGAGACGAACAGCGCCACCAGACCGTACAGCGCGGCGTTGATGCTGCCAAACACCGCTGCCACCAGCGCCAGCACCACGAAGTCGGGAATCAGCACCAGCCTGCCCATGGGGAGCCATGGGAACTTCAGTCCCAAAAGCCGGGCAATTACGTCTGTGCCGCCGGTGGTGGCGCCCTGGGTGAACACCATCCCCATCCCCACGCCCATCAGGGCCCCGCCCATAAGGCAGGCCAGCATGGTGTCCATGGGCTGGAATTTGTACAGCAAATTGATCCCGTCGATGGCAAGAGAGCTGACCACCATCGAAAACAGGGAGGAAACCAAAAGATGCCGCCCGATGAGCTTCCATCCAAGGAAAAACAGCGGAATATTCAGTATCGCCGTTACAATGCCCACAGAGGCCCATGGCAGCAGGACGTTGATGACCTGTGCAAGCCCCGTCAGGCCCCCCACGCCAATTTGATTGGGCACGAAAAACCAATCGAAGGACAGAGCAAAAATCACACAGCCCAGCGCCATAATCCCATAGCTTTTCAATGTTTTCTTGACAATATAAACCGTCTCCCCTCATCCGCGCCTTCTGCCGGGCCTTAAAGGCCCGGCGCATTGAGCATCAGTCCAGCAGTCCCAACTGCTTTTCCTCGCAGTCCTCCTCCCGAAGCAGCGATCCGGCGGCGGGCACCGCCCGCACGCGGTAGCGGCTGTGATTCACGACGGGACTCTCTTCCAGTAAAACGGCCCGATCCAAATGGTACTTGGACTTCATGGTCATCACCGCCACGCCCTGTGTGGAGCGGGTGGTTTTGGGAGAGAGCAGCGCGGTGTTGAAGATCAAAACCCGTGGTTCGCTGGAATAAACCGCCAGTTCCTCCTCCCGGTCCAGCCGCAGAATGGAGGACAGGGGCGACTTGTCGGAATAGGCTCCCGTCAGCTTTCGCCGGTTGGAGGTGGTCTGATACGCCGAAAGATTTACCCGTGCCGCCTTGCCGTTTTCAAAAAAGAACAGCAGTGCGCCCGCATAGTCTCCGGGCAGACAGGCAAAGACCGGGCTTTCCTCCCCGTCCATCCCAAGCTTCGAGGGAAGGTAATCCCCCAGAACGCTGGCCTTGGCGTCTTCAAAGTCGCAGATGCGGCACTTGTAGACTTGGCATTTGTCAGTGAAGAACATAATCTCCGATGCGTTGGAGGTTTCAAATGACTGGCGCAGTGCGTCCCCGTCCTTGAATTTCTGTTCGCTGTTCATACGCAAAGAGGCAGGGATGATCTTTTTAAAGTATCCCTCCCGGGAGAGGAACACGCTTACCGGGTAATCCTCCACCTGCTCCTCCTCGTGGAAGTCCTCCACCTCATGACCGTAAATAATCGCGGTGCGGCGGGGTTGGCCGTACTTCTTTGCCACATCCTCCAGCTCGTCGATAATTACTTTCTTGATGCGCCGGGGGCTTTCCAGCAGGTCCTCCAAGTCCGTAATTTCGTCCTGCAAGGCATCGGTTTCCTGCACCCGCTTTAGAATATACTCCTTGTTGATGTTCCGCAGACGAATTTCCGCCACATATTCCGCCTGAATCTGGTCAATGCCGAAGCCGATCATCAGGTTGGGGATAACCTCGGACTCTTCCGACGTCTCCCGGATGATTTTGATGGCCTTGTCAATGTCCAGCAGAATCCGGCGCAGGCCCTTGAGTAGGTGCAGCTTCTCCTTTTTCTTGCCCAGAACAAAGAACACTCTCCGGCGGACGGACTCCCGCCGCCAGGCGCACCACTCCTCCAGCAGCGCCCGCACGCCCAAAACCTTTGGCATCCCGGCGATCAGCACGTTGAAGTTGCAGCTGCATGTATCCTGCAAGGAGGTCATTTTAAAAAGCCGGGCCATCAGTCGGTCCGGGTCCGTGCCCCGCTTGAGGTCGATGGTAAGCTTCAGGCCGGTGCGGTCCGTCTCGTCCCGCATGTCGGCAATTTCCTTAATTTTTCCGGCCTTAATCAGCTCTGCCACCTTGTCGAGAATTGCCTCAATGCTGGTGGAGTATGGAATTTCGTAAATTTCAATCAGATTCTGGTCCTTGACATAGCGCCACTTGGCCCGGACCTTCACGCCGCCCCGTCCGGTGCGGTAAATTTCCTCCAACGTAGCCGGTTCGCAGATCAGCTCGCCGCCTGTGGGAAAATCCGGGGCCAGAAGGGTGTCCGTCAGGGTGCAGTCCGGATTTTTGAGATAGGCGGCGGTGGTGTCGCACACCTCTTTTAAATTGAATCCGCAGAACTGGGACGCCATGCCAACGGCAATGCCGCTGTTGGCGGAAACCAGAATGTTGGGAAAGTTGGTGGGCAGGAGCGCAGGTTCCTTCATCGTGTTGTCGTAGTTGTCGATAAAGTCCACTGCGTCGCTGTCAATGTCCCGGAAAATTTCAGAGCAGATGGCCGACAGCTTTGCTTCGGTGTATCGGCTGGCGGCATAGGCCATGTCCCGGGAATAGACCTTGCCGAAGTTGCCCTTGGAGTCCACAAAAGGGGTCAGCAGCGCACTGTAGCCCGCGCTGAGACGCACCATTGTCTCATAGATAGGCCCGTCCCCGTGGGGGTTGAGGCGCATGGTCTGGCCCACGATGTTGGCGGACTTGGTCCGCCCGCCGGTCAAAAGCCCCATTTTGTACATGGTGTATAGGAGCTTCCGGTGGGAGGGCTTGAACCCGTCAATCTCCGGGATGGCGCGGGAGACGATGACGCTCATAGCGTAGGGCATGTAATTGACTTCCAGCGTGTCCACGATGGGTTGGTCCTCCACCGCGGCATGCAGGCCAAGGACGTTGGGGTTTACTTCCCGGGAGATTTCATCTTCCGGTTTTTTCTTCTTTGGCATTCGTATCAATCCTCATTTGCGGCGGCCGCCGCCTGCTTTCTTGTGGTATGGTGGGGCGTGGGCGCAAAAATTGGCAAGCCCATCAGGAAATGTCCGCCACTTCCAAATATTTAAAGCCATTTTCCGCAATGTGGTCCTTCCGGCCCTGAAGGTTGTCCCCCAGCAGGAGATCGAAGACCCGGGCGGTCTCGTCAAGGTCGGAAGGCTGCACCCGGATGAGCCGCCGGGTTTCCGGGTTCATGGTGGTAAGCCACATCATCTCCGGCTCATTCTCACCCAGACCCTTGGACCGGTCCACCTTCATTTTCTTCCCGGCCAAATCCCGAACAATGTCATTTTTCTCCCTGTCGGAATAGGCGAACCAGGTCTTTTCCCCGCTGTGGATTTCAAACAGGGGGGTTTCCGCGATATAGACATACCCTTCGCGAATCAGGGTGGGGGTGAGACGGTAGAGCATGGTAAGAATCAGCGTGCGGATCTGGAAGCCGTCCACGTCGCCGTCGGTGCAGATGACCACCTTGTTCCACCGGAGGTTCCCCAAGTCAAACTCCGCCAAATCCTTTACGTGCTTATCCTTGACCTCAATCCCGCAGCCCAGCACCTTCATCAGGTCGGTAATGATTTCACTTTTGAAAATCCGGGCGTAGTCTGCCTTCAGGCAGTTTAAAATCTTGCCCCGGACGGGCATGATGCCCTGATACTCCGCGTCCCGGCCCATTTTTACGCTGCCCAGAGCGGAGTCACCCTCCACGATGTAAATTTCCCGGCGGGCCACGTCCCTTGAGCGGCAGTCCACGAATTTTTCCACCCGGTTGGCGATATCAATGCTGCCGGAGAGCTTCTTTTTGATGTTCAGCCGGGCCTTTTCCGCGCTCTCCCGGCTACGCTTGTTGATGAGCACCTGCTCGGCGATTTTCTCCGCGTCAAAGGGGTTTTCGATGAAGTAAATCTCCAGATTGCTCCGCAGAAACTCCGTCATGGCCTCCTGCACAAACTTGTTGGTGATGGCCTTTTTCGTCTGGTTTTCATAGCTGGTGGCGGTGGAAAAGTTGTTTGACACCAGCACCAGGCAGTCTTCAATGTCCGCCCAGGTAATTTTGCTCTCGTTTTTCTGGTACTTGCTGTTTTGTTTCAAATACTGGTCCAGCGCGGAGACAAAGGCGGACTTGGCCGCCTTTTCCGGGCTGCCGCCATGCTCCAGCCAACTGGAGTTGTGATAGTGCTCGGTGACGGTCACCTTGTTTGAAAAGCAGCAGGCCGCGCTGAGCTTCACCTTGTATTCAGGCTTGTCCGCCCGGTCCCGGCCCCGGCGCTCCGTCTCCCAGAATACGGGGGCGGTAAGGCTTCCTTCCCCGGCCAGCTCCGTCACATAGTCCACAATGCCGTTTTGATAGACGAAATCCTCCGTCTCAAACTTTCCCGTCTCCGTCTCGCGGCGGAAGCGGAAGGAAACGCCCGCGTTTACCACAGCCTGACGCTTCATCACGTCGGTGAAGTATTCCGCGGGGATGGCGGTGTCCGTAAACACGTCCAAATCCGGCAGCCACCGAATAGTGGTGCCGGTTTTCTTGCCCCGGTCGGCAGGCTCCTCATGCAGGCCGCCGACATTCTCACCCTGCTCGAAGTGCAGGGTGTATTTCTTCCCGTCCCGCCGGACGGTCACATCCATATATTTGGAGGCGTATTGAGTGGCACAAGAGCCAAGACCGTTCAGCCCCAAGGAGTATTCATAGTTGTCGCCGGTGTTGTTGTCGTATTTTCCGCCGGCGTACAGCTCGCAGAATACCAGCTCCCAGTTCCAGCGGCTCTCCTTCTCGTTCCAGTCCACCGGGCAGCCACGGCCCTGGTCCTCCACCTCAATGGAGCCGTCCTTGTACGACGTGACGGTGATGAGACTGCCGTGCCCCTCCCGGGCCTCGTCGATGGCGTTGGATAAAATCTCAAATACCGCGTGTTCGCAGCCCTCCAGCCCATCGGAGCCGAAGATCACGCCGGGGCGCTTGCGCACCCGGTCCGCGCCCTTCAAAGAGGAGATGCTTTCGTTGCCATAGTCCTTTTTTGACGCCATTGCCTGTTTCCTTTCCGTTTTGTCCTCTGATTCTGAATTATCGTACCATACGCTGTTAAAAAATTCAAGACTGGGGTAAATGCGGAAACTATCCATCCTAAATTGCGTATTATGGCGGAAATGTTCCGGAGCCAAATTTTTCATAATCCGTTTGTCACCCCGGAAATTGACCTGCGTTTCTGGGTTTTACACATTTTCCACCGGGTTTTCCACACTGTTATGTAAACGTCAAAAGCCGCCGGAAAATACGCGTCAAATTCCCACCATCCAAACAGGGAAAAAGAGCCGCCGCACTCCGCTGCGCCGGCTCTTTCCTTTTCCATATTTTCTTGGAGTGCAGGGGCTTTCGCGGCTTACTTCAAAAGCATCAGTATCACGCCGTAAATGGCGGAGGCCAGCGTGCCGAACACAATGACCGGCCCTGCCACCAGAAACATTTTTGCCGCCATGCCGGTGACAAACCCCTCGCTGCGAAAGTCGATGGCAGGGGAAACCACGGCGTTTGCAAAGCCGGTGATGGGGACCAGCGTGCCCGCCCCGCCGTATTTTGCCAGCTTGTTATAAAGGTTCAGCCCCGTAAACAGGGCGGAGAGAAACACTAGCGTGCAGGAGGTTGCGGTGCCCGCGTCCTCCTTATCGAGACCGGCGGACGACCAGCCGTTTAGAATAAGCTGGCCCACCACGCAAATCAGTCCGCCGATGATAAAGGCCAGAACGGTGTTCTTCACAATAGGAGATTTTTTCGATTCTTGTTTGACAAGCTGCGCATATTCCTTGGGAGTGATATCCATAATCCGCCTCCGATGTTGTTTTCGATAGGGTTTCCCTGAAAGGAAAAATTATGCGCGCTTTTAAAAGCAAGAAAGCTTCCAGATAAAAAATACGGCTGCACACCCGGACTTCGGGCGCGCAGCCGCGCAAAGAAAGCTGTTATTTCCGCAGAAGGGGCAGCGTGAGAATAAATCGCGTGGAAGCTTCGTCCGACTCGGCCCGTAAGGTTCCCTTGTGCTCCGCGGCAATGCTTTGAGCGATGGAAAGTCCAAGACCGAAGCCAGATTGTTCTCCTCGGGAGGCATCCGCCCGGTAAAACCGCTCAAACAGGCGGCGAAGCTGCTCCGGCGGGATGGGCGGCCCCTGATTTGCCACCTGAAGCCTTGCCTGCCGGTCCGTTTTCCGAAGCGCAAGAGAGATGCTTGTCCCCTCCGCGCCGTATTTGATGGCATTGTCCAGCAACACGGAAATGGCCTGCTTCAGCCGGTCCGCATCGCCGGTGACAAGCACGTCCGGGTCAATGCCCTCGCAGCCCAGCGATTTTCCAGCGTCAAAAGCTACCGGCTCGAAAAGAAGGGCGCAGTCCGTGGCCGCGTCAGAGAGGGAAACCTCGGAAAATACGCCGGTGCGAACCAGACTGTCGGCCCGGGCCAGCGTCAGCATCTCCTCCACGAGAGAGCGCATCTGCCGCGCCTCGGAAAGAATGTTGTCCGCCCAGCGGGCGGGGCGCTCATCCAGAGGAACGCCGTCCAGAAGCTCCGCGTTGGAGAGGATCACCGTCAGGGGCGTTTTCAGCTCGTGGGACGCGTCGGACAAAAACTGACGCTGCTGATTCCATGCCCGCCCTACCGGGCGGGTGACCAGCCGGGCCAGCAGCACGGAAATTCCCAGCAGTACCAACAGGGCCGCCGCCCCGATTTGCAGCGTGGAGCGGATCATGGATTGCAGGGACGCGGTTTCCATGGAGACGTCCACAAAGGCGATGCGCTGAAAAAATCCGCTGTTTACCCGCAGGTAACGGAGGTTGTAGGCCGGGATATTTCCCGTCTCCCGCTCCTGTTCCATGCAGCTTTGCAGAATCTCCCGCAGGGTGTCCGTGTTTTCAAGGTCGGAATAGGTTCCGCCGGTGACGTAAACGGTATTTCCCCAGACCTCTACGGTGAAATAGGGGAGCTGCACCTGATCCCCGCCAATCATGATTCCGGTCTGTCCCCGGTCCACGCGGGGATCGCGGACGACAACCCGGCGTAAAAGCTCCTGCGTGCTGTCGCGGATGTTGTCTCTGGAGGAGGCATACATGAAAAAGAACGCGCCGCCCAAAACCGCCGTCACCAGCAGCATACAAACCGCCACCACCTGAAGCCTGAGTCTTCGGATCATGGCGTCTCCTCCTCCGGAACCAGACTGTATCCCGCCATGCGCAAGGTGATGATTTTTGCGGTGGATCGCAGGTGCTGAAGCTTTCGGCGGAGAAAAGAGATATAGACCTCCACATTGTTGTCCTCCGCGTCAGACTCGTAGCCCCAGACCTTCAACAGCAGCTTTTCCTTGGTCAGCACCAATCCCTGATTCAGCATCAGCATTTCCAGCATGTCAAATTCCTTCCGGCTCAGCCGCACGGACCGCTCCGCGCAGGAGAGGGTGAAGGTGGACTGCTCCAGCTTTAAATCGCCGCAGGTCAGGGTGGCGGTGTCCCGCAGCTCGGGGGTCCGGCGGGTCAGCGCCCGGATGGCGGCCAGCAGTTCCTTTGGCTCAAAGGGCTTTGTGAGGTAATAGTCCGCGCCGCCGTCCAGTCCCCGCACCCGGTCATCCAGCTCCGAGCGGGCAGTGAGCATCAACACGGGCGTGGCGCTCCCCTCTGCCCGCAGGCGGCGAAGCACTTCAAAGCCATTGAGCTTTGGCAGCATCACATCCAGCAAAATCACGTCGTAAATAGAGGTAAGGGCGTTGTCAAGCCCGCTCTCCCCGTCGTGGCTTACGTCGGCGGTGTAGCCGTTCAGCTCCAGCAGGTCCCGCAGCGTCGCGGCAAGGCGCACCTCATCCTCTACAATTAACACGCGCATGGAAAAGCGCCCCCTTCACAGAAATTCAAAAGATGGACGGGAAACCGTTCCCTTCCCTCAAATGCCGGATTTGTTAAAAGCGGCGCTCAGTCCCCGGAAGAAGAGGCTGCGTTCAGCCCGCTCCCTGCCACCGCCAGCAGCGCGTTCAGCTTATCTTCTCCGATACGGTAAATGGTGGAGTCGTCGTTCACCCGGACGTACCGCCCGTCGCCGCCCAGCACCGGATTGCCTATGAGCAATGTCAGAGCTTGCGCGGTATTGCCGTTGCCGGTGTAGTTCACCGTGACGGTGGCGGCGGGTTCGTCAAAGCCGCACAGGGCGGCCGCTCCGTCGGAGGGACGGTAGTCCACGCAGGCGTCCAGACGCAGCGTTGAAAGCTGTTCCAGCACGTTTTGCACCTGCTCGTCGGCGGTTACGTCGACACCGTCGCACAGCCACGTGACGCTGCCTCCGCTTTCAGGAGAGGACTCGTCTCCGCCTTCATCGGGCTGAGCCTGCGCGCGGAAAGCGGATAGCTCGGTCGTCACGCCCCCCGCCAGAGTGACGGACCCCAGATTGTCCTCCGTCAGGGCCGGAAGCTCGGGGAGAAGAAGCATGTCGTAAATCCCCACGGACATCTCCTTGACCAGTTCATCGGAGATAATAAAAATGGGAGTTTCCGACTCATTCATCAGCATATAGTAGCTGTTTCCGTCAGAGGTGGCGTTGCCCAAAGCCAGCGTGGTAAGCTGCCCGTTGGCTGCGGTGGCGCTCAGTGTCCGGGTGGGCTCCGAAAGGCCATAGTCTTCCGGCGCGCTCCCGTCGGTGATGGTCTGCTGGGGCTTCAGGGTGGAGAGGGTGTTCATCATTTGGCTGAGATAATCCTGATTCAGCGGAAAGTCTGGATCGTCGGTCCAGTACCACTCCCCGTCTTTATTCAGCGCGAAGGATAGCGTGGCGCTGCCGTTGTGGTAAGAAATTGCCTTATAGGCCGCGCCGTCGCTCATTATGCCGGAGGAAGAGCCTGAAGACCCGGCCCCTTCCTGGCTGCGGCGGTTTTTCGCGGATTGTATCGCCAGCACCGCCGCCGTCACCACCGCCGCGGCAAGGAGCAGAAGCAGAAGCGTCCGCCTGTGTCTTTTGTTCATGGGGGAACCCCTTTCTTTTCGGAGCTTGCGCCGCCAAAACGGCGGACAAAGCATATAAATGCATTTATTATAAAGCTTTGCAGCCGTCAGGTCAATCTGCTCCGAGCTGACTGCCTTTTGATCAGAAACAGGATAGTAAAAATTTCTTAAGAAAAGCTGAATTTTTGACAGTACAGCCGGTAAAAATTCTCTTCCGTGCCCCGAAAAAAATGCTAAAAAGGCGCGGTTAAGCGAACGCCGAAAAAGGTGCACAAGTTCCGTCAGGTTTTTAACGGATTTTAACCACATTGTCAGACTTTTCACTTGCAGTTATTTGCCCTCTCCTGTATAATCTAGGGCACATGAGGAAAGATCGAAACGAACAACGAACATTTGGAGGAAAAGAACAGTGCGTGGCATTCACAGCGCCGTAGATGATATCCGGCGGAACGTGTTTACCGAGGTGGCAAAGATTGCCTATGAGGGCGGGGACTATTCCCGCGTTGATATGATTCCTTATAGGATTGTCCCCGGAGAGGATTCTCAGTATCGCAGCAACGTCTTTTTGGCCCGGGCCATTGTACAGGAGCGCGTCCGGCTGGCCTGCGGCCTGCCGCTTCAGCCCGTGGACGTGCGGGCTCCCGCCAGCGCGGGCATCGAGGAGGCCGCATCGGCGGACGACAAGTTTTTTGAAGAACCGCTGGTAAACGTAATTTCATTTGCCTGCAACGCGTGTCCCACCAAGCGGATTCGGGTGACCGACAGTTGTCAGGGATGTATGTCTCATCCCTGTCAGGCGGTTTGCCCCAGGGACGCGATTTATTTTGACGAGATGAAGCACTCCCACATCGACCAGAGCAAGTGCATCAAGTGCGGCCGCTGCGTCAACCAGTGCCCCTACCACGCCATCAGCAATCTGGAGCGGCCCTGCGCCGCCGCCTGCGGGATGGACGCCATTGAATCCGACGAGCGGGGCCGGGCCAAAATCAACTATGACAAGTGCGTCTCCTGTGGCATGTGTCTGGTAAACTGCCCCTTTGCCGCCATCGCGGACAAGAGCCAGATTTTTCAGATTATTCATGCCATGAAGCGCCATGATGGGGTGATTGCCTGCGTTGCCCCCGCCTTTGTCAACCAGTTTGGAAAGGGCGCTTCTCCGGCAAAGCTGAAGGCTGCCATGCGCCGCTGCGGCTTTGCCGACGTGGTGGAGGTGGCCGTGGGTGCAGATTTATGTACCATTGAGGAAGCGGAGGACTTTTTGGAAAAGGTTCCGGCGGAGCAGCCCTTTATGGGAACCTCCTGCTGTCCCGCGTGGAGCATGATGGCAAAAAAGCTTTTCCCGGATTTCAAGGATTATATCTCCATGGCCCTGACTCCCATGGTGATTACCGCCCGGATGGTGAAAAAGGAACATCCCGGCGCGCGCATCTGCTTTATCGGCCCCTGCGCCGCGAAAAAGCTGGAGGCCAACCGCAAATCCGTCCGGTCCGACGTGGACTATGTGCTGACCTTTGAGGAGCTTCAGGGCATGTTTGACGCCAAGGAAATTGATTTTTCCCAGCTCCCCGAGGACCCGGCGGACGATTTCACCGTGGCGACCGGCGCGGGCCGGGGCTTCGCGGTGGGCGGCGGCGTGGCCGCCGCGGTGGTGGAGGCCGTGAAGCGCATCGACCCGGAGCGGGAGATGTTGATTGACTATGGCGACGGACTGCGGGAGTGCCGCAAGATGCTCACTCTTGCAAAGGCCGGAAAACGGGACGGTTATCTGCTGGAGGGCATGGCCTGTCCCGGCGGCTGCGTCGCCGGCGCAGGCACCATCGCCCCGGTGCGGGAAACCGCCGCCGCGGTCCAGAAATATAAGGATGGCGCGGCCATTCAAAACGCGCTGGACAGCCCCCTGAAAGAGCGGCTGGGAGATACAAAGGAATAAATACCGGGCGGCCGCCGAAAAGTTTGCAAACTTTTCGGCGGCCTGCAACTTTTTCTGCGCCGGCACGTCTTTACAATAGAGCCTGTTCCGCGCGGTTTCCAAAGATTGCATGGGGGAAAGCGCCCGTCCGGGATTTACTTTCTTTTTAAGGCATGGTATTCTGAAAGCGTTATAAATAAAAGAGTTGACAACAACCGAAGAGACTATGGAGGCATGAACGTCGATATGAAAAACTACCTGCGCCGCATTTTTTCCAGCGTTCTGGCAGCATCTTTGCTGTGTGCGCTGATGGTTCCCGCCGCGGCATCTACCGCGCTGGGCGAGGACCTGCTTCAAAAGGACGTCCCGGTGCACCGGGATACGCAGTTGTCCACCAACGTGTTCTGGAGCACCGCCTACAACGATATGCGGGTGGAAAACCTGATTACATACAGGCCTGGCTCCTCCGCAACGCCCATGGTGACCTACGGCAGCGTGCTTACATCCTGCAATACCGTCTCCTCCGCCGCACAGGCGCTGGAGAGTCAGGGTTACCGCGTGGTGGCGGGCCTGAACGGAGACTTTTACAATGTGAACAACGGCCTTCCCATCGGCATGGTGGCGGCGCAGGGCGAGCTGAAAAGCTCCGACGGCGGCTATTGGGCCATCGGCTTCCGACAGGACGGCACCGCCGTGCTGGGCAAGCCCGCTGTGAAGGTCAGTGCCGACCTTGGCTATGAGATGCTGGACAACGGTGATTTCCCCGCCCGCGTGGTGCGCCAGCTTGCCGCTGTCAACAAGGCCCGGGTTTCCGGAGGCGGAATCTACCTCTATACGTATGAATTCAACTCCAAACACACCATCGGCACCTCGGAGCCGGGGGTGGATGTGGTGTGCACCATCCAGAGCGGCTCTTTGGCTTTAAGCGGAAGCCCGCTGGTGCTGACGGTGGACAGCGTGCTTGCCGACGCGGCGGGCACCGCCGTTCCGCAGGGGAAAGTGGTTTTATCCGTCAACAATCAAGCGGATGCCTATGCCCTGGACGCTATGAAAAATATTCCCGTCGGCGCAACGATCACCATTACCGCCGCCCCGGCCACCGGCGACTGGCTGGACGTGCAGTATGCCGTGGGCGCGCTGTATGCGCTGGTGCAGAATGGCAGCGTGGTTTCCGGACTTCCCACCGATGTGAACCCCCGCACCGCCGTGGGCCAGAAGGCCGACGGAACGCTGGTGTTCTATACCATCGACGGACGCAGGTCTGGGTATTCCGTGGGCGCGTCCATGACGCAGGTGGCCCAGCGGCTGATTGAGCTGGGCTGCGTCACCGCTCTGTGTCTCGACGGCGGCGGGTCCACCACCTTCACTGCAACCCAGCCGGACGCGGTGAACGCGAAAACCGTCAATCGACCTTCCGGCGGCAGCGAGCGGGCAGTGAGCAATCAGATTTTTCTGGTGGCCCCCAACCAGTCCAGCGGACAACTGAGCCATTTCTACGTTTCTACTGACAACAGCTATGTGTTGGCGGGCAGCAAGGTAAACGTGACTGCCGCCGCCGTGGATACCAATTACATTCCCATGAGCGGCAAAAGCTATACCCTCAGCACCAGCGCCGGGGAGATTGAAAACGGCGTTCTTACCACCCCCGCCAGCGGCGGAGAGGTGACTGTCACCGCCACGGGCGGCGGGCAGTCCGGCTCTGCCAAGGTTCACGCCGTCACCACGCCGGACTCCATCTCCGTGAAAAACGGCGCCACCGCCGTCACCACGCTGACTGTGGCTCCCGGCAGCGCAACAACCCTCACCGCCTCCGCCGTTTATCGGCATCTGGCCCTGAAGGCGGACCCGGAGGCCTTTGCCTGGGCTGTCACCGGCGATATCGGCGCGGTGGACAAAACCGGGAAGTTTACCGCCGGTTCTCCCGGAACCGGCACCCTGACGGTTTCCGCCGGGGGAAAGACCGCCACGGTGCAGGTGAATGTCTCCCACATCGCCCTTGCCACGGTGGAGGACTTTGAAGCCGCCGCACCCGAGCTTTCCTCCTTCAGCTACGGCGCAACCATTTCCCGCGTTACCGACATGAATCTGGTGAAGTACGGCCGGGCTTCCGCCGCCGTGAATTACACCATCGGCGCGGACGGAACCTCCTCTATTCTCTTCGCCGTGCCCTATTCTATCGGCAGCGCCTATACCCAGATGAGCTTCTGGCTGTATGGCGACAAGTCTGGCAACGCGCTGACCGTTTTGACCTCCGACGGGGCCAACACCGTGGAAACCCCGGCAGGCAGCGTGGACTTTACCGGCTGGAAGCAGATTACCGTTGCTCTGCCCACAGGGGCCGCGACGTTGGCAGGCTTTAAGATGACCTCTGGAATCAACGCGGACGGGACAGCAACCGCCGCATCCGGCACACTGTATCTGGATCAGTTGGTGACCTCCTATAACAACGTGGTGGACACCGCGCCCCCCGAGGTGAAGGCCTCCCTCTCGGGAACCAGCCTAACCGCAACGATTACCGACGCGGCAGACAAATTCCCTGCCCAGAGCGGCGTGTCCGTGACTATGGACGGCAAGGCCGTTTCCTTTACCTATGACCCGGCGAAGGGAACTCTTTCCGCCGCGCTCTCTGTGAGCGATACCTATGCTCACCGCGTTACCGTCACCGCACGGGACGCTTCCGGCAACATCGGCCGCGCCTCCTGCGACATTGCCGCCACCGGCGGTGAGACGCAGTTCGGCGATACCGCGGGTTATTGGGCCGGGACCTACGTGGACTGGCTGAAAACCGCCGGGATTACCACCGGGTATGAGGACGGGACCTTCCGCCCCAACCAATCCATTACCCGCCAGCAATTTGCCGTGATGCTTTACCGCTATCTGGGACTGGACGGAAGCGGATACGAAGCAAACGACCTTCCCTTCGCAGACGCGGGAGACATTGGCGAGTATGCCCGCACCGCAGTGAAAACGCTGTACTCCATGGGGATTCTTACCGGGTCTGAGAAGAATGGAAAGATTTATTTTAACCCCGGTGCAAGTCTTACCCGCGCTCAGGCGGCAACGATGATCGGCCGGACCCAGCAGAAGGGCTATGCCCAGGCGGCCCTCACCTTTAAGGACGCGGCCTCCATTCCCGCCTACGCCGCCTATTACATTCAGACCATGGCGGCCCAGAAGGTCATCAGCGGCTATGAGGACGGCGCGTTCCGCCCCAACACCTCGATCACCCGTGGACAGATGGCGAAGATTCTCTACAATCTGCTGTAAAGACAGCGTGAAAAATTTTCGCGGCAAACGCGAAGAATCAAAACGTGAGGCCCCGGGGAACTTAATTCCCCGGGGCCTTTCGGTTTGCGTTGTTCTCTGCGCGCCCACGAGAGGAGGTTTTAAAGAAAGAAGCGGGAAATTGAAAGAATTTAGTCGGATGGCCTAAATGTTAAAAATTGTCCGGTTGATTTTTCGACGGGATAGGAGTAGACTGACGAGACAATTATTGAAGGGAGGGAGCTTTTTGCGTGCCTATACGGCGGACCAGTGGGTCCTGTTGTTTTTTTTCTACTGTCTGTGCGGCTGGGTTTGGGAGTCGTGCTACGTCTCCGTGCGGCGACGCAGATGGGTTAACCGGGGCTTCCTCTACGGGCCGGTGCTGCCCATTTACGGCTCCGGAGCCATCCTGATTTTGCTGTTTACTCTGCCGGTGCGAAACTATTTTGCGTTGCTGTACCTGAGCGGCGCGGTGGCGGCCACGCTGCTGGAATACGTCACCGGCGCGGCCATGGAGCGGCTTTTCAAGGTGCGCTATTGGGACTATTCAGGACAAAGGTTCAATGTGAACGGCTATATCTGCCTTTCCAGCAGCATTGCTTGGGGCTTTTTCTCCATTTTACTGGTGAAGGTAGTCCATCCGCCGATTGCGCGATTGGTGCTGTCCATTCCTGCCGCATTCGCCACGCCGCTGGCGCTGGCGCTGGTGGCGGGCTTTACCGTGGACGCGGTGCGCTCCGTGCAGGCCGCGCTGGACCTTCGCGCCATGCTGGAAAAGCTCACGGAGGAAAACGAGGAGCTGCGCCGCCTTGCCCGGCGGATGGAGATTATCTCTGCCTTCGCGGAGGAGGATTTGCAAAAATTTCGGGACAAAACCCAGGTGGAGCGCATTTTACTGCAAAGCCGGCTGAGAGAAGAACGGCAAAAGAGGGCCAAAGGCCGGGCGGAACGGAAGCAGCGGCGGGAGGATCGACTGGCCGAGGCGCTGCGAACACTGTCGGACGCCACTCTGAGTGCGCTGGAGAACGTGGCCGCCTCCGCCGAGGTCTGTCGGGATCAACTGATGGGCGAAAATGGCCTGTCCGCCGGGAAGCTGGCGGAGCTGGACGAGGCGGTGAAAAAGCTGCGGGCGCGGCAGGAGGCCGTTCGGGCCAGAACCGCGAAAACCTATCGTCAGGCTTTGCGTATCCTGCGGGGCAATCCCTCTGCCGCCGCGCGGCAATACCCCGAGGCCATGGAGAACCTTCGCCGTCTGGAAGGGACCGACAAGGACTGAGAACGCTCTTTTCCAAACCCACGCTTGCTTTTGCTGCTTGTCGGAATAAGCGAGTGATTTTCATAATAAAAAAAGGCCGGAGCGTGTATTCACGCTCCGGCCTTTATGTATGCTGTGAAATTTTCGGCGTCTCGCCGTTAAAACTTAAAACAGCCCCCTGTCCTCATCACCCGATTCCTGCCGCTCCGAGCCGAAATTGGGAGAAACGCCGCTGGTGCGCTTGGCAGTTTCATAGTATCCCAGCTTCGTGCACTGATAGGAGGCCAGGTAAAAAAGTTGTACCGCCACAGTCCACAAAGAGCAAAAGAGACTGATGGTAAAGGATACGCCCGTGGAGGGCAGCGTATAGGCGGTGCCGGTGATGGAGGCGGCGGTGATCTGAGAAAAGACGTAGGCAACCCACAGAGTTGAGGGCAGGTAAGCCAGCACCAGCCATCCCAAATAGCTTAAATCCAGCGCAAACAGCTGCCCTTTGTAGCCCAGGGTTTGCCGTTTGCTCATTGCCAGCGCCTCCAGACAGCCCAGCTCTGGATTTTCGCAGAGATTCAGATAGGCGAAGCGATAGCTGTACGTAGCCACAATGCCCGGGATAAAGAACAGAAGGGACCAGAGAAAGATAAAAACATACTGTAAAATAGCAAGTCCGATCACCCGCCCCGCGAAGGAAAACCCATCAAACAGCGTGAGATATCCGGCCCGGACACCCCGCCGGATATCCATGCAGTAGAGAATAAAGCCGGCTTGCAGGACAACGCCCAGAAGCGAAGTCAGGATGCTGACAAAGCTTCCCAGGGGATTCCCGTAAGTCACGGGGCTGCCGCTGCTGGCCAGAGCGTCCACCATGCTCAGGGCCAGAATCAGCAGAAGATAAAGCCCCACAAATCCCTTGGGACTTACCTGTGCGGAGCGAAGCATCTCCTTCATCTCCGCTTTTAATGCAGGCCGGTCAATCTGTTCCACAATAAAAACTCCTTTCGTGCCGCCGGATACCGGAAGCAAACCATTTCTCATAACAGCGGTGCAGATGTCACCGCTGCGTGCTTTTTCATCAGTGTATCATGCATGGGAAAGCTTGGCAAGACCCGGTTGGTCCACCATAAAAAGATATACAAATTTCGTTAAAAAAAGCACAAATTTCTGAGAAAAGCAGCACTAACAGTCTGGACAATTATTCATTTTAGGTGTAGAATAATGCGCAGTATGTGGCAGAGCAACCTTTAACGCTCTAACCAGGAGAAAAATGAGGTGAAAACAATGGCACAAGCGTTTTTCGGCGGTGTTCATCCCCATGATATGAAGGCCGCCACCAATGAAAAGGCCATCGAACAACTGGCACCCCCGGCTGAGGTGGTCATCCCCATGTCCATGCACTTCGGCGCTCCGTGTACCCCCCTTGTCAAGGCGGGCGACCATGTGAAAGTCGGACAGAAAATCGGCGAGTTCCGCGGCTTGGGCGCACCGATTCACGCCAGCGTTTCCGGCACGGTAAAGGCCGTGGAGCCCCGACCCTATTCCATGGGGGGCAACATGACCGCCATCGTGATCGAAAATGACATGAAAAACGAGCTGAGCGAAGAAATCAAGGCCCCCGCGGACCCCAGCGCACTCACCGTCGAGGAGATGGTGGAGCTCGTCAAGGACGCCGGCATTGTCGGCATGGGCGGAGCAACCTTCCCTACCCATGTGAAGATCTCCGGCGGAATCGGCAAGGTCGACACCGTGATCATCAACGGCGCGGAGTGCGAGCCCTACATCACAGGCGACCATCGCGCTATGCTGGAGCGCCCCGAGGAAATCATCGGAGGCGCGATTTATCTGGCCAAAATGTTTGGCGTGGATAAGGTCGTCATCGGTGTGGAGGACAACAAGCGCGACGGAATTGACGCCATGAACAGGGTCATTGCCCAGAAGCATGCCCCCGTGGTGGTGGAGTCCCTGCACTGCCGTTACCCTCAGGGCGGTGAAAAGCAGCTCTGTCAGGCTGTTACCGGCAAGCAGGTTCCTCCGGGAGGACTGCCCTCCGCCATCGGCTGCGCCGTGTTCAATATCAACACCACCTGCGCCATCTACCGGGCCGTTACTCAGGGGTTGCCCGTGGTGAGCAAGGTGGTTACTGTCTCCGGCTCCGGCGTGATTGACCCGAAGAATCTGGAGTGCCCCATCGGGACGCCCGTGGCAAACCTGCTGGACGCCTGCGGCGGCCTGAAGGACGGTACATATAAGCTGATCGCCGGCGGCCCCATGATGGGCATGGCCCAGTACACCGCGGACATCCCGGTGGCCAAGGGCACCGGCGCGGTTTTGGCGTTCTGCGAAAACGAAGAGCAGACCGTGGAGCATCCCCAGTGCATCCGCTGCGGCAAGTGCGTTTCCGTCTGCCCGGTGAAGCTGGAGCCCCTGTTTATGTATCAGTATGCTTCCAAGGGGATGACCGAGGAGCTGAACGCCGCCAACATTATGGACTGCATGGAATGCGGCGCGTGCTCTTACATCTGCCCCGCCCGGATTCATCTGACTCATATGTTTAAAACCGGCAAGCAGCTGGTGAAGGATAAAGCGGCCGCCGACAAGGCAGCCGCCGAAAAGGCCGCCGCATTGGCGGACAAGACAGAGAAGAAGGAGGCGTGAGAGATGACCGACTATAAAAATCTGAAGCTGATCGCCACGTCTTCTCCCCATATCCGCGCCGCAGAAAACACCCGCTCCATTATGCTGGATGTGATTATTGCTATGCTGCCCGCCCTTGCCTATGCTGTGTGGGCGTTTGGTCTTCGGGCGCTGACGGTGACCTGCGCCAGCGTGATTTTCTGCATGGGATGGGAATGGGCGTACCGCAAGCTGATGAAAAAAAATCAGGCTGTGGGCGATCTTTCCGCAGTGGTCACGGGTATGCTGCTGGCATTCGTCTGCCCCGTGGGCGTGACCTATTTTGCTCTGTTCGTGGGCAGCTTTTTCTCCGTCGTGGTTGCCAAGCAGCTCTTCGGCGGCATCGGCAAGAACTTTGTAAACCCGGCTCTGGTGGGCCGTGCCATGATGGTGGCCTCCTTCGCCGGGAACATGACTACCTGGGCGAAGTTTCAGGCCACCTCTCACCTGTTCGGCTCTAACGCCGACACGGTGACGGCGGCCACCCCCATGGCCTATCTCCATACCAATAATTTGCAGGGACTGCTGGACAGCGGCGTCACCATGACGGACATGTTCCTGGGGCGCATCGGCGGGTCCATCGGCGAAATTTCTGCCCTGATGCTCATTGCCGGCGGCATTTACCTGCTGGCCCGCAAGGTCATCTCCTGGCAGACCCCGGTGAGCTACATCGCCACCGTGGTCGTTTTGACGCTGCTTTTCCCCCGTGGGAACGATGCGATTACGTGGATGCTGTTCAACCTGCTGGGCGGCGGACTGCTGCTGGGCGCGTTTTTCATGGCGACCGATTACGCGACCTCTCCCGTCACCCCCACGGGCCAGTTGATCTATGGCATCGGCTGCGGCCTGATTACCGTGTTTATCCGCTATTTCGGCTCCTATAACGAGGGCGTGTGCTACTCCATTCTGGTGATGAACCTGCTGACCGCCCTCATCGACAAGTATGTGAAGCCTCAGCGCTTCGGCGTCGTCAAATCCGATAAGAAGGAGGCGGCTTCGAAATGAGCGAACAAGTGAAAAGCAAGGAAAGAATCACGATGGACCCCAAGTACATTTTGGTGCTGACGTTCACCCTGACTATCACCTGCATCATCGTGGCGGGACTGCTGGGCCTTGTCAATCAGGTGACCGAGCCCAATATTACCGCCGCCAACAAGGCCAAGACCGTGGCGGCCATGTCCGCCGTGGTGGCCGATCCCAACAGCACCTTTTCCGACGCGCTGGAGATTACCGACGAAATGACCGCCGCCGCTGCAACCTATAAGACCAAGGTGACTGAGATTTATCAGGTCATCGGGTCCGACGGGGCCGAAGCGGGCTACGCCGTGAAGATGGCCGCCAGCGGCTCTCAGGGCACCATCGTGATGATGGTGGGCGTGGACGCGGAAGACAGCGTCACCGGCGTATCCATCGTCTCCCACGCCGAAACCTCCGGCATCGGCACCAAGATTATGAACAACGATCCGCTGCCTGGCAGCGGCGTGGGCGTTTTGGAGCAGTTTGTCGGCATGAGCCATACGGACGGCGACCTGACGGTTGGCAGCAATGTGGACGCCATCACCGGCGCCACCGTGTCCACCAAGGGCGTCACCGGCGGCGTGAACGGCGCACTTGCCGTGACCGCCGCAATGGGTTGAGAAAGGGGGAGTTGAACAATGAACATCGGTAAACAGTTGAAAGAGGGCGTCATTACCAACAACCCCGTGCTGGTGCAGCTTCTGGGTATGTGCTCTACCATGGCCATCACGACCTCGATTGCAAACGGCCTTGGCATGGGCGTATCCGTGCTGCTGATTCTGACCGCCTCCAACGTCGTTATTTCCGCTATCCGGAAAATCGTTCCTAACAAAATTCGTATCGCCATGTACGTGGTGGTTATCGCAGGCTTTGTTACCTGCGTGGATCTGCTGCTGCAGGCATTTCTGCCCGCCATTGCCTCGTCTTTGGGTGTGTTTATCCCTCTGATCGTGGTGAACTGCATCATTCTGGGCCGTGCGGAATCCTTTGCCTCCAAAGAGAGCATTGCCGCCTCCGCGCTGGACGGTGTGTTTCAGGGCCTTGGCTACACGCTGGTGCTGCTGGCCATGTGCATCATCCGCGAGCTCTTGGGTGCGGGCACTCTGGCAGGCATTCAAATCATGCCCGCGGGCTATCAGACCATTGGCGTGCTGACGCTGCCGGTGGGTGGCTTCCTCGTGCTGGGCGCATTGATTGCCGCCATGCAGTGGGCGCTGAACCGGCCCAAAAAGGCTGCAAAGGAGGAAAAGTAAGCCATGAAAGAAATCTTTTCCATTGCGCTGGGCGCCATTCTGGTCAATAACTTCATTTTTGCCCAATTCCTCGGGATCTGCCCCTTTATGGGCGTTTCCAAAAAGATTGACACCGCCGTGGGCATGGGCGTGGCCGTTACGTTTGTTATGGGCCTGGCCTCCGCGTTCACCTGGCTCGCCAACGAATATCTGCTGGTTCCTCTGAACCTTGCGTATATGCAGACCGTGGCGTTCATTCTGATTATCGCCGCGTTGGTGCAGTTTGTGGAGATGTTTCTCCAGAAGTCCCTCCCCGCCCTGTATACTGCGCTGGGCATTTACCTGCCGCTGATTACCACCAACTGCGCCGTGCTGGGTGTTGCCCTGCTGAACGTGCAGAACGGCTACAATTTTATTGAGTCCGTGGTGTATGGCATTACCGGCGGTCTGGGCTTCCTGCTGGCCATCGTGCTGTTTGCCAGCATCCGGGAGCGTCTTGTGTTCGCTGATCCCCCAAAAGCTTTTGAGGGCTTTCCCATCGCGCTGGTTACCGCCGGCCTGATGGCGCTGGCGTTCATGGGCTTCTCCGGTGCGAACGTCTTCGGTTAAGGAGGAGAAATCATGAATATTGTCTATGCCATTCTGGTGTTGAGCATTCTGGGTGCTATTTTTGCTGTCATTCTGGCAGTGGCGTCCATTGTCTTCGCCGTGAAAACCGACCCCAGACTTCCTGAAATTGTCGACGCCCTGCCCGGCGCAAACTGCGGCGGCTGCGGCTATGCGGGCTGCTCCGACTGTGCGGGCCACATTCTGGACGGCAGCGCGCCGGTCAATGCCTGCCCCGTGGGCGGCGCGGCCAGCGCCGAGAAGATTGCCGCCATTATGGGCGTGGAATCCAGCAGCGCCGAAAAAGAGGTGGCCTTTGTCCGCTGCAACGGCGGAACCGCCGCGAAAAAGCGCTTTGAATACCGCGGCGTGCTGGACTGTGTCTCCGCCACGAAGGTGGCTGCCGGTCCGCTGGAGTGCGGCTTCGGCTGTCTGGGCTTTGGCTCCTGCGTGACTGCCTGCCAGTTCGACGCTATGCACATCGCGCCCAACGGCTGCGCCGTGGTGGACCCTGTGAAGTGCACTGACTGCATGGCCTGCGCCACCGCCTGCCCCCGCAAGCTGATTATCTCCGTGCCGGTGTCCAAGAAGGTCCATGTGGCCTGTATCAATCAGGACAAGGGCAAGGTGGCCATGAGCGTGTGCGCCAACTCCTGCATTGGCTGCGGTCTTTGCGAGAAGGAGTGCAAAAAGGACGCCATCCATGTGACCAACAACGTGGCCGCGATTGACTACGCCAAGTGCATTAACTGCAAGATGTGCACCAAGGTTTGCCCCCGCGACTGCATTTTGCCCATCGCAACGCCCGAGGAGAAGGAGAAGTACAAGGCCGTTAAAAAGGCACAGGCTGACAAGGCCAAGGCCGCCGCTGAGGCTGCCGCCGCCGCGCAGACTGCCACTCCCGCTCCCAACGCGTAAGAGTATCCCAAAGACTTTGTCACAAGAAAAGGCAGGCCCAAATCGAAAGATTTGGGCCTGCCTCTTTGTCTGCGTTGATCTTGCCCAATGCTTGCATGTGAAGACCAAGGCGGTGAATTGTGCCGTATTGCCATCGTTATTCTGTCTTCAGTCCTGGTCAAACAAGCGTCCTGCCGGAACTTGAAGCGCTTCGGCAATGGAAAAAAGCGTCTCCAGGGAAAGTCCCTTCAGCCTCGCGCCGTTGTTGGCCTCAATTTGGCTGAGAAACGACCAGCTTTTGCCGATCATTTCCGCCAGTTGCTCCTGCGTATAGCCCCGTACCTTCCGGTAATAAGCAATTCTCAGCCCCAGAAGCCGGTAGTTTTCCCGATATTTTTCCCGCAAGCGGTATCCCTCCCTCCTCCGCAAATTAGGATACTTTCCTATTTATCCTTAATGTTATCAAAACAAAGGATGCTGTGTTACAGACCAATAGAATAATATTATTTACTTTTAGCGAGTAATATAGTATTATTAGAATAAATAAATACACTTTTGGCGAGGGGTGAGGTTATGCCGGAAGAAGAGGAGCTTTTAGAGGTGCTGGCAAGGCGCACAGGCTGCAATTATCTTTCAGATTTGCGGGAAAAGAGTTTTCAGCGCCGCGCGGTAAGGGCGGCGCTGGAGTTTTCGCAGGAGGCGTATTCCGCATCGCAGTGGCGGGACGCCGCCGGATATTTGCTGCATCTGACTGATTTGCCGCCCAGCGGAGAGGCGGCGCGTGCGCTGCTGCAAGGCTGGGAGGCTGCCCAAACTTCCGAAAATTAGTTAAAATAAGCGTCCCGGTCTGTGAAAGCGGACACGGGACGCTTTTGCGTTTTTTTAAAGCGCTCGCTTAAAAAGGACTGTGTTTCTCTTAGGCAACCCCGTCTCCACGCGGCCCCGCGAATGACCGCCGTGCCCACAAAACGAGGGGTTTTGCCTGAATTTACAATTTGTTTATATCCATCCATTGACATTCGTTTTGCGTGGTGGTAAACTCGCTTTAGCACTCGGAACTAATGAGTGCTAATCTTTGTTTTACCGTTCTGGTAAGGAGCGGATTATGGATTTGACAGACCGAAAAAAGCAAATACTGAAGGCGGTGGTGGAGGATTATATTTCCACTGCCGAGCCGGTGGGCTCAAAGGCCATTGCCACCCAGATGGGAGGCTCCGTCAGCTCCGCCACCATCCGCAACGAGTTGGCGGATTTGGTGGAGCTGGGCTATTTGGAGCAGCCCCACACCTCCGCCGGGCGGGTGCCCGCGCCCAAGGGCTATCGACTGTATGTCAACGAGCTGATGGAGCGGCAAAAGCTCAGCGTGGCGGAGACGGAAAAGCTGAACGCGGCGCTTCACCTGAAAATGGAAGAGCTGGACCGGACTGTTTCTCAGGCCGGGAAGGCGGTCAGCGCGCTGGCGGGCTATCCCGTGTACACAGCCACCGCCGGAAGAAAAAAATTTTTTGCTAAGCATTTTGATTTGATTCCCGTGGACGATGAAAGTTTGATCGTTGTGATGATGATGGGAAACAACCGGGTGAAAAGCCAGTTGCTCCGGCTTCAGCTAAAGCTGGACGCGGATCAGATACCAGCGCTTGCCCATTTGCTGAACACCCATTTTACCAACAGTTCCGCCGACGAGATGAACGAGCGGCTGCTGCACATGACGGATCAGCTCTCCCCCAAGGTGTTTTTACCCCTGAGCCAGACCGTGGCCTATGCCACGGACGTGCTGGACGAGGCGGGCCGCCGAGAGGTGCAGACCGTAGGAGCCAGTCGGCTTCTAAAGCTTCCGGAATTCCGGGATGCGGATAAGGCACACCAGCTTATGAGCTATCTCAGCGACGAAGACGCGGATCTCCCCTCCCCCGACGAAAATGCCCCGATGAAAATTCTCATCGGGCCGGAAAACGTCAGCCGCGCGCTGATGGACACCAGCGTGGTGGTTGCAAGCTATGACATCGGAGACGATTTGCGGGGCCTCATCGGTGTGGTGGGCCCCACACGTATGGATTACGCCGCCGTGACTGCGCGGCTGAGCTATTTTGCCGAAGGTATGGCACGAATGTTTGGAAAGAAGGATTTACTTTCCAAGAAGGAGGACACAAAGACGTGAGCGAGGAAAAGAAAGAGCCCATCGATCAGACCCCGGAGCAGGAGGCGGAGCAGACCCTTCCCCCCGAGACGGAGGAGACTTCGCAGGACGCTCCCGGAAAGAACGAAAAGCCCCGGAAGGAGCCTAAGAAAAAGGAAAAGACCTATACGCTTACCCGGGAGCAGATGGAGGCTGCGGAGCTGGCGGCAAGGCAGCTTGCCTCCGTTACGGACCAGTTTACCCGCCTGAGCGCAGAATATGACAACTACCGCAAGCGCACCGCCAAGGAGAAGGAGTCCATCTATCAGGACGCCAAGGCCGACACCGCCACTGCCTTTTTGGCCGTATACGACAATCTGGAGCGGGCCATGCAGGCCGGGGGCGATGACGAGTCCCCTCACAAAAAGGGACTGGAAATGATTTTTACCCAGTACAAAGAGGTGCTCTTAAAGCTGGGCGTCACCGAGATGGAAGCGCTGGGCCAGCCTTTTGATCCCAACCGGCACAACGCCGTCATGCATATCGACGACGAGACGCTGGGCGAAAACGTGGTGGCAGACGTGTTTCAGGCTGGCTTTATGATGGGCGACAAGGTTCTGCGTTTCGCGGCTGTCCGCGTGGCTAATTAAATTTGCCGGATTTGTAATTTTTTATGTTTCGATATAGGAGGAATTCATTATGTCTAAAGTAATCGGAATCGATTTGGGTACCACCAACTCCTGCGTGGCGGTGATGGAGGGCGGCGAGGCCATCGTCATTGCCAATGCCGAGGGCAACCGCACCACCCCGTCCGTGGTGGCGTTTTCCAAGACCGGCGAGCGTATGGTGGGTCAGGTGGCAAAGCGTCAGGCCATCACCAACCCGGACCGCACCATCTCTTCCATCAAGCGGGAGATGGGCACCGACCACAAGGTCACCATTGACGGAAAGGCTTACACCCCTCAGGAAATCAGCGCCATGATTCTGCAAAAGCTGAAGGCCGACGCCGAGGCGTATCTGGGCAGCACCGTCACCGAGGCGGTCATCACCGTTCCCGCCTACTTCACCGATGCCCAGCGTCAGGCCACCAAGGACGCAGGCAAAATCGCGGGTCTTGAGGTTAAGCGTATTATCAACGAGCCCACCGCCGCCGCGCTGGCCTACGGTGCGGACAAGGAGCACTCCCAGAAAATCATGGTGTACGATCTGGGCGGCGGCACCTTCGATGTGTCTATTCTGGAAATTGACGACGGCGTGATCGAGGTGCTGGCCACCGCCGGCAACAACCGGCTGGGCGGCGACGACTTTGACGAGTGCGTCATGAAGTATCTGGTAAGCGAGTTCAAGCGGAGCGACGGCGTGGACCTCTCCGGCGACAAGGTGGCCATGCAGCGGTTGAAGGAAGCCGCCGAAAAGGCCAAGGTGGAGCTTTCCGGCGTTACCAGCTCCAACATCAATCTCCCCTATATCACCGCCGACGCAAACGGCCCCAAGCATCTGGACGTGACTCTCACCCGGGCCAAGTTCAACGAGCTGACCAGCCATCTGGTGGACGCCACCATGGGCCCTGTGCGGCAGGCCATGTCCGACGCGGGCCTGAAGCCCTCCGAGCTGAACAAGGTTTTGCTGGTGGGTGGCTCCAGCCGGATTCCCGCCGTGCAGGATGCTGTAAAGAGCTTTACCGGAAGCGATCCCTTCAAGGGCATCAACCCCGACGAGTGTGTGGCCATGGGCGCGGCGCTTCAGGCGGGCGTTCTTACCGGCGACGTGAAGGGTCTGCTGCTGCTGGACGTGACGCCCCTGTCCCTCGGCATTGAGACGATGGGCGGCGTGTTCACCAAGCTGATCGACCGCAACACCACCATCCCCGTGAAGAAGAGCCAGGTGTTCTCCACCGCAGCCGATAACCAGACCTCCGTGGAGGTCAACGTGCTTCAGGGTGAGCGGGAGATGGCAGCTGCCAACAAGTCCCTCGGCCGCTTCCATTTGGACGGCATCGCCCCCGCCCGCCGTGGCGTGCCTCAGATTGAGGTCACGTTTGATATTGACGCCAACGGCATCGTCAACGTCTCCGCCAAGGATTTGGGCACCGGCAAGGAGCAGCATATCACCATCACCTCCTCCACCAACATGAGCAAGGACGACATTGAGCGGGCGGTGAAGGAAGCAGAGCAGTTTGCATCTCAGGACGCGAAGCTGAAAGAGGAAGTGGAAACCCGCAATCAGGCCGACCAGATGGTTTACCAGTCTGAGAAGACCCTGAACGAAATGGGTGATAAGATTCCTGCCGACGACAAGGCCAAGGTGCAGTCCGGCATCGACAAGCTGAAGGAGGTCCTCAAGGGGACCGACAGCGCCGCCATCAAGGCTGCTACCGAAGAGCTGACGCAGGCGTTTTATGCCGTGAGCGAAAAGCTCTATCAGCAGGCAGGTCCCCAGCAGGGCGAGCAGCCCGGCGCGGGTCCCGACGCGGGCGGACAGCAGGGTCAGTACTACGACGCGGACTATAAGGTCGTGGATGAAGAGGACAAAAAGGACGGCAATCAGTAACAAGTGAATGGAATGCGGAGCGGCCATAGCGGCGGCTCCGCATACCCCGTATAGCCCGACCCAAGGCGCCGCGCCGAGGGCGCGGGACGGAGAGGAGGAATAAGGAAGCGGAGCCTGCCCGCCGCAGTGGCGGAAAGGATTCGTGGACTTAAGCACTGTATGGCAGATCAAAAACGTGATTATTACGAGGTTCTGGGCGTTGCCCGGGATGCGTCTGAGGACGCGATTAAAAAAGCATACCGGAAGCTTGCCAAAGAAAACCATCCCGATTTGAACCCCGGAGACAAGGCGGCGGAAACCCGGTTTAAAGAAGTCAACGAGGCCTATGAGGTTTTGTCCGACGCAGATAAAAAGAGCCGCTACGACCAATACGGACACGCCGGCGTGGACCCCAATTTCGGCGGGGGCTACGGCGGTGCGGGCGGCTTTGACTTCAACGATCTGGGGGACATTTTCGGCAGCTTTTTTGGCGGTGGCTTTGGCGGACAACAGCGTCGGGCCAACCCCAACGCGCCCCAGCGGGGCGAGAGCATCCGTCAGGCTGTGTCCGTGTCCTTTGAGGAAGCGGCCTTTGGCTGCGACAAGTCGGTGACGGTGGAGCGGTACGAAACCTGCGACACCTGCAAGGGCAACGGCTGCGAGCCGGGGACTACCCCGGAAATCTGCCCCGACTGCCACGGCAGCGGCACGGTGCAGACCCGCAAGCAGACGCCCTTGGGCGTGTTTGCGTCCACGGGTCCCTGCCCCCGCTGCGGCGGAAAGGGCCGCATTATTCATCAGCCCTGCAAGGAGTGCTACGGAACCGGCATGCTTCGCAGCCGTCACACCATTGAGGTGAAGGTTCCTGCCGGAATTGACGACGGCCAGACCATGTCTATCCGTGGTCAGGGCCACGCGGGCAAAAACGGCGGACCCGCCGGGGACCTGCTGATTACCATCACGGTGAAGCCTCACGAGCTGTTCCGCCGGGAGGGCAACAGCGTGCTGTGCGAAGCGCCCGTCACCTTTGCACAGGCGGTGATGGGGGCGGAACTGGAGATTCCCACCATCGACGGGAAGGTGAAATACACCCTGCCCGAAGGCACCCAGACCGGCACCACCTTCCGTCTGCGGGGCAAGGGGATTCCCCTGCTGAACGGTCGAGGCCGGGGCGATCAGTATGTTACCGTTTACATCGAAACTCCCAAAAACCTGAACAAAGCCCAGAAGGAAGCTCTTGTAAAGTTTGCTGAATCCATGGGCGACAGTAATGACGAGGACCGCAAGAAGTTCTTTAAGAAATACAAAAAGTGAGGCATTCCATGTATCTGGCCGATTACCACACCCATTCCCGCGTCTCCCCCGACAGCACCGCCCCTATGCTGGAAATGGCCGCCGCCGCTGCGGAAGCGGGGCTGGATGAAATTTGCTTTACCGACCATTTTGAGCCGGTGAAGCCCCGCACGGTCATTCCGCTGGAGGAATTTGACTGGGGAGCGCTGACGAAGGAATATGAAGAAGCCGCCGCCAAATGGTCCGGCCCGGTGAAGCTGCGGCTGGGTTTGGAGCTGGGAGACGCGCAGGTGGACGAGGCCCGGACAGAGCGGCTGCTTGCGGGTATGCCGGAGCTGGATTTTATCATCGGCTCCGTCCATATGCTCTCCGAGCGGTTTGGGCTTCAGGATATCGGGTGGATGCAGGAACCGGACGAGAAAACCTGCTATGCCGAGGTTGAGGATTATCTTGGGAACCTGTTGAAAATGGCCCGGTGGGGGAAATTCACCGTGCTGGGCCACATGACGCTGCCCCTGCGGTATATGAACGATTACCGGGGCTTTCACATCAATGTGGACGGCTATGGCGCAGAGCTGGAGGAAATTCTGCGGACGTTGATTCAGGGCGGTCAGGGTATCGAGGTGAACACCACCCGGGGCAGTCGCTTCCTTCCCGATGCACAATGGCTGAGGCTGTACCGCGGCCTTGGGGGCGAGCTGATTACATTGGGCAGTGATGCCCACCGTCCCACGGACGTGGGCAAAGGAATCCGGGAGGGGCAGGCTCTGCTGCGGGAATGCGGCTTTACCCGCTTTTGTACCTTTGAAAAGCAGCGGCCCGTCTGGCACGCATTGTAAGGGATGTCTTGCATATTTCTCCAATTGCGTGTAAGATGAAGAAAAGGTGCATTGCACCCTCCGGCGGACCGGGGCGCGGAACGCGGCATTTGCCACGCCGGGGCCAGAGCGTCATGCCGTCAAACCAATGAATGCGAGGAAGTTTTTATGAAAATCGCACTGGGCGCCGACCATGGCGGATTTGAGCTGAAGGAAAAAATCAAACAGCAGTTGGAGAAGGACGGGTACGAGTGCCACGACTTTGGGTGCTTTTCCACGGAGAGCTGCGACTATCCCGTGTTCGGCGAGGCGGCGGCCCGGGCCGTGGCCTCCGGCGAATGTGAGCAGGGCATTGTCATCTGCACCACCGGCATCGGCATCTCCATCGCCGCCAATAAGGTGAAGGGGATTCGCTGTGCCCACTGTGCGGACACGATGCAGGCCCGGCTCTGCCGCCAGCACAACAACGCCAATATGTTGGCCATGGGTGCGGGCTTTACAGGGCCGATGCTGGCGCTGGAAATGGTAAAGGTCTTTTTGAATACCGACTTCGAGGGCGGACGGCACGCCCGCCGCGTGGCTCTGATGGACGCCATCGGGGACTGAGCAAAAACTTCGGAGGAGGAACACTATGGGGGGACCGAGAGGATACAGCAGCTATCATGGAAAGGGCCCCAAGTGGAAGATCCTGCTGGCAGTTTTGCTGGTGCTGGTGATTTTGGGGGCTGTGGCGGTGATTCGGCTGCAAAAGTACGTGGTCTACGACGATTCTGACCGCCCAAGGCTGGACCTGCCGCAATTTTCAAAGGACCAGCCTGATGGCTCCGGCAGCACATCGGCGGATGAACCCGGCGATGCAAGCTTTACCATTGAGGAGCCGGAGCAGAAAAGCATTCAAGCCGCCGCGCTTCCGGTGGGCCCGCTGACCAACTGGAAAGCCGCTTGGGCCGTAGTTTCCCCCGGCGGGGCGTATAACGCCGCGGTATACACCGTGAAGGATACGGACGGCTTTGTTTATATTGATTCTCAGGCCGCGCCGCCGTCGGCGGTGAAGACCGTGGAAGGCTCCGCTGCGGCGCTGGGAGATATGCTGAAGGATGAGGGCGTTTATGCCATTGCCAAAATTGCGTGCTTCCGGGATTCTGTTGCCTCCAGTGCAGATCTTGCGGGCAAGGGCCTGAAAAACACCGGCGGCTATGTTTTTTACGACGGGAACAACGACCGATGGCTGGCCCCCTCTAAGGAGGAAGCGCGGCAATATCTCGTTGATTTGGCCACCGCCTGCGCGGCGGCGGGCTTTGACGAAATTCTCCTGACGGACGTGAGCTATCCTACCGCGGGAAAGCTGAACAAGATCGACTACGGTCCGGCAGCCACCGGTTTGCCGGACAGCCTGCGCCAGGGAATCAACGCGTTTTTGACGGAGATGAAAGCGGCGCTGGCAGAGTATGACGTGAAGCTGTCTATTATGCTGCCGCCGGAGGGGGCTGATCCCGCCTCAATGCTTACCGATGTATCCGGCCAGTCTCTGGAGGACATTGCGCCCTTGATGGACCGGGTCTATGTCTCCGGGGAGGGGATTGCTTTGGACTCCCTGCGGACGCGGCTTGCCGCTGCCAGCAAGGATACCGAGCTGGTGCCGGTGCTGGCCCAGCCGGGGACGACGGAGGATGGCGAGTCCTATTTGCTCGCACCGTAAACTGCAAACAAACACCGGGGGGACGACAGTTCGTTCCCCCGGCGTATTTCTGCGCGGCGGGTGCGCTTTGTAATCTTTCAAAAAAACGCGAAAATGCTCTTGAACGTTTCGTGGCGTTGTGCTATAATACTCCCGTTACACCTGCCGGTGTGATGGAATTGGTAGACGTAGTGGACTCAAAATCCACCGCTGGCGACAGCGTGCCGGTTCGAGTCCGGCCACCGGCACCAAATCATGATAATCCGAACCTTGTCCCTATTGGGCATGGGTTCGGATTATTGCTTTATTTCAACTATGATTTCTTTCCTAACGGTAAGAAACGGCGCCCGGAATCTAAACCGAGAGGCCCACGAAAGAAGCGGAGAACTCCATAAAAAAGGCTGGACATCATCGGTTTGCTTGATGATGTCCAGCCTTTTTTTTCCTCTAATCTTTCTCCTTCTTATCCTCATGGGGCTTGAGCAATATGAGATTATTTTCCGTATCGTCTGAGATATAGATTTCTTCTGTTCTTTGCTGTGCCGCTTGAAGAATACTGATAGCTTTTGTTGTCTCTTTAAATAGTGTGATATACATTTCTTTATAGTCCGGCATGGTAAACACCTCGCGTATAATTCTATCTGCGGAAATATAATATATTATAATTCCGCTGGTGGAATTATGTCAAGACTGTATGGATATATAATTCTCTCAACAGAATTATATATTTGAGGTGTTGATCTTGAAACCACGAAAACATTCACTCGGCGAAATGAACGTCGTAGGCGCGAATATAACGAAAATACGTCTTGATAAAGGGTTGAAGCAGAAGGAACTGCTTGCCAAACTCCAGTCCGAGGGCATGGAGATCACCGGTTCCTGTCTCTCCAAAATTGAGGGGCAGACAAAAATGGTAACGGATAAAGACTTGCTGATTATCGCAAAAGCGCTGGGAGTTAAGCCGGAGGATTTGCTTTAACACTCCATGACAGCCGCATGTAAATTGACAGTTTGGCGCTTCTGTTTCTCCTTTTCGCTTCAAGCATATACTGTAACAGCTTTAAGAGCGATAAGACATATTCTCGGTTTGATTTTGACCGTATATGGAGCGGAACATAAGGAGTTACTATCATGATTGTCCATAAAAACACAGAGTTCAGCACTTCTTGTCGATTACCATACGATCCGTGCTGTTGCAGCAGCTACCTCATTGGCCCCACCGGCCCGACTGGCCCACAGGGCGTGCAAGGGCCTACCGGTCCCATGGGCAGCACCGGCGCACAGGGAATTCAAGGCCCCACCGGCCCGACTGGTCAGACCGGTTCGCAGGGAATGCAGGGGTCCACCGGCTCTACGGGCCCCACGGGTCCGCAGGGGGTACAGGGGGTCGACGGGCCCACCGGCGCACAAGGGATGCAAGGCCCGCAAGGTATTCAGGGTCCGCAGGGCGTTCAGGGGCCTATCGGCCTTATCGGCGGCACAGGCCCGCAGGGAGCGCAAGGTTCCATCGGCCCCACTGGTCCCGAGGGTGCACAGGGAACACAAGGTCCCACCGGTCCCGTAGGCCCTCAGGGTATTCAAGGTTCCACAGGTGACACTGGTCCGGCAGGTACGCCGGGAATGCAAGGACCCACCGGTGACGCAGGCCCGCAGGGAGCGCAAGGGCCAGTCGGTCCCACCGGATCCGGAGGTGCACAGGGAACACAAGGTCCCACCGGTCCCGTAGGTCCACAGGGAATTCAGGGGCCTACCGGTGGAACCGGCCCGGCAGGCTTGCAGGGTATTCAAGGCCCTGCCGGTTCCACGGGCTTGCAGGGTGTTCAGGGGCCCACTGGCGACACGGGCCCGGAAGGTGTGCAGGGGATCCAAGGTCCCACCGGTCCCGCAGGTCCACAGGGAATTCAGGGCCCCACCGGCCCCACCGGCGCGGCAGGCCCGCAGGGCATCCAAGGCCCTGTCGGTCCTACAGGACTGCAGGGCGTTCAGGGACCCATCGGTGACACTGGCCCGGTAGGATCGCAGGGCATCCAAGGTCTCGTCGGTCCTACAGGTTTACAGGGTGTTCAGGGGCCCACCGGAGATATTGGACCCGCAGGTGTGCAGGGTATCCAAGGTCCCGTCGGTCCTACAGGATTGCAGGGCGTTCAGGGACCCACCGGAGATATTGGACCCGCAGGTGTGCAGGGTATCCAAGGTCCCGTCGGTC